>PCTW01000039.1:72625-177091 GCA_002786715.1 Bdellovibrio sp. CG22_combo_CG10-13_8_21_14_all_39_27
TGATTGCCGAATAGGTGTTAATGAACAACAAGCCTTGGCCATTAAAACTAATGAAATTAATCTAAAGATTGAAGAATATTTGAAAGAAAAAATTGAAAATTTCTATCTTGAGATTTTGGCCAAGCCTGCGAATACGAAACGCGACTAATCGATGAAGTAATCAAAACGAAGCATAAAGTCCTCGTTTAAAGAGCTTTGTGCATGCGTTCTGCATGCTGACCACTTTCGTAATAATCGGGTATGGTTTTTTTTCCGATATAACCATGTTTTTGATAAAACTGAATCACGTGAGTGTTTTCAACTTGGACCTCAAGTGCAATTTCTCTCATTCCTTTTTGACGAACAAGCTCTTCCCCAAAGGCCAAGAGTCTTGTCGCAATTTTATGCTTTCTATATTTCTCATCAACAGCGATTGAATAGAGTCGCGCTTTCTTTGAGTTTTTTCGATAGAGCATTAAGCTGTAAGCTACAATTTGACTTCCCACTTCTGCGACAAAAAGTTCCGATGTTTTACTTTTAATAAAACGAGAAAAACTTTTTTTATCTAAGAGATAATACTTAAAACAACTCTGTTCGAGTTGTACTAAAGAGGGAATATCGTTTAAAGAAGCTGATCGAATAATGATCATAAGGAATCTCAGTTCTCTTGATTATGGAACAAATCAAAACTGATTTCAATTGAGATTGCAATTGTAACATATTGAATTCACATTATTTTTGAGTCATGAAATAACGTTCTAATTTGGCCGGCATTTGTTGGGAAACAACGATTTGCTGATCTTTTAAGACTTCGATTTTGACGATTTCTTGGAATTGGTGAAGGGCCGAAATAATCTCTTGTTCACTTTGACCTTGTTTATCGAGTTTGGCCAAGCACACTTGTCCCAGTCGTAGATCAGAGGCCCTGGGGTCTTTGCCCAGCGACTTTAGGTGCTCATCAGCTTCTTTCTGGAGACTTTCACCGTTAACTGAAAAAAAGTTAATATTAAAGGCTCCGGTTAAACGCACCAGAGGCTGAATGGCGGGATCGAAAATGTCGGCGTCTTTGTCGATACAAACTTCCAGCCACGTTTTTCCAATTTGCCCGTAATGCAGAAGCATATCTCCAAATTGTGTATCGAGAGAAAACTCTTTTTCAAACTCAGGCCCGAGCATCATGCCAGGGGATTCAAAAAATTCGGTCAAAACGTAGGCGATTGTTCTTTTCGGATCTTGAGCACGGGCCAGTTCAGAGCGCTCCCAAGCTTCGAGCTCATGGACATAGTCATTGAGCCCGCAGACAGCAGATTTGACCTCATTGGAAGATTGATGCCAATACTCAGTCTGCTGCCAGATAGTGCCGATTAAGAGTTCGAAATGGTGATGAATGATATTTGAATACTCTTGAGTAAAGGGTCCTTCGAGTTTTTCCGGAATTGAATAGCGTCCGTCTTTATTGATGACGTCAATGCATTCATTGAGTTTGCGAGCGAGAAATTCGGGATTTCGAGCTCCGTCAATAAATCCCATAAAGCGCGGTTTAAAGAGATAATTAAATTTCAATGTTGCGATCAGATACTTTAACCAAATGGGAGTAATAGTATTTTCAACCACATTAAATTTGAGTTGGTATTGAGGCTTGAGATCACTTTTGGCAAAGGATAAGACGACTTGATATTCTTTGGGGTTAATTTGCTCAGACATATTTAATGAAGCTCGTTGCATCGAGGACGAACTCTCCTAACTTTTCTTTTTCACGAATGTATTTGCATATTTCGTCTTGCGCTTTATTAATGGCCGCTGGAGGCTTGGGCTGACTAATCTGTTCTAAGAATTCGTTCTTGATATTATCAGTGACTTCTCCCAATAATTCGTAGAGCAATTCCTTACTGGAGAGACGAAGAGCAGTCGCCAGTAATTCCCTTTTGACTTCTGTCCAAAAAATTTGCTTCATTTGGTTAGTGAGATAACGAAGATGATCTAACTCTTCGATCCGTTCCTGTAAATTGGCGGCGAGTGCAGGATTGTCTTCTTTGACTTTGGCCAAGACTTTTAATTGTTCTTCATCGCTTAAACCATTAAAGCCCGAGGTTTCAATTCCTTTTAATTTCGATTGTCTTTTATCGATAATACTTCCAATCGATTTATACGTCACTGACTCAAGAGATTCAATGTATTTGACGCCGATTCTGGTTAACTCTGAAGCATTGGTTCGATCTTTAATTCCTTCCGGTAATTGAAAACGATCAATTGAAATGATCTTGGCCCGATGGTCACTTGGCAATTGCTGATCGGTTATATGAGTGAGTACAATTTCTTGATCGATATGAAATTTAAGAGACTCGGCTTGAGTGATCACAAAGGCCAACCCTGCTGTGCTTAGATCAACTAACGTATAATTGGCAATTTGTTCTTTTTCATCATGCTTATATTTTAAGCTGACGCTTTTATAGTCTTGATATTTAAAATAAAAACGAGATTGAGTTCGACGTTCTTTTATTTTGATTTCAGTTGGTGTTTTAAAAGTGAGCTCAGATCCATTCTTTTGGTATTTGTCCCGTTTGAAAATGATATCTTTTTTCGGCAAATGAGCAAAGATCGGTTCGAGCTCGCGAAGCTCTTCAATATTTTCAGAGGTAATTTCGAGTTTTGTTATTTTCTCTTCGCATTCGACAATGACGCCTGTCCATTTCATTCGACCTTGAGTTGAGCTTTGCCAAAGCGTCCACTCTTCCCTCTTCGGAATTGAATCCCTTAGAAGTTCCATGTTCTTTTTATTGTTGAATGAGCTCCACATTTCCATTTTAATATTATGCCTGATTAAAAAAGGGTGAACAAGATGATCTAATTCCCGAGGATTATGGTATGACTGGGTCGCCAATCAAACCTTTGTCGTAATTAAAGTAGATTTTTCTCTCTTGGAGATAACTTTGATAAATGACCAAATCATCGATTGCGCCATTAAAATAACTGCTAGAGTTCATGGCATTACCACCTAAGCTGAGAGGTACTAAAGCAGTATCAATAAGAGGATCAGCCCCGATATCAATGACGTTTTGTGGCTTGCTATTAATATAGAGATAAAGGGCAGTGCCCGATCTTGCCACAGTAATACGCGACCATACTCCCACTGCTAAATTTTCAATACTTGAGATGCTACTCGTTGTTGGAGTTGATGTTTGGAAATCAAAGATCACTTGTCCAGCAGCAGTTGTTCTTAATCTAAATTCCTGATCAGCCGGAGTTGCCGTATCCCATTTGCCTAAGATGTCCGAAGCTGTGTTGGTAGTTGGCTTCACCCATACAGACATGGTGAAATCTCCACTAAAATTGATGGAGGTTGCAGCCGCTCGGCTAATCACACTTGAGTTGGTTGAAGTAAAGAGGAAGTAGTCTAATACTTGACCACCTGTTGTTTCGAGAGTCGCAGGACCTGTGTTGGTATCAAAATGCAGAGGGGTTCCAGCGATGGTATCAACCAACTCTGAGCCCGTTTCAAACTTCCAATAATGAGTCGGTGAAATCGCCGGGTCAATAGTTCCTGACTCTGTTGCGAGTGAAGTTGTTTTTAAGCCTTTAGCATAGACGGCACTTCGCTCATCAGCGGTTAGGACACTATTCCAAATCGCAACTTCATCGAGCTGACCTGTGACAGGTGAGTTTTTACCACCTCTAATCTGAGCACCGACACGAACTCCAATTGGCGAAGCCACAAAGTTTGCAGTGTTGATTGAAGTAGAACCGGCCAAAGCATTATTGATATAGAATTGGATAAGCCCGGCATTTCTTACGACTGCAATATGTTGCCAGACCGCAAACTCAACTTTGTTACTCGAACAAGCTCTCTTGTATTTATTAGTATTCCAAGTTCCTGTCGATGCAGTCGTTTGGAAATCTAAACACAAGCGTCCAATCGAATCAACTCTTACTGCAAAACTGTCGTTGGCCGAAGTTTCATCCCAACGCCCAATGACATGAGAATCAAGCGAAGGTGCTGTGATATTAATCCACGCTGAAACTGTAATCGCGTTGGTAAGAGTCAGAGGACTATAAGCTAAATCATAGTAAGCATTACTTGAGAAGTTGACCGCTTCATTCACAATTCCAGTATAACCACCTGCGAGCGTTCCGGTATTCACACCTTGAGCGAGATCATTAGTCATCACTTCTCTTTGGAACTTAGAAGGTGTAATAATTTGGGCATTATCCATAGTCAAATACAAGCTTGGTGCCGGCACAGCTGGTTCATTATAAGTGATGACGAAATCGGTACTGGCCGAAACGTTTGAGGCTGCATCTTTAAACCACACACTTATATTGTTGACTCCATTGACTAAAGGTGGCGAGAGCATAGCTCCAGCGGCAGTAGTACAAGTTTGCCAACCAGATTGAGTTCCAGAAGGTGGAGAGGCCGTGACTCCAACATAAACACCATCAATGTCCGCACACGAACCAATCGTGAATTTGGCAAAGGCTTCAGTCGTAGGCTCAGCATTAATTTTAGTAACACTTGGAGGAGTTGGAGGTGTGGTATCCCCTGTAATGCGATCAATATTAATATCAGTTGTATAACTTGAAACAACGACTCCGGTTTTAAACCACAATCGTAAATTATAAGTTTGTATCAAAGCCAGTGTGGCCGAATCAAGTGGAGTATTTGGATCACAAGCCACCCAACCTGGATAAGTGGCGTCACCAACAGCAGTGTCGAGAGGAGCCGCATCTCCAACAAAGCCCACCCAAACATGAGAAAATCCATTGCAATCATTCAGCTGGATTTTAGCTGTCGGGGTATCCCAAGTTGTTGCACCATTGACTCCAACCAAAGTTGCCACTGGATCAATAGGAATTGGATTGCCGGCATTACCTTTTAACATATTCTCATAAATTTCACGCTGACTAAGAGCGCGGTCTTTCCAAATGGCCACTTCATCAAGCAGACCGTTATAGGCATATTCATCACTGGCGGCAGCATTCGTTTTACTAATATTGACACCAAAATCGGCTCCTGTTGCTCCTGTCGTGTGATTAGCACTAAGAGTAAGATTTGTATCATCGATAATATTGGTGATGGTAAAATTCTGAAGCCCAATTCTTACGGTATTGGTTGTGCGTTTAAAGATGCTACTTCCGACAGCTCCACCAGTATGTGTTGTAACAAGGGTCATATTAGTTGCATCAGTGATAGTAGCAATCTGATGAATCTCGCCATTTATCTTAACGAACTGATTGATCGCAAATTCAGTCAAGAAAGAAGTTCCAGTACCAACGACTGCGGAAGTACCAGGAGTCACATCGACAGTTCCCGTTTTAGTTTCAAAGAGATCGGTTAGAAAACTAGTTCCAGTACCAACGACTGCATTAGAGCCTGCGCCTACTGTTACTGTTCCTGCAATATTGTAATAACTATATAGACTTGATTCACCAAATCTTAATCTGGTTAAATTAGGAACAAGAAGTGGATTCAAGTTATTTGTATCTAACGATCCTGACTCAATGCCATTGACGAAGAAATTAAGAACCTTTCCTTTCCTACGGACAGTAAGATAAACCCACGTATTATCTGCCGTTAAAGGATCAATTGTTGCCGACACGGCATGCGTACCAGTTCCACCAACAACAACTCTTTGAATAAAATTATAATAGTGAGTCGTCGCCGATGAAGCTCCTCTATTATAGGTAATTCGGAAAACTTGATTTTCATCGTCAGGTCCCCACATGTCGAGGATCGCCGTACTATCATTTGAAGACGTGTCGCCACTAGCATTATAATGGCCAGCATAACTTGGTTGCTTCGTCCATAACGAGATTGTGTATTCTGCTCCAAAGGCAATTGGAGCTGCTGAATCAGATTCTAAATACTGATGAACACCAACAGTATTGGCCTCTCCACCAATCACAACATCTTCAAAACGTGTAAAGAGGAAACTCTCGGCAACTTTGGCATCAACACCTGTTTGACTTGGAGTAACAGATCCCACACGTCTCATGGGTAATGTCCCCGTCAATGAATTGAGATATGGATCAGCATAATTGGCATCATTAAAGTTCCAATAATAATCTGGAATTTTACTCTCAACATAATTAGGTATCGGTGTATCTAAATATTCATTTTTAGCGCCGTGATAATAGATATAGGCCATCTGCTCTTCAGATAAACCTTGGTCGTAGAGAGCGATTTCATCATACCAACCTTCAGCTCCACCAATGACCAGCGGTAAACCATTAAGAGCAAGGTTGCCATTGCCCACAAAATAAGAAGCATCGAGACGCCCGTCGAAATAAAGCTTTAAAGTACTACCTGTTCGAGAAGCTGCAATATTATGCCAAACACCCGACTTGAGGCGCGATTTAGTTGCATAATTTAAAACGGTAATAGTGTCTGCAGTTGTTCTTACAACGTCATATTGTCCTTGATTCATCAAAGAAGTATTAGAACCAACAGCCTTATTCATCTTGTACCAAAATGAGAAGGCAAAATCTTTCACCGCATCGTATTCACCGCGATAAGTACGATTGATCGTATACGTATATTCATTGTCTGATGGAATTCCATGTTTAAAGGCATCAGATCCACCAATTCCCCCTCCTACTTTTATTGGATCATAGACATAGCTTTGAGATCTGATATCTTTATGTCCCGCCAAATCTTTATAATAATAACTGCCGACTCTATCCGCCGCATTGAAAGTGTAATAAGCCTGAGGGTTCACCATTGAAGGCGGATAATAAGTTACACTAAAGGTACTTGCTGGCGCAGCTGAAACGTCACCTTCTTCATCACGATAGAAAATGTAAACATTGGAGGCACCTGCATCCAACAGTGAAGAGATAATATAAGCAGCATCGAGCGAACAAAATTGCCAACCGAGATCATCTTTTAAAGGTGGAGTAGCATCACCCACTTTGACATAAATGGCATTGATTTCAATTCCATTGGCCCCAGTACAACTCGGCATTGTAAAGTTAACCCATGGCATATTACTGGTGGTCAATCCATTTGAGAGATAAATTCCTGGATCGGTAGGTGCAATTCCATCTGGAACGGCCGTTGGCAAATAGAAAGCACCATATTCGTAATCGTAATACACTTGTTGCTCAGTTAAAGTTTTATCCCAAATTCGAACATCATCAATAACACCATTGTAAAATGAAGAAGCAACACCGGCATTATTAGTTCCAGTCTCTGCACCAATAGTCCAATGACTAGTATCATCGTGATAGATTTCTACTCGAGTACCAAATAATTGAATTGAATAAGTCTTAACCTTAACCCCATCGAGGAAAAGATTCAGATCGCGACCATCATAGGTACCAGCAATATGATGAAGCCCATCTGAGTAAATATTGGTATCAATTCCTGCGACGTAAGTGACTCGAGAAGGCGAGCTCGTCACATAAAATTGGAGCTGAGCATTTTTAATGCGAAGGCCAGCACCGCCACCAGAAGCAGTTGCAAAATATTGCTCGTTACCAACGATATGGCGATGTTGAGTTTCACCTTTTTTGAGCTGGACCCAAGCTGAAATTGAAATGTCATACATTGGATTGGTAGCGGCTGTCGGATGAATCGAGATCATGTCATCGACCCCATCAAAATTAAAACCACCCTCAATCGCAGATAACGTTCCCGTTGCGAAATCACCTATTTTATAATAGACACTGCCGGTAGCTCCGCCGAGATGATTAGTCTCAGTAACAAGAGCCGTGTCATTCGTGATTGATTGGATCTGAAGGGTTTCATTTCCAATTCTAATTCGATCTCCCACCACAAATTCAGTCGTGAAAGTAGTACCAACACCGGTCACAGCATTTGAAGCCGATGAGATTGACACTGTTCCAGCCGCCTGGGTGACTGTACTGGTTGGAACGCCCACGGCATCGAGAACTCCATCTGCTCTTGAGAGTGAATCTTTTGTGGTTGTTGCAACAAGAGCGTTCACGAAACTAGAGTCAAGCGACCAGTGAACTTGAGGACGAGGAATATCGGTTACGTAATTAGGAAAAGTATAAGTTTGACCATTTGCAGTTCCATAACTCGCGCTCACTGTACCTGTAAAATTTTTCGCCCAAACGACAGGAATCACAGTTGAACTATAAGTCATCGGAGCAGAAAGGATACCACCTGCGAGAGTGTTACAAGGCTGCCAATTTTCATCATTATTAGCGGGTGCCGTGGTCGACTCAGTCACTAACACTTGATTCATATCTGTACAATCTGAAACAGTCATTCGAAGTCTTGAACCGTAAGATTTTTTGCCAGGTTCATAGATGACAGTTCTTGCGTTAGGAGGCGTGATCACAGCTAATGATGGATCGTATATTTTAGTCGAGTTATTGGCAAAATTCGTATAAATGTCTGTGACATGGGTTGCATAAAGTGCTGTGTTATAAATGGCCACTTCGTCAATATTACCATCATAGTAACTACCAGATGGTTTTTCAGTATCTGAAGCTTTTGCCATCATCACTAATGATGTCCCTGGATAATTACCAGCAGGAGGGTTATAGAAGATAGTGCGATTGCTTCCTGTGTCTTTGGTTCGAGAAAGGGCACCATTGATGTATAGCTTCATAAAACGACCATCAAAAGTACCAACAATATGCTTCCATCCTCCACCGATTTGGGCCTGAGGAATATCCAAAGTAAAATCCGTGCCGCCAAGATTGAGTAAGAATTCAAAATATTGAGCCGTAGCCGCATTACCGGGAGAGCATGTAGAGGTACAATGCCATCTAAAGGCGAAGCCTTCAGGTGTATCACCACGATTATTTAAAATATATCTTTCAGCTTGATTAGTATAATCACCAATAATATTTACCCAAAATGAAACCGAAAGCTCATCAGTTGGTTTAATAATACTATTGTGCTCTACTTCTAAATATTTTCGAGAACCATCAAACTTAATTGAATCATTAACTTTACCTGCTACAAAATCAGCTGGTAAGACACCATACATATCAGCATCGAGTTGATTGACTGACTCATACAATTTTTTACCCACGACTGTTTCATCATCAATCGCCCAATAAGCGACAGGATCGGGTCTTGCTGGAACAGAATAGACAACCGTTGTATCAATCGAAGTTGGCGTCACGTTGCCGTTAGCATCTTTAAACCAGAATTTAACAGTGTGTGATCCCGCAGATAGCGTTGGACCTAAAAGATAACCACCAAGCGTTTCACAACGCTGCCAACCTGTATCAAATGCAGTAGGAGCAGCTTGCCCATCAATCGTAATATAAACACCGGCGATATCTGTACAATCATCAACGGTGTACATTGGATCCGGATTATCTGTTGGCCAATTGGCACCGAAGGTCGAAGCAATCACTCCAATATTTGGGATCGTCGTCGGAGGCGTACTATCGGCCGGAGTGATGGCCCAAGCATAGCGCTTATACCAAGAGACGATTTCTGGTTCTGATAAGGCTTTATCAAATAATAAAAATTCATCAAGAATTCCGGCGTACCAACCTGTCGTCGTATATGATAATCGAAATCCATTAAGTTGATCTTGAACGATTGGTCTTAAACCGTTTGCGGCCCAGTTGCGATATCCAACATTTGTTGTGGCAACGAGAATAGCATCGAGATAAAGTTTTACATCATACCCATCATAAATTCCGGTTACAAAGTGCATGCCCGTACTGATCAGCGAAGTCGGATAGCTTGCATCAACATAAGAAGTTCCTCTATCAAATGTTGAAGGTTGAGTAACATTGACTCTAAACTTTAAGTTTCCACCCTCGAGAAGAATGGCAGTATCGTTGACGTCTGTATAACGGTTAACGATTCTTTTAAGAGTCGCATCTCCATTAGTAATTTCTGCCCAAATGCCAATGGTAATTTCTTGTCTCAAGTCATTTATCGCCACCGTTGATGTACTGACATAATTACTCGTTCCATTAAATTGCAGGGCTCCCCCATCAGCGTTGGCAACTCTCACTGGAGCATTTGTTTCTGAAGCGTTTCCTCTAGTAAAGAAGTCAGGATGATTCGTTCCTGTAATTTGGTCAGTGTTCAATGAGTAATACGTAATTGGCAATGTCAGGTTATAGTCGACGGCCTTATCGATAGCGACTCCCGTTGCTCCCACGGTATGAGCTTGTGATAACACGAGATTGGTATCATTGGTGATTGACTGAACAGCGTGAACTTCGCCCGCAATAACAACGTAGTCGCCAGGGGCTAGTTCCGTCGTAAACAATGTTCCAGCACCGGCCAAAGCAGTTTGGGAAGGAACGATAGTGACAGTACCCGTTAATCTTTTCTTTTCAGGAACGATAGGCAAAATTTCTTTGCGACCAGCGACAGTTGAAATAACTCCATCAGCATTTTTAGCATAGACATCGACGAATTGAGTTCCGAGAGGAAGCTCTTTAGAAAGAATAGCACCTTTTGTGGTTACACAGTTTCTCCAATCCACATCTTTTGGATCTGGAGTTGCAGCATCTTGCTCTTGAACAAAAATATAAGGAGTATTGGTACAATCCAATATCGTCATTCGAGCGCGAGGCCCGAAGTTATCGTAATGATATATATAAGCGTTATCCACATTTGCAGGAGCTGCTAAGGCTGCATAAACGTGATTCCCGGAGTTCCCTGCAGTGACAACTGAATTAATTTGAGTTTGAGTTAAATCGAATCCATAAATGGCGACTTCATCAACCTTTTCATTAAAGAAAGCATTAGGATTGGTATTATAGTTTGACTCAGCACCAATTCTAAATGGCGTCGGAACATCCCATCTTACGTAATCTCGTTCGGCCAATGGCCCAACGCTCGAGACTTCAACTCCATCGACAAAGAGTTTAAGTTCATATCCTGTGAAAACTCCAAGCACATGGTGCCATCCGGTAGAAATACCTGTCATTGAAGTTGAAGCAACTACAGTATTGGCAATATCTAGTTCCGATTTAAAGACTAAATTTCCACCAGTCAATCTCAAGTCATAACCAGTTCTCGACGTGGCTGAGGCATAATTGTGATGGTCAATCAGAACCTTGGTTGCTCCATCAGAGTTGGTTAAATAATACCAGCCACCAACTGAGAGATAATTCACAGGTCTTAAAAGTTTAGTTGAAGTTCCAGTTAAGTAGGAACCAACGTTGCCGTTAGCACTTCCGAGCATGAAGCCTTCATTCACTTTACCTGCAACATGAGTGGCGGTTGGATTGACGGGTGTATCAATATTGGTAAGAAGAAGGTCGTGAACTTTATTGTCCACAATATCCGCTGTCCACTTAGATACAGTTTGGGTGGCATCAAGTGGCCAAACCGCATTCGCACTTGGAACCGCAGCATTGTTATAATCAACCACAAAGTCAGAAGAAACGGGCGTCACGTTACCGGCAAGATCTTTAAACCAAGTGGTCACGGTATGTCCGCCGGCTGTTAAACTTTCAATCCCAAAGGAGCCAAGTCTCAAACGACAAATTTCCCAACGGGCATCTTGTTTATCAGGTTGAGTTCCTTCGTTAACTAAAACCCCTGAAATATCGGTACAGCTATTGACCGTAAAATAAGCCTTATTGGTAAACATATTAGGACGCGTATTCTCAAGGGCGACCGTTGGATTAACCGGAGGAGTGGTGTCTGCCGCATATAAAATATCGGCACCATTGTGATAGAGAGAAGAGACTTCTAATCCGCCAATGGTTTTATCCCACACAATGACTTCATCTATTTTTTGATCATAGTATGAGTTTGAAGTGATGGCTCCTGGTCCTGGGTACATGGCCCCACATGGAGTATTGATTTCGTAAGTTTTCCAGTTATTGGGAAGATCATTGGTTGAAGCGGCGGAACCAACAAAAGTATTCACACTTGGTTCATAAGTAATGGTTGCTGGTGATGCGGTTGAAAATGACTTAACAAAAATACCATCAAAATATAGCGATGCCTTTTGGCCGTCAAAAGTACCGACAACTAAGTGCCAACCTGTCGTATAATTTTTAGTTTCAAGATAAGGCTCAACTAAGCCTTGATCTGTATAAACGGAGAAGCGTAAACCTCGATCATCAAAGTTTGTCGCTTGCAATCGAATGGCCCATCCCTTACCGTTAAACAAATTACTGACGATATGCTTATCAACTCCACCAGTATTTGCTGAACCGACTAAATAAACCCATGCCGCCACCGAGAGCTTGTCAGTTGGCTTCACCTTAGCATTCGCTGGATGATTGGCCCTTAAAATAGTAGGTTGCTTACTAGAGTTAAAAATTCCAAAACCAAATGACTGATTGAGAACGCCCGTTTGGTTGGTTTGCAAGACACTGGTATTAGAGTCCAATCCTTCAATATAACGACAAGTTCCGACGGGATCTGGTTCAACGTTTTTAAGAGTATCTGATTTTAAGTTGATCTGACTTAAGCGATCGTAGGCCGTTCTCGAGGCTCCGAGATAATGGGAGTTATCAAAAGTCCAATGGACTACTGGTCTTGAGATAGGAAGATCATATTGAGTGGTAATAGGAACGTATTCAAACGTTTTTGAAATATTACCAAAGAGATCTTTAGTCCATAATTTACCAAAGGAATCGGCAGTCGTGAGTTCTTTTGAAAGAAGACCGCCGACAAGAGTATTACATTTTTGCCAATCAATATCATTTTTATCTGGTGGGAATTCATCTTTTGAAACAAGAATATAATCGAGTCCGGTACATGAATTGACTGTTAGGTTAGCTCGAGAAACGAGAGAGTTATAATAGGTTATATTCAAAGTTCCCGGAACAGTCGGAGGAGTAACATTATAATAGATGAGATCGTGATCAATTCCACGATTATACATTGCAGTTACAACCGTATCTGTTAAAGCAGCATTGAAATAAGAAACTTCATCTAGACTTCCACTAAAATAACTGCCTGCAGCTCCGGTTGTGGCCGTTGAAGCGGCACCGATGATGACTGAATTATTATTTGTGTAAGTAATATCTTTATTTAGTGAGGCGACAGTGACGGCCGGTAACACTTCTGTCCCATCTAAGAAAAGTCTGAGAGTTCCATTATCATAAACACCTACTGCATGATGCCAGTCTGTTGTCAGTAAACCGACAGTCGTCGTTGAAATAACCTCGTTAGCACTATCTACTACAACTCTAAATTCAAGCGTGTTGTTACCAAGAACTAATGAGTAACCACCTCCGTTAGAATTGCCAATCAGCACATGGTCGGCAGCATCGAAGGAACCAACTTTAAACCAAGTTGATACGGTTACCAAATTGGCTGGTTGAAAAGAAGCATTATAAGGAACTTCAATAAATTCCGAAGTTCCATTAAAACTTCGTCCTTCATCAACTTGCGCAGCCACTTGTAAAGTACCGTTTAAAACCCCATCTTTTCCCCCTGTCACATCAAAGGCAACAGCTCCATCGACGTTCACTTGGTTAAGCGTCCAATAAGAATCGGGAGTAGGAATAGTAAAGTCATAAGTAAAGTTCATGACGACGTCGGTGCTCGTTAAGGAAACGTTCCCCGCTGCATCCTTAAACCAAAATTTAACGGTGTTATTACCTAATGCGAGCAATGGAGATTTAATTAAATCACCAGTCGTCGCACAAGCTTGCCAGTTGGCAATATCGGGCAATGGAACGGTTGTATCAAGGGTTGCATAGACCGCAGAGACATCCGTACAAGATGAAACATTGAATCTCGCAATGGGGATACCCGTTGTATAATTATTATTCTTTGGAGTTATTGCCACTGAAACAGGAGGAACAGTATCCTGACCGTTAAAGAAGTTATAAATGGTTCCACTTGAGAGAGCATCATCCCAGACTACAATTTCATCTAGAATATTATCAAAATGGGTTCCTGCGACAGGTCCATTATTACAACTCGACTCGGCTCCAATCATAAACGAGCCTAAGCAGGAATACTGAATACCAAGTGTCGATGTGTAATCAACTGAGGCGACTTCATTTCCATCCATATAAATTTTCACAAATTGCCCATCATAAGAACCAATGATGTTATGAAAGCCAGTAGTATAGGAGGCTGTTCCAATTCCGGCATAGCGTAGTCCTCCGGAAGTTTCCACATTGAATCTCAATTCGTTATTCGCTTGATTGATTTCAAAAGAATATCCATGATTGGTCGTATGGTTACCTGCTAAGACTTGCTGACGATTATCACTTGAGGTGAGGTTCGCCCAAATGGACATGGTGATTTTATTTAAAGGTTGAGCATTGTAAGCATATTTTCGTTCTACAAAATCTGATTCTGCTCTTGAGAAGAGAAAGCCTTCATTTTGAATGGCAACTTGATTAGACGAAGCTCCAACGTTGGTGGCGAAATGACCTGAGAAAATATCATAGAGCGTGTTGATATTGAGATGATTATTATCGAGGGTATAGTACAGGGTTCCTGGATATTGATAAGCGATTCCAGTAATTGTTGTGTCGAGCTTGAAATAACTGGCAGAAATATTGTTATATTCATCTTTTGCCCAAATCTTGAGCTCATGCGCTCCTTGAGTGAGGTTGGGATGGATAATACCTGCATACTGAGTATTACATAGTTGCCAATCTGGACTATCTACTGTTGGCGGGTGAGTTGTTTCGTTAATATAAATGAACTTAGCATCGCCACAGGTTGGCAAAGTGATAAGTGCATTTTGCATAAACTCGCCTTGAAAAGTTGCGGCTGCAATATCGGCAGGAGCGATAGAATCTTGCTTCACTTTAAAATTGTTGTAAGCATCAATATAATGATCAAGCACCATTTGATCAGTAAAAAATTGATCCCAAACAACGACTTCATCGATCTTGTTATCAAAGAGATTGGTGCTTAATGGATTATTATTACAGGCATCATTGAGACCACCCACAACGAATAATTTTGAACATCCGTAAGTCAAGTTAGCAGCAACACCTAAATCTAAAGTCGTCGAGACCTGTTGTCCATCAAGATAGAGTTTTAAATAACGACCATCACTGGTTCCCACCACATGGCGCCAACCTGTTTCATAACTTGAAGTCGGAATTGAAACGACATTGGCGATGCCACTTGCAAAGAATTTTAAATTACCGGCCTCAAGCTTGAGACCGTAGTCACCATTGGTCGCGAGTCCTTTTGTTCCAGCATCACTTTTTGTCAGGTAGGCCCAAAGAGAAAGTGTGACTGAAATGCTAGGCTTCAAGGTTGAAGTATTTTCGGTAAAAAGATAGCTATTCGTTCCTGAAAACTGCAACCCTTCACTTGAACGTCCAGCGACTTCTGTCACTTGTGAGAGATCCCATCGATAAAGATGGCTAGTTCCTTTCGCATCAATCACTCTATTTTTGTTCAAGTGAGTTTTATCCATTGTCCAATAAGCGATTGGCTCAGGAAGATTTCCGATGGTTGGATCAAAAATAAAGGCAATGTCTCTTGGCAGACTATTAATATTACCTGCAGCATCTTTAAACCAAACTGATAATGTATAGGAACCAGCTAAATCAACGTCGTAAACGATTGGGCCATAAACAGTTGAACAGTTCTGCCACCCAGCTAAACCAGGATTGGGTTCGACGTAAGGATTTGGATACTGTGACGTTTCAATATAAATCTGATCGATATCAGTACAATCTGTCACTCGCACAAGTGCCGGAGCAGATGTCAGAACAGGAGCATTCTGTAATTCAATTGGAGGACGAGGAGGATCAATAATGTCTGGAGCAGCCGCGATGATAACATTTTTCATCATTGAAGAAGCACTGACATTTCCTGCGGCATCTTTAAACCAAGCATAGAGATCATAATCACCATCGACTAACGATTCCGTTTTAAAACCATTGACGGCAGAGCTACAAGCTTGCCAAAAGGAATCACTAGCAAGAGGAGCAGTTGGAGCTGCTGCCAAATGAGCAACATTTTTCCAAATCATTCCAGTAATGACATCTTCTGGAAATGTTTTATTAGCCGCGACAGCCGATGCTCCTGCCGTATGAGGCAATATCAAAGTCAATGCAGTTGCTGAATCAACGGATTTAACTTTGCGAGACTCTCCTGATATAAGGATAAAATCTCCAGCACTAATTTCACCTGTAAAGTTTGTACCAACACCAGTCACGGCAGTAGAGGCGGCCGTAACCGAAACTGTCCCCGTCAAAGCAATATCTGGATTGGGGGTACAAGTATTTAAAGTAAATGAAGCTCTTGAACCATTATTTTCGATAGTCTCAACAGGTCCAGGAACAGCTCCTGCTCCATCACCATTTTCTAAAAATAAAGTTAGCGGAACGGCGGCCCCCTCGCCTACAGTAATAGGAGGAGGAGTAACATCTGGAGCTTTATAAGTAATCGCAACCCGACTATACCAAGGGTCAAGAATATACCCATCATTATATAAGTACCAAACATCGTAAGTATGATTTCCTTCCCCAACCACAGCTGGAGGAATAATCCCGTTGAGAGCAGTGGTGCAAGTTAAGCCACCAGCTCCCGCAAAATCTCCCGCCGTTGGAGCTGTCGGTGAACTTTCATCTACCTTTATATAGACCTTAGAAATTCCGGTACACTGATCCAAACTCAAAGGTGGTTGCGTATTATTAACCAGTGAACCACCAAAAATACTGGCCGTAGGTGGAACAAAGTTGACTGTCACTTGAGAAAAATCGGGTGAAACAGTAGTTCCCGTTTTGTACCAAACGTTAACCGTTTGTGAGCCAGAACTAGTGAGAGTATAAGTAATTGCCCCAGCTGTTGTCGAACAAGCTTGCCAACCACTATCACCAGCTAAAGGAGCAGCTCCTTGATTGACGAGCACAGCATCCACTCCCGTGCAGCTTGCAAGCGTATAGGAAGTATGTGGACGATTCACGATCGGTGTTTCAACCCATGCCACTTGTGGCAAATAATTTACAGGAACATTCACTGGATTTTTTGAAATAAAATTGTCGTCGTATTTAAAAAAGGCCTTGAGTGTGTGGTTCCCTGGTGACAACTGCATCGATTTCAATGCACCAACAGCACTGGAACATGTTTGCCAAGCAGGGTCTGTCACTAATGGTTGAGTTCCTGTTTCATTAAAAAGGACATTGGTAATATGAGTACCACCCCCACAAGCATTAATAGTAATGTCTGCGATTTCTGTCGAAATAGTTGGACCATTTTCAACGTTGAGAATGGGGGCATTATAAGTGACAGCAAAAGGAATAAAGGCACTGTTCACGTTATCGCCAACATCTTTTAACCAAAATTGAAGATTATTAACTCCGTTAACGAAATCATCGAACAGCATCGTTTGGTTGACGCTATCACAAACCTGCCAACCTGAATCAGTAGCAGCAGGAGCACCTCCTGCTCCTTTGGTAATTTTCATTCCACCATAAGGTTTAATTTTAGTGGTTGGAATCAAACCGTTGCCAACCAGAGCAGGAACGTTTCCAGGGTTCTCATTCAAGACTATTTGTGTATCTGAGACGACTGTTTTAATTTGCGTGAGAACACCATTAATATAAGTGTAGTCCAGATTGCTAAAGTCAGTCGTGAAAGTTGTTCCGATTCCAGTGACATTCACATTATCTGCAGAAACATTTACAGTCCCCGCAATAGCGGAAATTTTCTTAAAACTTGAGTTGGCTTCAGTCACTGCTGTCGATTGATACTTATTAACAACCATAGATGTATTGTTGGTAATCGAAGCTACTCGATAGCGAATATTTGAAACTTCAATTACATCATTGACGGCAAGTTCAGTTGTGAACAAGGTGCTCAATCCGGTAACTGTCGCGGTTGGATCAACTCCTGCTGCACTAAAACTAAGTGCTCCAGAAAGAGTTGGCTCAGCAGGAATATAAGTCGGATCAGCACAAGTAGGAAGAAGTCTAAATGATCCTTGTGAGTAACCAGTCAATAAACTAGTCCCTGTAATCGAGAGATCTCCAAAGGGAGTTCCTGTAATTGCCGGAACTGTATAGTCAAAAGGAATTGAAATTGGAGTTGAACTGGTTGAAACAACTTGCACAGGAGTTGTTCCATCGAGATCTAATCCTTCAGATTTTACCCACAATGAAGCAGCATTGTAATAACCACTTCCCACTTGAGTTGGGAAATTATACACAATTCCATTGGCCAATGCTGTTGCACAAGAAACCCAATTACCATCACCTATTGCCGGCTGTGAAGTTGCGACCTGGACAAAGAGGTTGTTATCAGCGGGTTCATAAGAAAGTGCTCCAACATTACATGATCTTTGCAAGCAAGCTGCAATTCGAACAGTTGATGAGCCACCCGTTATTGGAGAAGCTTCTGAAGCGGAAGCAATGCTTGGTAAAATAGGATTTGAAGTTTTAGCAACAGTGAACCCTACTTGGTCAATAGTCGAAGAGTTACCAGCAGCATCTGTGGCAACGATTCGGAAAGCTCCACTTGGATGAGTTTTCTGAGGAACACAAAAGTCGGCATTTCCAGGTGAGCCTGGAGTAATATTTCCAAGTTCAACATAAGGGAATGTCGCTGTGTCAGTTGAATCAGGGGTGTAATACATTTTGGCCGTCGATATACCTGATGTCCCGTCACTGACATTAAAGCTTACATTAAAATCATCAAGGGAATTCATTGCTGTCGCAGTTGTAACAAAAGTCGCAGTTGGATTTGTGATATCTGCAGAAACAGTAATGTCTCGTGAAGTACTCGTGATTGAAGTTAATGGAGTGACATTATCTAAATCGGTATCTTCAGACTTTACCCAAACGTTGTAAGTATAATTACCGTCACCACTACCAAAAACTTCATTCTGACCATTTGCTAGGAACGTATCACACGAAACCCAGGCTCCAGAGGCTGCTATCGGTTGTCCAACGTTGATTGCGACAGATAAATTATTTGTTGGGGCTTCGTAATAAAGCGCACCGCTTGAACAGGCCGTTTTCTTACAAGCATCAATTAAAATATCAGTATTGGGTTGATTGGTGGCAAGGCCATTACTTGAAGTTAAAACAGGCAATACGGGCTCTGTCAGAGCAATTGAAAAATTCTCTGCAGGAATAAGACCTAATGTTTCTTCGGCACTATTTCCGTTATTATCTGTAGCAACAATTTTAAAAGCAGGCTTTGGATGATTTTTATTGGGAGCACAGAAATTAACTGTTCGCTGGCCTTCAGTGAAAGATCCCACTTCGCGATATGGCAGATTGTCTCCATCAGGCGAATACATCAAAACAGCTTTAGAAATTCCAGAGCCACCGGGATCGTCGACGACCTTGAATTCAAGTGGAAAATCTTGGGCACCATTCATCGTTGCGGGAGCAGTAGTAATAAATGAAATAGTAGGTTTAATCGCATCAGGATTAACAATGTTTTTGACTTCAATTTTTCCCAACGGATTACACGAAGCCATTGCAGCTAAAAGTAGAGCAAAGAAAATTCTTTTAAATAAAAAAAGCATCCGTGGACTAATTCTTTCCTCCAAGGAAAGCGTAAAACAATTGAGTTCCTTCAATTGTAAGTAGTAGTTCAACAGTCACTTATCGGAAAAATGTGAATAAAAATTGAATGCTAAGTGAGTGAAAATGCAGGGAAAAACTTACCTCATATTTATAAATAATTAATATTTAAAAAGGATAAGATTTGAAATAGCCATCTTTCTGGGCCAGTTTGAAGATGAATCAAGCTAAAAGTGCTCAAGTTGACCCAAAAGCTACCGAAAAGACGTGAAATGCTAGACGATAAAATAACAAAACGAAAAATTCTCGTGCTCGACGATATGGCCACCATCCGAGAGGCCATGCAATCGGCTTTGAGGAAGCTCGGTTTTTCTAAAATTCAACAGTCGGCCGATGGCCAGGACGGTTGGAATAAACTCAAGCAAAATGTCGAAGAACCCTTTGGACTTATTTTCTCAGATATCAATATGCCCAATTGTAATGGTATCGAGTTTGTAAAACTTTTAAGAACACTTGATGTTTACAAAAGTATTCCCGTTATCATGGTGAGTTCTGAGAATGAGAGTCATATTATTCTCGATGCAATCGCCGCCGGTGCAAACAATTACGTTTTAAAACCATTTACTCCCAATACCATTGAACAAAAAATTACCGAAGTTTTTAATAAGCTTAAGTAGGTAGTTCGAATATAAACTTAGAACCTACTCCAACTTGAGATTCAATATGGAGTTGTCCCCCCATCTTTTCAACGAGATCTTTTATTGCACTCATGCCAACGCCACGGCCAGAAATTGAGGTGACTTGTTCAGCTGTACTAAAGTCTTGATCAAAAATATGATAAATAATCTCCTGATCACTTTCACTGAATGCGGCTTCATTTTCAGGATTGTTTTCAAAGAGTTTTTTACGAATCCTTTCAGGATTAATTCCTGCACCATCATCTTCAATGATCAGTTTTAATTTTCGTCCTTCTTCATCAAGCATTGCTTGAACCGCAATTGTACCGGATGGATTTTTTCCTAATTCATCTCTTGTACTAGGTGGCTCGATCCCATGATCAGCACAGTTTCTAAACAAGTGAACCAGCATAGCGAAAAATTCTTGAAATTTATCTGGATCAACTCGAGTTTCTCCATTAATAATTTTAAGAGGTGAAAACTCTTTATCAAGTTTTATCGCCAAGCTGCTTAACAACTCTTTGTAAGGAGTTAATAGTTCTTCAACAGGAACTTTCATTATTTTTTCACTGAAGATATATTTTAGTTCTCGCTCATTTGATTCTTGAACGAGATCATTAACGTACATAAGCAAAGCTTGATCAATTTCGACTTGGTCTGAGTGAATACTTAAAGCTGTAAAAATCTCTTGCTTAAATTGACTATAAGCTTCTTTTAAACGATCTCGATCAAGAAGTAATTTCTCTTTAACAGAGTCGCTCTCTACAAAGTCTTTCTTTAAATCGACGACAAACTGCTCACATTCTCGAGCTAATTCGACCATGAAATCCACACCGTACATGCCAAATCCACCATTTAGAGAGTGATAAACGAGCATGGCCTCATCCAGTCGAGGTGGACTTGATTGCAAGATATCATCGAGACTAAGAATGAAATCCTCTACTTCTTGAGTAAAAGAAATAAATTGCTTCTTACTTCCTAGTATTTTAAAAATCATTTCAACATAACGTTCTTTCTTTTTATTCTCTTCAATTGCACGCATCTCTGCCGTTTTATCAGTAGCGACAACCACGACATTGCTAATTTTTTGCTCATCGTCTCTCATTGGATGATAGTGTAGCTTCAGCATCTTGTAGTCATCGTCTGTAACATTTTTCCCAAAGACTTTTTCTTTTGGACCAAGCATTGAAGCAGATTCAAAAGGAATCATTTCACTAAATAGAATATCTGCCCACTTCTCAATTTTGACTCGTTGATCTTCATCCAATTGCAGAACAGACATATAATCACTATTTGCAGGTGATCGGTTAAAAAGATTTTCACAAGCCTTCGTATAAATAGATGAACACTTTAAATCTTTATCAAAAACAAAAAGTCCTTGATCCAAACTATCGATCATAGCTTGAATAAAATCGTTGGCCGACTTCAATTCTGCTGTTCGCTCCTCAACCATTTTTTCGAGATTCTTGCTATAATCTTCAATTTTGACATTCGCATCTCTGAGCTCATCAATAATGACTTCTTTTTCCTTCAAAAGATTAAAGATTTTTTCGGACATGAAATTGAATTTTTCACCGAGTACAAAAAGTTCATCTTTGGTTTTTATCTCAACTTTATGTTCAAAATTTCCATCGGCAATAAATTGAGCATTTTCCATTAGAGATCGAATTGGCTTAGTGAGACGGATACTAAAAAAGAGACCAGCAACCAACGCTGCCCCAATTAAGATCAAACCAAAAGCCATTGTTTTAAAATTGAGGGCAGAAACAATAGAATAAGCTTTTTTAGTTGAAATAAAGCTGATTATTTTCATCGAAGAAATGGGTAAGTGAACAGATGAAACTAAGAAACCTTCATCTCCGAATTTAATCTCTTGAGTTAGGTCATTCTTATTGCCTGTATTTCTCGACAGGATTAGCTTGTTCGTTTTCTCCTCTCCCGTTTGCCAAAGAATCTCACCTGCATCCGTTGCGATTATATAACTAAAAACAAGATCATTTGAAATTCTATTCAAAAGCGTATCCATAACAAGAATCAAACTTAGATTTTTATTTCCTTGCCGAAACTGTGCTAAAAGTAAATTTTCTTCAGGTATTTTTCGAACTGAAATCCCCTCTTCATCAGTCTCAGAAACTTCTTCGATGAGCTTACTCACTTTTAGAGCGAAGCCTTCAGGCTTATTGGCAAAAAGAGTCTTATGAAATGTTTTTCTCACTGAAGATTCATCAAGCTTAAAGCTAAAGGCAGCAATATTGTTTTGTTTCTCGAAGAGTTCGATCCACGCCTTACCCGATTGCTGAGAAAGGAGAACATAGGATTCAATTTGTATAAATGATTCTTGAATCTGATCTTGTATCGTTTTTTTAAGGCCTTCTGTACTCGTTAAAATATTTTCAAAGATGTAAGCCTTTTTGTCTGAAGTTAATAGGGCATTTGTAAAAAAAAGATTGCTGGAAACAGCAATAATGAGCAAGGCTGACAAACCTGCTAAGATTTTTATCTTAATTCCAAAACCTTTCAAACTACCACTATCCCCTGCAAAATTTGCGCTAATAGTCTATTGCCTTAAGTATCTGTAAACTTATTTATATGCTTAATGCTAATTATAATGATTATGAAGAATTTCAACAGGCTAGAAGTTTTGTCCTCGTTGATTGGATCACACTTATCCTGAGCGTTTCACTCATCTGCTTTGGAGCATATTTATATAAGCAAAGTAATTCTCAGACTCTTCTTCTCAGAAACTTGAACCCGATAGCGAAAATCAGCCAACTCGAGTTCGATTCAAATCGAAAAATTCCAGGAACTCTCAACTGGATAGAAACCAATCAAGGCGACATTCTCTACCAAGGTGATCAAATTCTAACGGATGATCGATCAACTGTTCTCGTCTCTTTTGATAGTGGCCCGGAACTGATTATTGGACCTCAAACTTTAATTAAGATTGACCTTTTTAGGGATAATTTCAATATCAACATCATAAAGGGCTCAATCGAAGTAAAACAAAAAGCAAAATCAATTAAAAAAGTGCTTCTTTCTAATAATGAAAATGAAAAGATTGAAATTAAGGAAGGTTCTAGAATAGAGACATCTCCTTTCGGCTTGATGACAAATCAACAAATCCCCAAACAAAATTCAACTTTTAATGTCATCGATAGTCCTACCATTGGAAAAATTATTAATCCCTCCACCGATAAAGACATTCCCATTGAATTCAAAAGTCCACAAAGTGGAACAATTTACGTTTATAACTCAAACGGAGTAGAGGTGGGCCAATATAAAGTTCAGCAACAACAAAGCTTGAGCCTGCCAATGTTCGAGCCCGGTCGTTATTTTACTCAAATTAAAAATAGCGAAGGTAGGGAAATTGGTAAAACCTCTTTTACGGTTACTTCTTATGAAAGCCCCAGCATAAATCAACTAAGTTCTAAATCTGAATATTATAAGGGCGAAAAAATTGAACTGAGTTGGAAAGGTCGAGAAGATATTATTTACAAATTAAGAATCAAAACGCCAACCCAAACAGTCATTCGGCAAGTTCGAGGAAATCACTACTCATACCCTTTGGAAGAAAAAGGTGAGCACAGTTTTGAAGTTGCTATAGTTAGCAATAATCATGTTTATAAAAGCGCTAAGCAGCTAGTCAATGTGAACCTCGTTGCTGGCCTCGTCATACCAGAGAATCAACTGTTTCAAAACGTAAAGAAGACCGAAAACGCGCAATTTACTGTTAAAAATCATCTTAATAGTGATCCCGTTGTCTTTGAAGTAAGTCCTAATCCAGAATTTACTCAAATCATTAAAAAAGAAAGTTCTCCTATTGGTAAAAAAGAGATCGCCATGGAAAAACCTGGCATTTACTATGCTCGTGCCAGAACTGAAAGTGCCAAACCAATTGTTTCTAGCGTGGCCAAGATTGTCGTATCTGGACCTGTTGCTAGGGTCGCAAAGGATTATCAAAAAAATCAAATTATTAGTGATGATAAAAAGAAAGTCCTGCTTTCATGGAATAAAGTAGAAGGAGCTGATCGTTCTATTTTACAAGTTTCTGAGACAGCAGACTTTAAAGAATTATTGATAAATAAAGAAACTGATTTGAACAAAGAATTAGTCGAAATACCAAAGCTTGGAAAATATTTTTGGAGGTTATCCCCAAAAACAGATTCTCCTCAATATTTAACAAAAACAGCACCTATTGCGCTTGAAGCAGTTCTCCCTAAGCCTTTAACAATACCTAAAATTATTCCTCGGCAAATTATTTATTATCGAGATATAAAAGGCACAGCTAGCTATGTCATAAAATTTAATCCCTATCCTTTTGCTAAAAAGTATTGGATCGAAGTTTTTGCAGACAAAGAGCTACAAAAACTGGTGTTTAAAAAATCATTCGATAACACTGAAGCTTATTGGGTTAGCAATCGCTCAGGGTTATATTATTATAAAGTGAAGATTGAAGATAAATGGGGACGTATGAGTCAATATTCTGATGTGGGTGAATTGATTTTTCCTATTTCACCATTGGTGAAATAGTGAAGAAATTTATAATACTCCTATGCTTGTTTTATTCGACGGCTTTTGCCGCTGGCGCGAAATACTATAAAGTTAAATACATAGTTGAGTCCAATGATACATTGGCAAAAATTTTCAAGCGCTTTGTCTTTCCAGACAGCGTTATCACTCTCAAAACTCCCATGACTCAAAAAACCATTAAGGGTAATCCCCATGTTGGTAATTGGAGCAAATTGGAATCTGGTACCAAGGTCAATCTTTATATCGCTGCAGAGTTTATGGATCTTTCGAAATATAAAGATTACGTTCAAAAACTAAAAAAAGGTTTAGCTGAAGTTCAAAAGAAAAAAGAGGAACAGCAAGAAACAGAAAACTCTAAAGGCTTACCTGAAGGATTAAAAGCTTCCCTCTTTTACATGGCCTCCTATGGTCAATTTACACAGGATAATCCTCGCTATGCCGAAGTTAAGTTTCTTCAGAATAGTCCAGCGACGCTTGGAGCTTCATTTTCATTCTATCCGAAGAAGAGTGATTGGTCCTTTGCTTGGAGCGCTTACTTCTCCTACCTGCTGGCCACATCTAACAATCTCGATTCATCTAATGTTTCCGTTCCTCCAGAAATTGGTGCTACCTTTTACAATGAGTATCGATTTAAAAACCAAAATTTCACCGGTTACTTCGGTCTCGACTTTGAAAAATTCTCCACCTTTAATATGGGAGGAATTCAGAGACAAAGAAAAATTCTACTTGATGAAAACACAGTACTCTATGCCACAGTTGGAATTTCCAAGCTGGTTCATGTTTTTGGGAGTCCCTACTTTACCAAGATTTCAATTTCTAAAAGCTTAACCACTTCAATAGCTGAAAATGCCCAGGGTGTTACTTCCGAGGGAGCCTATGATGGTTTCAAGTTTCTTTGGTATGTTAATAAAAAGTTTTCAAAGAAACTCTACCTACATACTCTTTTCAAGTATCACTCAATGGATGGGCCATCTAAGCTCTCAACTCTTAGATTAGGCGTAGGTTTCGGCTACATTCTCTTTTAATCCGAGCTTTCCACTCAAGTTTATTTAACATTCTTCCGAAAAGAAGATTATGAAACATAAACTATCGAAATTGCTCATTATGACTACGGCATTTGCCATGCTTACAACCTCTTGTACTTCCAAGCGTACGTCGGTTGCGAAAGACCCAGAAACAGACGGCGAAGTGATCGTACTTGAAGATGATGTTCAAAATCAATTTGATCATGAGCTTAAGGAATACGATCAATTCAATGCTCACACTGTTTATGATGATGGTGAAAAAATTGAAGAATTCAAAGAACAGAAACAAGCCGAAGTAATTGAAACCATTTCAAATAATTTTAAAACCTATACTGTCCAACGAAATGAAACGCTAATGATGATTTCTTTTAAACTCTTTGGTGTTTTGTCTGATTGGAAAAAACTCTATTCCTGGAATGAAGAACAGCTTATTAACGAAAATAATTTAACGCCAGGAATGCAGCTAAAGTATGTACCTGCAGATGAAGAGTTTAGCTGGCAACCCGAAGGGAATCCTTATCTCATCGTTCGAGGCGACACGTTGGGAGTTATTTCGACTAAAGTATATGACGGAGAGAAAAAGTATTGGAAAAAGCTTTGGGAAAATAATAAGCCAATGATCAGAGATCCTAACTTGATTTTTGCAGGTTTTACTATTTTCTATCAACCCCTAGAGCAATTAACTGGTCAACCACAAACGACCAGAGAACTATCAAGCGAAACAGAAGTCATTGAATGAGTAAATTTTCAGATTTAGAACTTAAAATTTTAATTGTTGAAGATATGGAAAATTTCATTAAGCAAATGGTTAATGATCTAAAAAAACTTCAGATCAAAGGTTCAATCAACTACGCCATGTCCATCAAAAAAGGAATTGGATTGATTGATACACAAGACTATGACTTCATCATTTCAGACTGGAATTTACCCGATGGAACAGGGATGGATGTTCTCAAGCATGTTCGCCAAAAGAAGAATTATGCAAAGACTCCTTTTTTAATGTGTACAACGATGGATGAAGTTGAAAATATCTTAACGGCCATAACGGCAGGCGCGACTGAATATATTGTGAAGCCTTGGGAGTTTGAAGAACTTAAAACCAAACTTTCAACCTGCTTATTAAAGAAGCCATAAATGAAAACACCAAAAAACATTAATTTTCTCGTTGTTGATGATATGACTTTCACCCATTCTTTTATCCTTCAATCGTTAAAGAAACTAGGTTTTGAAGGCAATATTTTTGCTGCAAAGAATATGAATAGTGCCATCGAAAAGATAAAAGAAGTTTATAAACATAAAATGAAAATAGATGTGATCATTACCGATCTTCACTTACCTGATGGAAATGGGATTGAGCTTACAAGAAAAATAAGAAGTACATCTTCACTTGTTAATATACCTATTATTATGATGACTACTGATGAGAATTCTCACCTCGTTATTGAAGCTTTTGAAGCGGGAGTTGATAATTACTTCTTCAAACCCATTGATGATGACATATTAAGAGAAAAAATTGAGTTTGCTTGGGCCAAAAAGCATGGAAACAAAGCCTCTTAGCTGTTCTCAGCTGTGTAATAATTATATATCAACTTGTGAATAATTAAGGACGCATTAGAATGCGTCTCATGAAAAAGACTATATTGGCTTTTATTATTCTACCTCTTATTGTTCTCTCCTCTTGTGGAAAGGACAATAAGAAAAATGATTCCGACAACGCTGTTTCTGGAACAAATACTCTATCAACTCAACAGTTTAATTATCATTTTTGCGGAACTATTATTTCTCAGAATTATTCTGGAAATTTCATGTATGGCAATTACTTGCCTTTAAAGCTTTACCCTGAAAATTATTCGCAAGACATTCAAAATGCACTCAACTCTGCGGGGAAAGGGCGCTACGCATGCGTTTATTCACGATCTGAGCCACAGTATGAATATGGCTTTATGACTTTTTATGTAGAAGCGATTCAGTTTCAATAAGAGATCTAAAATTCTGTTCAACGTTTTGAGCGTGATCTTCGGCCAAATCCGCTGGAAGGATTCCTTTATATTTTGTCCCCATGAGAATATCCATTAATGGATACACGATCGTAAAATTATATTTCCCCATGAGCTTTGGGTTATGATGGACGCGATGATGCTCACGCATCATTTTCAACCAATTAAGTTTCATGAGAAAATGATCCTCTTGCAAATGGCTCGCCCAATGAACAAATTCGTAAAGTAAAAAGTAGCCAGCACTCATTGATGTAAAAAAGTGAGCTTGGTCGATTGTTAAGAAGAACGAACTTCCATAAAAGAAAAGAGGAAAAATTGCAAAGACAAAGATGGCCACGACAAAACTTGGAAAAAAGATGGCGTAATAATCTTTACTATTTTTAAAGGTGATGTGGTCACTGGTAAAAAAACGATGATGCTCAACGGTGTGAGAATCGAAAGGAAAGGTCCAGAACTTCATTCTACGATGTAGTGGAAAGCGATGAATACAATAAACGGCAAAGTTACCTATAAGCATAACTAAAACAAAGAGAGCAATGAGCGATAATTGAAATTTTTTAATCAGAACAAGATTACCTAAAAAAACTATGCCTAAGGAACCCAAATTGAAACCAAGATGCAACCAATGGCGGTAGCTGCTAGGGAGCTTTTCGAGTCTATAAATATCGCGATACTCATCGTTAGTTAATCCTCGAGTCTTTTGAGCGAAAGCTAGTTTTTCATTCATCTCTTTTATCCTTGAACTCCAGATGATCTGGAACTACAATAGTTATAATACTGACTGGTCAGTATTGCAATAGGCTATAATTATGAAGAATCATATAGTTAAGAAGAAAATAGGCCGGCCAAGGTCAGATCATAAGCCTCTTTTGACCCAATCGGCGATTTCACTCTTTCTTGAAAAAGGCTTTCATCAAACTCGAATTGAAGACATTATCCATAAGGCCGAAATAGGAAAAGGAACTTTTTATCTCTATTTTCAAAATAAAGAGCAATTGGTTCTAGACGCTCTTCAAAGCTTAGCGCTCGAGCTTAGAGAGACTTTTGATTGGGTTCATATGGAAATGCCAGAAGAGAGCAATCTCGAAGAACTCTTCCATAAAGAAGCCCTTAAAATCGTTTCAACACTTGAGAAGAATCAAGAGTTAGCTCGATTTCTCTTTAAAGAAGGTAGATCTGTTGGCCAAGAAATTGATCAGCAATTGAATCAGTACTATCTTAGTATTGTTGAGCAAGCTGAAAATACTTATGCCTTGGGAATGCATATGGGAATTCTGGAGAGAGGAGATCCAAGAGTTTCGGCCATGTGTGTATTAGGCTCTGTCCTCCAAGTGTTTCATTATTACCTCGAAGGTCAGCTCAAGTTGGAAACGAAAGAAATTGCGAAACTTGTCACTCAGTTTTGCCTACGTGGTTTGGGTTTAAAATCAATGACATAAGTAAATGTTAATATTACAGGGACTCTTGCAAATAATGGCTTCAAAACTTACTTTCACGCTATGAAAAACTTCATTATTATTTTTCTATTAACGATCTCGACCTCGCTCTATGCTCGAATAGACAAAGTAGAAGTTTATAAATCAGCAAGACGTCTTGATCTCATCTCTAAAGGTGAAGTGATTAAAAGCTTTGATGTACATTTAGGCTCTGTTCCCATTGGTCATAAAGAGCAAGAGGGAGATGGAAAAACGCCTGAGGGCTCATATAAAATCAGTTGGAAAAATGAGCAGTCCCAATATCATAAAGGCTTACTTATTTCATATCCAAATGAAGCAGACAAGCAGCGCGCCCGAGAGCTCGGAGTTGAGCCTGGTGGTGCTATTTATATTCATGGTATGCCCAATAGTATTGGGAAGTGGCGCTATCTCTTTTGGAATTACACAGAAGAAGAAGCACGTGAACTTGTCTATAGCTTCTTAAATAACTTTGACTGGACTCAAGGTTGCGTTGCTGTAACGAATGCCGAAATAGATGAAATCTTTGGATTAGTGAGAGAAGGCACCCCCATCGAGCTCTTTCCCTAATCTGTCTAAGGATTAGACACCAGACATTTTTTACTTAGTTCTCTTTCGCAAATTCTAATTCTCGCTCACCATGTTTATGAGACAACTTCAAGTCTCACTCTCACCACGGAAAATCAATTTCACAAAAAAGTTATGACAGGAGGTCATGTATGAAAAATCTTTTCATTATCAGCTTACTTATTCTTCTCACTCAAACCAGTTATGCCGGAGTTCATCTTGAACCCTATCTCGGCTATGCAGTCTCAGCCGGAACTGAACAAACCAGTAACGGTACCAAGATCGAAAGCAGTATGAACTATATTGAATTCGGTGGACGTGCAGGTTGGGAGATGATGGGACTGTCTATTGGTATGGATGGCAACTTTACGCCAACCACTTTTGATATTGATACAGAAAAGCCCACGAAGTCTAAGGGAACAGTCGATTATAAGTCTCATAATTTAGGAGCCTTTGTCGGATTTGAACTTCCTCTTTTCAGGGTCTGGGGCAGTTATTATTTTGCTTCACAAATTAGTTATGACAAAGATCGAGATACTTCTGTTAGTGATTCCACGGGCGATGAACTCAATGGTAGTGGCTATGGAGTGGGTGTTGGCTTTACTGGGCTGCCGATGCTAGCAATTAACTTAGAATACAGAGCAAATAGTTATGACGAATACAAAGACAAATCTTCTGGAGTTACGACAAAATATCCAGCAGGAGGAGCTTCTGCAATAGATGCTAACTCCATTTTGCTTTCAGTTTCTGTTCCTTTTCACTTCTAGTCTTCTCTACCTAATTGAACATTTGTAAGCTCAGGGCCTTCAATGGCCTTGAGCATTTTGGCTACTGCTTTAGTGATAAGGGTCATTTCTAAACCATCTTGATTAATCTCTTTCGAAGGAGGTAGATGAATAAACCCACCTTTGAGATTATAGTTTTTGGCATAGTTTACAATCATATACATAAGATAATTGCAAACGTAAGTACCGGCCGTATTAGAGATAGCTACCGGTAAATTATCTTTTAATCCATTCAACACCATTGCATGAATTGGCAATTGAGAAAAAAGACCATCTGAAGATTCTTCCAAAATATAATTCTGAACTGGTTGATTTCCGTCGTTATCTGCGATTCTTGCTTCAATCGTATTGATAGCAATTCGTTCAATGGTAATTTCTCGACGAGAAGAGGCCAATCCCGTTCCAATAATAATATCAGGTTTAAATTCATTCATTTTTAGCTTCAATATTTCAAAGCAAGAATTAAAACTAACAGGAAGAACTATTGTTTCCAATTCAAAACTAAATTCTTCACTTTTTAATGAACTCATAAGCGCTTGAGATGGATTGAACTGCATTCCATCGAAAGGCTCAAAACCAGATATGAGAACTTTCATCTGCTCTTCCTATGGATTGATATTTAATTGATAGCGATAGTCTTTCGCGTGAAGTTCATCTTTTATAACTCCTTGGGAGCTGTGAAGATCTTGATCAGTAAAACCAATAGTAATATGGGGGTAAAAAAGTTCAGGCTTAAAGCCATTGTTAGGTAAGGTTGCCCATTTTTTTCTAAGTTTAATCAAGTCCAGTGAATCAACAATAATAAAAAAAGTCTCTTTTTCATCAACCTGATGACTTCCGATCGATTTAATTGAAAAATTAACTTTAAAACCATTCTCGTTAATGAAAGGGCCAATCATTTCTTCTAATTGCTTAATAGTTGTCCCAGCAGGTTTGAAATTGCAATAATACTCGACGGGAGTAAGAACAGTTATATGTGCTTCTCCGCGATTTTTAAGTTGGGGGTAATCTTTTTTTAACTGTTCGAAAACCTTTTCATACCTAGGATAATCTAAATTCCGAGTAATATAAGAGCCGTAAGGACCATTTTCGGAGCTTGTTTTAAAGGTCATACCTCGGGTCTGGCTCGAATCAATAAATATTGAAGTAATTGGTTTATTCTCTTGGGGCTTTGAGTATTTTGAAAATCGTGGAGCAGGATCAGGGGAGCAAATATCACCATATGAAGTATTGGTGATAATAAAAAAAAGTACGACAAATAGAGATTTCACTTTGTTAGTCCTTTAAGCTTTTTATCAAACCTTCTAATGTAGGGACAATGTTGGCAGAGCTTTTCACAGAGTTCTCCCCTCTCAAAGCCTTCTTTCATTTTGACGGCTCGTTCTGATGCTAAAATCGTGTTAAGGGGCGTTTCAAACAAGTTTCCTAAGTTAATGTTTGCTTCTTTGTCGAGACAGCAAGGGACAACTGTCCCATCAGAAAGAATTCCAAAGTGATTGCGTAATCCTTGACACGTTCCTTTGTCACCTTGGTAAGGGAGATCAAATGATGGCCAATCAAAGCGAGAATCAAAATGAAGATAAACTTTATCAAATAATTTTTTACTCTTGGTGAGAGCGACTTCAACTTTTCGATTAATAGTTATCTTAAAAAAATCTTCAAGAAATTTAAAGACCGCTTCATTTTCGATCTCAGCATCAGCCCCTTGATTCCACAACCGTAGATTGAGGTAAACTTCAGGCCTTCTTAAGCTAAGTTGAATAATAAATTGGCAAATATATTGAAGATAATCCTCCAAGGACTTCTCTGGAAAGTTATCGTGAAAACTTTGGATAGAAATATTGATTTGCCGCAAGCTTTTGGCTTGAAACAAAATCTCTTCTTTTTGCTTAAGCAATAATCCGTTGGTGGTTAAGTTAACAGGAATGTCATATTTCTCAGCGATTTGAAAGAAAGCTTCAAGGTCTTTATGCACCAGAGGTTCACCCATAAGATGCAAACAGATTTGCTTAGTCAGAGGTGCAGCTTGCTTCACGCACTCTTCAAACTGATGAATGTTCATATTGTTCTTGGGACGCACGACTTCCGGACAAAAGGAGCACTGAACATTACAAATATTCGTGATTTCGATGTGAATGCGATCAAAAGTTTTTTCCATAAAAAAGCCGCCCCATTAGGGCGGCTCTTTTATATCGAGATTATTGATATTTGACTAGTTTCCAATCGCTTCAACCGCTTCGAGACGGTTCAAGTATGCATTAATAAAGCTTGAGTAGCTCCAAGTAAGGTGTTCAGCACCTTGCATATATCCATGGTCACGGTTCATTTGCTCTGACATCGAACCATCCTTAGGAAGGTGGATTCTAATTCTTGCCATGTACTGATCTCCTCTCTCAACGAGACCTTTTACTAGAGCTTTGAATTGAGCATCATTCTTCGTAAGAACCTTTCCAGAAACAAGTTCTTGGTCAACTGCCTGAGTCGTTAAAACTGTACCTAAGAAATCGCGATTTCTATCGGTAATTTTAATCGTCTGAGCATTTGTCAGTGTTCTTGCCATTTTATAGTGGTAACTCGCAAAAGCTGCAGTCGTTAAGAACCATGGATTTCCGCCTTTGCCAGTTCCATATCCATCATATTGATCTTCAGGATATCTACCAATTGCTGCTCCAACATTGTTAAAATTTTGGTTCACTCTGTAGATATTTGCAAAGCTATCATTCATCTTTTGAGCGGTAAGCATGAAGCGGTCATCAAGAACGCTCATAAATGAGTCATTAGCTCTTTCTGTGTTGATCAAACCGAGAAAAATCGAAGAATCCATTCCAGACTTGTAATCGATACCACCAACCCTGTTAAGAGTTGATTTGAACATAGCTTCAGACTCACTCCAATGAAACTGAAGAGCTGTTTCAAGAGCACGAGCTTGGAGCTCGTACCATGAAGCTGCACCATTATCACCAAGCTTACGAGCAAGCTCAGCACCCTCAAGAAGTGCACGTCTCTGAGCTAAACGAGTAAAGAAATGGTGACCCATAACCTCTTCCCAAAGATCGAAATCATGGTTTTTCCAGTTATGTGAAACGTATTCTAAATCTCTTTTAATAACAGAAGCACTTGGCTGTTGACCGTCATAAAGAACTTCTCTGACATAGGCTTCGTGACCATTTTGAAGAAAATGATTGGCAAGCTTAATAAAAGTTAAAGCTCTTAAAGCTGGGCCATCATTTTGTGGACGTCCCCATGGGCCAACAAAGGGAGTTCCATCAACATTGAACTTTACTTCACCTAAGCGACCAGGAGCTTGCATTTCTTGCGATTGATGAAGACGAGTGAGGTCTGCATAATCAATAATCAATTTTAAAAGATCGTCACGATCAGCAACAAGAGTTGAGCGATCGAACATTCTCTCAATTGTGAGCATCACTAAAGATGCATCTCTAACCCAATGGTAGTAATAATTTGGATTAGACTTTGAAGGAGAAGCGACAACGGTTCCCGGCAAAGTATCCGCTCTATTAATATTGGCCTTTAATTTTGTAACTGAAATTTGATACTGCTTGTTGAGCCAAATTTCAAAGTCGCCCGCTTGAGCAGACAAAGTGACGATGCTCACGAGCATTATGAAAAAGCTTTTCATGATAAAACCCCTCTTTTCATGATTGCCAAATAATTTGAATTATTAAACTTTCATATCGGACACAAGTCATCAAGTAAAAAGGGTTTACGTAAAGAAAATACCTAGAGCCTCCTTCGAAATTTCAGCGAATTAACATTCACAGTTATTGGCGAGATTGTTGCGCACTGTGTAAAAATTGTCGATTTTGATTAAAACCCTTATACCTATTGGCCTTATGAAATTGATTTCTCTGTTGCTTTGCTTTTTAAGTTCGAGCTTGTTTGCTGAAATGCGAATGAGTTCTTTGCACATGGAAAAGGCCCGTACTATTGCTCAACAAATTGCCTATCGCGCGATGTTGAATTCCTACTCCGACAATCATGAATTGATACAAAGAGTTTACCTGAAGATCGGCTCAGTACGTTTCAATACTCCAGACTATGGCTACGATTTTACTTCTTGTGCTCCAATGACTTTGGCCTATGTTGAGATGTATAAAGATCCAAATACCATTAATCTATGTCACTTATCACTGATTGGTAGCATCGAAAAATTAGCGCAAACCCTTATTCATGAATCTGCTCATTTGATTGGATTAGAAGATGAATGTGATGCAAGCAGAGTTGAACTACTCCTATTTCGATTATCTCGCTCTCCCCTTGTCTATAAGAATAATTATTTGAATCAATGTGGACTAGATCAAAGTCTGCGTTGGCTTTTTTAATAAAGGCCGAATCTTTGCCATCATCTGGGCAAAGGTGAAAGGTTTTACTAAAATGTCATCGATTCCTACCTGTAGAGCGCTTTGAACATCTTCCTTAGAGAGGATTGCTGACATCAAAACTACTCTTATAGAAGAGTGTTTTAACATTTTTCTTAATTGTCGAACAAACTCAACTCCTGATTTTCCAGGTAAATTTTGATCAAGAATCAAAACATGAAACTCTTGATTCTCTAATTTAAAAAGCGCTTGAGTGGCATCATTGGCAACTACAGTTTGCAAATCTTCTGTGCCAACTTTTAAAAAAGCTTTAATGAGATCACAAATTTTTTTGTCATCATCAACTACGAGAACTGAATAGGGACGACTATCGAAGCTCATTTATTCGCCAAGACTCCACGAATAGTCGACATAAAAACCTCACTCGAAAAAGGTTTTAAAATAGCCGCCTTTACATTAAATCGCTCTTTATCTCGGTTGTAATAGTCCAAAACATTTGCACCACTCATATAGATGACAGGACAATTCTTTTTATTATTAAAGATAGCTTCCGCCAGTTCGGAACCATTCATCCCGGGCATCTGATAGTCAGTTATCACAACATCAATCTTTGTTTGTTGAAGCATCTTCAAAGCTGCTTCACCACTAGTTGACCCTATTAAAAGCAGGTCTTGATCCTCACAAAATTTTTGGCAAAGATTCAGAATATTTGGCTCATTGTCAACGATGAGGACTCTTGGAATAGATTGATTTTCATGACTTAGAAAATGAGAAGTATTATCGACAAAGCTACTGACTTCTATTGAAGGAAGCTCAATTCTGAAATGCGCACCAGAGGCTGAGTCTAGTAAAGACAATCGTCCTTGATGAGCTGCGATGATTCGAGAGGAAATACTTAGTCCAAGTCCTGTTCCCTTACCTACTTCTTTGGTAGTAAAGAAAGCTTGAAAAATTCTCTCTCGATTTTCTGGCTTAATGCCTGGCCCATTGTCTGTCACGTCAAAGTAAACTTCGCTGCCATCGTTGCCACAAGAAACTTCCAGTTGAACAGTAGGATTTTTAGTATTGGCATCACTGAGCGCATCTACTGCGTTCTGTAACAAGTTAATTATAACTTGCTCGACTTTGATTTTATTAACGAGAATAAGTTGATTATTGTCTTGGATTTTAATTTTTAATGTTACTTCATTGTCTTCAAAATGTGATTTAACCATATGATGGCATCTATCAACCAAATCTTTAACACTACAATACTCTTTACGATCTTCGCTTTTATGAAGAAACTCTTTCATTCCCGCTACAATTTGATTAATTCTTTCGTGCGATTCTCTAATATTATTTAAAGCTTCTTTTAAGTTTTCTCTTTGAGAATTGAGGTCATCTTCCTCCATTGTAAATTCGATAATCTCAACATTGCCAGATGCTACTGTTAATGGATTATTGATTTCATGAGAAATATTGGCAGACATTTCACCAATGGTCTTCAGTTTGTCAGCTTGCACAATTTGTTCGTGAGAAGTTTTCAATTCTTCAAGTTTTTCACGATACTTATCATACAATTTTTTCTCAACACTCATGTCGTTAAACGAAATGATCAAATTTGAATCAACAAAAGAAACTCTGGGAATAACGGTTAATGCATTTCCATTAAAAACAAAAGAAGACTCCGCTCCGAGTGCAGTAGTCTTAGTCGAGAAAGATTTCGTAATCAATTCATTTAAAATACTCTCTAAGGGGCTCAGAAGTTCTGCCAAGCTGCCAGCCTTGTTAACAAGACGAGGAGTAAGTTTAAATAAGGTTAAGAATGCACTATTAAAATAATGTATCCTTTGTTTTTCATCGATGATGACGATGGATAAGTTCATATCATCAAAGATATTATAATTTTGTGTAGTCATGACTTAGCCTTGCTTTAAAAAGTTAAAATATTGAGCTTCAATTGCATCAAATTCCATTTCAGATCCACAATCACTACAATTGCATTTCGGAGCCTTAAAAGATTGTATGTCTGCTGAATTGATTTTCACTTTGACTTCTTTATCGCAATCCTCGCAAAAATAAGGAGCGTAAAAGCTTTCAACCTTAGCCCCCTTAGGAATAAATCCTTGAACCATGTTGATTTGTTCAATAATAATCTGGGGACAATTGACATAAATAATTTGAGAGTTTGTTCCCAACCCTACCAAATACTGAATCCATTCTCGAATGCCACAGGAATTAATCATGGAAACTTTTTGAAAATCAAAAACAATTTTAGCAGACTCTAAATTTTTAATATTTGCAAAATCTGCATCTTCGTCAATAACACCAGTCAATTGGACTGTTGTTTGGTCACTAACGATATTGATACCGACTTCAAGCTTATCACTCACGCATTACCTCTCTCTATGAAATGGAAAGATGTGATTCTTTCCTTATATTTTTTATACCTTTTATTTGATTCAATTAGACACACAATTTCAGTACTCACATTGGGAGTTCTTTGAATCCAAAATTGATTTGTTTGACTGTAGGTTAAATAAAGCCCCAAGCCTGCCCCTCTTCCTGATTCCTTCGGTGCCTGGTCTTTATAGCCTCTATATATTGAATCGATAATTTTTTTCCTCTCGAGTAAGCCTAATTGATCTTTTACTTGAATCGCCACGTAGTTTTTATTCTTAATAAAAGACAAAACAACACTTGAGCTCTCCCCGTGCATAATAATGTTATTCACCAGTTCCAATGCCATAAAATGAAGATAGTTTGCTGGTGAATCAAAATATTCGCTAAAGTCATGTTGTTTAAGAAAGTTTTCAATTTTCGCCGATTTCTCATCTCCTGAATTAATATCAAGTGATGAAATAGTGCTCTTGGACCTCATGAGATCAATCAAGTCGCCTTTGCTACCTAAAACAGAAAGTTCTAATTCCTCTTGCAAAAAAGGACTATTCTCACCAATCAAGTGATAGATCTCATGCTCGCTGAGCAATTTTATATTTTCAAGATTTTCCTGGGTCGAGCAGACAACTGCTTTAGCGCTTACCAGCTGAGGATATGCTGTCACCTCTTCCGCGGCCATAATGACCGAAGCATAAGATTTTGATTGGTCAAGCAAGTCCCCAAAATGAACTTCGAAGGAACTATCAGGAGTTGGAATGAGATTTATACTTTTAAGTGTTTTACTGCAAAGGACTTGGGCTTTTGATGTCTGCGAACCTAAACCTCTTTGAGATTGATTCCATTTAACAATTGAAATTGTTATATCGTCGTTGTTTTTATTGTCTGCAAAATTCATTGCCGACCGAAGAAGGGTTTTTAACTTCAAATCAATACTTAAGGAGTCTGAAGCTTCCAATTCTTTGATAAGTCTTCTTTGCCCAAAAGCTTTAGCTTCATTGTTTTCTAATTCCAATAAACCATCTGTTAATAGGAGTAATTGATCGCCATCATTAAGTACAAGTTCACTATCATTATATTTTGCATTTCGGTCCTGTCCGATTCTCAATCCAACTTCACCGAGAAGAGGTTCGATCCTTTCTTTGAATGTGGCCGTCTTTTTATTGCGAATAACCCAAAGTGGATGATGAGAAGCATTTGAACAGATAAGCCTGCCCGAACTCAATTGGAGAACTCCTGCAAGTGCTGTCAAATTCACTTCGCCTTCAAGTTCTGCGACAACCTGATTAAAGACGTTTAACATTTCGTGTGGCAAGATCAATTCGTTATCAGCTTGATTCATTCTCTTCATCGTTGCAAGTGCACTGCTTGCAGTAGCAGTAAGCAGGGCAGCGGGAACTCCATGTCCAGTAGCATCGCAAATCATGAAATAAAAATAGTCACCTTGTTTAAAGTATCCCCACCAATCGCCACCGCATTCGGAGGCTGAGACATATTGATAGGTTGTCTCGACATTATCCAAAGTTTCACTCTCTTCTGGAAAGTAAGTTTGCTGAACCAACTGGGCCACTTTGACTTCATTTTCTAGTCGAGATTTCTCTTTCATTTCCTCGATATATCGAAGTATTTCTTTACCCATGAATTCAAAGGAATGAGCGAGCTTTCCGATCTCATCGTTCGATCGGATAGAGAGCTGTGTATCAAATTGTCCTTGGGCCACTTTCTCCGTGGCACTCGTAAGAAGCTGAATATTTTTTGTTAGAGCACGTGCAAATAAGAGTGCTACAATCACCACCACTGAAAAAATCAAAAGGCCAAAGTAGAGTGATTTTTGTTGTAAAACATTAGCTGCACTAAAAGCTTTGCTTTCACTAATGCTACTTAATATATAGAGGGGAAAGTCTTTAAGCTTAACGAAAGCAATCAGGTTGTCCCCAATTTTAGTTACTGTTTGCTGAGCACCGTCAGATATGACTTTAGTGATACCTTCTGAATTAATATTTTCTTTTTCTGCGTTTTGAAGTTCAATCAATGGAAGTCCGCTTGTATCAACAATTTTCGATTGGAATACGTGAGCAGAAGTTGAAATCATTTGGCGCATAAAATCAGTTTTGATTTTAGCAATAACACCTATCTTTTTACTTTCTGAAATAAGAGACAAGGCCCATCCTGGAACTAAGCCCTTTCGATCTTCAAACTTTAGTTGAAAATGATCTTGGAGATCTCTCCCCTCATTGTCTTCAGTATTACTTTTCTGATCTTCAAATTTATAAAGGTCAAGAAAGGATTGATCGACTACATTTTGGATCAGCTTCCAATTTTTGCCTTCTCGACTATAAATTTTTAATTCATAAAGTTGAGGCTCTTGAGCGAAATAAGTTTTAAGAAAAGTTTGATCTGCACCTAGTTCAATTGATTTGGCGATTGCGTAGAGATTTCTCTTATTCTGAATAAGAAAAGAGTTCACTTGATTAGAAAGATGGTTCGCCGAAGTTAGGGAATTATTATAAATATCTGCTGATTTATCTTTTCTGAAGATATCTATGGCAAAATACACATAGAAGCCAACTGAACTTAAAAGAAGAACGAATATGACTAAACTAAATTTTAATTTTAACGGAAAACCGACTTTTCCCATCAACATCTTCCTCTTGGAGAAATCTGACTCAATGATACAATGGTTTATTATAACTTTTTTACTGAGTAATAGAGCTTTTTTTGCAGACAAAATATTTTGATCAAATTCTTATCCTTTTAATGGCAGCACTGGCGGTTTTCAGTGGCTATCAGCTTTATCGCCCCATTGATCAAATTCAATTAGACAGCGCTCATTCAGTAGCCGAGATTATTTCTCAAGTGAACACGGTTAAAACAAAGAGAAATAATTGGCTTGCTTGGCTAGATAGCAATATTGGCTTCAAACTCTCTGAAAATGACATGATCTATACCCATGCTGACTCTTCTGCTGAAATCGAACTCAATGACGGCTCAACTCTGAGCTTGGCCGAAAGTACTCTCTTCAAAGTCAGTGGAGTGAATAATCAAGAAGAATTCAATTTGGAACGAGGCATTGTATTTGCAAAATTGGCCAGTTCCCGTCGCGATCTCAAAGTTGACCTGGGCGGAAACAAGCTCCAGCTATCGGCAGAAAATGCTGAATTTCAAATTTCAAAAGACTCTGAAAATCAAAATATTTCACTTTTATCAGGTGAAATGAAGATTCAAAATGAAAGCGGTATACAGGTTATTAAAGAAAATCAAGAAGCTTCATTTAATGGTAGTCAAATTAAAATCAAAAATATTCCCCTCATCTCTCTGGCTCCTCATAAAAAAACTTATTATATCGCCCAAGCTCATAATATTCATTTTGAATGGCAACAAAAAATGGAATCTCAAAATATAAAAATACTTATTGCAACCGACCGTAAATTTAAAAAAATGATCAACTCAACTTCTATCCAAGGAAACTCCTTTGATTTTATTATTGATCAATCAGGAACCTATTATTGGAAATTAGTAGGCCAATCGAATCAAGAATCTTTTTCAACTCCCATTCGTTTTTTTCAAGTCTATCGAGAATTTGCTCCTCAGATTTTTGAAATAAACTCTCCCTTGATTACTTTTGAAGAAGTACTTAATGAATATACAATTCAGTGGTCTGCTCAAGGATTTAAAGCTTTCGAGACTCAACTTTCCTTCAATGAGCAACCTTCTCTCAATCAAGAGATCAAAAAAAACTCTCTCCGATTAACTGAACTCAAAAAAGGAAAATATACATTCAGAGTTAGAGGAATTGATAACGACCGACCTGAAGCTTTGTGGTCAGAGTCGAAAGCGTTTGAAGTTCTTCAAATAGAAAAGCTAAGTGCCCCTCATATACTCTCTCCAAGTCCTAACAGTGAATTTGTGGTCTACGACATTGAGCAATCTCAAATCTCTTTCGCCTGGGATAATGTCTTGGGTTCGAACTCTTACCGACTTGAACTCAAATCCAATAATGAAGTTCAATCATTCACTTCTCAAAGTCACCATATGACCTTACCTCTAACAGCGGAAGGATCATATGAATGGAGATTAGTGGCGCTCAATGACCTCCAAGAATCAAGTTCCGAATGGAATACCTTTTCTGTAAAAATTGCGAAAGATAATGCGTTGTCGCCACAGGATGGTTCTGTTGTAGAATTAAAAAGGCCAGATCAAGATGTCACTTTTGAATGGAAACCCGATTCTAAAACCCAAGACCCCACTTACCTATTAGAAGTAAGCAATGATCCTCAATTCAATCAAATTCAAGTGACCAGAAAACTCAAAGGAATTAAGTCTAATGTTCGTTTCTCTAAACTTGGAACTTATTATTGGCGAACTAAAATCATTAAAGAGAACGGCCAGGTTGAATTTTCAAGGCCAACGAAAGTAGAAGTTGTCCCATCACCAGCTCCAAAGCCTCTTGAACTTCCAGAGGAAAATACTATTGAGATTCAATTTGAGAAAGAAACTTCACTGTGGAATTGGTTTATTAGTCCCGCTTATGCCGATGGTGGTTTCATCGAATTAAAGTGGCCAAAGAATGAGGACGCCAAGTTTTATAAAATAGAAATATTCACAGATAGTGAGATGAAAAATAAAGTCCTTGATAAAACTGTACAAACCAATAGTTTCAAATGGAATAATGTCACCGAGGGGCAGTACTTTTGGAGGGTGGCGATTGTCGATCATTGGGATCGAGAAGGTACATTTTCCAATCTCTCAAAGCTTATAACTTCATATCCCGAAGAATTTTTTGCACCTGTAGGTTCCCAGCTCATAACTCCTAAGCATCGAAGTGCTATTAGAAAAGGAGTTGAATTTGAATGGAGCAAAGATGACAAGGCAGAAAAGTATCGCTTTATGTTGGCCACTGATCTCGAATTTAAAAATATCATTTTTGAGAAGATGCTCAAGCAAAGCTCAATTCGCTTAAATACTGAAATCGAGCAGCTAAATCCAGAAAAGAGATATTATTGGAAAGTCGTAAGCATTGGAAAAAAAGGACATGAAAAATCAAGTTTAAGAAGGCAAGTCTACCGTCTTCCCAATGAAAAAAAGAGAGAAGAAAAACAGTCTTTGACTAAATCAAGCAAAGTACTTCCTCCTCATAAGAAGAGAATGGTCCAATCTCTTTTAACAATCGATGCTCTTCCTTCCTCTATTTCCGAAGACACAACGAATACCAGGACTACGACCGTCTCCGGAACTGCGCTCAATTCACTACGTCTGTCCTATCGACGAAAAATATCCATGTGGTTTAACGAATATCAAACCGAGGCCCATCGTTTAAGTGGAGAAGTTTTTCAAAACCTATCCTTTTCCCAAATTTACCTTTCACTAAAAGGTACCCGTCCTTACTCATGGGGCAATCTTTCAACCGGGCTCAATATTTACTCTATCAATTCTTATCCCGTGCAAACCACGGTCAAAGAACAAAGCTCTACCCTCTTTGCTGTCCCTATCGGTGTTTCAAAATCATTTAACTTAAGCTCAAGATGGTCAACAGAGCTGTCCGCCCATGCATTACTAGGAACGATTTTAGGTACTGAAGCTCGCGCCCACTTTAATTATAGCTGGGCTGAAAATTTTGATTTAAGAACTGGAATTGAATACTCGAATTTAAGTTTCACTGCAGATAGCAATGATGTTTCTGTATCTAGAATTTCTCTGTTGCTAGGAATCTCTCAGCTCTTTTAAATTTAAAACTCACAAGAATCAAACCACCCAATAAAAAAGTCACGACATGACTCCAAGACAATTTCTCTCTCGCAGCACAGCTGATATCTGATGACAATTCAACACTCGAAGAGCTGTTGCGGGCAATAATTGTTGCAAGCGAATTCACTTGAGCTGAAGGCGAAACTGTTCCTCCTCCCGTTATCACTCCGTCAATATCATCGAGACGAATACGTCCGCTACCGCCACTTCCACCTTCTCCAGAAGTTCCGAACGAACCATTGGCCCCTCCCGTTCCTCCTGTCGCCGTTAGAGAACCAGAAATAATAATATTCCCCTCTGATTGCAGCCAAATCGCTCCGCCAGATCCTGCACCACCTCCAGATTCAACACTGGCACCATCTCCACCTCCATTTCCCCCATTGGCCACCACCGATCCTGAAATCGTGATATCTCCACCAGCAATAATATGAATAGCGCCACCGCCACCGCCGCCAGTTGAACCTGAAACCTTCACTCCGCCAGTCGTTTCGCCACCGCCACCAGAAGCTCCGCCAGAGCCACCGATAAAACTACTTTCAAAATTAGTTTCATTTCCCCAAGTGGGTCCTTGCGCCCCTTTGGTTCCAGCCTGAGAGGTACCGTTTATGTCTCCATTAAGTGCAAGTGTTCCACCTTGCGTGGAATAACTTCCGCCACCGCCACCGCCACCATAGACATCAAATGCATTTGAAACATCATTGACATAAATTCCTTTTACGCCACCACCTGTTCCATTTCCATTTTGGCCGTCAGTATCCAGTGCGCCATACGCCCCACCATTACTACCTCCTGCTCCCGCGAGTCCTCCTGCAAGAGAACCTGTTCCATCGGCATTTGCCCCGACGCCACCATTAGCGCTGAGTGTATTTGAAATCGTTACCGCTCCTTGCACCTTAATCACAACGGCAGCTCCGCCAACAGCATTAAAGACAGAATTAGCAGCGCCAATGTTCAAGGTGGTACAATTATAGGTTCTCGTTCCAGCGATAAGTGTCGCTTGTGTGCAAGCGCCATCAGCACCGGTTCCAGTGTCAAAATAGGCAAAGGCATTTTGAGATAAAATGATGAATAAGAAAGGGATAAGCTTCATGCTTTAAGTTTATCTCTAAAAGGTGAGATAGTGCAATTTAGTCGAGTTTCATAATTTTTACTTGAGTATAAACTTCTTCTTCTCCGAAATCGGCAGCTAAACCAAATCCGATAATATCCTTTGTTACTGTACAACGATGACGAATTTCAAACTCTGTTGGAGCAGCAACAGTGACGACACCTTCAATGAACGAATTGTTTACACCACCAGCTGTTGTATGTGAGCGGCCGGTAGTACCTGCGATTTCAGTAGCTCCAGTTGTGACATTAAAAAGAATCGCTTTATGCACGTTATCCAAATAAGTTGGGGCCATCGCTTCAACTGAGTATTTTCCGGGTTGAAGAGTGAATTTGTTCGCTGCTAATGTGGCAATCGAACCATCGCCTGAAAAATTATTGAGATCTCTAGTAATCCATACTCCAGCGGTACAACCACCACCATGAACACCATTTGCTTTCACATCTTTAATGTAGGCAACTTTCACTCCAGCCGAAGCTGCAGGCGCAGCTGGTAGAACACTTGCAGAGAGCTTTCCATTACTGTCGAGCTGTGGAATTTGTCCTGAACCCGTACCGACGTTTACACTCAAAGCATCTGCTGCAGTAATGGCACCATTCGCACCAGAACCAGCAACGATACCAACGCCGACTTGGATTTCAGTTACACCAGAATCACCCTTGTCACCTTTATCACCTTTTAAACCTTGTGGTCCTTGCGCGCCAGTTGCTCCCGTTGGACCTTGTGGCCCTTGAATACCGTCAGCACCAGCAACACCTTGTGGACCCTGGGCACCAGTATCTCCCTTATCACCTTTGTCACCTTTCAATCCCTGAGGGCCTTGTGGACCTTGAGGACCTGCAGCTCCGACCACGCCGTCCAAGCCAGGATCACCTTGTGGACCTTGCGCCCCTTTTGGACCTTGAAGACCAGCTTCACCCTGAGGCCCTTGTGGACCTTGCGGTCCAACTAGTCCTTGAGGACCCTGTGGTCCCATTGGACCAGCAATACCAACTGGACCCTGAGGTCCTTGCGGTCCCATCACGCCAGCAATACCTTCTATACCTTGCGGTCCTTGAGGACCTATTTCACCGACCGGACCCTGTGGACCAGCTTCACCCGGTAATCCTTGCGGACCAGTAGCGCCAACAACGCTTGATGGACTCCAGCTTTGCCCATCCCACGCGAGAATATCACCTTCGTTCACACCGTCAGGAATGTAGTCTGCTGGACGCCAAAGCTCTCCATCAAATCGAAGAATTTGACCAGCATTTGCATCTATATGAGGAATTTTTAAACCTGTTTGAAATCTCTCTACAACTTCGACACTAGCCTTTGCTCTTGAAAAAGAATAACGAGCAAGATTCAATTGAAGACCAATTGCTTTCTTAACTTTAATTTCATCACCTTCATTTGCACCATTACTACATTCACTAAAATCATATTCATGATTGAACAATCTTCTATTGGAGTCGGCTTCATAAGAACAAACGACATCATCAAATTTAAGTTGAACACCATCGCGACCAGATAAAGCTGCCCCATAGACTAACTTCACTTTCTTAGGAATTTCAGCAACTCCATTAAAGGCTACGCTTGAGTATTCTCCTGGCTTTGAATAAAGATGAATTTGCTGATGACCTTCATTGTGATTTTTTTGAAGCACATAAAAGACAGCATCGAATGCCTTCTTATCTTTGGCTTCAGAAGTTGAAGCAAAAAGTGCTGTGGCTATTAAACCCAGTAGAAATACCTTAACTACTGGCTTTGCAAAAAATCTCGTCATTCCATTTATTGTTTTCATGAAACTATTATCGCCCAGAAGGCCTTGAAAACCCGACTAGAGAATGCAAGTAATGAATCATTTTAGAGAGTTATCCGAAATATTAAGAAGTTATTGTTGATACAGATAAGCCTGCGAACAGTGGTTAGGTAGCACAAAATGTTGCCATTCCTTCACAATTTTTCCTAACAACTGGATTTTTTGAATATTGAAGAAGTTCCTTAATCTACTGAAAATCAGTAGGCAAACTAATCAACTACCTCAAATTCTATGTGGAGTTAACGACATCATTTATAATAAGGGGTATGAAGTTACTTATGGGACAAATTATCGATCACATGCTTTTAGGAAAATCGATCCTAGTGGTTGATGATGAGCCAAAGATTCAACACATCATTAGTAAGTATCTTGAACGCGCGAAAGTTCCAGAAAATAGAATCGTCTTTGCTTCCAATGGCCAAGAAGCTCTCCAAAAAATGAGGAACCAAGATTTTGGGTTGGTTATTATGGATATCGTGATGCCCAAAGCAAATGGACTACAAGTCGTTAAGGCACTAAAAGCAGAGACTCGTACCAGAAGTATTCCTCTCATTCTCATCTCCGGCAATTTACATGCAAAACTTGTCAAAGTCGCAGTTATACTGGGAGTGAAAAATATATTGTCCAAACCCTTCACCTATGACAGTTTTATGCAAAGAGTTTGTGATACCCTCAAGATCACGGTTTAAAAGAACTCTTATTGAGATGATTGAGGTGAATTTTTCCTCATACTCGAAGACCCGATATTTGACTATAATAGATTAAGTTATGCCATTAGTTCAAAACACTACTTACAACCCTCTTAAAATTTTACGAAATGGACATGTCCAAACGCTTTATCCTTACTTTTTTCGCAAGGTCGATGGAGTAGATTTTAAAAGATATCGTCTCGATACTCACGATCTCGACTTTGTCGATGTCGATGTCTCAAGTGTTAATTCAGATACAGTTGTCATTCTGACTCACGGTCTTGAGGGTTCAAGTCACTCTCCTTACATTAAAGGAATGACGAAACAATTCAATTCAATGGGTATTGATGCTCTAGCCTGGAACCAGCGTTCATGTAGTGGCCAAATGAATAAAGCAAAGCATTTTTATCATGCTGCTTCGATAGAAGACATGGAACATGTCATTCAATTTGCTATTAATAAATTAAAATATAAAAAAATATACTTAGTGGGCTACAGTCTCGGCGGAAATGTTGTTGGCTATTATCTTGGCGCCCATGGGGCTCAAATCCATTCTGAAATTCACGGCGGAGTTATTTTTTCATCAACGATTCATCTGGAGTCAACTGCTCGATTGATGCGAGATAATATTTTTAGCAAGGCTTATGCTGAAAGTTTTCTCACGACGATGAGAGATAAAGTAGTCCAGAAACATGAACTGATTGGTCTCGACCTAAATATGCCGGCCATTATGCGAGCAAAAAACTTTATTGATTTTGATGAACAAGTCACAGCGCCATTGAATGGATTCAGATCAGCTTGGGATTATTATAAATACGCTAGTGCTGTTAATCTTATTGAGGAAGTTCGAGTTCCGTTCCTCATAGTTCAAGCAAAAGATGATCCATTTCTTGATCGCGGATCATATCCTGTCAGACAAGCTCATCGCAGCCGCTATGTCCATCTTGAGATTACAGAGACAGGTGGTCACTGTGGATTTATGGACTATCGTCCAAAGCTTCAATTTTGGAGTGAAAAAAGGGCCGTCGACTTCTTAATGTCAGTTGCCTAATCAATCGGCACAACATCAAACTGCTTACCTTTTAAATTTCTCATTTCAATTGGCAAAGCTTCTATAATTGTTTTCTCAAGTGCATTCACAATTTTTTCTTTTAAAAAAGAACGAGAATAAACCAGAGAAACTTCTCGAGTGGGAATTGGCGCTTGAAAAGGACGCAATTGTTTTTTGGCAGCTGTTGATAATTGGTCAGTGGCCAATTGAGGTAGAAGCGTATAGCCCCCACTCTTCATCACCATTTGCTTAAGCGTTTCGAGATTTCCACTCTCGAAAGAGACTCCCACCTTTTTGCTTTTTGGAACTCTTAAATCACATACTGAGAGGACTTGATTTCGAAAGCAGTGGCCTTCACTTAAAAGCCAAATCTCTTCTGGCACCAGATCGTTGTCCTTTATTTTGGTTTTTTTAAGAAGGGCATGGAGTGGAGAGAGAAAGAGCATAAAGGGTTCGTAAAATAGAACTTTCTCAATGAGGTTGTCGCGCTTAAGCGGAGTCGCCATCAGACCTGCATCTATCTCATCACGATCAAGTGCTTCGATAATCACTTCAGTCTGCATTTCGGTAATGATCAAATTAACTTTGGGGAAGTCGACCATAAATTTTCCGACAAACAAAGGAACTACATAAGGGGCCATTGTTGGAATCACGGCCAAATGAAAATCTCCTTCTACTTGTTGATCTGATCCACGCGCCAGTTCCAACATCTTATGATAATCCCTAATTACGATTTGGGCCTGTTCAAGCACTCTCTCTCCTTCTAATGTTGGAACTGTAGGAGACTTAGAACGATCAAAAAGAATAATTCCAATTTGCTCTTCAAATTTTTGCAGTTGCATTGAAAGGGTGGGTTGAGTCACATGACAATAGTCTGCCGCTTTTTTAAAGTTGCGAAAACGGTTTACTGCTAGGGCGTATTCGATCTGAGAAAGAGACATAAGAATTCCTTGATATCAATTTTACCTATCATAACATAGGTTCAATCGATTTTATCAATGCATTTTAATATTCTATCTTAAGTCTAACGAAGGAGAAAAAATGAAAATAGATCATTTAAATATTTCAACCAACAAAATTAACGACATGATTCAATTTTACGCTGAGCATTTCGACCTCAAAATTGTCGAAGAAGGAGAATACAATGGACTACCTCATGTTATTATCGGTCACCCCGAACGTTTCTATCTCTGCCTCTACCAGACTGATGAGTCACTAGATAAAAAGGTAAGAATCAATCATATTGGGGTTAATGTGACAGATTTTGGTACTTTTTTGAGTAAGATAAAAGCAAAAAAAATACCTCTGCTTTACAATGGTCTCACCCATTATCCTCAATCTGATTCTTTTTATATCGCTGATCCTGATGGAAATGAAATTGAAATTTCGTCAAAATTTGGCGGCAGATAAAAAGAGGTCCCTCTTGTGTCAAAACAAGAGGGACTTCTTTGATTTTATTTTTCCAATTCGATCACATACTTCCCTGTTGCACCTGAGTAACCATAAACTTTTAAATAGTATGTCCCTCTAGCTAAACTCATTGATATCAATTCGCTATTAGTTGTACCTTCACTCACCTTTAACTTCTGCCCCTTTGAATTATAGAGGGCCATGTCGAGATCTCCTTTTGAGTGAGAAAAAGCAATTTGAACTTTCATTGCTGTCGTTTTCGTTAGGGACAATTTGAAATAATCGGCACCTGCATCTTCAATCTCTGCATCATATGAACCCGCACTTAAACTCAAAGCTGATGATTGAGATTTTCCGCCATCTAAAAACTTTCTTGAACCGCCACTTGTTCCTCCTGTTCCTGCAAACATTCCAAATTGAGACTTTAAAACGGCTAAGATTTTATACATTGGGACGGCGTAGTTCTCGTATCCACGTCCCATGCCGTTATTGCCGTAACCTGCATGGTGAAGTGCGATAACGTGATGATCAGATCCAGAGAAAACAGGAGAACCTGAAGAACCCCCAAGTGTATCCGCATTGTGAGTGTACTCAGCGTCTATTTTGGTTATGTTACCGATAGAATATTTTTTTGACCAATCGCAATCTGATACTGAATAGTAATCACAATTTTGTTGAATGACATAAACAGAGAGATTCTTCGCCGCGATTTTATCGCTCAACTGAGCCACTCCATACTTCGCTCCAGGTGCTCCCTGACATTTTAAGAGAGCAAAATCTAACTCACTGTGATTGCCGATAAAAGTTGAGCAATCAAAACTTTCACGATCTTCTTTTTGAACTCCGGCCTCATGCTTGAATTGGGCCGTTACTCCACGTGCATATGATGCCGCTGGAATACAATGATGATTAGTCATTAAGATGTCTTCAGTAATCATAAAACCTGTACAGCGAGAACCCATCGCTGGTAAATCAAGATCGACGACGGCCCCTGAATTTTGACGAATAGGGCTTGAAGTAGAGAGAGAAGTAATCTCTTTCCAATCGAGATCCCCCACAATGATAGAAGAACTGACTGTTTCATCACCAATATTATCTTGGCGACCACAGGCCGTTAATAGCAGAGAAATAACAAGAAATAGTAAGATTGAGATCTTCTTGAACATGATGCCCTCCTTTGCTCACTCTCCATTGCGAAGAGTGCGCCTCTTCTCCCTTGAATCGAACTCGTCTTGAGCTCGAGGCAAATAATGTATCTTTAAAGAGAGCCTAAGCAGACATGACTTTTCCTTTCACGCTTAATTGCCCCTCAATGTTAAGAAATTGAAAGAAATTTTCAAAGTTCAGTTTCTTTTTGACACCGATTATGGCAATTTATCGCTAACAGGGGAGCCAAAGAATTGGCTGAGAGGCGGAAACGCGACCCTTTGAACTTGATGCAGTTGATACTGCCGAAAGGAGTTACCGATGGAACCTCTATCTCCCAGCCTTAATTTATTAGATCATTTGAACATTCTCGATTGGATTGTCTTTGGGCTTGTCTTATTAGCGACCTTTGCGGCAGTCATCTGGGGCCAGATTAAGAAAAATCGAGAGATACCAACGAATGATGAAGAATTAAATTTTCTTGATCTTCTTTTAATGGGAAGAAGACTCACCTTGCCCATGTTTGTCGCGACTCTGGTAGCCACTTGGTATGGTGGAATTTTTGGAGTCACGCAAATAGCTTTTGAACAGGGGATTTACAACTTTGTTACTCAAGGTCTGTTTTGGTATTTGGCCTATATCGTTTTCGCACTCTTCTTGGTGCATAAAATTGCCCCTTATCACGCCGTCACACTCCCCGACTTGGTGGATAAAATGTTTGGCCCTCGCTCCGCTAAGGTCGCGGCCATGTTTAACTTCTTTAATGTTCTGCCTGTTGCCTATGTCATAAGCCTTGGACTTTTTCTTCAATCTCTTTTTGGTTGGAGCATGAACCTTTCGATGATAATCGGCGTCGCGATAGTCATTTCTTATTCATTAAGCGGTGGCTTTAGAGCTGTCGTCTTTTCTGATATCGTCCAATTTTCTGTGATGGTCTCAAGTGTTCTCCTTGTCGCCATATTATCGGTTTCCACATTTGGCTTTGATACTTTAACCACTAATCTTCCCGCTGGTCACTTTCATCCCATGGGCGAGAATTCTCTCTCAACGACTCTCGTATGGGGTTTCATTGCTTTATCAACATTAGTTGATCCCAATTTCTATCAACGTTGTTTTGCAGCAGAAAGCGAAAGCGCTGCTCGCAGAGGCATCCTCATTTCTACCGGAATTTGGTTTCTCTTTGATATTTGTACGACTATGGGAGGAATGTATGCTCGAGCCACCATTCCTGAAGCTAATTCTGGCCAAGCTTATCTCATCTACGGACTTCAAATTCTTCCGCCAGGTCTTCGCGGTTTTTTTCTTGGCGGAATCTTAGCGACCATTCTCTCGACACTAGACTCTTATTTGTTTCAGGCCGGAACTAATTTAGCCTTCGACCTCGCTCCCAAAAAATGGAAAGGGAAAATTTCCATTCACCATTTTGGAATCATCGGTGTCGGTTTATTGAGTATAATTTTGGCCAATGTCTTTGATGGAAATATCAAACGGGTTTGGAAAACCTTAGGGAGCTACTCTGCTGCTTGCTTACTGCTTCCAGTGATGATTGGTCACCTCTTTCCAAAGAGGATTTCTGATTCGCAATTTGTGCTCGCTTGTGCCGTAGGTGTTATTGGCACAACCTATTGGCGAAATGCCTCTCATATGGGCTTCTGGGCGGACGTCGACGAGCTGTATATAGGAATGTTGTGCACAGCAATCGTTCTTGTACCTACATTGGGTAAAAAAATTCAAGAAAATCCATCAAATAACTCATAGCGCACTCTAACTATTTATAGCGATAGTCCATCGTCGGCGTTATGCTAGGGGAGTTTATTTTTCACTCTATTAAGAGGTTTATTTATGGATCATCATGAAAACGATAAAAAGCGCCAACAAGCGCTCGACTACCACTCACAAGGACGACCTGGAAAAATTGAAGTTACTCCTACCAAACCATTCTTAACTAATGATGATTTATCCAAAGCCTACTCACCTGGCGTAGCCTGGCCTTGTCTTGAAATCTCCAAAAATCCTGAGGATGCTTATAAGTATACAGCGAAGGGAAATCTCGTCGGAGTTATTTCAAATGGAACAGCAGTTTTAGGTCTCGGAAATATTGGAGCTCTCGCAGGAAAACCAGTGATGGAAGGAAAAGGAATTCTTTTCAAACGTTTTGCTGACATTGATGTTTTTGATATTGAAGTTAACGAGCCCACAATTGAAGGAATGGTTAGAGTGGTTAAGGCCCTTGAGCCAACTTTTGGTGGAGTCAATCTCGAAGATATCAAAGCTCCTGAGTGTTTTGAAATTGAGCAACAGCTAGTCGAGATCATGGATATCCCCGTTTTCCATGACGACCAACATGGGACGGCGATTATTGCAGCTGCCGCTTTTTTAAATGCACTTGAAGTAACGAAACGAGATATTAAAAAAGTCAAAGTTGTTTTCTCTGGTGCTGGAGCTGCTGCTATTGCGTGTGCTCGCCTCTTTCTCCATCTCGGTGTTAAACCTGAAAATTTGATCATGACTGACTCCAAGGGCGTTGTTTATAAAGGCCGCAAAGATGGCATGAATAAATACAAGGATGAGTTTGCTGTTGATACGAAGATGAGAACTCTGGCTGACGCAATGGATGGAGCAGATGCTTTCGTCGGTTGTTCGGCTCGTGGTGTCCTGACAAAAGAGATGGTTAAAACCATGGCCAAGGAACCTATCATTTTTGCCATGGCCAACCCTGATCCCGAAATTCTTCCTGATGAAGTCGCTGAAGTTCGCAATGATGCCATTATGGCCACTGGGAGAAGTGATTTCCCCAACCAAGTCAATAACGTATTAGGATTCCCTTTTATTTTCCGCGGAGCTCTTGACGTCAAAGCTCGTAAGATCAATATCGAAATGAAACTCGCTGCTGTTTATGCACTTGCTGAATTAGCAAAAGAAGAAATACCAGATGAAGTTCGAGTTGCTTACGGAAACAAAGATTTTAAATTTGGTCGCGAATATCTTATTCCCAAGCCTTTCGATAGCCGAGTGCTTACAAGAGTTACTCCAGCTGTTGCTAAAGCGGCCATGGATTCAGGCGTGGCCAGAGTTCAAATTCCGGACATGAGTGCTTATGTTACGGAACTTCAAAACCGCTTAGGCCAAGCTTCACAACTCATGAGCGGAATGAGAGAGCAACTCAAAGGTCATATTTCTTCTCGCGGTTCTAAAACCAGAATGGTTTTTGCCGAAGGAAGCAATACTCGTATTCTTCAAGCGGTAAAACAACTTAAAGACGATAATCTCATTGCCCCTGTACTTTTAGGTAATCCAGAGAAAATTCACGCTAAAATGAAATCCCTTAATCTATATGACGACCTCAATGACCTCGAAATCATTTGGCCGCAAAAAAGTTCTTATTATCGTGACTTTGTCTCTGAATTTGTTCAAATGAGACAGAGAAGTGGAGTGACGAGATACCACGCTGAAGATCTTATGATTCAGGAAAACTATTTCGGCTCAATGCTCATTCATAAAAACCTTGCTGACTGCTTAGTTGCTGGTCCGACTCTCAGCTATGCTGATTGTCTTGTTCCCATTCTTAATATTGTAGGAACGAGAGAAAAAAAGAAATCAGCTGCCATATATATGATGGTATTTAAAAACAGAACTCTCTTCTTTGCAGACTGTGCAGCCCAGGTGAATCCAAGTGCTGAAGAACTTTCAGACATTGCCGTAAACACCGCTGAACTTTTCCGCTATTTAATGAAGCGTGAACCACGTATCGCCTTTTTAAGCTTTTCAAACTTTGGTTCAAGCAAATCACCAGAAGCCCATAAAGTGAAGCAAGCAGTAAAACTTACCCGTGATCGCTATCCAGAAATGAAAGTTGAAGGCGAAGTTCAAGCTGACGTAGCTGTAAACAAAGGCATTATGGATAAGCTCTTCGATTTCTCAACGCTTGATAGATCAACAGACATTCTCATTTTTCCTGAACTCAATTCAGCAAACATCAGCTATAAGCTTCTTTCGCAACTCTCAAACGTGACGGCGATTGGACCGCTTCTTGTTCCGATGACAGGAACGACAAACATTATTCAACGTACGGCCACCGTAGCGGAAATCGTGAACATGTGTACAGTGACAGCTCTTCTATCAGAAGAAGAAGATCTTATTTATAAAAAAGGAAGTCATCATGTCTAAAAAAATTATCTCTACTGAGCTTGCCCCTAGTGCTGTAGGAACCTACTCTCAAGGAATCGAAGTTAACGGGATCTTTTATTTTTCAGGACAAATTGGACTTGATCCGGCAACCATGAACATGGCTCCGGACTTCAAAGGACAACTTGAGCAAATATTGAAAAACATCGATGGGCTTCTCGAATCTCAATCACTTAAAAGAGAAAATATCATTAAAACGACTGTGTTCATGACTGACCTAGCGAAGTTTGGACAAGTTAATGCTGCCTACGAAAATTATTTCAAAGCACCCTATCCAGCTCGTTCAACAGTTCAAGTTAGTGCTCTTCCCAAGGGAGCTGAAATTGAGATCGAAGTTTTAGCCTCTAAAAACTAATAATGTTTGAAAGTAAGTACATTTTCGAAGGTAAAGAAACCAGAATGTGGAGAAAGACTAAGAACTTTCTCCTCATTTCGCTTTTTCTCTTCTTGGGTTTTATTTCATTAGGTCTCATTATCGTACGTGTGGGTTCAAATGAAACAGCACTAGCACGAGAGTATTTCTATAATCGTCATCCTGATCTCGTCGTTGTTTATACTGGGGACAATGGACGAATTCCATTAGCTTTCCAATTGGCCAAGCAGTACCGACAAGCGCGAATTCTCATATCCGGGGTTTACAATAAAAATAATGTCGAGACGCTTGTTAATCCTCTTCAGGATCAAACAGGACTGGATCCCAATCTTCTTGAAATTGATTATCTTGCAAGAAATACAGTCGAGAATGTGCTATCAACATTGCGCTATTTACGGGTCAATAAAGGTTTTAATAACATACTCGTGGTTTCGAGCGATTATCATATTTTTCGAATTAAGCTCATTATGAATCGGCTCAGATCAGAGAAGGAGGGCTTTCAGGTCTTTTACTCTGGCGTTGAAAATAAGTTTGATGACCTTCGAAACGTGACTATCCTCTATAAAGAAGTTTATAAATCAATTAAAGCATTACTCTTCTTAACTTTCTGGGATCCAGAACTCGAAACAATTAAAGATTAAATACGTGTTACTTCAATAACTTCTTCCAAACCTTCAATCACTGAAATGGTTTTCAAAAGCTCACTAAAGTCTTTAACTTCAACCTCAAACACGAAACTGCCCTTTCGATCTGGTAATGACTTGGCCAGGGCTGAACGAATGTTGACGCCTGCTCCAGAAATCGTTTTTGAAATATGTGACAGAATTCCTGGACGATCATGAGTGATCACTCGAATGTTCACTGGATGTCTGAACATAAATTCAGTATTCCACTCGACCAAAACTCTCTTTGCAGCAATATCGACTCGACTGCAGCCAGTAGTATGAACTGTGATTCCACGTCCGCGTGTGATAACGCCCACGATTGGATCACCCGGAATGGGATTACAACAACGCCCCATTCTCACCATGACATCATCGAGACCATCTACAATGACAGCATTGTCTTTATGAGATTTTTTCTTAACCTGACTTGTAAGCTTTTTAGAATAGGATTCTAATTCTTCAATTTGCTTATCACTTTCTTCTTCTTCATTAGCATTTTTCTTGAGATGTGGAAGGTAAACGAGAAGATCTTTGATGGAATACTTGCCAGCTCCAACTTGAATATAAAGTTCGTCTTCATTAGAAATGTTGAGTTCACCAATCAGTTTATCAAAATCTCCGCTTTTCTTAAGCGACTTCACTGATGTATCAAAAACTCTAAAGGCCTTTTCGAGAATATCTTTACCGGCATCTTTATTGGCTTCGCGTTCAATCTTAAGAAGCCACTGCTTAATCTTTGTTTTGGCCCGAGAAGTCTTAACAATATTCAACCAATCTTTTGAAGGAGATTGGGTTTTAGAAGTCATCACTTCAATGGTATCGCCCGATTTTAATGTATAACGAAGAGGTACTATCCTTCCATTGACCTTTGCACCAACACAACGATTACCAACTTCGGTATGGACGATATAGGCAAAATCCAATGGAGTAGCACCAAAACCTAATTCGAAAACATCACCCTTTGGAGTAAAAACAAAAATTCCGCCGACATCAAGATCATTCTTAACAACGTCCATGAATTCAGCATTGTTTTGAACTGACTGATTAAACTCTAGCAATTGCTCAACCCAATCAAGTTTTGGAGTAAAGCCTGCAACGCCTTCTTTATACTTCCAGTGAGCAGCGACACCTGTTTCAGCGATTTCATCCATTTCATTAGTGCGAATTTGAATTTCAATTCGCTCGGCTTTTGGCCCAATCACAGTGGTATGCAAACTTTGATAACCGTTCACTTTAGGAATGGCCACGTAGTCTTTAAAGCGACCCGGAATAGGAGTAAAGGACGAGTGAATAATACCTAATGCTTTATAACATTCAGTAATATTATTAACGATTAATCTAAAGGCGAGAAGATCTTGAATTTGTTCAAAATCAACACCACGACCAGTCATCTTTTTATAAATGGAGAAGAAGTGCTTAGGACGTCCTTTGACCTCTGCCTTCAACGAATACTCAATTAATTTTTCTTGCACGATTTCAATCGTCTCGCGAATATAACCATCTCTCTCCGATTTCTTCATCGCCACTTTTTCACGTAAGCGATAATAGATATCAGGGTGCAAGAATCTTAAGCAGAGATCTTCTAATTCACCTTTTACAGAATGAATACCTAAACGACTTGCCAGAGGGACATAAATATCAAGTGTTTCCTGAGCGATTTTTTTTTGTTTTTCTTCCGAAATATACTGAAGCGTTCGCATGTTATGCATACGATCGGCAAGCTTTACAATAATCACGCGAAGATCTTTCGCCATGGCCACAACCATCTTGCGGAAGTTTTCAGCCTGAGATTCTTCTTTCGTTTTAAACTTAATTTTTGAGATTTTAGTTAAGCCGACAACAATTTGAGCAACATCTTTACCAAATTTTTCTTCAATAGTAGCTGGCTCGACATCGCAATCTTCTACCACGTCGTGAAGGAGTCCTGCGATAATTGAAGGAACATCCATTCTCAATTTAACCAAAGTGGCTGAGACATTTATGGGGTGGATAATATATTCTTCGCCCGAACTACGCTTTTGACCGGTATGAGACTTTTCAGCAAAATGATAGGCTTCGCGAATCTTTTCAAAGTCAGCGTCAGGGTAATAGGCTTCCACTCGACGAACTAATTCATCAACACTCAATTCTCTTTCATGGGAAAAATCTAAAGTTTGATACATTAGTTTTCTAATAACCCTTTAACGATTTTTTTGAGATCGACATAAGCGTGCTCAAGTTCATCGTTAATAACACAGTAGTCGTAATCATCTTTGCGTTGAATTTCACTTTTAGCATTAGACAATCGGACCTGAATGACATCTTCGGTTTCCGTTCCACGATCTCTTAATCGTTTTTCCAGTTCAGCCAGACTTGGAGGCGCAATAAAAATCACATGAGCTTCATCACCAAAATGCTTCTTCATGTTATCCGCGCCCTGAACGTCGAGATCAAAGAGGATAGAAAAGCCATGATTGATTTTTGATTCAACAAATCCTAGTGATGTTCCGTAATAGTTGCCATGGACCTCAGCCCATTCAATAAAATCACCTTGATTCTTTTTCTTTAGAAATTCTTCTTTGGATATAAAGAAATAATGTTTCCCATCGACTTCACCAGGTCTTACAGGTCGAGTAGTAAATGATACTGACCAATGAAGCTCTCTGAACTCTTCTTTCAATTGCTTGATCAATGTCGACTTACCAGTACCAGAGGGAGCGACAATAATAATAATTTTACCTTTTGCAGTCACTTATTTACTCCAGATTCAAACCTTGCTCGCGCATTTTTTCTAAGTGAACTTTCATTTGAACGACGGCTTCTGAAATTTCATTAACAGTCGACTTAGAACCCGTAGTGTTTGTCTCTCTGCCTAACTCTTGAAATAGAAACTCGAGCTGACGTCCAATTTCGCCACCATTTTTAAAAAGATCTTCAAGCTTTTTAAGATGCCCTTTGATTCTATTAATTTCTTCGTGAATATCCATTTTTTCAAGATAATATACAATTTCTTGAAGAAAGCGAGATTCTTCAACCTTGACGTCTGAACCAAATTCTTGAAAGCGCTTCTTTAATTTTTGTTCAACTGCACTTTGGAAAGAATCCGCGTTGTCTAACACGACTTGAAAATTTTTCTTGTAGTCTGAAAGGTGTTTGTTAAAAACGCCTACCAACTTCATCCCCTCTTCATTACGACTTTTTGATAATTCAGACACGGCAACTTTTAATGCTTTCCACATACTATCGATTAACTCGTTGTCTTGAGAAAGATCAACATCTTTAAAAAATTCTGAGCGTAAAAAATCCGTAGGAACGATGCTGAGTTGTCCTTCGGTTCCAACCATTTGCTTCATTGAAGTCACAAAAGCTTTTACTTTTGCTTCATCAATCATATCAAATTTTAAGTTTTTCTCGCTTCTCTTGTAGTTTACAGAAACATCGAAGCTTCCTCTAATAAAAGTTTCAGAGAGTTCTTTCTTCATCAACATTTCTTGGGAATTAAAAACGGAACTCATTTTAAAACGAATATCTTTAAAACGATGATTAACTGATTTGATCTCTACTGTGACGAGGTAGTTCTCAGATTGAAATTCGCCTTTTCCAAATCCTGTCATTGAATAGATAGTCACCAGTAGCTCCTTAAAAATTACAAATAGGGTTTAATATCAGCACCATCAGAAAAATCGATGGTTTGATTACCCATTCTTCTAAACTTTTCAAATCTTAGATTTAGTAGTTTATCAGACTTTAGTTTACTCAAAATATTGATTTCTTTTAAGACAGCATCTTTTACCAACTCAATGGCTTCTTCTACATTGCGATGAGCCCCACCTGCAGGTTCCAAGATAATATGATCAATAATTCCTAACTCTAGTGCCTTATTTGGCCCCAAGTTCAAAGAATTGGCTGCAGTTTCTGCCATTTTTGGGTCAGCCCAAAGAATAGAGGCACAAGACTCAGGAGAAATAACAGAATAAACTGAATACTCCATCATCAAGACTTTATCGGCGATCGCGATGCCTAAAGCTCCACCTGAACCGCCTTCTCCAATCACAATGGCGACGATAGGAGTTTTAATTCCAAACATCTCAGCAAGATTTTCAGCGATAGCACTTGATTGTCCTCTCTCTTCTGCACCAATTCCTGGATAGGCACCTGGGGTATCGACAAAAGTAATGACGGGGATATTAAAACGCTCAGCCATTTTCATAACCCTAATAGCTTTTCTATATCCTTCAGGTCTCGGCATTCCGAAATTGTGAACAACTTTTTCTTTAGTCTTGCGACCTTTCTCAATTCCAATAACACAAACCTTTTGCTCACCAATAAATCCAAAGCCAGCAATGATTGAAGGATCATCTGCAAAGTGGCGATCTCCTGCGACATCATGAAAATCTGTCACCATGCGATTGATATAATCGATAGCGTGTGGACGATTGGGATGCCGTGAAAGCTGAACCCGTTCCCAGCTTGTAAGGTTGCCGTAAATATCTTTGATGAGTATTGAAACTTTTTTCTCGAGGGCCTTTATTTCTTTCGAAATATCCATGCCTGGACGAAGTGAAGCTTCTTTCAAATCTTTGATTTGATTTTCTAATTCTCGAACTGGTTTTTCGAAATCGAGGGCAAAGCTATTTTGATTTTCGCTCACCGTAAACTCCCTGAAATAAGGTGCTTGTCTAACAAAAAATGGTGAGAGGAGAATAGACAAAAGAGACGAAGATTACAACCTGTTACCTGTCATAATTTCAATATGTTATCTATTGAAGATGCCAACCTTCTACTGTTCCGTTTTCAAAGTACACTTGCTGCACAGAGCCATTAGAAGAATAAGACCATCTTTCATTCTGAAGTCGAGGGTCACCTGCAATATCAATTCGAGTAGGTCTTCCCCACAAACTCACGACATCTTGCTTGCTCATCCCTTGAGTGATTTGACGATCATTATTTAACCCAGCGGGATCAATCGAAGCGATTGAACGTGAAGGACGATAAGTCTTTACCGGTTTGTTAATCGACATTTGTCTATAGTCGACCCATTGCTCTCGCTCTGAAGGAGATAGCGATAAGAAATACAAACGCTCTTCCATCGTTTCAAAGTAGGGATCTACTGAGTCATATAATTCTTTATCATAGCCTTGGAGCTTTTCTTCTTTCATGGCCAGTTCTGATTTTTGAGACTTAAATTCATCTCGCTGTTCACGATTCATTTCAGTCGGAGGAGTTCTCAGCATAATGTCTTCACGCGAGCGATAAGCTTTTCCTGTATCACCAGGAATCGTTCGAAAATCTCGACCAGCAACAAAGACACCATCAGTTTCCTGATCCATCTCTGTAATAAAAGTTCTGTTCTCCATGAACGCACAACCGGTGAGTTGTAAAACCATCATCAAACCGAAAAGTGAATTCTTCATCGTATACTCCTTCGTACCCAAACTGTTCACACCTCACTTATCGACCTCCTTCTGGAGCCACCTAAATGGCTGGCCTCGAAGAATACAAGACAGGAAATTACTTCCTACTCACACTTCATGATCGAAGTTTCGATGAGTTAGAGCCTTTTTTCACAAGTTTTACAGTCAACTTTTCTAAGGAAAATGCCGAAAAGAAAGAAGAGGAAGGGGGAAGATTGAACAAGTTGGCCCTATTTGAAGAATGGTTAAATCGCTTATTGCTTGTCTTAGGACAACGAATGCAAACTATTGTTCAAAAATTCACTCCGACAAAAATTAAAGCCAGTAGCAAAAAAATATTGCACTCAAAAGAACATCTTCGTGAAAATTTCAAAAAATCAAAACAACTTTTTGCCGAAAAAGCCCTCACAGGAATTGCTTTAGCAAAGTCAGGTGTTGAAAAAGGGAAAGAGAAAACAGCTCATCTCGTTGTTAGCGCTAAAGAGACAGACTGGAAAAATCTAAGTTTTAAAAAAGCTATCATTGCTTTTTTCACTTTCATATCACCTCCCTTTCTTAAACTCAAAAATTGGTACATCGGTCTGAAACCCGCTTCAATTGCGACGGGAGTTGTGATCAGTTCAGTAGTCTCTGTGACTGGTGTTGGTATTTATCAACAAACAGAAAAACTGGCAGAGAAAGCTCGTGGCCCAGCCAGCAAGGAAGAAGTTCAAATAGAAGTCACTCGTCCTAAATATTATAAACTCGATGAGAAGGCTTTATCGGTCACAAATGTGGTCCTTCCCACTTATCTCGAAAGTACAGGAGCGATTAAAAAGCTCGTGATCGACTTTACTTTTATTACATCTAATAGATACATCAAGTCTTACTTCTGGGAGCATCCTCATATTATCAATGATCGCTTAAATACAAAAATTGAACCTATCGCAGTAGAGTTTCCCCTAGAAGATGAAGGTAAAGACATTATCAAAGACAAGATTCGCCGTGAGATGAATATCCTTTTAAAAGAACTCAGCATCGAAGGTGAAATTCAACAGGTCTACGTCGATAATATTACCGGAGCTTAAGCACTTTTCATTCTTCTGATCGTCAATTCAGAAATACCCAAAATTCGACTAGCTTCACTTACTTTTCCGCTTACCCGGTGGAGAACTTTATAAACATAGTCCTGCTTCACTTTTTCCAGTTTTGGCCAAGCCTCATCCGTAACAATACTTTCTGAACTAAGCAATTCGTCATCAAGGTCGTCGTATTTCCAGTAGAGCCTTGAAGACATCAACTTCTTTCTTTCGAAATGCGAGCTTAGCTGGCGATAGTTTCCTTCCCAAGAGCAATTGAGATAAAACTTCTCTAGAAAAGGGTCAATTTCAATTCCTTTTTCTTGCTTAAATTGGCTTATAAAGTCGTGGACCAACTCTGGCTTTTCCCGAAGAGATGGCAGCACCACATGATGCCCAGTCAAAATTCTATAGTAAAAGTCTTTCCTCCAGTGATTATTCTTGACCAGTTCTTTGAGAGGTTTTCCAGTGCTAAAGAAAAAACGACATTCCACTTTACGAGGATTAGATTCGCCGACTCGATAATAAAAATGATTATCCAACATCAAAAGAAGCTTTAGTTGAATGGAATGAGGAATTGAATCTAATTCATCTAAAAAGAGAGTTCCATTTTTGGCTTTTTCAATAGCCCCTTTTTCATCTTGAATGGCTCCTGTAAAGGCTCCCTTTTTGTGACCAAAAAGCGTTGATTCAATTAATCCAAAAGGTATCGCCGCCAAATTCAGGTGCAAAAAAAGACCTGATATTCTTGAGGCATCATGAATATTCTTTGCCATTGATGTTTTGCCGGTTCCCGTCTCTCCCTCAAATAATATATTCAGTGAAGAATTCGTCAGATTTTCATCGACATTCACCACTCCCTTTTTATCACTGTTTTTCTTGGTAAACTTCAATTTTAGTCCCTCAAATTCAACACACATATTATGAGTTAAAATTGTTTTTTGAACTGCAATTCCATTGCAAAAAAACCAAGCCCCATGAGCTTCAATCTCAAATCGATCATCTTTCATTTGAAACAAGATTTTTGATTTCAATTGCTGAGAATGGGAAAGCTTCCAATTGTATTCTTCAGGCCAAAAAGAATTGTAAGTAAACTTGATTTCGATTTTTTTTTTAGGGCTAAAAGGGCATTCAACCACTAAATAATCTCCTACTTGAATCAAAGCATGGGATAAGAACTGAATAACATTACTCATAATGGACCTCCTCCTGAGTGCTTTGCAAAAGTGAGAACCCTTCATTTTTTACAAAACCCTTGAATTTATGAGTATTTAAGCCTAGACATGGGCATGATGAATTTTGAAATTAGACCACAAACGGCCCAATTTGAGTTGGGAATTTCTGACGGTGAGCAATTGCGTGAATGGATGGCCAAAACCCATCTTGTGCCTAAGCTTGTTTTCTCTGGGCGTTCTAATGTTGGAAAATCTTCGCTCATTAATTCTATTTATGGAAACAAAACAGCACGAACTTCTAAAACAGCAGGACGCACCCGAGAAGTTAACGTTTTTTCTTTTCCTCTTTATTACGATGGGAAACGTGCAACAGATCTTCCTCTTTTTTATTTCCTTGATATTCCTGGATACGGTTTTGCAGAAGTAAATCCTCAGATGAAGAAAAAATGGGATTTCTTAATGGGAGTTCTCTTTTCTGAAATGACTGAGAGTACATTGATCGTCAATATTCAAGATGCACGACATCCGATGCAAGAAGCAGATATGGCTTTTCGTGACTTCAGTAAAAAACTCGAAGCCAATCATATTCTTGTATTCAATAAAATGGATAAGCTTAAAACTCAAAAAGAGCGTGCCCAACTTGATAAACAAAGAATCGAGTTCTCTAAAAAGTTTAAGCATTGTCGTGAAATTTATTTTGCTTCTGCTGAAACGGCAAAAGGAATACCTGAACTCACGAACTCATTGATCCAATTTTTACTTAAGACATTAGAAAAGAGAAAAGTTAGTCATTCTTAGGGACATCTTTTGAAACGTCATTGATGCCAGGGTTATTAAATTTTATTTTGTTTACTTCTTTCTCAATTGTATCAAGTTCTGATTCACAAACTTGAATTGTTGCCATGATTTCTTTAAGACGAGGGTGATTCCATTCAAGTCGACCTTCCGCTACTTCTTTATAGACGAGCATTCCCAGCTCTTCATAAGAGGTATGCAAGCAAGAATTAGTTTTAGAAGCGGTTAGCATCTTTTTTCCAATATCAGTTGTACGCTTAATTTCCTCTTGGCAAACTTGGAATATTTCTTGCACACGAGAGCGCCATTCTTGATTTTGTCTTGTCATAAGGACCTCACTTTTTTACCCGAATTCAGTATAGTCGCTTTCTACCATACTTGTGAAGAGTTCACATTTTGCTAGAATGGAAGGAAGTACAACCCCTTAGAATAATGGATTCATGAGTAATTTCATCAGTAATTTTCTCGATATCAATGTACCTAAAGATCAATTTGATCAAATCTTTGATCATTTGAAACAAGTATATCCTGATGGCGAAGATCCGTGGGGGCTTAACCTTAAAAAAACCAGAAGAAGCATCGAATATGTTTGGCCTATTTATAAGCACTACTTTAAGACGAGAGTTTTTGGAGCAGAGAATGTTGAAAATAAACCTTACCTCGTCGTTTCAAATCATACCGGACAAATTGCAATTGATGGAATGTTGATTTGTACAGCTTTTGCAACGGAAGTTTTCCCTCCAAGAATTTTACGTTCTATGGTTGAGAGATTTTTCACTTCAATTCCTTATTTAGGAACTTGGGCTGCCGAAGGTGGAGCAGTCTTGGGAGATCGTCAAAACTGTTTAAACCTCTTGCAACGCGGACAAAGTATTCTTGCCTTTCCAGAAGGAGTAAAAGGCATCTCTAAAAGCACGACTGATTATTACAAAGTTCAACGATTCACTCGTGGTTTTTTTAGAATGGCGCTAACATCTGGAGTCGACATACTGCCTTTAGCCACGGTCGGAGCAGAAGAAATTTTCCCATGGGTTTATCAAGCGAAAGGATTGGCAAAACTATTTAATCTTCCAGCTGCACCAATCTCTCCTCTTTATCTTCCTCTCCCTTCTCCAGTTGATATTTATATTGGTGAAGTTTATAAAATTCCGACTGACCTTTCACCTGAATCGCCAGACGAATTGATTGACCCACATGTTGAAAAAATTAGAGATCAAATTCAAGAAATGATACGCAAAGGTCTTGAAAATCGCCGTCCCTTTTTTGCTAATCGCTATGGGAGACGGGAATGAGCGAATATAAGTCAGCACTTATTATTGGTATGGCGGGAGGTCTGGCCCGCATTACAGCCACTCTCCTGACGCGAGAATTTCCTAATATGAAAATTACTGGCGTCGACTCCAGACCAATTAAAGAACCCTTAAAAAATTCAAATATCCGCTATCTTCAATTTCGCTATTCTCGAAGTCATTTCGAGAAATTATTTCGTGATCAAAGCTTCGATGTCGTTCTCCATTTGGCCCGTATGAGTCACTCGGACACTTCAAACAATTTGTCACAAAGACTTGAAACTAATATTACAAGCACGAATCGAATCTTGGATCTTTCATTAAAATTTGGAACGAAAAAAATTGTTGTTCTCTCGACTTTCCATGTCTACGGAGCTTTATCAGATAATCCCGTTTTTATTTCTGAAGAGTCTCCCCTAAAAGCCTCTATTAAATATCCTGAACTCAGGGATGTTGTGGAAATGGATCAATTAGCCTCGAGCTGGATGTGGAAAAATCAAAATCATATTGAGACCGTAATCTTGCGTCCGTGCAACATTATCGGCCCACAAATTAGAAATACCATGACTCAATATTTGTCTTCGCCCTATGCTCCAGTGTGCTCTGATTTCAATCCCATGTTTCAATTTATTCATGAGTACGATATGAGCCGTGCCATCGTGGCTGCCATTAAAAAACTTCCCGTAGGAATTTATAATGTTGCGCCAGATGATGTTATTTCACTCAAAGAAGCTCGCAAAGTCCTTCAAGTTCCCAATATCCAACTTCCAAGCTTTGTCCTCGAAGGTGGTGTTCGTTTGCTCTCTAATGCCTTTTGGAGCTTTCCTCGTTACCTCATCGACTACATAAAATTTGCTTCGATTATTGATAACTCCGCCTTTAAGGCCCATGCTCAGCCCTTTGAATTTCGCTACAGAATCAAAGAAGCCTTGGAATTACTTAAGCTCGATTGATTTCGCATGGCAAAATTAGCTCTTTAAAATCTTAACATCTTTACGAAATCGAGAGGCTGGCCTAATATGTCGGTTCTCCGGATGGCCCGGTGGCGGAATGGTAGACGCAGCGGATTCAAAATCCGCCGCTGGTAACAGTGTGCGAGTTCAAGTCTCGCCCGGGCCACCAAAAAAAAGCTGCAGATTTTTCTGTGGCTTTTTTTTTATCTGCATAAATCAACTCAACCTCCATTTTTCGGGTAAAATACTTAGATGAAATTAAGTGTTCTTATTCCGACTTGGAAGAGATTAGAAAAATGCTCGAAGGCCATTGAGTCTATTCTCAATCAAGAAGTCTTACCCGATCAAGTTATTGTTGTCTGTCGAGATATTGATATCGAATCACAGAAGCTAATCCAAAGTTTTCAAAGTCGTGGACCCATTGAACTGGTTATTATTGATACTCCTGGTGTTATTGCAGCTGAGAATAAAGCCATTAGCCTCGCAACTGGAGACATTATTTGCTTTTTAGATGACGATGCGATCGCCCCACCTCACTGGTTAAAAAGTATTAAACAGCACTTTGAGAATTCCCCTCAAATCACAGCGATTGGTGGCCCAGACTTTATTCTTCATCACCATCTCAATAGAGATGGAAATACCTATCGCCAAACTGTTGATCAAGTTGGTCGAGTGACTTGGTTTGGAAAAATTATCGGCAATCACCATCAACTTACGAAAGATTTGATTGAGGTCGATATTTTGAAAGGCGTAAATATGGCCTTTCGAAAAGAATTTGTTCGCCCCCTTGATACAGTTCTGCAAAGTGAGCATCATCTTGGGAATGGTTCTCATTGGGAATTGGATCTCTGTTTTCACGTCAAGAAAATGGGAGGAAGACTTTTTTTTGATCCCAAGCTTGATCTTGTCCACGACAGCAATCACACCCATTTTATTCATAGAGATAATTTTATCAATAATGCGCGAAATTTAACTTACGTAATGATTAAACATTTATCATTCCCGAGAATAGTTGTTTTTTTTATCTATGTTTTACTTATTGGGAATGAACAAATTTACGGTCTCGGAAAAATTGTTTTGCAATCATTTCGAAATGGAATGAAAAGCTCTCTTACCAACTATCTCTACTCACTTATCGGTCTTAAGAATGGGATAATCGCTTCTTGCCGGGTTAACTCTCATTCTAAAATAGTATAAAATTAATCATGTCCCATCTTCCTCAACTTATTATAGATTTAAGCTATATTCTCGCCACGGCTGCGATCGTTGCAGTGTTTTTTAGAATCATAAAGCAACCTATAATTCTCGGATATTTATTAGCGGGTCTCTTGCTCGGACCTCATGTTGGCATAATGCCTACCGTTCGTGATGTCACAAGTATCAGCATATGGGCAGAAATCGGAGTGATCTTCGTTTTATTTAGTATCGGATTAGAATTCTCTTTTAAAAAATTAGCAAATATTGGCAGTAAAGCTCTGACGACAGGATTAATGGAAGTTCATCTAATGCTGGGCCTAGGATTTATATTAGGAAAGATTTTTGGCTGGAGTACCGTCAATGCGATATTTCTCGGTGGTATCTTATCAATCTCATCGACGGCCGTAGTGATTAAGAGTTTTGAGGAACTCAATATTAAAGGCAAAGACTTTGCCCCCCTAGTTGTTGGAGTTCTCATCGTTGAAGATGTGTTTGCTGTCCTTCTGATGGTTGTTCTCCCCACCATTTCTATCACCAAAAGCTTATCAGGTCTCGATCTGATTATGTCGATCTCCAAACTGATCTTTTTTATCACTCTCTGCTTTATTATAGGTCTCCTTATCGTTCCCTGGTTTCTCAAAAAAGTTCGAAATAGTCTGTCTGATGAATTGACTTTAATTCTCTGTTTAGGACTTTGCTTTGTCATGGTTTTGATAGCCGCCGAGACGGGCTTTTCTCCCGCACTTGGAGCCTTCGTCATGGGTTCGATTTTAGCAGATACAAAAGAAGGGCGAAAAGTTGAACATAGAGTAAAACCTATTAAAGAATTGTTTTCTGCTATTTTTTTCGTTTCAGTAGGAATGCTCATAGACCCTATGTTCATGTTAAATAATTGGAGCATCATTGCAATAGTTTGTATCGTCACAATATTAGGAAAAATCACTGGAAATATTCTTGGTTCTCTTCTTGCCGGAACTCGTTTGGAAACGGCCATTGGAACTGGATTTAGCCTTGCTCAAATCGGCGAATTTTCTTTTATCATTGCAACACTTGGTATTAGCTTAGGAATTATTGATAAAGGACTTTATTCTATTGCGGTGGCAGTTTCCGTAGTCACTACTTTTATAACTCCAATTTTAATTAAAAACATTGAACCCTTTTATTCCTTTCTTTTAGGTCGCTTACCAGAGCAGACACGTGAACTCATGAAGGATTATCGATTTGCGATGAAGTGGCAAAATGGTGAATCAACTTTTGGGTTACTGTTTTCTGCCTATGCTGGAAAAATTTTTTTTAACTCCGTCGTAATTGTTGCTCTTAACCTCACGCTTCGAAAAACAGCTTTAATCTACTTGAGAAATGAGTTTGGCTATCAAGTTTGGATTACTGTTTTAGTTGCAGCAGCCTTTCTCATTTTATCTTCACCCTTTTTATGGGCAATTACTCATTCCCTTCCTTCACAGGAAAAACAACAAGATCAAGTTTTGATGGATAAACTCGAGCAACTTAAATTTGGCTCAAAAACCATTCGCTTTCTTTTTGGACTAACTCTTGTCATGGTTTTATCCGGACAATTTTCTTCACTTTCAAACACCGACGGCTTTATTGTCGCTTTACTAACTATTTTAATAACCTTTCTTTGTCATTTCTCTGCACCTCTCTATAACAAATTTGAACAGCATTTCTTTTCTCAACTGGACGAAAACGAAGAAATATAGCTTTTTCGATCTATCTTTTTGCTTCAGCATTGCTTATAAATACTTTCATGAAAAACCTATTTGATCAGCACAATGCCTTGGTTCAACACCCTTGCTATGGCCAACTAACTGAGCTTGAAAATCTCAAGTTGTTTATGCAAACACATGTCTTTGCCGTTTGGGATTTTATGAGTTTACTCAAATCTCTTCAACGAAAGCTCACTTGCATTGATCTGCCCTGGCGACCTACTCCTTACCCCGAAAAAATCGCACGTTTAATTAATGAGATTGTTTTGGGCGAGGAATCTGACCTCGATTGGAATGGAGAAGCGAAAAGTCATTTTAATATGTATCTCGACGCAATGAAAGAAGTTGGGGCTGATGATTCTCTTTTACAAAACTGGCTTTCAAATAACGATGCTTCACAGCTCCCACCAGAGGTTTGGAATTTTGTTTCTTATCATCTCGACTTGGCCCAAAACGGCAAAGTCGAAGAAGTTGCAGGAGCCTTTTTTTGGGGAAGGGAAAAATTATTACCAGATGTTTTTACATCAATAGTTAATGTCATCGAAAATTCATCATTAAATTGCCCTGCACTCGTTTATTATTTTCAACGACATATAGAGTTGGATGGTGACCACCACGGACCTATGTCTCTCGAATGCCTTGAAATTCTTTGCGGCAACAACATTGAGATGAGAGAGAGGGCCATGGCTGCGGCAAGCAAGTCCCTTCGACTTCGCTACCTACTTTGGGACGGACTGCTAGCGCGGATGTCCAAAGATTCCCTATTGGCACTTAACCCCTAGCGAGCTAAACTTTGACAACTTTTTACAACGCACGCATCGTGTCATACAAGGAGCTTTCATGGATCGCGCCTACTACGAAAAATTAGGAATTAAACTCAATCGTGAACCTCATCGTGTTTATGTTGATTCTCCTCTAAACCTTTTAGTTGAGCGTGCTCTCCTTATGGGCCAAGGAAAATTATCAAAGCATGGAGCTTTGGTTGTTGAAACTGGTAAGCATACCGGTCGCGCTGCCAACGATAAATATATTGTGAAGTCACCAAAGACTGAAAAGACTATTTGGTGGGAAAACAATATCAATGCCATGACTCCAGAAACTTTCGAGGCCCTTAAGAAGAAAACTCTGGACCATCTCAATAGTCATGGTGACGTCTTTATCACAGAAAGAAGCGTTGGAGCCCACAAGACTAATAATGTTGGCGTTCGTTTGGTGACAACTCACCCGCAACACGCCCTTTTTTCAAAATATTTATTCCGTCATCGTATTCGTGAATTTAATGATTCTGATTTTACGATTCTGCATGCTCCCACTTTAGAGGTTGATCCAAATGAATTTGGAACAAAGTCGGGCACCATCATTACAACTTGTTTTGATACTAATACAACAATCATCATCGGCACGTCCTATGCTGGTGAAATCAAAAAAAGTATGTTCTCTATCTTAAACTATATCCTCCCCGAAAAAGGAATTCTTCCCATGCACGCAGGTGCCTCTCGTTTAGAGAATGGTGAAGTTTCTGTCTTCTTTGGTCTATCAGGAACGGGAAAGACCACGTTATCAACAGATGAAGGAACTTACCTCATCGGCGACGATGAGCATGGACTTTCTGATGAAGGCGTTTTCAATTTTGAAGGTGGCTGCTACGCTAAAACCCATAAGCTTTCTCCTACAGGAGAGCCCGCTATAACCAAAGCTCTCTCACGCTTTGGCGCCATTCTTGAAAACGTTATCCTAACTGAAAAGACAGGTGAACCCGATTTCTTCGATGATTCTTTAACAGAAAACGGTCGTGGTTCATATCCACTCGATTTTATCGATGATCTCGAACCATCAAGCCAAGGAAAAATTCCAGCTCATATGTTCTTCTTAAGTGCAGATGCTTTCGGTGTCTTGCCTCCAGTTTCTAATCTCACAAAAGAACAAGCAATGTTCTATTTCGTTTTAGGGTACACAGCAAAACTTGCTGGAACTGAAATCGGAGTCAAGGAACCTTCAGCTGCTTTCTCTCCATGTTTTGGTGCTCCTTTCATGATTCGTCATCCATCTGTTTATGCTGAACTTCTCGGGAAATATCTCGACAAGTACGACATCAAAGTATGGCTAATCAATACTGGCTGGACTGAAGGTCCTTACGGAATCGGTCATCGTTTCCCACTTTCGATCACCAGAGAAATTATTAGAACGATTCAGAAAAATACTCTCAATATCGTATCGAGCGAAGCTGATCCTGTTTTTGGTTTAAATATTCCCTCAGCAATTCGCAATGTTCCTACTTCAGTATTGATGCCAAGAGATAACTGGCCAGATCCTGCGAAATACGACGCTAAAGCGAATGAGCTAGCTGCTTCATTCCATAAGCAAATGAGAAAATTTGGAAGTTTCTACGAAATAAATATGAAAGGCGCTCCGACTAAGGGAGCTTAACTTGAGGAAGCCCGCTTTTAAGCGGGCTTTTTTTTATGATCACAACAATCTTTGCTATAATTTCTGCTCTTATCCACATACTCTTCTTCACTCTAGAAAGTGTCGTCTTTACTAAAAAACTGGGCCGTACCATTTTTAGAATGACAGAAGAGCAAGCACAGGCCAATCGGCTCTTTGCTTTTAATCAGGGTTTTTACAATCTCTTTTTAGCATTGGGAATTTTTGCGAGTATCTCTCTTGAAAAAGAAGCTCTTCTTATTTTTTGCTTAAGTTCAATGTTCTTAGCGGGGATCGTTTTGGTATTTTCATCTAAGGAACTGTGGAGGGGCACTGTCATTCAAAGCATTCCTCCATTGATAGCCTTACTTACTCTGATTTTTTAAATTCTGGCCGCAAAGCCTAAAGTCGTTTGATACTCTTTTTTATTGCTGACTGGATAGTCCGACCAAATAATGGTGTAGTCTGCTGTTAATGAAAAATTTGTCATAAAATGAACTCTTAAGCCACCACCAGCGTAAGGGTCGGAATAAAATCCGGTTTTTCTTTTGGTGGATACACCTGCTTGAGTTCGCGTGATCTCACTTTGCTTCAATTGCATCCCACTTCTTAAATACAAAGTAAGCAACGATGCCATTCTAAAATTAAATCTTAAACCTGCCTTGGCCTTATTTGTGGTATCTTCAATTTTTAAATCTTGATCCAAAAAACTTTCTGTATCTTTCGCCTGAGTGACTTCGGCTTCTCCTCGCAAAAATCCAGAACCTAATATTGCGCGAATTCCATAAATCGCACGATTTTTCGTATGGGCCGTTGGCTCGAATTTTTGAACCGTTTCAAAACCATAGAGGGGTTCAATCGATATGGCGGGCTTACCGCCGGCTCCAAAAAGAGTGGATGAAAGAGATAAACAAAGAATAATTAATAAACTTTTCATTTAAAGATTATAGCTTATTTAAAAAGTGATTTTGAGGGTGGGCAAAAACAACTAAAAGTAGTCTTCTCCACTATTTAGCGGACCGATGACTCTCCATTCTTCGCTTTTTGAATCATATTGGAGGTGATAACAAACGCAATTATGAATAGGCAAAGGCTCATGATCATCGGGTAAAAAACTATGAAGGAGATTGCGAACCACTCCCCCATGAGTTGATATGGCTATTTTCTTGTAAGTTGTAAAATTCATAATTTCATCAATAACACTTCTCATGCGTTGAACTGAAGCTCCACGCGTCTCCCCTCCTGGAAAACCAATCCCATAAAAAGAGCGGTCAAGTTTTCTAAAATTATCCCAAAGTTCCTGACCCCACTTGGCAATAATTTCTTCAAGCAATAAACCTTCGGCTTCACCAAAGTGGGCCTCACGCAATTTTTCAGTAGTTTTAATTTCAAGATTGAGATTTCTATTTACGATTTTTGCCGTTTCTGTCGCTCGATCCAGATCAGAGCTGTAGATCACTTCAATCTGTTTATCTCTTAATATCGGAATCAGTGTTTCGGCTTGTTTCGAACCCACGTCATTTAAGCTGGTATTGGTATGTCCCTGAATACGACGTTGTTTATTCCAATCCGTTTCACCATGCCGAAAAATATAAAAATCCCAAGTCATTATTTACTCACAATAAATTTTGACAGATTCATCTTCACCATCAACATCTACACTAAATTCGCTAAGAGTGTGGAGAAGTTCGTCCATATTTTCTTTGCTCATCTTTGATAGATCGATGTTAACTCCTTTTTCTTCAAGATGTCCTTGCACTTTATCTTGCACAGAACTTGGCATAAAGGCTGCGAGCTTCATTCCCGCTCTCAAAAGCTTGAAAGGAATCTTAACGCTGACACGATCACCTTTTTCTCCTTTGGGAGAAACTTTGACATACATAAACTCGGGAACTTTTTTGACATTACCTTCGTTTGAGCTTTTCCCCCCAAGAGCGCCAATCAGTTTCTCAGCTTCCTCAACGGTAATTTTACCAGCACCCAACATCTCTAAAATCTTTTTTTGATCATTCATTTTTAATCCCCTTAATCAATTTGTATAAATACTTTATATTTTCCATCGACTTCTATATGCGTGCCTTTAAGAGCACAAAAGATTCCAATCAAAGCACCCAGAATTTTCAACGTAACAGAGAAGCCTTTAAAAATGACAAAGAAGAATAGAACGATTGCTATGATAGGCAGCAAGACAATCATTAAGGCCAAAACCAATGGGAAGAGAATCCATAGAGGAAGCCAAAGCCTAAAAGGCTTCGAGCCTTGATCAACGACAATCTTTATATTCATAGGAATCATTTTAATAACTCCAAGGCTTCTGCCACCTTCAACTCTCCTCTTTCAATTTTTTCTAAAATTTCATTTTTAGATGGTGCTTGCTCACGATCAGTATTTTCCACAATGGCCCCACCTAATTGAGAAGCAATACGATTAAGTCGCGATTTGACCGTGGGATAACTAATGCCAAAAAGCCTCTCCATTTCTTTAATCGAACCATGGGTTTGAATGAAAGCGGCGACAAAAACTTGGTCATCACTATTCAGGCGAATCAAGGGTGGGAGTTCAAACTCACCTTCAATCGCAATTTTTGACTCAGAGAGTCTCACTCTTTCAACTAAAAATGGCTTCTGCCCAACCAGTTCAACTAAATTTTTCCAATCTTGAGGCATAGTATTCCTTATGTTTTTTGCTAATTTAATTATTAAAATTAATATTTTCAAGAAAAATAATTAAAAAAGTTAATTTTTAATTTTCAAAAAGGACATTCCTATCCAACTCCCTGAAATTTGATTAGGATGGGCCATGGGCTATTTCTATTTTAAAGCGATTCATATCATTTTCGTTGTAACTTGGTTCGCAGGCCTTTTTTATATTCCACGGCTATTCATCTATCACACCGAAGCCCAGCAAAAGCCCGAGCTCGAGAAAAAGATTCTCAGTGAGCAGTTTCTCATTATGGAACGAAGGCTTTGGTACGGAATCACCTGGCCATCAGCAATACTGACTGGGATCTTTGGACTTTCCATGATCCATAGTTTTTTCCCTCTTGCCGATCACCCATGGCTGATCGTCAAACTTGCCCTTGTCGTCCTGCTTTATGTTTATCACTGGTATTGTGGAAAACTTTTAAATCAAATCAAAGTTGGCCATTTTCGTTGGAGTAGTCATCAACTTCGAATATGGAATGAGGTCTCAACCTTATTCTTGATCGGAATTGTCTTTCTTGTCGTGCTCAAGAACGTTCTGGATATGACCTACGGATTAATCGGGTTGATCTTAATCAGTGGACTGCTCATGCTTGGGATTAAAACTTACCGAAAACTCAGGGAAGTCTGATCAAATAGCTCGGTCGCGATAACAAATACTCTCACTATGCTCTCCCTCATTTTCAGCTCGTCTCTCCCTTCTTAGAATAGTCTATTCTTAAAAACTCGCTCAAAAGGATTTGACGATGAAAAAAATGATTCTGACCGGTCTCGCTCTTTTTTCCCTTGCAAGTTACGCCCAGTCACCAGAACGTTTAGTTGTAAAATTAAAGTCAGGAATGGAACTTCCGAAGCTTTCTTCAATTATTCGTGCTCAACACTTTTTTGGTTCAACTTATGTGCTCTATACACAAAACGCTGAAGCTCTAAAGCAACAATTCCAAGATATGAGCAACACTGTTTATATTGAAGATGAAGTTCACGCTGGAAAAAGAAAACTTCCAGAAGTTGAGAAACTTGAAACTCCAGATTTCGAAAAAGGCAATGCATCTCCATTTAATGATCCAAAAGTTTCAAAAATTTGGTCATTCGATGATCGTTCAGATAACGGAATCAGTATTAATAAAACATACGCTGAAAACGCGACTGCTCCAGTCGAGCAAATCATTGTGGCCGTTGTGGACACTGGCGTCGACTACAATCACGAGGATTTAAAAGATGTTATGTGGACTAACCCAGGCGAAATCGCTGGCAACGGGATTGATGACGATAATAACGGGTATATCGATGACGTTCACGGTATCAATACACTTAAGAGAGACTCTCAAGGTAATGCAACCGCAGACATGATGGATACTCACTCTCACGGAACTCACGTTTCAGGAACAATTGGTGCCAAACAAAACAACGGCATCGGCATCGCAGGTATCGCTTCAAATGTTCGGATTATGGGAATTAGAACTGTACCAAACAACGGTGATGAAACAGATATCGATGTTGCTGAATCATTCCTTTATGCCGCTAAAATGGGTGCCAAGATTATTAATTGTTCTTTTGGTAAGTCAAAAAACGAAGGTGGCAACCTCGTAAAAGATACTATCGATCATATCGGTCAACAGTATGGTGTACTCGTGATCGCTGCTGCTGGAAATGACTCAACTGATATCGATCGTCGTCAAACTTGGCCAGCTTCTTACGAAAGTGACAACTTAATGGTTGTTGCTTCAACTTCAAGCTCTGGCGGATTGTCAGGATTTTCAAACTACGGATCAAAGTCTGTAGATATTGCGGCTCCTGGTTCAAGCATTTATTCATCAACTCCAGGTAACAGATATGGAAGTATGTCAGGAACATCTATGGCATGCCCAACAACTGTTGGTGTTGCCGCTGAAGTTCTTGCAAATAATCCCGCTTTAACTCCAGTAGAATTAAAGAAGCTTCTTATGGATACCGTAACTCCAATTGGTCGCTTCTCTGGAAGATTGGCCAGTGCTGGAAGAGTGGATCTTCTAAGAGCATTAACAGGCAAATAAGAGCTAACAGCTCAGTTTTAATGAGAAGGCCCCGCAAGGGGCCTTTTTTATTGTCACAAATGAAAGCTCCGCTACACTCATAGATATGAAAAACTTAAGGCTTATTCTTACAATCGTTTTGGTTCTTTCAGTCGTTACAATTGCTGAAGTATCAGGACTTAGAAGCCAATTCACCATTGAATCGTTAAAAAGTATTTTCGCGCAGTATGGCGTCTGGTCTTGGATCGTCTATATACTACTCTTCACATTAGGAAATCTTATCCAAATTCCAGGTTGGATTTTTTTAGCTGCTTGTATTTTAGCAATTGGCAAACTTCAGGGATTTATTTTGACCTTGATAGCAGCAATTATTTCGGCCGTTGTGGGTTTTTTCATCATTCGTTTTTTGGGAAAAGATGCTTTTAGAAAAATACCCTATCAGTGGGTTCAAAAAATATTATCCAAAATGGATCAGTATCCTATTCGAACAAATATTATTTTAAGACTGGTTTTTCAAACTGTTCCTCCTGTCAATTATACGCTTGCCTTGTCTGGTGTTGCCTTTAAAGATTATTTTCTAGGCGCGATTATCGGACTTCCAATCCCTATTATGATTTATGCCCTCTTTATTGAACAAATAACCAAGAGACTTATATGAAGTTGTTTCAAAAGATTGATAACTTTCAAGTAACTTTAGTAACTGGCCAAGTTTTCGACCTTTATTCGACTCTTAAATCAGGTCCAGTCGTTGTCAATTTTATTATGGGAACGTGGTGTCCCTTTTGTACCAATCACTTAAAAAAGGTCAGACTCTGGCAAGAAAAACTAGGAAAAAAAGTAACAATGATTATCATATCAAGTGAATCAATTGAGACATTACGAAAATGGATGAAAGAGAATCCTATGAGCTATTTATTTGCCAGCGATCCTTCTCTGGCGATTGCGGATCAATTTAATGCAAATCATTTTATGCTAAAAATGGCTACTCCCTCCACTTTCCTGATAGATTCAGATCATACTTTAAAGCTTATTTTCAAAGGGATCAGAACAGACAAAAAGAGAAAGGATATGCTCGACTCCATATGTAAAACCGGAAATTGTGAAGGAAATTTATGACAAAAAAACGACTTATTCTTTTTTTAACTATATTAGCTGTATTTTTAATATACAAAAGTGGAGCCACTCAATTCCTAACCTTAGAATTTTTAAAATCAAATATTGACTCTCTCAAACAGCAAATCCAAGTTCAGCCCCTGCTTTTCATATTGGGCTTCTTTGGCGTTTATGTACTTTCTACGGCCGTCTCTCTTCCCGGAGCAACGATTCTTACTCTTGCGGCCGGAGCTTTATTCGGACTGGCCAAAGGCTTTGTGATCGTCTCTTTTGCGAGTACTTTCGGTGCGACTTTGGCCATGCTCATTTCTCGCTTTTTTCTTCGCAATTGGGTTCAGTCCAAATTTGCTGACAAGCTAAAAGTTATCAATGAAGGCATTGAAAAAGAAGGAGCGTTTTATCTCTTTACTCTCCGCCTAGCTCCACTTTTTCCTTTCTTCCTAGTCAATCTCGCCATGGGCCTAACTCATATTCGCCTTTTGACTTATTTTTTCGTTTCTCAACTAGGGATGATCTTAGGTACTTTAGTTTACGTCAATGCAGGAGTAGAGCTTTCAAAGATTGAATCTCTCTCTGGAATTTTAACACCTAAACTTTTTATGGCCTTTACTCTCTTAGGAATTCTTCCGATTATCAGCAAAAAAATCATCAACTCCTTTAAAGCACGAAAGGTTTATAAGCGATTTAAAAAACCTTCAAAATTTGATTACGACATGATCGCCATTGGCGGCGGAGCTGCAGGCTTAGTCACCTCTTATATTAGTGCCACTGTAAAGGCGAAAGTGGCCTTAATCGAAAAGCATCAGATGGGAGGAGATTGCCTTAATACAGGATGCGTCCCTTCAAAAGCGATTATCAAATCGGCCAGTATCGCTCATCTACAGCAATCAGCCTCTCAGTATGGGTTTGAAAAAATTACCACGGATTTTGAATTTAAAAAAATTATGAATCGCGTTCATAATGTCATTAAAAAAATCGAACCCCATGATTCGCGAGCACGCTATACTTCACTTGGCGTCGATTGTATCGAGGGTGAAGCAAAAATACTTTCTCCCTGGGAAGTTCAAGTTAATGGAAAAATTTTAACAACTAGAAATATCACCATCGCCACGGGAGCTTCTCCCTTTGTTCCACCTTTAAAAGGAATTGAACAAATCAATTATCGCACCTCTGAAAATTTATGGCAGATGGAAACACTTCCAAAACGTTTTGTTGTACTAGGGGGAGGGCCGATCGGTCTTGAAATGGCGCAAAGCTTTGCTCGTTTAGGTTCACAAGTCACCGTAGTTGAGATGTCACCGCGGATTATGATTCGCGAAGATGAAGATGTCTCCAAGCTTATTACTCAAACCCTTGAACACGAAGGAGTGAGCATTCGTACTTCAACCAAGGCCATCGGCTTTGAGGGTCACAGTCTCATTGTTGAAACATCAACGGGATCTGAAAAAATTGAATTTGACGAAATCTTAATCGCCATTGGCCGAAGACCACGAACTAAAGGATTTGGCTTAGAGGAACTTAATATTCCTCTCAGAAAGAATGGCACCATTGAAACCAATGATTACCTTCAAACGATCTATCCCAATATTTTTGCCTGCGGAGACGTGACAGGCCCTTATCAGCTCACCCATATGGCAGGTCATCAAGCTTGGTATTGTGCTGTTAATGGCCTATTTGGTTTTTTAAAGAAGTTCAAAGTTGATTACTCTGCCGTTCCTTGGAGTACTTATACAGATCCTCAAGTCGCAACGGTTGGATTAACTGAAAGTGCAGCCAAGGAAAAAGGTATCGCCTATGAACTCACAAAATATGGAATCGATGATCTCGATCGTGCTATCGCAGACAGCTCTGATCACGGTTTTATCAAAGTGTTAACCAGGCCAGGAACTGATCAAATACTGGGGGCCACCATTGTCGGGGTTCAAGCTGGGGATCTTATCAGTGAATTCACTCTCGCAGTTAAATGGAAATTGGGACTAAACAAAATTCTCTCCACTATTCACCCTTATCCCACCATGGCCGAATCATTGAAATACACGGCCGGAGTTTGGAAACAAAATCATAAACCAGATTGGGTTATGCCATGGTTGACTAGATTTCATGCTTGGAGAAGAGGTTAATCGAGTTCTTTGAGTTTTGCTTCAAAGTCAGCTTGGATTTTATCATGTTCAATTTGAATTTCTTCTAATTCAGAAAAGCGCTTATCTATTTTTGCGTGAAGTTGACCAATTGTTTTTGTGACCTCGAAAACATCTTCACCTTTGGCCACTTTTTGATTGAGAAGCTCATCAAACTTCTTCAAGACTTCTTCAACGTTAACGATATCTTCCTCGCAGGCGGTTATTTTCTCTTTCAAAGGATTTAAGAGTTTCCCTCTTTCAAGATTAAGTTCGTTGCGAAGTTTTTTAATTTCCTTCTCGGTTAATGGTCTCTTGCTTTTTTTACGACCACGCTGTTCATCTTCCCATCCAACGCGATTAAGAAAATCTTCATAATCACCATAGAAGAACTCTGCACCGTCTTTTTGAAAGATGACCAATTTTGTGGCCAAACTTCTTAAAAGTAACTCAGAGTGAGTAACGATGATAACCACACCTGGAAAGTTTTTAATCTCATCTGCTAAATATTCAATCGATTCCATATCCAAGTGATTGGTAGGTTCATCAAGTAAGAGGACATTACAAGGACGCGCTAAAATTTTTCCAAGCATCACTCGGGCTTTTTCTCCACCAGAGAGCACGCTTATTTTTTTATCGGCCAAATCACCTTGAAACATCATGGCGCCACAAATGGCACGTACTTCAGAGTTTCCTAAATCTGGATTATAACTTCCAATTTCATCTCTGATTGAGACGTTAGGAGAGAGCCTCTCAATATTAGTCTGGCCGAAATAGCCAACTTGAGCATCGTTGTGAAAGCGCATATAGCCGCTTTGAGATTCAAGCATTCCCGCAATACAACTCATGAGAGTAGACTTGCCTTTACCATTTTTACCGATCACACCGAGACACTCACCTTTATTAAGATGAAAAGTAAGGTTTTTAAATAGTGGCTGTTCCATTCCTGGATAACCAAAACTTAAATCTTTTACTTCGAGCAATGTTTTGGCGTTGATATCCTTATAATGAAACCCAAAACCCATTTTCGCTTCAGCTCCAAGTGCATCCATTGAATCCATGCGTTCAAGTTGCTTCATTCTTGACTGTGCTTGCTTGGCCTTTGAAGCCTTAGCTTTAAAACGATCGACGAATTGCTGAATTTCCTTTTTCTTTTTTTCTAAATTTTCGCGAGTTTGTTCATAAATAGCTTCTTCTAGTAAAACTTGTTCATAAAATTTTACCGTATCACCTTTTATCTTTTTGATTTTTCCACGCTTAATCCCCACCACGTCTGTCACAACGGCATCCATAAATTCACGATCGTGAGTAATCAGTAAGACTTCGCCTTCAAACTGTTTCAAAAATGATTTGAGCCATCTGAGGGATAAAATATCTAAATAATTGGTTGGTTCATCCAAAAGCAGAAGATTTGGGTTTTTATAGAGCGCTCGAGCGAGGTTGATGCGAACCTGATAGCCACCAGAATAAGTGCGAGGATCACGTTCCATATCCTCATCGCCAAATCCCAGACCAAACAACAACTCTTTGGCCTTATATTCATCTTCTTTGATTCCAACTGGAGACTCAATGACCTCTTCCAACACTGTTGGATACGTAAAAGCAATATGTTGCTCTAGTGCGCCCCAAGAATAATGCCTTGGAAAAACGATTTCTCCAGAATCTGGTGTCATCGAACCTTTGATTAAATTAAACAAAGTCGACTTTCCGGAGCCATTTCTCCCAACGATTCCGACTCTCTCGCGAGGGCCAACAACGAAAGTCGCGTCCTCAAAGAGGACTTGGGCGCCGAAAGTTTTACTTAATCCTTGTATCTGAATCATATCTAATCTAAATATCCCGTTACAAAAAAGAGAGAAGCGCATAGTATAGAGGCGAAAACCATTTGCAAATAACGCACACAGACATAAGGAATCTCAAGTCATGACTCAGACATTTAAAAAACTCAAAAACATTGCCGTCGTTGCCCACGTTGACCATGGCAAGACTACCCTCGTAGACGGACTCCTCAAGCAATCAATGGGCGTTCAAGAACGTGAACAAATTTCGGAAAGAGCCATGGACTCTGGCGAACTTGAAAAAGAACGCGGAATTACTATTCGTGCTAAAAACTGTGCTATTTATTGGAAAGATTGCAAAATCAATCTTCTCGATACTCCAGGACACGCCGACTTTGGTGGAGAAGTAGAAAGATCACTAATGATGGTTGACGGTGTTTTACTTCTCGTTGACGCTGCCGAAGGTCCACTCCCACAAACTCGTTTCGTTCTTCAGAAAGCTCTTGAAGCTGGTATCAAGATCGGTGTTGTTATCAACAAAGTTGATCGTTCAGATGCCCGTATTGACGAAGTAAAAGTATTTATTGAAGACCTTCTTCTTGAACTTGCCACAATGCTTGATGTTCCCGATTTTGATATTGATATCCCCTTCCTCTACGCCTCAGGACGCTCAGGTTGGTGTTCAGTGAAACAAGATGTTCAAACAACAAATCTTCATGACCTACTCGACTTTATGGTTTCTGACTACTATCACGAGCCAAGAGTTTCTGAAGGTGACGGACTTCAACTTCTTGTAACGAACCTCACTTACTCTACTTATTTGGGTCAACAGGTCGTTGGTCGTATTCAAAGAGGAAAAATTCGTAAGAACCAATCTTTCACTCTTGTTCAAAAAGGTGGAAAGACTAAAAACTTTAAAGTAACCAACGTTCAAATTTATGACCGCTTATCAACTGCTGAAATTGACGAAGCCGGTCCAGGTGAAATCGTGATTGTTGCAGGTATTTCTGATGCCGACATTGGAGACAGCTTGTGCTCACTCGACAAAGTTGAACCATTGACTCGTATTGAAGTTGAGCCACCAACTGTTGCCGTTAACGTTTCGGTAAACACTTCTCCACTTTCAGGAAAAGAAGGCGAATACTTAACTTCAAGAAGACTCGAAGAATTTTTGCTCGATGCTGTTCGCCACAACGTTTCTCTTCGTTATGAAAATACAGATGATCCAAAGATCTTTAAACTAAAGGGTCGTGGAGAACTCCAGCTTGCGATCGTTTTCGAAGAACTTCGTCGTAAGGGATTTGAGTTCATGGTTTCTCGTCCGGAAGTTATTTATGTAACGGGTGAAGACGGAGTGAAGATGGAACCATATGAAAAAGTGGTTATGGATCTTCCTCAAGTCGCAACAGGTGCGATTACTGAAAAGCTTTCACAACGAAAAGGAATCATGGAAGCCATGATGCCAATCAGTGATGACCGTACTCGTTTGGAATTTATTATTCCTTCACGTGGTTTGATTGGTTACCGTTCTCAATTTTTAACAGATACTCGAGGAGAAGGCATTATGTCTTCTGAGTATTTAGGCTATCGTCCCTATGCTGGAGACATGCTCTCTCGTACCAATGGTGCGCTGATTGCTTCGAGCTCTGGAAAGATCACAGGTTATGCTCTCTTCAACCTCTTAAATAACGGTAAGCTTTTCGTTCTTCCTGGAGAGCAATGCTATGCTGGACAGGTTGTTGGAGAGCACAACAAAACAAACGACCTCACTATCAACGCTGTTCGAGAAAAGCAGCTCACTAACGTTCGTACAGCAGGTAAGGACGAAAACATTATCCTCCCTCCAGTTCCACCTCGCTCACTAGAATGGGCCATGGATTGGATTGATGATGATGAATTGGTTGAGGTAACACCAGAGAACGTACGCGTACGTAAAAAGGAATTGGAAGCTAACAAGCGTTCAGTTATCAGAAAGTAACTTAGGAGTATTTATGAGATTTGCTCTTTTAATTATTTCGCTCCTCCTTTCTCAGAAACTTTGGTCGGCAACTTGTAATGATGTCACGATGCCAGATTCTGTTAACATCAAATCAAAAGATTTGGTGCTCAATGGTATGGGTACTCGTAAAGCCACTTGGCTCAAAGTTAAGGTTTATGTTGGAGGTCTCTACCTCAGCAAAAAAACAACTGATGCCGATGATATTTTAAGTCAACCTTATCCCAAATATTTACGCATGCATTTCGTTCGCGATGTAGATGGTAAAAAACTAAAAGAAGGTTGGGTTGAAGGATTTGAAGCAGCAGTCGAATTCAACACTCGCAACATGCTTCAAGCTCAAATTGATCAATTTGTTGGCATGATGGAAGATGTGAACAAGAACGATGAAATCGTGCTCACTTTCACAGACAAAGGTGTTGAAGTTGATATCAAGAACAAACAGAAGGGATCAATTGAAGGCGAGAAATTCTCAAAAGCTCTCCTTTCAGTATGGTTTGTAAAAGCACGCGACGAGGGACTCCGTGACGGACTTCAAGGCGTGGAGAAATGTAACTAACACCTAATATTCAGAATACTTTTTAGACTTACCCCGTACTAACTCTGCGGGGTATTTTTTTGCATTTTTTTCCATTTTACTCTCAATCGCTTCTGGCAAATTGATATTCAAATGATCGGCCATTCTAAATAAATACAAAAGCACATCCGACATTTCTTCCCCCACACGCTCTTTCCACTTTGCATCATTTTGCATCGACAATGACTCCTCTGGGGTTAACCATTGAAAGAGCTCGAGCAACTCAGCAGCTTCAACTGTTAAGGCCATGGCGATATTTTTAGGAGTATGAAATTGCTGCCAGTCGCGATCGGTGGCGAATTGCTGAATTTTTTTTTGCAAAGCCGTAATGTTGAGCGATTCGTTTTTGACCATATTGCTCTCCTTAAATCTTGTTGATGGTATTCTAATGTCCTGTTAACATTCTCCAACAATTACTTTCATTCTTTCACGGAGGAACACATGAAGAAAGTCCTATTTGCAGCTGCGCTCGCTATCGTTTCAGGATCAGTTATGGCCAAAGGCTACCAAGCTCAAGGTTGTGGTCTAGGTTCAACTCTTTTTACAGACGGATCTAGCCTTGTTCACCAAGTACTTGGTGCAACAACTAACGGTCTTTCAGCTAACCAAACTTTTGGTATGACTTCAGGTACATCTAACTGTGAACTCGACAAGTCTGGTCGTGCTTCTACAGTATTTATCGAAGCTAACAAAGTTGCTCTTCAAAACGACATTGCTCGTGGACAAGGTGAAGCTTTAACAACTCTTACAAAAATGTATGGTTGTTCAAATGCTTCTTCAGTAGCTCCAGTTCTTCAAAAGAACTACCAATCAATTTTCCCTTCTCAAGCAGTATCTGCTGAGCAAATTGATGGAGCAATCTCATCATTGGTTCGTAACCAAAAAGCTTGTATCTAATCAGTAATTGATTTGAACATTCACCCCTGATCACATAGGATAATATCCATTATGATCAGGGGTTTTCTTTTTCTAGCGCTCTTCACTTTCTCCTCAATGGCCAGTGCCAATGAGCTTCTTCAAAAAGCTGCAGAACTTAATCTCGCTCAAGATAAGACATGGCTCAATCTTCTTCACTATCGCAGTGGAATGTTCGGCACTAAAAGTGAAATCGGTGACTCTCGTTATTATTTATCAAGCGAAGGGCGAACAGATGCTCAATCAGAGCTCGCGGCCACGATCAAGGCTTTCTTTATTGATCCCTATAGTGGGATATCTGATCAACATCCTGCTTGTCGTTTTCCAGCCCGTTATTTGTATCTAAAGAAAAAACTTAACCGTGAAATTAAAGTCAATTGCCCTAAGCTTCAATACTACAAAGATAAAATGGAAGCTAAAGGTGTCGCCTTGGTTTTCTCATCTTATTTTTTAGACACACCAGCTTCTGCTTTTGGACACACCTTTTTGCGTTTTCTCAAAAACCCAGACAAAGAAGAGTCATATGAATTGCTCGATTATTCACTTAATTACGCAGCAGTCGTAACTTCAAGCAACGCCATGATTTATGCCATCATGGGACTCACTGGTGGATTCAATGGTGAGTTTGCTTCACTCCCCCACTTTTACAAAGTTCGAGAATACAACGATCATGAATCTCGCGACCTTTGGAGTTACGAACTCAACATCACCAATGATCAACTCGATATGATCATCGCCCATTCATGGGAGTTGGGACAAGTTCCAGTACCTTACTATTATTTAACGGCCAATTGCTCTTACTTCATGCTCGCCCTGCTTGATGTGGCAGATCCCAATTGGCGTTTAGTTGAAAGAACTCCGCATTTTGTTATTCCTGTTGATACTTTGAAATCGGTGGCGCAAGTTCCAGGGCTCATAAAGAAAGTTCATTATCGTCCTAGTAAGAGAAAAGTTTTTGAAAAAAGACTTTCATCACTTTCTTCTGAAGACAAAGATCTCCTTCAGAAAGCCTACGACCAAAATGATATTAAGATTTTTGATTCCATCTCAGACATTCAACACAAGGCTAAACTTCTCGATACCTTTATTGATATGTGGGATTACAAGAATTCAAAAGCCATAACTAAAGAAGATAACGAGACTCTGCAAAAGAAGAATCAATTTTTAATTGCAAGAAGCCAAATTTCAACTCCAAGCCAAAAACTGATTGGGGAAACACCCTCTTTAGAAAATCCTCTTCTAGGCCATGGCTCAAGACGTTTAAGTGCGGGTATTGGTTATCATGAAACTCGTAAAAACTTCTTTGATTTCGAATTTCGCTTTGCCCTCCATGATTTTTTTGATTCGCTGATAGGACAAAACCCACTGGCCACGATGGAGATGGGTCGGTTTAAGCTTCGTTATTATGCAGACAAAAAGAAAGCTCCTCACCAATGGAGATTTCAAGAAGCCTATCTTCTCAATGTTCAGTCTCTGGCCGATTTTAGGGAGTTTTTTAGAGCGATGAGCTGGCGCTTTAAACTAGGCCTTCGAACAATTGAGGATCGATCCTGCGATGCTTGCCAAGTCGCCCATACTTCACTTGGCGTAGGAATTTCGCGCTCGAAAATGAATCATATTCTCTCTCTTCTTATCGCAACTGAAGTGGATGCGGCCAAGGATTATGGACCTCATAATTATCGCATAGGACTTGGGCCCGAACTTTTTTGGCGCTACCAAATCTTAAATAAAGCGAGTTTTGGTTTACTGGCTGACTATAAAAGAAGATTTGTTAATGATCGCTTCCAAGAAACTTGGAGTCTTGGACCCCAATCACGCTTTTACATGGCGAATGAATGGTCAATGGATCTCAAAGGCGAATGGACAGATAGGGCCTATCTCGGAACGCTTTCTTTACTCAAAACATTTTAGAATTTCTGAAACCATAAATTCCCTTCCATCAATAACATCATTCGAGATTATTTCTTTTTGAGAACTTTTCTCAAAATCTGAAATGATTTCCAGAAGACTCTTCTCTTTACATTGATCCTCAGTTACGACTAATGAACCTAATAATTGCTGAGCTTCGATGGCATTATGATATTGTTCATTTTTCTGAGCAATCTTAAGGGGAATAAAAATGCTGCGCTTTTTAAGTGACATAATCTCTGCTACTGTTCCTGCCCCAGAACGAGACAAAATAATTTGTGCTTTCTTCATCAAGGGGATCATTTCTTCCCCGAGAAAAGAAAAGACTTTATAGTTCTCATCTTCCCATTTTGTATATTCGGCTTCAAAATTTTTACCTACTTGATGAACGATAAAATATTTCTTTTTTAATTCTTCCAGTGAATTTCGAACAAGTTCATTGAGCAGCTTTGCCCCATTTCCCCCACCAGTTATAAAAAGAATTGGTCGAGAGACACTATTTAGATCAGTATTCTTAATTTTCACATTCTTGGGTGCCTGATAAATCTCTGGTCTTATAGGATATCCAGAATAGACAACTTTCTTGGCAGAAAAAAATTCAAGAGAAGACTTAAATGAAACAAAGACTTTCGTTGCAAAAAATCCAGCGATTCGATTAGCAAGGCCAACTCTGGTTGTTTGCTCATGAACGAAAACCTTGCGGCCCAATAGTCGTCCAGCGACAACAACTGGAACGGTAACGAAACCACCAAATGTGAAGATAACTGCACTTTTCGGGAATTTATTAATACACTTAAAAGCATCAACTATTCCCATTAGCACACGAAATATATCTTTAAGATTCTCTATTGATATGTATCGTCTCAACTTTCCTGTACGAATAGGAAAATACTCGCTTACTCTTTGTTGAGTAAGTTCTCTCTCAATCCCCTTCTCAGAGCCGATGTAGACTATTTTCACATCTGTAGGCAGCGACTTTATCACTGTTAAAGCGGGCACCACATGACCGCCAGATCCCCCGCCACTCATAATAACTGTCTTTTCAACTTTATTATTCAAATCGCATTCCTTGATTGCCCGGCTTCTTTTTCCTATCAAGTTGATTTTACAGCTTTCGAAGTAAAATAGAATAACAAAATTTAAAAGGAATTTTATGCGAAAACAGTTTTATTGGATTTCATTTATTGTTCTAACCCTACAAGCAGTAGAAAGTTGGTATTATCACCCATTCGCATGGACTTTCCTTTTTACGTTACCCACTTTTGCATGGGGAATGTTTGAGGCCAAGCAAACTTCGAGAACACTTCTTCGAAATTACCCGATCCTAGGTCGAGGCCGCTACATCATGGAAATTCTTCGACCAAAAATATATCAGTACTTTATTGAATCTGATACCGATGGAACTCCTATCAGTAGAATATACCGCTCCGTCGTTTATCAGAGAGCAAAAGAACAATTATCTTCTACTCCATTTGGTACGCAATTAGATGTTTATCAACCTGGCTACGAATGGATTAATCACTCTATTTATCCAAAAGACTTAAGGAATCTTGATACAAGCAAATTGCGTATTGTCGTTGGGGGACGTGATTGCAAACAACCTTATAATGCTAGTATTCTCAATATTTCGGCCATGAGTTTTGGGGCCCTAAGTCCCACGGCCATTGAATCACTGAACTGGGGTGCAAAAGACGGTGGTTTTTCTCATAACACAGGCGAAGGTGGAATTTCTCCCTATCACCTCAAACATGGTGGCGACCTTATTTGGCAAATTGGTACCGGCTATTTTGGTTGTCGCGATGATCTAGGTAATTTCCTTCCTGAAGCATTTAAAGAACGCGCTCACCTCCCGAATGTCAAAATGATAGAAATCAAATTATCTCAAGGGGCAAAGCCAGGTCATGGAGGCATTCTTCCGAAAGAAAAGAACACACCAGAAATTGCCAAAATTAGACTGGTTAAACCTCACACTTCTGTTCACTCACCTTCATGTCATACTGCCTTTAGCGGTGCTGAAGGATTATTGCAATTTGTAAAACAATTGAGAGACCTCTCTGGTGGAAAACCCGTTGGATTCAAACTCTGTCTCGGTCAGCCAGAAGAATTTCAAGACATTTGTAAGGCCATGGTAAAAACTCAAATTCTTCCCGACTTTATCACCGTTGATGGAGGCGAAGGAGGAACAGGTGCGGCACCACTTGAATTCTCAAACTTTGTTGGCACGCCTTTAAGGGATGGGCTAGTAAAAGTAGTTGATCTTCTTAAGGCCTATAATTTGAGAAGTGAAATTAAGGTTATTGCCTCTGGAAAAATCCTCACAGGATTTGATATTGTGCGAACAATGGCACTAGGAGCTGATATGTGTAATTCAGCCCGAGGAATGATGCTGGCCCTTGGCTGTATTCAAGCATTAACGTGTAACTCAAATCATTGTCCAACTGGTGTTGCGACTCAAGCTCCCCATCTATTTAAGGGACTCGTTGTTACTGATAAGTTTAAAAGAGTGTCTCATTTCCATCAACATACTCTTGAAGCGGTTGCCGAATTGATTGCGGCTGCAGGATTAGATTCATCTACGCAACTCACACGCTCTCTTATTTGGAGACGTTTATCACCAACAGAGGTGAGGAGCTATTCTCAAATTTATCCTGATGTAACTCCAGGCAGCTCCCTCGATTCAATGAGTGCTTAATGATTATCATTATTGAAACTGATCAGACATTACAAAATATGCTGCAAATTAATATCAGCAGCAAATTGCCTATGAAGATCATGCCTAAAGATAATGCCTCTGAGGCCATCGCACTGATGGAGATTCTTCCAGATATTAGAATTGTTATCTGTCGCGCGAAAACAGGAAAAGAAGAGACAGCGACAAGAATTATAAATGAAATCAAAACGGAGAAATACGACTGCAAGGTGATTGTCTTGGAGCAAACAGGACAACCTCCAGAAGAATTTGTTACCTATCTGGCTTCCACTTCTCCTGTTGATATCGTAACAAAAACAGTTATTAGCCTCATCAACAAAGATGGAACAGAAAAAGCTCCCCCCATGGTCCAAAGAAGCTATTTTACTATTCCTTTCTCTCTCCTAAAATTAATTGAAAAATTTCCTTGTGATTTTTATCTCAAAATCAAAAAAGGAAATCTTAATGATTACCTCAAAGTTTTTAAACTAAATGATGATGTTGATTTTGCTAAAATTGATAGTTATATCGTGAAAGGGGCTAAGAAAGCTTATGTAAAGAAAGAGGATGGCAAAAAAGCAGTTGATGAAATAAATTCTCGTTTTAAGAAAATCCTCTCACATTCCTTGGAAGATTGCCCAGATCAAGCAAAAGTCGAAAGTGTTATATTAGAGAACTTAGAGTTTTTAGGTTTAAACAAAGCTGTTTTACAAATTGCGAATAGCTCTATTAGTAAAATTAATCAAGAACTCAAAACGTCCAAAAGTTTAGGTGCAGTTATAAATAGTATCTATAAAACACCTGGTTCGCTTCGCTATCGAAAATCATTTATGACTGCCGTCTTTTGCCAAATCATTGCAAGCAAAGAAAGTTATATTGATTCGCACATGATGAATTCATTGCAAGTCGCCTGCTTTTTTAATGATTATTCGCTTCAAAATGAATCGCTCATTTCTATTCGATCAAATGAAGAATTTAATATGAGTTTGCTTTCTAAAGAAGATGGAAAGGATGTTGATACTCATGCTAGTCGGGCGAATGAAATTTTAAGTAAAATCAAAGAAATCCCTGAGGAGACTCTGAAGATCATCAAGCAGCATCATGGAGTAGCATCGGGGCAAGGTTTTAGTCAAAGTCTTAATGCTCAGATTGGAATTCTTACGAAAATTTTTATTACAGCGGAAGAAGTCGCCTTAAGAATTATCAATTCTCCTTCTCCGAGTATAAAACTTAATGCAATTTTTGAAGAGATTTCAAATTCATATAATACTCAACTCGATGAATTTCTTGGTCATATTAGAGAATCATTCACAGCTCAAGCTGATTAAGATCTAAGTATTTTTCTAAGCCGCTCTAGATGACTCGAAGTCGATCGAACGATAAAATGAGTTCCTTCATTATCACATTCTTCTTTAATGACTTTAGTATTGGTATGAATGTCCCCTATGACTCCTTGCTGGCCATAAGGAACGAAGAACTCATCTTGAATCATTTTTTGGTCAAAGAACTGTACAATCCATTGATAAAGTTTTTTTATATCTGCTTCATTTTTGGCGGACATCATCATGGCCTCTGGAAATTCAATCATTAAATTTTCTTTCTGTTCAATCGTCAGACAATCGGACTTATTTAAAATAAGTTGTTTATGAATTCCTTCAACTCCAACTTCCTCAAGTACTTCATTCACTACAGCTAGCTGATCGCGAAAAGAAGGGTCTGAGGCATCGACTACGTAAAGCAATATCGAAGCGTGGCGTGCTTCTTCTAGTGTTGAGCGAAATGATGCCACAAGATCATGGGGAAGCTTATTAATAAAGCCCACAGTATCAGAAACTAAAATGCGAGGATGAGTTTCCGGTTGCAGAGCTCGCACTGTCGTATCAAGAGTCGCGAAAAGCTTATTTTCGACCAAGACATCACTGCCGGTAAGCGCTCGCATGGTTGATGACTTGCCGGCGTTGGTATAGCCCACAAGTACCACGCTCATCTGCTCTTCTCGACGTGAACGACGATTGTCTTGTTCACGCTGAACTTCTTCTAATTCTTGCTTGAGTTCGGCCTTGCGATCGCGAATACGTCTGCGATCGAGTTCAATTTGACTCTCACCTGCTCCACGACCTGCAAAATGTTGTTTATCGCCTATTTTCTTTTTTTCACGTAGGCGTGGGGCCAAATAATTCAACCTGGCAATTTCAACTTGGAGAAGTGCGGCTCGAGTTTTGGCATGACGACTGAAAATTTCAATAATGACACCAGTGCGATCCATCACTTGAACCCCAAGGGCATCTTCGACATTGCGAATTTGCGAAGGAGTGAGTTCGCAATCAAAGATCACGAGATCAGCGAGTTCTTCGCCGTCTTTAGTATATTTTTCTAATTCTTTGAGCTTCCCTTCACCAAGAACGGAACCGCCGGTACTCTTGGCCATTCTCTGCGACTCACTGGCGAGCACTTGAAATCCTAGCGTCGTCACAAGACGTCCCAGCTCACGCAATGATTCTTCAGCTTCTTCATCAGTAACTTTTTGCGTGCGTATAGAAATGAGAAGTGCCTTTTCCGGCCCTTGCTGAAGAGTAATAATCTTTTTGTCTTTCATGGGGAATTTGGCTCCGAGTTGAGATACCGCTATTCTGCCCTTTTTTCACTAAAAGGCCAAACAAAACTCTCCTGGATCAATTCGTTTAAACGGTGCTTCAAAAAAAGCCTTTGTAAAAGATAATCAATACTCTTAGACAAGCGCTTTCAAGAACACGTTGACGCATATAGTGTAAAAACTTTACATACTGTCTTCCTCTCTCTTGTCTTCTAATATTTTTAAAAAAAAGTAAGGAGGACTAAACGTGACAGAGAAAACCAACAATGAACTAGAACGCAATATATCTTTCACACCGATTGATCAGAAACTCTACGACTCCAGAGTCGTTTTTCTCTCTGGAGTGGTTAATGACGAGCTTGCCTATAGAGTAAATCGAGAACTTCTCTCACTTGAGGAGAAGGATCAAAAAGCTCCCATTCTTTTATGGGTTAATTCTCCTGGCGGCGAAGTTGATTCCGGATTTTCGATATACGACACAATTCAATTCATAAAACCTGAAGTCGTGACGATCGTCAGTGGTATGGCCGCAAGCATGGCCTCTGTTATTGCTTTGGCAGCTGAAAAACATAATCGCTTAGCATTTCCTAATGCTCACATCCTTATTCATCAGCCCTTAATTGGAGGGACGATTCAAGGGCCAGCTTCCGATATAAAAATTCATGCAAAAAGAATAATGGAACTCAAAAATAAAATACACAAGCTTTACGCAGACAGAACTGGAACTCCAATTCAAGATTTTGAAGAAATGATGGATAGAGATTACTCACTAAGCGCGGACGAAGCACTAAAATTAGGTCTTATCTCGAACGTCATCTCTTCAAGAGAGGAGATCGATAAATGGATAAGACCTAAAAGTGCGTGATACTTTTTGGGGATATTACATCCTTGATCGACAAAAGCTGGTGGCAGCATTTAAATTTGCCCCATCTTCTGTCACTTTCTTGAAGCACTTGATTATTTTTTTGGCATTCTCGACCTGAAGACATAAATCGGTAGAGGCATTTAAGTTTAAGCCTAAACCACCATCTTCGCTAGAAAGATTGGCTTGACGATAGCAACTCGTCACTTCTTTCGCTTTTGTTGCTTTAGTACATAGGTCGGTGGCAGCAAAGAGATTCAATCCCAATCCATCTTCGTCGATGTTTGAAATTCGATAACACTCGATCACGGCCTGAGCATTTGTGGCATCAGCGCACAGATCTTCCGCCGCATATACATTTAAATTTAAGCCACCGGCACTCACATCTTGCTGGGCCAAGTTAAAGCACTTTTCCCTTTCACCTGCAAAACTTGATAAACTCAATAGCAATAATCCCGTTGTAAAAATCGCCTTCATTAATAAGCTCCCTCTATCATGACTAATTAAGAGCAATGACGATAGCGTACCCCATGATTCGGAACAAGTAGGGGTGTAAAAATGTGATAGTGAGAATAATTTTTGAGATAACTTAGATAATGTATGTTCGATAAAATTCGAGTCAGGGAAAGGAAAAATATTCATTCTTCCTCTCCCGTAAAAATTGTTCGTTACTTAATCTATTTAAAACTCTTGAACGCGACTTCTTGCAAGTGACTTTTCTAAGTTTCTCATAAAGTTTTTTCCTTTTTGAGCATACTTATGTCTCTTGGTAGATTTGTCTAACGCCTCACCTATTTGAGGAATTGTGATTGCTCCCGTCACATGTCCGACATATTTCCCTTCTTTATAAATAACTGTAGTCGGATAACCTGTTAAACCGAGTTCTTCAGCAGTGATATCATCAATAGTTGCTGACTTAAAATTAACTTCGTCACTAAAGATCTTTCCCAGCCAAGTACTTGCATCAAAAATCTCAGATTGATTACTTTCTGCTGCAATAAATTCGTAAAGTGCGCATGGTCCGCATTTCCAGTATGGCTTGAAAAGGATCACTTCAATATCATCATTAGCACTGTAATCTTCAATTTTTGCATTTAGGTTCAACTTCAAATCTATTCCTGCAAATACAGAAAAAGAATTTAGAATAATGAATAAAAATAATAATTTTTTCATAGAAGACTCCATATAATTCGTTACATTTTTCAATCTGCCGCATTGTGTCATTTTTTATGTAATTTGTAAGCTCTTCTGAAAAGATTACATTGATAGATCGTCTACAGCGTTTTTGGGAAGGCGTGACGAGAAAAAATGCAATAAATTCAACAAGATAATGTCACTTTTTATTTTTTGAAATACTCCCATCGGGAGTTTCTAGAAAGATAAGATTTGGTGCCCAGGAGAGGAGAGCCAAATTCGACACTACAGGCAAAATCAAACCTCAATCAATTAATCTAAGCATCTAATATTATTATATTAACAACACTGAGCTTTTTGTCCATTTTTGCCGACTACTTTCGATTTTTTCATGGATTAGTCCAGATTTGGTCCAGAAATTATTTCTAAGCGTACTTCTTTCTAAGTATTCTAATAAAACCCGGTGGCGTCGGTTTAAATTTTCCTTCCTCCCTTTGCAGTTCGTAATTAAGATATTGGAATTTTCTTAATCCCAGAATATTAATTTCATCTATTACCAAATAAACATTATCCCCTCCCTTCAATTTCACAATATCTTTCAACTCACTTTTAGAAGGAGAAGTTATTCTGGAATCGCCCCATTTTGAATTATTTACTTGGACTATATAAACATGCAAATCTCTACAAGCCGAATCTACAATAGACGAAAAATATTTTGTATCCATGTTATTCTCAATTGAAACTATAAAATCTACATATGACTTAAATATAGATCTTGCCTGTATATCTGCAAGCTCAAAACAGTTAAATGTTGCGAAGTGCAAGCTGTTGTGAATTATGTAATCAAAGTGAGGGATTTTAGGCTCTGCAAGTTTTAAAAAATTAACGTTAGTACCTATATTCTTTGAATGGCCTTCAATTTGTCTTTTCTCTTCGTAAGATGGATAATTTTTGAGTCGGAAAATAAGATACGAGTTATTGTAATGCTCTACTTCAAAATTTAATACTGACACCATCAAGTTAAAAACCATTCCATTGAATTCGAAATGCTCTATACCTAACATGTAGGAAATTTGCTTGCGACGGGATTCGTTAACGAATAATGGAAGCCAGCTCAAGGGGGTTGAGCATTCTGGAAAAACAGTATAATCACATCGGTTTCGATTAGATTCATTCAGTATTTTTGAAAATTCAAAATATTTTTCATCGCTTAAAACTGGTTTATTTAAAAGATTTTCTAAGAGCTGAACTTCATCAATCTTTAAATTTACCAGTCCAAACTTGGTATTTTTATCTACTCTTTTCTGTCCTAATTGATGTTCATATAATCGATATTCTGCTCCTTTTGAATTTATCTGAGGTAGTATGAGTTTTTTTAATTTAACTTTTGGTAGCAGCTTCTTAATTGATTCCGAATTATTTGAATAGTTTAATTTTACAAATGAATATCTAGCAAATATAGATATCGCTTTTGATCTGATATTTTTTCCATTTTTATCATTTTTTGAAATATTTACGATTTCAATCATCAATCCTAGGAATTGAATGTCGCTATAATGAACAAATCTTGGAATTATGTAATCAGACCATATTTTTTTTGAAATTTTTAAATCAAGATTAGACACCATCCTTAAGGCCGCATTAACGTCCCTATCGACATAGTTAAAGTCTAAGTTTGAAAGTGGTTTTAAAAAATTTAAAACCGGAAAGAGAGAAAGGTGATGTCTAATATAATGCCCGCGTACCATTAATCTTGCAGTTTTTCCGATTTCATCGATACCCAACTCCTTCAAATCTTGATCAATATGTGAAATTATCTCAACGTTCAATGAAGTCGCTTGAATCAGACTAAAGCGGAGATGTGATTTTAAAAATTCTTTGACCATTTTGGCCGATACAAGTTTTGCGCTAAGTCCACCTACCACAACATCACTAGGAACGCGTATTCGATCAATGGCCATAACAATTTGCTTAACAAGCAGTACTATATTCTCGTAGCAAGAGTTTAATACAAATGTAGTAAATGCCTTTTCCCAAAAGACAAATAAATCAACAGCAGAACCCATTCTAAAAAAATTCATAATTTCTTCAAATGATTGTTCGTCTTTATTTTCTATCCTATTTGTGAGCCCCGAAAGCATATTAAATTTGGCGAAAAATTTAGACACTGCAAATTTACTTGCAGAATACTCCCTAATATTTCGATAAGAATTACTTGAGTCTTTATATATCAATGAATGAGAACTCTCATCAAAAGAGAAATCTCTATAGTCATCTGGTAAAAATCTAAATTCACTTGAGTTTCTTTTAACAGCCTCTATAAATTTCTCTAACAAGGCTCGAGATCCTCTTGAATCAAAGAAATGAACAAGTGCTTTCTCTTGCTGTATTACAAGGTTAGATGTTTCATATTTTTTAAGAGAAATTACGTAATCTGCATTTTTATTTTTTCCTTTTTTCTTTGCTTTCCTAAATATTTTGTTTTTTACAAACACATCATCTAAAAATTTTTCAACAACTCTTTGCTCGTGCTCAGGAATTTTTCCAATACAAAGCGCAATCAATATATCATCAACATATCTTCCATAATATATAGGATTTAATTTTGCGATAACTTCATCATCAAACTCAGTCATGAAATAATTCGCAAGGACTGCTGATGACAACAAACCAATTGGAAAACTTTTTCTTGGATTTCCAATTCTTTTATTGTACTCGGAATGCATTTTTTTTAATATTTTAACTATGTATTTTTCGACACTATCTTCTGCATATTGAAGAATTCCATCTAAATCAAAATCGCAGTTATAATAAAAAGATTTCAAATCTAAATTTAGTATTGATATATTATTCTTTTTCTCTATTGAATCTTGCGATGTTTGAATGCATCGATCTCTCCACATCCTATATTCTTGAAAATATGGCTTAAACAACTTATTGGTCCCTTGAAAGTTGTAATTTTCATCTAAATCAAGCCTGTTTCCAAAACTTCTTGGCGAAATTTTCTTTTCGAGTCTTGGTCCTATTTCTTGTAAAAAGAGAGAGGATATGAGGTGTAGCTCTATAGAACATTTTATAAACAAATTTACATGTGTTATTTGAATTTCCGTTTCATCTGCAACTCTATTTATATAATAGTTTTGCTTATCTGAAAGCATTGCCTTAGGGGATTGAATTGTTTTCGGAACTACGCTGAAACTAATTTGACTAAGCAATTTTTCAAAAAAGGCATCATCGCCCCTTAAAATTGCTGCAGTGAACTCACTCAGATGTTGTTCTAAGTTATCACTTTCATAAGCTATGATATTGTCTCTTATTTCCAAATTACTATTATCAAAATAGTAGTATGATTTGAGCTTTTTAAAACACAGCTCAACTTTATCCTTCAATTCTATCATTTGATTCTCTCATGCATTATTTATGGGTTCCTTGGAGTTTCTTTTTCAATTTCGTTTATCAACATATTGATACTCGACCTCAATTCATCCATTCTTTTTAAAGTTTTATAGTCATTGTAAAGACTCGTAATCGTAACAGCAGCAATAAGTACAATAGAAACTCTAAGTAATTTTTTATCAAATCGGTCCTGATGCTCATTGATAATTTTCAGAACATCACTTGCAAGAGGAGCCTCTTCATTTACATCAAGTGCTTCTGCCTCAATTTGATGGCTGGAAATATAGTCGGCGTAATGATCCTTAATGAATTTAGCGGCATGACAGCTTGATCTTTTGGGAAATTCAAGCAATGCAGATCTTTTGTCCATGACTCTTAGAATTTCCATGGCCTCAACTAAGCTTGGCGTACTTCCAACTTCATTTGGATTAAGATATCGACCGAGAGTTGTCTGATTAATTCCTGTTTTGTCTGCAATATTTTTCTGCGTATTCATTTTGGGAAGATGCTTTTTGTCCTCAGGGATTGGGGCATCAAGATATTCTTTTGCTGCTTTTACAACAATATCTTTCAAAATTTGATCAACAGATTCTTTTGGGGCCATTAAATAATTTCCTCAATAACAAAAAACAAAATCCCACTCACAACAAAAGTATTCGATAATGCGTTTTTGTTTTATTCACGCTGAAATTCAACGTGAGATTTCATATTGATTTTCAAACTGGTCGGTAAATTGTTGAAATTAATTAGCTTTGCCCTTGTTAAATTTTTCTTAACTCACTATCTTGCGCTCCTCAAACATTCAAGGAGGCCATTTTGAATCGTCAAAACAACCAAAATCAGAGCAGTCAGCTTGATATTGTCACTCCCATTTCTGAAGTATTTATGGAGATATTTCAGGCATTTATTGAGGTTATTGGAAGGCTGATAGTTTATTTGGGTCGATCATGCTGGGATGCCTATCTCGAAAGAGTTAAAAAAATTTACCGCAATTCACCTATCAAAAATCGACTTGTTTACTCTGCAAAACAATCGGATAGCGAGGAAGTCATTGGTCGTTCTATTAATCGGAAGCGACCTTTACTTTTTAGTGAAATCAACACGGCCAAACATACAGGTATCATCGGCTCAACTGGGATGGGGAAAAGTGTTTGCATGGGACATCTCGTAGAGAAATCACTGCGGGAAGGAAAGCCAGCGATCATATTTGATCCAAAGCCTAGTCGAAGTAGTATTGAAGAATTTAAAAGTCTATGTCTCAAGTATGGCAAACAAGCTCGAATCATAAGTAATACTATCGAGCAGACCAATCTTTTTAATCCTCTCATCGAGGGTGATATTCAAGAAATTTCAAATCGCATTATGGGGGCCCTCGAATGGGGGGAGACTTATTATAAATCTGTGTCGCAAAGGGCCTTATTAGAGGCCCTAAGACAAATTGAACAAAATGGTAATGACATTACCCTTGAGAGCATCTTAGAGCGTTTAGATAGCTATCATGACCGCAAAAGTATTTCAGGACTACACACCCAACTTTTCCTTCTTTCTCATTCCAGTTTTTCTAAAATTATTAATTGTTCTAATGCTGAGTCGTTAAGCTTTAGACAAATTCGGTTAGAAAAATGCTGTATCTATATCGGAATCTCATCCCTTGGTATTGGAAGTGTTGGGATGGCCCTTAACAAGCTTTACTTTGGAGGTATTCTCAATCACTGCAAAGAAGCATTTAATGGAATTATCGCAGGCCTTGAAAATCCATTAGAACTTCCTATTTCTCTTTTCTTTGATGAACTTTCGAGCACTGTCAATGCACAATTCATTGATCTCCAAAATAAGTGTCGTGCTGCTGGTATTGAGCTAACATATGCTACCCAGTGCCCCTCCGATCTTGACCGCGTCTCACCTGATTTTAAAAGACAGGTCTTTGAGAACACCAATAACCTCTTTGTCTTTAATCAAATCGTTCCTGACCATACTGAGTTTTTTGCTCGTACGGCCGGAACGACAAGAACTTATAAAAAAACATTTGCCATCGAAAATAATCAACGCAGCCAATTTGGATCAGAAAGGGAGGTAGAAGAATTTATTGTGCATGCGAATATTTTTCGAGAACTAAGAGTCGGGCAATGTATCTACATTCAAAGAACCCCAAAAAGAGTTGACCTCGTCAACATTAAGCACAAGTCAAAACAGCCTGGGCCACAGGCCTTAACTTCAAATGAATCAGCCTCTAAAAGCATTTTTAACTGACAACCAAGGAATTATTATGGATATGAACAGATTTTTTAATCCTTCCCATTTGCAATTAATTGAACCTCTAGTTAAGTGGAAAATTCTCTCCCTCACATTTTTAAATGAGACATCTTATTTGACGAGAGAGAAGAACTCCAACTTTTACAAAACGATCTCAAAACTCGAATCAGATGGTTTGCTAGAAGGTTTTATTGACCCGAACTCAAAGGAAAAATACGTTTACCTCACCAAAATGGGTATTAAGACACTTGGAGCTAATCAACTAACTCCTGTTAATGATGTGAATATGTACCATGACTCTTTTGTCTCTGAGCTTGGTTACTTATTTAGCAATTTCCCTTTCTCAAAAAAAGTCGTGATTGAACATGAAATCTTGCAATCCAATCCCATGATTGGGCACAGACCTGATGCTTATCTTGAAGGACATCACAAAAACGACTTCCGGATGGCACTTGAAATAGAACTTACAGCAAAATCAAAAGAAAGGATTAGAGAGTTATTCAATTACTATCAAAAGACCAATTTTTTCAACAATGCTCTCTTCATCTTTGGGCACAAGGGAACCTTTGATACCTATGTCAGGACTCTCGAAGAAATGACTTCCTCATTTGAAAAACAGAAATTCCTGATGATGTATTCCCCGAACCTTTATCGAAGAAAATACAATATTTTCCAAGTTAATGTGTATCACGATGGAAAGTTAACCACTCTCGGGAAGCTTTTTGGCATCAATCCAATGATAGTAGAACAAGACGGTAATGAGGGGGGAATACATTCCAATTAATTTTTAAACATGCATTCAAGTAACTAAGATCGTGGGATTTTCCACGCGCTATCGATTGACCTCCCCCTCTCTACGTTGTTACGAGGATGAGGTCAATCGGCGCGTGGTTATCCCACTTTAAAACTAATTGAAAATTGGAGTTTTATGAATTCAGAGAAAATACTTTTTACTATTGAGGATGCTGCTAAAATTCTAAATCTTAAGATATCGAGACTCAGAACAGCAGTATTTAGAAAAGAAATTGGTTACGTAAAACTTTCAGGTTTGGTGCGGTTTACGAAGGAGAATTTGGAAGAGTGGATTAAGCGAAGCCAAGTAAATGCTGGTTAAGACGATGTTGGGGAGAAATAATTTCATTTTTGCCACTCCTCGTCTTTTTATGGATTTAAATTTGTCTATAGTAGGCAGGCTCTTTGACATTCGAATACTAGTTGGCAAAAAGGATGAAAAGCTCCCCAACCAAAGGAGCTTTATGGAAATCCTACAGAACAAAGGTGAAACCACCTACCGCGAATCCGTTTACATCAACGGCAAGCGGGTACGCAGTCCCACATTTAAACGCAAGACAGATGCGCGTACTTGGAAAGCGGAAATGATCTCAAAGATCAATCGAGCAAAGGCCTTGGGCCTCGATCTCAAAACGATCATCAGTAACGATGAATCTAAACTTGCTTTGAGTTTTGAAGATTTTCTTCACGAGTGGCTCGATTCAAAGATCAAGATTCAAAGATCAAGATTCAAAGATCGGCCAGCACCTACCGTAATTACGAACGAATTGTGCGCGTTCACTTGGTCCCTTTGTTTGGACCAATAGAGTTGCGTGAGTTCGGCATCAAACATACGGACAAGCTGGTCAAACATTTGGCCGAAAGAGGACACAATGAGAAAGGGATAAATTTAATTATCCAAACACTCAAAGTTGCTCTCTACGAGGCTGAAAGACTTGATCTGATTCGGTCAAATCCCTTGAAGCATTTTAAGATGCTCAAAGTTCCCAAGCTTCCTCCTCGCTTTTGGAGTCGAATGGAGATAAAGCAATTCTTCGCTGCAAATAGCGAACATGAGCTTTATTCCTTTTTCGTCCTCGCCATTAATACTGGAATGAGAAAAGGAGAACTAGCGGGGCTTTGTTGGGATCGCATTGATATCAATCGTTCAATGATCGAAATCAGCCGCATCCGAGATCGATACGGTCTTCGCAACACAACCAAGTCAGGAACTGCTCGCCATGTCCCGATGAATGACACCGTCAAAAGCGCACTATTAGCACTCAAGAAAAAGAGAAATTCTGAGTTTGTTTTTAGTCAACGAGACGGTCGTTCCATGAATGTCCTTCATGTCTATCGAGATTTTGGCAAGGCCCAAGATCGGGCAAAGATGGAGAATCGTATTCGATTTCACGATCTCCGGCATACATTTGCCAGTCACTTCATGATGAACGGAGGCAATCTGTACGACCTACAGAAAATCCTCGGTCACACTCAATTCGAAATGACCCAAATTTATGCTCACCTCTCCCCCGACCACTTGGCCAACAAGACGCAAATCCTGTCTTTCGGAAGTGAATTTTTAGAGGGCAATCAGCCTACTAAACTTAAGTAAAACTCAGCCCTGAGCAAAAAGTCTCAGGGCTTTTCTCTCGCAGAAATTTTTAGTGCAATACTTGCCTATGTTGCTCAGTTTTTAACGCGGGGCCGACAGATTTTGTTAGAAAAAATATGCACTGCATAGTCGGGCCTTTTCATGCTGCTCTGTTTAAGCTTTAAATACACACATGGTTCATTGATGAACATTTTATTTAAGGAGATTTAACATGAGAGACAATTTAAGCGCACTGAAACAGATCAAACCGGATTACACCAAAAAAGAGCATTCCGCTTTGTTTAAAAACATGCGAATTGCCAACAGGGGTTATTATCATCTCAGAGAAGGCTATAAGGACGACATGCCATTTATTTGTCTAATTGTTGCTGATTTAAGTTCCCTTGATAATAAAATTATTGGAGAGATTGGAGGACGAGATGACAACAACTCTCGAAAGACTGATCTTATTCATATCCGTTTTGAAGCTCGTTTATCGATTGAGGGAAAGATCCTTATCAATATCTTATCATCAGATTTCAACACAACTTACCCTGAGAGCTTAAGGCTCGTTTCCTATTGCCTTTCAGCAATGTCCAAAAAGAGCATTGAACTTACGAGAGACAAATCCGGAGGAGGAGGTAAAGGAAAAAAAGGATTTTATCCGTCGCTCATCGGCAGACAAGGAAGATTTGCTACTTTTGATAAGACTTTTGACAAGGCAGTTTCAGAATTAGTCCTTCCTGAAGATTTTAGGGATTTCTTTAGAACAGCGAATTACAACTTAGTATTTTATAAAGGCTAAGAGAAAAAAATATTTTCCCATATTTTCTTTGAGTCGTTTGAAATTGGCGTAAAGATTGCTGAATTATATTTGCGGCCACACTCATGTGTTTCGGTTTCCAATCCGGCATAACCTTTGATTAGAACAGGCACTTTGGTCTGAAACAACTGACCGCACTTTGCACATGCATTAGTTGCTATCTCAAGTCCATATTTTGAGACCCAGTATTCTAATTCAAAATCAGGATAAAACACTGTAAGCCCTCCTTGATTGGGCTGGAATCTATAAAAGCCCAATCCTTTAGTATATGGTTTCATAAAAATTACACTTGGCCAACGCATAACAACAAATAAGTTAGAAATAAATAATGTTTACTTCTGGTAATTCAAGCAATTAACTCCTAAAACATTCAATCCTGACTGAGTTTTTTCTGCCATATTACAGACAGTTATGGACTATTCTTAAAAAAGATGTAAAATTTATTAATAAAAATGACGAAAAATAAGCTAAAAAATGACAAATAAATTAGGCAAAAAGTGTCTATTTTAAGATATTTTATACACTAATAGTTGTAATTTTTTTAACGATATACTATTAGTAATAACCCCAATTTTGGGGATTATTTCAAAGATAGAAACAGGAGAATCAATATGGCGGCAGTAAAACGTCCGACGGAAGAAGTAATCCTGGAAGAATTATTTGTAAAAGACAAGGCACTCGTTGGGGTCCAAAATCTAGCCAAAATGCTAGGAACTGACTCTCATTCAATTGTTACGGCCCTAAAACTCGACGACAAAGTTGAAGAACTTGATCCATCTAACAAAGCCGTAAAGAAGTGGATGAAAATCTTCAACCTGATCTTAGAAATGATCAAACAAGCTGACTCTGAAATAACTAAAGATGCTGCTTCTTTGAGACTCAAGAAATGGCTTCATGTACCACAGATTCAACTCGGAAATGAGACCCCACTTGATTTCATGCTTAAAGGTAAAACAAGACAGCTGACTAGCTACTTGGAACAACTCGTCCTATAGCAAATGATAGATGCAAACTCTGACGATCTATCCTTTGAAACCCCTGCTCAAGTTGAAGCCTATTGCAGATTTTTTCTAAGCGTTCGCCCTTCAGACTCTTTGGCCGAATTTCCGAGCCAAGAAGAATTTGATGAATACCAAAACAAAAGAGAACGAGCACTGCATGCTCAACTAGACGAACTTTCAAGAATCGATTTCACAAAGGCCAATAGACAAAAGGTAGAGGGAACATATTTTAAAATCACTAAAAAATCTCATGTAAATCCGTTGTCTTCAGAAGGAAGCAATAAGGCAAGCACAAGATTTAACTTTAAAGATATTCCGCTCTTAAGGAACAGAGCTATATACTTGGGAAAAAGTAAACTTGGTTGCGAATACGAACTTTTTCACTTGGAAGATCAAAGACGTATTTTAAAGAACAAATTCTTACCTGATCCAAATGCAAATCAAGACGATTTTATATTTCCTGATCACGTTGTTTACGAATATGAAGTTTCTCTTGATAACGTTTTAATTCTTACGACAAAACCAAGTTGCGATGCAATTTTCATACAAACAAGAGTTATCTTGAATGAATGGTATGAGCATAATTATCAATTCGATATTCCCACAGCTGGTCAAGTATTGGCCACACTTGCAAGGATTCAGGGATTTAAGGGAATACTCTATACAAGCACTAGAATCCAAACTGAAACAAATCTCGTAGTTTTCGAAGAAAACTCAGGAGAACTGAGCTTTAAGCAAATCTCAAAGACCCCTTACAATCAGCCATCCGAATGGTTGCTAAAATAGCAAGTTAAAAGCCATATAAAAATTTCAAATCAAGAGTAAGACCAATAAACTTAAGATATTTAAAGCCCTATGTTTATTTCAGCCTGGATAATTTCATTTTTATTGACAGTTTTTCTCGCCGATTCATCACGGTTGAATTTAGCGACGACGATTTTTTCAAGCTT
>PCTW01000059.1 GCA_002786715.1 Bdellovibrio sp. CG22_combo_CG10-13_8_21_14_all_39_27
ATAAAACCATTCAAGAAAAAATGAAAGGACTCTACTATGAGGCAATGGAGTATATCGGCGCAGGCTATTACTCCTTTGAGTCCAATAATAAAAAACAACTCTACAATAAGTCCCGTGAAAAAGTCGGTGGAATCCTCTCTCTCATCTATGCTCACCAAGATGAAGCCTTCCATCAGTCGCCCCCTGAAGTCATCAAAAAAATTGAAGACGATCTGTTGCCAGCTTTTTCAGGACTAATCCGTAAAATGGACAGAATATCTCGCAAAAAATATTCCCCCTCCCAGATTCAAAGGAAGATCCCAACGAATGAAGAATCCAAAGATTTATACTGATTGCTATCAAGCAACTATTCAAGTTTTTCACCGTACTAAGAGTTTTCCCAAGGCACTACGCCCGACATTGGGGCGCAAGATAGAGGAAGCAAGTCTTAGCTGTCTGCTAAATATTCAAAAGGCCAGTTTAAATAAAACCATTCGCCTGCAAAGCTTACAAAATGCCTCAATGGCACTAGATGAACTCAGAACACTGATTCAACTCTCACGCGATCTTAATGCCATCAATGTTGCCGCTCTGTCTGAACTCTCAGGACTCACCAAGCAAATAGGGCGTGAGATCGGTGGTTTTATTAAGTTTGAGGCGAAATGAGTTTAATTGAAAGAATTGCCAGCTACGATAATCTTTATTATGCCTTTAAGGAATGTTCCCGTGGCAAAAGAAATAAAGACGGTTTTCGTCGCTATCTTCCTCGCCATAGTGAAAATATAAAATCTCTTGAACTGGAAATTAGTAAAACTAAGAATTATAACTGGGGTGTTTATCGGGAGTTTAGCGTCTATGATCCAAAAAGGCGTTTAGTTATGGCAGCACCTTTTAAAGACCGTATTGTTCACACCGCAATTTATCGAGTTATTGAACCCATTATTGATAAGACTCTTGGCACTCGCACTTTTGCCTGCCGTCAAGGTATGGGAAATAAAAAAGCAGCACAAAGATTATCCAAGCAATTACAACTCATGGGAAAAAATCGTTATTGCATCAAGCTTGATGCTAAAAAATATTTTGAATCAATCAACCATGAAAATCTTTTAAAGAAGATGATGGCAAAACTACCCGATGATTCTTTACAACACATTCTTGTCAGTCTTATTACCTCTCACCCAGTTTACAGAGCACGAGAAAGAGGTATTCCAATTGGCAATTTAACCTCGCAACTTTTTGCAAATTTTTATCTCTCCGAAGTAGATCAATTGGCCTGCCGTGAATTGCAGCTTGATTTTAATGAAGATAAATTTGAATCTCATGCCGGTTATTTACGCTATATGGACGACATCGTAATTTTAAGTAATTCAAAGGAGAAAAGCATTCAAGTTGCCAACCTGTTAGTTGAATATGCCGAAGGAGAGCTTGGACTTTCGATTCCCAACAACAAGTATGTAGTTCTTGCTCACGATCCCGTGCCTTTTCTAGGTTATGTTCATGATGAAAAAGGCTATCGAATTTTGACCCGAAACGAGAGGCGGTATGTGAAGAAATTAAAACGTATGACTGCGCAAGGAAAATCACTTTCACAAAAAGCAATGGTCATACAATCTTTTGAAGCTTGGAGGAATTTATTTTGATTTGGTGTAGAATCGAATCGTCGTTTTTCTGGCGGCGCTGCGCTTCGCGGTGGGAACTGGAACAATGGGACCAACGCCGGTGCGTTCGCCCTCAATTTGAACAATGCTCCGACGAATACGAACACGAACATTGGCTTTCGCTGCGTGTTTTCTGTCGGCAGACTTGGGGAGACAGTACGGGTGAAGGAAGTTTATTATTTTATTATAGTA
>PCTW01000068.1 GCA_002786715.1 Bdellovibrio sp. CG22_combo_CG10-13_8_21_14_all_39_27
TCTACTTTTCCACTGTCGTAATTGAGCTGTGATCCCATGGTTGAATGGGGAATAGAGTAAATGGCGTAGAGAATAACAGCGGCAGTAATGACAGCTCCGCGATTGGGTTTTTTAAAGTTCAAAGCAGCTGCGATAAACCACGAAACGACACCGATTAAAAGTTTGTTGTCAGTTAAGTCCCAGCCAAACGGAATGCCGGCCCAGAAGACACCAAAAGCATATTTTTGCACCATCGGCCCTAAGACCATGCCACCAATAAAAAGTGAGCTAAAAGCAGTCTTAGCAAGCAGTGGATAAGTCTCCGTTTTCGACCAAGCTTCAAGCGCAGCGAGAGAAGCGATCAGCATCGAGAGAAACATAAAGAAAATATGAGGTGCTAAAATAAAAATGGGAACATCACCTTTAAAGCGAATAGTGATCGGTTCCTTCTCCGTTCCTAAAGTATGGTTAACACCATCGTAAGTGTAGTTTACAAAGTATTGGTGTTTACCGGCCGGAGGTTGAACTGGAAGTGCAGCAACCAGTTGGTTGTCTTTTAATTGCATCGTCACAGTCGTCCAATCATCATTGGTCGGCCATCTTTTATAAGTTAGTGTCGCTACTGGATCTTTGCCAAGAACTGGTAATTGAACCGGAGCGTCACTTTCGCCACCATGACTTCTCAAGAGCTTAACCTTAACTTCGCCCAGTTCTGAAGGAAGATAAAATTTCTGAGGATAGGTTGGTCCCGTGGCCCGCTGATAAAGTACTGAAATGAGAGTGATAATGATCGCGAGAGGAATATTGACTTTAAATCGATTTTGCATGATGTTGTCCACTAAATTTTTAATAGGTTTGATATATGAAACTTTTCGGATTTTGTCTCCTGATTATTGCTTATTCATCTTCACTATTTGCCAATGGCGAGAACACTTCTTTTACCCATTACAACCCAGAGAAACCTTTGGCGCTGGAGATGGTCTACACGGCCGAGCAAACTCGCGATTATCAAAACTTTGAGCAAGATGGAATATATAATCAACTTGATTTAAGTGCTGTTTATTCGCTTACTCCTAAAGATGATTTGCGCCTCTACGGTTCTATGCTCTATCAATCTTATGAAGATGAAAGAAAAGGCGAGTTTACTTGGGACCTGGCCGAGTTTATGTACCGAAGAAATAATTTACTCAATGAAGCTGATCATGGAGTTCAGCTTTCTATCGAACTAAAGAATTATTATCTGCTTGATGTCGATCGTCGCGATCGCTATGGCTTTGATGGAGCTTTTGTTCCTCAGCTTATTTTCAAGAAACATTTTACTCGTAAATTCATAACAGAAGCCAAACTTCGCCACCATTTTTATTATGTGAACAATGGCAAAGAGAGTACTTTGGGTAATGAATATCGTGCTTATCTTACCCCTATATATGTTATCACTCGCAACTTCTTTGTGATGACGGAATTCAAATGGCGTCACAAAATAAGAGAAGCAAAAACTTTTCAACCAGAGAAAACTGATCAAGTTTATGTTCGTCCATCCATGCTTTATCTCGCTAACAGTAAGCTGCTAGTCGAAGGTTATTGGTCGACCGAGCTTTTCAAGTCTCACGACAATCAAGTTCTAGCGGAGAATTGGGATAAGTCGGGAGTCTTTGGACTTTCTGCTTATATTACGGCATTCTAAAAGGGCATGATCAAAATCTCAGTCGCTATTATTACCTTCAACGAAGAAGACAACATTTTACGTTGTTTGAATTCCGTTGCTCCCATTGCTGATGAAATCGTCGTGGTTGATAGTTTCTCTACAGATCGAACTCCTCAAATTTGCCAAGAGTTTGGAGTTAAGTTTGTTCAGAATCATTTCAAAGGACATATCGAACAAAAAAACTTTGCTCTCGATCAATGCCAATATGATCATGTGCTCTCTCTCGATGCCGATGAGGCTTTGAGCTCCGAGCTGACACAATCCATAGACTCAGTGAAAAAAAACTGGCGAGGACCTGGCTATTCTTTTAATCGTCTCACCAATTACGTTGGCCACTGGGTGCGCCATTGTGGTTGGTATCCCGATACTAAACTTCGTTTGGTTGAAAAAAAGAGAGCGAGTTGGGTTGGCGTTAACCCTCACGATATTTTGAAACTCCAACAGGGAAGTGAACAATTTATAGCAGGTGACCTTCTCCACTATAGTTATAAATCAATCACCGCTCATATAAATCAAACCAATCGCTTCACTACCATCGCGGCGAAGGAAGCTCATGCCCGTGGCGTGCGCTCTAGTCAGTTTAAAATTGCCTCGAGACCTGTGCTCAAATTCTTGCGCGATTATATTTGGAAACGAGGCTTCCTCGATGGTCGTTATGGACTCATTATTTGCACCATTAATGCTCTTAGCGCTTTTTTAAAATATTCAAAAATTAAAGAACTAGAAGCTCAAAAAAGTATCGAAGCTTAATCTTCTTGTATCAGCTCTATTAAAAAACCATTGGTATCGCGAATCAGAGCGAAGAGATCGCCGCTAGAACTTTTATTAGGTGTTTGCACTGAAATCGCTCCAACAGTGAGAGCTTGATTAAAGGTGTGATGGATATTGGGAGTGAGGAGAGTAAGATTAGTAAGTTCACGATTAACACCTGTGCTTACAATGCGACACCAGCCATTAGTGAGTTCTGCAAGATTCAAATTTTCATGGACGAATTCACACTTGAGACCAAAAGCTTTTATGTAAAAATGCAGGGCCTTCTTAACATCGCCCGAATACAAAATGGTGTGGTCTTCATTGTCTAGTCCTCCATGAAAAAGACTATTGCGGTCGCAGATGAAGAGAGACTGTTTTTCCTGATTTGTTGTAACAGAACGCTTTTTGAAATACGACGCTAATGACATAAACACTCCTTGTGTTTGTTAGAATAGAGACTTAAAGGTGAATGGGGTCTGAATCGACCCTACGAGCTTAGTAGCGAAAAGTGTGCCAAAAAAGAGGCGTTATTTCAGAGGCTTAGGAGTGGGATTTGAGACTGAATCCTCGACAGTGTTTAGGGAATCGACATTTATCAGCTTTTTTAAACTCAAAATTCGCTCCATCAAATCATCGGCCATATCGCTTTCATAGAACCCTTGCTTCATCAATTGCGCCATTGATTGCAAGGAAACAAGGATATTGGAGATGTCATGTTGATTATTGCTCAAGTGCATTTGAACCCCCATCTACCATTTCTTGAACTCGATAAAAAACTGACTTGCTGATTTGAAGTCGTCTCACAATTTCATTTAAGCGATTGCCATACTCATGACGAGCTTCAAGCAAAGCTTCTTTTTCAATTTCATTGATAAGCTTTGGAAGACCATAAGTTTTTATATAATCGCGCATTCTGCCCGACATAAAAGAAGAGGTTAGATCTTCTTTAACTTCGAAAATATTTGTATTGGTGCAAATATGCTGTGGCAATTGATCAGGTGTAATCATGCCAACAGTTGTACTTCGAAGTTCAGTGATCAGATCTTTTAATTCACGAATATTGCCATGCCAATCATAAGTTTCGAGTAGTCGGAGAGTCTCTTTTGAAAAAGCAATTTTACGAGGTCCTTGAGCTGCAAAAAAATCAACCAGAGGTAAAATATCTTCTCTTCGACTTTTGAGTCCTGGAATTTCAATTTCAATGCCTTTGATTCGAAAATAAAAATCGAGACGCATTTCTTTATTTTGTATTTTCTCAATGAGATTTTCACAAGTAGCAGTAATGAGTCTAAAATGAGTATGAATTCGTTCCTGTCCGCCAATTGGAGTAAAGGTTTTCTCTTCAATCACTTTGAGTAGTTTGGCTTGTAGATGACTTGGGACAGCCCCAATTTCATCTAAAAACAAAGTCCCCCCATTAACCTGTTGGAGAATTCCCACTTTGTCTTGAGTCGCTCCCGTGAATGACCCTTTTTTATGTCCAAACAGAATGGACTCGATAAGATTTTCTGGGAATTCACTTAAGTTGACCGACATAAAAGGACCAGAGGTCTTGGAAAAGTTGTGCAAAAATGAAGCGAGTTGAGTCTTACCAATGCCGGTTGGACCAGTTATTAGTATTTTTTGATCAGTGTTACGAGCCTGAGTTGCGAGAAATTTAATCTTTGAACGAAGCATTTCATCTTGAGTTAAAAATTGCTGATTAAAAAAGTGATCAAGCGCAGAGTGACTCAAGCTTTCAACAATAGGGCCCATGTACTCATGAACGCGGTCAAGAAAATCGCTTTTGGTAAAATAGTGATGGCATCCAGCCTCATAGGCTTGGGTGATAACTTCTTTTGAATTATGTCCGGTTAGGATAACCGTCATGATATTTTTCTCGAGACAGTGCTTGAGAAATTGCAGTCCGGTCAGCTCATCTTCGTTTTCGAGATTGAGATCGATAAGGGCCAATTGAATGGGCTGTTCACTAATCAATTGCTTCGCTAGTTCTAGGTTGGCCGCTTGATGAACCTTTCCGTAGCGCTTCATTTCTTGGCCTAAATTGATTCTAAAATAGCGATCGTCTTCAAGCAGGAGAATATGTTGATTGTTTTCCATTATTTGCCCATGGTTTAATTTAAACTGACTGGTTTATATGAAACCGAGGTGGGAATGTCAAATAACTATTGAAGCATAACCCCTTAAATTTAAATAGATCCTGAAGTAAAGTAGGTCATCTTTTGGAGGTTCTTATGATTACTTTGTACGGCTCAACCACTTCTCCTTATGTTCGTCGCTTTCGTCTTCTATTGAATAAAGCGCCTTATCAATTTGAAAAAATTAATCTCGCTGACCTTAATGATCGCGAGAAACTAAAAACTTTATCGCCTTTATTGAAAATTCCTCTGATCACAGATGAAGGGACAAAAATTTGGGACTCTCGCCAAATTTTTCGATACTTGCAAGAAAAAGGAATGCATCAAAATACCAATTGGGATCAAGAGAACCTGCTCACGGCGATAGACGGTATCAGTGATTCACTTATTCAATTGTACTTAGTCGAGAGAAGTGGCACGACCATGGATCGCAAGAATACATATGGAAAGGCAAATCTCGATCGCATTGATTTGAGTTCAGAGTTTTTGGATCAAGCGGTATCTCAAAATAAGTTTAACCAATGGAATTATCTCTCGATAAGTCTTTACTGCTTGATCGATTGGGCAAACTTTAGAGAGCGATATGATTTTAAAAAATATCAAAACCTATGGAGTTGGTATTTGGAAAATGCACATAACGATGGAATTAAAGAAACGGATCCTCGAAATTCTTAAGCGGCTTCATGGTCATTTACTTTTTGAGCCTCGTTAGCGAGGAATTCAATATCAAATTGAGTTCCTCCTCCTATCGCATTATAGACATTAATATGGGCTTCAAATCTATCGAGGAACATTTTCATAATGGGCATGCCAAGTCCTGTTCCCTTTTCTCCTTTTGAACCAATACGCGTTGTTGGTTTAGTCGGCGAAAATAAATAAGGAATTATTTCTTCAGGAATACCAAAGCCATGATCCCTGATGCTGAAGAGCACTCTCTCTCCTCTGCGTTTGATATCAAGTTCAATCACTCCGTTAGGATGTGAGAACTTAATCGCATTAGTCAAAAGATTATTAAGAACAGAGAGATGAAGTGAAACTTCATCTCCTTTAATCCATATGCTTTCATCAATATTGAAATTTTTTCTAATGCGGATACCTTTGTCTTTAATTTTTATTTCCAATGATTCAAGCGATTCAAGAATGGTTTTTGTTAAATCGACGGGCTTTAAGATAATTTGAAGCTTACCACTTTCGATCGCTCTATAATTTCGAACAGAGTCAATGGCCAAGTGCATTTTTTTAATCTGCTCTAGGATTTTACCCGTTTGATCATTGGCACCGGTTTTTTTGATCATTAATTCAATACGATTTTGAATAGCAGTTAGGGGATTGGCAATATCGTGACTTACAATATTGAGAAGAGCTGAATTTGTTTCTTTCTGCTCAAAAATATTCTTGTACTGTTGATCCATTTGTTGCTGATATTGGGACTCTTCTGTGGTGATTCTGTTCGTAATCGCAAACGCCGAAATTCCCGTAGCGATTATAATTCCAATATTATACTGCAAGATCTCTGCATTTTTAAAACCTTCTTTAATGATTGGAAAAAAATAAGGAAGTGTTTCAGCTATAATCATAAGAATAATACAAATAACGCCCAGTCTTAAACCATTTTTTTTCCCTAGAAGATAGTTACTCGAAATGATAATGAGGGGGGCCCATAAGAGATTGCTCCCGAGTCCAAGAGGAGCGATGAGATGTTGCGAGGAAATAACAAACTGGCATGTTATGACAAAACCATAAACGCTAATCTTATACTTGCCGGTTGTTTTAAAATGAAATGTCCAAAAGATAAATGAGGCAAGGGCAATCAGGTCCAACTTTGCCGCGAGAGTTTTACCCGTTAGAAAATTAACAACGGTAAAAATCATTAAGGGGACAATGGTAATATGAAGAAAAGTTACAAAGAGTCTACCATATTTAATATGGTAGAAGTCATTGTCACGTACGAGGGCCTTGGCAGGCATAAAAAAATTAATCATAAAATTCATTCAAATTATTAATCGGCAAACTTGACTAAAAGGATGAGTTAAATTTTTTATTTATACGTCCGATAAACCCTCATAAATTCGTATTGAGGTAAATAATGAGTCAGAAAGAAGTGGAAATTTTATTTTGTACTCCCAAACAATGGCATCTCTCAAGCCAGATTATTAAGTGGACTTTGGGAGCTAAGTTCAGCCACGTTTGTTTAAAAATCAATAGTGAGTTCTACGAAAGAGTAATGGTTTACGAAGCAAGTGCAGGTCAAGTTCAGGCAGAGAATTATGATAATTGGTTGAAGCGCAATAAAGTCTTGTCTCGTTTTGATGTGACGGTAAGTTCAGAACGCAAAAAGAAAATGATTCAATTCTGCATTGATCATCTTCGATATAAATACGGCTTTTGGTCTTTGATTGGCATTTTTTTCAATGATAAATTTGGCATCAGGCTTCCACTTGGTATTGATGGTGATAAGAAGTTTATTTGTAGTGAATTTACTTATCTATGTTTGAAAGATGAAATTCTTGAAATGGCCCGTAGTAAACAAATCGAAATTGATAAAATCGAAGATTATATAGATCCGACAGAGGTTTATAAAATCCTTGCATCAAATGCTCCAGATAAGAAATTAAAATTAGCTTAAGATTCTTCGTCGCCAAAGAGAGAAGTAAAGTCTTTCATCGTTAAACGACCTGAAAAAAGGTTTTCATCATCGTCAGGAAGAAGATCCTTGAAGAGTTCTTTTTTCATTTGCTGAAGTTCGATAACTTTTTCTTCAACCGAATTTTTAACAATCGGGCGGTAAACGGTCAGAGTATTGAGCTGACCAATTCGGTGGGCGCGGTCAATCGCTTGCTGTTCTACCGCGGGGTTCCACCACGGGTCCATGATAAAAACATAACTGGCAGCAGTTAAGTTCAAACCAACTCCACCGGCCTTCAATGAAATGAGAAAGACGGGACATTTGCCTTCTTGAAACAAATCAACTTGCTCTTGTCTCTTTTTGAGAGATTGAGTGCCATCAATTCTGGCAAGTTTCCAATGCTTCTCTCTTAAAATTTTCTGGATGATATCGAGATAAGTCGTAAACTGAGAAAAGACGAGGGCCTGATGACCTTCCTCTATAATTTGCTCTAAGGTTTCGACTAGGAATTCAATTTTAGTGGAGTCAATACCTCTAAAATCGAGTTCTCCATGAGAAGGCTGGTTTTGCCATAAGCACTTTTGGCGAAGCTCGAGAAGTCCTCGCAAAATCTCTCCATACTTGTGTTTAGAGGGAGCTTGCTCAATGCGTTTTTTAATCTGCACTAAAGATTGCACATAGGAGGCGCGTTCTTCATCATTGAAATTAAGATAGATATTATTTTCAATTTTAGGTGGCAATTCGGTTAAGACTTGGGCCTTGGTTCTTCTTAAAATAAAAGGAGCGGCCGTTTTGCGGGCAACCAAACGCGATTTTTGATTGGAAGTGGTACGAACGAATTGCATATCGCCCCAAATCCCAGGAATGGCCAGGTCGAGAATATTATAAAATTCTGCCAAATCGTTTTCGACGGGAGTACCTGTTAAACAAATCCTAAAATCGGTCTTTATCTTACGAGCGGCAAAAGCTCCAAGTGATCTAATATTCTTGAGATGCTGGACTTCATCAAGAATGAGAATATCAAAATGAATCTCTTTAAAAGTATCATCGATTTCTTTCTTCATGACTCCATAAGATGTAAGAACAATCTTGGCATCAGGTGGAAACTCTCGTGTTCCGCCATGATAAACAAAAGCTTCAATATCAGAAAATTTGCGAAATTCTTTTTCCCAGTTAAGAAGAATAGTCACGGGGCAGACAATGAGCACACGATTGATGTCGTTATATATACTTTTGATAAAGGCAATCGTCTGGAGAGTCTTACCAAGACCCATATCATCGGCCAAACAGGCTCCAAGCTTACTTTCATAAAGAAACTTAAGCCAATGATAACCTGTTGCCTGGTAAGGACGAAGGACATCTCGCATGTTCTCAGGAATTTCGTACTCGGGAATATTCTCAAGATTGCCAAGTCGTTCACAAAGGGCAAGTTCTTCGGGAGTTAAAGCTCCATCAACGCCAAGTTTTTTTAGCTCAAACAATTCAAAAATTCGAGCGCGATTAAATGGCAGAATAAATTTATTTATTTTTTCGCCTTCTTCATCAGTCGTTTGAACTTTTCCTTGAGCATCAATATCCACATAACGCTTCATGAAACGCATTAGATCTTTTTGGTCACGCGATAAAAGGACAAGACCTTTGTCTGTTATGGCAATTCCACTATCAAGATCCATCTTTTCAATGATGGCCAGATCATTGGCCGTCACATTCATTTCAAGATCAAACCATTTGGTTGCGGAAGCTCTTCTTTCAAAACGAACTTTCGAACTCCAGCGCGAGATTTCATTGCGATCATAAAAGAGCGCAACCCCCATGGTCATGAGTTTTGCATAAAATTCAGAAAGTCCTTGAAAAAGTGCAGAAGCAGTTAAGGTGAACTGCCACTCGTAGGCATCCTCGTCATATTTTGAAAAGCGCCAGGCTGACTCGCCATAACACTTCTCCACTGAGGATAAAAGTCCAGTGATGAGGGCTTTGTCAAAATAGACAATTGAGCGAGTTGGAGCATGATAATGAAGATATTCTTTACCATCTAAAATATACTGAATTAAGTGTTGCCACTTATTCTTTTGCGATGAACTCATCAGATGCTTTTTATAGCTCTCTCCTAGATCATCTAAAGTCATTACGAAAGAAGTGATGAACTCAAAAACATCTTTCTTTTTGCGAAAGCTATTAAAAAGTCCACCGCCGAAGCTAAATGAGCTCAGCACATCCGGAACGGGAATCATATTCTGATCCTCATCCGCAAAGCGAATATTCATCTTGAGCTGATTCTTTTTATCAGTAGTGAGGACTTCAACTCTTGCTGTTGTTTGCTTTCTTTTTATATCATTTAGGTTTTGGTCATCGATAATAATATGACAATCTTTCTGAATATCTTCAGAAGCGGTCATCTTGATATAATCATTGATGGTCAAGGAGTTACCAGCATGGCGAATTTTCTGAACTAAGCTCTTAAGTTCCATCGGAAGATGGTAGGCAGTGCCATGCATCCAATCGAATAGGTAAAGATTCTCGAAAACGGATATTTCAGGAATCGTTTCACCATCAACATTTTCATATTTAAATCTCAAGAGAGGAATGAATTCCAATTCATGGGTCTGGCTTTCGAAGTATTCGCGAGAAGTTATTTGCAGAACTAATTTACCACTGAAATTTTCGGGAATAGGAAAATTGATTACTTTTTTGTTGTGCAAGAGATACTGCATACCAGAATAGGTTGGGTTAGTGGGTGCTCCTTGTAGAAGATGAGGTCCACCAACGATTGTGCCATACTCGGCTACATTTACGGCCATCACCATGCCTAAAGCGATAGGTGGTAGTGAAGTTAAATTTTGAGAGCCATCAAAATGTTCAGCGTGAAAACGGTGCAAATGATAAGAAATAAATAAGGCAATGGTGTGTTGGCAATTGTGTTCTGTTTTCCAATGAGAGCAATCGCAATTGGTGCTTATTGGGCCCTCTGTCGATTCTTCTAAGCGATGCTTGTAGACGACTTTTGATTCATGGGTTCGATCTTCTTTTATAATTCCTGAAACGATAAAATAAGTTTCCGGATCGCCTTTAGTAAATGAAATAGAAACCTTGCCCATGTGCAAAAGACGCTTGGCCTTCTCAATCGTGTTGAGTGGAAAATATTTTTCCGTCAACGAGATGATTTCGTCGGGAATAAGCTGTCTTTTAAGTTCATTATCAAGCATTAAGGGACCTAGAGTTAAAGCCCCTATTATAATCGAATTCTTCCCATTTGGCTTGTACCAATGCTGAACATTTCGTACCCGAGAAAATTAGTTTTCAGGAGATAAGAGTAAAATAGTCAATTAGCTTGTCAAATGACAAAAAGTGACAACTATTTCTATGCGATTTAAGCTACTATCTTCATCAAGGAGATGCTCTATGAATGCTTTAAAAAGGATTTTACTACTATTACCACTCTTGTTTGTTTCTTGCTCAGGAAATCAAACAAAACAAATAGAAATTGAAAAACGTGAAGTTCGTGACGTTCACACAAAAGACGACATGGTGAACCGTACCAGAGAGATACTTGAGAAAAGCGGATTAAGTGCAGATCAAAAAGAAAAATTTCTGGAGCTTCATGGTCAGATGATTTTTAAAATGAATCAGATGAATGAGGAGTTTCATAAATTAAAAATTCTCTTATTTAAAGAAATGACAAAAAAGAAGCGTAATCGTTCTAAGATTAACGAGATCACTCGACAGATTAAAAAGCTTCATAATGAAAAACTAACTATCATGCTGGGTTCTCTTGAAAAAGTGGATAAGATCTTAGGCGATAAAAGTATGAGCATTTATCAAGAAGACTGGTTTCTCGAACATATTAAGCCATAAAAAAAGGGCCCGATGAGGGCCCTTTCTTTTTTAAAACTGTTTTAATTAATTTCCGCCGCCGCCGCCTGTTCCTTCAAGGTAAGCTTTGAGAAGCTTAGCGCGAGAAGGGTGACGCAATTTGCGAAGAGCTTTCGCTTCAATTTGACGAATACGTTCACGAGTAACAAAGAAATCCTGACCTACTTCTTCCAAAGTGTGATCTGACTTTTCACCGATACCAAAACGCATACGAAGAACCTTTTCTTCTCTTGGAGTGAGCGTTGAGAGAACAGAGCGAGTTTGCTCTGCCAAAGTTACGTTAATCACTGCATCGAGTGGAGAAATAGTGTTTTTATCTTCAACGAAATCTCCCAATGAGGAATCTTCTTCTTCACCAATTGGAGTTTCAAGCGAGATTGGCTCTTTTGAAATCTTTTGAACTTTCTTCACTTTATCAACTGGAAGTTCCATTTTCTCTGCAATTTCTTCTGGCGTTGGTTCGCGACCAAGCTCTTGTAGAAGTTGACGTTGAGTACGAAGCATCTTGTTGATTGTTTCAATCATATGCACTGGAATACGAATTGTACGGGCTTGATCGGCGATAGCGCGAGTAATGGCCTGACGAATCCACCACGTAGCATAAGTAGAAAATTTATAACCACGGCGATATTCGAACTTATCAACCGCTTTCATAAGACCGATGTTTCCTTCTTGGATCAAATCTAAGAACTGAAGACCGCGGTTTGTGTATTTCTTCGCAATTGAAACAACGAGACGAAGGTTGGCCTCAACCAGTTGAGCCTTGGCCTTATCGGCTTTGTATTCGCCTGTACAGATGATGTTGTAAACGCGCTCGAGATCTTCAAATTCCATCCCACAGTCGATTGAAAGGCGACGGAGTTTGCGAAGAATATCTTCTTGATTACGAACGAGCTGCTCAATCTTGGCGTCAGTTGTGAAAAGATCTTTTGCAAGTGAGCGCTTAAACTCATCGCTTTCCATCAATTTGTCGTAAACGACCTTGTAATCCTCGATATCCTTAACTTCTAAAAACTTAAAGATACGATCTTGTTGATCGTAGAGGTCTTTAAACTGGAGGAAGTATTTCTTCACTGGTTCAACGAAGCTATTAATCACTTTACGGTTAAACGTTAAGTCGGCCAAAGTTTCAGAAACCTTGTCCATTTGCTTTTGTTGATCCTTGTTGAACTTCTTAAGTGTTCCATCTTCATTTTCAACTTCTTTTACAAGTTCAGCGATTTCGTCGATCACTTTATAAATGCGATCGCGAGTTTCGATGATTTCTTGTTGAGTTGATTCATCGTCAAGACCACGAACCAAATCTTTTACATATTCCATTTGGTTTTCTTGAGTTTCAACTTTTTCTTTAAGCATCTTGATTTCGTGGAGAGCGTGTGACGATTTAAGGGCCGAAAGGATAATTTCTCTTTCACCTTCTTCAATTTCTTTCGCAATCACGACTTCGCCTTCTCTGGTGAGAAGGGCAACTGAGCCCATGCGCTTTAAATAAAGTTTAACGGGGTCAGTAGAAGCTGAGCGAAGTTCAGCCTTTTCTTCTCGAGATAAAGCTTCTTCGATAATTTCAGTTCCATCTAAACGAATGCCTTCTTCTTCTTCGTCAACTTCTTGATCTTGAATATCGATTTTGGCTTCGAGAATTTTGAACATAATTTCATCAATGGCCTCTGTTTCCACAAAGCTTGCGGGGATGGCATCATTGATTTCATCGGGAGTTAAGTAATTCTGATCTTTGCCTTTAATAAGCAATTTTGAGAATTCCTTTGAATTGATAAATGCTCCGACGACTGACATTCCTGTCTCCTTTAGCGTGCACCTTTCTTACGTGCACTTTTGAGTTGAAGTAGTTCTTTATCTATAGCTGCAAGTTCAGTAAAAAAAGTTTGTTGCTCTTCTTTGGTCTCGATCATTTTTAACTTTGCTTCGAGATGTTCCCTTTTTTGTTTCAACTGATCTTCTTGCAACCTGTATTTCAGATCATCAATCATGGTTGAGATGACCTTATCGTTTAGCTCAGTTGGTCTGTAGTTGTACAGGCCAGCACCCGCATACGATACAATATCGATGCCAAAATCTTGCGAGTTCAATTTATTATCAACAACTGATATGTACTCTGAAAGATCAATCTCATAGAGCACTTCTCGCAGTTCCGAAACAAACCTTTTTACCTCGGAATTATCCACAAAATCAAGGAGTTCCCCGAGAGAAGAGTGCATGGCGAGTTCTGGATGTTGAACAATCTGTTGCAAAAATGTGCATTCAACTTTTGTCAGTGTTTGGTCCCATTTTTGCACTGGTACTGTGGTGTCATTAAGGGGTGCGATAGCAGTGTCAGTTTCTTCTACAACTGCTTGATTTTCAGTCACAACAGGTCGTTGTGGGGTGCGATGCTCTAGAAAGTGACGATAGTCGTTAGCAATGACACTCGACTCAGATTTGAGACCCAATTTTTTTGCCAATGAAGCCAACCTTTCCATCGCCATAATATTTTCGCCGAGAGGGGCCAGCAAAGGATATGATTGCTGCAAGATAGCAAGTTGCCGATCAGGCAATTCTGGTAATGGTGTAGGAATAATATTTTTCAATAATTGATCAATAAATGGTTGAGCTTCATCGATTCTCTTTTGAAACTCGATGGCCCCCTCCGCTTTCAAAAAGTCATCAGGGTCTTTGTGGGGGTGCAGATTAATAAATCTTGGAATAACCCCTTCAGACATCCACTGCTCATTTATTCTTTCAGTGGCCTTTAGTCCAGCCTGATCATTATCAAGACAAAGATAGATATTTGTCGTCATCGACATCAAACGTTTTAGGGCACTGTCGCCAAGTCCTACACCCATGATGGCCACGGAATGTTGAAAGCCTTTCGCATAAAGCGAAATTTGATCCATGTTTCCTTCGACGATAATGACAGAATCTTTTTCACGAATGGCATTTTTGGCCAAATGAAATCCGTAAAGGAGTTGTCGCTTGTTGAAAAGAAAAGAATCCGTTGAGTTTAAATATTTAGGGATTTGTTCTTCTCGCACTGAACGAGAAGTGTAGCCGATCACATGACCTTGGAAGTCCCAAATCGGGAACATAATTCGATCGCGAAAAGTATCATACTGAGACTGGTTCTTGTCTTTTAAGAGGCCAATCTCAAAGGCAATTTTAAGAGCGTAGTCGCGGTCTTTTTCAGATGGAATAGAATACAAATATTCAAGCAGGACGTTGCCGTTTGGTGAGTAGCCAAGCTGGTAAGTCTTGGCGAGTTCTGGATCAACTCCGCGTTTGAGCAAAAAATCTTTGAAGATATTTTGATCGCCTTGCATTCCGTACTTTTGATAAAGCTGTGAACTTTTTGTCATCAGTTTTTTGCCCATTTCAACATGGGCTGAAACTTGTTTGGGTTTGTCGGCATATTCATCAAAATTCCAATTGAGGGCCTGACAAATATCTTTCAGAGCTTCGACAAAATCGACACGTTTATAGAGCTGTACAAACTTGATGGCGTCGCCACCGATATTATCAACGAAGCAAAACCACATTCCCCTCTGATCATTGACTGTCATCGAAGGTGAGTGGTCATTGTGGAAAGGACAAATCGCAAGCTGTTGTGAGCCTTTGCGAGTCACGTTGATATAGCGACCAATAACGCTCGAGATAGGCATGTCCTTAACTCGAGACTTGAGATCGTCGAGTGACATTAATGCTCCTTGCGATTGATAAGCTCAAAGGCCTTAATTTTTGTGCCTTGGCCAATGAAAATCTTTTCAAATTTTGTTTGTTGGCTTGCCAAAAAATGGTCGGGGTATTCTTGATAGAGGTCACCTGTTTTCATTTTCAATTCAAACAGATCATTCTTTTGAATTTCTTCCCACATCCATTCGGCATAACCGTCGTGATCAGTTTTGACCAACAGTTTCCCACCTGGCTTTAAAACTTTTCGTGCATTGATCATAAAAGGCTGTTGAAATAATCTTTTCTTCCAATGGCGAGTTTTAGGCCACGGGTCAGGAAAAAAATAAAGGAGTTCATCAACTTCATTTTCTTCAAAGAGAAATTGAATCCGTTCACCACGGGCACGCAGGTAACGAAAGTACTTGCTAGGGTGGTCTGCAATTTTTTTGGCGAGGTAAAATGTTCTTTTGAAACGCATATCCATGCCAACAAAATTGACGTGAGGATTTTTAAGACAATACTCCATCATGAATTCGCCGTAGCCACTGCCGATTTCAACAATCAACGGGCCGTTTCTCTTGAAAACTTCACTGTTCCATTTGCCTTTAAATGTTTCGGCTTCATCATCGCGAAAAACGAAGTCAGAGAATTCTCCGAGTTTTTCGTGATAAGGATTATCGTGGGTGTATTTAAAACCCTGCTTGAAAATATTGTCATTCATAATTAGTCACGGAACCTAACAGAAAGCAGCATTAATCTCAAGTTCTATAATGTGTTGTTGCGGAGCGTATTTTAGCTGTAAAACTCTGAAATACTGTCGCGAACATAATCGATCTCAGCTTCTGTTAAAAAGGGGCTCATCGGGAGACACAGAACGCGTCCAGCCAAGGCTTTTGCCATTTTATCTTCACCTGGAAAATGAGCGACACTCTTCATTTCTGAAAGAGCTGTTTCGTAGAAAGGTTGAGAAGCTACGCCCTTACTTTTTAAGTGTTCTTGAAGTTGCATCCGCTCTTGTGGTGAACCCAAATGAATAGGGTAGAGGTGCCATGAACTTTGATCTAAGAAAACTTCATTTAAAAGTTTAATCGGAAGCTTTGAAAGTTTTTGATGATAGCTACGAGCATGATTTTTGCGCGCCTGATTTTGTTGGTCAATAGTTGGCAATTTAAGATCTAAAATAGCTGCTTGCATATGATCGCAACGAGAGTTCCTACCTAAACGAGAATCATCGCCACGACCGTGATTGCGAATGACTTTAATGATTCTAGCGTGCTCATCATCTTGGCAGAGAATGGCGCCAGCATCTCCTGCTGCTCCTAAATTTTTTGTTGGATAAAAAGAGAATGTCACGAGATTTTGAGTCGAGCCAACTGGTTTAGTTCCAAGGAAAGTTCCTTGAGCTTGGGCGGCATCTTCAATGATCGCGACTTTTTTTGGATGACAAATTTTTTCTAATTCAGCGATAGGTGCTGGAAGTCCGTAGATATGAACGGGCATGATCGCTTTGAGAGAATGCTGATCAATCATTCGTTTCGTTGACTCAGGACAAATAAGACCTGAATCAATATCCACGTCGATAAAAACAGGAGTCGCACCGACATTGAGAATAGCCTCAACTGTCGCATAAAAAGTAATTCCTGGGACTCCTACTTTATCGCCAGGGCCTACGTTATGAACATTCAAGGCGATCTCAAGAGCATCAGTTCCATTGGCCAAAAGAAGACAATGTTTAGCTCCTTGCTTCTTAGCAAACTCAGTTTCGAATGAATGGTTATATTCACCATCCACAAAAGCATTTGTTTCTAATATTTTTGCGATTCGGGCATTGGCCTGTTCGCGGAAAGCGGCATTGTGGAGTTCTTGAAAATTATAAAAAGGAACTTGCATCGGTTGGACCTTGTTAAGAGTAAAACTTGATTCGATCATAGTCCTACAAACTTCAGTCGTCGATAATGTTTAGATGGCCAATTGCGTCTTGAAGTTGATCATTCGCCAGACGCTTTTTTATTGAGCATATCCGACAAAATCATGGCCGCTTTTTTCTGCATTTGAGGATCTTGCTTGAGCTTGTCCCCAATTTTCTTTTGCAGCAATTCTACCACTCGCTTGTCTTCAGCAGAGGCTACCGGAGCTGCAGGTTTCTTTTGAAACTGCAGAACGTTAGCCTCTGTCTTTGGACTATTGGCCTGAGTCGTTTTATTTTTTGGTTTCTCTTTTTTAAAGAGATTTAAAAAATTTTTCATAAAGGATAACATTTTTAAGCAGCTGTTTCTGCGCGATTTTTTGTGTGCTTGGCAACTTTCATCATGTGCTCTTCGATCACTTCGAAAAGTTCAAGCTTAGTCGTTTTCGGATCCATACCAACTGGCAATGCCGAATAAACCATATCGTTATCCACTTCTGTGAATACATACCAAGTACTACCTAATTTTTGGAAAAGAACTTCTTTCTCGAGATGTGCATTTTGTTGACTCATAGACCCTCCTGGTCAGTTGTATTTAACTTTTCGTCGCAATGCGTAAAAACTTTAGACATTTTTTCATCTGTAAAGTGTTGATTTTTTTGACAATTTTTAGAAAGTGAATTGGTCAGGAATTTAAAATATTAATTCCAAGAAATAATACCGACATTAAGAGACATTTGAGCATTAAAACCATGATTAAGAGAAGTGGTGTCTCCCCATAAAGTGCTCACCTCAGTTCCAGAGTTAGCATTTGTTGTGTGAGGAAGAATCACTTGAAGATCAAGTCCGATGAAAAAATCAGTGAAGGGAAAAGCATTTCTAAAGCTATAGAGACCAGAAAACTTTGGTCCGAAGGACCAACCACTAAAAAAGCGCTCTTCTTCTTCTCCCGTGTCTGTTGATTTTTGAGTAATGATTGAACGGTTATATCGAACCATGAGGGCTGAGAGAACGGTGAAGCGATTCTTCTCTGTGCGATAAACGTCATAACTTAAGAGAGGTCCTAGGCCCACAAAACCGCGAGTCTCAGTAGTCTTGCGTTCATCAAATAAATCAATTTTGGCTTGTGAAGTTTGAATAGTTGCGAGAGCGCCAAAATAAAAGCGATCGTAGGGATCCCAACTCACTTTATTCAACCATCCCATGTCTAGTCCGTAGCGATTTGAGAAATCTTCTTTCACAATGGAAGATCCGTAAGCGAAATTATTTTTCTCATCTGGTCCTGTAACAAATGAAACCAAGGCCTTAAATTTATTTTTTGGAACAAGGGGGTAACCATCAGGAATAGGTTCTGCGATTCTGTAATCAGTTGGATCATGTTCCCAGGGATTCAAATCTTGAGAAAACTCCCTCTCATCTTTCCAAATTACTTTGACATATTTGGCGGGGATAAAGGCAGGTTGCCCACTCTTATCCAAGGTTTCGTAAAAGCCATTTTCGGGATAGGCTTCAAAGCGATGATCGGGATTATATTTGGGGTGATTCGGATTGGGTTCATCATATTCTGAAGGCAAATAGATTTTTTCGCCCTTGCGAACCAGTTGAACAACTTTCGAATTGAGCTGTGGTTTTTGCAGAAGTGGAGCTTCTAGCGCGATGACTTGGGCCTCTAGGGCAAAAGCATTCGAAACAAAGAGTGAGGTCAGTAAAATAAATACTTTCATAATTCAAAATCCATTCGATAACCGATACCAAGAGAGAGAGAGGACATTTCTTTAAGCGAAGGATCTGGCTCAAGATACTCTGTAGTATCTGAAACGGACAGCGAGCTTAAGCGATAAGACCCATTTATTACCCAAGTTCCAAATGAAGTGTTCATCGAGTAATCAATATCCATTTGGTAATTGATGGCCGAAAAAGAGTGACGATCGGGATCTTTACGACTTTCGAAATAAAGAGATTTTTGTCCACTCAAGTGAATGGATGAAGAGTTCTCTTCTCCTTGATAAAATTTCCAACGAATAGTTGGTCCAATAAAAACATTAACCCAACTAACGCTACCTAAGAGCTCATCTTCCCAAGTTCCTCGACCAGCATTGATATTGGCCCCAATTTGCAGTGGCCAATCATTGTTATAATAGGCTCGAGCTTCGTAGCGCTCTCCACTGGCCCGCGTTTGCGAACCTCTGAAAGCTTGGGCAAAGTAAGTTCCATCAATTGTCTCTCCACTAAGTTGGAAAGTGGCTTCAATGGGAAATATTCGCTCTTCTGAATTGGTGAGATCAGGTTTTTCATAAACAATGGTGGCATCGATCTGGGGGCTGAGCTTCAAATCTTCTTCGACTGAAACAAGCATTCTCGTATCGACGATATATTTAACTTTATTATCTTTACCATACAGAAAGGAGCGGCTTCCGCCTTCAATTTGCTCTCTCGCGACAACATAGATTGGCTTTCGCAAAATAAAATCTTGATCGTCTTCAACTCGAGTAATGACAGCTCCAGCACGCAAGCGAGCTTGAAAGGGCTTGGGAGACCATGGATTTACTTTGGGCGGAATGAGCTTGAGAACTCGATATCTTTTTTGGCGAGCAATTTCAGCCTCGTCCGTTAAGTGATCAATGGTTTTGAAATCGGCGGAGTTGAGTTCTTGATCGAGCCAATCATCAGTGAGCTCGATATTCTTCTCCTGTGCCAGCACAAGACTAGTTGAAGTAAGTAAAAAGAGTGCAGAAATCCATTTCAGCATATTCAACCATTGTAATCTATTTCTCGAGTCGTAACAGTAATTCTAAGGACGTAGTGCCGACTCTGATGGGCACATAATTCGTAATTAGTTGAAATTTGGTATCATAAAACCGACAAAAATTGTCGAATTGATCAGACTTTTTATTTGATTAAACTAGGGGAGCGGTAAAGGTATTAGGGAGAAACGGGAAATGAAAAAGAGTGACATCCTCTTTCGGTTACGAAGTCGTCCAAACATGATTAAAGTGCGAGACTTTCAAGTAAAATGTTATGCCTTTAATGGCCCTTTCGTGGCCCATAAAACTCCAGTCGTTATTCTGGCGGATTCTTTAATGCGTCCGACTTTTTTTGCTGAAGAAGTTGAAAAGCTTTTAAAAGATCGCCCCCTTATTGTGATTGATACCACAACAATGAGAAGCAACAATAATCAAGAAACGATAAGTGACCTATCGACCAGTCTTAAACATGTTTTAGAAGGGTTGGGAGTTGAAAGATCTATTGTTATGGGGATGGGATTAAGTTTTCCGTTGGCCTATCAATATGCCATCCAATATGAAAAATTTTGTGATCGTCTCATTATTGGTGGAGTTACTTCAGGCTTAAGAGATTCGATTAAAATCCAAATCCAACAGCAGATTGAGTATCTTAATCTTGGTGATCAGAAAAAATTTGCCCAAGGTTTGAGTCTTCTGTTTTCAAATTTTAATTTTAAAGATCGAATGGATCGTTCAGAATCTTATAGGACGATGTTTGAAAATTACTTGCGAAAATTAGATACGTCTTTAGTTCAAACTCTAAAGACTGAACTTGAGCAATACTCCCAAGCCAATTTGGCTACAGGTTTAGTTACTTGTCCGGCACTGATTATTCAAGCTGAGTATGACTCGGTAACAACTTGTCATGAGGGCTTTCAGTTCACCAAGAAATTCCAACAGCCTCAACTGGCCATTTTGGAATGCTTAGATCACTTAGCTCCTCTGCAAAATAAAAAAGTCATGGTTCGATTGCTTCGAAGATTTCTCTCTGATGAGTCTCTCAGCCGGATGACTGGTGTAGAACTTTATAATAAGAAAAATTATCCATTAAAGAGAATGCAACTCACTCCTCGCTACCAATTTCAGCAAGTGGGATTTATCGATGCCGGCAATGGAGTCTTAATTCCAGTTGAAGTGGTCGATATCAACCGCAATGGTTGTCGTCTGTTTACAACTTTTGCGGATCATAAGGACCTCAAAGGGCGAACCCATTTCAAGTTAACAATCCCTGATCGCGATCTTGAAACGGAAATCCTGCTTTTTGATCGTGGCGAAGGTGGATCCATGCGTGCCGTTTTTGTGCATGATGACACGGAGCAGTTCAAACGTTTTGAAAACGTCATCGAGTTGATTGCCATGGAATTTGAAGAGGTTCCACTTATTGCCTAAGGCGTTAAGCTCTCGGAATTGATCTTTTGAGCGATTGTTTCATTGGCGAACGACTGCGCAAAATGGTATGAAATTAGCTTATGGATAGTAATTTCATTCAGCATTTAGCAGTTAGTTTACCAGGTTTTCTGTTTGCAATCGTTTTTCACGAAGCTGCTCACGCTTGGATGGCCACCAAATTTGGTGACGATACCGCTAAATCTCAAGGTCGCCTTTCGCTCAATCCGGTCGTTCATTACGATTTGGTTGGAACGGTTATTTTTCCTTTAATTGGTGCACTAATGGGCGGAGTGATGTTTGGTTGGGCCAAACCAGTTCCGATCGATACACGCCGCTTTCGCAATGTTCGTTCGGGAATCTTTTGGGTTTCATTTGCAGGACCTGGAGCTAATATTTTATTGTCTCTTGTTTCCGCGCTTTTGATGGCCCTCGTTTATGCCAAAGTTCCCCAAACCTTTGAATTTTATGAAATTATTTTACTCATGCTGAAGAACTCAATGTTCATCAATATCATTTTAGCAGTCTTTAACCTTATTCCCTTTCCTCCTCTCGACGGTTCCAAAATGGTGTCGAGTATGTTGGACTATGAAGCAGCAAGAAAATATGAGGATTTGCAGCGCTACAGTTTCGTTTTTATTTTGATACTGTGGTTTACTCCGATTTTTAGTTATTTGTTACGACCCGCCATTTATTTCGGAAATCAAATGTTTGGGTTGTTTCTCCATTTATTAGGATGATGAAAAATGCTGGATACTAAGATCCAAGTTAAAACAGAAAATTTTGATGGCCCATTGGCCTTGCTTTTGGCGCTTATCCAGAAAGAGGAAATGGATGTTAGATCGCTTGATCTCACAACTATTACTAAGCAATACCTCGACTACTTGGCCCATATGCAAGACCTCAACTTTGATGTTGCAGGGGACTATCTCTATCTGGCTTCAACGCTCCTCCTTTTGAAATCAAAAAATTGCGTGACCGAAGAAGATCTCTCACGTTTGAAAGATCAAATAGGGGTTGAAGGCGATCTTAATATTACTTCTCAAGCCGACCTTATTCGTCGCTTAGAAGAACTTCAACACTTCCAAAAAATGGGAGAGCTGCTGTGGAATTTGCCTAAGAAAGGCCATGAGATTTTCACTCGTCCAAAAATTAATCGTCAAGAAATTATCAATTCAATGCTTGTTCCGATGGATCTTCAGAAATTGACTGAGTCCATGATGGATTTCTTGTTTAAGCAAAGAAGAAAATACACAGTCGTAAGACGCGACCGTTTATCAATTAAAGAAAAGTTAGCCTTCTTGAAGTCTAATCTTCAGAAAGGAACAGAAACGGATCTTGATTCGCTGATCGAAAAAGATGGCGGCAAGAATATCGACAATGTGGTTATTACTTTTATCTCCCTGCTTGAACTTGCACGTTTGAAAATGCTTGAAATTTTTCAAAATGAAGATCGTTCAACTATTTATGTGAATGTGACTCAGAATCTTCAAGATTTTGATATCGATTCAGCCAGAGGATTCGAAGAGGAAGGAGAAGCCGCTGGCCCAACTCCTGAAGAGCTTGAACTTCAAGCGATGATCGATGCTGAGCTCGCAAGTCAAAATGAAAGTATCCAAATTGTGGAAATGGCAGAAGATGAACCAGAAGAAGAAGACACATCCCTCGAACTTCAGGAAGAAGTTTTCGATGAAGATAGCGCAACTGAAAATGATGAAGACACACACAACACCCTTCACTGAGATTAAGAGAGACTAATCATGAACGATGAGACAATGAACGAGACAATTGAAATGGAATTTTTAAGCACTGATGATGAAATGGAACTTAATCTTGAGCTCTACCCATCGGAAGAAGATTTAGAATTCCCTTTAACTCCTTCAGAAGATGAAGTTCCTGCTTTCCAATTGGAATCAGAATTCTATGATCCAGAAAAACAAGAAGATCATTTATGGCAAGCTCGCACCGGCTTAAATAAAGAAACTCTTTGCGGAGCGATCGAAACAATTATCTTTATGTCTGAAAAGCCAGTGCCTTTAAATAAAATTCGCGCTGTGATCGATGAAGATCTTCCTTTGAGAGTTGTTCATGAGTCTCTTTCTCGTCTGCAAGAAGAATATGAAAGCAAGCACCATGGTCTGCGTTTAGTAGAAGTGGCTGATGGTTATCAGTTTAGAACAAAAGCGACATTCTCAAAGTATGTCCAAGATCTGTTTAAAGTAAATTCACTCGTATTATCTCCAACAGCTCTCGAAGTGTTGGCGATCATTGCTTATAGACAGCCAGCTGCGAAGACTGAAGTTGACAAGATTCGTGGAGTTGATAGTTCGCATATTGTTCGCGCTCTTATGGATAAACGTTTAGTAAAAGTTGTTGGTCGTTCTGATGAAGTCGGCCGTCCCGTTCTTTACGGAACTACGCCAGAGTTTTTAGAAGTCTTTAACCTAGCGAACCTTGGTGATCTTCCACCTGAGCACGAACTTGAGAGTATGTCTCAGCAGAATGTGGCCAAAATTAGTGATATCTCAACTTTGGTTCACACAGGTGACAAAGAGAAATTTAACTTTGATGAAATTTCTGAACTCGATGAGCTCTCAGAAGCGATCAAACTTATTTCCCCAGATACTCAGTTTACAAAATCTCTGCAAGACGAAGAAAAGAAGCGTCTTGATAAATCAGAGGGCGTGAAGACGGCCTTTGATCTTCTTGAAGAATATTTAGAGAAGCAGATGAACGAAAATCAAAACAAGATGGCTTCTATCTCGGAACTTTTCAGTGCCTACACTGATCCAAGTGTGATTACTGATCTTGAAGCTGGGCCGTTCAACCTTCCTGAAGCGGAAGAAGAGTTTGAAATGATCGACCTCGATACTGGTGAAACAGTGGCCGACGATGAAGATGAGCTCTTAAGTGCCGAAGATTTATTTGAAACCGAAGACCGCGAAGAACTCGAATTATCACGTGCCCTAGACGATGCTTTCAGCCGTCTGACAGGTGAGAAGCTCGATGATGAAATGGAAGACCTAGACCAAGACATGAATGATCTTGAAGAGTTAACAGATGAAATGGTAACAAAAGCCCAGGATCTGGACCTTGATCTGTCATTCATGAAGCAGGAAAATCTTTCTGACTTCGACTTGGACTCAAATGACACGTTTGACAAAGAGTCTTAAAGAACGCTAATTAGCTTCCATCAAGATTGTCTTGACCCAAATAACCGCCGTGAGGCAGATAGGAGGTCCTAGTGAAAGCTACGCCTGTTCGTTTACAAAAATTCATTGCAGATTGTGGAGTAACTTCTCGCCGTAAGGCCGAGCATATGATTACAAGTGGAGTCGTTAAAGTTAACGGCGACGTTGTGACAACTCTTGGAACTAAAGTTAATCCTGATTCAGATGTGGTTGAAGTCGAAGATAATGTCATCGATTCAAACCGTGTTGAACCTATTTATCTTCTTCTCCATAAGCCTCGTTGTGTGATGACAACTCTTTACGATCCGGAAGGACGTGAAACTGTTATTGACCTTATCAAAGGGGTGAGCGTTCGTATTTATCCTGTTGGACGATTGGATTATTTGTCAGAAGGACTACTTCTTATGACTAACGATGGAGAAGTTGCCAACTGGATCATGCACCCAAGTCGTGAAATTGAAAAAGTTTATGAAGTGAAAGTTTTCGGTGCTGTGACTCCTTCAATCATGGCCAAGTTAAAAGATGGTGTGATGACTGAAGTCGGCTTCTTAAAGCCAAAGTCAGTAAGGGTCATTGAGCAATTGGCAGGAAAGACTTGGTTAGAGTTTAGACTTGTTGAAGGTCGTAACCGTGAAATTCGTCGTTTGGTTGAAGCAGTTGGTATGACTGTTGATAAGCTCAAGCGTGTTTCTATTGCAGGCTTAACTTGTGACGGAATTTCTCCTGGTAATTGGAGATATTTAACAAAGAAGCAAGTACTCGCCGCACTTGGAATGAATGCCAATGGTGAGGTTATTGATAGTGTTGAGTATTGGACGGATAAGAAGACTATCGATCTGAAAAAGAAGGGTCCTCAGCAATCAACTGCTGCCGATGACAAGTCTTATTGGAAGTTTAGAAGAGAAACTTATTTTGAAACGGTAAAAGAGATACAAGATAAGAACGTTCAAATGGAAAAGGCCAAGAAAATTGAATTCTTTAAAGGGAAAGAAGATGCTCACCAAAAGCGTCAGTATAAGAAGATGCAACGGGGAAGTGTTAAAAAAGAAGTTAAGCAATTCGTACATGCTCAAATTGTCTAAAAAAGTAAAGGCCGCTTAAAGCGGCCTTTTTTATTTCAATATCTTTTAAAATTAATTGTCGTAGGTAACAACTTTTGAATTGGTCATATGCTCTTGAAGAATATCAACCGAAAATTCGATCGCTTGTTCCGCATAAGGAATTTTTGAGTCCTTCATAACATCAATAAAGTGAGCTTGCTTGATGATCGAGGCACACATTCTCATCGCCTCAGCTGCACTATCAAAATATTCTGACTCTTCGTCAGTTGTCATGATGTGAGAAAGGAGATTGGTTAGTGTTCTTAGTTGTCTAACTTGGGCGGGACTCATTGCCGTCGTGTCGATTTCGAAGTGAGTTTTCTCTTTTTTTGTTGTTACCATGTTATTCATCCTTCAATCAAAACTGTTCACCCATACCCTTTCGACATTATTTTCAATAATATTAGGAATTTAAGATCGAGCGGATTAGTCTCTTAATATCTCGTCTTTACAAACGATATCAACTTCACTAAGATGGGCCGATTCATCATTGATTTTCAATATGTTGACGCGGGGTGGAGCAGTTGGTAGCTCGTCGGGCTCATAACCCGAAGGTCGCAGGTTCAAGTCCTGCCCCCGCAACCAATCTTTCCAAAACTGTATTAAAATAATAAATAAATCGACTATTTCTTTTGGGAATTGAATTGCAAAAAGCGTCCAAAGCTCTTCTCTTTATCCTGCTCATATCTGCTCTTTCAGGCATCTCTTCATCGCTCTTTCTCTATGCGCTCAAAGCGGTGACCCATTTTCGTGAAGCTCATCTTTATCTCATAGCTTTCTTACCTCTCTTTGCTGTTTTACAACTTCATTTTAATTTGGATTGGGCCAGTCGTTGGAATTTATCTGTTCCAGATATCTTAAAAAATTCGACTGCTGCTCATCGAATCCATGAGGCCATGTCTGCTCTTTTCATTTTGGTAAGTTCTGTAGGGACTCATCTTTTTGGAGGTTCAGCAGGGAGAGAAGGTGTGGGACTTATTATGTCTGCCTCACTCATCGACCGATTCTGCGAGTATTTCTCTTCGCTTCTCAATCGATCAGTCATAATTAAGTGTGCGATTGCAGCAGGTTTTTCATCGATGTTTGGAACTCCCATGGCAGGTGCCATTTTTGCTGTAGAGCTGCTCGGTTTTGGATACAAATCATTTCTTTTTTGCTTAGCTTCGAGTTTTGGAAGTTCTTACGTTACTCATTTGTTGCATGCTCCCCACACCACTTATGTTGTTCAAAGTCCTCTGTGGAATTTCAATCTCGTTATTCCTCTATTGGTTATCGCGCTAGTAAGTGGAATAGGTGCTCGGGTTTTTTATTATGGACTAGCGTTAATGTCATTAGCTGCTCTAAAGGTCGTGAAAAATAAATTTCTCTTAGCCTTTGTATCAACAGTCTTCGTCATTGCAATTGCGTATTTTGGAAATCAGTTTCATCTCTTGGGAATTGGAGTATCACATATCCAATTGACTATGAGTGAAGCCGTTCCTCTAAGCGATGGTTTGTTAAAAATTTTACTTACTGTACTCACTATTGGAGTAGGGCTCAAAGGAGGAGAAGTGACTCCTTTGTTTTTTATAGGAGCTTGTTTGAGTAACTCTATCGGGGCTCATCTGGGATTCCAACCGCTGTCTGTCTGGAGTGGCTTAGGATTTGTGTCCGTTTTTGCAGCTGCCACAAATACTCCTTTGGCTTCAAGCTTTGTAGCACTTGAGCTCTTTGGTCCCCAATATTTACCTCTGGCTCTTATCACTTGTTTCTTGTCAAAGTTGATTATGGCCAAAAAAAGTATATACCGTACTCATTAATTCAGAATTATTTTTTCAGATCTCATCATTCGTTCTAAAATGTCGATAAGTTATCATGGAGAAAGAGCTGGAATTGTTAAAAACAGATAATCCGAAGTTAAAATCTCTCGGAGATTGGATCGCAATGAATTTCATTGTCTTCCTTGCTTATTTTTTCTTCGCGAAGTTGGGCAGCTTATTTGCTACTCCTCCGGGATATGCAACCATTCTTTGGCCATCGGCTGGAATCGCTGTTTTTGCCATGATGTATCTTGGGAAAGATGTCTGGCCAGGAATATTTCTAGGTTCATTTCTTTACAATTTTATTCTCATAAACCAAACACTTCCCGATATAAGTCAATTTTCTTTAATAGATTTTCTTACTTGTATAGTAATCGGCTTAGGAGCTTTTTTGCAGGCTTTTATCGGATCACTTCTTGTGAGAAATATTTTAAGAAATAAAGAAAGTTATTACTCATCAAAAAATATTCTCATTATGCTTTTGATGATTGGACCAGCTTCTTGCCTTATCAATTCAACCATTGGGGTCAGTATTTTATTTTTCGCAGGAAGAATAACTTCATTTCAATATTTGGAAAGTTGGTTAACATGGTTTGTTGGTGACGCCATTGGAGTTATGGTATTTACGCCAGCTTGTTTTATATTGTTAACGCCTATTTATTGTATCAATTGGAATCGCAAACTACTTGCGATATTGCCACTCGTTATAGCGTTTAGTGCCTCTGTCATTGCTTACTCTGTCGTAATGAAAAATGAAAAAATGCATGCTACTTTAAAATTTGATAATGCAGCCAATGAATTGGTTTCTAAACTTAATAATAAGTTTCAAGACTATTCCAACTTACTCTACTCATTAAAAAGCTTTCATTATAGTTCGGCTTCAGTTGATACCGAAGAATTTTCAACTTTTTCCAATACCTTGATGGAATTATCAGGGGCAGTCTTTGCCATCGCCTGGGCTCCAAGAGTAAATAATGAAAACTTAGCAGCCTTCTCAGCAAAAATGAAAAAAAAATTTCCTGAATTTGACGTTGTCGAAAAAAATCAGCTAGGCGATTTTACCAATGTCGCAAAGAGAAGTTTTTACCTACCGGTTGTGTTTGTGGAACCTTTTGCTGATGGAAGAGACCAAGCATTGGGTTTTGATTTGATTTCACAACTAGATCGTCGAACGGCAATCTTAAGCAGTATTGAAAAAGGAAACATCGTTACATCAAGCCCCGTTAACTTGATTTCAGATGATGAGGAAAAAAAATCAGTGATCCTTTTTCTACCTATCTTTAAAAATAAAATTAAGTCCTTTGAAAACTTTGAAGGAGTTTATCTAACTGCGATACGCATGGAAGATGTTTTTCATATCGTTAATCCTGGCTTGATTGATCTCTTTGACACTCTTACTTTTGCAGATATTACTGATACCGTTAAGCCACAAGAGCTTTATCATTATGAGGATAAAAATTCTCGAGATAATCATGATGGTATTCATTGGACTCAGAAAATAAGTTTTGGGGAAAGAATTTTTGAACTAAAGGCCTTTATTACAAAGTCGAAGTTGTATGCGGGGTTAACTTGGCCAATCTGGTTGACTTTAACATTTGGTATGTTTCTCACTGGCATTTTAAGTGCCTTTGTTTTGGTCATCTTTGGTCGTTCACGCCTGCTTGAAATTGAGATTGAGAAAAATACCAAGGAAATTAGAATTCAGCGAGAGCACGCAGAGCATATCAATCGTTTCAAAAGTTTGGGTATTATGGCCGGTGGAGTTGCCCACGAAATCAATAATCCACTGATGATTATTGCAGGTAATGCGACAGTTCTAGCTAAAATTTTAGAAAAAGAAAATGTTCATAATCCAAGAGCCTTTGAATCGATTGGAAAAATTAATAAGACTGTGGAAAGAATCAGCCGAATTGTGAAGGGTCTTTTGGCCTTGTCTCGAGACCCATCTCAAGATCCTTTTGAAACAAATCAATTTAAAAATATTGTTGATTATGGAATGTTGCTCTTGTCAGAAAAGTATCGTGCTTTTGGTGTCACGCTTAAGCAGACAGGCGAGATAGACTTGCCCATCAATTGTAAGTTTGCCCAAATCGCACAAGTCTTAACTGCTCTATTACAGAACTCTCTTGATGCCGTTCGAAATTTAGACAACCCCTGGGTTGAAGTCAGTTGTGTCGATTTAGGTGAAGAAGTTGAAATTAGCGTTATGGACTCAGGCACTGGTCTAAGTCAGGAAGTTCAAGAGAAGATATTCACTCCCTTTTTCACCACGAAAGACGTGGGAGAGGGAACTGGCTTGGGCTTGTCAATTTCGAAGGGAATTATTGAATCTCATGGAGGGTCTCTGGTTTTTGATCCGACTTCGCCTCATACTCGCTTCATCATCACTTTGCCCAAGCATCAGGCAAAGGTTCTTAATTTTGGCTAAGAAGAATTAATTGTGGAGCGCAGCAATACTGGAAGTCTCGTCTTCTTTTATGGTAAAACTTTAGACTATGGAAAAAATGAAAAAGACACTTTTATCAGGTAGTACTGTCACTGGTGATTTGACCATCGGTAATTATATTGGGGCCATCAATAATTGGAAAAAATTACAAGATGATTACAATTGTTTTTATATGGTCGCTGACCTCCATGGTTTAACTGTCTATCAAGATCCGAAAGCCTTTAAAGAGCGTTCACTTAGTTTTTTTGCTCAGTATATTGCACTTGGTTTGGACCCTGATAAAAATACAATTTTTCTCCAATCTCATATCCATGAGCACGCAGAGCTGACTTGGATACTTTCATGCTTAACTCCTATGGGTTATCTCAATCGTATGACTCAATTTAAAGATAAGTCGGCAAAGAATGAAAAGAATATCAATGCCGGTCTTTATACCTATCCGGTATTGATGGCTTCGGACATTCTTTTGTACCAGGTTGATTTGGTGCCAGTGGGCGAAGATCAAAAACAACACTTAGAACTTTGTCGCGATATCGTCTCTTTCTTTCAGAATCGCTATGGCGAAACGTTTAAGTTACCAGAGCCCTATATTGCAAAGATGGGGGCGAGAATTATGTCGCTTCAAGATCCGACCAAAAAAATGTCCAAATCCGACGATAATCCAAACTCTTTTATTTCAATCATTGATCCACCAAAGACTATTATTAAAAAAGTGAAGTCGGCTGTGACTGATTCTGGAACGGAAGTTAAGTACGATGAGGAGAAGGCGGGAATTTCTAATCTTTTGACGATGTATTCAGTTTTATCAGGGAAAACAATATCTGAAATTGAAAATGATTATGTTGGAAAAATGTATGGGCATTTAAAAATCGATTTGGCGGACTTGGTTGTTGAAACCCTAAAGCCAGTTCAAGAAAAATATGCAGATTTAATGAAGAACAAAGACCATCTCCATCAACTGATGAAGCAAGGTTCTGAGAAAGCACGAGTCGTAGCTTCAAAAACTCTTGATACTGTTTACGATAAAGTCGGTCTGTACCCGGAACACTTTTAATGGAAAATAAGATTGAAATTGATGATCTTGATCGCAAGATTTTAAATCGTCTGCAACAGGATTCACGTTTGTCATATCAAGAATTGGCGAGAGAGCTGATTGTATCAGGTGGTACCATCCACGTTCGAGTTAACAAGATGAAGGAAGCGGGAATCATCCAAGGTTCTAAGCTTGTGATTGATTTTCAAAAGCTCGGTCTTGAAGTGACGGCTTTTGTGGGAATCAATCTTGGAAGTGCAGGAGATTATCCCAACGCTTTGAAGAAATTAAAAAAATTTCCAGAAATAACAGAAGTTCATTATACGACAGGTAATTACAGCATGTTTGTTAAAGTTGTGGCGAAGTCGACTAAGGATCTTCATCTTTTTCTGATAGAGAAGCTTCAACCAATTCCAGAAGTACATTCGACAGAAACTCTCATATCACTTGATTCACCAATAGACAGGGACCCACAAGTTCCTTAGGAGCCTTCCATGGGAAAAGTCGCTTTAACTAGACTCGATGATGTTTCACCTTTTAGAAAAGTCGCCATGGGCACTTGGAAAACGGCAAAAGATCCTTCCGTGTATGGAATCGTCGAAATTGATATGCAAAAAACGCTTGAGCAGCTTCCCGATTATTGTCAAAGGCATGAAGTGAAAATTACTCCGGCCCATCTTGTTGGTCGGGCTATCGCACGATGTATGAAAAATCGCCCCGAAATTAATGGCATGATTCGAGGGAGTCGGATTTATCTGCGAAAAAATGTGTCGATATTTTATCAAGTGAATATTCCGGGAGAAGGAACAGATAAAATTAAAAAAGCAACGCTCTCAGGTGCCATTCTTCACGAAGTCGAAAAGATGAGCACCGCTCAAATTTCTCAAAACTTGTTTGATAAAGCAGCGCAAATTAGGGCGGGAAAAGATAAGGAACTGGCTAAAAATCTCAACATGTTCAAGTATCTCCCTTGGTGCTTATCGCGCTTTTATTTAAATCTAGCTTCATTCCTCATTTATGGTCTCAATTGGAATCTTGCTTGGGCCGGTATTCCGAAAGACCCTTTTGGTTCCATCATGATCACTAATGTTGGAAGCCTGGGAATTGACCTCGCTCTTGCGCCACTTTGTCCATACACTCGTGTTCCCCTTCTGCTCACCCTTGGAAGTATTCAAGAGAAAGCATGGGTAGTGAGCGGAAAAGTGGAAGTGCGCCCTATCCTTCCTATCGGTGTCACTTTTGATCATCGCTTGATTGATGGTATTCACGCCTCTCAAATGGCCCAAGAATTTAAGAAATGTTTTGCAGAGCCTGAGAAATATCTCTTTAACGACTAATTATTTGTGATAGGGATGACCTTGAAGAATGGTTTGAGCACGGTAAAGTTGCTCGACTAAGACCACTCTCGCTAATTGATGGGGGTAGGTGAGTAGGGACAGTGACATCTTTTCATGAAATAAGGCCTGAACCTCGCTTCCATGACCAGAAGCTCCACCAATAATGAGTATAAGATCGGAACCCGCTTTAAAATGTTGATCCAACCATTGGGCCAATTGAACTGAGTCACGTTCGCGCCCTTTTTCCATCATGCCAATGATTTTAAGAGCTGCTGAATTTTTCTGAATGTCTTTAACTTTTAAAATTATGTCTCGCGCTTCAAGATCGAGATCTTCAGCATAAGCTTTGCATTCATGAATTTGAATTTGAAAAAGTTGAAGACGCTTTAAATATTCAGCTTCAAAATCGCGCAGACCAGACTCTCGCAACTTTCCGGTTGTGAGAATATGAACTATTCGCATGATTTAGAAATAGCCTTTATCTTCGCTTTGTTCTTCAGGCCCTGAGAAATAATACTCTTGAGGAATTTTGATTTGAGGACAATTTTCATAAACTTCATCAAGACCATAATTATCGCGAGCAAGATCCATAAAGATGTGAACAATGACGTCACCAAGATCAAGAAGAATCCAATCAGATTCTCTTAGGCCTTCAATTGAGACAGGAAGTGTTCCATGACGCTTAAATTGAAAAAGGATTTCTTGCGCCATTGAAGTGGCTTGTGTCGGGTTACTGGCTGAACCAATGATAAAATAATCAGCAAGCGAAGATCTCTTGCTTACATCAAGGACCTTAAGATTGAAGCCTTTGAAGTTACCCATTACCCAGGCACAGGCCATGGCATTGTTGAGCGGAAGCTCAAGTTTTGGGTCTTGGATGATTTTATCAAACTCAATCTGAGTGTAGGTATTCGACATAATTTAAATTCCTTTATTCGTAGATAGCCTTTAGCATCAATTGCTTCACGAGGTCAACATTGCGACCAGAAACAGAAGATAAAGGGACTACTTTTTTGTCTAATTGTTCCTCGAAAAAGGACTGAAATTTCTGGATTTCTTCCTCTGTCATGGCATCAATTTTGGTTAGGCATATGATTTCGCGCTTTTGCGCTAATTCAGCATTGTATTTTTCTAATTCTGTTCTCACGACCACGTATTGATCGAAAGCTTCATACTCTTCAAGACACCATGAAACGTCCACTAAATGAACGAAGGCCTTAGTTCTTTCGATATGTTTTAAAAATTTGATCCCTAGGCCTTTTCCTTCAGAAGCATCTTCAATGAGCCCAGGAATGTCGGCGATCACATAAGACTTGTCTTCCATTTTGACCACGCCAAGGTTTGGTTCCAACGTCGTAAAAGGGTAATCTGCTATCTTTGGCCTTGCTGCTGAGACTACAGATATGAGAGTTGATTTACCGGCATTCGGCATACCAATAAGAGCGATGTCAGCCAGAAGCTTAAGCTCGAGTTCAACCTCAAGCGAAACTCCTGGATCTCCCTTTTGGGCAAACTTTGGAGCTTGATTGGTTGAAGATTTAAAATTGACATTCCCAAGTCCACCGCGACCACCGTCAGCGAGTAAAACTTTTTGTCCATGCTCAGTTAAATCAGCAAGGATGACTTGAGTATTAGCATCGCGAATGAGAGTGCCAATAGGAACTTTTAAATAAATGTCTTCGCCATATTTTCCGTTCTTTTCGCCACCGGCACCTTTTTCACCATCTTCAGCTCTAAAAACTTTTTGGCCTCTAAAATTAACGAGCGTATTCATGTTTTCATCAGCTTCAAAATAAACGTTACCGCCAGCTCCGCCGTCGCCACCATTGGGTCCACCGAAAGGCACGTGCTTTTCACGTCTGAAACTAACGGCTCCATCGCCGCCATTTCCTGACTGGATTGTAATTTTGACTTCGTCGATGAATCTCATGTTAAAACATCCAATTATCTTTGCTTAAAAAAAAGGGGAATTCCTAAGAATTCCCCTCTTCGCATTTACTTTAAATTAAAGACTAAGCTGGAACGATGTGAACGATCTGCTTTTTCTTGTTCCACCAAGTGAATTTCACTTGACCGTCACAAAGAGCAAACAAAGTGAAGTCACGTCCCATGCCAACGTTTTCACCAGCAAGGAAATGAGTTCCACATTGACGAGCGATGATGTTACCAGTGATAACTTTTTCGCCGCCGTATTTTTTTACACCGCGCATTTTTGGGTTTGAATCACGCCCGTTCGAAGTAGAACCGCCGGCTTTTTTGTGTGCCATAATTGACTCCTAATTATATCAAAACTTATTTTTTTAAATGTTTCTCAGCGTTCTTTGATTTTGCATCGATCTTAGCAGTGTTGCCCTGACCATCAGCAATCTCAGTAATCAAAAGAGCAGTATACTCTTGTCTATGACCTTTCTTACGCTTGTAACCACCTGGACGACGCTTGAAAACGATTTCCTTGCGGCTTCTGTCGTTTCTTAAAACTTTTGCAGTCACTTTCGCGCCAGCTACGTTTGGTGCGCCAACAAGATTCTTGTCGCCACCTACAAATAACACTTGGTCGATTGTGATTTGTTTTCCGGCTTCTTCATTGAGCTTTTGAACATCCAAAATATCGCCAGCCTGAACGCGATATTGATGTCCTCCGATTTGCACTATTCCGTACATGATGTACTCCTTAAGTATTTGACAAAACAAGGAGGTCATTAACTGACACTTGGCCCTTACTTTAGTCGATTTGAACCTATGGTTTTTAGAACTTCTCTCTCTCCCTGTCAAGAAAATCGCAATTTGCTGCTTAATGCCAATCGCGCTTTTGCCGATAAGATCTATGGACAGGAGAAGCAAAGACCATGGAGCCTAGTAAATTAGCATATTTTCAGTACTTTAAGGAACAAAATCTTCCCTTATTTATTAAGGTTGATTTGTCCCAATTTGACCCTTCGCTCTACTCACTTTTAGTGAGATCGCGCTTTACTGAGCTCAAAGGAGTTGAAGTTGAAGCCGCTGAACAGACAGTGAAGAAGAATGTCCACGGTAGAGTTCTTTCGTTGGAATTGGCCGGGCCTATTACCGCGCGACAATTGGATGCTCCAAGCGAGAGCGATCGTTTTGGCCTTGAATCAGTAACTCCACGAGATAATTTTAAAGTATATCGCTACAAAGGTTTTGCTTTGATGATGTATGCATTTTCGGTGAAAGAGTGGCGTCTCGGTGCTTTTAACGATTTTGCAGATAAATCCAATGCCTTTGCCGCCCATCAAGTGATCAATCGCTTTTTGTCTTTGGCCTTAACGCCATTGGGATTTTTAGGTCTCTGGGCCGTACCTGTTGAAGAAGGTCTGGTCGTCATGCGTTCGCGTGAAAGTAAGGGCGAAGCCGTCTTTATTGATGTTCTTAATCGTAAAGTGTTCACCCTTGATGGAGTGAAGCCAATTAAATCGCGCTTTAAAATATTGAGACTTGATCCCAATCTTTTTGATCGCAATATTCGTATGTCTAATGAAGAGTTGCTGAGTTTCTTAACTGTCAATTCAACTTATTTTGATTATCAGGGACCATCGATTCCTGTGCGCCAAATGCTGCAGAGTTTTGCTCGCTTATGTGATGGACTTATTCATCCAAAAGAAAGCTTTAAGCATCGTTCTGACTTGTCATTGTGATCGGCCAGTGTCACTCTAGAGGGCATGGTAATTCAAATTGATCCCGTCATTTTTTCGCTAGGGCCACTGCAAGTTCGTTGGTACGGATTGATGTACGTTGTTGGCTTTATGATTGCGGGACATCTTTCAAAAAAACTCATTGAGAAAAACTATTTTAAAGTTCCTATGGAAAAAGTGGATTCTCTCATTATGACCATGCTCGTATGCATGTTCATTGGCGCGCGTATCACTTACG
>PCTW01000050.1 GCA_002786715.1 Bdellovibrio sp. CG22_combo_CG10-13_8_21_14_all_39_27
GCGATCAGTGAAGAAATCGTTAGCTCTTTGGTTTCATCTGCAAGTTGTCCTTTGAAGCTCATCGTTCCATTGATAAGGTCAATGGATTGGATGAGTGTTTCAAAAATTTTAGTTTGTTTGTTCATTTTTTAATCTCCATTCAAAAAAGTACCCTCTCACTAGTAACCGAAATGTGTTAACGGAATGTTAACGAATCTCGCTGAATCCACTGTTTTTTCAATGAGATAACATTGCTTAGGAGGTTGCTGTTTTTAAGGTGTAAAATTTCGTCTTTTAATTGTTGGCCCGAAAGAATTTGTCCAAGTTTTTTTAGAGCACGAGACTTAAGAACTCTGACACTTTTGTGAGGTGATTTCATTTTTTTTGCAATATCTTTATCGTGGACTCCCTTCCAAAATGATTCTTTGATGATAAATTTTTCACTATTTGTAAGACGATCTAAAGCGATAAGAAGAGCTGTTTCCAGTTCTTCACGATACTTCCCCTGATTAAGGCATTGAATAACAATAGCTTTCTCTGACATTTCGTCGGTGTCCATGTCATGAAAAAATGACAAGTTATCGTCCCTTAAAGTTCCAACGCTTGAATCAAGATAGCGGTTCCATGTTTCAGATGACCAAGTTCTTCCTGATTTTTCAATCTCAGCATCTGTTTTCTTTGTTCCATCAGCATTAAGCCATGGCAGATTTTTTTCTTTTTTCGAGTTTTCCATTTTTTCCTCCACTCGTTGTATTTTTGAAACTTCCAACGCAATGAAGATGCCAATAATTTTTTGAGACAAGGTTTTGGATAATAAAACGAATGAATGCGAATACTTATTAGTGAAAAAAGACTTTTGAAAGATGTGATTTTTCTTAGTGGGTTTTAATCTCTTTTGACGAGAGTTCGTCAGGGTGAAGGTGCTAAAAGTCCATTTTCTTTTTTAATTTCAATTGCTTTTCATGAGTGACGAACTTTCCACGCAAAAACGAAACTTCGTCACTCTTTCTTGTGTCGAAACTTCGACACTCAAAATAAGCAAAGATTAAAGTGGGTTAGGAGCTTTCCAAATACTTAGGAGGACAAGTGTGACGACATTTCGTCATTTTTAGAATTGCCATCTAAGCCGTGAATATAACGAATGAAATATCTAGGGAAAATCGAAAACCATGTAAAAAAGTGTCGATACTTCGACATAAACTTGATCCATTTAATGCGTAGTGGTATCTCAAAATGTTTGCAATACCTTGGAAATACGAGATTTTCTTAGTTGGCACAAAGGTTGCTCAAGGAGGTTCGTGAAAGGATAACCAAGAGGTTTAGTATGTTAAAGAAAAAAATCTTAGTCGTTGATGATTGCAAATACGTCTTGCAGTCATACCAAGAACTTCTCGCCGATGAAGATTACTCTGTAGAGTATTTTGAAACTGGTGAAGAAGCTCTTAAGCGTTTTCAGACTAATTCAAGTGATTATGTGATCGCATTTGTTGACCACAATCTCAAACTCGACCAAGGGCATTTTTCTGATGGCAGTGAATTGGTCAAACAGTTAAAGAAAATCAACGATGATCTAACCGTTGTTATTGCTTCTGCCGATAGTTCTGATGAAGCTTATAAAAAATGGTTGGAGGCGGAAGCCGATAAAGTTCTTTATAAGCCCATTACAAAGTCGAAGCTCATGGCCAATATCAATTCGGCCATCGCAAAATACGACCAAGAGTGTGTTTCGCAGTATCCTACAGACCATAAAGACTACGCCGCAATGATTGGCATGGTTGGTATCTCAAATGAGTTTCAAAGTGTTGCCAAAAATGTTTTGCGATATGCGGAAGTTGATTCAGACGTTTTGATCCTTGGTGAAACGGGAACAGGTAAAGAGCTAATTGCAAAAGCACTTCATCAACATTCAAAGAGGTCTAATAGTGGACAGCTCATTTCAATCAACTGTTCATCATTTAAAGGTGACTCCAATTTAATGGAATCGGAACTCTTTGGACATGAGAAGGGGGCCTTTACTGGTGCGATTGCACAAAAAGCAGGCGTCTTTGAGGTTGCCCATGGTGGAACTGTATTTTTGGATGAGATTCACCATTTAGGGAGGGATGCCCAAGCAAAGCTTCTTAGAGCTGTTCAAGAAAAGAAAATAAAGAGAGTTGGAGGCACAAAAGAGTTCTCCGTCGATTTTAGATTGATTTGTGCAGGAAAGCCAAAATTAAGGGAAATGTGTAAAGGCGAAGAAGCTGAGTTTCTACCTGACTTGTACTTTAGGGTTTCAACTCTCGATTTAGAACTTCCTCCCTTGAGGGAAAGAACAGAAGACATACAGCCCCTTATAAACTATTTCAAGCGAAATGCAGAAGGGAAGTATGGAATAACAAAAGAGTTTTCACCATCAGCAATAAGAGTTTTAAAAAGTTACAGCTGGCCTGGGAATGTTAGGGAAGTAGAAAACATTATTGAAAGAATTTTTGTAAAAATCGAAGAGAAGATTATCCGAAAAAAGCATCTTCCTGATGAGCTTCTCCAATCGACTTCGATTAGTGATGCTGTCGCGGAATTTGACCTTGAAGCTTTGGAAAAATTGCAAAAAGAGCAAATTAAGCGGCTTATTCTTACTGTTTTAAAAACACATGGTCATGTAGTTATGCAGGCCGCGGCAGTTTTAAACGTCAAAAGAACAACTCTGATTTCTCGAATGCAAGCCTTGGATATTTACGATTCAAGCCCCGAAGAGAGAAATGGAATGTTGAAAACAATTATAAATAACTTTTCAAGTTTACGAATTTAATAGGAGCAATTATGAAAAATCCATTGATTACACTTACACTTTTATCATCAGCACTAAATATCAGCCCAATTTCGGCCCAAGAAGTGATCCATCAATTTTCTACCGAAAATAACAGTCAAGCTTCTATTGAACGAGCATTATTTAATCATTCATTAGTTTTATCTGAGATTCAAGATGAGGAATTGAAAAGAGAGATTTTAACAACATTGGCTAATCTCATTTCCTTAAGTCAGACTGTAAAGAGTGACGATAAGACCGATAAATCAGAAGAACTTGAAGGTGCTGTGATTGGACTTCGGAACAAAGTTTTTGTTCTTGACTCAAGTGAACCTAGCATTTCATCTCAAGTGAAATCAAAACTTCTAGGTGAAATGCTTCGAAGTGGAGTTGTCGTAATTGATGAAGAAGAAACACTAAGTCAAAGCAGGGTTCAGGTTGTTTTGAATAGCTCAATTGTAACTCAATTAGAAAATCGGCCAGGATTCATTGATAGTGTTGCAGCATCTAACGGGACTGTTTGTATATGAGAATTCAAAAAATCGTCGTAGTATTAGTTAGCGTGGCCATTTCTCTTGCGGCATATGGCTTTTTTAGTAAGAAGGATGAAAAAACAATGAAATTAAAAGTAGCGTTTCCTTATAGTCAACCAGTTGAGGAATATGAACCAACCAAAATTCATTTTGCTCCAGAGTATATTTTCTTAGAAAATATCTACAGTCCATTGATTGAAGTTTCCAATGCCAATGGAAATCCTGTGGCAGGGGTTGCAGAGAAATTTCAATGGGATGAGAATACCAATGAGTTCTTTTTACACTTGAGAAAGGATTTGAGAACTGTCGATGGAAGGAAAATCACTGCTTATGATGCCGAGTTTTCATTAAAAAGATTGTTACTTATTGCGAGTAATACTCACGGAAACTTTAAGGATTTAATTTGTCCTCATTCTGAAATTAAAGATATTGAATCTGGTTGTGATGGGATTGAAGTTCGGGATGAATACACTCTTATTCTTAGGCCGGGAGAAAAAAAAGCTTTCCTCGCCAACATTATTACAGCGATTGACTTTGCGATTATTCCTAAAGGATCAGTAGACCCTAAGACTCTTGAAATTGTTGATTATAGAAATACGTCAGGACCGTATTATGTTGATTCTTCAAATGATGATGGTCGAATTACGCTAAAAATAAATCCTAATCACTACCATTATAGCGAGGATTTACCACAAGAAATCGAGCTTATCCCAAGTGGGATTGATGGTCATCCTTCTTCAATTGAACTTTATAAGCAAGGAAAGATTGACCATATAACGACGATTGATAAGCTTGGCCCGGAAAAGATCATTAAGCTTTCTAAAGAAGTAGATGATGCTAGTCTTCATACCACTATGGATATTAGAACTTTTGCCATTTTCTTCACGGAAAGAGGTCTTAAAGAATTTTCTGCACAAGAGAGGCTTGCTTATGGAAAGGCGATCAAGAATGCCCTTTCATCTTATTACCTTTCCCAACCTGGATTTCAAGATCGTAAGCATTTCTTTCCGGCCTTTGGAGATGGGCAGTTAAGTAAAGAGCAACAGGATTCACTTGAGAGTCAGATCGAAGGTGTTGAGGCGAAGCAAACAGGTACAAATTTCAAATTGTCCTTACTTCGAGTCGGAAGCCTTGAAGATTACAAAGCTCCACTTGAAAGCGTTTTGCCGGAAATTGATGTTTATGAAGGAACAAAAATCCCCACTTTAGCATCTTATAAAATGGATGAAATGCCTCACGCTTTTCTAGCTGGCCCCGATGTAACTTTTAATGAAGATATTTCTTTGATCTCCTATTCGATCAATGTCGGACTTTTCGGAATGGATAAAAATGAAAGGCAAGATTGGCTAAAAAGATATATGTCAATTTTGGATAAGTCAGAACGAATTGATAGATTACAAAAACTTCATTACAAGGCGTTATCTGATGGTGTGATCTATCCTTTAGCTTCATCTCCTTATATTGCTTTACTTAGAAAACCTTGGGTGAGCCATCTCCCTCATCTTTTTGCGAATAATCCGTTATGGACAATCAAAAATTAAATAACTGGATATTAGACCACGCCCATACGCTTGATATAAAAATTGAGCGTATGGAGTGGATCAAGGAATGGTTTCCTGAATACTATGATTTTAATGTCAAAGCTTGCTTTGAGGGAAATATCATAGAAGGACGAGGAATTGACAAGGATCAAGATTCCGCCTTATTAAAAGCTTTCTCAGAGCTAATTGAAAGAATCGCTTGTAAGCACCTTGGAATTAGAAGCAATGGTGTCGCAGCTCATTTCAACAAGAATATGGCCAGAGAAAATGCGAAGAAAGAGTTAATTGAAAGGGATGCGATACTAAGCCATTTTCTTACAAGTGAGCCTTTCTTTTTGAAAGAAGTATTTCCTTGGATGAATGAGTTTGAGAAAAGGCTTTTGTCTATTGGGTTGGAAGTATCCTTTGGGGAGGCCTACTCCTCGGTAAGCGATTGTCATGTAGTTGCTTGTAAGGTTTTAGGAAGAGAAAAATTTGGAGCCTTTTGGGGGTATGGCAATGACTATGATTTATCAAAGGCCTATCACCATGCGGCTCTTGAATGTATGGTGAATGTTTCGGCTTATCTCTATGGAGCATATCGGCCTCAACGCATTGATCTTGAGAGTTTTAATAGGCTTAGTATTGTAAATGGGGTTGATCATCAAAGACTCCACTATACGCAAGATTTGTTGAAGCTTGAAGTTGGCCAACCTTCAATTGACGATAAAGAGGTCTTAAATTTAGAAGAAATCGAAGTTGTGAATATTGAGATAACAAGTATTGGAGATTTTTCTTCAGTTCCCCTTTTTGTATGTCGGGCGACTTCAAAACGACTGCAAAATATTTTTTACCGTGAACCTCATACGGATGTTATTAACCTGAATAGGCTAGAGCAGTTTTCTGGTAGAAAACTAACTTTTGATGACGTTTTGCTAACTCCGCATCCAATAGGATAATTTATGGCACAAAATGAAAGAAAAATATCAAAGCACTTCTATAGATTAGCAATCATTGTTTCAGTGGGGCTTTTCCTCCTGACGACTATTGGTGGCCTGTATTACGTTTATTCGATTAAAAGAGAGAGTGCTATCAATGTCGCTAAAGTCGTTGAAGGAATGTTGCGAGTAAACCGTTATAGAGAAGCGATCTATTCATTATCCAATGTCAAAATGGGAAGCTTTGATGCCATTGGATATTACGATCATGATAATAAACGGGTGTTTATTTTGCCTCCAACACTAGGCCCAGATTATTTTGATGAAGATAAAGGTTTTTTTAAGAAACTATCAACGACAAATATACCAGTGACAATTTATTTTGACGAAGAAGGGCATGATAAAGCAGGGACAATTATTTTTACTTATAACCATACCGCAGCGGCAAAAGCTTTATTTTTCTTTTATATTATGGGGATTGCATTTATTTTGCCTGTTTTAAATAAATTTAAGAGATTGGTTAGAAGAAGCGTTGAGCGGGACTTATTGGAAGAAAAAAATAATGGGATCAAAGAAACAGTAAGACAAGTTTGGCATGACCTTAATCAACCGATGCAGCTTTTATATGTATTGGTGGAAAGAGGAAGAGGTTTAGATATTGAAGTTCGTGAAAAAATAAAAAGTGCCTGTGACGATATGAGGTCAATATTGGATGATCTTAAAGAGAAGCGAAACAATGATGGGGAAATAAGCTCTATCTGTTTAGCAGCAGCACTTAAAGAAATATCTGAGAAGGAGTCAGTAAAACTCTCTCTTGAGAATAAACCAGTAATTTTAACTGTTGAAGAGAATGCTCTTAATGCGTTTTCAATGGTAAATGAAGGTGGGTTGAAACGAGTAATAACCAATCTTGTTGATAATGCAGCCTTATCATCAGAGAAAGGTAAAGCTATAAGAATTATTCTTTCTCAGCAGGGCAATTGGAATGTTATCAAGATTATTGATGAAGGAGCAGGAATTAAAGAAGAACACTTGGCGATGATCGGCAGAAGAGGGGTCTCATTTCGAGAACATGGAAATGGGCTAGGGTTAAGTTATGCAATAGAAAAAGCCGAAGAATGGAAGGGGAAATTTGATCTCAAATCAAGTTTCGGCTTGGGGACAACGGTAGAAATTTTATTGCCGCAAGTAGGGATTCCAGATTGGTTTTGTGGTTCGTTGAGCCTTTCAGGAATTAAGGAATTTGTTCTAACTGATGATCGACCTGTTATTCATACATTGGTAAAAGAACAGCTCAATAGAAATGGACAAAATCTTAAACAAGTATTTCATCATAGCGTAGAGGGTTTTGCTTCATGGTATGAGCAATCCAATGGAACTTTAAGCTCGCCACTTTTTGTTTTTGACTATGACTTGGGTGAAGGAAATGTTACAGGACTTGATGTTATTGGACGATTAAATTTAGCCAATAAATCAGTTCTGATGACTAACTACTATGATGATCCAAGGATTCAGCTTGAAGCGAGTCGAGCCAAGGTAAAAATTTATCCCAAAGGGCTAATTGAGTATTTAGGTGTGGCCCTTTAGTCTATTGGCTTAAACCGAGTTTTATTCCATTTAACAAATTCGGCGTAAGCCTCTCTTTCGGCTTTAGTTAAAGATAACCCTAGTTTATTCCACTCAGTTAGAGAGGGGCAAATTTGTGAAGGTCGCTTACGTGGAAGATTGATAATATCACGTTCATCAATTCCTTGGGCCAATAGAAGTCTTACTAAGGTATCGGCACTGATTCGTTCACGTTTACGAGCAGTTCTAATCGTGGATTCGCCAAGTCCGGTTGCTTTTCTGAGTTTCGCAACTTCACCTTTAGGCATATCTTCTGGGGCCAGAATATCAATTAAATGCATTAGAATGTCTCTTACTTTTTTGTCCATTGTACTCATTCCGTATTTTCTACCTTTATATTCAAGGAAACTCCTTTAATTACAGTCGGTTATGGTTTGCACATTTTTACGTAAAAATGTTACTTCCGATAAAATTATGCTTCACATATTTTTTATTTGATATAAAATTGATGTGACGGTTAATTGTTAAATCGTTGCAATAAAAGAGATCGTGGAATGACCAATAAAGAAAAAATGACACACAAGGACACTTTTGGCAGTTATATGCTCGAACGTATCTTTGAGGATATTCATGAGTATGAAGTTTATTTTGAGTTCTCGAATCAGGAGAGCGCCGATAAATTATCGCCAAATATCTTACGCTTTAGTTTTAAGCTAAACGGAAGAAGAATTGAAATATTTTATCCTGATGATGAGCGAGTGGTTGAGTT
>PCTW01000044.1 GCA_002786715.1 Bdellovibrio sp. CG22_combo_CG10-13_8_21_14_all_39_27
GTCATTGAAAAGAATGGCTCAACTTAGCACTAAATAACAAAATGAAAGAGCGATTGATATTTTCTGAACACCATCAAAGTGGTCCAGTTTTAAATTATCTTTTGAAATACTGGTTTGCTAAACGACTGAAAAGCGAAGGAAAATGTTGGGCCAACCAAAGTCCAAAACCACTGCTTCCCTTTGGTCTCAGAACCGCTTTTCCAGACTCAATAGCATCGAGAACCATGACAGCATATTCTTCAATGGTGATAGAGCTCATCATCTTCAAGTCCATTTTTTTCCCATAGCGTACACTTAAGTCATCAAACATATCAGTCTTGATTCCAGGGGTGTAGAGAGTCAATACTTTTACATCGGTTGATTTTAGCTCGGCCCTTAAGCATTCAGAATAGGCGGCGAGAGCAGCCTTAGATGCCGCATAGGTCGAAGCCATTGGGAAACGCATAATCGCCGAAACAGAAGTATTGTTGACAATCATGCCCGCATTCTTAGCGACCAATTTAGGCAACACAGCTTTCACTATTTTCATTGGGATAATTGAATTGATTGTCATGACATTTTCTATTTGCTCATATGTCTGGTCTTCCGCCAATTCACCAGTGAGAATTCCAGCATTATTTATAACGATATCTACTTCTGGTAGCTGTTCGAGAAAATTCGAAACTTGTGAGGGACTGCCTAGATCCGCTTCTATAAACTGATGATGATCAGGATGAAGGAATTCCGTTTTAAATTCAGCAGTCCACTTTCGCGCATGTAAAATGAGTAAAGCTCCTCGTTTTTCCGCTTCTAAAGCAAAACCTTTTCCCATCCCTCGATTCGATCCGGTAATTAATATCTTTTTATTTTTTACTTTCAATCAAGCTTCCCCGTTTTAAGCCACTGATCAACTTGTTCGTCTAGTCTTTCGAGCTCCGCTTTCATTAAGCTTTGACAAAGATCTCTTAATTCCTCGACTGTTTTATCTTGAGTATCAACAGGATCGAGGACACTTGTTAAAATAAGTCCAGACTTCCAACGATTAAAATTAAAACGATTATGGTAACTCGAAAAAACCACTGGGAGAATTGGAACATTGGCATTCTTAGCGGTATGAAACGCCCCCTTTTTAAAAGGCAACATTCCTTTTCCTTTACTTCGCGTCCCTTCAGGCATTACCCAAACACTTCTCTTCCCTTCTTTCATTTTTGCAGCAAGCTCGCCCATGGCGCGCTTACTCTTCATGGGATTACCTCTATCAATGAAAAGATTCCCGGCCAACCAAAAAAATTGCCCAAAAAAAGGAATCCACTTAATACTTTTCTTACCCAAAATGGCCATTCCTTTCGGACACATCATGGCGCCAGGAAACATATCTAAATTATTTTGATGATTAGAGATAACCACAGCTGGTCTGATTTCAAATAATCTTTGTCTGTGTGAAGCCTTAAATTTAAGACCTAAAATCTTGAAGCCGATTGGCCCTAAAAGCTGACAGATCAACCAATTGTTATCTTGATGGAAGGGTCTCAATAAGCATATGAACCACCCTAAAAGAAAACAAAAAGCTCCATAAAGAGATACGACAAAAAAGCGAATTGCTGTTATCATAGCGGTAATTTTAAATGGTGACGCGTCGAAATGCCAACCTTTCTTCTGATAATGAAGTGATATCCCTATGCGAAATAAGATTAGAGAAATTATTTTATTCTGTTTACCCTTAATCGCTGGGCAAGTAGGTCAAATGATGTTTGGCATTGGCGATATTATTGTTGCTGGACGACATTCTTCGGAAATGGTTGCCGCTTTAGGTGTTGCGAATGGTCTTTTTTCTCCCTTTTTCATGATATGCCTTGGTCTCTCATTTGCCGTCGCCCCTTTAACAGCTCGCTTCATTGGTCAAAGCAAAGGAGACCATAATCTCTTTAGCAGCGCCATTGTTGCTTCCCTAGGTTTTTGTTTTATTGCTCATATCGGAATACTCATTGTCGCTTCGCAAATTGAGCATTTTCATATTCAAGAAGTTCTCGTCCCTGAGGTTATTAAGTATATAAAAATTTGCACTCCCTCTTTGTATGGGGCCATCTTATTTCAAGTCTGCAAAGAATATCTTCAAGGCCATTTAAAAACTTACTTTTCAAATGGCCTTATTGTAGTAATGAATTTTGTAAATATAGCGATGAATATCATTCTCATTTTTGGTTATGGTCCCATTCCAGCTTTTGGTATCGAAGGTGCGGCTTGGGCAACTTTATTTTCTCGGACTTTTATGGGGGTCGTTCTTTTTATTTATGTTTTAAAGCACTATGGATTAGGTAAAGTAAAAATTGATCTCATCAAACAAGTTTGGAATTTAGGTTTTCCAATTTCTATTTCAGTTTTAATTGAAGTCATGGTTTTTGCGACTGTTACAACTTTAATCGGAAGAATGCCTGTCATATCTTCAGCTGCACATAATGTTGTTTTAAATATGGCCAGTTTAACTTTTATGGTTCCTTTGGCCGTTTCTTCGGCGGCAGGTACCTACGTTGGTCTTCACTTCGGAACAAAAAATTATCAGGAACTTGTCGACTATGCTCATGGTTGTCTCTTTATTTCGCTCGCATTCATGAGCTTTACAGCGAGTCTTTATTTTTTGGCCCCACAATTTCTTTTACGAATATTTACTGATGATAAAGAACTCATTGCACACGCATCGACTTTATTAGTGATAGTTGGTCTTTTTCAACTTCCAGATGGTGCTCAAGTCACTCTTCAGGGAATTCTTCGAGGCATAGGAATTACTAAAATTCCAGCTCTCATGGCTTTTGTCTGTAATTGGTTGATCGGCTTACCTATTGGTTATCATCTGGCTTTTTCAATGGGATTAAATGCTCGAGGGTTGTGGTCAGGCTTGGCCATTGGTTTATCGGCAATGGCCCTTTCAGTCGCTTTTCTTTTTATTCGTCACAAAATTCTTATAAAAGAAGAGTTTGCTCAGGCTTAACACTGAAAATTCAAGAGTTTAGTTAATCCTCCGAAAAGAGAATCAATGACAAACTACAGCCCAATAAGAATTTCTACTTTAAAGTCGAAACTGGATATTCCTTTCCCACTCTTTATTCATTTTAGAGATCATTATCTTGAATATGCAAAAGCTGGTTCTCAATTCACAGATGACAAATTTATAAAACTCAAAAGACAAAAAATTGCTCGCTTCTATATTCTAGATGTCGATGAAAAAAAATATCAAAATTTTCTCGATGAGCTTTTAAATAAAACTCTCAATGATCCAAATACAAAAATAGAGGCTAAGGTTGATTTGGTCCAGGGGGCAGCTGAAACAGCTCTCGATAATATGCAGGCCAATCCTCAATCTCAGGCATCCTACAAGATGACTCAAAATGCAGCAAAAAAAGTTCGCGAGCTTGTTCAAAAAAATCCAGATGCTCTCAAATTTATGTTTGGAAACAATCAAGAAAGTGAACCCATTATAAAGCACTCGATAAATGTTTGTACTCTCTGTATTAAATTGGCAAGTCTCTATAAGTTGCCAGATAGCGATATTGATCATCTTGCAACTGCAGCACTCATGCATGATATTGGCGTTGGCAATCTCGATGAAAATACCCAATTGCTTTTTAAAAAGCCCAAGCAAGAGCTTGATGCCCAAGAGAGACAAGCCTACTTTCATCACTGCTTTAATATATTTCGAATTCTCAAAGAGAAGCCTTATGCCACTCCTGAAGTCATGGAGCTCGTAGAGAATCACGAAGAAAATAAATCAGGTTCTGGACCTAATAAAAAGACCAAACTAAGTCGCAGTGAAGAGATCCTCTCTCTTGTGAATACTTATGATAAAAGAGTAACGATAGAGGGAATGAAACCCCAAGAAGCCATGAAAAAAATGATGATTGAGGAATTGGGAAACTACGAACTAAAATCTCTTCAAACGCTCCAAGAAATTCTCAAAAAAGAAAAACTTTTCTAATCTATTTCTTACTATTAATCAACTTTTCTAGTTCTGCAGTAGTATTGACCGTTTTTCTTTTGGTAGTAGGCTCATTTTCAATGGCCACCGAAGATCTTTCAATATGTTTGAATTTATCAGCTAACCACTTCATACGAGTTAAAAAGGCCTCAATATTTGTCTTCATTGTATTCATGTCACGCTTTTCCATCCCCGTTGTTAATTCAGAGAGAAGATCGACACAATCAAACATGACTCCACAGACGATTTGATTTAAGGCGACATCTGTTGACTGACTCGCTTTATAACCAATCATTTTCCCAAGTTGACAAATTTTACCAATAGGCTCTGCTCCAATCGTTTGAGCAGCACCCATAATTCTATCTATTTTCTGACCAAATTCTTCGAGCTTAATATTCTGGGTAGGATCCTCTTCATATGCTTCGAGACATTCTTGAAGTTCACTCAAGAGGGTTCTTGTTTCACCACAAAATCCGTCAATAATCTCTTGCATGTCAGGATCTTTTAAAAAGTCCAAAATAAAACCTCAGTTAGTAATAACTCTAATATATTGAAAATTTAAAAAAAAGGAATGCTAGAAAATATTTCACTCAACAAAGTACAGCAAATACTTGATATAAAAGCTCGAGTCTTGAAGATGGCCAAAAGGATGATCTTGTCCCTGGACGCCAACATCAATCAAACTCACCTTTTTTCCTGATTTTTTAGTAGCTTCCAGTACTGTTCTATCAAGCTCATCATGAGAAATTCCATGAGTGCAAGAAGCAACTGCAAAAAGTGAATTGCTCTTTAAAAGTTTCAAGCATGAAGTATGCAATTTTTCATAGCCAATTAAGGCTTTGCTTTTATTCTTGAGGTTTTTAGAAAAAGCCGGAGGATCGGAGATGATTAGGTCAAATTGCTTGTTTTGACTCAAAGACTGCTCAAGATAGTCGAAGACGTCATCGCGAACAAAGTCCCCTCTTTCCTCGAGATTGTTATTCTTGAGATTATTTAAAATAACTTCCTTAAATGCTCCCTGATCAATGAAAGTCATGTTTTCCATACCTGCTCTTAAAGCAGACATTCCCCATGCTCCTGAATAGCAAAAAAGATCGAGGCCATTCTTAAGGGAACCATTAAAATTTAAGACAGCTTGCTCAAGCTTATTTCTGTTAACACGATGATCGTAATAATGACCTAGCTTTTGAACAACTCCGAGGGGAAGCTCAAAAGTGAATTGATTTTCTTTGATAATAATGGGGTCAGGTAATTGTCCCTGCAATGGAAACAGTGGCAAAGCCTCAGCTTTTCGGTATTCAGGCTGATCAAACAAGATAGCAGTTCGATTAGTCTTTTCTTGAAGATAGTCTTTTATTTGAGCTCTAAAGCGATCAATTCCGGCACTATTAATTTGAACAACAACTGCATTTACATAGCAATCGACAACTAATCCCGGAAGCTGATCAGCTTCGCCGTAAATGAGTCTACTACCGTCTTTTAAATTTTTAAAAAGTGATCTTTTATAAATTGATCTATCGATTAGGGTTTTAAGGATTTCCCAATCGCTCAAATCTTTAAATTCATTCTTCCAAGTTGTAACCGCTCTTATTTTTGGCCCAAGTTGCGCAAGGTGATTAACCATAACAAGTAAACGATCTTGTCCATCACCTTTAAGTAGTCCCCATTCTCCAGGTGTAAAACTTGATAAGCTTCCTTCAATATCGCGATCGTAAAAATCTCGACGATAAAGAAAACCTGGTCCTTTGAACTTGTTTGATAGCTGTATTTCTCGTAATGCCATAGAGGATAGTATATGATGCTTTTAGCAAGACGACAATCGAGGAGACTCATGGATTGGAACATAATTCGCCAACAATTTCCGATAACTCAAAATCAAACCTACTTAATGAACGCAGCCGTCTCTGGAATGCACGAAAGAACACTCAAAGTGGCCAATGAGATGTTAATGAAAATAGCGATGAAAGGAGCTATTGCAGACGAAGACTACTTCAATCTGATCGTGAGTAGCAAGGATATAGCAGCTCAATTTGTCAATGCAGGGCCAGCAGAAGTGGTTTTCACCAGTAACACTTCTCATAATATGAACCTTCTTGCGATGATGTTAAAGGATTCTGGTTCTAAAAGAAAAATATTAGTTCCAGATGATGAATTTCCATCGTCCGTTATCCCATGGCATCATCATGGCTTTGAAGTCATAAAAATCCAAAGTCAGAAACATGTCTATTCAGCTTATCAATTTGAAGAACATATTACCGACGATGTAGCCGCAATTGTTATCAGTGGTATCCAATATGGAACTGGTTTTAAAATGCCTATTAAAGAAATCGTCTATATCGCAAACAAATACTCAGTCCCTGTGATTTTGAATGCAACTCAACAGCTTGGCCAATCATCGGTTGATCTCAAAGAGTTAGGAGTTGCAGCCATGTCTTGCTCTTGCCATAAATGGTTGGGAGCTGGGATAGGAATGGCCCTCCTTTATGTAAACGAAAATTTTAGTAAGGATAAAAAATGGCCATTTGCAGGATGGGTCAGTGTCGAAGAACCATGGACATTAAGTATTGATAAACCTCAAGTAAGAAGAGATGCGGGTGTTTTAGGCACAGGCTCAGCTCCCTTTATTAATATGGCGGCTATTCAAGAAGCAATGAAAGTACAAATGGAAATTGGAAAAGACCGAATAGAACAACGAATTTGCGAGCTAAGCCAAAAACTCTATCAAGAGTTAACGACACTAAATTATAAAGTATTCACTCCACGTGAAAGTAAGACTTTTTATAGTGGCATTATCAGCTTTGCCCACCCTGAAAAAGAAGCTATTGAAATAGCATCGCTTTTAAAAGAGCAAAAAGTCTTTATTAATCACCGAAAAGGACGAATGCGAGCTTCAATACATTTTTATAACAACGAAGATGATATTCAAGCTTTGATTTCAGGATTGCGTAGTCTGTAACCGACGCCTCTTACTGTTTCAATCAAATCATCATATAGTTTTTGCCTAATTTGAAGCACATGAGTATCGACGGTTCTGGTCGTAGGAAAATTTTCGTAACCCCAAACTTTATTCAAAATTTCTTCTCGTGAAAAAGCTCTGTCAGGGTGCTCGGCCAACAATGTTAAAAAATCAAATTCCATTTTGGTAAATTCAATGATTTCACCTTTGAAAGAAATTTCTCTCTTCATTTTATCTATGATGATTTCTCCCACTTTCACAGTTGAATGAGAATCTTTGTCACTTTCATCAGTATGGTTGATTATTCTTTCTTGAACTCTAAGTCGAGCAACGAGTTCCCGAGGTTCAAAAGGCTTGGTTAAATAATCACTGGCTCCAGACTCTAATCCTAGAACTTTATCGATAAGCTCAGTTCTCGCTGTCAGCATAATGATAGGTTTTGCTTGAAGCTCCTTTCGAACTTCGCGTACGAGGTCTATGCCCTGACCATCTGGTAACATCCAATCAAGAATCATTATATCAAAATCTTGATAATTTTTTGCTCGTGCTCCTTGAAGATTATCAACCCATTCAACATGATACCCCTGATCTCCAAGATATCTTTTTAAACTATGACCAAGATTTTTATCATCTTCGACCAGTAATAGGCGTGTCATATAGCTCCTTTTATTTCGGGAATTTCTAAAATAAAGACAGTATTAGGCTTGGCCTGAAAATTTAATTTTCCGCCCATTTCTTCTATAATTGATCTCACAATATTGAGCCCAAGTCCTGATCCAGAACTGGCCGTTCCTTTAACAAACTCTTTCGTCATATCTCCAAGTTCTTCAAAAGTACATTCACCATGATCTAACACTTTTACTAGCAGCTTAGAGTTTTCATGAAACAATTCAATTTCAACAGGAGGCTTGCCATGGGAAAGAGCATTCTCGACTAGGTTTTTGACGACTATTGAAATCCAGTAAACATCTCCTCGCCAAGATGTATCCTGCGCCAGAGGGTTAAATTTAACCATATTTGGATAAAGATCAACATAAGGAGAAATCAGCTCTTCTATGAATTCATTAACTGATGCTATCTCTGCGGAAGAGAATTGAATGACTCCTCCTCTTTGTTCAGCCTTTAAATAATGTTTCGACATCTCAACAAGTCGTTGTAGTCGGTAAACTTCGCTCGACATTCGAAGAAAAGCTTCTTGTGAATCTTCGTCAAGCTCACTCATTTTTTTATTTAATCTTTCGATTAAAAGAAGCATAGAGGCAACTGGAGTTCTAAATTCATGAGTTAACACTCTTAAAGCAAATCGTCTTCGCTCATCTTCATGTTTCTGCTGTTTTAATTTCTCTATCAATAAGTGTACAACGATAGTAACGATGAGAATGAGTCCAAAAAAGAGAATAATCGTTGATGAGTTGGCCAACTTAAAAACATGTTTGACATTGTAATCCCAACAAATGCTTCCATCGCGATAAAAACAAGAATCTCCTTTTCGAAAATTGGTTAAAACAAATGGAGAATCCTTTAAAAATTGATCAAGCTGGGATCGAAGATAAACTCGGTATTCGAGCACATCGTCCTTCCCAAAATAATTTAGTCTCGCTAATAAATAGTCATTCGTAAGAATCGTCCCATCTCCTTTACTGAGATGGGAAAGTTCCATTTCATTTAATTTTTCTAGAATAGAGAAGATTCCTCTTAATTCACCTACTTCTTTTTTAACTTTTCGAAGTTCCGTAGAGTGAAAAAAGGGCAAATGGTTCATTACCCATTGCTTGTCTTGGTACTCACCTTTTGTACTTAGAAAAGCCAACATGGCGTAACTCATCCCAGTGGGGTGAATAAAAGGTGGTGATGTAAAAAATCCGAGAGGAAGACTATTTCTTCTATTGCATCGAAATTCTTCCCATATCCAAACTTTTTCAAAGTTTCTAAAGTTAAGAAGCTTACCAAATTGTTGAAAACAATTTTGATTGGTAAAATACGAAATTTTAGCATCACGAACACCTGGCTCAGGTAATGCGTAAAAGGGGTTCAATAATTGAACTTGACCTGAGCTTGAATAAAGCGAATTGAAATTAACAATTCCTTCTGGCTCTACATTTTTCTGAAACTCAGTTTTTAATTGGGAGATGGTGACAATATCTTGCTCTGTTGCCTGATAAGGACCTCGTAAAAAAAGCGCAACATAACCAGTGGCAAAGGCCATTGAAATTGCAGCTAAAATAAGGAGGATATACGCTCGCATAAGAAGATGATCATAGCACTTCAAAAAGCGATCGTGTCAAGAATCAGTAAACTCGTGGTCATTTCATAGTTTTTCATTTAAAAAGTTCTCTACTAATCCCAAAAAAGGACCAACTAATGGGGCATAACCCACTAATTCTAGGTATTGATATCGAAGGTGTAGGACTGGACCTCACTATTACTGGTGCACCTAATCATGAAATTGATCGCGTCATGGAAATTGGCGCTGTCCTTTGGGACTGGGAAGACAAACAGCCAGTGAGGATTCTTTCCGAAATTATCGATGAAGCTGATCGAATTGAGGTCTCTCCCGAGCTCGTTGAGTTGACTGGTTTATCAGATCGTCTTCTTGAAAAATGGGGAAAGAAAGGCACTGAAATAAAAAATGTCCTTGAGCAACTCTCCGCTCTAGTAGAACAAGCAGACTATCTCATGGGACATAATGGGAATCATTACGACAAACCCATGCTCGAAGAAATGTACAAAAGATACAACCTCAAATTTCCGGACAAAGTCTGGATAGATACAATGATTGACGTTGAGTATCCTGCAAAACTCCCCCACAAGTCTCTGGCCATGCTTGAGTATTCTCATGGTTTCATTAATCCCTTTCCTCACAGAGCGGTGACAGACGTATTGGCGATGTTAAAAATTGCATCTCACTACTCCCTTGAAAGAATGGTCTCTCTCGCGAAATCACCAATGGTTCGTATTGTGGCCATCCTTAAGGCGCCGAACTGGTCTGACCGACAACAGGTCGATACCTTTAATAAGATCAAACACAAAGTCTCTAGATCAAAGTTCAAATGGAATCCCGACAATAAAACTTGGTATAAAGACGTTCATAAAATTCTTCTCGATGAAGAAAAATTTAATTTTGATTTTGAATGGACCGTCGAAAAATAGATATTTAAATACCCGACAAAAGCTCTTTCAATCTAAGCCTTTTTGTTTATCTGACCGATAGAGATCACTGTGAATCTCAACATAGGTCCGTCAAAAAATGAATGACAACGATAATGATAAACCAAAAGAAGATGGTAGTGTCTGGACTTCTTATTCCGACATGTTCACAACCATGGCCATTATTTTCTTGGTAATGTTCGTCTTTGCACTCCTTAGATCTGGAGTGAGTAAAATGGAACAAGCTCAATCCAAAAAAGAAAATAAAGAAATGCTTGAAGGCAAGATCCCTGAAGCCGTTGTCAAAAAAAATGAAGAGAGAAAAGATCAATTGAATGATTCTATCAAAGAGATGGAACAATTTAATAACATGATTTCGCAAAAGATGCTGGAATTAAATAAGTTCTCTGAAAAGATGAAAACCCATTCAACCGTCATGAAAGATCTCATCAAAGACCAAGAAATTAAAGAAGCTCAAGTTGAGAATTTAAAAACAGAGTTTGAAAAGAAAGACAAAGAAGTTCATCTCACGAAAGCTCAAATGAATGAATTGAAAAAAGAATTACAAGTCAGAGTCAATGATCTTGAGCAATCAATTTCCATGAACGAAGAACTTCGAAAAAAAGAATCAAAGTTAGAGAAAACAATAAATGATTGGCAAACTCAACTTGAAAATGTCAAAAAAGAGAATCAATTCAGCATCAAAGTAAAAGACCAAGAAATTCAAAAATTGGTTGAAGTTGTTCAAAGAAAGGAATTAGAAAAGGAAGACCTCCAAAAAAATGTTCAATTGGTTAAAGATTTAACGAAACAAAAAGAGAAAGAGATTGTCGATATTAAGGAAGTGGTTAAAAATTTAGAATCACAAATTATAGAAAGAAAAGAAAAACTTGCTCTTATGCAAGATCAACTTCAAAAGTCAGATCAACTTACGATAACTCAAAATCAAAAGTTAAAAGATATTCAAGAGAAATTACAAGCCTCGACTCAAGTGAATAAAGAAACGAGCAATCTTGCAGAATCCCTAAAGCAAAAGCTTACCGTTTCAGAATCAAAAATTAATGAAATGACTAAAAGAGTTGAAAATCAGTTGCAACTAGAGGCAAATCTAAAACAAAAGATTGCCGCCGTGGAGCAAGAGTTGACACAAAACAAAGAGAAGAACTCCGAGCTAACTGCTGAATCACAAGAACTACAAAATGAGATTATTAATTTGAGCGCCCAAATTGAACAAAAAACAAAAGATGAGTCAGAGCTCAACAAAAATTTCCAATCTGCACAAACAGAAAATAAAAATCTTGCGACTCAAATCAATACTATGCAAACAAATGTGAATGCACTCCAAAGCCAAATCGATACGCGAGATCAAAAAATTCAACAAATGAAGAACACTGTTGCTGAAATGGAGAAGAAAGTAGCTGGAGAATCCACGACCAATCAGCATCTTAAGCATAAAATTGATAATCTTAATGATGTTATTAACACTCTTCAGGCTGACTTGGGCACAAATAGAAAATCACAAGATCAATTGCAACAGAAACTTTCTCAGCTTCAAGGCGACTACAATCAAAAGCAACAAGAAGCTGGACAGCTCAATAAGCAGATAGAAGGTCTGAATCAAAAGATAGATGGCCTAAACAATAAAATTGCCGAGCAAAATGGAAATGAGCAAGATCTCAAGTCTAAAATTGCCCAATTAGAATCACAAAACAAATCAGGCTTGGGTTCAAACAGAGAGCTCCAGCAAAAAGTCGATAGCTTAAAAGGACAACTCGCTGGCATGCAGGCTGATCTCAAAGGAGAACAAGGCAAAGTATCGGAACTTCAAAATAGCCTCGCTCAATCGAACTCAAATTTTAAAAATGCCACTGATCTCAACAAAAAACTTGAAGGTCAAGTGAGTAATCTCAATCAAAAGCTTGAGTCAATGAATGGGACAGTTGCCAGTCTTAATGGACAGATTGAAGGTCACAAGAATAAGGAAAAGGGACTGCAAGAGCAAATGGCCAGCCTTGGCAAAGAGCTTGGAGAAGCGAACTCCGCCAATCAAAAAGCGAATGAAAAGATGCAGGGTTTAGCAAGCGAAGTAGGACAACTCAATCAAAAGATATCAGGACTAACCGGACAACTTCAAAATGAAAAGAAAGGACGCGATGAGCTTGGCGAGAAATTTAAACAAGCTGTTTCACAATATGAAAATGCCCTTAATAAAAATAGAGATTTGAAAAATGAAATGGCCAATCTTAATGATCGTTTGAGAGGAATGTATGCTCAGCTCGCAGATTTGAAAAAACCTCAAACAAAAGATAATCCTAATCTAACCGCTGAAAATCAAAAGCTCAAAAAAGAGCTTGAAGATGCAATAAAAGAAAAAGAGTTTCAAAAGCAAGCTCTGCAAATCATGCAAAATGAAAATGCTAAGATCAAAGGCGATGCCAATAAAGTTCAACGCAAAATTGCCAGTGTTCAGAACTCCTTTCGCCAAAACCTTGCAAAGAAAATTGCGGATCGTCTAAGAAAATCTCATCTCAATGTTTTTGTAGATCCTCATACTGGAAATCTCATTCTAAGAATGGATGATTCAGTCCTCTTTGAACACAATAGTTCACGCCTAACAAAATCGGCGAAAGACACCTTGAAGAAAGTGATCCCTCTTTATATCGAAGAACTTTTCAATGACAATGCGATTTCAGATAAAATCAATCACATCAACATTACTGGTCACGCCTCCCCACAATTTCGTCAAAAGTTCGTGGATCCTCTTGATAAAAACCAATACGCTTATAATTACAATTTGGATTTATCTAGTGAAAGAGCGATGGCCATTGTTAAGTTTATCTTCACAAAAGAGTTTGGAGAATTTAAACACAACATGATGTTTAGACAAAAAGTACAAGCAATTGGAAAAAGTTATTCAGAACCAGTTGAGCGCTCCCCCGCTTCTAAAAAGACCAAGGGAGAGGATTGCGGCCCTTACGATTGTCGACTATCAAGACGTGTTGAATTTAGTTTTACTTTAAAAGATACAAAAGAAGCTTGGGATAAAATGAATCAATTACAAGGGGACTCCCTATGATGCTAATACTAAATTTTTGTTCTCATTACTTAATAGAAGTGATGAGTGTCTTTTTCCTTATAGCCATTGGCTTTAGATGGGCTTCGTATAAATCTAGTCGTGTCGAAGAAATCTTTTTTACCACTTTTACCAGTGAAGTTGAAAAGGTTCTCTTGATGCAAAAAGAAAAAGGTGAACAAGTACAAGATGTCGAAAAGTACATCCATAACCTACTCGACCAGGTTAAGGATAAACTTCCAACACGCACAGTGAGGCACAAAACAAGAAAACGCAACAAGGAAAGAGCCCGTACGCTCGGTGCACAAAGTGTTGTTTCATTAAAAGATTATGTGACAGGAGATCAAAGTCTCTTTTTAGGTATCAAGTCTGAAGTTGGTTCATTTAAATCGAAATACCCCCCAAACTTCAACGAACTCACTGATCGTATTCTAGAACACGACGAGAAGTGGAATAAGCTTTTAAACATTTTCCCAATCGGTCCCATCTCTCGCTTAATTGATATTATGCCTGGCATTTTTGTGGTTCTCGGAATTTTTGGAACCTTTATTGGTATCGCGATGGCCCTACCTGAAATTGCCAATATGGATTTTAGTAACTTGGAATCTTCTGGTTCTATTCTGACCAGATTTGTGAACAATGTTACCTTTTCCATGAACACGTCAATTGCTGGGATTATATTCTCCCTGCTTATGACTTTCTTAAACACGATTGCCCCAGTAAGTGGACTCCGTCATAAAATCTATAAGAAAGTTGGAAACTCATTTGAAAATATTTGGCATTCCATTCATGGAGAAGCAACACTTGAGCAAGAGCTCAAAAGTACTCTGCCTAGGCTTCTTCAAGAAGTTAAGATGTTAAGAGAAAAATTTGTGACATCCGAAGATAAAAAAGAGTCAGCTTAAGCGAAAGGAGCAAACATGTCCGTTGCCCAATTGGTAAAAGGATGTCCTCTTTTTCATGAAATCTACGATGAAGAAATAGAGGAGATTATCAAAGATTGTTTTGTCGCAAGCTTTAAGCCCGGCGATCTCATTATTAAACAAGGTGATACCAGCAGCGATATTTGTGTCATATTGACAGGAGAAGCCGAGGTTGTCGTTCACAAAGGAACTTCAAAGTTTTCAATTGTAAAGCTGGGTCGCGGAGATCTCTTTGGAGAATTGGTTCTGATTAATGAAACTCAAAGAACAGCAGACATTGTGGCGATAGAAGAAACTGATATCCTAGTGATGACCTATGAGAATTTCTTTTCTCACTTTAGTACTAAACCTCAAGTTTTTGCTTTAATGATTCTAAATGTAACGAGATTGATTACAAAACGTCTAAAAGCATCTAATTTGAAAATCGAAGAATTAGCACAGCAATTAAACCAAGAAAAAGCAGCCTGAAGTCGAAACTTCAGACTGCAGAGAAATCACTCTTATTTTAACAATGAAAAAGCATCAGCGCGACCTGAGGCCGTGTAATTATCGAGAGCAGAAGTTCTTACAGCTGAACTCATAATGCGTTCTCTCACTTCTTTTGGACTTAGATTTGGCTCTTCAGACAAAAGCAAGCCTACAATTCCTGAAACATGAGGACAGGCCATGGAAGTGCCACTCATCTTTTGATATTTTCCACCTTTCACAGTCGAAATAATATCTTTTCCAGGGGCAAAAACGTGAACCGTTGTTTTACCATAATTTGAAAAGCTGGCGCGCTTTCCTGCACCATCCATAGCTCCAACAGAGATGACGTTTTCAAGCTTATAGTTTGCAGGATACGTATCACCTTTATCATTGTCGGCATTTGAATTTCCTGCAGCAGCTACGAAAACAATTCCCGCTTCATTGGCCGCAGAAATGGCATCCATAAGAGCTTGTGAGAACTCTCCGCCTCCCCATGAATTGGAAAGAACATTTGCACCTCTTTTAATAGCGTAATCGACTGCCTTAATGGCACCTTCAGTTGTTCCTGATCCACTGTCAGATAAAAACTTCACTCCAAACATTTTCACATTGGCCATCACTCCGCGAGTTCCTTGTGTATCATGAAGGGCTCCGATAACTCCTGAACAATGCGTACCATGACCGTGTCCATCGATTGGATCACCATCATTGTTGGCAAAGTCATAGCCGTAGATATCATCGACATACCCATTACCATCATCATCGACACCTGACTGACCATTCAATTCATCAAGATTGATATCAAGGTTTCCTTTCAAGTCAGGATGGTTGTAATCAATTCCCGTGTCGATAATCGCCACTTTGATTTGTTTTGAACCACGAGTAAGACCCCAAACTTTTTCAGCGTTAATATCTTCTCCCGCTTTACCTCTAGAAAGCCATCCTCCAGAATTCTTACCTGTGTTCTTTAGTCCCCACTGCTCAGCAAAACGAGCATCTTGAACCACTTCCCCATTCATTGAGGACATGGGCTCAAAGGTCCACGTTTTATCCTCTTCCACATACTCAACTTCATTCATTGATTTCAAAAGTTCGATAGTATTGAGTGATTTTTCACTAGCGACTTCAACAACTGCAAAATTTCCGACTTGCACGTCGAGATGCCGCACCTGAGCATCCATACTTTTCATTTGAACCAGTTTTGCACCTGGCTTGAGTTTTACAATTAATTTTTTGGGAGACTGGGCCATCAGGCAAAAAGGAAACAAAAGAGTCAGAAATACCGCTTTTTTCATAATATCATCCTTGATAAAAAATCTTAGCTTCGCCATAATGGCCGTTATCATTCCATTGTGATTAAAATCGAATGACAATCAAGACCCAGATCTTCCATCGTAAGTTTATGTTAGGAATTAGGGTCATAGTAAAGGTATCGGGTATCTGATGAATGCACCTAGCCAGAAAAAAGAAAATCCATTAATAAATATTTTTATGAACGTGGTGATCCCGACTCTTATTCTTACTAAATTTAGTAAGCCAGAATACTTAGGACAAAATTTAGGGTTTATTATCGCCATCGCCTTTCCTGTTGCTTATGGCGTCTACGATCTGATACTCAGAAAAAAATATAATATTTTCTCAATCATTGGTTTTGTCAGCGTGCTATTGACTGGTGGAATCGGTCTACTCAAATTGGACGGCTCTTGGATTGTGGTTAAAGAAACTTCTATTCCTTTACTCATGGGTATCATCGTTATCGTAATGGAAAGATTCGGAAAGTCCTTTGTTAAGAAGATCTTTATGGAAGTTCTCGATCTTGAAAAAATTGAAAAAGCTTACGATGAAAAAAACATGGCCGTTGATCTCCAACAAAGTTGGAAATGGGCTTCTTATGGAATGGGTCTTTCTTTTTTACTTTCGGCCATTCTCAATTATGTATTGGCGAAAGTTGTCTTAACTGGCGCTCCAGGAAGTGTTGAGTTTAACGAAAGTCTAGGAAAAATGACGGCCCTAAGCTTTCCAGTAATTACGATTCCCACTATGATTATGTTCATGATCATCATGTATCGCTTTTTTAAGAATGTTAAAGATGTCACTAATTTAGAACCTGAAGATCTCATTCGCCACTAAGAGGTAAAAATGATTAAGTCAAAACTTGGAAACACTTCAATTGAAGTATCAAAGATATGTTTAGGAACAATGACTTGGGGTGAGCAAAATAATGAAACAGATGCTCACCAACAACTCGACTATGCTCTTGAGAGAGGCGTAAACTTTATTGATACTGCTGAAATGTATCCCGTTCCTCCAAGAGCTGAAACATATACAAAGACAGAGACGATTATTGGTCATTGGAGTAAATTAAAAACAAATCGTGATCAAATTATACTCGCTACTAAAATTGCAGGTCCAAGTTCAGGCATGACTCATGTCAGAGAAGGACTAACTCAATTTAAACGTAAACATTTGGTGGAAGCTTTTGAAAATTCTCTCAAGCGACTTCAAACCGATTACATAGATCTCTATCAACTTCATTGGCCAGAACGACAAACAAATTTTTTTGGGCAACTCAGCTATCATCACATTACCAAAAATGAAGACATAACACCTTTTCATGAAACTCTTGAAGTGCTCTCTGAATTCATAAAAGCTGGAAAGCTACGTGCAATTGGTCTTTCAAATGAAACACCATGGGGTGCCATGAAATTTTTAGAAGCAGCGGATAAGCATGCACTTCCAAGAATGGTCTCAATTCAAAATCCCTACAGCCTTTTGAACCGTACATTCGAAATTGGATTGTCAGAGATAGCAATGAGAGAACATCTCGGACTGCTCGCCTATTCACCGCTTGGCTTTGGAGTTTTAACTGGTAAGTACCTAAACAACCAGAAACCTAGTAAAGCCCGTATCACGCTTTTTGAGCGCTTCTCGCGCTACACAAATGTCAATGGTAAGAAGGCCACTCAAAAATATGTTGAGCTGGCCCAATCACTAGGGATAAGCCCTGCTCAAATGGCCTTGAGCTTTGTGAATAGCCGACCTTTCGTGACCAGTAATATTATCGGTGCAACCTCAATGGATCAACTAAAAGAAAACATTGATTCTATCGAGTTGAAATTAGGCCAAGAAATCCTTCAAGAGATTGACAGTATTCATCAGGATATACCTAATCCATGTCCGTAGCGCCCAAAGCATAAATCTGGTAAAATAAATTGATTGATTTGGGATTCAACAAGGAAGTTGGTCTATGTTTTCGTTAAAAAAAGTTTTAAATCCTCTAAAAAAGTTAGCCCCTCAAAATACTTTAATGGGCTATTTTATTTCCAAACAAGAAAGTGAAGAGAGCTCTTATCAATTGGCCCTCCAATCATACCAAGAACTCCGTAAACAATGTAAAACTCAAGAAGAGTTTATGCTCTTTCTCTTAGAAGATATTATTTTCACTTCTTTAAGTGCCACTTTTTATGAAGAAGTTTTCAATACTGCAAAAGAAAATCCAAGTCTTGCTCATGCTCTGATTGATGAGTTTGAAAAAGATACTGATTCAAGAGAACAAAATATTGCTGAACTCACAGAATTCCACGCTCGCTACATAATGAACAATGGGAAATGCCCAGGCTGTCCAGCATGTAGCAATCATAGCGATGTCCACGAACTTCTCGTTTACTGGAAGCAGAATGATATGCAGTTCTTTTCAAGACTCTATATTGGTATGCAGACAATCAAGTTTGCGATGGAAGATCTACTCTATATGGGATTGATCGAAAGACCTGAGCTTATTCAAAAAATTGATAGAACAGCAATACTCAATTTCAGACAGGATATTATAGATTGGGTCGAGGCTCAAAAAGAGATGAACTAGGAACTTCGTTCATGCCCTTAAAATTTCAATACCTCTTCATTAGCACTTTGTTTTTATTTTCTTGCTCCATGGCGAAGAGGCAAACAGCTTCAGAAAACAATGAAGTTCTCTTTGTCGGAGATTCTCAAACAGCAGGCGCCTTAGGTGAACTTGTTCACGAACATTTAAAAAATCATCTTCCTGTAGAATCATTTGAAGTTTATGGAATAGGTTCTAGTTCTCCTCGGCATTGGGGAAAAGCGCGAAACAGTAAGGACGGTCAATGGCTCTGCAATAGAAAAGGTAGGTACAACGCTTCTTATGAAATCCCTCTCAAGAAAAAACTATGCAAAGGACCTGAGGACCAATCAATTTTTAGCTATATCAATCGATTCAATTCAAATCTTGTGGTTTTTCAATTCTTAGGAAATTCAGTTGGCTTCTCGGAATCTCAAATCAAAAAGAATATCAATGAGCTCCTCAGCTCATTGGGAAATCAAGATTGTCTGTTCATCACTTCCCCACCCCATTACATTGAATTAGAAGAAAAAAATAAAGTCAGACTAGAAACTGAAAAATATTTTCTCAATGCTATTGGTTCAAGATGTCGTGTGATAAGAGGTATGAGCGAAGAAAATCTCAAATTCTTTCAATATCAAAGAGATTATTACTTAAATGATAAAATCCATTTAAGTAAAATAGGTGCTCAGGTCTTTTTTGAGCAATTTAAAAAATCTTTGCCTTAGTCTTTGAAAGCTTTGAAAGTTTTTTCTGGCTTATTTTTTCTCTTGCTTGCAGAAGCCAGCTTTTCTTTCTTTTTCACTGATGGTTTTTTGTATTCTTTGCGATCACGATATTCACGAATAACACCGTAAGACTCGCAAAGTCTTTTGAACTTGCGAAGCGCTCTCTCAATTCCCTTAGCATCAATGGCCACTTCAACATTAGATTTCTTCGACATTTGAAAAACTCCCAAAAAATTTAAAGCAACTTTAGCATAACTTCATCAAATGAAGAAGGGGGGGGACCCTCTAGAGATCCCCAGTATCAATTTGTGGGCATGATTTTTCGATAAAAGTCTTTAAATCTTGGTCAGTTACGAACTTTAAGACGGCCCCATCAACCCCGCCTCTTTGGTCATAAATGAGCTTAAAAAGGTTTGAATTCTTCTGCTGGCAGCTATTTCCAAGGGCATCCTTAAAAGTACTTTTGTTATTCATATGAATTCGCGGAAGCTCACCAATGGTCCATCCCTCATCTAAAATGAGGCCTTGAGTTGGGGTCAATTCAAGTCCTCCCCCATTCGTGCGAGTCGGAGCTCCTTCATCTTCATAATCGATACCTGTAGTGGCGATAATTTTTTCAGCAGCTAAATCAAAGGTAAAAGTAGCTCCATTGGGAACTTTAATGATGACCATCTCGGCTTGTTCATCAAGAGAAAAGGCCAGCTCTTCGGTTCTAGGAAAAAAAGAAAACTCTCTTGCTCCCGTGTCAGTACTAGGTGATCCGGCCCCAAGAGAAGCAAAAATCATCAACCAGCTTTGATCTCCAAACATATAATCTCTATAAATAGGCCATTGATTATCAGGGTGAACAGACAACCAGCATTCCCCATTTACTTTATAAAGAGTGAAATAAGAACCCGAGAATCTTTTATTAAAAGTTTCTGAATCGACACACTTCGTGAAATTTTGGGCCCATAATTGAGAAGTAAAAAGCAATGATATTAAAATGATCAATTTCTTCATAAATATCTCCTAAAAAATTAAAATCTAAAAACGCTAGAGGCCCAAGTAAACCCAGAACCAAATGCCGCCATCGCAACAACCATTCCAGGCTTAAGCTTGCCTGCCTTAATGGCATCTCTCATTCCAAGGGGAAGCGTGGCTGCTGTCGTATTTCCATACTCTTGAATTGTATTAAAAATTTTGTCTTGAGGAATGCCCGCAATTTCTGCCACCTTGTCGTTAATACGAAGATTGGCCTGATGGAACAAAAACAAGTCAACATCATTAAAAGTAAATCCACTCTCACTGAGTGTATGAGATAAAGTTTCGGCCATTCTTTTTACAGCGTGAGCGAAAACGGCTTTTCCATTCATTTTAGGATAATGTAGTCCCTCATCTATCATTTCTTTAGTGAGTCTCTCTGTTCCAGTAAAGGCATTTCCCGGTGCTGCGATCCAAAGTTCCTTGGCATAACTTCCATCAGCATGTAAATCGTTTCTAATAATAAATGAATCTGTTTTAGCATCTTTTACATCTGTACGAGAGACAACAACCGCTCCTGCTCCATCCCCGAACAATACTGAAACATCACGACCTGATGGAGTTTTGTTTAATCCCTTCGAATGAATTTCAGCACCGACCACGAGAATATTTTTATATTGTCCAGAACGAATAAAATTATCTGCAATGGAAAGAGCATAAATAAAACCAGTACACTGTTGACGAATATCTATAGCTGGAATTCCAGGGACATCCAATTTGGCCTGTAGGAAACAACCAGTGCCTGGAAAATCATGATCAGGGCTCAGGGTCGCAAAAATGATCATATCCAGTTCAGATTTGTTTATGCCAGAATTGGCGATCGCTTCTTGAGCGGCGTGAAAGGCCAAGTCTGAAGTTGAAACGTCAGCGGCAACCCAATGACGACGCTCAATTCCAGTTCTTTGAACGATCCAATCATTCGTTGTGTCGAGAAGTTTTTCTAAATCAGAATTTTTAACAGTAAGAGGTGGAACATAAGCACCGACTCCCGTAATTTTTGAATAAATACTCATTGCTACATCCTTGTTAACAATTATTAAAACTTTTTTAAAGTTTACATTCTAAGTAATCTTGGCAAATTTTCTGCATGGCTTCGTGAGCAGAGTTAAAGGCCGAAATAATTGATCCGCCTTTCTTTCCTGCAGATAAATCTCCTATTAAAAAGAGACCAGGAATTGAGGTTTCAAATCCATCCTTAACCACAGGTTCTTCACCATTGAAGGCAATACCGAGCAAAGATAAAAAGTTTTTAGGGGTTGATCCACCCAAAGCATAAACAATCACATCAAAAATTTTAGCTCCATGTTCTGCTTCACCAAAAACGACTTCCACTTTATTTTGATAAGGTCGAAGCTCGGTAATATTACTTTTCAGTATAGGCATAACTTCTTGACGATCAAAAAGTGCAGTCAAACTTTTCTGATTGATTTCATTCATGCGAGAAAATTCATCTTTTCGATATGAAAAAGAAACTCGATTTCCTTCTTGGTTTAAATATTGAGCATATTCAGAAGCACTATCGCCTCCGCCAACGACTAAAACATCGCTGTTGCGAATAGGTTTTGTAGTGATATCGAAAGTCACTAAATCTCGAACTTCTGATGGGATGGCATAATCGGGTTTATTAGGTTTACCCATCATGCCTATCGCGATAACGCATATTTTACCTTCGTAACTACCTTTATCAGTTTCAACTAAAAATGTTCCGTCGGTACGACGATCAATTTTATGAACCGAATTGAGGTACTTCACATTCATTTTATAGCTTTCAATGGCTTGATCTAAATAAGAAATGGTATCGGCCTTACTGGAATCGGAGAGACACATCACCCCTTTGCATAGCGCTGCCTTGCCTTTGTAATTGGCCGTAACTAATTTTTGATCAGGATAAAATTTTCTGATGGACCACGAATGAGCTTCCGATTTTTCTAAGATAACAATTTTTTCAGATGGAATTCCTGCGAGTACTGCTTCAGCCGCCATACTTAGACCTGCGGGTCCTGCACCAATGATGATCAGTTCGAGCATACTCACTCCCATAATTTAGACTATTCTATTAAATATCAGCTGTTATCAACTGGCCAAGTAATTACCCAACTCGCCGCAGCAAGTCAGCTATCTGATTGAGATATGGCCATCATCGATTTTTACCAGTTGTCGCACTTCGCACAAAAAGGTAGACCTTTGCCAATCGCATTACTAAGGAAAAAAGATGAAAATGATGACAACTCTCACTCTTTTATTGATGACATGGTGTGCTCACGCAACTTCTTTAAAGGACTATAAGCCTTTTAACTACGAAGTTCTTTTCACCAATCCTGAATGCAAACTCTATTCATATGATCAGCCTCAAATCAATTCAAATGGCGAAGAAGTTAAAAGCAAAACGAAGAATGCTTATTGTAAATCGTCAGATTCTTCACGCTCACAAAACCGAACAGACTCTCCACACTCGAGATTTATTGATTGGATTTCTGATACAAAAACTAAATCCATTTTTATGGCCTACCTTTCTTTTAGCAAACATTCAGTGGCGGAAGAATTATGCCGTGCTGTCAAAAGAGGCGTTAAGCTCACTATGATAATTGATTCCAATAATGATGGTGACATCAATCGCATGCGTGAGCTTGATTATATTTCTAAGTGTGCGCAAGACTCTTCAAATGTTCGTCTTGAATTAAGAGGCGGAGAAGGAAGAGGAAGTAATAAACTTGGTTACGCTCACAACAAAATTTTCTTAATAAATCATGACTTGAAAGGAGAGACTAAAATTGCTTTTTCTTCAGGAAATCTCTCCTCAGGCTTGGCAACTCACCATGAGAACTGGCATTTTGTAACGACTCACACATCTTCTTATTTTGCTCAAGCTCATCTCTGCCTCATGACTGGAATGCTTGATCACCACGAAGGTAAAAAAGAATATGCTCAATTCGTAAAATCTTGTAAGTCCAAAATTAACGTTCCGGAAGAAGATGACATGAAAACATTTTTTGTTCCAGGAGAAGGTCCAAAAGCTTTGGCCATAATGAAAAAAAGTTTTGGCGAATCTGATCTCGTCCAAGTCGCTGCTCACCGCTTTTCTCTCAATGTTCTAGAACAATTAATTAAGGAAAGTTTAATTCAGAAAAAAACGGTTCAACTTGTGGCCGACGATGATCTTCACTACTCTGCTGTTTATAAGAAAGGAGTGGGAAGAAATATGACCAATGAAGCTTATAAAGTAAAAAACCTTGAAGCCAAAGGTCTTCAAGCTCATTTTATAGAAACTTGGATGGATAATCTGGAAGCTCCACAGAGCCTTCAATTGCATCATAATAAATTCCTCATCTTTAATAAAAGAAATCATCCATTCGCAGTCTTTGCTGGAGCAGGAAATTTGACCAACGCAGCATTTCAAACCAATTTTGAGAATTTTTACTTCACAACAATTGATAGTGTGGTTGAAAAGTTTGCTGAGCAGTACAAATATCTGTTTAGTAAACTCGGGAAATCTTCAAGTGAATTACCGAGTGAGTTAGTTTTACCTTAGGCAAATCTCCTCTTTCACTATTTCTTTGCTACAATCTCATTATGAAAATGAGATCGTTTTACCTTTACGCAATTCTCTCTATTGCTTTCTTTTCTTGTTCAACAGCAGATAAGAAAGTTGAAGCGCCATTGCAGTATTCAGAGCAAACTGAAAAAACTTTTAATTCAATTGAAACTGAAGAAGCACAGCTTTTGGAACGCTACCGCCAAATGAGAATGCAAAACTGGGATCATTACGTTGGTAAAAAGAAATATGAAAACCCAGCTGCAGATTACGCTCGTAGGCGGCAAAAAGCAGCTCAGGCCGTAGTTCGCTCTAAACCTGCTCCTCGAACCCCTCCTCCTCCGCCTGAACTTTCAGAGGAGCAACTCAAGGCCATTGAAATTGAAATCAATCAAAGAAAAAGTATCTTTTGTATGAAGGCCAAAACGCTCAATCGTTTTGACTCTGAGGCCGACTGCCAAGCCTTTGTTGAAAATAATCATTACGAATGCATCAAGCAACTGGGAGAAAAAAGTAAATCACTCGTCAGTTGCTTAAAAGGTAAACTTCGATGATCTCCCTTTGGATAGAAACAAAAGTGAAAGGACAGCCTCTTAAGATCTTCGAAGGATTTAATGAAACTCTATTTAGATCGTTAAAACCTCCAGGAATGAGTCTTGATGTCTTGAGATTTGATGGCTGTAAAATTGGAGACCAAATTCATCTCAGAGTCGGAGCGCTGGGCATAACCCAACCATGGATATCCATTATTACTGAAGTTCATCGCGATGATCATGAATGCTATTTTGTTGATGAAGGCAAGCAGCTTCCAACTCCTTTTTTTACTTGGAAACATGCCCATAGAATTAGAAAATTTGATGATTACCATTCTCTTATCATTGAAGATATTCAATATACTTGTCAGCCTCAGTTTCTTGAGAAGGTTCTGAGTCCTTTACTCAAGTTCCAATTTTCTCTGCGTTCTTCTGTCTATCTCAAGTTTTTTTCTTGATTAATATCTTGAGCTTGGCATGATAGATGTATGAATATACAGAATGCTAAATCAGAAAATCTTATCCCCACATTAGATCCAGTTTCAATGAAACGAACCCTCCAAGGCTTAAAGGCGCGCGAAAAAGAGATCTTCGCTTGGCAAAACATTGATAACCAACGAATCAGCATGACCATCTCAACAGCTGATTTTATTCTGGGAGAGAAACTTTTCATCTTTAACAAAGAAGTTTGTAAAATTTTTCAAGAGTCAAAGCCTCTTTATTTTTTTGCTGGTCCTAATACCATTATTTTTAAGGCCCAAGTTTTAGCAAAGAAAAATGAACATCTCGTCATTGAATATCCGGAGTCAATGCAAATCGAAGAGTCTCGAGATACAAAAAGATTTTATTTTAAGCAAAACTTTAAGTTTCTTAACGTTTCTAAGAAAAATAAAAATTCAACACCAACTCGTTACAGAGTTTCACTCTTTGATATATCTGAAAGTGGAGCTTCCTTCACTCTTAATGATTTCCAAAAGCAGAATATTGATAGTAAAGACTCTCTTAAATTGCACTCCATCGATGACCAGATTTTATCTCCTTATTTAAATGCAGAGATCAAGTACATCGTTCCTTTTCGAGTCATGGGAACTTCACTTCATAAGGTTGGGATCCAATTTGACAGACTACTTACACCTAGCGAACTCAAAACTATTATTTAAAATAAAATTTTTCTAAATGTAAGATTAATTCGAGGTTCAAATATTTTTGATTTTTTGGGAATTTGATGCTTCCAGTTCTTTTGCAATTCTCCACTCATGATTAGCAATGACCCACTTTCGAGCAGAATATTCCGTCGCTCTCCAGTTGCTTTATGTTTAAGCTGAAACACTCGAGAACTTCCGAGACTTAGGGAAGCAATCGTGGGATTTTCTCCAAGCTCTTTCTCATCGTCAGAGTGCCAACCGTTGGAATCTTTTCCATCCCTGTAAAGGTTGGCTAGCACGCTGTTATACGAGCTGTTTGTCAGGGCTTCAATTTTGGCCTTTAAAAGCATTAGCTCTTCTGTCCAGGGTTTTGGATGCATAGAAAGCCCAGAATAAGCATAAGTGGCTCCAGGGTCCCCAAACCAGCATTGGAGCCTTGGTATATCCAACCATTTGCCAAATATTCGTATTTTATCCTGACTCCATGGCAGAGTTTCCAACCAAATTGCTAATAATTCAGTACTTTCCTGTGAACTGAGAAACTCTCTAAAGTAAGAAAGGCGACCGTCTGTTATTTCCATAATTCATTAAACCTAGTGCTGTTTACATCGACAAGCAAAGTCCTATGAAACAGTTTCACAGTATCTTTGTTTTTGTTAAAAATATGCTAGAAGGTCGCCATAGGGGAAATCATGAAAAAAATAATCTTATTGTTAGCACTTTTTAGTGCTCAAGCTTTTGCCACAAGTCTGCCTCAATATGTTCGCTCTCAGAAAAGCAAAATTGAGTCCTTAATGACTGAAAAGTACGAGTACACTTTCAAAGTAGATTACGACACCATGAAGTGCTTAGAGCGTACAAAATTGGTTGAAGAAACTGAACAAAAGGTTGGAGTTTGTCTGATTAATGCTCAGGCGATTGAAGAATCAGCTCGCGTTGTTTTCTCTGTTACTGTGGCTTCAAATTATGATGGTACTGGTGAAACTGAACGAGAAATTTCGATAGCACTCGTTGATTATAACTTATAAAACGAAACCCCCTCTTTCGAGGGGGGTTTCGTATCTAAACAGCTAAGAATTCATCATTATATTTGTAACTCATATTTTTTCGACGAGATTTTACTCGTTGTTGTTTTAATTTTCTTGCTTGTCTGATCAATGTTTCTGAAGCCATCTTTACGGCCTCTCCAATACTTTCTGCTCTTTTCTTAACGACAAGCCATTTGCGTCCAATTTTAGCTCGAATGACTGTACTATGAAGAAAAGGACTTTCTTGATGAGCTTCGACTTGAACTGAAGTTAATTCCGGCTCAACTTCTTTCAACCAACGTTCTGCTCTTAAAAGATGAGTGTGGGATTCCGAAGACTGTCTATGTTGCATAAAACCTCCTAAGGTTTGTTTCATGCATCCACTCTACACCTTCAAAGTCAGGGGCAAATAACAGTCATGTCAATTCGCTGTCAATTCGTGATTAACGACGGTTTCCACCGCGATTGCCGTCATTGCGCCCATTGTTAGGTCCGCGATTTCCCTGAGGACGACGATCATCTTTTTTTGGAACTTGAGGTTTTGAAACATCTAATGTTGGCCCATATTCACGACGGTAACGACCATTTTTAGCAAATTCACTTTGCTGAGTAGTACGGCAATTGTCATGTATTTCCAATTTGTCCGCACAAGCAGAACAAATCCATTGAGCATCAGTAAAGGGAGATCTATGTCTAAATTTTTCTACGTCAGGTTGAGTGCAATTACAGTGTTCGCAATAATTACGCAATTCCTGATGTCTCTCAGATTGCTTAATCTCGCGTCCCTGTTTAGGTTTGCGTTCATTTTCAACTTTCGCTGAACGAAGTCCCGCTTTTAACAATGCATCTTTTAAACTATTGGCCATAAAAAACCCCACCCTTTGTGACATTTCACGCCATTCTAACTTAAATAAATGAAGAGGGAAAGATGAGTCGGTTAGGCCGTTTTGCGCGCTGATTCCAAGTGGTCCTGAAGATCAGGTATTCGACCATTATCAAATAGAATCTCTTTTTGAACTTCACTTAAACGATTATCGTCATGAGCGAATTCACTCATCGTGTCCCAGTTGAGCTGAGATGGATGATGAATCTTCTTTTCTCCATCGGGATAAAGACAAACAAGTGCCCCCGTTTCAACTTCGTCAACAATCACTAAAACAGTGCCATTATTATGCAAAATTTTTGCTCTCGTCATTGCCAACCTCCTTGATTTTAAAGCTTCAGCAATAAAACATTATAGCAGAACTCAAATCAAGCATTGAGAGCTTTCGATTAGACAGCATTAACTGACAATTTCAATAATTTAGAATGGGTGATCCGGCAATTTTTGCCCCATTAAGGACAACTGACCTTGAGTAATTGCTGGCGATTGAGATCGAATCTGGCCATAGAGGAGCCTATTCCGCCTATTGGTTTAGCGGTCACAATATTTTTATCCATGCCAACGACTTTGAAAGTGTAGATACCAAAGGGTTCTTCCACACAATCGCCTATTGAAAGGTTGTATTTTCCAGACCCCTGCTCGGAGCTGCTTGAACATGAAAAGGCCAATGCGCTTATCATAATAAAGAAGAAATATTTCATATGACTATTTCAGCATTTTTGAAGACGAATTGGCAAAAGAATTATTTATCACCTTTGGCGGATGAATTTTTCTTAGAGCTCTTTTTTGTTTCTTCCGTTTTTGTCGTGCCCTTTGCGTCTTGATTCCAATGACGTTTCGTCATCATCTTGAGAGGAATCATCATTCCATCTTTCATAAGAAAAGCGGGACCTAGTCTCATTGCTTTCAATTCTTCTTCTCCTGAAGTTACGTACCTGCACATAATGATACCAAATATTCAATCGTCAAGGTTTCAAAGCTAGAAATTGCCTAAAAATTTGGGCATAGGCTTCGTAATGCACTGAATTCCATGTTCAGTATTTATTGTTTGCTTATCAGTTTTCAGCAAATTACAAAAACCACATTTGATTTTCTCAAATTGATGCAGAATGAATTCATCACGAAGCACTCATGTGTGTAAGGAGGATCAATGGCAATCCCATTATTATTTAGAGAAATTGCCCATTTCGCTTCAGCCCCCCCTTGACGGTACCTGATTAAAATTAATCGATTCTGTTGCCCCTTTTTAGGGGATTATTATGGGCTCATGTTTGCCCTATGTGATTACTGACCTTGATACCTCGAATTAGACATTTTCCGACGTATAACTAAAACGTCCTCCACTTACGGAGCAGGCCTCTGGTGCCTTTGAATGAAAGCTCATGCTTGAGGATGCAAAAACGATGGTATTTATTCAACCCCCTACTCGCTAGGGGGTTTTTTATTTTTGTGGAACTTCTATTCCCATCACAATATAGAGCGATTTACAGGGCTGTTGGAAGTTGGGAAAATCAAAATGCACCGATAACATTTCATCAATGAAGCCCTTTCGATCATCATAGGCAAAATTGGTTTCAATGAGCTTATTAACGTAATGACGGGCAACAATCAACATCGCCGACATTTGGTCTATTGAGAGACCCTTAAGTCCATTGGGAAAGCCACTTCCATCTGGTAGCTCATGATGCTGTTCGATAGCTCGCAGAACTTCTCTACTAAAGGCGTTTTTCAATCGTCCCAGCAATCGAGTGGCTTCAGTGGGATGAATGTGATAAGACTTAGACCATTTACTGCGATCACCATTGGCCAAAATGACTTGCATGATATCTTTGTCACTTAATGTAAAATCTCCAAAAAGTGCCGCTTGCATTATCTTTTCATAAATTTGGGGTGGCCAACTCAAAGCCCTCACGAGGCCAATTCCAATAAATCCCACAAAAAGATTCTTTAAATGCTCATCCTGATTGGTTGTTATAAAAGGTTTGAAATATTGATTAATACTTGGAGCAGTCTTTACCCAATTAAGTACCTTATTGGCGTTTTCTTCGCCCGCAGCAACTAATTCATCATCAAGACCAATATATTTTACGGCTTTACTTACGAGCATTAAGATCTGTTGCTGACTCAAGGTTTTGCTGGCCAGCTCATCATCCTTCATAAAAAAACCGGTCAATCCTCTTTTAATCGAACTTAAAAAAAGAAAATAATCTTCTTTCGCAAAGAGGATATTCGCCAACCCTTTTTCTTTATAATTAACCATTTTTCCCTTGAGATCATCTTCGCCAAATTCAATACGAACTCTCTTCTCTTCAGATAATGGAATGAAAAATCCAGACTTGATTTTATCTGAATACTTGATGGCCACATCGATCGGCATAAAAAAATAAACGACGCCATCAATGACGACCTCTTTTGCTAATTCTTGCGATGGCTGTTCGTTATTTTCTTCACTCATTTTGCATCTTTCCTAATAGAGCCTTATTATACATGAATGAGAAGCATTTAAGTTAAGACAAATTTTAACCATTTTTTTTATATGTATAAAAAACTACCTTTTCGAACTGTTATTAAAATTATGAATTTTTGGCCTCCCTATTTAGGAGCTGGTGTCAAAGTAAAGCTCCTCGATCCAAAAACTTTGAAAATCAGAGTTGAAATGCCGCTGAAAATTTTTAATAAAAACTACATTGGAGTGCATTTTGGTGGCTCATTGTATTCAATGGTCGACCCCTTTTATATGTTGATATTGATGAATAAAATTGGTCGGGATTTTATTGTGTGGGACAAAAGTGCAAGTATTAAATTTGTTCGTCCAGGAAAAGGAAGAGTTTGGGCCGAGTTTAACATAGATGATCAAACTGTTTCGGAAATTGAGAACAAAGCTCGAGAACTTAAAAAGTTTGAACCTGAATTTCAAATTGAAATTAGAGATGAAAATAACCAGATAGTAGCAATTGTAGATAAGAAATTATGGGTTAGTTTAAAGAAAGAAAAATCTCATGAGCAGTAACCTTACCGTTTTGATAAGTAATGGTTCCTTCAAATTGAGAATTTGAAAAAACGTGGGGAATAAAAAGTTGATCTCCTTCCCACAAGTTAAGCTCAAGAATTTTGCCAATGGGAATCCATTTTAATTCACCTTCATGATTGAGTTTGATGAGCTCACCTTTAAAGTGATGAACGGTATAGATAAAAACCAACCAATCCCTGCCGTGCTTATCAAATTTAGGAAATAAAAGATGACCTTTAAAAGCCAATTCAAGCGCATCTAGTCCGCTTTCTTCTTTTAGCTCTCTGATAGCACATTGGCGTGGCGACTCCCCTTCTTCGAACTTTCCACCGAGTCCATTGTATTTATCAAAATGCAAATCATCTGGTCTTTGATTACGATGGATCATTAAAACCTTATCATCTTGTACTACGTAGACGAGAGTCGCTAAAATCATATTAATCACTCACAAATTTTTCTGTTTCGATAAAAGCAGGAACACCAAATTTAAGACAAAGATTGACAGGGATGTCAGCACGAATTGAGCGCAACGCAATCGAGCCATCTTCGAACGAGGGATCTCCACCATAGAGGACATCTCCCCAAATCGGGTAGCCTGCTTGCGATAAATGAACTCGCAATTGATGAGAACGACCTGTTACAGGATGCAGTTTCCAAAGTGAACATTGACGATTTTGAAATGAAGCGAGCTCTACTTTAGAAACTTCAGTGATGGCCTTTTTGCCATGGGGAGCTTCAAAAGATCTTTTTTTACCTCTTACCAAAAGATTTTCCCACTTGATTGGAGGATGAGGTAGGTCATTGCAATTTAAAGAGAGAGCTTGATATGTTTTACGAATCGAATGATTTTCAAATGCCATATTAAATTCACGATGAGCTTGAACATTTTTTGCGTAAAGAATAACGCCAGAAACTTCACGATCCAGTCGATGAACTGGATAAATTTGAATCTTCAATCTTTCTTGTAACCAAAAAGATAAACAATCACGTTGCTCATTTTTTCCTTCTCGACCCGGAACAGAAAGCCATCCACTTGGTTTATGAATAGCGATTAAATGCTCATTTTGAAAAAGGATTGATTTCATCGAAGGAGATTGCAATTTAAACAGACTCCACGAGGCGTAAAAATTCAGAGGTTCTTGCTTCTTTTGGATTTTTAAATATTTGCTCAGGAGTTCCCTGTTCTAGAATATATCCTTGATCCATAAATACCACCCTATCAGCAACTTCTTTGGCAAATCCCATCTCATGGGTAACTACCATCATCGTCATGCCTTCTTTTGCCAAATCTTTCATGACTTTTAAAACTTCTCCAACGAGTTCAGGATCAAGTGCCGAAGTCGCTTCGTCAAAAAGCATCACTTCAGGTTTCATAGCGAGGGCCCTCGCAATTGCAACTCTTTGCTGTTGTCCACCTGACAAGGCCCTTGGGTAAAAATCTTTTTTATCACTTAGACCTACCCGTTCCAAAAGGTCCAATCCTAACTGGAGAGCTTCATCTTTTTTTAATCCCAAAACTTGAATTGGAGCTTCAATAACATTTTGAAGGGCCGTCATGTGAGGAAATAAATTGAATTGTTGGAAGACCATACCAATTTTTGTTCGCTGAAGATTCAGCTCCTTTTCGGATCTCTTTAGCCAACGATCATTAATCTTTTGTATTCCAAGAGAATCACCGTTGAAATAAACAATTCCATCAGAAGGCTGTTCTAAAAAATTCACGCATCGAAGGAGTGTCGACTTACCTGAACCAGAAGGACCAATAATGACAACCACTTCACTTTTTTCAACAGAAAGATCAATTCCTTTCAGAACATGTGTAACACCAAATGATTTGATTAACCCTCTTAATTCAATAATAGGAGTCATTATACGCCTCCTCTCATTTCGAGTTTTCTCTCTAGATGTCCAGCTAAAACAGTTAGTCCAACAACTAAAATAAGATAGCTTATCGCTGCCCAAAAATAGACTTCCCATGGTCGCAAATATTTTGCTCCCAGTCTTTGAGTAGTATAGAGAAGCTCCGCCAGTGCAATTACTGAAACGAGCGAAGTGTCTTTAGTCAAAGCTGCAAGTTCATTAACAACTGGTGGAATTAATCGCTTGTAAGTTTGAGGAATGATAATTCGTCTCATACTTTTACTGTAGCTCATCCCTAGGGCACGAGCGGCTTCCATCTGTCCTTTTGGAATTGATTCAATGGCAGCTCGAAAAATTTCCGCAAAATAAGCTCCTGCATTTAACGACAAGGCCAATACACCTGCTGGAAATGAATCCAATGTAATATTGAATAATGGTGGGACCGCAAAATAAACAAACAGAATTTGAAGGAGTAGCGGAGTTCCGCGAAAGATCGTTACATAAATCAAACCTAAGGATCGAATAATTTTTGATCTTGAAATGCGGACTAAGGCCAATAAAAGGCCCCAAAATAAGCCGAGAAAACCGCTTATAAGGGTTAGTTTGAGAGTGATTCCCATTCCCTCAAAGAGTCTTGGAATGACGACATCAAAAGAGAATTGCCAAAAACTTAGTTGTTCGCCCAAAGTGATTCTCTCTACATTTTAAGAACTGGGTCTTTACCGAACCACTTCGTATAGATTTTTTTGTATGTACCATCTTTCATCATCGCTTTAAATTGCGTTGCAATTTCTTTTGAAAGGACTTCATCCGACTTTCTAATTGCAATTCCTATTGGTTCAGGAGCAATCGCTTCTCCTGTGACGACAAAAGTTTGTGGAGCAAGATTTACATAATAATTTCCAACAGGCTCATCGATAACAATTACTTCTGCTTGTCCAGCTTTGATTGCATTAAAAGTATCAGTAGCGGCACTAAAGTTTTTTACAGATTTAATTTTGATTGTTTTCTGGAAGTTTTCAACAGCTTCTGATGAAGTTGTATCTTTTTGAACGGCAACAACAAGTCCATTCAGATCTTCTTTGCTTTTGACTACTTTGCCACCCTTTTTGGCGACAAAAATTTGCCCCATTCGCGCATACTCAACAAAATTCACTACTTTTTTTCTATCATCAGTAATATTCATAGAAGAGATAATGACGTCATATCGCTTACTCGCCAAACCGGCCAAAATTCCATCCCATGGCATAACAATAAACTCAGCTTTGACTCCAAGGCGTTTCGCTAGCTCTTTTGCAAAATCAACATCAAAGCCAATAATTTCGCCTTTCATGTCTTCGAATTCCATTGGAGGATATGTCGTATCAACAGCAACTTTTAGTAAACCACTCTTGCTCACATCACCTAAATCGGTGCTGCCCATAGCAAAAGACAAATTTAAAAATAGAAAACATGTCAGAAATCTCCGAATCATAAAACCTCCCAATAAGATCCTCTTAAATGTACTTATTTCAGCACTTCCGGTCTAGGAAACTTTGTTCTATTGTAGATTAAAGTTATTTATATTTTTAATTGAGATTTTCTATGCTGCGAAGCAACGAGAGACAAAATAACAAAGAACAGCTTCCTTATTTTGCAAGGAACTTAGTATCATTTCCCTACAAGCTCGTTTTCTTATACGCACTCTTATCAGTAATCTGGATTACCTACTCGGATCGCTTGCTTGATTCACTTTACTTAAGCCCTCACCAACTTTCGATATTGCAAACTTATAAAGGTTGGTTTTACGTTTTCATCTCAAGCATTTTTTTACTCTTCTTTTCGATTAAGTTAATTCGATCTGCAAAAGAAGAAGCTCAACTTCTGAGCATGAGACTCATTGATGAAGCTCCTGATGCCATTATATTGCTTGATATGCAAACCGGAAAATTTGTTTATCAAAATGCATCGGCAGAAAAATTATTCGGTTACACAATTGAAGAAATGAAGAAGTTAAGTCCCATCGAATTAAGCCCAAAACTTCAGCCCAGTGGAGTAGAATCTGAAAAAGCAGCAAAATTAAATATTGAATTAGCGATTAAGGGGGAATATCCCAAAATCGAGTGGCTCCATAAAACGAAATCGGGAAAACCCATTTTGTGCGAATTGTGGCTATCTCTCTTTAAATATGGTGATAAATCCTATATTAGAGGAAGCTTGACTGATATTTCGGAGAGAATTCGCCTTCAAAATGAAGTTCTGCATTTGCAAAAAATTGAAAGCATTGGGCAATTGGCCGGAGGAGTTGCACACGATTTTAACAATCTTCTCACAAGTATTGTTGGATTTGCTGAGCTCGCAAAGAACAATCATCAGCCCAATAATCACATCGACAAAATATTAGAGTCGGCCCAACGTGGATCACGTCTCACCAGACAATTGCTCACTTTTGCCCGAAAACAAGTTGTCGAATATCAAGTTATTGATGTCGACGAAGTTTTACTGGCCTTATTGCCAATGATCGAGCGATTAATACGGGAAAATATCAAGCTTAGCTATTTTAATCGCTCAAAAGAAACAATGAAGATAAAAATAGATCTTAGTAACTTCGAACAACTCATTATCAATTTTTGTGTCAATGCGAGGGATGCTATCAAGGACAAAGGAGAAATAAATATAACGGTCGATTCGAACGAAGATCATGTTCAAATCATCATTCAAGATAATGGAATGGGCATACCTTTAGAGTTGCAATCTAAAATATTTGAACCTTTTTTCACCACTAAAGAAAATGGCAATGGGACTGGTTTGGGACTGGCCATGTGCCAGAGTATCGTTCAACAAATGAACGGTGTTATTTCATTTCAAAGTGAAGAAGGTGTCGGAACAAGTTTTATTCTTCAACTGCCAAAAACTGATGAGCCACTTAAATCTGCAAGAGTGGAAGAAAAAGATTATCGAAACATTGATTTCAAAGGAAGCGAAACCATTTTATTAGTCGAAGATGACCACTTTATTCGAGATTATTTGGAGGAGTCATTAAGCTCATTGGGATATCATGTTCTCGTCGCTGAGGATGGACAAGTGGCCCTCAATATTTTTGAAAAGAACAGAAATATCGATCTCATTATTACAGATATTGTTATGCCAAACTTAAATGGCAAAGAACTCATTGAGAAAATTAATACAATAAGACCCGGTGTAAAGATTATTTTCACTTCCGGCTACCCTGAAGAGACGATCTCTCACCATGGAATCCTAGAACGAGGTATTCACTTCATTCAGAAGCCTTTCACTAGAGATGTTTTATCTGCGAAGATTAGATCTGTTTTAAGTTAATGATTAAAGAATTTGAGAGAGAAACTGTTGGCCACGTTCTGATTTGGGGCCACTAAAGAATTGATGAGGATTATCTTCTTCTACAATTTGACCTGCATCCATAAAAATAACTCGATCAGCAACCTCTTTCGCAAAACCCATTTCGTGGGTCACACACATCATAGTCATCCCTTCTTTCGCAAGATCAACCATAACATCTAAAACTTCTTTTACCATTTCTGGATCAAGGGCCGAAGTTGGTTCGTCAAACAGCATTATCTTTGGTTGCATACAAAGCGCTCGTGCAATCGCCACACGCTGCTGTTGTCCGCCAGACAATTGTCCAGGATATTTAAGAGCTTGATCTGCAATCTTTACTCTTTCTAAAAGCTCCATTGCTCTTTTCTCAGCTGATGCTTTATTCTCTTTTCGAACTTTGATTGGGGCCAATGTGAGATTCTCAAGAATTGAGAGATGCGGAAACAGATTGAACGATTGAAAAACCATACCCACTTCAGAACGGATTTTTTCAATATTCTTAACATTTTCATTTAAGGTAATTCCATCAACAATGATCTGACCATGTTGATGTTCTTCAAGACGGTTAATAAGTCTCACAAGTGTTGATTTACCAGAACCCGATGGTCCCAAGAGTACAATCTTCTCTTTTGGTTTAACAGTGAGATTGATATCTTTTAAAACATGAAAGTCGCCATAATACTTATTCACGTTATTCATGCTAATAATAGAATCCATGATTGCTCCCTTTTAGCGTTTAACAACACTTAATTCGCGCTCCATTTTGCGCGAAAGTCGGCTCAAGCTTGAACAGAAAAAATAATAAATAAGACCTACAAAGACATATGCTTCAACACTGAAGCCTAACCAACTTGAATCTTTTAAAGCTGATTTTGTAGAACCGAGTAAATCAAATAAAGCAATAATGAGAACTAAAGACGTGTCTTTAAAAAGTCCAATTGCCGTCGACACTGTCGGAGGAATAACAATTCGTAAGGCTTGAGGCAATATAATAAAAATCTGAGTCTGCGGCGAAGATAGCCCTAATGCTTTTGCAGCCTCAGTTTGTCCTTTCGAAATGGCCTGCAATCCACCTCGAACGACTTCGGCCATATAAGCTCCCATAAACAAAATAAAAGCAATCTGGGCCCGCCAATATTTTTCGAAGACTACACCTTCGGGAAGAAAAAGAGGAAAGAGAACACTGGCCATAAAAAGAACTGAAATAAGTGGAACACCTCTAATCAATTCGATAAAGCCAATACAAATCCATTTAATAATTATCAAATCGGAACGTCTGCCAAGAGCTAGAAATATTCCTAACGGATAAGCGCCTAGCAGACCAAAAGTAAAAAGCAATAATGTGAGAGGCAGCCCCCCCCACGAATCACTTTCAATATAATGGAGTCCAAACATTCCCCCTCTTAAGAAAAAGAGAGTCCAAAAACCTAGGACTAGCCAATTGATCAGTAGATTCAATCCCCAGCGTTTTTTATCGAAAGACATAAACATCAAAACAACAAAAGCGATAACTGTAAGGATGGGTCTCCACAGATATTCTCGGGGATAGAGTCCAAAAAGAATCAGGGACATCTTTTCCCAAAGAAATGGCCAGCAAAACCCACTATTGGCCCGACAAACTTCCGCAGAACCTGTCCAAGTCGCACTTAAGAGCATCCAATTCAAGAGTTTAGAAATGGCGGCAAAAATGATAGAGCCTAGAATAATTGAAACGATACTTTCTTTCGGACTTGAAAATAAATTCTTCTTCATCCACAAACCGCTTCGCTCTCCAAAATTCATCGCTCAGCTCCTTTATGCGCAATACTTCGATGATAAAGATTGGCGATAAATGAAGTACTTAGACTCATGAAAAGATAGATAATCATAATGAGAGAAATGACCTCAACGGCTTGACCAGTTTGATTTAAAGTTGTGTTAGCAATGGTGACAAAATCAGGAAATCCAATCGCCACGGCCAATGAAGAGTTCTTCGAAAGATTGAGCAATTGAGAAATCATGGGAGGAATTGCCACTTGCATCGATTGAGGAATAATTACTTTAATCAACATTTGAATTCGAGTAAGACCTAATGACTGAGCTGCTTCCCATTGTCCTCTCGGAATTGATTCAATACCTGCACGAACAATTTCTGCATTATAAGCACCTGTGTAAAAAACTAAACCCATAATTAAAGATAAAAACTCTGGTGTAAGTGTTCCACCACCTGTGAAATCAAAACCTGAAAGTGTTGGAATTTCCCAGTGCCCTGCCATAAACCATGGAAACTTTAAACCCCGTTGAGATAGAAAAACCATGTCCCCAAGACTATAAGCTTGATCCACTGCCGGTAACAATTCATTAAAAAGAGAGTACCAAAAAAAGAGTTGGAGCAAGAGCGGAATATTGCGAGCGATTTCGACATAAAAGCGACAAATTCTCGAAATCATCCAATTGGGAGACATAGAAAAGACGCCAATAAAAAGACCGACTAAAACAGCGAGAACATTGCCAATAAGGGCGACGTAAACAGTATTGAGCAATCCAACCCATAATGCCTTGAGATAGGTTTCATCACTCCAATATTCAATCAGGGTCTCTCCTATTTCAAAACCTGACTCTTGTGATAAAAAATTCCAACCGGTGGCGACACCCTGCTTCTCAAGACTCATCGAGGCCTGATGAACCAGATAATAGGCACCAAGACACAATGCAACTAATATTGCTAACTGCCAAAGCGTTGAACGATTAAAGATCTTGTTTTTATTGAACACGACATTATTTTAAGGGCAATGGCCATTCGTGTCCACATAGAACTTCTCGCCCCCCGTTTTCGAGTATATGATCGCGAACATGAAAGAAAAATCGAGCGCTCCAAAAATTGCGCATAAAGTATCTCAGTTTTTAGTTCATCGTCCGAGAACTTCTCTCATTCTATTTTCTATTACTCTTCTCATTCTTCTGCCAGGACTCTTGAACTGGCATGCTAAATGGACGCCCAAGATTTGGTTTGCTCCAGATCATCCGAATATCCAAAAGCTTGATGCCTTTGAAAAACAATTTGGTTCTGATCAAGCTGTCGGCATGGGAGTTTATTATCCTGATGGAATTTTTAGGAAAGAAGTCTTAGAAGCCATTCGCGATTTAACTAATGACGTTTGGCAAATTACAGATGTCGTCAGAGTAGAATCTCTCACGAATTATAACGATATCATGGGAAAAGATGACGATGTCGTCATTCAACCCATACTGCCCGAAGATTTTGATTTTACATCCCAGAATTTAGAAAATCTCAAAACTAAAGTTTTAGCCGATCAGGTTATTCCCGATTTTTATGTCTCTAAAGACGCTACCTATTCCATGGTTTACGGATTCGTCATTCCTTCAATTGAAAGAGAGCCCGATTTTGAAAAGGTGGTTGATGAAGCAAGAGTTCTCGCAAAAAAATATGAAGCTAAAGTTCCAGGCTTAAAAATTATGATTGTCGGCGAAGCAGCCGGTAATAACGCTTTTAGAGAAATTTCCGGTCAAGATAATGAACGCATAATTCCTTTTATGCTCACCTTCCTCTTTATTTTACAGTTTATTATGTTCCGCTCATTGGCCGTAGTGACAATTCCCTTAGGACTCGTCACAGTCACAATTGGGGTGACCTATGGTTTTATGGGATTACTTGGTATTTATTTTAACTCCATGCTAGCGGCTATTCCGGGAGTTATGCTTTCGATCTGCCTTGCTGACTCCATTCACATCATTACAACGTTTATACATCACCGAAAATCGGGAAAAAGTTCTTTAATCGCCATAGAGGCAGCCTTAGTTAAAAACTTTGTTCCAACCTTTATGACTTCTTTGACGACTGCTCTAAGTTTTGCCTCAATTGCCTTTACCGATATTCTCCCGATTCATGATTTGGGAATTCTTGCTTGTTTTGGAACAATGATCGCTTGGAGTTATACTTATTTGCTCATTGGTCCTCTGATTTCTCTATTGTCAAATCATCTTGATAAAAAAATACCTCCGAAAAGTGAAGAAACAAAACAACGCTTTGAATTCAGTCTTGGTTTTCTTAACCCATGGTTATTTAAAAATCGTTGGCTGATTATTATTTTCTTCACTCTTTTAACCACTGGTTCGACTTATCTTGCACTTCAAAATGAAGTGAACTCAGACCCTATTAAATATTTTGATAAAGAGGTTGATGTACGTGCAGCCTATGACTTTACATCAAAGAAGATGAATGGTCTCAAAGGGATTGAGCTCGTCATCGATAGCGGAGCCGAAGGTGGAGTTAAAGATCCTGCTTTTCTTAAAAAAGTGGAAGCCTATACTCAATTCCTCATTAATGATCCTGAAATCACAAGAGTAAAAGGCATATTAGATATCATCAAAAGAATGAATAAAGTCTTACATGGTGATGACCCAGCTTTTTTTACCATTCCAGACTCTCGTGAAGCTGTTGCTCAATTGCTTTTCCTATACTCAGTCGGCCTTCCTGCAGGAATGGATATGAACAACTTATTCACTCTCGATTCTCGTTCATTGAGACTCAGAGTGATTTGGAATATTGAAACTTCTCATGAAGGGGATCTCAAAGCTCAGTGGCTAATGAAAAAAGCAACTGAATTTGATCTCAATTCTCATACCGCAGGTAACGTTCCAATATATCTCTCGATGAATGCTAAAGTCGTCTATTCATTTCTCAATTCACTCGCAATGTCTTTGGTCATGATGATGATCCTTTTAAGTATTGTCTTTAAGGATATCAAGCTTGCAGCTCTTTCTATGATACCAAACCTCGTCCCTTTACTTGTTGGTGGGGCCATTATGAAATTAATGGGAGAATACATCGATATTGGAACATCTCTGGTTTATGCCGTCTCTTTAGGAATTGCTGTCGATGACACCATTCACTTTGTGGCCAATTATAAAATCTATAAAGATCAAGGATTGTCCCCTTATGAAGCTTGCCATGAAATTTTCAAAGTAACAGGAAAAGCCCTAGTCGTAACAACTTTATTATTAGTGGTGGGCTTTGGTTCATTTATCTTTGCAGATTTTGTTCCGAATCACAATTTTGGAGTTCTCTGCTCGATCATCTTACTTGTTGCTCTTCTTTGTGATTTGGTTCTATTACCTGCTTTGCTCTATATCCTTGATCCCCAGAAAGCAAAAACCGAGGCGAAGCTTCAAGTAACAAATCCTTAAGGGAATTAACTTTAAACTTTTCAAACTTCACATATACTAAAGGTATGAAAGAATTTATTTTATACCTTAGAGAGCGTTATAACCCAAGTAGCTACGTACCTGTGATTTCTCTTGTTACAGTCACTTTGTTTCACCTCAATCATTACCTCTTTGCTTTCCATTCAATTCCAACCATCGTTCTTGTTATTGCTTCAATACTTTTGATGTTTCGATTATTGGATGATTTGGGAGAACTCGCTGAAGAGAAAAAACTTTACCCTCATCGCGTTCTTTCGAGATCATCAAAACCAAAGATATATTGGCTCATCTTCTTTCTTCTCTTTATCGTCAACGTTGTTTTGTTGTTTTGGCTGCAAAAAGGTAGCACCATCGTTTACACCTTTATTGGTTATACTTTTTTTCTAAAACTCTATTATCACAAAATAAAAAAAATTATTCCTTCAACATATTTAAAAACACTTATTCCAATTACAAGGTATCCACTAACTGTTTATGTATTGCTTTCTGATTACACTCGACAATTTGCCACTTCCGAAGTTTTATTCTTTTTAGCATTTCTCTTTATTGCGCTAAGGCTTTATGACTGGAGTCATGATCAAGAACTTAATCGAAAAAAAATTGTCGTTGCTTGGTTGCAAACTCTTTACGGCGTTCTTTTAATTTGGGGACTATTTAGTGTTGAGTCTTTATTGGGAATGGAATTTTATATCTTAAGAATAATGTCCATCGTTGGATTTATTATTTATGCCATAGATTTTCATTGGAAGAAATTTCTTCCAGCTTTTTCAATTGTTCACTTGACGCTTATTTTGAATTTGGCGCTACTTTTGATAAAGCAACGCCAAATGTTGCTTTGATTATCTTAGCGGAGGAGCGTAATGCAAGCCACCTTCTGTCCAAAGAGCATTCTGCCCTCTAGCAAGCTTTAGTGGTGAATTCTTTCCAACATGTTGATCAAATATCTCTCCGTAATTTCCGACCTGCTTAATGACGTTATAGGCCCAGGCTTCATCAAGTCCTAAGGCTTGTCCATTACCTTCAGAAACACCTAAGAATCTCTTAATCCTCGGATCCTTATCTTTCTTCATTTTATCAACATTCATAGAAGTGATGCCAAGCTCTTCTGCCTCCATCAATGAATAAATAGTCCAAGTTACGATGTCAAACCACTGATCATCACCATGTCGAACAGCAGGAGCTAAAGGTTCTTTTGAAATGACTTCTGGAAGAATGATAAAATCATCAGGCTTTGGAGCCTTAGTTCTCTCTGCAGCGAGGCCAGAAGTATCAGTTGTGTAGGCATCACAACGTCCCTTGAAAAATGTTTGAACCGTTTCATCGTTTGATTCAAAAACTACGGGTTTGAACTTCATTCGCTGAGCACGGAAATAATCAGAAAGATTCAACTCGGTAGTTGTTCCCTGTTGGGTACAAATGGTGGCACCATTTAATTGCTTAGCACTCTTAATTTTAGAACTCTTTCTGACCATGAAACCTTGTCCATCATAAAAAATAACAGGTGCAAAATTGAGCCCAAGTGAGCTGTCTCTCGTCAACGTATAGGTACTGTTTCGAGACAAAATATCAATTTCTCCTGACTGCAAAGCCGTGAAGCGAGATTGAGCTGAAAGCGAAACAAATTTCACTTTCTCACTATTTCCAAAAATCGCCGCAGCGAGTGCACGACAGACATCAACGTCGATTCCGGACCATTTCCCTTTAGAATCTGGAGTTGAAAATCCTGGTAGTCCTTGACTGACACCACAGACCAATTGCCCCTTAGACTTTACTGTTTTAAGAGTAGATTCCGCTTGAGCAGATGACATAAGCGCCAATGCGAATAGAACCGCAATAAATTTCATACTATCTCCTTCTTTGATGAGCCCATATTGTTACTTTATAAGAGTTATTTGGCAACATTTGAAGAATTTCACTCAAGTATAAAGATATTTAGATGTAAAACTTGAAATCTGATAAATATAAGAAGCTAAAAATCTATTTTAAATTCATCGTCCTGATCTTTCTTTTAGTCTCTTGTTCGGGACCTGCAAAAACTGCAGAACTTAAAACGGTTAATGCATGCAAGTTATAAATCAGAACAAGAAAAAATTCTCCTTTAAAAATCAATAACCTGTCTAGAATCTCTTGGAGTGTCACTCGCAAGAGCTGTGGGGGACCACATAGAATCTTTAATTAAACATTAATCAAAGACTTGCCCAGCTCCGTTACCTTTTGCATAATAACCTTATTCAAACTGAACGGGAGAACACTAATGATTAAATCAATCATGACCATTGCAACATTGTCATTTGCTCTATCAGCTTTTGCTGTAGATTATCAGGCCAATCTCAATGTGAACAAAGAGCTCCTTGAAGAAATGAATAAACTGGACGAGGATTTTGATCTCATAAATAATCAAGTTCAACTCAATGTTGATTATGCTCAGGGAAGTGATTGCATTATTGAATTTGAATTTCATGGTTTGAAATTCACTAATGACCACCTCTGCAAATTAAACGAAACTGAGAATCAATAATGAAAAAAATATGCATTCTGACCCTCTTCTTATTCACTTCATGTGCTAAAATGCCTTGGCAGAAAAATCAAAGTACACAGAGCTCCACATCTCAAATACAAGACTATACAGGCCAAATTCGCCAGAGATTAATTGATAATTATGCCAATATTCTTTTTTGTTATGAGAGATACGGTAGTGGTGAAATCCAAGGAGGGATCTCTATTCGAGTTGCCATTAATAAGCATGGAAGTGTGAATTCAGTCACCCTAGTAAAAGACTCTTTAAAAAACTTAAAAATCAAAGGTTGTGTGATAAAAACCGTCTCTTCAATCATGTTCCCTCCTCACTCCAAGAAACAAGACGTGATTCTAATTCAGCCATTCAATTTTTCAGCTAAAAAGTAATTAATGAAGAATATTTTTATCGGCGAGCAGCTCTTTCACTCTTTTTTGAAAAAGGACTTCGCTAAATCCCTGAACCGATTTATGCCATTCTAAGGCATTATCGTGAAATTTATCACCAACATGATTTTTAGACCAATCAATAATCTTATCGATGTTTTCAAAACTAAAGACGCCTGAAGATATATTTTCCAACTTGGAAAAGCCTTTTAAGGTGAGAACGGGTCTCCCTGTCGCCAAAGTCGCAAGGGCATTTTCATGAAAACTTGAAGTTGAAAAATCAATCAATGCAATTGAAGCAGCCAGCATCGGGGCCATTTCCCCTGCACATCGAGGGCCGTAAAAACGAGTATCTTCGTTTTCCTTTTTTAAACTTGATAGTTGATCGTCAAAACCCACAAAACGATATTTGATATGGGAAGACTCAAGTTTATCGATGAGATTTTGGGCCTTATCAAGACTTAAATCTGTTGCTTCAATTGTAACAAAGTCATGGGGAAAAAGTTCTCTCTGGGTCTTTGGAAACAAGGGATACTCATGAGTTTTAAAAAAAGGAGCTACAACTTCTACTTTGGGAACAAGGCCCTCAAATAATTCTTTTTGCTCTTGGTTGGTCACCCAAAGCTCATCTACTTCACAAAGCTGATCTTTCGCCCATTTCTTTAAGCGAGATCTAAACAATCGATCGCGCAGGAGAATTGGTTCTGTAGTCCACGGAAGTTCGTCGATCAGATAAGTAATCTGCTTTGATTTATCACAACGCTTTATTCCTTGAGACAAACCTCGACTAATATTAATAACAGTGTCGACAGTACATGAGATATGAAGGTTCTTGGCCGCTCCAGGAATAAGAAATGACCATTTAAATAAATCGTTTTCTTTTTCGACAAATTTTGACAAATAACTCGAGTGAATTCTTCTTAACTCTGCAGGCCCTAAGATTGCTTTTGGTCTATGTACAAGAGTGAAAATTTCGGCATCTTCAATTAAATCTAGAAAAGTTTCAAAGATCGCTGTTGTCCAGTTTCTTTCTACTAATTGATCACAGGTCAAAACAACCTTCGACATTATCGTTCCTTACTTACGTAGACTCTGAAAATATTCAGCTGTTTTTTTAAGACCAACATCAAAAGTGACTTCGGGTTTGTAATCACTGATGGCCTGAAGCTTGTTTATATTTGGACGCCGTTGACGTGGATCATCTTCAGGTAGTGGAAGATTGATGATTTTTGATTGAGAACCTAAAACCTTAACAATATACTCCGCTGCTTCTTTTATCGAATACTCATCAGGGTTTCCAATATTAAAAGGTGTGTGAATATTAGTATGCATAACATTGTGGATACCTTGTACCAAGTCTGTTACGAAGCAAAATGAACGCGTCTGCGAGCCATCTCCGTAAACAGTAATATCCTCATTTGCCAGTGCTTGATTAATAAAATTGGGAATAACTCGGCCATCATCTGGTCTCATGCGAGGACCATATGTATTGAAAATACGAACGATACGAGTATCGACGTTGAATTGCCTGTAATAGGTCATCGTGAGAGCTTCAGCAAAGCGCTTCGATTCATCATAGCAAGAGCGTGGCCCAACTGGATTGACTGACCCAACATACTCCTCAACTTGAGGATGGATCTCTGGGTCGCCATAAACCTCAGAAGTTGAAGCTTCTAAAAAACGAGCATGCTTCTCTTTTGCCAGTTCTAAGAGATTCCATGTCCCAACTGAATTTACTTTCATGATCTCAAGAGGAATTATCTTAAAATCGATTGGAGAAGCTGGTGAAGCCAATGAGAAAATATAATCGATATTCTGCCCTTTGAAGTCTGGCAATCCTACAGAAATATCTTGTTCATGAAATTCAAAATTTGGATACTTGCTTAAAATTTCAATATTACTTTTTGAACCAGTGACAAAGTTATCAAGTCCAATCACTTTACAACCTAGTCCTAAATAAAACTCACACAGATAAGAAGGGACGAAACCTGCAGCTCCAGCGACGATTGCTGTTTTACCTTCTAAAGTTTGTGGAAGTTGAACTCGTTGAGGCATGAATACTCCAAAGGTCTGTGACCTAGTAATGCTTCAATTGAATGACTGTAGAGCCAAGAATGAGTAAAGCCCCACCTATCAATTGAATAGGTTCTAAAGTTGCTTCTAAGAATACCCAATTCAGCGTAAGTGCGCAAAAGGGAAAGAACATTTCTGCTAATGTTGCAAGGCGTGCAGGGATTTTTTTAAGCCCCTGGTAGTAGAAAAACATACCGAGAAGCCCTGATAAAAGAACCATAAGTCCTATTTTTGGCCACACATCCCTTCCGATTGAAAAAACTCCCTCGACAGAGGTTAATGTGGTGAGTAGAAAAACTAGTCCAAAAGCAAATCGAAGTCCCATGATCTCTTGAACTTTGTACCCCTCGCTGGAAAGCTTTTTACCGAAAACAGTTGATGCTCCCCAACCTGCTACGGCCAATAAAGTAAGACCATAACCCATGAGATGCTTATCACTTAACATTTTCATCGACCAATCAAGATGGCTTAAGCCTGGTAAAATATCTTTAGAACTAATCAAGAAACCACCAAACAAACAAAGCAATGCCCAACCAATAAACTTTTGATGTATCGGTTCTTTCAAAATTATTCGCGCCAATAAAATAGCGACCAAAGGTTGGAGTTTTTGCAAAAGAATAACCAATGATGGGTTAATCAATGTAAAGGCCCTGGTAAATGCAAGCGTCGACAATGCCGAACCAATGCCACCAATCACCACAAAAGAAAAAATATGGGAAACTCGTGCATTCCAAATTCGCTTAAAATCTTTTAACAGAATAGGAATAAAAATGACTGTCAAAATGAGATGTTCACCAAAGACAATTTGCTCAGCTGAGGCTCCACCAAAAAGCAATGGGTAGCGAATAAGGGTATCAAGTGCCCAAAGTGAAGTCGCAATAATAATATAGAGAATTCCGCTCACAGAATTTCCTTGAGCTGTTCTTGGTAAAATTGATCAAAGATTTCTCGTGCTCTCTTGGCAACTTTCGCTTTTTTAATTTTCTTAATCTGCTTGCGCATTCTGCGTTCTTCTTTCGTAAGTTCAACTGGAGGCATTAAGCCTACATTAATATTCGAAGGCACTGCTTTGTCAGCAGTCATAATATAATTAACGAGGGCACCCATACAGGTTTCAACCGGATAACTCAAAGGTTCACGGCCTTTGATTAGCGCCAAGATTTGAGTTCCTACATAGAGACCGGAAGCCGCGCTTTCGGTATAACCCTCAACTCCTGTCATCTGTCCCGCAAAAAAGACTTTAGGGAATTCGCGACTGGATTGATTGTTATTTAAAATTTTCTTGGCATTTAAAAAAGTATTTCGATGAACCGAACCGAGATGAAAAAATGAGGCATTTTCTAGTCCCGGAATCATTTTGAAGATTCGCGTTTGTTCTGGGTATTTCAAGCGAGTTTGAAAACCAACTAAGTTAAAAGCTGAACCCAATCTGTTTTCTCTTCGGAGTTGAACGGCTGCGTATGGAATTTCTCCATTAGGTAATTCCAAACCAATGGGTTTCATACAAGAGAAACGCGCTGTCTCTGGTCCTCGCTCGGCCATCAAGTCGATAGGTAAACAGGCTTCAAAAAATTTCCAATCTTCAAATTCTTTTGCTTGCACCTTTTCAGCTTGAACGAGTTCGTGAATAAACGCTTCGTATTGCTCTTTATTCATGGGCGCATTGAGATAATCGGCCACTTGTCCTTCCTCTTCAGGAACAGGCTTATGGCGATCTTTGTAATAGAGTTTTGTATAATCGAGAGAATCTCCATCGACGATGGGAGCGATAGCATCATAAAAGTAGAGATCTTCTTTTGCCAAAACGTTTTGCATCCAATTCTCAAGATCTTTATGAGGCAATGGACCAGTGGCCACAACTGTGTAATCGCAACTTAGCTCGGACATTAGGGCCAACGGATCTTTCGCGATTTGATCTTGAACAGTAATCAAAGGATGATCTGTTAAGACTTTCGTCATAATGGTCCCGAAGTGAATTCGGTCCACGGCCAAGGCGTCCCCAGCTGGAACAGCGGCTTCTTTTGCACTTTTTAATATGATTGAACCCAGCGCCTCCATCTCATACTTGAGCATGCCATGAGGAGCATTGGCATCCATTGACTTTAAGGAGTTGGTACAAACGAGTTCACCGAAAGCTTCAGTTGTTTGAGCTGGAGTTTTTTCAATTCTCTTTGATTCAACGAGAACAACTTGGACGCCATGTTGGGCCAAAAAAAAAGCGGCTTCCGAGCCCGCCATTCCTGCACCAATGACTAAGACTTTTGGTCTATGATCAACATTCATTTTGTGATACCAAAGTGATGCGAGTATAATCGCGATATTAATAGCTTGGTGTTACCCTACAGGGAGCAAAGATGCAACTGATCCTCCATCAAACAATGCAGACGATTGGTGATTTCGAAACCATTTTTAAAGACTTAGAAAAAGCCTTCACGACAAATTCAAAGGGCCCCACTCTTCACCTTTTCCCAGAGCTTTATTTAACTGGATATCCGCTTCAAGACCTTTGCCTTCAAAGACCTTTTATTGATCGCTATTTGAGTTTGATAGAAAAGATTGACGCATGGTCAAAAAAACTCAAACAAGCCCAAGATATTGGTCTCATCGGTGGACTTCATTACGAATTTGATCAGAATGGACTTCCTCTGAATATTGAAAATGTTATATACAAGCTAGTCCCAGGACAAAAACTAGAGTGCCTCTATACTAAACGCTTACTTCCCAATTATGACATTTTTGACGAGAAAAAATACTTCACATCGGTCAATAGACCACAAATTCATACTCTGTTCGACAAAAGAATTGGAGTGATGATTTGTGAAGATATGTGGTCCTCGACAACTCATAACGAGGATCCGACTGAAGACCTAATTAAGCAAATTTCACAGTCAGGCCCAGTAGAAGCAATCATCAATATATCAGCTTCACCATTTTTCGTCGGCAAGCATGAAAAGAGAATCGCTCGTGCAAAAGAGATTTCCCATCTATGCAAGGCCCCCTTTTATTACGTGAATCGCATTGGCGGTGAAGATGAGATATTGTTTGATGGACAAAGTTTTGCCGTCAATGGAGACGAGGTATTAGACCAGGCCAAGAGATTTATTCCTCAAGATCTGACTGTTCCACTTCCTATTTATCAAAGTTCAAAGAAAGTTGAGTCCAATAAAAAAGATAATACTTGGGAATCTCTCTTCTCCCCTTCATTTGAAAGTGGAAAAAAGGGAAAGACCAATATGAGAACTTTTAGCGAAGCTGAATTAGCAGAAATGCTCGAGGGGCTTTGTTTTGGTTTCCAACAATATGCTCAAAAATGTGGATTTAGCAAATTTACCATCGCCCTCTCAGGTGGCATTGATTCCGCCTTAGTTCTAACCATAGCGAGACTTTCGCTCGGAGAGAATCAAACGATAGAGGCCGTTTATATGCCAGGGCTTTTTTCGGCTGGGTTGAGTTATGACCTCTCTTCTGAGTTGTGTAAAAACCTCGGAGTGAGGCTCTATTCACTGCCTATTAAATTTTTCCATTCTTCGATTAAAAATGCCTTTACCTCAAGCTTTGGTCAGGACATGCAAGGATTGGCCGATGAAAATATTCAAAGTCGATTAAGAGGAGCCTTGATCTATGCCCGCTCAAACCAAATTGGTTCGATGGTGATTAACACTTCAAATAAGTCTGAAATAGCAGTTGGTTACTCAACTCAATACGGAGACAGCGTTGGTGCCATTTCAATGTTGGGTGATCTCTATAAAACTGAGGTTTATCAGCTATCCCAATACATTAATAAACGCTATAACAACCTGTTACCCGTGGCCCTCATTGAGAGAGCCCCCACTGCCGAACTAAGAGAAAACCAGAAAGATCAGGACTCTCTCCCCCCTTACGAGGAACTCGATTGCATTCTAGAAGGGATATTGTGTTATCGTTTAAATCTTGAGCAAATTGTTGAGCTCGGATTTAAAAGGGAAATTGTTGAAAAAGTCTATCGCCTTTATAAAAACAGTGAATACAAAAGGCGCCAGTTTTGCCCTATAATAAAAGTAAAATCTAAGAGTTTTGGTTTTGGATATAGAGTTCCGATTACACATAAGTACTAATAAGGAGTATTTCAATGAGCAAGAAAATGAACACTGTTTTTGATGAATGGAAAAAAATTAAGAACGAGGTTACTAAAAAAGCAAAAGATGGAAACCTCAACATCAAGGAAGTACAACACTTGATTCAAAAAGTGGTTAAGCAAGCTGAAGGCGATATCAAGGGATTGGTTGATCACGATGTCAAAAAAGTGATGTCTAGACTCAAAACGGAGAGAAAAGCATTAGAAAAAATGGTTGATGATGTTCTCCAGGCCGAAATGAAAAAGGCTAAAACTTTTCTCAACAGCTATAAAAAGCAACTAAAAGGTATGCAAAAAACTGTTGAAAAAACTTTAAAAAATAAAGTCAAAGTTAAGGTTGTTAAGAAAAAAGTAACTAAAAAGAAAAGTGCTACTCCAAGAAAAAAAGCTACTAAAAAAGCCGTTGTTGAAACAACAACGACTTCAAAGTAATTTCTAGTTTCTCAAATCAATTACCTTTTCAATTAAATCCCGGGGGATCTTATCCCCTGGGTTAACTTCACCCTTGATAACTAAGACCTCGTAAGGACGTTCTGGATTTCTTAAATATGTCGTGGTCGCCTTGCCTGCTTCATCCAAAGTTTGAACAACTTGAATCGCATCAGGATCCATTGCGCCAACACCCATAACTTCCTGCTGGCGAGGATACTTATAACTAAATTCGTTTCGCAAATTCTTCAATCGACTGAGATCGACATCCGTTTTGGCCTTCATACCACCAACCAGAACTCTTTGTTTCAATAGATGCTGAAACTTTTGATGCTGGCCATAGGGAGCAACCACCATGGCCCCTTGAGCAAATGCTTTCCCCACCTTTCTATCTTTCGAAGTAGAGTAACCCCAACTTTGACCATACATCGGTCCAGTTTCAGAATGGTCTTTGGCCATTCTAACGATACCTTCATCACCATCGACTTCAATTGCTTTGCGATACTTTTCAAGATCATCAAGACCTGCTTTTCTAATATCATCAGCTTTACTTAAACGTTTACCAAGTACAGCATTGGAAGCCATATGATTGTTGGATTCTCTGAAGAAGTTAATCAACTCTTCTTCTGATTTAACGCTATTTTTACTCGCGAGACCACGCCATACAACTTGATCATCATAAAACTGAGACATTTTTCTTTCATAAAGAAGTGGATCAGCTGAAACGGCCTTGCCATACACGTCTTTAAACTCTCTTGTCACTGGCCCTAAACCAAGTCTTTCAAGTCCCTTCTTTTGATGATCAAAATAAATATTGTCTCGCTTATAAAGTTCAGTGGCTTTCTTATCAATGAAATCCCAAGTTCCAGAAGGGTCCTTGCCTGTACGAACCAATTCCTTCAAAGCATTGTCCGATTCTATCACCTGCATTCTGTAGTGATGGAAAAGGTTTGGATCAACTTTCTCTACTCGAGTAAGAACATCTTTCTTGCCTTGGAGCTTAAAGGTTAACTCCATCGTTTCAGGTGGAGCTTTAGGAGAAAGTAAGTAAGGACTCTCTTCAAGTTTGAGACCCATTCGAGAGCGATACTCAAAATCATCAATGAGTTTTTGGGAATTACGAATTCCTTCTTTAATCTCTTTACTCCAAGCCGAGAGCGGTTGGTAGAGATCGTTATTGGTATCAAGAATTCTTGGAGGTGGGAAACCTTCACGTTTAAGAGGATAATAGAGAGCAAACTCTCTGGTCGTTCTACCATTACCATTTCCAAGGGGATGGATGGAGACCATGTCTCTTTGAAGCTCTGCCAAGTCATCGACAAAGCGATCATATTTTTCAGGAGTATCAATGACTCCTAAGGCATCTCGTTTTTTATTAAATCTTTGAAGAGCTTCTTCTGTTAAGGCATCTACAAGATTTTTATTCATTCTTGAAGCATCAGAATTCAACCCCATTAACTGTTGCTTAATTTCTGAACTTTCTTGATTGATGGCACTTCTTGCAGCACTTACTTCATCATCTACTTTTGACAAGCGTAATTTTGCTGCATCCAAGTTCGAAGAAACCTCTTCAAGCTTATCTGCAAAGTTAGGATTAAGGCGGGATTTGTTAAGTTCTACTAATTCCGCTTCAAGACGACTTACTTCAGCTTCAAGATTTGGTTTAACACGATTTAAGGCACTAAGCCTGTCACTTATTGCCGATTCTTTTGCGAGAAGAGCACGTCTTAGTTCTATGTACTCCACCACTTCTGGATTAGATTTACGAATGAGGTTCAGAGCATCTTCAGAAATAACTTCTACGTTTGGATACCAGATTTGCCCTTTGATTAAGCCATCAGAAGTTCTACCCGTTTCAAGAAATGAAACATAAGGATTTTCTCTTAAGACTTTAACTGCCTCCGGTGAAATTCCTCGAGAAGCATTTCCGTAAACTTGGCTAGGTCGCATAGCCCCCATATACTGAGGCTGAAGATTTTCAACTCCACCTTCCATCATTTTAAGATGGATCTTTTTCATCGTTTGAGTATTGAGAGGCGGTTTTTCAGAATTTAACCATACAGAAGCATTTTGAAAGTTTTCAAAAGCCTTATCACCGTTCTCATTATACTTAAGTCTTAATTTGCTATCAGCAAGTCGAGTTTCACCTTTGGCCATTCTAAGAAGTTCATCACTATGATGTTGATAATCAACAAAATACATCCCATCTAAATTTTCACTTAAGCGTTTTATTTCTTCGGAAGAGAGTTTCGCTGTTTGAGAAGGGGCTCTTCTCATTTTTCCGGCAAACTCTTGTTCTAAGTTTCTAACAAAAATGTCTTTTCTTTTTTGAAAACTAGCATTGGCAAAAGGAGACAACCCTTCGTCTGCGAATCCTAAAATACTGGTTGGTGGTCGAGCTGCATAACCAGAACGAATCAAGTAGTCACTGTATTCTCTAGGTACACTATTATTATCAAATATTTTTACGATGGCCTTTAAGTCTTCGGTCGTTGAAGTGAAGACACCAGTTCCTTTTTTAGCAGAATACTGCATCGATTGTTCAAGAGAGAGAAGAACTTTTTGCTCAAGCTCTGGAGTTAGAGTCTGTCCTTTTCCTTTCAAATGGTTTGAAAAGTCGCTTATTCTATTTGAAAGTTGTTTTTCACTATTACCAACAGCATCTACTAATTGAAAATTCTCTAAACTCTTAGGAGTTTTATTATAGGAATATTTTCCAGCAGAATCTCTAATAATGGTTCGACCATCACTTAAGACAAGTTTTCCATCTTTCAAAACTTCACTGAGTGACTTCGGTCCACTTGGGGTAAAAATAACAGTACTGTCTCTCAAAGAAGGACTAACGGCCAGATAGAGTTCATCCCCTTTATCCGTTGTTGCTTTGGCAAAATTCTTAAGCCCGATATTGGGATTAGAACCTTCTTGGGTAACTTTTAAAATATCATCTCGATGTTTATTTAAAAAATTAATGTAATCATCAAAAATCAAATTTCCATTGGCATCTTTAATAGCATAACGTTTAACTAGAGCATTAATTCTGTTCTCATAGAGTTCCGTTATATGAATACTTTTTTCAACCTTCGGCCCATCCCCATAATTCCAAACCTTATACTTTGCACGATTTGAAAACCTCACTTCAGTGGTGACTTCACTGGCAATATCATCAAGGTATCCTTTTTCCAGGTATTGCCCTTTTTTGAAAAGCTTGATGTATTCAAGCTTATCTCCATTCGGAGTTGGCTTTAAAAAGACGATGGCATCATCGCCATTTTTGAGTTTGATAATCGTGGCATCAGCCCCCTTCACGGGATCTAAACTTAAACTACCTTTTCTTAGCTCAAATAAAATATCATCTTTAGCAGCATTTAAAGGCTTTGAAAGATTTGTGATTTTAGAGTTTTTTTCAATTCTTTGAACTAAATCAGCATAACTGTTTTCAGCTTCAGCTTTACTAAGCACCGAAGGATATTCATCAAAGTAGGCACCGAATCCACCAGAGTCTCCGATGTGAATCAACTTTCCATCGACCGTTTCAAAATATTTTAAGCCTGTTGTTTTTGCATATTCTTTTAAACTGACCGATTTCCCTTCAGAATAAACTCTATAATGCTCTGGCAGAAAATCATTTCTCAAAATCAGTAAATCTTCTTTGCCGTTGAGAGACTTTAAGCTTATTAAGTTCTCAGGTACTAAATCTTTGGCAGTAAACTTCCCCGAATTCATTAAGGCTTCAATTTCATCTGCATTTTTATTCAAAAAGCTGGCAAAGTTTGGATCTTTTGAGGCTTTTGCCACATCATCGATGACCTGCTTATAGCTCGCCACCGGAGCATCTTCGATGACTTCAAACATGGCCTGTCGAGCATTCTTATTTCCAAATCGATTTGTCACGCGGATGGCATTTCCGTCTGATAGTCTTAAGAGATCGCCAAACTCAGGAGGAAGGTCACTCAGTCTTGTATATTTTGCTTTGGCAAAAGGATTCCATCTGCTTTTCTCTAGGGAGAAAACGAAAGAGTCTGAATATAAGTCTGGATCTTTAACTAAAAGATAGCGTATTCCATCTTTTGGATTATGGGCCCAGACCAAATTTTCAGGTTGAAGCATTTCTTCTTTGATTTTTCCCGATTTTAAAAGCTCAGCAAGATTTGATTTATGCAACTCTCTAAAAGCTTTCAATTCTTCAGCGTTAATTCCTCTCGCTGCTTCAAATGCAATCCCTCTTGCCGGAATAACTTCTCTAAATCCTTTACCTGCTAAACCCGATCGTAAAAGATTATCTATCTCATCAGTCGTATAACCTGCTTCTTTTAAGATCCTGGCTTTTTGACGAATTTCATCTGAAGTGTAAGAGAAAACTTTTGCTCCTCTTTCTGCTCCTACTTCATGGGCTTGAAACAATCCATTCTTTAATTTAGAAACCTCTTCTGCTTTCATGGCTTTCGTATTTCGACCAGTAAGTCTCACCGCTTCAAGAAAGCGATCTTCTGGAACCATTTCTGCATTTTTTAATATCTCTCCACTATGAAAATAGCGCTTCCCATCGAGCTTCAACGCCATTCGCGACGGCTTTGATTTCCAGTTATTAAATTCGATAAGAAGTTTTTCTTTAGTGGAAGGATCTTGAACAGCTTGAATCCGAGTCATCAGATCTCTTTCCGCCTCAACTACTTTAGTTTTCGAAATCGTTTTGACGAACTCGTCTTCATACCGAAGCTCAGGAAAAAGTTCATCAATAACTTTATTGAGTTCAATTTTTTGTGGACTCTTTGTAAAAAGGTCATCCAAAACGACAGCTCTATTAGCTTGAACTTTCGTTAAATAATCAGCTCTAAGAGCTTCATACTTTCTTGCATCTTCAACTAAAGCCGACATTTCAGTAGGACTCATACTAGGAGAGCGAGGAGCCGAAAGTCGTGTTTCCAAAATGGCCATTTCTTTGGCAACATCATCAACATTATTGAGTGCAGCCGTAGCGCGTCCACTTAATCCAACAGAACGAACCCCACCTGAAACTACAGCATTTACTTTTCCACTTAAAAGATCTCCGGCCTTAATTCCTTTTGTGAAGGCAGCTCTTGTTAACTTATTATCAAATGGAAACGTTACAACTTTAAAAGTTGTTCCTACCGTCTTGCCACCCAGCTGCAAAGTTGTTTTACCTGAGCGAACAACTAATCGAGTTAAGCCGTTATCCATCATTCTACCAACGCGAGATAATGCCAGCATGGTAGATTTGTGCAGTGGTGAATTGAGGTATCCTTTTCCTAGTGTTGTAGCGGATCTTAAAGTCCACTTACCAGCAGCAGTGCCGACCTTCGCCAATTTATCTAAGCGAGTAAGTTGAACTGCTTTTCTCAATTTATCAGAAACTTTTAAAGTTCGACCTAATTTTACGGCCGCATTAGTTCCATGCTTAATGACTGAGAAAGCTCCCCCTGTTAGAAATGAGGGCACTATTTCTGCCAGCACATTACCGAGAACTGAACAGCCTCCTCGAATCATGCTTTTGCAAGACAGACAGTCGAATCCTTCGAGAGGCTCGTTACATTTAGACAAGTGCGGAACACCTTCCCATTCCTGGCAAAAGACATCCGACTTGATCCACTCTTTCATCATAGTCATTAGACCTGACCACATTTTTCCCATTGATCCTGGAAAATCGTCAATCAGAGCTTGAAAAATACCAGGTTCTTCACTTGCCTGGGCCAGTGCGAGTTGGCCATTTGAAGTTTTATCTTCAATTCCCCAAAAATTATTCCAACCTGAAATTACTTTTTTCTTACCCCATTCATAACCCATGCCGAGTAATTCCCAAGTTCCCTTAAGGAAATTCCAAGCGGCATCCACAAATCCTGTCATGAGCTGTGCAAAACAGTTGTCATCACTTACATCACAGTTTTTTGGCATCGCTTTTTGAAGAGCATCTTGAGCATTTAAGAGTTTTAAAATGGGTCCCACAATTGTGGTTGAAGAGCTCACAAGAGCACATTTAAAATCATCACCACATTGACTATTAATTTGAGACTTTTTCTCTTCCGTACATTGATTTTCACTATGCTGTGCTAATTGAAGCAGTGAAGGAGGCAAGTCTGGGTTAACGTTTTGATCGGCACGACATTGAGTTTCACCTGAAACAAGGGGTGCTCCTTCTAAGATTGATTGCACAAGGATAATCTTATCATTAGTAATTTTTATTGACTGTAAATACCCTAAGCAACGATCGTCAATTTCTTTGCCATCATAAAACTTATCAATAGCTTCAGCAGAGCTGCCTTCAGCGGGTAGGCATTGTTCTTGAATAGCTTTTTTAGTTAACTCTTGAGCTTCTTTAACGAGGTCAGGAAGACATTTTCCGGCAGGACAATCTTTTTCGAAATTAAACGAATCAGCGAGAAGAGATCCGCTAAAAAATGAAAGAAATAGAATTAATATAATGTTCTTACTCACAATCAATTCCTTTAATCATTTCATCAGCGAGTTTTGTATGTTGAAAATTCGCTTCACTTGATAGAACTTTTGAAAAATACATTTTCCCACGACATTCTATGTAATAACTTTTTTCAATATAATGTTTATTATTATGAGTATATTTAACACCGATGCTATTCACTCGGTGCCCTTTTGAGTTGAGTTCTGATGAATAAGGAAAAACTTCATCAATTATTGCACCAATTTTTTTGGCCCAATTCAGCTTGAGTTGTTTGAATTGATCCTGATTTTTTTTCATTGATGCTACTTCAAACTCAAAGTTGTCTCCACTTGCGAGAAAGCTAAGATTACTTCTCTGTCCCATCATGTGCGGAGAAAAAAGAATATAAGGAAATCCCATCACATTCTTTTTTAACTCCCAATCTTTACTTGGAGTTAAAATGAGTTGCCCTTTCTCTTTAAAATCGAGATTTTCGCAACGAGAGAACACTGGATAGAATAAAAATAAACCCAAACACAACCATTTCATGGTGGACTCATCGACAATATCCGACCAAATGCTTAGGATTATTTTAAAATGAATGTAAAATTAAAGTCTTAGAGTCCTAGTTCGGAGGTTAGACAGACCTTTCCCCGTCCAGTTTCTTTTGCTTGATACATCATCTTATCGGCCTGAGCGATGATATCCTCTCTGTTCTGGGCATCTTGTGGAAAGAGAGAAATTCCAATTGAAACAGTTAATCTAAAAGTTTTAACTGCATCTTCATGAATGTCTTTTTCTTTTGCCTGAAAATGACAATTTTTAACTGTATTGAGAATACGATAGCCAATCGTTTTGGCGAGCTCAAGATCAACATCTCTAATGATTAGTACAAACTCATCTCCGCCATAACGATAAATCAGGTCAGTCTCCCGCAGGCAAGCTCGTAAAATATTGGCCATATCAACTAATATTTGTGTTCCTACTAAATGCCCGTGACCATCATTGACGCTTTTAAAATGATCAATATCTATAAAGAGTACAGCAAAGCCTTCTTTATGATTGGAATATCTTATAATGGCCTCATCTAGGTCCTTAAAGAGTTTTCTTTGATTAAACAAACCGGTGACATCATCAACATGAACAAGATGTTCAAGTCTTCTCATCTCATCAAATTTAATCTGCCGCTTTGATTGAGATTGAAAAAAATGAACGAGATAGTCCCATAAAACAGGATCACATTGAATTGCTTCCAGAACAGCGTAAACTGTTTGTTTTTCGCTTTTGGAAATCGTAAAACAGATGTCATCATTTCCATTGGTAACCCAATTGAACTCTTCACCCTTTTGAATTAGCATCTCAATTAATGATGCATGATTTTGTTGATTTTGAGGTTCGCATTGTTTTTTATTCCAAACAATTCTTGATGTATTTAAAATTTCACTCGCTTTGGTTGCAGGTGTATCAATTGGTAAAGAATAAGCAACCATTAGTTTTATATTGAATGCATCTTTGAAAAAGCTTTCAACGGCAAAGCAAAAACTTTTACCAAAAGTTAATTTATCAAATGAAGACATAAAATCTAAAAGTTTATTCATCTCAGATGTCTTTTTTTCATTAGCTGCATTCAAAAGTGCTTAATCCTTTAAATCATTATTTTTAGAAAGACGATTTGCCTCAACAGTCATATCATCCTCAAGAAGTTGAATAGAACCTCTTAGGGTCTTCATCATTCGTTGAAGTCTCTCCTCAAGCTTGATTTTATCTTCACGGCTTTTCTGTTCCCTAATAACGACATTTTCCATATTGAATTCGAGCTGATCAATTTTTCTTTTCAGCTCAAGAATTTTCATATCTCTGGTTTTAACTTGAGACTCAGAATCCATTGTTACCAATTCCAGCTTTGCCTCGAGCTCTTTCTCACGATGCTTCACTTGATTTATATCAAGTCTGACTCGTCCTTCAAGACGATCGATTTCCTTGTGGGCTTGACGAAACTTTTCTTCCGCCATCAATCTCTTTTCCTCACCAATTTTAAGGCGATACTTCAGCTCATCCACTTCATCAGCATGTCTTTTCTTGCTAATTGTGACTTCGACTTTGGCATCATCGAGCTCGGCTCTCAAGCTTAAATTCTCTTGATCAAGTTGAGCATTCTCGCTTTTAAGTACCTTTATTTCGGCCAACATTTTCTCTCTGTCTTCTCGCAACTGCCTGATGGTTGCTTGCAATCTGACCAGATCACCTTCATTGACATAAGTTTGGGCGACGTCAACCTGAGTTGAAAAAGTCATAACGCCTTTTTCTTTTTTGCCCGAAGTTGCTGGCGAAGCAATTTCTTCTTCAAGCTCTTCAACGTCCTCACTATCTTCTTCTTCAAATAAATTTTCGGTCTCTGTTTCTTTGGCGATTTGCTTACTGGACATGATCATTGTGACGTCAGTTTCATCGGACCCTGTATCAACATCAAGATCATCAAACTCGCCGGTTTTCTCATCAATTATATCTTCGTCATCGGAAGACAGATCAATAGCATCTTCGTCCTCTTCAAAAGCTGGCATTCCTTTTTGCATAACAATTGTTTTATCGGTATGATCATCTTCCTCACTAAAGAGTTCATCATCAGCAAAACTTCCAGTGTCATCAGAATGAATTTCTTCTTCATCGGTTGCTGAAAGCTCTGCGAGATTCAACTCTCCAGATCCTTCATCAAAGTCATCTGCACCTATTTCAACATCTTCTTCGCTTAAAATTTCTTCATTTTCTTCCGCACCTAAGACAAGTTCCTCTTCTTCAGCTTCTGATTCCCCATCCGTGCCAAGATCAAATCCCGCATCTTCATCCGAATTGAGATCGATTCCAGAGTCATCATCACCTAAGACAAGCTCTTCGGAGTCTTCACCTAATTCGAGAGCACTTGAGTCACTATCATCACTTAAATCGATTCCTCCAGCATTATCATCACCGAGCTCTAAGCCTTGACCTTCGTCTTCAAGATCAATTCCTCCCAATTCAATTCCAGCATTTTCACTATTATCATCCTCACCTAAGTCTAGCCCTTCACTCTCTTCGTCACTGGCAAATTCCAATCCTTCATTTTCATCTTCAATTTCAACTTCCTCTGGGGCAGAGCTGCCGAACTCTAATCCAACATCCTCAGCATCCGATTCTTCATCTATGCTAAGCTCACCTGTCTTTCCTTTCGAAACACTCATATCGACCTCTTTGGAGGGAGCCAAATTTTGACTATCTATATTTGGTAATTCAAGATCATCTTCTGACGGAATTTGCATTTCTAATTCGTCATTCTGAGAAGTTTCACTTTCTACAGCTTCAGATTCTTCAGAAGCAGCTTCCAACTGAGAAATTTCAACTTCATTCTCTTCTTCTTCCCCGAATTCAAGCGAATCTTCTGCTATTTCTTCTTCGACAGCTTCCTCGGACACTTCCGGATCATCAATGATGAGCTCTTCATCATCATCGAGAGAAATTTCTCCCTCTTCTGAGAGATGTTGAGACTCGTTAACTTCAATGTCTATTTCATCTTCATCGTCTATAACTAATTCATCTTCTTCAGAATCTAAATTTATTTCACTTTCTTCTGATACTTCATCATCAGGAAGTTCCAAAATAAGTCCATCTTCCTCGTCTTCTTCTATACTGATTGAAGCCTCTGAATCTATCGCTATCTTCTTTCCAGGTTCTGTTTTATCTTGCCAGTTAGGCAACTCCATATTTCCACTTTTTGCATTAACCGGCTCCGAAGAAGTCACCCCCTCTCCGAAAATAAAATCAAATTTAGCTTGGATTTTTTTATTAATTTCTGAATTCTGGAGGGCCTTTGAAGTGTTTGAAGAATGCTTATCGATAAGCTTTCTTACTTCACTAGAAACTTTAAACTCACTTATATCTCGATCTTCAGTATTTTCTGGAGATAAGTCTTCTGAGGATGGTAATGTTTTTTTCTTTGGAGTCGAAGCTTTGCCTAAATGAATTGGCTCAAATCCAGAGTCATCAGATTCGGGATTAAGCTCAAGATAAACCGCCATTTCAATTTCATTAACGGCCTCTTCAAGATGTCCTACTGTAAATGGTTTTCTTAAGTAGGCATGTGCTGCGGACTTACCTTTTTGATGCTTCTTTAAATCTTTAAGAGAGAGCTTGCTTGTTGCAATAAATCGATAAATCCATTCATTTTTAACTAATGAAGCAGAGAATTTTTCACGCTTCTTTTGATCTTCATCAAAATCAATAACGAGAAAGACATTGTCTTCCTCTGGTACATCATCAAGCCATTCGAGAATTTGTTCCTCTTCATGACTAACCAATAAACTTTCATGACCGAGACCTTCAACCATCTCAATGAGTTGTGGATCTGCGGTATAAAAGATGATTCTCATCATCCACCTCTAGATTCCAGTTTAAAGGTCGCAAAGAGTCCGCGCAACTATAGGAAATTTATGGCAATTTTGACCTTATCTCCTGTTGTTCAAAGAACAATAGTCGTTTAGAATAAGAGATGAATGCTAAAGATAAGGCCAAGAATTGGCGAAAGGTAATGTGTTATGATGAGCAGAATAACTAAACATTTTTTATTCATATCCTTGTTTTTGATTAGTCCTCTTTTTGCTGAGGAAGTTAAATCAGACCAACTTTATCCTTCAGCTCTCGTCCATTTAGACCCTCTCTTCTCACACCACGTCCTAGTAGCTGAGAAATCAACACACACCATTCATGTTTTTAGAAATGATAGTTCTTACCCAAAACATATTATCTCTTTTCAAATGGCCACAGGTAAAAAGGCTGGAGACAAAATATTTCAAGGTGATTATAGAACTCCAGAAGGCGTCTATTTCTTGACCGATTTCATCAGCCATGAAGAGCTTTTAAAGCGCCAAGGTCAACAAGGTGAAATCTACGGAGTTGGGGCTTTTGTTCTCGATTATCCAAATGCAATGGATCAATCTTCAGGAAAAACTGGGGGGGGAATTTGGATCCACTCAACTAATGACGAGACAAGAATTGAAAAAGGATTGGATTCGCGAGGATGTATCGTAACTGCGAATTCAGATCTCATCGAAATTTCAAAATTTATTGAGCTCAACAGAACAGCAGTAGTCGTCGTTCAAGAACTCACTTACCTTAAAAAAGATGCCTGGGAGCAGATGAGATCAGGTCTTACTGACAGTCTCAAATTATGGTTGGAAGCTTGGCAACAGGAAGATTTTGAAAAGTATATTAGTAGTTATCATAAAGATTTTAAAGATCCTATCCGCGGTAGTTTAAATTCATTTGGCCAATATAAAAGAGCAGTTTTCGCTGCGCCTGGAGCACCTCAGGTCGGTATCGATAATATATCAATCCTTTACTCTGGAAGATATGCAGTCGTTACTTTTGTACAAGATTATGTTTCTAACACCATCAAAGATAAGGGCCGCAAAACTCTGTACTTTAAGCGGGACGAGTTCTACAATTGGCGCATAGTCTCAGAACAATGGACCAAAACAGGTATCCCTGAGACTGATGAGCAGGTGGCCTTTCAACCGTCAATGCGATTTTTTAAGAGCAATGATCCGGTTCAAATTTTCAATGAGGCCAAGAAACTGCGCAATTAATTCATAGGCAGTTAAGGCATGAGTAAAATTTTAACAGAAAAGAAAAGTAAACTCTCCTTCATTATTTATGATGGGGTCAAAGCACCACGTTATTACGAAATTTCAAGACAAGCGTTTCGAACCCTTTTCTGGGGACTTCCTGGATTTTCAATCGTAAGTTTATTTATTGCCCTCGTATCTGTATTGGCCTACCAACAACTCAGAACAAATATGAATCAAGTTGATCCAGAAGTAGTGAGCCAATTAAAAAAAGAGAATCTCGATCTCACTCAAGAAAAAGCATCAGCAGATGTCGTCTTAAAAGAACTTCAAGATAAACTCTCCCAAACAGCTGCTGTATCTGACAATACTCCGCTTTCGATTCTTCAGCTCTACTCAACTGTTCCCGGGGCTAATGACCTAAGTCAAACCCCAGCATTGTCAATGGATGGATTCCAGACTGTTGTGGAGAATGGGCAAACTGTCGTTCGCTTTAATCTTGTCAACGTAACTAAGGATTCAGCAAGAATCTCTGGTTTTATTTTTGTAGTTTTAAGAATTGATCAATCGCTTTATTTTTATCCTGAATCAAGCTTTAGTGAAGGAGATCTACAAGTTCTCTTTTCAAATGGTGAGATTTTTGCAACTTCACGCTTTAGACCCGTTGAAGCGAAATTCCCAGCGCCTACAAAGCCAACAACAGCACTTGTCAAAATCCTTATCTTTTCGAGAACAGGTGACTTGATGTTCAAACGAATTCAATCTTCAGAGATCAAACCATGATTAAAATGAACCAAGAAACAGAAGTTCTCGTACGCCAGGAATATAATCTCTTTGGACAAAAATCTAAAGCAACAGGAACCTTTCATTTCTTCAATACAACTCATCTCTCTGGAGACATTGAAGGTGAAATCACCATGGACGCCGAGGCTCCATTAACGATTGAATCTAGTGCCTATATTAGAGGTTTAATTAAAGGTTCACGGATTGAAATTTTTGGAAAAATAGAAGGTTCTATAAACTGTTCAGAACTTTTGATTATTCATTCTTCGGCCATTGTTTCAGGTGAAATCATCGCCAAGAATCTCATCGTACGTCCAGGCGCTATCGTCAATATGGAATGCCAGACAGAAGCTCGCTAGAGATAATCTTTGTAATTAAGAATAGTGACCTTTCCAAGTTTCTCTAATTCTTTTTTCAAACTTGCTTCACCTAAGACGAGAATCGTTAAGTTATCCCATTCAAAAACTTGATTCGCGAGCTGTGATAAATCATCTAATTTATAACCTCTTATCTTGTCTGCGCTTTTATAGAGCTCATCATACGAAAGTCCCAGATGATCTAAAAATAAAAGTTGAAAAAGGTAATGTTCAGATTGTTCAAATCTAAAGGGATATGAACCGGCCAATCCACTTTTCGCCAATTCAAATCTCTGCTGATCCACTTCTTTTAGGCTCAATTTTTGCAAAGAGTCTTTGACCACATTAATTAACTCCACCACTTTTTCAGCTCTTGTTGCGGTCGTAATAACTGCTCGCCCATAATCTCTTTGTGCTGCTGAAAAGGCACCCACTCCATAAACTAATCCCCTTTTGGTTCTTAATTCATCCATGAGAATTGAAGTAAAACCTCCGGCCAAAAATTCACCTAGTAAAGCGTGTCTTTCATCTCCCGGTATCAACTCATCTTTATTCAAAAAACGACCGATTCGGACTTGGGCCTGATTAGCCTTTTTCACAGGAACTAAAAAGATTGAAGGTCCTTTAGTTGTCTTTTGAGACTTATAATCAACATTACGAACAAATGTTGCTTTGCTACTCCATCCACACTCTTCATTAATAATCTTATCAATATTTAATATCTCGCTTGGCCCTGTAATATAAATTCTTTTTTTCACTTCACTATTTAACTGCTCTAATCTTTTTTTCAGGACATTCGAATTTAAAAATTTATGATCTTTCATTCGACCAGTTACAGGATAAGAAAAAGGAACTCCTTTTAAAGAAACTTCTCTAAAAACAAGATCAGCTAGAGAACGATGATCTGTTTCGACATTGGCCAGTGAGGCATGAAGACTATCTAATTCTTTTTTTAGCTCACTTTTTGGGTAAACAGAATCTTGCATAAGATGACAAACTTTTTTCATCGTCGGAACAATGTCTTTAACCAAACCAGAAATTTCTAAACGAGAATATTCGTGATTAACACTGGTGTCTAAATTGGCAGCAAAAAAATCTAGGGTATCAGAAATTTCTTTTTGACCATAGCGACGAGTACCCGATTTAATCAAGCCTAAAGCGGCAGAAGTTGAACCTTTAACTTTTCCATCCCCCAGGGCTCCATCCGCAAAATAGACTGAAATAGAGTAAGTTGGAAAACGATCATCTTTCAACCAAAGAACGTCAACGCCACCCCAAGAGAGATTTTGAAGTTGGTCTCTACCATAGTCTTTTGCTATAGCTGTTGAAGAGATAATAAAGGCCATGAAAAAATATTTTAACATACAAAGGTCCTTGTTATTTTTTAGAGTTCTTATCCCATACACTTACAAAGAAGCTATCCGGTGAATTGAAGAGATCCTGGCAGGCGCTCTTCACTTGTGCGAGATTAATGGATAAGTATTTATTGAGTTCCGTTTTATAATAACGGTAATCACCAAAAAAATTCTCTTGTGTTCCTAAGAGATGTGCCACTCCTGCATTAGACTGAAGTCCACTATAAAAACCGGACAAAAGCATATTACGAGATTTTTGTAGGTTTCTTTCCGTGACCACTGAATCACAGGATTTTTTAAGAGCACTCATAAGCTCCGATTTTGCCTTCGCAAGACTTCTCTTTGGTAGAAGTTCTCCACCGATTGTGAACATCCCTGAATATCTCATATTTGAGTTTCCACTGGAAATCGAAATCATGCTCGGTCTTTTTGATTTAACAAATTGCTGTACGAGATATGAGGAATCCCCTGAGCTCAGCATTGTCGAAAGAATGTCTTGGACATAGGCAATGTCTTCTCCCAAAGCGGCAGCTTTAAAGGCCAGTATGAAAAGCGGATTAGAGCTTTGACCATGAAGTGCAATTTCCTTATGGCCATTCCAGTGAAACTTATAATTATCAATATGATCTTTTTTGGCCTTATAGTCACGAATCTCTTGAGATGATGGCTTGAGATTACCCATTTTTTCTTCGACCTTACTAAATACCTCTGCTGCATCAACATCACCAACCACGACGATGATAGCATTGTCTGGAGTATAGAATTTTTTGAAGAAGTCTCTTACTTGATCTCGGTTCAATGAATCCAAATCTTTTAAATCTCCAATGACAGATCCTCCGTATGGGTTGCCTTGGTAAACAGCTTGGTTTGTCGCCAAGTAGATTTGCCCTCCAGGATTATTCTCATAGCGCATTTTTCTTTCTTCTTTTACGACTTGTCTTTCTTTTTCAAAAGACTCCTCTTCTAATAAAAGGTTTTCCATTCGATCAGACTCGAGATCGACAACTGTCTCTAGCAAAGTGGAAGGTACGCTTTCATAATAAACTGTAGAATCAAATGTCGTGTAAGCATTACTTGAACCGCCATTAGATTCAATCAGTCTCTCAAAATCTCCTGGACCAAATTTCTTTGCGCCTTTGAACATTAAATGTTCCAGAAAGTGAGTAGCTCCAGTTGTCCCCGATTCTTCGTAACGGCCACCAACATTGTAAAATGTGTAGTAAGACATAATTGGCAATCGGTGGTTCTCGACCACTAAAACTTTTAAGCCATTGCTCAAAATCTTTTTTTCAACATTGATTTCTTTCTCATCAATTGAACTGGCCATTGAATCCGTAGAATTCTTTTTAGAGTGTGAACAACTATTAATAGTCGTGCTTAACAAAAGGGCCAGAACAGACAGTGACGTCCATTTCAAAGTCATGATATCTCCTGGGAAACATTAGTAAAAATAGTCTAATTCCAAGGACCTAGCATGGCAATGCGGAACAATTGGACCAGCTTTTCTAGTCGCGCTTTCACGACTCTTTTGGTATGATTCGCCAAAAATAACGCCTAATATTGAGGAGATTCACCATGAAAATAGGTGTGCCAAAGGAAATTAAAATTAAAGAAAATCGCGTTGGTCTAGTACCTAGTGGTGTTCGTCAACTAGTCCATGATGGCCATGAGCTTTTTGTTGAGACCAATGCCGGACTCGGAATTGGTATCACTGACGAAGAATACCAAAAAGCTGGAGCAAAAATTTTGCCTTCATTAGAAGCAGTTTTTGAAACCGCCCAAATGATCATCAAAGTAAAAGAGCCCCAACCGAGAGAAGTCGCTCTTTTAAAACCACACCATATTCTCTACACCTATTTGCATTTAGCAGCAGAAAGAGAATTAACGATGGGATTGATGAAGTCAGGATCAACTTGTGTTGCTTATGAAACAATTCAACTTCCAGATCGCTCACTCCCTCTTCTTACTCCTATGTCTGAAGTAGCAGGTAGAATGGCCACTCAAATTGGTGCAACTTATCTACAAAATGACAAAGGTGGAAAAGGCATGCTTCTCGGAGGTGTTCCAGGCGTAAGACGTGCTCGCGTGGCCGTTATTGGTTGCGGGATTGCTGGAACAAATGCCATTAAAATGGCGATGGGAATGGGAGCTGATGTAACGGCAATCGATCTATCCGTTAAAAGACTTGCTGAACTCGATGATCTTTTTGAAAACAGAATTACTACTCTATTCTCTAATCTTCACAATGTTGAAGAGACCGTTATTCATGCCGATCTTGTCATTGGGGCCGTGCTTGTTCCTGGGGCAAAGGCTCCTAAACTTGTGACAAGAGAGATGATTTCTCGCATGGAAAAAGGGTCTGTCGTTGTTGATATCGCCGTTGATCAAGGTGGCTGTATTGAAACTTGTCGTCCTACAACTCACGAAAATCCAACATTTGATGTTGATGGAGTTGTTCACTATTGCGTAGCAAATATGCCTGGAGCAGTGGCAAGAACTTCAACTCTGGCGCTAACAAATACGACTCTCAAGTATGCTAGGGCCATTGCCAAGTTAGGTGTTGATGAAGCTTCAAGACAAGATCCTGCTTTAAAATTGGGAATCAACATTCATAACGGCAACCTCGTTTATGAACAGATTGCGACAGATCTTGAGCTTCCCTACACCCCACTTAAACTTTAATATCTGACTTTTTTTATGGGTCATAGGCATTCTCGTTGCCTATGGCCCTCTTTCTCAGACATGCTAAAATATCCTCATGACTGGCAATAAAACAATTGATATGGCCCTGATCTCTTTAATGACACTGGCATCAGCTGCTGTCTTGGCCCTCTTTGTTTACACTGAAATGCTTTATACAAAACCACTTCCCAATGAAAAAGTTGAGAAGCAAAAACTAATTCAAGATGCCAAGGCCCTTAATTTCAAAGAGGCCATAAAGCTTGATAAACTAACCATCAATCTCCCTACTGAAAGATCTCGATTGCATTACCTCGATCTTGAATCTTATTTAATTCCTTTTAAGAGTGAAACGAGAGATCTCGTCGATAAAAAGAAGGCGATCATTTACGATTCAATTATTGATGTCGCTTCTAATATGGAATCTGATGAGCTCAATACTGTGATGGGAAAAATGCTGTTTGAAAATCGAATCAAAAATAGAATTAATGAAGTTTTAGGTGGCAAAAAAATAAAAGATATTCAATTTACTGTCTTCGTCGTTCAATAAAAAAAGCCGCTTGAAAGCGGCTTTTTTTGTATCTCAATTTTAGTAAAAATTATTGTGGAGTATGAGACTGATGATCATGGCCTCTTTCTGTGAAAGTAGCTTTTGATTGATCATCTGAAAGAGTTTTCAAGTACTCTTCAATTTGCTTTGGAGTTAATTTTCCTTCGTGTGTAAGTTTATCGCGAAGGCGAAGGTCTAATTTTTTCTCTTCTAAAGCACGACTTAAACGCATGGAAGATCCTCTCAGTCTAAAAATTAATGATGTGGCAAGGTATCAAGGACGCTATAAGAAATCAAGCGCTAGACGCACCGTTTAATGATAAGTAATTTTGTCCTTCTTAGTCTCTTCTTCCTTAACTAACTGTAAATGCTTAGAACGACTTTTGCGTTTTCCTCCCCCCCCAGATTTTCGACTCTGTTGGACCATCCAGGCCCAAGCACTAGCAAAAGCTCCAAGTTGTCCCCAGGCCAAGATTCCCATGGGTGAAAAAACACCGTTGTAGAGACTCATCGCTATCAGGATCAGGACGAAGTAGCGGGCCTTTACCGGGAAAAAAAGAAAGTACATAGTCCGATCAGGGTACAGTACCCCAAAGGCCAAACATAGACCTAAACCCATGATTGAAGGGCCATAAAGAACAACCCCTGCTCCAGAAATTCCTTCAGCGAGAAGATAGAAAAGACCAGATCCGATAATAACCGAAAGTAAAAAAGAGAGGTATCGTTTTTCTCCCCAAAGATTTTCAAGGTCGGAACCAATAAACCAAATCACCATAGCATCAAACAAAAGCTCTAGTAGATTGCGAGCTAAAAAAGGATAAGTGATTAACTGAAATATTTTTCCATCAGAAACTCCACCAAGCGAAAGCCCAAAATGATAGGGCAAAGAAATATTCATGGAAGCTTGAAAAATTGAAGAAACGACAAAAAGAATCGCCAGTGAAATAACTAAATAACGATTTATTTTAGTAAGAGTTGGTATTTGAAAAGAAGGAGAATTCATACAGTCGCCTTATGTTGAGAGATCTCGATGAGAACTCCCCCTGCACTTTTTGGATGAATAAAATTAACCAAACAAGAATTTGCCCCTAACTTGGCCTTTGGATAGAGTAATATATAACCCTTTTCGAGTAGTTCTTTTTCCTTCGCAACAATATCTTTGACTCTAAAGCATAAGTGATGCAGTCCAGGCCCTTTTTTTTCAATGAAAGTATGGATCGGTCCTGAATCACCAAAAGGTTCTAACAATTCAATATGGGCCATTTGATCAATTTGAGCAAAAGATGTTGTCACAGACTGGTCTTCAACCACTTCTCTTTTAGGATCAAAGACCAAGCCTAAATCGCTATAAATTTTTTGACTATCATTAATACTCTTAACAGCAATAGCAATATGATCGAGATGACAATTTTCTAATTCTGGAATCACTTGTCCTCCGAAGGCTTATTTAATTCAAATTTTCGCGCTTCCCTGATGATCATTTCTCTTTCCTCAAAAGCGTTCAATCGGTGATAGGGAAATTTTTGAAGGTCGAGGGCCAATTGTTTTTGGTCTAGTTCACTAAATGCTTCTAAGACATAATGAATCGATTTTTGAGAACGGACTGAAATTTCTTTCTTCTGAGAAAGATAAAGAAATTCAGGGGAGCTTAATTTTTTTATTAGTTCTTTTTCTTTTCTCGTCCATTTTGCCTCTCCCGCAAAAACTTGCGAGCACAAAATAAAGAATAGGAAATGAACCAAAATTTTCATGCCCTATCTTATCTGGCCTCTGTGCTCATTGCAAAAGTTTGCTAGGCGTCATTGTTTAATTTATTGAAACTTAGTTGGGGGATCAATCGCTTCATCACAAGCTGTATCAGATGAGGGGTCAAAAGCTGGAATTTCAGGGACCACAGGAGGCGAACAAACACCATCTTTACAGTCTCCAAATGTTGGAACGTTGTAACAACGTAAAGCACAAGTCTTCTTTCCTTGTGGGTCAATACCAGTTTTAACAATAAAGCATTGATTAATATTTTCTTTGCGACAGTATTCTTTGGCCACACAGAATTGTCCTGGAGATTTGCTACATAGGACAGGAGGACTTTGCTTATTATCATGAACCGCACATGTTCCGGTCGAAGCGTTACAGCAAATTGATGTACAATCGTAGTCGGTAGAGCAAGCTTGACCAATTGCTCTATTACCAATGGTAGGAGCATCTTCTAGACATTGAGAAACAAGTTCTTTACCCCAGCAACGATTGTTAAAACAACATTCGTTAATTCCGCAAGCTGAAGAATTGGTACAGGTTTTCATGGAGCTAAAAAGAACCTCTTTACCTTCAAAGTTAGTGACACTGGCGCGAACTAATTGAAGCTTTACTTCATTTGAAGTTGTTATTTCTTCGACTTCACCAGTAGCAATATTAGTTGTAATTAAGCTGACTGTTGCAGCGACGTTACAGGATTGGATCCCTTCATTTATATTTTTATCGTAATTTGAAACGCGAATATTACAACCATCCATATAAGCGGAAGTCCCACCAGCAACTAAAGAGGTTAAGGCGCGAGTTGGATCGAAAGGATTGGTTGAAGACCAATGACCAATATTGGCCTGAAGACTCATCTTGCCTGCACGAGGGAAAAGAAATGACTTAATACCACCGAGAGAAGCCTTATTGAAGTCACTTGGGGTAGCGCTTGGAGTGTTCGGCATCAAATCTTTAAACAATCCTGACGTCCCAAAAACCGCTGCTTCGCGAACTTCCCACTCGTCTCGTGCAATCGGACGATAAGGACCATTGTAAGTATAAGTGTTGCCATCAAGTGAAATATTGTTCGGAACTCCATAATCAAGAGAAGTGAATCCCGAAAGATTTGTCACTCCCAAGAAAGTATTTAAATCACTTGCATCTGGTAAACACTTCGTCAAAGTATTTGCAGCACTATCAGAGGTGTATCCTGTTTTAGTAATATCTATCTGTGGATTTGAAGGAACAATAGAGAGACCATCTGCATTTTTAACTAAGCCTTGATCGATAACTTTGGCGTAAGCAAATTGGCAAACATCAGCGGCTTCATTACAAATTCCATCTTTATTAGAATCACCATCACTGAAAGTAGGATCGTCTTCAAGCTTTAAACCACGACAATAAAGACCGCTATTTCTTTCGTCTAATACTGGCTCAAGCTCTTCGATTCCATCATCATCAGCGTCGTAATCATTGTAATCATAAAGGTCGTAGAGAAGACGAATTCTTTCAAATGGACGAGTTTTCATATCCATAATAAGAACTTCGATATCTGTTTGAGGAATAATTCCTGGAGCGCGTGAAATCACGGCCGGAATAATGACTTCTTCTTTTTCACGTCCAAAGCGAAAGCGTACACTCACTACTTTGCTCGTAAGAGATGAAACATTGATTCCCGATAGATAAAGAAGACCAGTGAAATTTTTTGGAATTGTTACTTTCGTTTTATAAGTTCCATCGAAAGGATCGACGAAATGGCGAAGCTCAACTTTACCATTTTCAATAATTTGATCTGTAGAATTTCCGACGTTGTCATTTCCAGGTGCTGATCCATTACCACCACCTGAATTATTATCAGGGGTTTTCGTGGTCACACCCTGACTCACTTTACTGCGACCTTTTCCTGTTCCACTTTGGGACAAACAGCTCGACAAGAATAGCGAACTCACTACCATCATCACTTCAATTAATTTCAAGAGCCTGTTCTTACTCATTCCCATACCCTTTCTTTTCGGTCCAAATGCTTGTTAACCTTAAGCTTTTGACCAAAGAGAACTTGACTCTATTGTACTGCTATTTGGGAATTTTTAAGCCATCCCACCATCGTGAGTCGACCTCAAGTCGTTGTAATTAAAGGACTTTTTCATATTTGTTTAATTTTACAGACACTTACAAATGAGAGATAAATGAAAAAAGAATGCCTCAAAGTATGGCCAATAAACCTCAATTATTCCAATTGGGGGTTCTTTACTGCTCGAATATTAATCATAAGAAGAATCAAAGTTAAGCCTATAAAGAAGGCCATACTATCCTGATAATGATCGTCGCTCGAAATATCCTTAATACTGCCAATTGCACCTAGGCAACCTCCAGCTTTTTTCTCATGGGGGTACAAATAAGTTATTCCATCGCGATCATCTTGAGAGAGCTTATATAAGCCTAAAGAACCTCCACTACTTTGCATTAAAGCATTTGGAAAAGAAGTATGTCCAAGCCCTAAACAATGACCCATTTCATGGGCCATAATTGCTGCAGTAGTGTCGTAAGAACGACCAAAATTGGTACTATCATCTTTAAATAAAACCAAACCAATCTGATTGCGATCTGATCCTCTTGCAGTTGAATAAGCGGCAGCAGTGGCAGGAACAGCCGAGCTACAACCAATTACAATATGGTTTCTATTGGAGAAAACGGCACTATAAAAACTATTCAAGTCTTTGCCGTTGGCCGTTGCACTTAGAACACTTCCTCTCACTAATTTAATATTTGCAGTTTCTACCGTGTTCCAATAAAGTTCAGCACCGTGTACAGCAAGACTTAAAAGCTCTTCCGCAGTGTAACCTCCCGATGCAGAACAACCATCAGAAGCAACATCAATGATAATATCTTCGTTATTATTAAATCTAAAAAATCGACTATCTGTTAAAGTAAAAGCTAAGACTTGTTGAGAAATTAAAAATGAAATCAGCACTACAAAATTTTTATTCATTAAAAAACCCTATACTTCAATGAAAGAGAAATTGAAAATGCACGCGATTGACTATCTAAAACCTGCCAGACATGTGTTTTAAATTCACCATAGATAAGCTGATTATAGTCGTATCCTAGACCTAAATTTAATATAGTATTATAAGAAGTTTGCCCTTCATCAGAAGGATAATAATATGTATTTGAACCTTCTTTTACAGAGCTTCCATCCCCGTAGACTTTAGTCATTACTGTTGAAATTCCAATAATACCAAAAAACATTTTATTCCAATAATAATTGGAATTGAGTTCCCAAAATAATTTACGATTTTTAGTTTCCGGATTCATATTTTCGAAAGAAGTTTGAGGAAATACATAACCTATTTCAAAGTCATAGACCCAAGGAAAAAAAGCTGGATATTTATAAAATAAACCAATAAAAGGCTTTAAGGCGAAAGTACTTTCTGTTTCAGACGCTTTTTCTCTCACGCGATCTATGGGCGGCCCAAAAGTACCAATCGTAATGTTTGCCTTTACATCAAATGAATAAGCTATGAAAACTAAAATGAGTATATAAATTGATTTCACTTAAAAAGTTTAAAAGAAAAGAAAGTCAAAGGCAATTTCATAATGTCTATTGCAAGCAAGTAAAAACAGAAGTTCCATATTCATAGCAGAGTTGGCTCAAAGCCAAATGAACCTGAGCCTCCCCTTCTTGGGCCAAGATCTCTGTTTCTAAATAACGGTTCTGATCGAGTTCTAAATCGTTAACCGAAAGTTTGCCTTCCTGAAAACGACGAACAGATTGACGATAAATCTTACGTGAAATTTCCAAAGTTTTTAATCTTCTTGAAAGTGAATCTAAGGACGTTTGATAATTTAATTTTTTTGTTTCAATGCTTGCGCCAAAATTTCTCTTTAAATCTGTTAAGCGATACTTAGCTTCTTCTTTCAAATAGCGTGAATAGGCCAACTGTGCTCTATCTTTATAACCATTCCATAAAGTCCAAGTGAAATTAAGAGCTAAGACTTTATCTTCAACTCCTCTAGAATTGAAATAACCACTTTCACTTGCAGCATTGGTCATTCGATAACTCAAATCTACTTGCGGAACAAAAGACCCATATTGTGACTGATACGATTTTTCTAATGATTCAACATAGGCTTCTAATGAAGCAATATCAGTCCTTAAAACATTCTTATTTTTAATAGGTGTTTTCTTGCCGCTCAGTAACTGCTTCGTGAATGGCCATTCTGTTTTCAATTGATTTTGACCAAGATAAGACTGCACTTGCTTTTGAAAAGTCTCTTTTTCAATTTTGGCGTTCGTCAAACGAGCCTCAGAATTGAAAACATCAACTTGAGCCTTTTCTAATTCCTGCAAAGGAATTATCCCACGATCATATCTCTTTTTAGCTACGCCTAATGATTTCTCCTGAACTTGTAGGAGATCATATACTATTTGATATTTTTTTTGAGATAACAAATAACTCACTGTGAGCTCAATTGCTTTTTGCTGAGCAACGAGTTGCTTATCGGAGAGGGTCTTTTCTTCACTATCTAGCAATCGATATTGAGAACGTAAGTTAAAGTAGTCTTTACCGCCTTTAAAAAGATTAGCGGTGAACAAGAGACTACTGCCATAACCAGTCGCTTCGGTATTATAACTTTTTTCTCTCGTGTAACTGGCACTAATTGTCGGCAATAAACTTAAGCTCGAGCTCAAACTCTGAGTTTCTTGAGCTTGAAGTTTTTCACTTTGCGCCAAGAATTGAGGGTCTTGTTGAGTAATTAATTCAATAGTCTGTTGAAAATCTAAAACAGAAGCATTTACCGAGAAGCTCAGTAAAAAGAATCCAATTATTGTAGCCATTCAGACTCCTCAGAATCTAAAAATTCTGAAGCTTGATAATCAGTTAGGTCTTCTTCGCGAACAGGTTTGGAATCAGCATGAAAATGAGGCTTTAAAACCCAACATTCAACCATTGGAACGACAAACAATGTAAAGACCATAGAGAACCAAAGTCCCCCCGCAACAGCAATTCCTAAAGGCTGAAGAATTTTTCCCCCTTCTCCTGAACCTAAAGCAATTGGCAACATACCCAAAATAGTTGTTAAAGAAGTAATCAAAATCGGTCTCAAACGTGTCTGCGCCGCCAATAGTGCTGCTTGCTTGGGCGCCATCCCCTCTTTTACAAAACGCAATAGACAATCCACTAGAATAATTGAATTACTAACAGCAATCCCGTTCAAAAGAATTACTCCAAGTACCGAATTGAGAGAGAGGGTCGATTTGAAAACCCACAAACTAACGATCACTCCTAATAATCCAAAAGGAATCGCCGTCATGATAATGAGTGTCTGAACGAGAGATCCAAATTGTAAGAGCAGTGTAAAGAGAACGAGCAGTAGAGAAATTCCTACGGCAATTCCCAATTGCTCGAGAGCATCGTTCAGATCTTTTTGAGCATCTTCAAATTGTATACTTGGATTCGTTTTCAATCCCATTTTTGGAAGATCGTTAAGTTTAAAATCTTCGACAATTTTTTGTGCTTTTTTAAGTCCGGCAGGAGCTTCTTTTTCATGTCCTTTATTTTGTTTGCCACTGATGACCAGTAAATCTCTTCCATCTTCTCGATAGAGCGAACCACGAGTATCAATAGTCTTAATATCGACCATCGACCTTAAGGGCACAATCTTTCCATCAATCAGCATTGGATAAGATTCGAGATCTTCAACTGCATTCAACATTTTTCCAGGATAATTCATGACGATCGGATAATTCACATCATCAACTTGTATGTCACCTATTCTTTTTCCATTGGTCACAACTCTTAAAAGATCTGCCAAAGCATAGGAACTCATTGTTTCGCCACGTTTTGCTAATTCTTGCCACTGCTCAACCTTAGGAGCGATCACAATCTGTTGGTCTTTCGAAACATTAGGATCAGACCAAATTCTTGAGAAAGGTTCTTTTTCCTTGAGCTTTTCAAGCAGACTTTGGGCCATTAGGAAACGCTCTTCAGTATCTCCTCCGCGAATTGTCAAACGCATTTGAGGGGGATTTGGAATCGGAAGTTCTGCAGGATTCCATGGAACTATCCAATAAGAAACAGTAGGTGTATTTTCGAATTTTTCTTCAATTGCTTTCCAAACACGATTCATATCTTTCTTGTTCTTAAGCTTTGCCATAATGTTTCCATTATTGGCACCGTTAATTTGAACAAAGGTATAGCTAATATCATCTCCAAATTGAGACAATAAAGTATTTTCAAGCTCGCTGATAGTCTCATCCATCTGGGCCTTTTTAGTGTTACCACTTGTCCCTGCACCCAAAATAATCCAGTCAGTATCCGGCAATCCGATAATTTCTTTATCCAATTTTGGAACGAGAAAAAGAATTGAGAGGACAAGCGCAACTGAAGCACTACCGAGAAGGGCAATCTTCATCCAAGGAGTATTTATGAGCCTTTCTAAAGCAGTCTTATAAATTTTTTCTCCTGCTCTAATCCATTTTTCAAAAGGGGAAACAATATGATGTCCACCTTTCTCAACACTCATAAGTTGCATACGTATTGTTGGAACTAAAACAAGAGCGACGATTGCTGATAAACCATGGCTAAAGACAACCGCTTTTGCCAAGTCTCCAAGAATGGCATTTGTCAAAGCTGATGTCATAGCGAGAGGAGCAAAAACCACAAGAGAAGAAATCGTCGATGCTACAATCGGTAGCATCACTTCTTTAACAGCTCTCACAATTATTTTAAGACGCAATTCTGGATTGAGTGGCCCTTTGACTGCTTCAAAATGTCTAAAGATGTTCTCCATCACAACAACTGATGCATCAACGTTCATCCCGGCTGCCAAGGCAAGTCCACCGAGTGAAATGAGGTTAAGGTTCATATTAAAGAACTTCATCATGATGAAGGCCAAAATGATAGAGAGCGGAATTTCGAGGGCTGCAGTGATGGTATTTCGGAAGCTTCCAATAAAGAAGAAAAGTACCAAAACCGCCAAAAAGCCTGCTACGAAGACTTCTTTTAAAACATTAGAGACTGAAGCCCGAATAAACTCGGACGGATCAACCAGAACGCGAAACTGTACATCATCTGGAAATGTCGGTTTGAGCTCTTCAACAATAGAGAGAATATCTTCGGCCATTTTCTTCACATTGCCACCACTGCGAGGCTTTGCGAAAAGGATAAGCGACTTCGCTCCATTCGTTTTAAAAATAGAACTCCCCTCTCCTGAATCTCGAATGTCGATTGAGGCAACTTGATTTAAGTGAATTCTCTTGCCGGTATTTGTCTCAAGAAGGACCATTCCGAGTTTTTGCTCATTGATAAGCTCTCGCGGTAGCGTAATGCTCATCTTATTAAGACCTACATCCAAGCTTCCAGCATTTAATGATTGCAAAGAACGATTAACCGCATTTTCTACATCTTGAGGAAAAAGTCCCAACATTGACATACTTTCAGGATGAAGCTCTATCACAATTTCTTTATTTGTGGGGTTCCACAATTGAGGAGATTCAGCGTCTTTCACTTGAAGAAGCTTAGGTGTCAGAAGTGGCTCAAGATAACGATAAAGTTCATCCTCCGTTCTTTTATCTGAGAAGAATGAAATGGCAATAAAACCTGAGCTTCGCGACCAAAAATTAACACCCAATGAATCTCGAATCTCTTTAGGTGAAGAACTCAAGAGAGAGCTCATCTGAATTTGAACTTCCTGAAGTGCTTCCTTAGGCTCTGCTCCCCACTGAAATTCTGCAGTGAGTTCAACATTGTTTTGATAATATTGTGCAGTTACTTTATCTGTCTCTAGATCGGTTGTTGAGAGTCCTGATAAAGATGACTCTATTCTTTCACCATAAAGTTTTTTGAATTCGTCAGCTGTATAAGGTCCATAATTAACGCTTACCCAAATGGTAGGTCGGTTAGAGTTTGGATACAAAGAGATGGGTAGATTAAGACCTGCAAAAACTCCTGCTAAAGCAAGAATTCCCATGACGAGATATACTTTTAATGGAGATTTAAAAAGAGAGTTCATTTCTTAAATCCCTTTATTTTCTTTTGAATCTAAAACTTCATCTTTCTTTGGTGGATTTTGAACTTCAACTTCAACACCATCGGCAAGATAGCCGCTCGCTCTTTCGACGACCCACTCACCCGCTTGAATCCCTTCAGCAATTTCAACTCGATCTCGAATTCGTTCGCCTAACTTCACTGCAACCTTGCTAATTTTATCATTATCAACTTTTTTGATGAAAGTATTATTACCTTGATAAGAAATAGCATGCTCTGGAATAAGAATTCCATCATGAGAATTTGCTTTTAGAGAAATTTTCCCGAGGATTCCCGATGGTCGTTTGGCTTCATCCGCGGCAAAAGCAATTTCAGCACTTGCCGTTCCAGTGGCAGTATCAATAAGTGGAGAAATTCCTTTCACTACAACTTTAAAAGATTCGTTATCCATCATCAGAGTTCCCGTTTGAGCTTGATGAATTTGAGATAAATCTTTAGAAGGTACTTCCAACAAGATTTTCTCTCCTCGGGCGCCAGCGATTACCAGAAGCTTTTCACCTCTTCCAATTTGACTTCCTTCTGAAACTTGAATTTTTGCGATTCTCCCTTCAATGGGAGACTTAACTTTTAACCGCCTTTCATTGAACAATGGATCACTATGTTTTAATTGAATCAGGACAGTACTTTGATCAACCTTATCACCTAAATTCACTTCAATCTTTTCAACAATTGAAGGATAATCTGCAATCACTTGGGCCAATTTACCTGGAACAATTCGAGCAGGAAAAAGGAGCTCTTTTTGAACAGTTTCTTTTGCCGCAATCAGAATGGTCACAGATTTCTTCTTTGCGAGAACATTCATAGAGTTTGTACAAATAAGAAAAACAATAAGCTTTCTAGTAAATCGAGACATGGCCTTCCCCTCATAATACAATTTGGGTGACAATGACCTTTTTTAGGCTCTAAGTCAGGCCTTCAAGGTAAAACTTTCACGCCTCTAACTTATTAAAAAAACGAGGGTTTCATGGGAGAGAAACTTCTTTGAGTTTCCAGTAGAGGCCGACTAAGAAATAATCAAGGATAATCCCCACAGGCACAAATAGTGCAGAGAAGAAATCCCAAACTAAAGTTTCTTCAGATGCAGCTCCCATCGAAACAAATTCAAGAACATTTCCGACGACAAAAAAGAGTAAGAGCATCCAAATTAAAAGGGAAAGAGACCAGCGACTTTTTTTGACAATTGTTCGCGCCATCTTGAGATAACTTTGCTCATGATTTTGATCGATCACTGCAATCCAGGGCAAAAGGAAAAAAGGCGTCAACAAAGTTGATAATAATAATGTTGTAGGTATCGTTGTTAAGATTGGCAGGACTACTTTTGATAGGTCTTGAGGTAAAAATTTACTGAAAATTAAATAAAATATAAGACCAAAAACTCCTCCCGCAAAAAGCAAGATCATGAGGAGTAAAAGAGTATAAAGTATAAAACTGATCGTTCCCCATGAAGCTTCTTTGATAACCAGAGACCATTCTTGAGCTTTAGATTTCCACAAATCATTTGATCGTAAAACAATTAAAACATGGAGGTACATTTGAAATAACGAAGCGACGATAGCAAAGATCATAAGACCAGGAGACTGAGCTCCTGCTCCCATTGTCGATCCAAGTAAATAATTTAAGATCCAAATGATGAAGCTCAAAAGCAATACAGGCTTCCAATCTTCTTTGCATAATTGAAAAGCTTGGCCAAGGGTTTGCTTGTAAATCATTTCTTCACCGCCATTGGATCAAAGAACTCAAAAGTTCTTTTATCTCTATTCTTTCTCACAAAAGGTGGATTGAATATTTGATTATGAAACGAAATATAAATTCCTGGCGCCAAAATCTTTGCAGCATAAAGAGCTTCAATGACATTTTGGGCAGCATCAGAATCGTCAAAACCTAATGGCTTCATCGCGCCAGTAAAAATGATTGGACTTGGAGGATTCGGGATTTCTCTTTTTAAGAGTTCGGCCGTCACTGTCATGGTATCCGTTCCATGAAGAATGACAATCGGTCGACCAGTAAGCAATTCTTCTTTTGCAACTTTAAGAACCAACTGACGATCTTCCTCAGTCATATAAAGAGAATCTTTATGCATGATGGTCTGAACGATGATTTCTGTGTAAGGCAGCCTCATCTTGCTTAAGATTTTATCTTTGATGATAGTGTCGCGATTATCGAGAGAGCCATCGCCCTCATCGTAGCTTTTTTCAATAGTTCCACCAGTTGTAAGAACACTAATTGCGCGTCGCAAATTTGATTGATCCATAAGCCCCTCTTAATCTTTGCTTTTTTATCACGCAACCTTGACACTGTCATTTTCGATACCAGATTAAGGGCAATAATTAACATTTCATATCGCAAGGAGTTATAAATGACGGAACGTAAGGGCAATATTAAAGTTCAAACTTCGGACATCTTCCCCATTATCAAAAAATGGCTCTACTCTGAACACGATATTTTCGTACGCGAACTTGTTTCAAACGCAACAGATGCTATTACAAAGCGTGCCACTCTTGGTCGAAATAAAAATACTGAAATCCCAGAAGGAAAAATCTCCGTTGCTATCAATAAAACGTTAAAAACAATTACTATCACTGATAACGGTCTTGGTATGACTGAAGAAGAAGTTGAGAAATATATCGCTCAACTCGCCTTTTCTGGTGCCGAAGAATTTGTTCAAAAAATGAAATCAGAAGGTGAAAAAGGTTCTGATATCATTGGTAAATTTGGTCTAGGTTTTTATTCATCTTTCATGGTTGCGGCGAAAGTTGAAGTCGATTCGCTTTCAATGAACGAAGGGGCCAAGCCTATAAAGTGGATCTGCGAAGGCGACACAGACTATGTATTCGCTGAAAGTACGCGTTCCGAAGTTGGTACTCAAATCACTCTTCACATTAACTCTGAATCAGAAGAATTTTTGGATGAGTGGAAATTAGGAGATATCCTCCACCGCTATTGTGATTTCATGCCTTATGAAATCTCAATCATCGATGTTGAAAGAAAAGAAAAACCACGTAAAGATGATGGGTCAGTAGATGAATCAGCTCCTGAAGTAGCGGTTAAGCCAAGAGTCATCAATGATACTGTTCCACTTTGGAAGCAAGATCCTACAACGCTTAAAGATGAAGACTATAAAACATTCTTTAAGAAGCTCTTTCCTATGGATCCAGAACCTCTTTTTTGGCTCCATTTAAAAGTGGATCACCCGTTTACGCTTGATGGTATTCTCTACTTCCCTAAAATTAATCCTAAAATGCCTTTCCAAGAAAAAAATATTCGCCTTTATTCAAAGCAAGTCTTTGTTTCTGATAATGTGAAGAATATTATTCCAGAATTTCTGTCACTTTTAAAAGGAGTTGTGGACTCATCTGATATTCCACTTAACGTTTCTCGATCATCTCTTCAAGGTGACCCAAATGTGACAAAAATTTCTAATTACATTGTGAGAAAAGTGGCAGAAGCCTTGAAAAAACTTTTCCGCAATGATCGCCCAAAGTTTGAACAAATTTGGGAAGATACTGGATTATTTGTAAAATATGGTTGTGTTAGTGACACCAAGTTTGATGAACTCATGAGAGAAATGATTGTATTCAAAAATAGCGAAAACAAGCTCGTCACTTTACCAGAGTACAAAGAATCTATTCCCGAAAAGTTCAAAGAAAAACTTAAAGACAAGATCGTTTATTTTGAAAAAGATAAATCAGATCCAAGTCTTCGTAGCGAGTTATTAGAAGCTGGTATTCAAGCCTTAACTGTCGACGAATATATCGATCCACACTTTATGCAACATGCGGAATACAAAAAAGTGGGTGATCAAAATTATCAATTCGTCTCAATTGACTCCGAAATGTCTAACTTGTTTGAAGCTGAAGCGACAAATGAAGATGACATCAAAGTCAAAGATCTCTTTCAAGAAGTTCTTGTAGGCGCACCGAAATCAACAGAAGAATCAACTCCAGCCGACTTGGGTAAAATTGATATTGAGATTCAAAAAATAAAAAATACAGGCACACCTGCTTACTTCAAAGTAGATGAGCAAATGAAGCGTTTCGCGAAAATGGCCCAAAATATGGGACAAAATAATCCATTTCCGATTAAAAGGACTTTAGTTATCAATCCTGGCAATCCATTAATTATAAATGCTCTCAAGCTTAATCAATCTGAAAAGAATCGTCCTTTGGTTGAAAAGATCGTCCATCATGTTGAAGACTTGGCGAATATTTCAAGTGAAGGTTTAAAATCTGAAGATCGAGAAATGTTTGTAAAGAGAACTCAAGACCTCATTCAAGAACTCACTGGCCAATTGCTCTAATGTCTAAAATTATTCTTGCAACGACATCTTCATATCGCCAGGCGCTTTTTAAGCGCTTGGCGATCCCTTTTCAAGCGATTGGATCAAACGTTAATGAAGATGCTTTCAAGAACAAAGGTCTGTCTTTAATTGAATTAACAGAAACTCTGGCCCTATTAAAGGCAAGAGACCTCGCTAGAAAATATCCTGATTCAATCATCATCGGATCCGATCAAGCAGTAGGTTTTAATGATCTCGTCTTTAGTAAGCCTGGAACAGCAGAGAAGGCAATGGAGCAGCTTGCAAGTTTAAGCGGCAAGACTCACCAATTGGTTACATCTGTAGCGATCATACAAGGTTCTAAAGAGATCCTCTTCCATCAAGTGACCCAATTGAAAATGAGAGAGCTCACTCTTTCGCAGATCAAGAATTATATAAGTCTTGATAGCCCCTTAGACTGTGCGGGATCGTATAAAATTGAAGAACATGGAATTGCTCTTTTTGAGTCGATAGCAGGTCAAGATTTTAATTCTATTATTGGATTACCTTTGATGGAAACACTTTCGATACTCCGAAATGAATTTCAAGTCGATTTTCTCTAGGTCAAAATATCAATCATAATTTCTAAAAACTCACTAAAGTTTGGATAGTTGAATTTAGAATTTAGTTCTTCGATAATGATGTCCTTCTTTTGAAAATCAAATTCGTTTTTTCTAATTAAAAAAGAGAAGTACTGAGCGCAAATTAAGCAAGCGGGCAATTTACTTATTCTTTGGTAGTCAACGGCCTTTGGGTATCCCGAGCCATCTGGCATTTCATGATGGAATTCAACGCAATCGAGCACCTCTTTTGGAAAGGAGTCTTTAAACTTGCTCAACAACTTAGACATTTCTATTGGATGAACTCTCACTTTTTCGCTCAGACCAACTTCCTGCCCCATTGCCGCTTTCATTTCGGTATATTCTTTTTTACTGAGATTAAGATCCAATAATAAACTTGCTAGAGATAATTTTTCGACAATTGGCTTTGTTCTCCAACTGACACCTTCGACGAGAATTGTCGTCATAAATCCAGTAAGCAAACCATCTAAAAAACCTTCCTGACATTCATTTTTATAACGTTTATAAAGCATGAAGATATTGGGACATAGTTTGAGAGTTTGCATTGAGGCTTTGTTAATTTCTTCTGCCAGTTCAAGCGTTCCTTGAGTTAAACCAAAATTAGAAAGCGCATTTTTGAGCATGAGATAGGCTTCATTAAGTGTTGCTACTGCTTTATTATCGCTGTCTTCAATAGTCGAAGGGTCAAAAAGCTTTTGTGCGAGACCCTGACGAATTTTGGCCAAAAAATTCATATAATCGGGCTCTTCTACATAGATTTCCTTAATTCCTTTATCACGATATTTTTCGATGACCTCTTGAATAATTTTGACGTCATGGCGAATTTTAAAAAATTTCTTTTCGTCAGAGGTGAGATAGATATTAAAATCAATAAGCTGAAAGTAGCGAAGTGCTGTTCTCATTGGCAGTGGAAATAACTCCACTCCTTCAAAGGTTATCGATTCCTTTTTTATTTCCATATAAACTTTTCTCTCATTCGTGTACTACTTACTTTGTGAAGACTGAGGAACCGATTCCAAAATTCTTAGCTCTCCAACGCTTGAGTTTTTCAACCCGCGTCGGCGATCATTATCAGTTTTAGCATGGAGTTCATCCATCTGCTTATAACAACCTTTGAGATCATTGATTCCCTTACAAATATTTTGTTGATAAGTTTTAAAAGTGTTTACAGTTCCAGGCATATAAGCTTGAGGTAGCATTACTTTTACGAAGAGCTCACATTTGTCGCCAAACATATTCTCATAGCGATCGTTAACATTCATCATTTTCCCTACTTCACCTAAACCCCATGCTTCTTTTTTGACGTAAGGACTTTTTGCCTTTGTCACTTTCCCCGCATACTTTTTCATAAGTCCTGAGATGATCGCATAATCATTGTAATTTGAGTCTTCAAATTTCATGCTATCAATTACTTTTTTAACACCATCAGATAAAAAATTGTATCGGCTTTCTCCAACGTCAGATTGAACTTGGACACATTCCTTTTTAGCTTTTGCAATTTCACTTGTTAAAGAGTCATGAAAGATTTTGGCATAATGATTTTCGCCATGAACAATATCGGCATCATCATAGTTGATCGAAATATAACCAGAGGTATGAGCAACGATGATATCGGAAATTTGGGCCGTAAAGAAAGCGTAAGCGGGAGTAATGAAAGTATCCAAAAATGTCGATCTTCTTGAATTTGGCATCAAGAATACTCTCATTTTTTGAACCAACTCTTTATAACTCGCCCCTTCTGGAATCGTAAAAGGTTTATCATTAATGAAAATTCTATTTTCAACAACATCAAGGGCCGAGAAGTAGGCTTTATGACCAAAAGGCAACTCAATATAATAAGTGTCACCTTTTAAAATGGCTGGAGCAAAGCGCTTGAGTCCAGTCTCTTCGGCCAACTGAAGAAAGAGCTTTCTATCTTCTTCATTTTTCATTTTAATAGCGAGATCTTCAGGTGATAACGTTTTAACGGATTGAGTTTTTTCATGGAGAATTTGTCGATAGCTTTCGACCATTTTTTTCAACATTTGCTTATTGATCTCTTGATCTTTGCCAGATACTTCTTCCGCCATTAAACTCGCAGTCATACAGAAAGCTAGAAGTATAAAGCTCATGATCTTCATGGATATCTCCCTAAAATTAAAACTTGTCTCACATCTATCTTAACGGAATAGTTGACTAGTTTCATAAGCTTAAAAATACCATTCACAATTTCAACATCTTAGGAGTAATTCTTAAGAATTTTAATGGCTTTAAAAATGGGCATATACGCATTTGACCGAAATAATGGTCACACTTTCAAGGAGCTACAAATGAAGAGAGGGGTCATACGACCCCTCTAGATTGAATCTTGTTTATGATTCAATAGACCCCTTAATTTAAAATCTCTGAATGAAGTAATTTTAATGTTGGTCTATTTTGAATATCCAAATCTGTAAGTGCATTTCCACCAACTATCGCCTTACCTAAAGTGTGAGAGCGACGTCCATAAGGAATGGTCTGCTCTGCTCTCTCTTCTTCTTCTTTACAATGAATACACATATTCGTCATTGGTCTGGCCTTGAGACGACTTAGTTCAATATCTTCACCACACTCTTCACAACAGCCAAAAGTACCACTGTCTATTCTTGAAAGTGCATCATCAATTTTTTTATGAAAAAATCGAGACCGCCCTGCAATTTTTAAAGTAAGTTCTCTATCTCTTTCAGTGAGAGCGCAATCAACTTCATCACCACCATCAACAGCTGTTAAAAGTTCAGGTGCTTCAAGATTCTCACTGTTCCAGTTTTTCTTAAGATCAAAAAAGATTTGCTTAAAAAATTCGAGATTCTTGTTGTCCATTGGGTCCTCCTTACTCGCTTCTTCCATGAATGGGCCTCTCTTCCGTCGGCCCTGATTTTTTGGGGACACATCCTATGAACCCCGGTCGATAGTACTAAAGCGAAGTCTGTGCCAAAGTATCTATAATATATTTTCAACCACTTAGCTGTATGATGCATGGCCCTGGGTGCAGGTTGCACCCCTATTTTGACACCAAACTGGTGTTGTTTGACCCTTCTCTTATTAGTTTGACTAATCAAACTAATAAGACTATTCTCCCGAACTCAGTGAGGAATCTATGGAAAATATTTATCTAGAAGTAGGATCTACTATTATGAATGAAGTTGAAATGAGTTTGGAGAACGGTAAAGTTGGTGAAAAATTTGAGCTCATCGACTTCACTAAAAACCCTTCGGTTTATTTCAAATTCATCTCTTTAGGTCTTATGCCAAATGACATTGTCACCGTTACCGGTCGCGCTCCTTTTGGAGGGCCAATAACGCTCAAGCATAGTAGTGAAACCTATTTTGCGCTAAGGCTCAGTGAAGCGAGAGTCATTCAAGTGAAAAGGATTGCCTAATGGAAACTTTAACATCAACTGTCTTTTTAGTCGGCTTTCCTAATTCTGGTAAATCGACTGTATTTAATCTCTTAACCGGTGGAAATAGAAAAGTTTCCAATTATTCTGGTGTTACTGTCGATGCTGGTTCTGGCGAGCTTACCAGTAATTCTAAAGAATCCATGAAAATTGAAATTGTCGATCTGCCTGGAATATATAATCTCAATCCCAATTCCATAGATGAGGGAGTCACTGTGGGGGCGCTGCTTAATCTGGATCAAACGAATGGTTATGATCAAGTGATCGTGGTTCTCGACTGGCAAAGGATTGAAGCTTCTCTCGGTCTTGCCTTAACTTTAAAAAAAATCATTCCGGAAAAACTCATTGTACTCATTAACAAAGATGATGAAAGAGAACTCTCTAAAGAAATCTTAAATGGTCTCGAGCAAAGATTAGGACTTAAAGTCGAATCGATTTCCGCACTTGCCGATAGACCAGATAACGTTGATAAGTTTATTCGCTCAAATATAAAATCCAATCGGTCACAGCCCAATCAAAAAATTAAAATTGGCTCGGACTCAATCCAATTCTTAAAGCACGCAGAAAAAAGTCCGCTTATCGAAGTGGCGCCCGATCAAGAAGTGGCCCAACTCATCAATCAGTCTCATCATGAAGCTCGTGCCCTTCTTAAAGACGTGGTTCAACCCCGCAATGCCAAGTCTCGCTTTACCCAAAAATTAGATTCTTTTGTGCTCCATCCTTTATGGGGGGGAATCATTTTCTTGGCGGTTTTCTATCTCATCTTTAATGCTATCTACACTTGGGCCGGCCCAGCAATGGATCTTAGTGAAACGCTGATTTCCGCGCTAGGCAATGGAGTCTCAAGTCTTCTTCCTGATGGCCTGATCAAGTCTGTCATTGTCGATGGAGTCATTGCCGGCGTCGGTGGCGTGGTCGTTTTCTTACCACAAATTATGTTTCTTTTTTTCCTCTTAAGCTTGCTTGAACAATCAGGTTATATCTCTCGTGCTGCAGTGGTTACCGATCGCATAATGTCTGTCTTCGGCTTAAACGGTAAAGCCTTTCTTCCTTATATGTCTGGCTTCGCTTGTGCCATTCCAGGAATCATGGCCACGAGAACAATACCTAACCCAAGAGAGCGTCTCGCCACCATGATGACCTTGCCTCTGATTACTTGCTCTGCTCGTCTTCCCGTTTATATTTTACTAATTGGAACATTCGTTCCCAATACAAAAGTCTGGGGAGTTTTCAATGCTCAGGCGCTGTCTTTTTTCTTCCTCTATTTTTTAGGAAGCGTTTTTGCTCTGGTTATCGCAAAACTTCTACGTCTCTCTATCTTCAAGGGTGAGACAGGCGACTTTATTATCGATCTTCCTCTCTACCAAAGACCGTCGCTCAAAGTGGCTTTACGCCAAGCTTTAATAAAAGCGAAAGTCTTTTTAAAGAAAGCTGGTACCGTTATTTTAGGTCTCTCGATCGCCATCTGGTTTCTCTCCAACTTTCCGCAACCTACTCAAAACTTGATTGAAGGAAAATCGGATCTCGAAGTGGCGTCAATTACTCTTCAACACTCAATGCTCGGAACCGTCGGGCGCACCATTGAACCTGTAATCAAACCTCTCGGAATGGATTGGAAAATGGGAGTTGGTCTCTTGGTCGCTTTTGGAGCGCGAGAACTTTTCGTCTCGGCCATGGGGACCATTTATGCTCTAGGTGATGTGGATGAAGAAAGTGAGTCCCTGCGTGAACGACTCATGTCAGAGATCAATCCTGAAACAGGACTTCCGGTCTTCAATCTGGCGGTGGCCTGGTCCATCCTCATCTTCTTTGTCTTCGCCCTTCAGTGTACGTCCACTTTGGCGATCTTAAAGAAAGAAACTGGTGGTTGGAAAATTCCCATGGCGACTTTTGTAGGAACGTTTGTACTAGCTTGGACGGGATCGTTTATTGTTTATCACTTACTGGTATAACTACCACGCTCTGGCCTCACCACTTCCACGAGGATCCGAGACGGCCTCGAGTTGAGCGCCATTGCTTTTGACCAACTGAATGCGACAGCCGAGATCTTTAATCACAACATCGTGGCCCATTTCAGTTAGGTCTTCTTTTAGACTCTCAGGCAAAAGATCGCTCTCAAAGCGCAATTGATCCGGTGACCATTGATGATGGTAACGAAGAGCACTGACCGCGTCCCACGAATTCATTTTAAATTCGAGAACATTTAACAGCGTTTGAGCAACACAAGTGAGGATGCGAGTGCCAGAGGGGGTTCCAACTCCAAGTAGCGGCATGCCGTCCTTTAAAACAATAGTTGGAGACATGGAAGAGAGCGGGCGTTTTTTAGGTTCTACTAAATTTTGGGAACCACCAACAGCACCAAAGAGATTACTCGCCCCTACTTTAGTCGCAAAATCGTCCATCTCATTATTCATCACGACTCCAGTGCCTTCCGCCACGAGACCTGATCCAAACCAACCATTAATGGTTTGTGTTGAGACCACAACTTCGCCTTTGTTATTCATCATAGAAAAATGAGTAGTATGATCTGGTTCAACAATCTCTTTGACTTTAAATGGAGTTACTTCATCTTTTTTAAGGGCCCGATTTTTTGGAATTAAACGTCTTTTATCAAGCGCATAATTTTTAGAGCTCAAATCTTCGATAGGAACGTTGACAAAATCACTATCACCCAAGTGAGCCGCGCGATCGGCAAAAGCTTGTTGCATACTTGAAGCTATTAAATGAACACTGCGAGGATCTTGAGCGCCATATTTACCAAGCTCATCATTTTCAACCATGTTGAGAATTTGAATAACGTGGACTCCGCCCGAACTGGGTGGTGCCATAGAGTAAATCCCATAGCCTTTGTAATTGCCATAGATCGGAGTTCGCTCTTTGACTTTGTAAGAGGATAAATCTTCTTTGCTCCAAAGGCCCCCGTGACTGACAATTGAGCTGGTTAGTTTTTTAGCAAGTGCTCCTTGATAAAAGCCCTTATCTCCCTGCTCAGCGATAATTCTTAGCGTTTGGGCCAGGTCTTTTTGAAAAAGCCAATCTCCTTGAACCAACGCCTTCCCTTCTTTGTTTAAGAAGATTTTTTTTGAGTCGGGAAATTGGGCCAAAACGCTTTGGCGATCTTTGATAGCTTCTGCCAATTCAGGATAAACTTCAAAGCCATGTTCGGCCAGATCAATGGCCGGTCCCAAAACCAGATCCCAATCGAGCTTTCCATATTGACGGTGAAATTCAAAAAGTCCCGCCACGAGACCAGGAACTCCAACGGCCATTGAACCATCAAGCGAGAGTTTAGGAATCTCATTGCCTTTAGCATCGAGGTACATTTTAGAATGGGCCTTAAGTGGAGCTTGTTCGCGAAAATCAAATGAAACTGGCTGAAGCATGCCTGGTTTGTAGTAAAGCAAAAAGCCACCACCACCGAGTCCCGTTGATTGAGGTCGCTCTACCGAAATAACAAAAGATGAAGCCACTGCCGCATCAACTAAGTTCCCACCCATAGACAAAATCATTTGAGCAGCAGCAGAGGCATAGGGACCTTGAGTCGCAATGGCCGCTTGTTCACCGACTTGTTGATGCTTTAAGCGATCTTCCCCTGGTGCTAAAGGAACAGTTACGATATGCGAACAAGAGAATAATAGAAAACTGAGAGCAAAAACTTTATACATACTCATCCTTGCCTCTAGTAATTATCAATTCACCTTTTTCAACTTTTTTGCGAACGACGACCATTATTCTTTCTTGGGCTTCTTGGACCTTATTCACAGGCAGTGGAGGTCCCAGCAGAATATCTTCAATATCTTTTTTTATGGTGTTTGAAATATTTTTAAACAAAAAATTCTTTAATTCTGCTGAAGCAATCCTCAACGATTTTGCGAGATCCGTCAGATCAATTTCACGCAACAGTTCTTGCAGCATTTTGGGAGTAATAAATTGCAAATCTTCAATCGTGATCATCATTTTGAGTAAAGCTTCCGTCATTTCGGGATTCTGCTTTCTCATTTCATCTATGACTTTGTCTCGAGCACTCGCGGGAAGATTCGCGAGAAGATCAGCTGCTGCTTTAGGTCCTTTTTTGAGAGGCATCCTTACCTCCTTTGTCATAATTATTAATAATAAGGATTCTCTTTCATGAGGTAATTTTTAACATAATCCTGAACAGCTTCTTCTAAACTCATAAATTTAAATGTAGGAAGAAGTTCATTAAATTTTTTCATTTCAGCTTGGGTAAAGTACTGATACTGATTGCGAATGCTCTCCGGCATATCAATGAATTCAACATTTACCTTCTTTCCCATCGCTGTAAAGGTATTGCCCACGAGATCGTAAAAAGAGCGGGCAATCCCAGTTCCCATATTGTATATGCCTGATCCTGACTTGCAGTCTTTCATTTGAATCATGGCACGAACGACATCTGCTACATAAATAAAATCTCGCAACTGCTCTCCATCTTTAAATCCTTCTTTGTGTGATTTAAAAAGTTTAACTTTGCCAGTCTCAAGGATTTGACCGTAGGCCTTGTGAACTAAAGATCTCATTTCTTCTTTGTGATATTCGTTAGGTCCAAAGACATTAAAAAATTTCAAACCAAACCAAAGAGGTGGCGTTTCTTTTTGTCTCAAAACCCATTCATCAAAAAGTTGTTTTGAATAACCATAAGGATTAAGCGGACGTAGTTTCTCCAAGTCTTGATGCGAATCAACGTAACCTTGTTCGCCAGCTCCATAGGTCGCAGCTGAAGATGCATAGATAAAAGGAATTCCTCTCTCTGTCGCGAGAAGAAATAAACTCTTTGAATAATCGACATTATTCGCCATTAAGTAATCCACATCTCTCTCTGTCGTCGATGAACAAGCTCCAATATGAAAGATGATCGTTATTTCACGGTGGATATCAGCATGAACTTCACTTAAAAAGTCATCGGCGTGAATATATTCTTCAAATTTTGCACCCGCTAAATTTTTCCATTTGAACGCCTCCCTTAAGCGATCGACAATCACAATATCTCTTCGTCCTAATTTATTAAGTTCTCGAACAAGTACAGATCCAATAAAACCTGCTCCACCTGTGACTAGAATCATTAGGTATTCTCCTTTTTACAAAGATTTTTAGTAAGAGAAACCATAAAAACTAAAAGAGAAATTAATTTTACAGAGTCAAGTTTAACGTAAAGCTTATGAAAGAACTGATGTTGTTCATAGACTTTTAAATAGGGTTCACTCTCCAATGGGAACTGATGCATTTCACGCCCTAAAAATCCAATCATTGGCGACAAATAAAAAGAGTAAGTGATCGCTAAGCTGGCAACGAGAACACTCAATAGAACCCAGGTGATACTCCACTTGCCATTTTTCTCTTTAAAGAAAAGTAACATGCTCAAAGCAAGCATGATCGTTCCAAGCAATAACTCAATCGTATTAAAGCGGCTGAAGACGGCAATTCCTAATTGTCCAGCCTGCTCAAGTGAGGTCAAAGTCGTAAACACCAATGGTACGGCAACAAAATCAACAGCTGCAGTCATACCAAACCACATTGAACTGACGATGAGAATAATGGCCTTAAGAGATTTCATGCATGTCTCCTGTGAAGATAAGGATGAACGATAAAAGCGACACCTAAAATTCCAACTTCAAAAAGCATAACAAGAGGAACCCAAAGTGCCATCATGGTAAAAACATCAGGAGGTGTTAGTACTGCAGCTGCAATAGCAAAAAAGACATATAGGTATCTGCGCTTTTCTCTCAGGGAGTACTTCGTCACGAGCCCCATAAAACCTAAAATCAAAAGTACATTTGGCAATTGAAAAAGCAGGCCTAAAAAAACTAAGATTTTACTCGCGAGAACTAAATATTCTTTAAGTGAGATTTGAGCTGAGACATCCCCAACTCCGTAGCCCATTAAGGCTTGAAAGCCATAAGGAAAAACGAGGAAGTAACCAAAACAAACCCCAATCACAAATAAAAAGAAGCCAACGACCAAAAATGGTCTCACCGCTCTAATCTCATGTTCAAAAAGACCTGGCTTGATAAATTTCCAGACGTGATAAAACCAAAAGGGAGATGAGATAATAATACTTGACCAGAAAGCTACTTGCAGCTGAGATAACACTTTATCAAGCAGACCTAAATAAACGACCTGACCACCATGAGATTGCTTCAAAACAGATCTCAATGGAGATAACAAAAACTCCGAGATGAGGTCTCCTTGGGAGTAACAAAGGAAGAAACTGACAGTAAGAATGATCGCTACGCTAATCATGGTCTTGCGCAATTCTTCTAAATGCTCGACCAGACTCATCTCTTTCACTTAAAATCCCCAATTTTAGAGCGTTTGCCGCCTTGATTATCACAAGGTGTCACACTACAATCAAAGTTAATGGCCCATTATATTAAAATTTGCACAGTCTTTATACTCTTTTCAGTCGTATCTAACGTAAATGCTGCGACAGTTAAAAATATGCTTCATTGCCTTGGAAAAGAAGAACTCTTTATTCATAAGGCCAAAAATGATGGCCCTATCTATTTCCTTAACCAATTGTTTATCAATGAACTTTCCAGTTTTAATGATGTAGAAGTCAAACAGAAATATCTCGATGCCATTTGTAACCAACGGGAATTTGCTCCTTCACTTGCCCTACTTCATCACATGTTGCTTTATGGAAAAGATCTCTATCAAATTAGAATTTTAAGTGGTGAAGAAGGATTATGGGCTTATAAGAATTCGCAATTAGAAGATATGGTAAATCGTGGTCCTCATATCTTTTTTCTTTATCTGGCCCATCTTCAAAAATTATTGCCCACTCATGACTGTCTCTCTCAAGAAATTCCTGAGATTACTTACTTTATGGAGAGATATTATTATCTTGAATCAGACTTTCCGACAGATAAATTGATGAAGGACAAATCGAGAGTCGAATCAATGTTTGAAAAACTTAAAAACTTAGATCGTATCATTAAGAAATGTGAAGCTTCCGCAAAAAAACGCTACGAAGAAAAGCATCGATAACTAATCACCAGTAGATAATTTGATATAGGGCGGGACTCCTTTTGAACTTAAAAAGTCTCTAAAACTAGGAAGAATCTTCGCTGCATTTTTTTTATCATTGAGTCTCAGAATCAAAGTATCACCTGCTAAAAGTATAGGGGCTAATTCCAATTGATTCTGCATTTTCTCTCTTTTTAACCATTCACTAATCCAATTATCGATCTGAATTAAAAATTCCGCTGGCAGCATGCCCATCGGGCGATGCTTTTCAAGTTGATCTTCTAAATTTAATTGACTCTGGAAAAAGAGGGATTCAACGTCTTGGCGACAAGTTCCGCAGCCTTGTCCTGCCATCGTTTCTCTTAAGAAGGTATCAACTTTTTTGATTCCCTCTTTTTTGGCCAATGCTAAAAGCTGGGGACGATAGACACTGAAGCAACGACAAATAAGATCATTTTCGTTCATTTTCTGAACTGTATTTGAAAAAGTCGTTCCTTTGTAATCTCTCCAGCATTGATTCATCAAGATCAATGGAAGAAAAAGCACTGGTGATCCAGTTTCTCTTATAATCGATTCATCACTCCAGCGATGAGATAAAACATCTTCAACTTTTTTGCCACTGCTCCACTCACAAAAATAGGAAAAAGCCGCCATCCAATGCTCAGCTCCCTCAAGGACAAATCCAATTGCGCTTAGCTTTTCATGCTTATCGATGTCGACGTACAGAGTAACTTCTTCCCCTTCTGGAAAAGTAAGTGACGACTTTGAGTTATGGAAATCAGGAATTCCAAAGCCAAATGGTGACTCTTGATGTTGATTAAAAGTTCTTTGGTTCATCAGGTCTTAAAGTGAGAATATCAAAACCGGACTCAGTAACAAGAATAGTGTGTTCAAATTGAGCTGATTTTTTTCCGTCTTTCGTAATAACTGTCCAGCCATCTTTGAGAAGTTTACAATGACGTGAGCCAAGATTGATCATAGGCTCTATAGTGAACGTCATTCCTGGTTTCATCTCTGGACCTGTGCCTTTAATACCAACATGAGTCACTTGAGGCTCTTCGTGAAACTCTCTACCTATTCCATGACCACAGTATTCCTCAACAACACCATATCCATGATCACCAGCGATTTGTTCAATAACGGCACCAATATCGCCAATTCGCCCACCTGGACGAACCTGCTTGATCCCCTCTCTTAAACAAAGATAGGTAACATCAACTAATTTTTTTACTTCATCGCTGACATCACCGATGAGAAAAGTCATATTAGTATCACCATGAAACTTGTTGAGGTAAGTGGTGACATCAATATTTAAAATATCACCGTTCTTTAAAACATCTTTTTTTGTAGGAATACCATGACAAATCACTTCGTTAATAGAAGTACAAACTGATTTAGGAAAACCATGGTAATTCAGAGGAGAAGGATAGGCACCATTAGCGATAATAAAGTCATGGCAAAGCTTGTCCAATTCTTCAGTGCTTACCCCTACTTTTACAAAGTCCTTAATATAAACCAAGGTCTGTGAAGCTAGAGCACAGGTCTTTCTCATTAATTCTATTTCGCGCGAGGATTTTATACTTATCATGCTCAACCTTATCCCTTGCATCTGCTCGCCAGTCAAGTCACGAGAATTGCAAGAATTAATCAAAGCCTACCCTAAAAACCTCGAATTTTCAAGACCTTAGAAGATGTCACCGATCTAGACAACCCTCACTTTTTTTCAGAGTCGATTGTGACTTACGCCCCCAAACACTAGACTTTTGGAATATGAACTTTACAAGATTATGGAACAGTATCGCCGTCCTGGTATTTTTAGTGGCCCTAGCAAATGGCTTCGGACAGGTCCATGCTCAGGAGAGAAACTCTTCACTTCGATTGTTTGAGCTCCATAAGCAGATTATTAACCACAAACAAAATTTCTCTGTCGACCCGAATCGTTTTGATAATAACTTTAAAATTTTTAATGGCCTCGTTCACGAACTCGGTCAGTTGAAAGAGTATATGCATTCGTTTGCACTTGAACTTCAAGATCAGATTCAAAGAGGTGATGCCCTTGATGGGATTCAGTTAGATAACATTTCAAAAGTTTTAGAGAACTTTGTTAATTATACAATCGCAATTGGTCACTATACACAGGTTTACGCTCCAGGAAAAAACAAACAGATTGAAGAACTTTTTAATACTTTAGATAACAAGAAAGATTTAAAAGATATGGTTTGGCTAACTGGACACTTGGCCATTTTTGATTTTGTCTATCAGGCACATTCTGATTTTTATTCTATCGGAATTCTAAGAAGAGTTTTAAAAGATATCATCCTCACTGATTCGCGGATCACAAAAAGAGTTCAGGATCTTGCTGATGTTCTTCAAAAGACAATGTCGATGACTAATCGAATGACTCTTGAGTTGGCAGTTAAGCAATTTGTTAAAAAGCAGTCGATTTTGGACAATGATCACAAAGATGATCAAGAAATCACTTCTATAATCAAAGAAACAATAAATCTCCCCTCTACAAAAGAAATGGTCGCTGGCCGTTCTATCGTTTTCAACGATCATCATGCTATCGACAACTTTATTGTCGGTACCAACAATGTCATGAACATTCTTAGTGGTTATTTCGGAAATGCAGCAGGAGCCATACGTTGGAGATCTGGTAGGCTTTACAATGATCCCGCAAAACATAAATTAATTGAGTCACGTATGAGACCTCTCGATATCATTTCAGAGAGAACTCCATTTGCCCTTACTGATTTTTTTATTCCAGGGAACTTTGGACATATTGCTCTATGGCTTGGAAGTGAAGAACAGTTGAAAGAATTTGGACTTTGGGAGCATCCTCTCATAGTTCCTCATCATGATGCGATCAGAAATGGCATTAGAATATTAGAAGCGGTACGCCCTCGAACTCGCTTGGCAAGTTTAGAAGACTTTCTCAACATTGACGAATTAGCAGTAATGAGACAGGAAAATCTTTTTGAAAACAAAGTACTCGTTGATCAAATCCTTAATCGTGCGATGCCACAACTTGGCAAAGACTATGACTTCAATTTTGACGTAACTACTGTTAGTAAAATCGTTTGTTCAGAACTCATTTATCACGCTTATGCGGAAATCAAATGGCCAACAAGTTATATCTTTGGCAGGGCCACTATTTCTCCCGATCAAGTTGCTGAACTTGCTCTCTGGGATAATTCTCCAATTGCAATGAGCACCTATGTCTTGGGTCTCAAAAATGGAGAAATGAAAGAATTGAATGTCTTTGATTTTGCAAAAAATCTTGGCTATGTCGTCAATAAAGAATTGTCGTCTGAAGGTTCTCCTAAGTTTGATAAACCCTATACGAAATGTCGAATGGTCGAAAAATTTAAGAGAGTACGCGTTGGGTCTCGACGTCAAGAGCGGGTTCAGATTAAAGTTTGTGAAACCGCTTACAAACATTACGTCTACGGCGAATAAGTGTCCCAATAGGTCTTCTATGAGTTTAGATTTAACTATTACAAGAACAGATGTTTCTCCCTATCAAGCCCAAAATTTCGTCAAGTTTGAAGAAAAAATGGTCACCGACCTTGGATTCAAATACTCACTCAGCGAAAAGGCACCCCATATATTATTCACTAATACGCTTACAGACATGGGGCAACTTCATAAGAGAATAGATCTCAATCAATTGCGCCTGATTGTTCATCCCAATTCAGGCTACGACAATTTCCCTCTAAGTTTTATTGAACAATCAAGAGTCCCAATTGTTTTAGGAAATGAGATAAGGGCCAATGCAGTCTGTGAATATACTCTCGCTCAACTTTTTGAGCGCTTTAGCTCGACTCCTCATAAGCCTCAATGGGATCTCAAGCGGGCTTTTAAGAGGAGACGTATCAAAGATCTTACCTGCCTTGTTATTGGCAAAGGTCCAATTGGGAATCAGCTTTTAAATACATTACACTCGTTAGGTTGTGAACCCTTGAGTTATGATCCTTATAAAGGACCAACTGCTCCTTTGGAAGACTTAGTTAAGGTATGTGACGTGATCTTGCTTGCAGCCTCACTTAACCAAACATCATTTCACATGATCAATGAAAAAATCTTAAATTTATGTAAGCCAGACTTAACCATTATCAATCCAGCTCGTGGCTCTTTAATCAATACTAGTGATCTCATAATCTTTCTCAATAAACATCCTCATAGCTTTGCTTATCTTGATGTTTTTGAAAAGGAACCTCGAGATCTTCCTGAATTAGAAATTCTTCCCAACGTAAAACTAACATCGCATATTGCTGGGGTTTTTGATCAATTAGATCAGGCCATCATTCAGTTCGAAAAATCAGTTCTTGAAGATTTCAGTGCCTTAAATCTTCCTGCTTTTCGTCAAAAATATGAATCTAAACTACTTAATAATCGCTGTCGCAATGGAATGTTAATTTAATCAGTGCTATAGTGATTTCATGAACAATGATTTTAAGACTTTTCTCTCTAAGACTTTAGTTCCTCCAGGGAATGGTGTTTACACAGTTAATACTGCAAAAGAGCGAAAGCAGTTTTTAAATCAGCTTCTTTATAACACTTCAGATAATGTCCAAGAAAAATGGCTCAAGAGCCTCGAAGAGGTTGAAGCTAATAACGTCATTCTTTACGGAATCTGTAGCGATACAGGTGGAGGAATTCTAAGAGGAGCTAATTGGGGACCTCTTTTTTTAAGATCACACTTTTATCAGCTCCCCTATCACGAGCACATTTTTGATATTGGGGATATCAGAGTTATCCCTCATCTTCTTCACGATAAGTATCTCAACAAAGAGATCATTTCTAAATGTCGAAAGGCCCTTTATGGCAACGAGTTTGAAGAGTTGCCCGTTTCCCCCCTTTCCTTAGCCGAAGAATTTGCAATGAGATTTCATTCCCTTTATCCGCATAAAAAATTGGTGATGCTTGGAGGAGACCACTCCGTGAGTTACCCTGCTGCCAAAGCTTTTATTCAGTCAAAGAAAAATCAAAATAAAAAATGTGCCATTCTTCACTTTGATGCCCACACAGATCTCCTCGATCATCGCTTGGGAATAGATATTTGTTTTGGTTCTTGGGCCTATCACATGATAGAGCTATTGTCAGAGCCTGAGCTTCTCATTCAAGTCGGAATTCGATCGAGTGGGAAAGACAGATCACATTGGGAATCAACACTTGGAGTAACTCAGTTTTGGTCTAATGAAGTCATGGATAAAGGATCAGACTTCATCGTCAAAAAAATTGAAGTCCTCTTAAAGAAGCACAATATTGACGAAATCTATTTAAGTTTTGATATAGATGCTCTAGATGAGAAATATGCTTCGGCCACAGGAACTCCTGAACCTGGAGGTTTAACTCCAGATATCTGTCACCAAATTATTCAAGCCGTCTCTGAAATCGCTCCCATAACCGGAGCTGATTTAGTTGAGGTCGCTCCAATGTCAAGAGGGGCTGGAGAAGCACCTCATTACATCGAACCACATAATACATTAGAGAGTGCCGCTATGCTTTTAAACCGTTTTCTGTCAGTTTTAAAATAAGATGCCTGTCGCCAACTTTCCTCCTATTGAACTCGCTGATGAACATGGACTTCTGGCCATCGGCGGAGATTTCTCTGTTGAAACCCTAGTTCTCGCCTATCAGCGCGGCATATTTCCATGGCCAATATCGGATCAGTATCCCCTTGCTTGGTTTTCTCCAGATCCTCGAGGAATCATTGAGTGGGATCGAGTCTATCTCTCTCAAAGTTTGCGTAAATTTCTAAAAAAACAAAATTATAAAATCATATTCAATCGCGATTTTGAATCCGTCATTAAAGAATGTGGAACGATACAAAGAAAAGGACAAACTTCTACTTGGATAACAAAAGACATTGTTCAAGGCTATAAGCACCTTTTTCAAAAAGAGCTCGCCTATTGTGTAGAGGTCCTATCAAATGACAAACTCGTCGCTGGACTTTATGGAGTTTGTATAAATGGAATTGTCAGCGGTGAATCGATGTTTCACAAAGAGTCAAATACTTCGAAGTTGGCCTTACTTGCGGTTCTCTATAGCCTTCATATCAATGGGCTTCAATGGCTCGATACCCAAATGGTCACACCTGTAGTCGATAATCTTGGAGGGCGAGAGATTCCAAGAGAAATCTTTATCGAAAAATTGGAGAGATTACAAAGATATAAAAGACACGAACTGTTTGGAGTTCTCCCTAAGGATTGGACGCTTCACTTACTTCAGGAACTTGATTAACTCCAGGTCGTTTAGACAACATTTCAATATCCATTTTCCAATTCCAATCAGCGGCTCCAGCAATTACTGTTTGGTGGCTCATTTTAATGGCGTCAATCGGGCAGATGTCATCGCACAATTTGCACATCGTGCAACGTGCAAGATCAAGTGTGAAGTTTTTAGGTTTTGACTGAGGTGTCCACTCTGAAACAGCTGGCCCTTTCAAAGTCATACAAGAAGTAGGGCAAATATCAACACAAAGCTTACAAGCATTACAGAGAACTTTGCCTTTCTCATCTAAGACGAGATAAGGAACTCCATTTTGATGAGAATCTATTTTCTTTTGATTGTTTCGAATGGAGATTTTTGACCAAACGAAATTGAAAAGTGATGGCAAGGAGAAAATAAACCCCTTAACGACACCGTGATTCTCATACAATTTTTTTCCAAGAATCATCTAACCCTCTATCTATCAACTTCACTAGTCAATATGTTTAAACTTTCAAAAACGACTCTCGCACTATCAATACTCAATCCTTTTGCCCAATTTGAAAATGGTTGGAAGTGATAAAAACTTGGAGTTCTCCACTTAACCCGTAAAGGATGTGCCGAGTTTCCACCTATTAAGTAAAGGCCCAATTCGCCATTAGGAGACTCTAAGGATGTATACTTTTTCCCCTGAGGTAGTGTCGGCCCAATATTAATAAGTCTTTGGTTTCTTGCCATGGCCCCTAGGTCACCTTCTTTAATTTTCTCTTTGCTCGCAAAGCTAATGCGTTGATCCTGACTAACAAAATCCCCTACAGGTAAATTATCTGCGACCTGGGCCAATATATTGAGAGATTGTTTTATTTCCTCAACTTTTACAAGGTAGATATCAAAACTTGTGCCGTTAATTCCAAGTGGAATTTCAAAATCAACATCTTGATAAAAATAAAAAGGTTCTGCTTTACGAAGATCAAAATTGACTCCGCAAGAACGCAAAATGGGCCCAGTCACTCCCCATTCAAGAGCTTCGCTGGCCATAATTCCTTTAATGCTATTTTGGTCATACCAAAACTGAGAGCTTTTTAATGACTCATGCCCAGTAAACAAGTGGCGCTCTACGGTTCTGATCCATTCCATAAGTTCCCCCATCCAAAAATGAGGTAGATCTCTGGACATTCCTCCAATCATGTTGAGATGTGAAAAATGTCCAGTGGTAGAATAGCGAGACAAAAGTCTTTCCCCAGTTTTTATAATTTGAGAAAATTGTAACTCTCCTGCAGCAAGTTTAAGTTCTCTTTGAATGGAATGAATACCGCGGCAATGTTCTATGATTCGTGACATCTCAAGCAATATCATTCTAATCGCTTTCGCCCTTTCAGGGATATCAATAGCAATCATTTCTTCAATCGCTCGACACCAGAGCAAACTTCCTACGGAGGGTGATAAGTAATTCAATCTTTCACTTAAATGAATTGACCGATTAAGATTTTGATTTTCAGATAACTTCTCAATTCCTCTATGAATAAATCCAAGCTCAGGTTCAATTCGGGAAATGAGATCATCCTCCATTTCCATCCAAAGTCGAAAAGCACCGCGATCTCCGCTCTGCTGCGGCCCCATGGTCACGACGGTCCTCTGAGACATCTGTTCTAGAGTTAAATCTGTATCTTTTTCAAATGGCGAATCGGAGTCTTCAAAACATTCAAAATCGACCGATTCAAAGTCTTTCCGCAAAGGATGACCGGTAAAACGATTAGGGAAAAAGATTCTTTTAGTTATTTTATTTTTTTTAGTAATCTGAATGCCCAAGAGATCATAAATTTCTCTTTCAGCCCAATCTGCATTACACCAAATATGAGAACAAGAAGGGATGATCTCTGCTTCTCCAACCTCAATTTCTATGGCAGCGCGAATTTGTTCTTCAAAATTATAGAGTACATAAACGAGCTGAAATCTTTTCTGAACCTCAGGGTTAAGTTTTTCATCTATTCCGATAATATCGACTAATTGAATAAATCCACAGTTCTTCTTTAAGGCCATGAGACATTCTTCAATTTTCAATGAAGTCACTTTAATGACTAATTCGCCTTTTGAACTTTGAATAACAGAATACTCACCAAATGGGCTTAAGGAATCGGCAATGACTTCGAGAAGATTATGAGAATTCATTGTTTAAGACCTACTTCAGAATTTACTTGAATCGCAGAGCATATTCCTTTTTTCATTTTCTCGCTAAGAAGCTTTAGACCAAGATCAATCCCTTCCTCTGAAGGAGGACACCCAGGAATGACGATGTCGACTGGAAACAAAAGTTCTAAACCTTTCATCACGAATGGTCCTTCAAAAGGAGCACCTGAAATAGCACAAGTACCTACAGCAACGACCCACTTTGGGTAACTCATCTTTTGATAAACTTTTCTCAAATACGGAACAAGCTTTGGAGTAATCATTCCTGAGAACACGAGGATATTAGCATTCACCTCACTAATATCTTCTTTGAAAAGCGGATTTGTACCGTCATCGACAATAAGGTTTTGATCAACTTGATAAGCGAGTGAGCAACAAGCAGAACTGAAAGGAAAAAACCACATATGATTCTGTAACTTTGAATTTTTCCAACTCTTTAATAAACTTTGACCATTAAAAACGCCAACTTGTTCTTGAGATTGAAGAAAGTTTATTGGAAATTGATCATTAATATTTTCATTAATATTTGTCATCTTATATAGCCATCTTTTTTGAGGAGTTCTTCATTATAGAAAGGATTCCATCTAATATCGTCTGGAAAAAGCAACGGTTCCGAAGCTTTTTTAAATTTTTCATCACAAGAGAGATTCTTTCCGTCGTTATAAACCCAGGCTTGAATTTTTTGATGAGAGCCTCCAATTCCAATATCATCCTCAATATATCGATAATGTTCTCTATTACTTCTTTTTAAACCCGTTAAGTAAGTGATTGAGGAATCAAAGCTTAGGTCGAGCTCTGTTCCAGTACAATTTTTGAGCATCTTTTTATTATATGTTCTCTTCCCATTATTGATGATGGGGTTTTCAACCCATGCTTTCCGAGAGCACATGTAAAAACTGCCAAGTTGATCTAAATTGATAAAGCTCTCTAGATAAGTAAAAAACCAATGTCTCTCCGGACTCATTGTAATATTGGCAGGTCTCACATATTCAAAACAGGTTTTTAATCGACTTCCATATTCGAAATAAACTGTTTTGAAAAAATCCCCAAATTTCATTTCCTTCTTTTCTACCTTGTCGATTAAATCAAATTTTTCTTCATCACGACTACGAAAATTGTCTTGAAAAACCGTCATCCTCGTAAAATCATTTCGAAGAGCTTCGATTTCTTTTGCTCTCTTTACAAAATCTTCTTTCTTCAAAATATTTTGCTCAGTAACAGTACGTGCCCTTTGAGCCCCGATCCAAACAGAATCATAAAGTTTATAACAAGATGATCTAATCGTGTTCATTTCGGGCATGGTAAAAAGATGGCCTTTTTCAAATCCAAATTTCCAAGCACTCTCTGAATTTACTTCACTAATAATTCGATAAACGGGTTCATCTCGAGGAGGTCCTAGCTTCCTACCATAACCATTCTCTATGAAAGCTTTGACCTCATTCCAATCAACTTTCTTTTTAAGGTCGTCTAATGAAGCGACATCCTTCATGCTTGGATCAAAAGGAACAACACCAATCATTACCATCGTCGAGAGCCACTTTTCGCGACCAGCACATGGATAAGAATGGCAATATTGTTGGACAACTCCGCCGACAATCCTTGCTCTTTGAGAATAAGCTACATCCTTTTTCTCTTCTACGAAATAAGGTTTTTCACCGAAAACATAAACGCGCATAGGACGACCAAACTGATCCATCAGTCGTGGGATAAATCCTTCGGCATATGGAGGCTTGTCTATTTTGCGCTGATAAGTCTTCCAGACATCATCTTGGGGGCAGTATTGAAATTTCTTATAAAATTGCCCGCTCTTGAGATCAATATCATAACCAAAATCGCTATTCTTAGGAGTCAATAAAACATAACTCAATTCTTTTCGTTCATTTGATTCAAAAGGAGCGAGGTCAAAAAAAGCATGTGTCTCGATATCGTAATTTCGATTTTTATAATGAAATCTTTCTGGGCCGTTAAACCAAACCGGCTTTGCTTCAAAGGTTATAGGTGCATTCTTTGGAGTTTCGCCTTCTGAATTTGAAGCGCAAGACAACAATTGTGTGGCCATAAATGAAGAGATTAATAAAAAGATGAAAATTTTTATTTTCTCAAATTGACAGTACCTGTACGAATAGTTCAAAATGGCTTCTCCAAATCAGTAATGCCCGGGTGGTGAAATTGGTAGACACAAGGGATTTAAAATCCCTCGGGCCTAAACAGCCCGTACCGGTTCAAGTCCGGTCCTGGGCACCACTTTTTGTTCATTTTTTCACAGTTTAGCCCACTCTGAAAACAAAAGAAGAGTATGAAATCGGACAAATATTTTGATTTGTCCGGTGCTTTTCCTGCCAAATAGACTTTGTCTGATAAAATGAAGCCTTCCATCTAGAAAAATTGAATTCCTTCACCATTCGCGTGATGCTTATCTCGCTGGAAGATTGTTGTGTGTGTCTCTGTGCAATCTTCTACTCGGTGCGGCAATACGAACCGAGGCTCCCTGACTTCGTCTCCGTTCAATCAGGGATCTTTGTCCACTCCAATGGCCGAAGCGACATCTGGATGTGTCGTCGTTTCGGCCATACTTTTTTTCATTTGAACAATCGCATAAATTTAAGTAAAAAAGTTGGACGAGGTAAGCTTGGACCAATTAATGCAAGGCGAAATATTTTCAACTGCTAATTTTCATGATGAACATGATCTACGTCTCCAAGTATCTAAAGACCTCACTGTAAAACTATCACAATACAGAGATCCAAAAAAAGGCATTAAGATA
>PCTW01000054.1 GCA_002786715.1 Bdellovibrio sp. CG22_combo_CG10-13_8_21_14_all_39_27
CTTGGTGTACGACCAAAGATCCTCAAATGCTTAAGAAGCATCTCGACATCTATATTTCATATCACAATAATTATTTAATCTAATATTTTCTCTTTCATTCTAGAGATTCTTTATAGAAGTAAACACCACGATTGTAGTCCAGTTTAGATAATCTGAAACTGGTTAGACATCATTTTGTTCATTCTTAATCGATCCATAAAAGACAGATGTTCAAACTGCAGTCCAATTCCTTTTGGGTAATGTCCTTTTTTTCCTGTCGAATTTCTGACCACCACCGCTTTAACGTTAAAGTCTCCCATGAGACCAGAAGAAAGCGTGAGTTCAACTGATGAGCCAGGAACAAATTTCCAAAGAGGGGATTCAAGTTCTGACAATGGTGTTAAATAAAGTCCTGTTTTAGAAACATCAAAGCTTTTGACCAAAGTTACGCCATGGCGGTTCTTGATCGTAACAGGCAAAGTGAGTTGTTTGCGTTCAGGGATTAGCCACCATCTCAGTTCAGGATGACTTAAAACAATATTAGCTTGGGTAAAGAGCAGTGTCGCATGAACTCCAAAAAAACCTAAAGTTGCAAAAGTGGTCTGAACAGCATTGTAATCAGCACCAAAATCACCAACAATAAAATTGTTGAATGTCACAAGTCCTAAGAGTGTAGGGACTGTTACTTTGAGCCAAGGATCTCCAAGTAGGGCCAAATACCCGTTTGTCACACTAAATGCCATAATAAGGATATTGAGCCAAGTGAGTTTGGCCAAAATAAGTGACCATTCAGTAAAGGTATGACCATACAGAAAAATAATCTGCAAAGGCATTGATATGGCGACACCAAAAAGTAAAATCGAAAATACCGTTAAGGAAACTGGTCTTTTCTTCATAAATCCTCACTCTTGTTAGAAAAGGTATAGCAAAAACTTTTTACACGATTGACATATTTCTTTGCTTCATTAAGTTCGCTGTCTTCTAAAAAGTGAGATCCATTTTTGAGTAATGCACTTTTCACTCGACTTGGCCCAGAATTGTAACTTGCAAGCATTAAGTCTTCCCAGAAGTCTTGATATTGTGGAAGAGATTCTTTAAGTAAAGGGATTTGGGCTGTCCAGTAGTTATCGACATATTTTAAATAGCTAAGTCCACCTCGTATTGATTGAAGGTGATTAAGTCTCCATTCATTTTTGGAATTAATTTGACCACTTGAAACATAGCGCTTTAGTTCGACATAGTTTAAATTCTCAATTCCCTCATAGTGAGGCCAATCTTTATTGACGTCAGAAATTTCTTTTGAAGCGAGAGAAGTAATTTGTGTAAGTCCTAACGCTTTTGCTGAGCTCACGGCCTTGTCATTAAATGCAGATTCTTGAGCAATGAGTCCCGCAAGAAAATTGGGATTCATATTAAAAGCTAATGTTTCCTTTTCAATGTAATTGAGTAATTGGGCATCAACGTTAAAGGCAGAAATGTTTCCAATCTTACTCGCTTCTTGGTGTAGGCAATATGGTGGCAAAAATTTAGACCAAGTCGCTTCGGTAAAGCTATCTCTTTGATATCTTATGGCTATAGAATGATCACGCTGCGCTGGCAATCTGAGAAAATCGAAGACGATCTTCATTTTTTGATTATCGTCACTTAACTTTATTGTCGCCCTTTTAAGAAAGCTGTCTGTGACATCTCTATTATTATAGATCACTTTGATTTTTGACATGGGCAATAACTCATCTGGATCTTCGATAATTACAGTAAATAGTTGTTGATCATGAAGGCGTTGTCTTCCGGGGTAAAAATGAATTTTGGCACGGCTTGACCGAAAATCATTTGAAAGAAGAAGTGATTCTTCGGAAGCGGGATTTCGCGTTTGTAGCTGTGTCAGTTCTAATGAACCAAAGGGTGTCATTGGACCAGCACATGAAACCAGTGCTGATAAAGCAATGAACGTAACTCCCCACTTTGTCGTCATCATCATCTCTCTCTTTAATTCGAAGGAGAAGAGTCAAACCACACTTAATTGGGAACCTACGTGCAACATAAGATGTGATCCACTATTATAGCAATTTTTGAGATTCCCATGTTATTGAATTCTCAAGTATAGTGACTAATTACTTGAAATGAGGGCCTTGTCTAATTGTGAAATTTAATCGAATTCCCTAAAATCAAGAGATTAAAGGTTGCTATAAATGTTAAACAAAAAAGATCTCATTATCTTCGATTTAGATGGAACGATTGTCGATTCTCGCCTGGATTTTGATGGTATGAGAAGAGAGATGGGCTTAGAGGAAGGTCTGCCCATTCTTGAAGAATTAGAAAAAATGAAAGATCATCCGGAAATTCATAATTATTGGAGTATTGTCGAAAAGCATGAGTTGGAGGGAGCTACAAAAGCCACTTTAATGCCAGGAGTGGAAAATTTTTTGAAGGAAATTTCATCAAGAAAATTTAAAAGCGCTATTCTCACTCGCAATAGCAAAAAAGCTCTCGAGATGAGTTTACTTAAAATTCCTCATCAATTTGATGTCGTTATTTCAAGGGATCATAATTTTCGTCCCAAACCATTTCCAGACGGACTGCTCTCTATTTGTAAAATGCTAAACCATGATGTTGCAAGGGCCGTCTATATCGGAGATTATCTTTTCGACTTAGAAGCGGCTAGGGCTGCCAATGTTATGAGCATCTTATATGCTCCTGTCGCACAAAGCTTCGAGGAGCATGCAGATTTGCTTATTCGCCATTTTGATGAACTGAAATTAACTCTTTTTTAGTTGGTTATAATATCTTTTAATGCAGAATCAATATCAGGGAAGTTAAATTTAAAATGATTCTCTTCAAGTCTTTTCGAAATGACTTTCTGAGAATCGAGAATAATCGAACTCATTTCACCCATCGCCAATTTGAGCATAAAAGGGGGAGCGGGAAGAAATGCTGGTCTCTGAACTGCTTTTGCGAGGGCCTTTGTAAACTCTAGGTTTGTGACTGGCTTTGGGGTTGTCCCATTATAAACTCCATTAAAAGACTCATCATCAATAGCTTTTGAAATAAGCGAGACCAAATCTGAGACATGGATCCAACTCATATATTGCTGTCCATTTCCAATGGGTCCACCTAATCCCATTTTAAATAGAGGAATGAGTTTTCCTAGAGCTCCGCCAGATCGAGCAAGAACAACTCCGATTCGAATGGTTATTTTTCTCGTCGATGTTTTCAATTGTGAGGCAGATGCTTCCCAGTCATGGCATAGGTTCGCTAGAAAGCCTTCTCCATTCTTAGTGAACTCATCAATGGTAACTTCATTGTTCACTGGATAGATACCAATAGCAGAAGCTGAGACAAAACATTTGAGTTTGTGATCTGAATTATTTAGGGCCTGAACAATTTTATTTGTTCCAATGATTCGGGAGTTCTTAAGTTTTTCTTTCTGCTTATCACTCCATCTTTTATCTGCAAGATTTTCACCCATAAGATTAATGATGGACTCGACTCCATCAAGCGCATCTCTAGGAAAGGTATCGTTGATGGAATCCCATTTGTAATAGGTTACTTTTTCTTCTTGAGAAAATTGCTGAGGGTTTCTCGTCATAAGAATTAACTCATGACCGCTTTTAAGCAATTCTTTTTTTAGAGATTTGCCAACGAGGCCAGTGCCCCCAGTAATAAGTATTTTCATAGAATCCTCCTCAACTAACGATGTCTCATTCTAAGCTTTATTCGGAGTAGGCTCAAGGAATAGCTTGTAGACGGAATCTAGACAGTGCTAGACAAAATCTCGACATGTCTTGATTTGGTTTAAGTAGCCTGATACAACTATGTCTAACAAAGGTTGGTTTTATGAGTGGAAGATATAGCATTCAATTAGCTTCAAAGATTTCAGGTGTAGGTGTACACACAATCCGAGCTTGGGAAAAAAGATATAAGGCTGTAGAGCCCGAAAGAAATGATACTGGTCGAAGGGAGTACACCGATTTTGATATTGAAAGACTTTCTTTACTATCAGAGCTTTGCACTATTGGACACTCTATTGGCAAAATCGCTGCTTTACCTACCGATGAATTAAAAAAGTTGCTTAAGAAATTGGGTAAGCCGATGCAAGAGCGAAAAAACTCATCATCAAAGATGGATATTTCTCTCATTGATATTAGGCAGTCATTGCAAAGTCTTATTTTGGCCTTGAAGTCATACAAGCTGGATATTATTTCTCACGAAATTAACAAACTAAAAATTTTATTAAGTCCTAGACAGCTTGCTCTTGATATCATTTCACCATTATTAAACGAAGTAGGACGTGAAGTTGAACAACGCGAACTGACGATATCGCAAGAGCATGCTTTGTCTGCGATTTTAAAATTTCATATTGGGCATTTATTATTTCGCCAAATGAATCAAAAAACAAATAAACCTTTTAAAGTTCTCATTTGTTCAATGGAAGGTGACTTTCATGAGTTTGGTATTCTTCAAGCAGCTTTGCTGTGTAATCATTATGGAGTTCAATACTATTACTTAGGACCCAATTTACCAGTCGATTCACTTGTCGATGCATACGAGTCGCTTGAAGCCAATATGATTATTGTAGGAGCGACTGTTATTCCTGAGGGCCGAAAAGAAAATTATGTCGATGAATATCTGGAAAGAGTTTTAAAATCTCTGGGTAGTGATGGACAAATTGTCTATGGTGGGGCTATCAAAATTCAATCTGAGAAACTATTAAAATCTAAAAAAGTAAAAGCCTTTAACAAGATGTTAGAGCTAGATGAGTTTTTAAAAAGTGTTTAATTTAAAAGCTCAATAATATCTTTTTCAATATCTTCGGGTTTTGTTTGAGGAGCGTAGCGCTTTATCGGTTTACCAGTAGAATCTACTAGGAATTTAGTGAAATTCCATTTAATGGTTTCTGAACCTAGCAATCCTTTTACATTTGATTTGAGAAAATTATAGAGAGGAGCTGCTTCATCTCCATTGACATCAATCTTAGCAAAGAGTGGAAAACTGACATCATAGGTTAGAGAACAAAAACTTTGAATTTCCTTTTCATCACCAGGTTCCTGAGCACCGAATTGGTTGCAAGGGAAAGCGAGAACTTGAAACCCCTTGTCTTGGTACTTTTTAAAAAGATCCTCAAGACCTTTGTACTGTGAAGTAAATCCACATTTACTGGCCGTATTCACTATTAAAAGAACCTGACCTTTGTATTTTTCTAAAGTGGTTTCACTTCCATCGATGGTTTTAACCTTAAAATTATAAATATTAGACATTGGTTCTCCTATGCATATGGTCATGGCCATCAATTAGCATTTTAGTTATCGTAATTGGTACTCTGTATTGAGGCAAGTTGCAAAGTGGGGGCTAATGAATTTGTATAACTTAATCTTTGGTTTTCTGATGAGTTTATTTATCATGAATAGTTATGGAGCTGAGCGAGTTTTATTGTTTATCGGTGATTCCTTAACTGAAGGATATGGGGTCGAAAAAAGTGAATCCTATCCTCAACTTATTCAAAATAAATTAGATCAGAAGTATGGGGCAGGAAAGTTTAAAGTATTGAATGGCTCTGTCTCGGGTTCAACGAGCGCTAGTGGATTGTCGCGATTAAATTGGTTCAAGAAGAGTAATCCTGAGTTTCTGATATTAGGCCTTGGCGCAAATGATGGCTTGAGAGGAGTTACTCCTCAAATGACAAAAGCGAATCTTAAAAAAATTATTAATGCGGCACTTGAATTGAAAATTAAAGTTCTCCTTTTAGGAATGATGATGCCTCCTAATTATGGCCCCCAATATACGGACGAGTTTAAGTCCATTTATCCAGAGTTATCAAAAGAGTATGACATCGGCTTTGTTCCTTTTGTTTTGGCTGGTGTTGCGGGGGAGAAGTCTTTGAATCAAGGAGATGGTATTCATCCTAACTCAAAAGGGCATTTAGTCATTTCTGAAACAGTTTGGAATAGCTTGGAGAAAATGTTGTGATTCTAGATGGTGAAAGTATTTTTAAATCTTTTTTTCAAGGGAAAAAAGAAATACCCGTTCTGAAAGGTGCTTCGTTGCATTTAGCAAGAGGTGAGACTTTGGCCATTATTGGTAAAAGTGGTTCTGGAAAATCCACCTTACTATCACTGCTAAGTGGCGTTGATCGTCCCAATTCAGGTCAATTGAATTTTTTAGGAAAAAATTTTACAAATTTGTCTGAAAATGAAATTTCTGAATTGCGAGCATCAAAGATGGGAATTATTTTTCAACAATTTTTTCTCATTCCTCATCTTACGGCTTTGGAAAACATCCAATTACCATTACAAATAAATGGAAAGGGAAGTCAACTCGAGGAAGCCCAACAGTGGCTTGAAAAAGTGGGCTTGGCCGATCGAGGGAATCATTTTCCAGATCAACTCAGTGGGGGAGAAAAACAAAGGGTAGCGATTGCTAGAGCTCTCGTTCATTCTCCCGATTTAGTACTTGCAGATGAACCAAGTGGATCGCTTGATGAAAAGACAGGTAAGGAGATCATGGATCTGATTTTTCAATTAGTTTCAGAAAAGATGAAAGGAATAATTCTTGTTACACATGATAAGGAATTAGCTGCTCGCTGCGATCGCATTTTGAACCTAGAAAATGGGGTTCTACTTTCGTGAACTTACCTCTCTCTCAATCATTAAAGTTCCTTCGTTATCATAAAAGAGAAAGCCTGCTCTTTCTCATTGGTCTTTTTTTAGGACTCAGTGTCCTCGGCGTCGTTCATGATCTGAGAGTCTCCTTCCAAGAAGGGCTAAATTCTAAATCGAAAGAGCTCTTAGGATCAGATCTTTCTTTGTCATCACGGGTTGAAATTTCGCCTGAAAAAATTGCGAAAATTGATACATATCTCAATAAAAATTTGGTCAAGAAAATTCAACTAGATTCATTCTTTAGTATGGCGAAAGGAGAAAAAGCTCGCCTGGTTTGGGTCAAAGTACTATCGGAAGGGTTTCCCTTTTATGGTAAATACAAACTAGAATCGGATAGTGAGAGCCTCTTGCCCAAGCCAGGAAGCGTTTGGATTTACCCCGAACTAACGACCCTTTTAGGGGTGGGTGTCGGCGACAATATTAAACTAGGAGGACGAAATTATCTGATAGAAGATATTGTGCTTGATGATCCTTCCCAAGGTTTGAGTTGGGGCAGTGTCGCACCAAGAGTCTTTTTTAACAATCAAGACCTGGTGATTTCTGGACTCGTTCAAAAAGGATCAACTAAAACAACCACCGTTTATTATAAACTAAGTAAATCGATTAGCGATGATGAAGTCAATTTATTGGAAGAATTGATTGATGACTCAGCAGTGGAGGTTACAACTCCTCTTAAAACGAGTCAGCAAATGGCAAGGGCCATGAAGTACCTCTCTGATTTCTTGTCACTCATTTCACTTGTAGCTTTATTTATGGCCGGCAGTGGTCTGTATTATTTATTTGGACATCTCCTTGAGAAGGCCAAAACAACTTTTTATCTTTTTCGCTTATTGGGTTTAAATAGAAAACAAATTGGACTTATTCTGATAAATGTCGTTTTGATCCTCTCTTTCTTAGGTAGTCTTCTGGCCTTTGCAGGCACAGCTGTCCTGTTGCCAACCTTAAAAGCCTTTTTAGCAGAGAAGCTCAAGGCAGACTTTCCAACAGCTATTACCAGCGAAATTTATTTTTTCTTTTTTGGACTTGGACCTTTGTTTGCTCTTTGCATGACCTGGCCAACTATTTATAAGTCTCTTTCAGAATCAATTCCCAATCTTTTTGAAGAAGTTTATAAAAGGACTTCTCTATCACTCTCATATGTTCATTTCCTGCCCGGAGTATTACTTTTTCTCGTTCTTTCATTGCTCAGTTCTAAGAGCTTTAAGATAGGAACTTTCTTTTTTATCTCTATGCTAGTTTCTAGTTCACTTTATTGGTTAGTTTTTAATTATACTTTCCAGAAGATTGGTCTTTTGAAAGGTGATCGTCTTTGGCTTACCTTGCTTTCAAAATCAATAGGAAGACAATACAAATCTCTTATCACTGGACCTGTCACACTGGCCATCGCAGCCATGATGCTGAATCTTATTCCACAAATGCAGCTTATGATCGAGCAGGAGCTTTCATTTGATCCTCAGTCAAGTTCTAGACCCCATCTTTTTATGTTTGATATTCAAGATGAACAAGTTGATCCCTTTAATCAATTCCTCGTTTCAAATGATTTAACTGCAGATAGAACTTCCCCTATGATTCGCGGTCGTTTAACTAAAATAAATAATAAACCACTTCTCGTCCGTTCTAAGAATTCATTAACAAGAGAGCAAGAGCGATCAGAGCGAATGAAAAATCGGGGAGTCAATATTACATATAAAGACAAGCTTAATTCCGATGAACAACTCGTTGAAGGAGAAGATTTTCGGTCACCTTTCGAAGAAAAGAACGTTCAAATATCTCTTGAAAAGAATTATGCAGAGAGAATCGGTGCTCAGTTAGATGATATTTTAGAGTTTGATATTTTAGGTGTCCCAATCTCAGGTAAAGTTGTTAATTTTAGAAAGGTAAAATGGAGCTCGATGAATCCAAATTTTTTCATCACTTTCTCGCCAGGAGTGCTAGAGGATGCACCAAAGACCCATCTTATGACTATTAATAAATTAGAGAATGCAAAGAAGTTGGAAATTTTAGAAAAAATGACTGAGTTGTTTCCAAACGTTTCTGCTGTTGATATTAGTAATGTGGTTGAAAAAGTTCTCAATGTGTTTTCGCAAATGATGAAGGCCCTTCGTTTTCAAACCTTAACAACTCTATTGTGTGGATTATTTGTGGTCTTTTCGATGGGGCTCAACCAAGCCGAGCAAAGAAGAACTGAAACATCCTTGTACCTAATGCTTGGAGTTCCTCGTTGTTCATTAATTATGTGGAGCTTGATTGAAGCGTCTGTCATAAACAGTATCGCGAGCATAATGGGAGTTATTGTTTCTTTTGGCTTGACCGCGCTAGTAGTCTTTTTCTTTTTTGATTTTGAGGTGCATTTAAATTTTGAATTAGGTCTTCTTGTCGCTTTAAGTGTGGCGCTATTCTCCTCTTTTATCACATTTATTTCTCAATGGAGAAGGTTATTTGTACCTCCCTTAAAACTTCTTTCTTAATCTCTTAAGTGAAAATCTAAAACAAATATTTCCTGAGTTAATCCTTGGACAATATGTGTTGTTCCTTTAAAACCATTAAGCAAAAGTTCGTCATGAAATGTTTGAAGATACCCTCGACCTGGATCGGAGAGAAAAAGCCTTCCCCCTTTATTGAGCATACTTTTGAGAGATAAGATGACATCTTTTGGATGTCTCGATTCATAGAGAATATCAGAGCCTAAAATGACATCAGCTTTTTTCTCTGACCAAAATTCAGTCCTCCAATTCCAATTTACAAAGGGAAAGGATATTTCATTTTGTTCTTGGTTTTTTTCAAGAAACCACTGCACATCAGGATGAGAATCGGTGGCAAGAATTTCACCATTTTTTTTGGCAATCCAAAAGGATGGCAAGGCAAGACCACATCCTATTTCAACGTGCTTTCTGTTGAGCGGATGATAAGAGATTTCGTTTAAATAGGTAATTAATCCAACAGCACTATCCCATACCAATCCGAAGTAGGGAGAGAGATCTTCACTTAATGGATCATTTGGATCAAGTAATTCGCAAATCTGATCAATGGCGCGATCAAGATTTTCGATAGTTAGGATCTCTAATTCCAAGCCGCCAACACTAAAGCTTTTCAATCTGGTTTGGTAAGGAATTATTGTTTTTTTACTCATAGAAATACCTGAACTTACTCGAGAAATACCTAACTATGACGATAAGTAAGGGATTCTTTTTAATCAAGGTCTATTTTTATGAAAATACATTTGATTCTCATTTTACTTTTTCTACAAATGAATGCCCAAGCAAGTTGTCTTGACCTAATCAAAGGTCTCTTTCAAAAGAAGAGTATTTATTCTGACACTAAAGAAATGCTTTTACTCAAAGAAGTTGAAAAAATTGAGAGGCAAACAAACTTCTTGCGTAAATTAAAAGATAATCCGGAACCTGCACTTCTTCTTTCGATTCAAGCTCGTTTGGCAAAAATGGATTCTTTTTTACTCAATGAACAGTTTTCAATTCCTCACCGAGAGTGGAGACCACTATTCAGAGAAATGGAATTTTCATTTGTGATTGTTCAAAATAACAAGAAGATTATTAAGATACTAGAAGAACAGTCAGAAGATCTTGCTTGGTCAAAGTTATCGACTCTATTGAAAAAAAGTGGATTTACAGATGAGCAAGTGGTTCTTTATAAAGAAGTTTTTGAAAGTCGTGGCAATAGTGTTGCTTTTAAAGCTGCATTGCAGGTTGAAAACAACCAGCGCTTAGTCAAGATGGGATCAATGTATCAAGAATACACAATGGTAAGAGAGCATCTCGAAGATCTTCTCAAAGGCGACAGTTGTAATGAATCATGTAAAAAAGAAATTTCAACAATGCTAAAAAGATTAGGATTAGGTGAAGAGAGCGATAAGGTTCGATATCAGAGAATGATTGGAAATTCTCAAAGGCCTACTCTTAATGAATTTTGGACATTTATGCAGTCGAACCCTCTCGTGAGTGTATCTCGACTCAAAAAAGAACGAGCCCATGAAGTATTTGCAGCGATAAGAGATCTTTTATTACAGCCTCAGATCTTATCTAAAATTAGCAAAATGATTTATAATATGCCCGGGATTAATCGATCAAGGTTAGTAAGATTATTCAAAGTTGTTTATGATTATCAAGCTAGAATTCTCTTTTTCCCAGACATAAATCAAATTGCGCGTTCAACTAAAAAAGTAGCTGAAAAATTTAATTATTTACGTGAATTAAATTCAGCTGTTGATGGAGATGAATTGCTGGTGACCTATGCTCGAAGAGTTGATCATCAAGCATCTTCTTCGTGGAAAGATTTAAAAAAATATGCAGAATCAAATGAAGCCGACTTTTTTAAAAGAATGGCGAAGGCTGAAGAAAAGGCGATTGCTCGAGGTGAAATTTCATTAAATGTTGAGCAAAGTGCTCCTGCAAGGATTGCTTCACTATTGTTTGCGGGTGCAACAATTTCATATTTTTATTTCGATAAAACAGATGTTATTGCAACAGCAACTGATATTATAAATGATCCGACTTCGACTGTTCCTCAGGTGTTTACTCCCTCTCATAGTCCAGAGTCTATTGAAAAGCCCAAGACTGAGTCTTTGGATATTAAAAGTGAAGAAGAGGGAATTATTAATGATGCAGCCGAGTTTCTTGAGCAGAATGGAGAAATCTTACTGAAAGAGAGAACGAGTTGGATTATAGGTGCAAGTAAAAAGAAGAGAATTCCCGCACAGAAAAGATAAAAATGATCAGTTATTCATAGGCTTTAACTTTCATTTTTTTATCGCTACTATGAAAAGGAGATTTATGATCTCTCGGTCTTTTTCATAGGAAATGACATCTGAAAGAAGCATTCTTTGATTTTGTAGCGCGATTTAAAGACTCTGATAACAAAGTTGGAGACGCTCAAGCACAATACACTTATTTTGAACTTGCTCAACAAGTTCTCAGAAAAACAGTTCTTGCCCAAGTATGCGGTATTGGTCCTGGAGCTATTTGCTCATGGAATTCTTCAAATTCAATAGAGGACTTAACAACTATTTTGGCCCTTTTTAGAGTAGGTGCTGTTTCTTTACCTCTTGACTGTCATTTAGATCAAGATAAGCAGAATAGTGTATTTCAAGATCTTGGAGTCGGGTATTTTTTTGAAGATAAGAAATGGAATGAAATAAGTAACAATGAAGTTTATAGCTGGTTTCAGCCTCCCGGTCCAGGGATTATATTGTTCGAATATACAGACCAAGGATGTCGAAATTACTTTTTCCACTCCGAAAAGAATCTCATTGATAATTCAAAGTTAACTCTCAAATCTCAATCAATAAATAATGATTCTTTCGTCCTCAACTTATTGTCATTGTCATCATTGAACGGACTGGTTCTGAACTTATTCCCAAGTTTAATCTCTGGAGCCAATTGTTTAATTTTGAGCTCGCAAGAGTTTGAAGCGAAGAATTATCAATTCTCACATCTCTCATTAACACATCTGCAATTTAAAAGTTTAGTCTCTCGTCTTTCAATTGTTGAAAACGCAAAGTTATTCATCACAGAAGATCAATTTAATTCAGAATTTAAAAACGAATTACCACATAAGGATTCTTCTGAATTTACTTTTGTTCTTAGTCATCCCCAAATTAGTCCAATTTTATTAAATCAATTCAAACAAGAAGCTCTCAACTTTCGTGGTGAGATTTTTGATGGTATTACTTGTAAAATTGAAAATGATGAAATTTTTGCTCAGGCTCCTTATCAAGCTTTACTTATAACGAAAAAAAATGACGTCCTCAGATTCCAAAATGAGGATTGGATAAGAATTGGTTTAAAGGGTTATAAGCAAGATCAAAAAATCTTTTCTTTGGCAGACTAGTTAGCTAACTCTTTTTGTCAGGATTTTTTAAAAGCACATTTGAATATCTTCAAACAACAGGCATAATAGGAGCAAGGAGAATCACATGGCCATTATTAGTGCAACAGATGTTAGTAAGTCCTATGGAAGCATTGATGCTCTTCATTCTTTTTCGCTTGAAGTTCCTGAGGGCTCCATCTTCGGATTGCTTGGCCCAAATGGTGCGGGTAAAACAACTTTTGTAAAAATATTATTAGATCTTGTACATCCGAGTTCAGGGAATGTGAGTCTATGTGGCCTACCAACACTTGACCCTCGGGCGAGAGCGACTGTGGGTTATTTACCAGAGAAGTATTCCTTTTACCCTTATTATACTGTTCAAGGGACTGTTGAATTTTATGCGCAAATGCAAGGATTGACCAAAGCCTCTATGAAACCTGCAGTAGATGTTGCTCTTGAAAAAGCAGGATTGAGTGAATTAAGAAAGAGAAAGCTATCTCAGTTATCTAAAGGTCAGTTGCAAAGAATTGGTATCGCAAATTTACTCCTTTGTCCTCATCAATTACTCATATTAGATGAGCCATTTTCTGGTCTGGATCCTATCGGAATAAAAGAATTTAAGGATCTTATGTTTGAATTGAGAAAAGAAGGTCGAACATTATTTATTAATTCTCATGGATTAGCAGAAGTAGAACAGCTATGTGATGAAGTTTGTATTTTGAATAAAGGTCGAAAATTGGCCCAGGGAAAAGTTAAAGATTTAACAAATGGTCAATCTTTGGAAGATTTCTTTTATAGTAAAGTGAAAGGGGATTAAGTGAAAGCACTCTATTTTAATACATTTCATAAAGAATATAGAAATAGGGCCATTATTTTCTTGGCCGTCATAACCGTTGTGGTTATTTTAACTGCCAATGCCCTCTTATCTTATTTAAGAGAAGAAGTTTTAGCGCAAATGTCTGTAGAGACTGTTGGTCAAAATAGTTTATTGGCCTTTTATTATGTCATTGGTTCTTGGTCTTCCTTTATTGCCATTTATATTGGTATTGGTTCAATCAAAAGTGACATTGACTCAGGTGCATTGATACAATTACTCTCTTTTCCCATTTCACGTACTCAGTATTTTCTCACAAGAATTTTAGGTTCATTTTCGATAGTGATCCTCTATTACCTTTTGTCACTTGTCCTCGCCATGATTCTCTTTTCGCTCGCTACTCATAATGTGGTTTTTAGTTGGGGAGTTTTAGGAGCTCTTCTCTTTAGCTCTCTGGATATCTTTTTTGTTATTTTATTAAGTGCATTTATTGCGATTCGCTTTGGTACGTTAAAAACGTTCGTCGCTGTTATTTTTATGTTAATGATCATGTCTTATTCTTCAATGAATTGGGCCAATCAAGAGTGGCAACAACTTTATAAAAACTTTGGAATCATTGATTCGCTTACTTTTTTCATATATTGGTTATTGCCGCGATTAAAGAGTATTTCCGATTTCTCAACATCGATGCTGATTGGAAAAGATTTTCCTACAAACTGGTGGGGTGATTTGATTCATTATTTCGGAACAACTCTATTGTGGAGTACTATCTTTGTAAAATCTTTCTCTAAAAGTGATTTATAAAAGATAATCTTCTGTCGTTTCTCTTTGTTCCTTGTCTTCGAGGATTTCAAATTGAAGTCGACCGATTTCTCTTTTATCTTCAGTCTCAACGAGTATTCTCCAGTCTCCAGGGAGCCATTTTTCCTTAAAGCTAAAACCTCTGAATCCATCTTCTCTGCCGCCTTTAATGAGTAAGGGGATTCTATCACTGGTTTTCCATTGTCCGTCTTTGTAAATTTGCCAATGCATAATGATTCGCCCATCGAAACCTTTTGGAGCAAAAACAGAGATAAAGACATATGGTTTCTCTCCAGCATCTGCTAAAAAGGGAGTATCTCCTTGACGCCAAAACTGCCATGCTGGATATTGCCCTCGCCCAATGTAGTCACCATCTTTTTTTATAATCTCGTGAAATATGGAAATCTTTTTGATCGCAAGCGGTAGGGGGGGCAAGAGATTGAGAAGGTAAGAAAAATTAAAGAAAGCAATGATGAATACTCCCGGATATAAAAACTTGTTTAAAATGACTTCTCGAGCAATCCCTAATTTTTTATACACAGTTAATACGGATAAATAAACGATAAGTGTGAGTGCAATTCCAAGAGCGAAATCTCCTGATGAAAGAGTTCCCGTTAATAAGGGAATGAGAATGAAGAGAAAGGTCACTAAACAAATATGGAAAAGAGAAATTCTTAAATAATAATCAAGAACTTTAATTAGTTTCATTTCATTAATTACCAATAGAGCAATAATAAAAAGGATAAAGAGCAGTGAGTTTGAAAGAGAGGCGCTTTTAAAGTAAAAGATTGTATAAGCAGAAAGCAAAGCACCTAGGCAGAATTGTGTTGCTTCAGGATGCCATTTTTTTTTGAGGCTGAATATTTTGAAACGAGAATCCTGAGGGATTAATTCTGCAGTGAGGAAAAAAAGGCATAGAGAGAGATAGAAGAATTGGCTGAGGATATTTAATGTATCATCAACTCTTCCTAAGGTTAATAAATCAAAGAGAAAGCCTCCTATGAAAAAGAAGACCCCATAATAGTGGGAATATTTGTGATTGAGGCGCTTGAGATCATTGGTCATTTTCGCGATGGAATTCATGTAGACATTTTGCAGGTGTCGAGAGCTTTTGAAAAGTCTATTAAAGCTCTAAAGCCTCTAGCACGAAGTGGTCCCTACCAATCTCTTGCAAGTCAAAAAGAGCTGGGGGAAGGGGGAGTATTTTATTAAAATAAAAGTTGATTATTTTGATTGTTATCTTAAGAATCAGTTCTTTCATAGTTGTACCAATGTTAAACAATAAAGTAAAAGTACAGTCGCAATCCAGATACTAAACATCGTTGTTACAATTCGAGTCATCCTAACCCCATTTTTTTCTATATTAGTAGATAATCTCTCAAAGTAACCACAAGATAAGGTTAATCCTTGGTTAAGAAAGTGTTAGAATATATCATGGAAAAAAAGATACGAGAAATCATTTTGAACTATATTCCTCAAGCAAAGCTGATGAATATTGATGTCCTTTTTTCGAAAAATGGAGAATCGAGACTTCTTCTTCCTCATGACTCACAGTGGACTAGAGAGGGAGGATCTCTTTCTGGTCCTAGCCTTTTTGCCTTGGCCGACGCAGCTCTTTATGCTTCAATTTTAAGCTTAAAAATTGACCAGATTGGTGCATTAACGACCCAGATGAGCATCCAGTTTTTAAGGCGACCAATTGATCTAGACCTTGTCGGATGCTCAAAAATTCATACAATAAGTAAAAGAAATGCTTTTGGAGAAGTCCAAATCCGTAGTCTCAAGGATGACGGATTGATTGCAGTTGCCACAGGTAGCTACTCTTTAAAACCAAGTTAAAGGATAATAAAAATGAAACTCATGGCCACCATAATTTCGCTCCTTATTTCATTTAGTCTTTTTGCTCAAAGCAAAGGAATTAAAGTTTTTGTGGATCTCTCTCCTGCCGGATCATTTGAAATCGTCTCAAGCAACATCAAGGGGAAAGTTAAGAAGTCTGGAGCTGGTTTAATCGCGGACAAGATTACGGCATCTGTTAAAGATTTTTCAACAGGGTTAGAGTTACGAGACCATCATACAAAAGAAAAGTTAGAATATAAGACTTATCCAAAAATCACTATTTCAAATGCGAAGGGACAAGGTGGCAAAGGACAGGCAATGATTGAAGTCAGATCTGTTAAAAAAGCTATTTCATTCTCTTACAAAGAGTTATCAGCAAAATATGTCCAAGTGAATTTCAATCTCAATTTGAAGGATTTTCAATTTTCAGGTTTAAGTTATATGGGCGTTGGGGTAAAAGACACAGTAAAAGTAGTGGCCACTCTACCTCTAGGAAAATAAGATTTGAAAAAATATCTCCTTCTTTTTTTACTCGTTTCTTGTGGTCAGAGCTTTAACTCAAACAGTAAAGACTTTCTCCTTGGAAGTCAGATCTATTGTTCCAATTCCACCGAAACGAAACTCTGCCAGGCCAATGAAATTATTGCTAAGAATTGTATCAATTGTCATAGTGGATATCACAATAATTGGGCCAGCTATTTGACTAATTCTGCTTGGCTTAGTTCTGCTTTGATAAGCTCTGGAAATGCAGATAATAGTCTACTGATACTCAAGCTCAAAAATGCTGGTGGAAACATGCCCGAGGGAGCAGCTCCCATCAATGATACTGATTACCAAGCTTTAAAAAATTGGATAAATACTCTTTAGAAATGATACCGAAGTCCAAATTGCCAATAACTTGATGACATTGAGCTCAAATTGGCCACTCGACTAAAAAACGTCCATTGATTAAGATCCCAATTCATATCAAATCCATAACCAATCGCCAGAATGGATTTTCCTTCTAAGACGAAGCCAGCAGGTTCGGTGTAATTTCCGTTGCGATAAACGACGGGAATTGAGATACCAAGAGAGGCATCTCCTGAAAATGGACGATAATGAACGGCGGGCACTATTCCAAATGACCATACTTTAACATCGGGCTCAAAATAGCTTAATGTCGATGATTCTCTTCCTGCGACAGCGCTAGCATACGTAAACTGAGATTCTAAGAGTAATCTCCATCTCAACTTTTGAAAGGACCAACCTGCTCCAAGGGATAAACCACGAACTGACGATTTAATCGAAATACGATCGCCGCTACCAACGATGAGATCAAGCCTATCTCGCCAAGAGGTCCAAGCAGTGGACATGAAAAACTGAGAAACCCAAGTTTGCTCTTTAATTTTTTGATCAAAAGCTTCTATGTCTTTCGGAATTTCTTCGTAGCTTTCATCTTCGTAATCATCTTGATTGGCAATAATCTCAACGTACATCAAAGCTTGCCTCTTATAGTCATCTCTCTTTTCAGGAGCTACTTTGAAATAAAGCTGTTGGTAAATTTTGGAGAGCAGAAAAGCTCGACGATGATAAATTTCAATTAGCTTTGGAGGTATGCCCTCAATTCCTTCAGCTCCATCACTTTTATATTGCCTCATGACGGAGTTGTGAGACGAAGCAAAGCGAGAACGAATAATTTCTGCAATGAGGTTTTGTGCTTGAATATACTCTTCAAGCTTTTCCAAATCCCAGGCGGCAAGAATCATGGCTCCTGAGGGAGTTTCTTTGGATTTAAAATTGTAGCGTGCCTCGAGCATTTGCAAACTTTCTTTATATTTACCTCGAGAATAGAGAAGTTTAGCATCGTTAAATAAGTTTTGGTCACGCTCTTTTTTTGAGAGCTTTGCGAAGGCAGGAAAAGTGAGGAAGAAGGAAAGGGCGATGATTCTTAAAACCATAGATGCACCTGACCTGTTAAATCCCATGAATCTTCGCTTACCGATGTTTGACTAAAAACGCGAGAATTATAAACATCTACTCTGAACTCAATTCCTTGATTAGGGAAGTATTGAAAGCCTGGCCCAATTCTCATCACTTCATTTTTTAATTCAGTATTGGGTACATAATATTCTGTTGTTAAAAGTGTAAAGAGACCTCTTTTGGCCATAACGTGACCTTGAAGAAATGCATATCTTCCATTGATAGTAGTTTGGCTATTCAGAATTGTTTTTTTATTGAGACCAACTTCACCCATGATCGAATTCCCCTTACCAAAACCGAGCCGAGCATGGGTAGAGATATGGGATTGGTCTAAATAAGTTGATTTGCCAGTCATAAAGCTGCCACCTAAGCGCACTTTATGGTTAAGAGTATATTCACCTGTTAAAGAAGCTCCCTTTACCCGCAAAGGTGCTTCCTGAGAAAGATTTCCCGCGAAAAAATGAGCAGCCCATTCATATTCTGGTTTCGTAAAATGAATCATTAGACCATGAGTTTGATCATTCATTGTTGTCTGAGTTGAAATGCGCGAAAAGGCTATATGATCGGGAACTCTTATGCCGAAAGCTTTATCCATTAAACCAGCATAGATACCCCAGCTTTGATTAATGCGATAACCAATATAATGTTCGCGAGATCGATAGTTCTTTTCTGTACTCGATTTATTAGAGCGAGGAGTTGGTGCATAACCACCTTCTAAAACGATAATAAATTTGTCTTTATTATCTTGAGGGCCAAACCTCAAAACAACATTGGCCGATGCTTGCATGGTGATATATTCATTTTCTTGAGATTTTTGGTCATAACTCTTAATCAGTTCTAAGCCTCGATAATTGAGGGAAGGTCGAATCCAATCAAGTGAAGGTTGGCGATAGAGAAACCCTGATTTTTGCCCAATTTCATCCTCAGTTGTTTCTTTATCCCAAAAAATTCTATCAGAAACAGTTGTCGCGCCAAGAGCACGTCCGTAATCAGTCAAAGGTCCATTTCCCATAGGGTTATAATGGCAGGTTAGACAAGATGTGTACCCAAGCCCGATAAAATTGGGATAAGCCCATGCATTTAAGCTGCAGAGCGTTGCCAAGATGATAAAGAAGAATCGATACATGTGAGAATTATAAACGGGCGAAGATAAGCCGAACAGTGAAAATGACTATGAATTTTTACTTTTTTATAACTTTTCTAAGATCATTGGCGATTTTTTCAAGATGTTTATAGTGATCACCTTCTCTCAAGACAAAAATGCGATCTTCACCTTTAAGTAGATCTTCTACATAAAGTTCAAAAGCATAGAGTGGACCAACTGTCTTGTGAGATAAGACCATACCTGTTAGAAAAGCTAAAAGAGTAAAAGTTAATGATAAAGAAATGAAGACGATGATATAACTCATCAGCAATTTGTTTTCTACGAATCCAAGACTGTTTAAAGATAATCGCCAATAGGCAAAACTAAAAATTCCTACAACGAGACAACTCGACATCGCCATCATCGACATTTTAAAAGCAAAGCGTACTTGCTCAAGCGGATTGATGACATATTTTCCTCTTTGATCATCTTGTGGCCAAATCTTTTTACTTTGAAAGATAATGATAAACAATACAATAACAGCACCAAGAGATTGATAAAGATCTGCTAAGTTAAACGTTACCCAAGTCATATTGGCAGAGGGAAAGGGAATAAAGTCCAACGTTTTTCCTGCAAAAGTTCTATCAAAAACATTGCCTCCAATTCCACCCACTAAAAAAGCTAAGCCCCATTTGAGTTGTTTAAACTTGGGAGAAGGGAAGTAGGTCAGGGCGAAAAAGAGAAAGAAAATGAATCCATAAAGCGTCGACATGGTTAATATTCGAATCATTACTGGAAGGTCTGCATAGGAACCAAAAATAAAACCCTCATTAAATCGAGCTGTTTGACTAAAGGTGAATATCTTTTTGGAGACTTGATCAGTTGTTATGCAAGAAAACCAAATGAGAAGAGATAACCAAAAATCTTTTTTCATTTCAACTCTAACATCTCAAAGCTGAACGAAAGAGTGTCGTATTCATCGCCCTTATCTTTCAAAGCAACCATGGCCCTATTGCTAAGTTGTGTTGTACCTGCCGGTATTTGCATATCGACAAGTGTGTAAGTGGCATGTTGAGGATTAAACTGGCCATTGATTAAAAGTTTTATATTTTTAACGTAGAGACTTCTATTTGTTGTGATTCTTGGATTGGTTAACTTGTAACTATAATCATCATAGATCTCTACATCACACTTGAACTCAATACCACTCGTTCCAATAAGTTTTCCAATATTATAAGTAAGAGTCGCTTTTGGATTGAGATTTATCTGAGAAATGTCAAAGTTAAGATCGTCAGTCATAAAAATCTTAGAAATTTTTGTGCCATCTTCTCTTTGGCGAATTTCGAGCATATGTCCTGCTCCCATGGGGACAAAAAATGCCACTGGATTCATTGCTGAAGTGTTTTTAACTTCTCTCCATTCAAAACCAGTAGTCAAAGGAATATGCCACTCTTGAAAACTTCCACTATCAATTTTGATGTGGAAAGAATTGTCGCTATCTGTAGGTGCATTTACGAGAGCATACATGCGGTAATTGGCCGAAACGTTTGTAGAGAAATTCAAAGTCGCCGTTCCTGCTGTATTATTACTATTTGCAAGAACGCCGACGTTATTATTGACGACCCAAATATATGAGTATTCGCCTTCTTGCCCTTTGACCATTGGCGCTTTGAGAGTTGCAGTATCAATTGCTAATTGGACAGTTCCATTTGTATTCTGCGACGACATGTCGATCATTTGCTCTACTGTTAGACTCTCATCAGTAGTTAGAGTTGATCCTTGACTCGTGCCCGGATCTTGTTGACTGCTACTTGAGTCGAGTAAGTCTTTCCATGAGGTGATAGCTGCTAGTATCTCATTTGCGTTCTGGGTACAGTCTGACCAACAATTATGCGCTTCATCTCGTAGCTTTAAGTACATTCTTGAAGAGCTTGGGTTAGTAAAATTAACTTTGAATGCATTAATGATAGCATCATGTGCTTGTTGAGGATCACTAACGGCATGAAGGGGTTGCTGAAATGAACCGTGGCAAGCCACGCATCTCTGTTTCGTTAAAGGATGGAGAGTCTGTGCAAATGCATCAACGGAGGCAACGCTATTTGAAACAACTGGAGTTGAGTTGTTGTTACTTACTGATGACTGTTCCGTCGTGTTAAATTGCATTTTACTCTTACTACTTGATCCCGATGGACCTAAGCATTGGGTGTAAGAAAACAACGTAATAGCTATCACGCAAGCAGTTGCTAGAATTTTAAAAAAGTTTGGCACGTCCGGCTCCTTAACTAGGTAATCTTATTAAACACTAAATACTTATCGAGATTGGCCCCAAATGGATTATCTCCAACAATTGCAGCTAATTTGTTTTCTTCACCATGGAGAGCAAGATAATTAGCTGTTATAAGTTTGGCCAAATTAACAACTGAGTTGCTCGAAGGTGTCGCTGCATTTTCGACCGCTCCGGTATCCTTAAAACTCCCAATTTGCCTGTTTCCATTTCGAAGTGTTGCTCGCCCTAAGTTTCTATAAACAAGCATAAAAGTTGATGAACGTTGACCTGAGTCTCCAGTCCAACTCAATTTTCCACGGCCGCCAACAGAGTTATCAATTCCTTCTCTGGCAGCAACGCCACCATCAGTAATGACGTAAACAACTAAGTCTTTCCCTTTGAGCGAAGCAAGTTCGATGCAGCGACCGATGAGGGCTCCTGCTTCAAAGTCCCTAGTTTCTCCAGTTGCTCTGGTATTGTTATGGTAGTCGTAACCACCTTTTTCAATTGTTGCTACACCAAGATGTCCATCCATGAGAAGCTTCATCATGGTTGCTACTTTTCTTTGATCCCCATTATTGAGGTTGTCAAAGACTTGGGTCACCATGGGGTCTTTGCTGGCATCGAGTGCATCAGCTGTATACTTTCCGATTAAGTCTTGCGAGCCAATGTATCCACATTTGACGAGATCCTTGATTTGATCAGGGAGTGATTTTTGTCCGTAAGACATTATTTTTTGTTCACTCATTCTTTCAATGGCTTTAAGAATTCTTTGTGCTTTTTGCGGAGTGAAGAGTTCTCCTAGTTTACCAATATTTACTAAACCTAGAGCATCTTGAGGGCGATTGAGAACCACTGGCTTAACTGTTGGATCAATACTTGCATCAGGAACAATTGATTTCCCACCACTGATACTATTTGAAGTTCCTGCCAATTGAGTAAGTCCACCCATTGCACCCGCCTTATTTAACCAGTAGATTGGGTTATGAGGATTATTTGCAGTATCATCACCCGAAGAAGTACAGAAAACGGCTCCATCGACTTTTGGTCTCACGTTACCACTGGTTTCCGAAACAATTCCTCTTAAAATGGCCGAATCGCCGTGAAAGGCCAAGCCTAATTCCGAGCTCAATTGGTTTGCTTTGCTTGGGTGCATATCCATTGGTAAACCTAAAGTTTCATAGGTTGCCAGAAAATCCATTTGTCCACCTGGTCCACCCACCATGACGTTTGATCCAACTAAATTGGCCCCACCTGAAAGATCGAAGATAATCACAGGTGTTTTTCCGATGGTGGCTTGAGCGGTATTGCACTCAAGAGCATAGGCTGAATTTGATTTTAGTAATGAGAGAAGGGTTGGAGCTAAAGCAAATGTGCTCATTGAAATCATACCTGATGACAAGAAGTCTCTTCTCGTAACGAGTTTATGATCATCATAGAGCAGGATGTCTTTCTTAGCTTCTGTAATATCTTTTTTCTTGCTCATGATGGCCTCACAACATTATGGTGCTTGCTGATCCAAGGACCGCAGTACAAACACCTTTTGTAATTCTAATTATACTTGATGATCTTGTCGTATCTTCGCCGACACTTAAATCGTTTAAAAGAGATTGTAATTCAAAACGACTAGCAGATCTTCCTGCGGCATCTATACCAGCACCCCAGAAGTGATCTAAGCTTCGGTCGATAATAAAATCTTTATCAGTCGAGTTGAAAGAGTTGAAATTATAATTCGTCCAAATCGAACTTCTTAGAGCAGTACTATCAAGCAGAGAATTGCAATATTCTGCAGCGAGCTTTGTTACTGCAACTTGATTGGCGGCCAAGAATGATTTGACATCATTATCAGTCGGCAACTGAACTTCTAGAGTTTGAAAAGTATTTTTAATAGCATTTGATGTAGGATCAACTCCCGTGAGTGACGCCATTGTTTCGTTAATTTGATCAAAATTCTTCACACCAACTTGAACTTGTTCAAGGACGACAGGATTAGTTGAAGTCGTTGTATCCCCACCTGGATCAGGATTATCTTCTACGACGATAGGGTCGGGAAGATTATTTGTTGTTGTATTCGACTGGCTTTGTTGCTCAGTAGAAGAGACAGGTTTTTTATTAGGAGCTGGCTTATATTCAAGAACACATTGGGTATAACTTACAAGCATAAGCATGACTGTCAGTGCGCTTGCAATCATCTTTCCGTTTGATTTCATCTTATTCTCCTAAACACAAAATAGAAGTTTTTGCGACCAACTGTTTCATACTATAGCGTCCATTTTGCTCGAAGCTCATTGCTAAGGTTTTAACTTGATCTATATCTGTTTGGTTAACGGGCTTCTTTAAGCAAACCAGTTCAAATACTCTCTCCGCCATACATTGAGAGAAAGCTTGAGAGCTCGCCAGCAGACGACCTAGTGAGCGTGCCCCTCTACCTGTTTGAGCACCTCTCCAACCTAAATAGGAATTTTGTCCATTGGCCCACATATTGACCCAAGAATCATCGGCAACGACGTTACCTTCAGCAAATAGATTGTTCTTATTAATTTTTTCTACCACTTGACCAGGAGAATAGACGAGCTGTGTTCCATCCCAATCAAAGTAAGACCAAGCTCCGCCAAGAGCATCTTGACCAGAGTGACAACCTACGCATTTATTTCTGAACGTTCTTGAGTCTCCACCTGGGCGACGATCAACATCGCGTCTGACGTAAACATCAGAAAGAGTAATGTCATGAAGAGCTTCGAAATCTTTACACATGAAGTTCATGAAAGCGAAGCGCGTAACTCTTCTATTGGTTCCAGCGCTATAAAAACTTTCCCCAGCAGCACGAGAAGTTAGTACTCCTGCAGTATCTGGAATATTATTTAGCTGGCTTTGAACTTGGCGGACGAGGTTGGCCTTGAGATCGACTCTCGTGTTTTCAAGATCACGATAATGATCATTACTATCTGGAGCATAAGGTGCGACGTTGGCCAATCCAGAAGCACCTGTATAAAGAATATCTTCAGTGAGAACACCATTAAAAGGTAGATCATCTTTTATAAATCCTAAAACAGTGGCGACAAAGTCATTTAAGGGAACTCTGTTTGTTTGCTCTTGGTTGGTCCACTTTTTGACCCAATTTTTTAATGTAACGTTATAAAAACGAAAGTCTTCCATTGCTAGCATTGCTGCACTTTCGGGCTCACCATTTTGAATATAAAATTGCATTGATTGAAGTACTTGTGGCGATGGAGGAACACTCGTAAGCCTATTATGAAGTTGATAAGCTTGTTCTTTTGGGCCCGCCCAACAAGTGTTGGCCACTAGGACTAAAAGTGTAAAAATCAGTTTCATTATGATCTCCTCAACAAAACAATTCCTATAATTATCGGTGAGAGTAGATGACTTCTGAATTTTTTTTGCCGGAGTAAAAAGAACAGGAATTTATAGTGTTAGAAAGAGTTTGATGAAAATTCCCAATCAAAAGCGCATCTGATCGATAATAAAAATATATTTAGGTTATGACATGGAGGTCGCAATGAAATTAAGATACATTCTTATGAGCTTTGTTCTTGCTCATTCTACTCAGGTATTCTCTTGCTCGATGGACGGTATGGAAGGTTTTCTACCGGACAACGATATGAAAATTGAAGTTAATGACAAAGTTCGTAATGATATGACTGAGCAAAGATTCAACGAAATTATCAATAAAGTAGTAAAGGTTTATAAACCAGTTATTGCCAAAAAATTTGGCATTCTAAAAGTTGCTCGTAAGTGGAATGATCCAACTGTAAATGCTTCTGCCCAACGTTTAGGCCCCGTGTACTTAGTTAATATGTATGGTGGTTTGGCCCGTCATCAAGCTGTTACAGATGATGCATTTGCTCTCGTTGTTTGTCATGAATTAGGACACCATTTAGGTGGAGCTCCAAAAGTTTCGATGATCTTAAATAAATGGGCGTCAAATGAAGGACAAGCTGATTATTTCGGTACTTTAAAGTGTTTTAGAAAAGTATTTGAAGCAGATGATAATATTGCCGTTGTAACAAGTATGAGTATTGATCCAGTTGTGACTCAAAACTGTCGTCAAGTTTTCGGGAACGAAGAAGATGTGGCCATGTGCCAAAGAGCTGCTATGGCCGGTCGCTCTTTAGCTGAGTTGCTCACTTTTGGTAGAAGCCGTGTTGATTTCTCAACTCCAGATCGTGCCATTGTAGATAGAACAGATGATGCTCACCCAGATGCACAATGCCGACTCGATACTTACTTTCAAGCTTCACTTTGTGAAAGAGATGCAAATGAGGCGGTTTCAAATAAGGATCCTCGTAAAGGAACTTGTGCGAGAGCTGATGGTTACAAAGTTGGCATTCGTCCGCTTTGCTGGTACAAACCGTAGTCTATCAAAATTAAAAAAAATACTTTTGAAGCCCCTCCTTGTGAGGGGCTTTTTCGTATATAATCAGTTATATGGAAAGTGATCCTCATCTCGTCTTAGATAAAACATTAGCTGGTCTTCAATTGCCTGATCTGATCAGTGTCTCAATTGATATTGAGCTGGAAGAAGTTCTCCACCAGCTTCAGAAACTAAAAATCGGTGCGCTTGGAGTTGTCGAGAATGAAAAGCTCGTTGGAATTTTTTCTGAAAGAGATTTTCTCATTAGAATAGTTGGCAAGGTCGAGGATTGGCGCCATCAGAAGATCGGCGATTACATGACTCATCCACCCTTTTTTTTAAACTCTGAGTCGATTTTGAAGGAAGCAATAGCACTCATGATTCGTCGAGACTTCAGACATATTCCAATTCAAATTGCGGGAGAGAATAAGTGGAAGATCATTTCGGCCAAAGATATTCTCAAAGTTCTCATTGAGCAATTTCCAGAGAGTTTGAATAAATATGGAATTAAAACGAGTTGGAACGTGATGGAACTAGATTCTTTCGGGGAAAATTTTTCGTTCGATGAGCCAGCGTCAGAAAGTCGATTGACTGCTAATTTATTTTTACATCCTTTAAGAAGAGCTATTTTCAGAAATCCTATCATTGTGGACGAAAAAGAAGATATTCAAGATGTGTTGCAACAGATGCAAGCCTCTCGGCAAGGAGCTGCTGTCGTCACTAAATTTAGAACACAAGTGACAGGCATTATTACTGAGAGGGACTTCATTTTTCAGGTTTTTGACAAGATGGACAAGGGTGAGAGTTTACCAGTCAAAAATTTTATGACACCCAATCCTCATACCTTACTTTCAAGACATTTCATCTGTTATGCCATTAATAATATGTTTAAGTTTAACTATCGGAATACCATTATTGTTGATGAAGATAAGCTACCAGTAGCTTGTGTCACACTCATGGATCTCCTGAAAGTCATCACTTGGAACATCATCATGGACGCTTAAAAAATTAAACCTATCATCATTTTGATCCGATAAACTTCCATGTTTGAACATATTGGTCCGGATATTGCGGGTCATATCACATTTACTATCGTTGCTCTTTCCTTTATGGTTAAGGACATGCTCTGGCTGAGGACGCTCTCCATTACTGCTAGTTGTTTTTCCTTCATTTATAATTATTTTGGACCGGCTCAACCAATGTGGGTTGCTATTAGTTGGAATTTCTTTTTTGTCTCACTCAATCTTTATCATATTTATAATATTCTAAAAGAGCGCAAATCGATCGAATTGTCTCCAAAAGAGAAACAAATTCATGAAAGCGTATTTCGTTCATTATCAAAATCTGATTTTATAAAGATTTTGAAAATGGGAAAATGGATTCAGAAATCAAAAAATGAAATACTTATCTCAGAAGGTCAAAAAGTAGAAAGAATGGAACTGATCTATAAGGGGAGAGTCGGAATTGTTGTTAATCAACATAAAATTGCTGAACTTGAGGATCTTAAGTTCATTGGTGAAATTAGTTTTTTAACTCAGCATCCAGCGAGTGCTACTGTCATCGTAGAGGAAGATTGTGAAATGCTGATGTGGGATCAGGAATCGTTGAGAGATATGTTGAAGAAAGCACCCCAACTCTTGTCTTGCCTTCAAGCAGCAATCGGATTGCAAATCTCTGATCAAATGAGTAAGCAGAATCAAAAACTTGCAGCTTAAGCTTGTGCTTTTGACTGCGAATCGCCTAAACTTTTGCTATGAAAGAATTATCACAAAAAGTAAGCTCCTTTAAGGACAGTATCTTTGCTACGATCTCTCGAGAAGCCGTCGAAAATCAGGCCGTCAATTTAGGGCAAGGCTTCCCCGATTTTCCAGGGCCCCAATGGATTATTGATATTTTAAAATCCACATATCATTATGAAGAAAATGCATCACAGCAGTATGCACCATTTGCCGGCGTCTTAGCCTTAAGAGAAAGCGTATCTCGTCAGTATTTGAATAAATATAGCATTGGCTATAGTCCAGAAGATGAGATCACGATTGTCAATGGAGCAACAGAAGGTATTTTTTGTACTTGCTTAGCACTGCTTAATCCTCTCGATGAAGTTATAGTCCTTGAACCATTTTATGACTCGTATAAATCTTCCATCGAATTGGCCGGAGCAAAGGCCATCGCCTCAACGATCAATCTTCCTGATTTGAGTATCGATTTTGATCATTTAGAAAAATGTGTTTCTTCAAAAACAAAAATGTTGATCTTGAATAACCCCCATAATCCAACCGGAAAAGTCTTTACATTGGAAGAGTTAAGCAAAATCTCTATCCTTGCTCAAAAGCATGATCTTTATGTACTTTCAGATGAAGTTTACGAGTTTCTCACTTTTGATGAAAGAGCTCATTTGCCACTTGCTGGCATTAAAGAGATGAAGGAGAGAGTCATTACAATTTCCTCAGTGGGTAAAACTTTCGGAATGACGGGAATGAAAATTGGTTGGGTTTGTGCAAATGAGAAAATTTCTCATGCTATAAGATTGGTGCATCAGTTTAATACTTTTAGTGTGCATCATCCTAGTCAAGTGGCATTTGCGAAAGTGATTGACCAAAGTGATTATTATCTTCAGCAATTTAAAGAGACTTATCAGCAAAAGAGAGACTTCTTCTTTTCAGGTCTCCAAAAAGCAGGTTTTTCTCCACTGAAAAGTGAGGGGACTTATTTCATGATGTGTTCGATTCCAAATGGACTTGATGATGTTACTTTTTGCAGAGAACTCATTAAATCGAAGAAAGTAGCTTCGATTCCACCGAGTTCCTTTTATCTCAATTCTGATCAAGGCAAGAAGTATATTCGATTTTGTTTTGCTAAAAAGGATGAAACCTTAAGCCTGGCTTTGAAAAATTTAAGTTAAAATTTGTATTCGAATCCAATCCCTAGACATATGAACATTGCTCTCATTCATAGAGTGCCAATTTTCTTGGATCTTTTTGGCAAAGCCACCCCCATACAGAGAATTATCATCTGAGCTATTAAGCTCATAATCAAAGCTTAGTATGTCTCCCATTGAAAAGAATTTTTACTTCACAAGTTCAGCGTTGTATTGAGGAGGCTTAAGGCCAGGCTTTTAATTTTAAAGGCATGTTGAAGTTCTTCGACTCTTTTAAGCATGACGTGGATTTGATTTGATTATTCTGGAAAAGAATTAAATTTTCAGCAAAAGCAGAATAACAAACGAGGAATAAGAAAAAGATGAGCTTTTTCATAGAACTTTATCGGAATCTCGATTGACGTCTTTATGCGTAATGTCGTCTAATATTGTATAGAGGGAGCTTTAAATGACTGATAGAAACGATCAGCAATTAGTATTGTTTGAAAATGATCAAAAGTTCGATCGTTTTACGACGAAATCCATCCTCAAGTCCGTTTTTGGTCATCAAGACTTCAGAGGCCCTCAAGAGAGAATTATTGCTCAACTCATGGCCGGAGAAGATGTTCTAGCATTAATGCCAACAGGTGGAGGAAAGTCTCTCTGCTATCAACTTCCTGCACTTGCTAGGGAAGGCATGGGAGTGGTCGTTTCTCCGCTTATTTCACTTATGCAGGATCAGGTACAAACTCTTAACGAACTTGGTGTTGCAGCAAGATTTCTCAACTCGAGTTTAAGTCTGAAAGAACAAAGAAAAGTTGAACAAGAGATTGTGGATGGGAACATTAAAATCCTTTATCTCTCACCAGAGAGAATTGTAAAGAGTACAACTCTTTCAATGTTACGAAAGTGTGAAATTTCAGTAATTGCCATAGATGAAGCTCATTGCGTTTCTCGATGGGGGCATGATTTTCGACCCGAGTACCTACAACTTTCTAAATTGAATAAGACTTTTCCCGATACTCCGCGAATCGCGTTGACTGCAAGTGCTGATAAGAGAACTCAAGTAGATATCTTAAAGCATCTCAATTTAGTTAAGGCAAAAGTCTTTCGAGCATCATTTGATAGGCCAAATATCACTTACCATATTGAGAAGAAAAAAACGGATCAACAATCAGAACTTCTCTCCTTTCTTCAAAGTCATCAAGAAGAAACGGGCATCATCTATTGCTTATCGCGCAGAAAGGTCGAAGAGATTGCTGAATTTTTAAACCAGCAAGGAATCGAAGCTTACCCCTATCATGCGGGACTAAACCGAAAGACTCGTCATGATCATCAGCAAAAATTTACCGACAATGAAAATGTCATTATTGTTGCAACGATCGCCTTTGGTATGGGCATTGATCGTCCAGATGTTCGCTTTGTCGTGCATATGGACATGCCTCGAAATATTGAATCCTATTATCAAGAGACAGGAAGGGCCGGAAGAGATGGGCAAGAATCAGTTGCCTACATGATGTATTCTGTTTCAGATTTTGTTGTGATGAAAAGTATGATCTCCCAGTCTGTAAAATCCACACATCGATTAAATGTTGAATATGGTGGTTTAGAAGAGATGCTTGCTTTGTGTGAGATTAATCATTGCAGAAGACAAAGCTTGCTTTTGAATTTCGACGAAATTTACCCCAGGGCTTGTGGGAAATGTGATAATTGCTTAAATCGGATCGATCAAAGCACTCTCTTTAATCTAGCAAAAGAAACTTTAATTACTTTGAAGATATTACATTTGAAAAAAGAATCTTACGATTTTCAAGATTATATCGATTTCTTTAAGGGACTTATCACGCTCAAAGTTCGAGAATCTAAAGATTTTGAGCTGGAAGGCTTTGGCCTTTACATGAATGCCACAGAAAAAGGAATTAAGTTCTTTTTACGTCAACTCGGAATTCTAGGCTTTATAAAATTTAAATATGAAGAAAAAGTGACTCTCAGTTTGGGACCAAAAGCCTTGGAATTTTTAAATGAACCTTTTCCTGTTCTATTAAAATTCTCTCCACTTGAGTATGGAAAAACTTCAAAAACTAAGATTAAAGCGAAAGCGTCAGCCCCGAATCAGAGAAGAATTGAACTAAAACCATTGTCGAGAAAGGGGAAGCAAGAGCTATTCTTACGTTTAAAAGAATTGAGAAGAAAATTGTCCAAAGAAAAGAGAATCCCCGCCTACAAAATATTCAACGATAAAACATTGGAACAATTGAGTCAGAAACGACCGACGGAGCTGAAGATGATGCTCGAAATTGATGGCGTAGGGGACTATAAACTCAAAAAATGGGGAAAAATCTTTCTCAACGAGATTCAATCGCATTCATGAAATCTCAAGGCAAAAAAAGGATTGGCCTCGGAGAGTTTTTCATTTTTCGGCTAATCTTTATTTCATTTTGCACTTTAGTAATTATCCTCGCTTTCTCAAATTTTATTAAAAATGTAATCTTTTTGCACATCTTTTCAATAACGGTAGGAGTGTTGCTCGAAAAGGTACTGAGAAGAATGAGAAAAAATGTAAATATGAGAGGGATTATCTTTTTTACGATTTCAACTATCGTCATGCTTATTTACTGGGTCGTCTTTTTACTTCGCTTAGACTAAAGAAATGTCAAAACAAACGGGATGGGTCTGCTCGATCTTGAACTCTTCAGCTTCTCGTCTCAATACAACTTGATACAAAGACATTGGTGTCGAGTTACTTATAAAGCCTTTAAGGGCATCAGAGAACGAGTGCTGTTCAAAGTCGGCGAATGCTAAGCAATGATAGTTCTTCATTTTCGAGGATTTCCACGATTGGTGACAAAGAAGATTAAAGACATAATGTTGATCATCTAGGGATAGTTCTGCTGCAACTGTTATCGCATTGAGGTAGAGAACTTTAAATTCTTCTTTTACTCTAAAACGTGAGCGAGGAGAGAGAAGAATTTGTCCAATGACCTTGAGGGACAAGGGGATCGCTTCAATGATAATCTTTTTAAAAGGTGAGGGCGACCAAAGTTGAGTAAAGCCAACTATCTTTGAATTTTTCTTTACGATCACATACTCAGCATTCGTAAACTTACTTCGACGACTCCATTCACCAGCCGTGTATCCCAATTGAAGTTGAGCGTGTGTGATGTTGAGAAAGTCTATAGTTTCCTTTGAATCCAAAACTTGCGTTCGAGAAACAGAATAGCCTTCATGTAATTTGCACGTTTTATATCTTCCTAGAAGATTGATCATTTTGTATTTTGAAATTTCATTATATTGAAAACTAAGTCTGCTTTGCCCGACGAGTGCTTTTTTTGCAATAAGATTGCTATCTATCATAGCTGTCACAAAATAATGAACTTGAGAGAGTTCATCAATTTGATTTGAGCTTTGCATGAGGTCGTTGTAAAAATCTCTCCAGGCCCTTGTCGAACTCAATTGTGGACGAACTCGCAAATCTCCGAGGTAGCCTAGAGCTTGTTCTGCTCCATTAATATAGGCAGGACGTAAAGAAAGAGAACCTACTGCTAAAATTTGATTCTGCTCGCGATAAATAAAAACATAGAATTGATTAGATTGAAGAGAGAGAAATGTGAAGAAGTCTGGTGAACGATGATAGGAGAGCTGAAGACCCTGTCCTTTCATCGGTAAGTTTTCAAAAAAATTTAAAATGGATTCATTATCTTCTTGAGAAGCAATAGACATTCCGGGATGTTGCGCCACAAACTCTTTTAATTTCATATCCAAAAATCGATCACTTTACTTGATTCAAAGGAATATATTTTCGGATCATTTTTAACTCCCCAATGTCGGAGTCTTTCGATCGCGACATGGACCTCATCGGCCGGAGTTGATCTAAAAGTACAAATAGGGTCATGCTTAAGGGAAAGCCCTTGATTGAGCATAATTTCTACATCTTGGTTAATTACTTTACGAGTATAAAAACGAACAATTGGCTCAATCACTCTTGAACCCCATTCTACTTTGTAAGCGATATAAGTATAGACTCTCGATTTCATCGTTGAAATAGGAGTCATTTGAGAATTGATGATAAAACCATTTTGTCCAAACCAATAATCGACCCGAGTGAGATTCGGATAAATAAATTGATCAGTATGTTTCATTGGAGCATTTGTTGGGTTCAATAATTTTCTGGCCACCCAAGAGAGCTTATCTTCTTTTTGATGATAAGTGACAGTCACTTTTCCCGCTTTTGTTTCAACGGTCATAGGAACTTTCTGATTTTTGAGATCACGAAACCAACCAGAGTGAACAAAGACGGTATGGGGGACATCCATAAAGTTTTCGGCCAAGTTGGTGACTTCATTTTCGAAATCAGTAATCATGACATAAGATCTCCAGCCCTTTTCTTGATAGAAAGGAAAACGCCATGGAGGGGTAGGGTTTACTGGAGGATTGTCACCCATCCAAACCCATATCGCGCCATCTTGCTCGACGCAGGGGAGTGATGTTAAACAATGGCTATAGGTTTTACCAGATTCTGGACCTTCGCTTGGAATGTGAGAGACTTCGCCATGCTCGTTGTATTCCCAGCCGTGATAGGGGCAAACTAATTGACCATTTCGAACTTTTCCGCCCATCGAGAATTTAGTATGGCGATGAAGACAGCGATCAGGAAGACAAGAAATAGCCCCCTTTTTATTTCTAAAGAGAACAAGGGGATTGTCATACAGGACTAGCCCTAAAGGAGAAGCTGTGAGCTCATGCGAGAGACAAGCGATATACCAATTATTTCTGATCAAACCATCTCTCTCTTGTAGCGAATTCATTTGAGCTCTCCCTGATTCCAAATTTCTTCATTGATTAGGGTTAACGATTCTATTTTTATTTCTCCTGAAACCATTCCCTTCTTTTCAAAGAGATCAAAATAAAACTGTCTTGCTTGAGGCAGAATGAGTAATTGAGCTTCCTGTAACTGACCTAGGTCTCGCGCAAGTGAATAGTGGTAATGATTCTTTAAGAATAGATCTACCACTTGAGGATCTGATAATTGATCAAAATTTGATTCGACTAATAAAACATAATAAGACTTCTGTTTCTTACACTGAATTGCGAGGAGAGAGATCGGTAAGTACTGAGGATTGAGACTTTTGACGTGCTCAAAAAGTTGCTCGGCAGTTTCGGGAGAAAGTTTTTCTCCGACTAAGTCTATATCACGCATTCTACCAAGGAAGCGCAAGACCGGATTTCCATTATAAAATTCCTCAACTCTTAAAAGATCGGGAATCTGATAGCGAATAAAACCTGATCCTGTCGTTACGATAGGAGAGACCTTATCATTTACTTTTAATTCCCAGGAAGCTTTTACTGTTTGATTCGTGGCATCCAAAAATTCATAGAAATGTGAATTATAAGCGAGCAAGGTCTTATGATGAAAGGGAATAGTAATGACCGCTTCAGTTGTTAGAAGTCCTTTTCCTTGAAAAGACACATGAGGGAATATTTTTTTTAATTGATCTGCCCAAACTTGGCTACTTCCAGTATCCCAACAAGATATAAGTGCCAGTTGAGGCCAGAGCTTTTTCAGAAAATCCTTATCCAAAGTTTCGTGAAAGTCTTTAAGAACTTGAGCTTGAGATTTATTTTGAGGACATTTTAGAGGATAAGTCCATTTTCCTTCTTCTAGAATTGTAATCACTTGCTCTTTCATTACTTTCAATTCTTCTAGTATTGATAAGAGGTACGTCGGAGACCACACTGAAATGAGAGACAGATCTTGAGAAGAGCAGAGGTAAACAAGACTCGCTAGAATTGAATCCCTAGAAGTTGGTAAGCTTTGAATTCCTGAAGGGACGGCCATAATATTTTTAATGAATATCTTTTTCCACCAAGGCATGACTTCTACGTCATCGCTTGAGCAAAATTCCCGCATGTCATCTGGAATCCAAGATAAGGACCAATAATGCTTCCCCTTTTTTATCGCCGGATAAGATCGAAAAAGATCTCCCAACCAGGGAGATATGCCGGCATCAAATTCTTTTTTAAGAGACTCTGTGTAGGGAATCCACTTTCTTTGATGAGTCGAACCACTTGTAGGATGAAAAATGAGATGAGGTTCTTTTTTTTGAATTTCTATTTGCTCAGAATATTGAGAGTAGTCGGTGAGGGGATATTGTTTTTTAAATTCATCATAAGTCGTGATCTCAGGCATCAATTGCTTGAGTTTCTTTATTTGTTGTTCTTGGAAATGAGGCATTCCTTGAAGAAAGGACAAGTAGCTTCGTTTGTAAAAAACTGAAGCGAATTCATGAGAGAGTCTTTGCAATAAATTCATTCAGATAAGAGTATCATGAGCGCGATGTATTAGGGAGTTGTTTTAAAAGGCGCAAGGAGTTTTAAACCAAATTTACGCATTGTTTTATTTAATATTTTGAGAGGATGGACTACGGCCAAAAGAAGACTTACTTCACCTAGGCAGACTAGTTCATCGCCATTTTCCCAACCTTGATTTTTCTCAGCAAAAAAACGAATTTTGGGATATTTTACTTTCATTTGTTCAGTAATAGGAGCAACAAAATCTCTCAGCCTTTCATGCCGTCCATCGTCAAAAGACAGAATTCCTTTTTCTTCGATATAGCGTTCTGGGTAAAGTTTTTCCGAAAGTTGTTTCATGAGCGTTGCTATGGGCTTTGGAGTCTTTTTGTCAAAACGTGGATAATAATTAATAAAATTATTCGCCATCAAAAGGTAAGTTTTATAGCCTTTGGATATGAGAAACCACCAAACGGGTGAAAGTGGTCTTTTCAATTTTGCGAGCATGATATTTTTTAAGAATTCCATCGTGAGCGCAGCTGTTCCCCAATAACTAGGGTCGATGATTGTGTCACCCGAATAAATTATATGATATTGACGGCCATTATTTTCAATATCGTAACTCGTCAACGTGCTAAATCCTTTGAGTTCCTTATTTTTAGATTGGAGTAGAATGATTGAAGTTTTCTTCAGCATATCTGTTTCAAACTGATCGAAAGAGACATTGTCATAAAAATTCTTATAGAGATTGAACATTTCAATTCTATTTTGAGCTGTGATTTTTTCGATTGCGATGGTTTTGGCGCTTAATTTTTTCCAAGGCATAATCATGATCTACTCTCTTTCTTTCCAAACATTTCCGAAATCATTTTAGCCCTTCAATGCATATTGAGACAATGACCATGCAAAACTTTCGTTGACGACTCAATTCTCATGTAATTTCAGTAAGTTCTTGCTAGAATGAGGGTAACTTGGAGGCCGATTTATGGCAATTCTTCTCTTTTTGGTTACCTTATCTATAGGGCTTTTCTTTTATCGTAAGCAAAACCAACGACCTGAATTGGGAGGGGCATTGTCTTTGGCAAAGGCTTTTTGGCTGATTTATGCCGTTTATACTTGGTTCCTTTTTATGCCTTACAATATTTATGTTTTAAAACTTCCGCCATTTGTTAATCAGGTTTGGATGATTTTTTGGTTTTGGATGTTGTTCCGTGGAATCATTGAAATTTTTATGATGTATGTCACAAAGAACTGGTCTCCTGTCTATGGAATTTCCCATGATTTTTCATGTCTACTTATTTTAATTGGAGGAACTCTTTTATACTGGCACCAATTTTTAATGATTCCAAAAATTGTTCTCACTTTTCACTTTTCCTTAATTCTCTCTCTCTTTTTAGAAACCTATTATGCATGGGGTTTTTTCAAAATCGTCAAAGAGAAAACGAAAGGTGAGGAAGCAATTTGGTTTGCCTCCAAAGAAGATCCCCGTTTCAAAAGGTTGGTTATTTTAACAAATATAATGAATTGGCCACTTTATCTTATCCTTGTCATTTATCTCTATTTCTTGACCATTTAAAAGCCTTGCCGACATGGCCAAAAGTCTTGTTCATCAGGCATAATATGGGGAATCAAATCTTGGTTTGGAGCTTGATCAATTTGAAAAAACGCTATCTCTTCTCATTCATCATTAGTCTAACGTTGGGGTCATTTTTGTTTTGGTTTTTTGCCAATCCAGGTGAAGCCACTTCAAGTGAGGCATTCCAAAAATGGTCTAATGAAAGACAGCTTAATCTAACAAAGCAAAAGTTGATGGAAGTTGAAATCTTTTCTCCTCAGTTTAAATTTGAATCTTTAGAAGTCGTTTATGTGGGTCCAGGAAAGCCTTATTTTAGTTGGTGGGGACATCTCTTATTAAGATTTGTTGGCTCAGGAACTCAACCTGAAAAAGACTTCGCTGTTGGCTTTGTTGCCGACTTTAATGATTTTCCCTTGAATAAGTATAAGGGTTTAATGGGCGGCTATACCGTTATGGCCAAGCTCGATACTCTTGAAAATTATTATCGTGATTATGTTGTAAATCAAAATCGAGAATTTGTTCGTTATCCGCTTGCGAGTACTCAATTGCAGAGAGATTTGCTTAAAGAGAATTTAAAAGCATGGATAAAAGACCCTACCAAACCTGGAAGTTATTCTTTCGCAAAAAATAATTGTGTCGGTTTAATGGGCAACTTACTTGAAGAATCTCAGTTTAGAATCAAAGGTCATGATAGTTTCTTTCCAAATGATTTTATAAAAAATCTCAGTTCAATGGGTGTTCTCTACCAATCAGGTAAATCAATTGGTTTAGTGGGAGCGTTGAGATAGTAAGAATTTAAGAACTGAAATTTTCTTGATCAATGAGCGCTTCAAATTCAGGATCAATAGGTTTAGGTGCTTGTTGAGAAACCTTTTCTAACCCCTTCCACATTCGCAAATAAATAGACCAAAATCCAACGCGGCCAGCATTGTCGACAAATTTTGGTAAATGAATCCATGGCACATGGGGATGCTGGTGATGAGCGAGGTGATCATGATAATTTAAGAAAAAAGCTTTGGTGATCGGATTTACTTTTAAGTTCCAAGCGCCATCTCTTATATCTCTTACTGAATAAGCATGGTCTGCGTATTGAAGACCTGACCATTGAATCGCAAATCCGGCATAACAAGCAATCCAGCCAAGTAAATTAATATCTAAGAACATAAATAATGATATTTGAATGAGCAGAGAAAAAAGAATCTCGAGTCTCATCGCTCTCATTTCTTTAGGAGATAAATTGAGAAAATTTCGTAACATCCCAGCTCCGCCCAATCTTCCAACCTCGTAATGGTCTTTACCAGCGAAAGGAGAGTGGAGGAGGGTTTTTGGTGATAGCAGTAACCATAGAGCTCCAATGGGTGGATTGGTCCAATAGATACCTGTTAAAATGGAGTAGAGCATTGAGGACTTAAGTAATCGACTGTCTTTTTCATGGTAAGCTTCAAACATTTCAAAATCAGTTCTGTTCTGACGATGGTGATTGAGATGGCATCTTTTCTGAAATGAAAAACCTGTCGGAAAAAAGGCTGCGAGAATATTTCCCATGAGATAATTGATGTTTTTATTTTTATGAAAATTTGAATGTACGGCTTCATGAAGAAGACTAAAAGTAGTGTTACCGATGAAAGAGAAACAGAGGGCGCAAAAGATGAGCACTCCCCAAGAGTGGTTCATTGAGGCCAAACGCAGTAAAAAAATCATTAAAAATAATGAGAATAAAGCAATGACAAGATTGAGTTGCGAAGGTATCGAAATGTCAAAGCCCTTATATTTTTTGTCCACTTTCATATTTTTCTCTATATATTTCACAATTGGTTAGATACCACTTTTTGAGTTGGGGTAATCCATGTAAGCCTACATTTGGATGAATATGATGCATACAATGATAACCGATATTTCGAGGAGAGAAAAAGAGCTTTCCCCACAATGAATGGTGATGATCAAAAGTTGATTCAATCAAAGTATAGACATTTTTATCGGGGTATATGTCATATTCATGTTCAATGAGTAGTCGATAAATACACATGACCCCGGCAACGGGAATGACCAGATAATAAGTATAAATTAATTGAGGAAAAATAAAGGCCTGACTTAATAAGATAGTATGAAAAATGGCCAATGGCATTTCTTCTCTCGCACAATCGATCACTTCATTATCACGAGTAAGATCTTTTTTTGAAACATCTTGAAGAAAAATCCTAGCATAGGAATTTCTCATCTGCGGAACGAAATAGGCAAAACTTCCGTAAAAGCTTCTGAAAATCCAAAAGGGAACAAAAAAGAGTCCTTTTTTGAATGTTAGAAAAAAGCGTTGAACACCTGTGCACTTTTTATTGATATTGAAATAAGGATCATTAAGCATCAGTGTATTACGATGATGTCTTATATGATGATAGGCCATGGCGTTGGCCGTAGTACCAATTGGATAACCAGACAGCACTTCGAGTAGTCTCATGGACCAAGTTTTATGTTTTAAATTCAAATGTGAGAGATCGTGAAGAATGACTCCAAAGGCATGCAATCGTCCAGCAATTATCATTGCCCAAACAGGATAGAGATAGAAGGGAGTGTGAAACATCAAGAACGAAGAAGTGATTAGAACTAGCCAATCAATACCAAGGTCAATGAAGAGCTTCTTTAAATTTGGAGAAACCAAAAGTTCACTTGGTACATCAGAGCGCTTAAAAGAGTTTACTATTCGATCTTCCAACCTGATCACTCCTTGAGGTTACTATAATAGCTTAAATAATTAATGAAGTGTTCGTCATGTTTTGATGGACGCTTTTTCCACTTAACCGAGTCTTTTGCTTTGGGTAAGAGATTTAGTAAGCCAAATATCTCCGAAAAGAGAGATTAAAAATCCCAATCCCATCATAGGACCGAATTCGCGTGGCGGAGCAAAGTAGGAAAAAAGGAAAAAAAGGCAAGAGCAGGCCATGATAAAACCAACTTGTAAGGCACAGGATTGATGATATTCAATACCTCGTCCTTTGCCCTCTCGCTTTTCTGCAAAAAGAAACTGAATGCCATTGTCTCCAGTCAGTCCCACCATCATACAGATGAAAACACATGATAAGAAATTGATCTGGATATTCATGATGGCCATCATAATAAGCAGGCATGATGGCCCCCATAGACTGCCTAGGGTAAAGGCCCAAGCTTTTGGGTATCGAAAAATAAGGGCCATCCCAAAAATGATCAGCCCAACTAAGGCAAGTGAGATTCCTAAGCTCTTCATTAGGGCGAGAGGTACTTTATCCATGAACTCGTTATAAGAGACAATTTCACCAATTAATTGACAATCATTTTTACATATATTCCTTATCTCTTGCAGTGATTTTTTAAGGCTTTGAAATTCCGAGTTCTTAAAGTAAAGAATATGACGAAAGGATAACAATTCTCCTCTATAGCGTTTCATCAGTGGATGCTGATTGAGGTTACTGAGAATTGCTTTCTTGTAATGAAAAGTATCCTCGCCAAGTAAGAAAGCTTCAATATCAAAGACACTTTCGATGATAGAGATATTGTCTAATTTCTTTATTTGATCTAATACTCGTAATTGTTCTTCTCTACTTTTTTCAACTTCAAAAACGAGAGAGGCTTCAGATTCCCAACCGCGAGATTTTGATAAAGTTTTGAAGTCTTGAACGAGAGGATGACTTTGAGGAAATAAAGAAAGGGGAGAGTCAGATATTTGTAGGTTTTGAAGAACAAAAAAACCACCAATGTAAGTGAAGAGAAGTCCAAAAGCGATAAAGCGAGGAGGTGTTATCTTATCTAGCTTCTTGGTCCAACCAGAAAAAGTGTGTACTCTTTGGAAGCCTACCTTCACAAGCGACGAAAGATGAAACGTTTTCATGATTGAAGGAAGGAGAAAAAAAGTAGCAACCCATTCTAAAATCGCACCAACGGAAGCCCATAAACCAAAACGACTAATGATATCGATATCAGTAAAAATGAGACTACCAAAGCCGACAACAGTAGTTAGAGAGGTTATTAAGCTTGGCCAGAAAAGTCGATCGAGAGATTCCTCTATGGAATAACCTTTCGCTTGCTCATGACAAATAAAGAGAAAATCTTCCAGACTTGCAACGACTATCATGGTGAAAAGACCTGAGCTTAAGATCTCCATTGAAAAACCCAATATCGCCATCAGTCCATGAACGAGAACTCCCGACCATAAAAAGGTTACAATGAGGAGAAGTCCTGACTTAAAAGTCCCAAATAACCATTTCATTAAAAAAAAGAGAACGAAAAGAAAGAAGAGATTTACTTTCATATTGTAAGCAACGCCCAGTGTTGCGTAATATGTAAACGCAGCAGTTCCAACGATTGAAATTTTTAACTTTTCAAAAGAAAAACTTTGCAACGATTTAATTAAATTTGATACGGCCTTGGGATTAAAGCTGCCGTACTTTTGAGGGGGAGGGGATTCTTTAAAGTCGACAATAAGAGAAGCTTCATTGCCCAATTCGTTAGTTAAGATATTCTTCCAAGGACTTTGATTGAGGGCCACGAGAGATCGTGTTTTTTCTATCGTCGGCAAAACTCTTTTGTAACGTAAATAACCCGGCTCCATTTGGGTCTTCATAATGTCCCAAGGCGTGAGCCATGAAGAAACAAAGTCATCATTAGTACGAAAATGTTTCATCCATTGATCGATTTCCGTCCATTGAGCTTGTTCCTTTTTGTTAATGGGAGTGGCAACGATCATTAATGAGGGCAGGAGGTGAAAATCTTCTTTGAGTTCCTGATAAGCTTTGGCCGATGGCATATTTTGATCGACCAAATCGCTCATCGAAACAAGAACTTTGAGTTGTGATAATTGACTAGATGCGTACATTAATAAAGAGAAGAGCAAAAAGAGGATGATCTTCCTGAATCTTAAGATCTTTAAATACTTGGAATCAGTTTTAGCGTCGGCAACCTGGTGCAAAGTATCCCTCTTTCACAGAAGATTTTATTGAAGGATAATACTTCACGGGTCATCATAGACCTATAAGTATTTCTTTTAATAAGTTTAACCCTTTCCAAGGATAACTGTCTTATGAAGATCATTTCAACCTTATTATCGATCGCGACGATTTCTGCAGCGATGGCATCGAGTCCAACTCCTGCTCAAAATTGGGACAAGTACTTTAACTGGACCTCTGGTAAAGATATGCCAAAGTTAGTTAAGGAAGCTCGCAAGCGTCAACAATACAGAAAGACGGCGACAGGTGGAATCGATACATCTTTAATGAGTCCTGAATATCAAAAATTAAGAGATGCTATTATTAATGTTAAGACAGGTGAAGAGCTGGCTGGCATGTTGAAAACTCTCGATTCAAAAGTCGATAGCTATCCAGAAGATGCCAAAATGCTTGGCTCACTTCTTCTTTTGTTGAAGCCAATGAGAGGCGTTGTTTATAGAATGATTCCAATGGTTGAAAAACCAAAGATCACTCACTCGTTTTTACGAAATCAAGTAAAGCAAATTGCTTCAAATATGAGACTTTATCTGCCTTTTGAGCATTGGGAAGCTGGTTTTTCTTACTTAACGGAACCTTTCGATGCTGGTAATGGAAAAGCTGTTGCCCAGTTTGAGAATCCAAAACTTTTTTCTAAAAAGAAGCCTGCTATTCAACAATATCAAGATTTTTTAGAAGCTGAGGTTTATCCAGAATTTGCAAAAGCCGCGAAAAGAATAGAAGCCATTACTTTTAAGCACCCAGTGGTTTGGGATAACCGTCTTGTTTTTGGAGCGACATCTTTCCAGGGTGACGATACTGAAAACAGATATCGTTATGTTCAAGAAGGTGAGAAGCATTTGGCCCTATCTTCGCTTCACCTCGGTATGCATTACCTCAATTACGTGACCGCTTATGATATTAATGACGTGCTTAAGCTTTCTTATAAAGTGGGGCGCCTCTACGGTATCGACGGATTTGATGGTGAAGTGGATGGAACTCCCAACTACAAAATCTCAAAAGAGATTAATAAATTCCCAAATCTTTTTGTCATGAGAAAAGATGGCCAAGATAAAATGGAGCGTTCATTTAAGCACTTGAGAGAAGGTATCCGTCAAGTTCGTCTCGCACGTGAAGAAGTTAAGGGGGAGTCTCCAAATCGTTTCCTTGTTTTAAATCCTGAAAAGATTGATCCATGGGACGAAAACTTTGAAAAGCAAATGGCCGTTGCTGAGTGTTTAGTAGGTAAAGACTCTGATGAACCAGGTGTATGCCCAGTTCACTCTGCCATTACGGGTGAAGTCGTCAAGGTTGATCTTTATGCCTTTTATCATCAATCACCAAAAGACCTCAAAGCTCTTATGGCAACGGATTGGAACCTTTCTTCAAACGAAATTACTAATAAGAAGCTTAATGTCACTTATCCAAATTACTTTTGGGGAAGTCCAACGAATTGGGATAAGAAATCATATAGTTCATATTTTCCAGAAATTTCTTCAGGTAAAGAAGTTGCTAAGAATGTCAGAGTATTACGTCAAGCTTACGGCGGCGAATTCTTTGGTGCTCCTTTTGCTTTCTTTGTTGAATAATGGCAGAAGCAATTTCCTTAGCGCTTAAGCGGTATAAGGAATTTGATCCACGGTACGTCGTTCTCATTCTGTTAGTGTCTTATAATGTTTTAGGCATAACAGTTTTAGGGTTTAATCGAAGTTGGGATCAAATTATTGTTACAGCTTTATCAGCAGTTTTACTTCAAAGCTTCTATGATATAACTTTCAAGGGTCGCGTAAATGCGGCCCTCTCTGCTTTTATTACCAGCATGGGGCTGTGTATTCTTTTAAACTATGGGCACAGTCTTTATTACCCTTTAGTTCCAGTTTTCTTTGCCATTTCTAGTAAATACTTCTTTACCTTAAGAGGTCGTCATACCTTTAATCCTGCTCTGATGGGAGTGGTGTTATCTCTTCTTATCACCCAAGATTTTATTTCACCTGCTCCGGCCTATCAGTGGAACGGAATAGGAGCTTTCGGAATCTTTATTGCTATGCCAGCGATACTTTTTTTCATGCCCAAAATTAATCGCACACCCTTGGTTCTAAGCTTTTTGGGTGTTTTTACTCTTCAAATTATTTTACGCTCAATCCTTATTAAACATTATTTACCTTTTAATACTCTTTTCTTTGGAACTTTGACTTCGCCACCCTTTTTCCTTTTTACCTTTTTTATGATTACCGATCCGGCAACTTCTCCGAATGGAAAAAAAGACCAGATTATTGCTGGAAGTGTAATCGCCTTGTTGGATCTCATGTTCCATCTGGTGCAAAGCTATCATACTTTTTTCTACGCTGGCGTTAGCTTTGGGATGTGGCGTTTCCTAAGAGGGCATTGGTTAGAGTCAAAAAAATCTGATTCTTTGGGGCAGTATCTTGAGAATTCATTCATTGAGACTGGATATTATAGAAAAATGCTGCTGATTTTAGGAATTGGTTTTGGTGGATATTTTGTTCACCATTTCATTCTCGAAGATCATTGGGGCAAAGTTGAAACTCACTTTCAATTTGAACAATTGAATCCTTCTCAAACTGGTCTTCATTTTGAAAAAGGGGAAATTCTCGATTCAGTAGACCCAAGAGTTCAGCACATGGGGAAATGGATTTTAGCGATTACCGATGGAATTGCAGTGGGCGATATTAACCAAGACGGACTCCAAGATATATTAATGACCAATGGTCATAAAAGTGCCAAAGATAGAGCGGCTTTATTTCTCAATAAAGGTGACTTTAAATTTGAACGATATCCATTACCTGAAGTTTCAGAACGAGTATCCGATTTTCACAAATATGGTGTTGCTTCCAATGCTATGTTTGTCGACTATGACAACGATGGGGATCTCGATCTTTACATGACTTATGCTTTTGGTAAGGAAGGTTCTTCTCGCTTGTTTAAAAATGGCCTTTCAGAGACCGGTAAAATCGATTTTAAAGATGTTACCGATGAGTTGGGACTCAATATTTTCACCAATGCCGCCGCCGCCAATTGGCTCGATTTAAATAGAGACGGCAAGCTTGACTTGATCATCGGAAATACAATTTCTACCTATTTACCTGATTATAAAGTACCTACAAAATTAGATTTCTTTTCACTCCCCAAAGCCGAATATGAAGGCGACGTTAGAATGTTTAATTTTATGCACGATTCTTGGCATATGGCGAACAACGGAGCGGTCAATCCTTTATTTGTTCAGCAGGATAGCGGTTTTAAAAAATTAGATGAAGTTGCCTTAAATATGTCTGAAACTCGTTGGACTATGGCGATTGGAACAGCGGACTTTAATCAAGATGGTTGGACAGATCTTTATATGGCCAATGATTTTGGACCTGATGATTTGTATTTAAGTAAAAAGGGTGAAAGCTTTGAGAATATCAAAGGGGATATGTTTGGAACAATCGGAAGAGATACCTATAAAGGGATGAATGCAACGATCATTGATTTTGATCAAAATGGATGGATGGATATGTATGTCAGCAATGTCCATCATGCACTCCAGGCCGAGGGGTCTTTACTTTGGAGCTTTAGGCCCAATCCTGAAGACAGTTTTCACCCCATTATCGAGGAGAAGGCAACTTACACTGGCGCCATTAATGAAGATCGTTTTGGATGGGGGGCCGGTGCTGGTGATTTCAATAATGATGGATTGATAGATTTAGCTCAGGCCAATGGTATGGTTGATGATGCCTTTGATAAAAAATTCGATAAGTGTCCAGACTATTGGTACATCAATGAAAAAATTGCGAGGTCTCCTCCTCAGATACATCGTTACATCAATAATTGGGGTGACATTCGAGGAACCTGTATTCATGGTCATGAAAAAAATAAGCTTTATATGAATCGAGGCACTGATCACCATCCTCAATTTGTCGATGTCGCTGATACTATTGGCATGGATCAAAAAGGGAATTGGCGAGGAATGGCCGTCGCAGACTTTGATAATGATGGAAGATTAGATCTCATCGCGACAAGTTTGTATCGCGATCCTTTAGTTTTTCATAATAAGAAAACTGATTTTGAAGGGAACTGGATTGGTTTAGATATTGTATCAACAAAGAGTGAGTGCAATAGGGAAGCTGTTGGTTCTCGTGTCATTGTCCAGTTTTGGGATTCGACCGGAGTGCTCAAGCGATTAGTTCAAGAGAAAGTGGTGGTTAATGGTTTTTCTGCTCAGTCTGATCGAAGACTCCATTTTGGACTCGGTCCCAATGTCAAACTAGATAGAATCATCGTTAATTGGTGTGGCAAAGAGTTAAAAGAATACTCAGCTTTCTCAATTAACAAATATCATCAAATTGCATACTAATTTAAACAAAGTTGTTTAACTTAAATTTTATTTCTCTCTGAGAAAAAGTTAAGTGGTTGTTTGACGTCGACCACGCCTCCACCTTTTGGTTTTGGAAATTCAATTAAGCGCAAGACATTGGCCATACAACCGCTACCTGTTGCTGAGAATTGAGCACTTTTTGATTTAATGGCGACCTTGGTTACTCCACCATTAGATTCAATTCTAAAGTTCAAATCTACAACACCTTTGAGTTCCTCGTTACGAGTGAGCTCTTGCTGATAACAATGTCTAAATTGCGGTAAATATTCTCTTAGAATCTTACGTAGAAGTTCTGGATCCATTGAACCTAAAACAACAGTCTTTGGATCAGTGTAAGTTGTATCAATTCCTTGTTTACTGGCCAAACCTTTTGTCCCTGAAGAACTATCAAAGTTTCCTGTGGCATCTGAACCCATGGTTCCAACATTGCTTGAAACATTGGCCTTAAGAGCACTATCGGATTGTGCTTTTACAGCTCCAATCCCATTAGTCGAAGCAATTGATCTTGAATTCTTAACTTGAGTCGGAGCTAAGCTTTTTGAACTTGAAGAGAGAGAGGCTAAAGTTTTCTTAAGATCAAGCTTATAGCCTTTAATCGTCGGTGCAGATTCAACAGGCTTCGTTTGAGCAGGCGCTGGAGCAGGAGCTGGTTGCTCGGCCATCTTCTTATCAACTTTTTTCTGGTCAGGTGATTTTTTTGCCATTTTTACATCAGGCTTTTTCTGATCTTCTGCTTTTACGCCAGTGTCCTTGTCCTGACTATCTGCAACTGAACTCGATTTTACTTCAGAAGGTTGCTTTGCCTGAATCGCTCTTCGATAGATTACAGCAATTTTCTTTTCTGGTTCTTGTACACTTGTGTCAATCAAAAGGAGAAGGAGGAAAATCGCCATTAAACCTGAGAAAAACTTCGCTGATTGCTTTTGAAATTCACGGTCGCGACCAAAGAACGGAGCTGGACGCAAATGAGGAGGTCCTTCTACTTGCTCAACGACAACTTGTACTGTTTTATAGTTGAAGACCAAACGATCTTCATGAGAAATTGAAATAGAAGCTTTGCCATTAAAAGGATCTACTTGTCTTGAAGTCGCATTAATACATTCCATTCCTGGAATTGAGAACACCTCAACATCTGTCCCCATTACTTTAACGAAAGGTAAATCTTCATCGCTCTCAAGACTTGGAAGATTGACAACATTTTCTTTATGAGAAAAAGGAGATATGAGATAAGTTTTATTTTTGATAGGTAAAAAATCAATTGAGATAACTGAGCCCATAGATAACGCTGTTACTTGAACAGCATTTATATTATTGGCCTTGGTAATAGGAATAATATCCTTTTTCTCATCATCAAAATCAACAAATTGTTGTTGCGCGAGATCAGCAGTGAATGCAGGTACTTCTAAAGTGGGCTCAAAAGATTCTTCGGCAAACATGATATCGCAATATTCACCATCAATAACAACTAGCCCTGGGACTGGAGGAAGCTCTGATGGAAGATCATCAATTTTTGATTTTTGAAGAACGACTACTTTGGCATCTGTATCTTCGATTTCAACTTCGCCTTTTTCGAGCTCAACAAAACTTTCTTCGATTGAAAATTCAATTGGTCCAAATCGTAGACAATCTCCATGTGAAAAATATGTTTGTTTAACGCGCTCACCATTTATTGAAATACCATTGTCAGAATCAAGATCGATAATTTTTCCACCATTTTCATCAACAGTTATAAAGGCGTGGTAATGTGAAATATGATCATCGGCTACACAAATATCTGCTCCCTCGAAACGACCGAGCAACATCTTCTTTTTTGTGAGCTCAAAAGAATATTGGATCTCGCCATTTTTATAGCTTACCAACTTAAATCTTTTTGCTTCTTTAGGTCTTAAGTTTAGCACTGCTTAATCCTCATTTCTTGGGCTTCGATTTTTCTTCCGAAGCGACCTTTCTTAATTCTATTTGTCTAAGCTTTTCTTTTTTTAACTCTTCAGCTTTCTTGGCCGCTTTTCTGAGCTCAAGATTTAGTTCTTTTACCTCTCTCGAGTCGAAAAATGCCACTTGATGAAGGACATCAACTGCATCTTGTGGGTTATCGAGAAGGTAAAGGCAAAAGGCTTTGTAGGTTTTAACTTCTTCTCTTTCTGGAAGTTTTGTTAAAATTCCCAGTGCTTTATCGATTTCGTCATCATAAATGTGCTTGAGTGCTCGAGTAAAGAGTAGGTCAGGATCACTAGGAGATCTTCTCGATAAGTATGAATAATCTTTTTCAAAGACATCAAACCATTCTTCTTGAAGTGCTAAGTGAAGACGATTATATCTGGCAGATTGATTTCCGAGTTGAATGGCTTCGCCAAAAAGATCAAATGCTTTTTGTATATGACCCAACTTCATAAAGATGAGGGCCATGTTGTTCTTCATGGTTCCTAAAGTAGCTTGGTCTTTATTTGAAACTAGCGATAATCCTGTTTCCAAGTAGAATTGGGCTTTTGCGAATTCAGCCTTGCGAATATAGCATACGGACATTGAGTTCCAGTAGCTCGGATCTTTTCTTCTGGTATTAAGCTGCGATCTTAAGATCTCTAGTCCCTTATCAATTTTGCCCTGATAACACTTTACCACTCCTGAGTATTCAGATTGAGAAGAAAGCTGCTCGAGCGCATTGGAAGATAATCTTTGAAAGGATTCTACTGCTAGCAAGTCTTTATCTGAGTTGAGCACACGAGCTGAATCTCGGCTTCCTGTTGCACAGGAGTAAATAAATAAAAGTGGTAGAATTGTTAAGAGCTTCTTCATTATGGATTACCTCCCATATCGGAAGTTGTCACCATAAGGTTAGCTGGATGACGAATCTGAAAGTTTCGAACTTTCTCACCGGAAGGGGTGAAGAACTTATGGAATTCAGACAGTAGTGGAGCTTTCATCACTTTTTGAGCATTTCTAAAGTGCTTATTTTTCTCTTTTATAAGACCGTCTGCTAGACCAGCAAGCTGCTCTTTAAATCCAGTCACATATTCATCAGGCATGCCAATGGGAGTAAATTCTTTAATTGAAGTAATGGCTGCTTCATAAGAATCAATAATATTAATGTAAGTGGCAGGCATGTAATAAGGGTGGCCGGTTTTAATCAATTGCTTTGATTCTTTAATAAGAAGGGTGAGTCTTTCAATTTTGGCTTGGAGTTCTTGAGTGAAAAGCTCTTCATTAAAAGGCTTACTTGAAGTGAATCTAGCAAAAGATTGAGGATTCCAACTTTTTTGATATGAATGGTAATCATCTGCCCACACCAGTTCATTATTAATGTCCTGACTTGAAAGAGAAGACTTCGATCTTTCTCTCATCATTTTCCAAGTCATTTTTTCTAAGTTCGAAAGGTTGTGCTCTTTTGCATCCCAATAGTAAGAAACAAGAGCGGTATTGAAAAGATCCTTAAATTCCTCTTTTGACTGAAACTTATTATAGAAAGAAAAGAGTCCCTTATAATTTCTGTTTTGAGCAAAGTGAGAGGCAAGTCCCAATTCCGTTTGCGAGATTTTACTTGCGCTAATTCCACATTTGCCTGATTTTGACATGAATTTTTGGTCAAATGACTCTTCTTTCGAAAGAACATTCGCTTTAACAATGATTTCGTAAAGTTCATTTTTGTTCTTAAACTTTTCAGAGCAAAACTTATTGAAGTAATATTGTCCATTGTCCACTGCAGTGTCGAGATCTTGGAGTAAAACAAGTTCTTGAACAAAAGCGAAAATCTTTGGAGATAGTTTTAATGCCTCTTTCTTTTCAAAGTGTTTAAATGATGCCTTAAACCACTCTGAACTAGTTTTCACATCTTGTAACTGAAGTGCGAGTAGGGCCGCATTAAAAGCAGCATTGGCCTTAATTTTGGAAGGATATCGCTTATCTTCATATAAGGACAAATAACCTTTAATAGCTTCAGACTTGTTTCCTTCTTTCTCCATTTTTTGAAAATTTTCAAAGAGAATTCCACCAAGAATGACTGTGGCTTTCTCAATCGTCGGTTTATCAAAGCTGAGATAGCCTGTATTCATTTTGTTGATCCAAATCGCTAGCGAGTTTGAATCCTTTTGCTTAACATAATGATCAATTACTTTAGAGAGCATTGCTCTTTGTGATTCGCCATCTTCTTTAAAAGTAACTCTATAACGTTCAATGACATCCAAAGTTTCAGAAATTTCTTTTTTCTCAAATCTCAGGTTATAAAGTTTTTGAAAAATGAGACGGCTTCTCTCTTCTTTTGGCCATAGATTGAGATGGTTTTCGTAAGCATAGAGAGTATTTTCTCTAGCTTCAGTGGGCTTAAATTTTGCATTTTCTAAGATAACTAATAAAGCATCCATAGTTTTTCTTTGAAGCTTATCCATCTTCTCAAGTTCTTCGGCAGTTAAAGTATCTTTGGAAACGAATTTAGGATTCTTCGCGTGCTCTTTTTTACTTGCAATATACTTTTCATGCTTGGATTTTGAAAACTCAAGCGCTCCTTTGTAGGCATCAAAAGCTTTAACCAGTTCGGCTACTGAAAACAATGTCTCACCTTGAAAATAACGATAGCTATCAGATTCTCTTTCATCGAGAGCTTGGAGATAATCAAAATAGTCTATAATGTCATTAAGTTTGCTAGGCTCATAATCAACAGATGTGAATCTTTTGTTCTTTGAAAGATCCAACTGGAGAACGCCAGTTAAAGATTTGATTTTCTCAACGGCCTCAAGTCTTGGTTCTTCTTCAAGAGGTTGCTTTTTATGAAGATTTGTAAGAGAAGCGACTGTTTCCTTGTACATGTCAAAACGTTTAAAATTTCGATAAAATTCCAATTCAGAAAGATGAATAGTCACTTGTTCTTTTCGATTTTCTTTTGAAATGGCATTGCTTAGAGCACTTTTCATAATGTGCTTCACTTGCTCAAAGCTTCCATTGTCAGCACATTTACGCGCCATTCGAATCAAGTATTGACCTGGCTCAGGAGTCGCATCTAAATAGAATGAGACGCCTTCTTCAACTCTTTGAGCATAAACATGGAAGACCCCAATGGCTTCCAACACTTGATCGCCAACGTTGATATAGGGAGCATTCTTTCCAACATTGAAAGCTTCCTTCATATAGTCGATAGCTTGATTGTAATTATTTAATTTAAAATGGCACCAAGCCGCATTCAATAAATGCTTGCTGTACCAATCATCTTTTTTGTTTACCAAAACATCATTGTAGTACTTGATGGCCTGAGGATATTTTTTCCCGTTGTAGTAGTATTCAGCAAGTGATGACTTAATGAGATGAATAAGAGGACTATCTGGACGTGCGAGTTTTAAAGATCGGTGAAGAAAGGGTTCAGTTAACTTATCATCACCATAGTCTCTTGAATTCAGTGCAAGAGTATAATAGATCGCTGCATTGTCTCGATACTCTGGATAATTTTTAATCATGGCCATTCCATCTTTCATCACTTTGATGGCCAAATGCTTTGATTCTTCAAAAAATTTATCTTTGCCGTATTTTTTTCTCTCTTCAAAAGATGAGCTTAAAAAACGAGCATTTTCTCTTTCTTTTAAAAGCTTTATTCTTTCACTTTCCAACTCGAGTATTCGATACTTGAGACGAGGGGAGAGTCTTCCAAGAGAGACAATGGTTTTTCTCTCTTCTTCAATGAGATGCATGAGCTGATACCATTTAGGTGGCATCTTTGTATCCTTTGCGAGCGAATCAACATACTTCGTTGTTGATTTTTTAGACGCAGGACTACGCTTCGCTTTCTTTGAAGCTGCGTTTGCTGAAGCGAGGAGCGATAATGTGAGGATCAGAATGATCTTCATATTTAAAAGTTTCCTTGGACAATGAATTTAAATTCTGGATAACCTGCTAATGCTGATGTGTGCATAACTTTTTTCATGACTTCATAAGGGATAGACTGGTCTAAAACTAAGTTAATCGTTTTCTTTTCTTCTGGCGCTTTTCCGTTTGCACTGGCGACAGTTCTCGATTGCTCTAACTCCTTTTTTTCCTTTTCTTTCTCTTTTAATAATTCATCATAAAGGATTTCTATTTTGTCTCCACTCGCTGATGCTTTGCCAATCTTATGATTGTTAATCCAAAGATCGTAATCCTTGCCTACTTGGACGATCACGGAAGCGTGGCCATAAGCTTCAGATTTTGATTTTGGGAGTTCAATTTTTTCAGCTACATCAAGAGTAAGATCGGAAGCGTTGTAACTTTGTAAAAGAAAAACGAGAAGAATTGTCAGAATATCGAGGAGGGAAGTAATGTCAACTTCCATTGGCTCTTTTTCTCTTTTCAATTTTTTAAATCTTTTCATTCTCATAATCTATTTCCTACATTGTTTCGAAAATAATCTGTTCAAAAAGCTTTCTCGTTTGTACCGTTGCGCCTTTGTCATTTTTTGTCACAATCGTAGGCTGATTCTTTTCTATTTCTCTACAGGCATCCATTACCCAAACAATTTTCTTGTAGTCTACATTGTTTTGAGGTTTGATGATGACTGATGTTTCATCAACATGATCTTTTTTAATTTCCATTAAAACTTTATTGATTTCCAGAATATTAGGTTCACCGTCTATAGCAGCGATTTTCCTAAATACGTTTCCATCGAGACCCGTTTTAACCACCACCTCTGTTTTGCTCACTTCAAGAGTTAAATTAAGAGGCTTTTTCTTGTCTTCTTCTTTTTCAGTAATTGTTTTAACAGCTGGTGCATCTGAGCCAATCTCATAGATTTGGAGGAACTGAGCTGACATCAGAAGAAAGAAAATAAAGATAAAAACCGCATCCATGATTGGAATGATGTTTGGTTTTACGATCTTATGTTTTTTACGTGGTATACGCATCTTATTCCCCAGCTTTTAATTATGCAGCTTCGCTATCTTCTTGTGGACGAACATGGTTCTTCTTTGTTCCCAAAAGATCGATGAGCTTGATTGAATATTCTTCAATTTCAGCAACAATTTTTTCTGATTTGTTTGCAAGTACGGCATGAACAACCATTAACGAAATAGCTGCTACTAGTCCGAGAGCTGTCGTGTTCATGGCCTTTGAAATACCCATGGCCAGAAGTTTGGCTTTTGATGCAGGATCAGCACCGGCAACTGCAGCGAACGACTCAATAAGACCTTGAATGGTTCCTAAAAGTCCTAATAGAGTAGAGATGTTGGCGCAAAGACCAATATAGCTCATTCTCTTATCGATTCGTGGAACAACTTCTAGGACTGTTGCTTCAACCGCATCCATAATTTGTTCTTTGGTTTGATTGGCCCGTTTAAGAGCACTTTTCAAAACCATTGGTAAAAGAGCTTTGGAGTTTGAACAATGTTGAATCCCTTTTTGAACTTCATTACCAAGAACGTGCTTCTTAATAAGATTCATTAAAGACGATCCATCAATATCGTAAGCGAACATGCTTTTAACACGTTCAATGGCAATCGCTAGACCAAAGCACCATACACCGGCGATGATCCACATGAAGATACCACCCTCGCTCATAAACATGGCAACACTCTTAATAAAACTCGGGTCTGTGGCCGCTTGAACCATCTGTTCTTCCATATCTCCTCCAACTAAAGTAGTCTGGTAAACTTATCGGGCATCCCCAGAATAAACTTGATTAAAAAAGTTGGCATGCAACCTTCTGTAATGACAAGCTTTTTCCTAAGGTTTTCTACCTTAAGTTCTTAATGTCCTCACGGATTTCAGGATTGAAATCATCCCGATCAAAAAGGGTCCGGCCAAAGATCTTCCGCTCACGTTCCTTAACTGATAAATCGCCGGGTGCAATGACTTCACCTTTAATCTCGAGGTCCCCGAGATCAAAGGTTTCGTATTGCTTATATTTTACGATAACTTTCTCACCATTTTTATGAATCACTTCATCTTGAGACCAGGCATTGGAAGACAAGAGAAGGACTAAAAGAATTATTCTCATCGTCTTGCTCCTTGTAGAGATTCTTCTTTTGATTCAACTCTTTCGCAATTGCTTTTGAGACCAAAAGAATAATCTCCCAATTCATCTCCCCAAAATTCACCATCAAAGTGATAAAAATGCTGATCTATTTTTCGATTAACATTTGAATAATCTCCTCGACTACGATCGGCTACAAGCTTTTCGTTTGAATAAAGGAGATCTCTCTTAAGTGACATCACTTCTAGTTTGATATTAAACATTTCATATGAGAAACGGTGAATATCATTCACAAAGTCAAACATCTCTTTTTTAATATAATGATTCAAATGTTTCGTTCTCCAAGAAACGATTCCTTTCAATTCTTCAGTTAAAAGATTAACAAATGCAGAGCGTTTCTTTCTTTCACTTAATTGCTTAAACTCATTTTGAGCTTTCTTATAGTTAATAAGATCGAGAGAAAATTTTACTTTTTTACGAGTTTGAGTAATGAGGTTTCGAATATAGGGATTCAAATGCTCTTGCTCGCGAATTGGAGAGAGCATCATTTTTAAAAAGAATGTTTGAGAATTCTTTTCCTTAAGAATAAATTTCTTCAAAGCATCTGACTGAGGTTTATAAACTTTGTAGTATTGATCGACCATCACCATGGTGTCATCCCAGAGGCAAAGTCTAAAATAAGAGAGAGCAGACAATACTTCAGCCTCAGGAAAAAAATATGAAGTCAGAAGGGGGGACTTGTATGTGGTTAAAAGACCAAGGGTTCGGTTATAGTCTTTTAAATAATAACTAGTCCAAGCTTTCTCTAAGAGGAGATAAGGCCAGCGATAACTAGTCTTTGGAATTTCTTCATAAATGGCAAGAGCTTCTTCATATTTTTTGTGTCTAAAGAGTGAACGAGCTTTGTGAATAACACATGATTCTCTAATGATACCAAAGTATCTCTCTAAGCGTTCTACTTTTGCTTCTTTCTCAATTTTTGAAGAAAGTTGGATGCAGCTTCCATAGGCTTGAATACTTTCATTATGCTTGCCTAGAATATTATAAGCGGTACCTAACATGAGATAAGCTTCTGGTGTAAAACGGTGATCCTTAGGAAAATCTTTAAGGGCAGCAATGGCCTTGTTATATCTTTCGTAATGAATGCTTTTTAAGCCCAAGATGAATCTCAAGGAAGGAGAATCTTTTTGATCGAGGATCTCATCACTCAATGTAAAAAAGCTCAATGTCCCAGTTTTTAAAATCAAAGTCTCCAACATATCTTCGAGCTCTGGAGTCATTACCTTGTCGGTTACTAAGTGTTCTTTGGCAAAGATGGCCGCAGAATAAAAAGCTTTGGATTTGTATAACTCTTGCGCAACCAGAATATTGCGAAATTTAGTATTTTTACTAAAGTATATTTTTTCAGCTTTTACGAGATCAGCCTTTGCGACTGGAATCGCTAAAAAACTTAATAGTAATAGTGCGACTTTCAACTTCATTAAATCCTCTTAAAATGAAAAACCAACAGAAAAGATAACATCACCATTTGCACGCCACTTGTCTGTCTGCGCGCGATTAGGAAGTAGGGGGCCAGGAGCTTGGTAGGTCGTTCTTAGATAAGAAAGATCAACGTGCCATCTTTTGTTAACGTGAACGCGTACACCCGTTTTTCCCAAGATTCCGGTATAGCTTTCTTTTCTATAGTTATCTGCTGTCGTTGTTGAAGCCACAGTGAGAGCATTTGAAGAAGTTTCAACCTTTCCTAAGCCTAGTCCAAAGTGCCAGTCAAAATAAATAATTTTATTAAAAGTATTTATTTTCCCGTAGAAAGGGGCCCATACTGCAAGTGCGCCATAAGATTTCTCAAGCTGTCTTACAAAAGGAACAGACTGATTAATGCTCTGAAGACTTTGATAAGCATCGTTAAATTTATTTGAGTAACTATTGTACATAAGTTCTAGTGCCCATTCTTCGTTAAAGTAATAACCAGTCGAGAAATGAACGCCACTTGCGTCAGTATAGTCACTAGAGAGTCCGTAGATATAACCTAGTTGGGCGTAGACAGAGTGAGCTTTCTTATAAATTTTATTCTGAAGAACGTAGACTTTTTTATCTGGATCTAACCAAAGATAGTCGTACAAATCTTTCTCAGCCGCGAGGAGAGAAGATGGCCCGGCAATTTGCCAGGCCACCATCAGTAATATTGAGAGTTTTGCTAAAGTTCGCACTAATTGCCTCCAACACATTTTTGATAATATCCAACCACGATCGAACCTGCATTAGGGATAGCTGTTTGGTCAAACTTAACAACTCTGTTAACAGCATCGTAAGTCCATCCACTAGTTACAGCTTGTCCGTTTACAGTCACTTGAATTTGACTATTCAATGGAACACCTGAAAGTGGGAAACTATCAAGAAGGTTCAAGATCTGAGCACCAATGTCATTCAGTGTAGTGTAAAAGTCTTGGTGAATGTCAGAAACAGTACCACCAATAGCATTTGTAAAGTCAGTGTAACGTGTTCCAAGAGTTTCCCATTGTTTGTTAGGAATGATCTCAGTTGTTACGATTGAGTATGATTTTAAAAAACCGCTGTTACCTTTTAGTGCTTTAATACCATCCACGTAGTTTGATACAGCATTCGGAGATTGATCTTGCTCATCAGATAAGTGAACGATAACCAAATAAGCATCTTGTCTCATCCAGCTTGCAGAATATCTATTTAAAAAGTCCTGTGATGTTTTTAAGCCCATCTCTGTACCTGATCCGTTTGTTCCTACTTTTACCCAATTCTTAAAGTTGTTAAGAAAGGTCGCTTCATCTTGAGCAGCTGCTTGAGAAGTTAAAGCGTTAAGATCACCACGGGCGATACCTGAATAATTACTTCTTCCATCAGTAGTTGTGATTCCCATTTTGAAATCCACGCCACGATTTAAGAAGTTACCAATGAAGGCTTCAAAGTTATAAGCGAGAGCATCTTGTTCATCACCCATTGAACCTGAGTTATCAATAACCCAAAGGATATCAACTTTAGCTTCTTGTGCTACGTTTTGAACAAATGTATCTGATGCGTCTGTAAGTGTTCCGGTTCCACAAACACCTGGTTGTGGATCAGTCGTTCCGCCACCAGTTCCTGGATCAGTAGTTCCGCCACCAGTTCCTGGATCAGTAGTTCCGCCACCAGTTCCTGGATCAGTAGTTCCGCCACCAGTTCCTGGATCAGTTACTGTTCCACCTGTTGATGGATCGTCTGGAATTGCTGCTGGATCTTTTAGTTTATGATCATCAGGAACTCCCACGCCTTCGAGGAATTCTTTCTGATAAAATTCTTGCTGATTACAACCGGAAAGTGCGGCAATGAGCAGGATCAAACTTAAGTGTCTGTTGATCTTCGTTATGAATGTCATGGACAACCTCAATTAAGTGCCGGAACTCGCAATCGATAAGCCCATCAATTACGTGAGTGAGTAATAACTCTTTTCCGGTCTCGTCTTGGGTTTGCCTCAACTTACATTCAACTGCGTGCGGACGTACAACTCAAACCAAAAAGTCCTTTGACCTATTTTCTTATGTAGAAATCATAACATCCTGACGTTTGACCTCAAGCTGAAAGCCGAACTAGGGCCACAAAGCTTTACATATTAAGAGCTTAAGTCTTTTTTAGTAGGTGCTGAAGAGCTAACTCAAGAGTTCGAAAATCGCCAACTTTTTGTGTGCTTCAAAGTTATTTATTGAAGTCCTTCACTTGAGAAGTGATGAATCATTTTTCCAAGAGAGTTGTTTACATTCCCAATCATGGGAGCATGTTATTGCTTATCGATCATGCTCTGAAAATCATCCATATTGTATTTTATTTCATCAAGCATATCTGGTGAAAGTTGATATCTTTTGGAGTGAATATACATATGGGCCCAAGCTTCATATTCTAATAGGGCCTCCCAATAATAATTACTCAAGAATCGGATCTGTACTCCTGCGACTTGCCTGACATACATTGATTGTTCTTGATGAATATTTTCATGCCCAATAATCGCTGCCAACCAACCTTCATGAGGTCTTCCATTATACTCAAAAGCGCTCTCTGATAGAGAAATGGAATTAGTATAATTAGCGGTTACAGCATAAGCTTCTTCAAGTTCTCCAGGCTTTTTTATTTTCACTTTTTTGCAATTGATTGGAAACTTGTGACAAACAATTTTTAAAGCTTCAGCATACTTTTTTTGTTTTACTAAACGATCGAAAGAATCATCTTGAGCATATACAGAAGTGCTGACAAAAAGGAGGGCAAAAATCAATTTTTTCATGGAAAAAAGCTATCATTATATAATGATGTTTCGGGCCTATTTGTAATAGTTACATTTACGGATGACGCTTTGTGGATATTCAAGACACTTCACCGCTGATAGCCTTTTTTATACTAAGAGGGGTTTATATGAAATTTTTTGTTTTAGCATTAGTAAGCTTACTATCTCTGTCTTCTCACGCAGATGAAGTCTCAAATGCAGTGAGGTCCTTTCATCAACTTGAGTTTATTAACTTTATCTCTGACTCAGGAATAAAGCATGACGATTGCTACCCAATGCCAGACAGGCAAACGTGTGTGAAGTATGCATGTTCTCGGTTGTCGACTTTTGAATGCGACGATCAGGACGAACTCGAGGCGATGTTTAATGTTTGTAAAGGAAACTTTGGTGATCGATGTCTTAAAGCAGCTACTTCTAAGCTCAATTCTTTTGAATATAATGAATTCTCAGAAATCTCAGAATTGGCCGTCGCCTGTAGTGGTTTCTATGATGTTTCTTGTATTGATTACGTTTGCCAAAGAATTGGTCATTTTAAATGTGACGAGAGAAGTGAGCTGATTAAGATTATAAATCAGTGTAAATAAAAGAATTTCTAGCTTCTGAAAACACAATCATGGCCAACTCTTTGTTTTTAATCATTCTTTAGTTGCGCTGTTTGCTCAAAAAAACAGCGCTTCTTTTCATACATGGTCACTTTGCTCGCACTGAATCTCATTTCATGATTAAAGCGTTCACCACCACGTAACTCGATGACATCTCACGAATGTTGTAGATGTTGCCACAGGAAGAACTGAGAGCCCTTTTTGTGGAATATCGGAGAGAGGGGGGGAAAGCCAATACCCGAACGCTTTGTCTCTTAGGAAATGTTGGTAGAAAACCCATAGATTTCCCACCCCAAAATCCACCGCCGGAAAGGTTAGAAATGACTCATTTTCGGCGGTTTTTTTGACAGCCCTGTAAAAAGGAATCACCTAGTTTTCAATATTTAACGCGCCGTGATATAAAATCCTGAATTCTATAAAAGAGCATAAGGAAGAATCTATGATGACCCAAGAAATCCACGTCGATACTCTCATCTTTGAATTAAATAAATTCTTAGAGTTAGGATCTATTTCTTTGTCTCAAATGGCGGGGCAACTCGGAGTCTCAAAAGGACATCTTTCAGAAATTAAAAATGGAAAAACTCTTCCTGCATTAAACCTAGGTCTGCGCATTTTGAAGATCTGTGGCCTTGACACTATGACGAGAAGAAAATGGGCCCATATCTATAACATGAGAGTGTCTGAAGAATATCTCGAAGTTCATGACAAAGTTGAAAATAAAGAAAGTGTCATAAATCTAAATGAAAGAATTTCTAATCTTTTGGCCAATGATTTAAATTTGATGAATGCCTATGTTGATATCGTCAATCGCGAGCAGTTGGGAATTTCACAAGAAGAACTCATGGTTGAATATGGCCGAGATGTTGTAAAAAAGCTCAAGACTCTTATTAAAGAGGATGTGATCGTTCAAGAAGATAGAATGTTTAAAGTTGGAAAATGTTCACCTGTTATAACTCGCAACGCTTCATATGATCTCATGAAGGAAATTATTGATGATCAAAAGGAAAAATTCCAACATGGAGAACTTAAAGGGAAATTTAGATTTGAAATCAATGACCTTGATGAATCTGGATATCAGGAATTATCAGTTGTTTTCGATGAAGCTTTAAAGAAGGCGCAAGAAGTTATTGAAAAACGTAAAAAAGCAAAAGGGCAGCCTGGAAATCGCTATGTTTTTCAATTACTACTAGGACAACTCAAATCAATCGTCTTAGTTTTTGGTCTTTTGCTTGGCGGATTAAGTATATTTCAATCACAAGATGCCTTTGCACAACCAATGAGTAACTACACATCAACTGATACAGATTCAACTTCTGGCGGACTCTCTGGTGGTTCAAGTTCTCGCTTAACTGAAGAAGAAATTAAAATGTTAGAGTATATCGACCAATACTTTCAACACAAAAGACCTGCATTTGATTGGAGCAGCATTGAAAATGAAACAGGATTCAAATTTGCTTGGCCTCAAATTGATCTCTCTGGAGTTAGACTTTCGGTAAATCGCGTTTGTCGTGCAGAGAATAATATGATCAGAAGTATCGTTCCGGAAAGAGTTTGTGTGAAGTGGAAAACGGTCAAAAGAGAATGTTTCAGCTCTGAGCTAGGAATGAGTGACTGTATGATTATTGACTCTAACCAACCGACTTTTGGAAACGTGGTTGTGGAAAGAAGCTGTGAAGAGTATGCCTTTCAACTTCTCTATAAATCAAATTTGATAACGAAAGAAGAGAATCTTAGAGATCGCTTTGGTAATCTTAAAAGGAATATCATTTTAGAGCAAGGTGCCACTCAATTTGAAGTAAGTATTTTAGGTAATGATGATGATAATAAGTACGTTAAAAAAGCTCAAAAAAGTTATGATCTACCTGAATGTAAAATGTTTGAAATGATTATCTAGACTCTAATATACTTACAAGCTTCTTTGATAAGAGAATCAGAGAGCTTGTGAGTTTCTTTTGCAATTATTCTAAATTCCCCGGTGCAACCATTCTCTAATAGTTTTTCATGACCTAGTTTCGACTTTACAGGATCCACTATAAGATCGTGCTCACCATTGAGAGAGATCACTTCAGCATTAATTTCTTTCACTAATTTATCCCATCTCCAAGCGCCATTAATGCCAATGATTTTTTGAACTTGGCTCATTCGTTCTGCGCAGAAAAGAGATAGGTAAGCTCCTTGAGAATAAGATAGAATTGAAGTTGGTTTTTTATCTAGACCGAGTTCAATGAGTAAATTGGCAAGCGCGAGAGAAGGTGTTTGATAATCAATAGGAAATTGACCCGTCTGAGCATCAAAAAAATACCAAGCAAATCCTGAAAAAAGCTCATCCTCTTCTTTCCTCTTTGCTAGTGGAAACTGGTTAACTAAAGGATAAGGACCTTGAGGGGCAATGACGGTTGCATTTTTAGGCATTAAATGAGCAAAGTTTTTAAACATGAAGTTCGCTTTTTGACCATAACCATGAAGTAAGATTATGACTTGAGTTTCTTCATCACTTTTGCGTATTTCATACTCGATAGGAATTATGGTTTGAACTAATTTCTTCTCCATCAGAGATTAATACCTAATAGCCAGCAATAAAGACTTAAAAAGGTACCCATCGCCAGAGGAATGGTTAGGTTGTCATCGATTTTAATGGGTAGCATTTCAAAGGCTGATACTGAAATTGAAGTGAGTACGGCCATAAGCCAAACCCGCCAAGTTGAAAAATCAGAGCCAATAGAAAAGGTTAGGAGAGTGATGATAAAACTCGAAGAGAGAAAGGCCAAAGAGCCTTCTAAGGACTTTTCTTTGACGATATGTGTTTTTCCGTAGCTAATCCCGATCAATGCAGAGAGTGGATCAGAAATAGCAAGCGTGAAAACAGCAGTTACTGCGATGAGCTTTGGAAAGGTAAATATGGTCAACAAAAATCCCATGGCCATTGGAACGCCGGCGCTTTCTTTGAGTTGTTCTTCTGCACGATAGAGATACTTCATGAATGGAGCTAGCTTATTGGCAATGTGAGGATAATTAATTCGAATTTGCTCGAGGAGATAAACCAAACTGGCGGCAATTCCTAAAATGGTGATGGCCTTTTCTCTGGATAGAAAGAGAACATAAATAATTGCGACACCAGAACCTGCTGACATATGAAAAAGTCTTCTTGGTATATGAAGATTTTTCCTCGTTTTAGTTATTTCATTAGATGTTGTCGTTTCCATAATAAACCTATTTCTATTTGATCGGGTAAGTAAAATTTTGTTTTGCTTCTTCTCCACTGCTTTGTTTCGGACCATACGCTTGAATACTAATATGATCTTCAAAAACTTGCCAAGAGATGGGCATCGTACTTGTATAATTTTTAACGAGCTTTCTTTTTGGCAAAGAATATATCAAAAGATTTTCACCATGAATTCCTCTTTGTGTAACCACAAGTATATAGGGACTAAGTTCATCACCAATATCAACAGACCTTAATTCTTGGAAAGAATCAGTAAGTATGGGGTAACTATCAGTTAGAATATCTTCTCCTTTCTTATTGATAACTTTAAGCAAGTGATCAGCCTTTTCTTCAACGACGATGGCTTCATACTCATCACTTTCATGACCTAACTTCGAATAAGAAACGACTTTTAGACCACGCATCTTTTGAAAAAGATCTTCAGCAAAAACGGTGCTGGTCATCATTACAAAAATGAGGATGAGATTATTTAAGTTTTTCATAACACCCCGGAGCTTCATTTGAACTCTTAATGCTGTTCATACAAGGTAAGCATCTATCAAGAACATTACTGATATATTGGGATTGAGAGTCCTGATCATAAGCAACAATAGCTTTTTTTAAAAGAGCATTGCCTTTTAATTTACCCTTATTCTTCCAATCAATATGCTTGATGTTAAAGTTCATTACTCGAAGCATGATTTCAAGTTGAACTTCTGCGGAGCTACTTGATGCCTCGTGCAGTTCTCTTGGTGATAGATCTGAAAATGGCGAAGAGTACTTTGAAGTTAATGGAATTTGATCGCCTTCAACATGTGTCTTCAGCCACGTTAATGTTTTTCTGACTACGTGATGAAGTCCATGAGCAGTTGAAACCATGCCTTTTGTATTATTACAATAGGTGTAGTTCATATTAATGGGATTCAATAAACCTCTTGTCTCTTGGTAAGAGATACAGCTCAATAGGGCAGGAGTGATTAAAGGATGAATCACATTTGGGTTAAAGAGGTCTCGACTGAAATTCCCACTTGCCTTTACTTTGTCTTTCTTGATTTCAGTAACGACATCTTTTGAGAGGTTTGATATTTTTGATGCTCTTTGTTCTATGTTGAGTCCAGCCCATTCAGTATTTTGCAGCAGTTCCTCTGATTTTTTTCTCATTTCATTCTGACAAGATTTTTTCCCTTTAATGGAGTTTCTAATGTCCATTAACTTTTTATAGGGACTTTTACTTGGATCGGTATTTACGACGCCGGCAGGTTTTCTTCCAGTTCTTGATTTTGGTCTTTCCGAATTGTTGTCAGCTTGAGTTGAAATACACTTACCACTTGGAGGACGATACCAATTAGGAAAGTCAAACTGAAGGGAGACCAATGTGCCTAGCTTTGATTTCAGAGCTGCTTCCTCATACGTTCCAGCTTCAATTTTATAGATACTGTTGCCATCAATTTGAGTTAGTGGCTCACCCTTTTTTGAAATGACTTCTCCTTCTGCATTGACCATGACAACAAGGTAGTGTTCTTTTCTCCCTTTTTCTTTTCCTAGAACGACGTATCGAGTTCCCTCTGGAGACCTGAATTGCAAACCTTTCTTTGTATCGATGAGAGGAAGAGAAGTTTCAATTTCATCTGAAATCGATTTGAATAAGTACTTTTGACTGACCTTGTATTTTTCATCTGAAACAGCTTGCCCGTCATCATCCACAACTTGAACATTTTGATACCATGTCGAAAGATTTTTGACTGGATCGCCATCAAGTCGAATATAGTTGTGACGCTCGAGTTGCATCGATTCGCCATTTGGCGATAATAGACTCAAGCTCGAGTTGATCTGTTGATTAACAGATTCTATTGCCCAAGAGGGTTGAGATAGAATGATCAGCGAAATCAATATTAAAAATTTCATAAGTGTCTTTTCGGAATTTCATGAACTTATATAAAGAAGATTAAGACCGAGAAAAAGAGTCTGAAAGAGTCAGCGTCATTATTGATTTCAAAGTCTTATAAGCTAGAATGCCTTGAAGTTGACATCACTACTTGGTTTATTACCCATGACGTTCTCAATTTTTTCTAAAACTGAAGAATCGATAAGAGGAATAATATCGAGGGCATCTAAATTCTCATCAAGCTGCTTCATGTTGCTTGCACCTAAAATAACAGAAGAGACATTTTGATTCTTTAAGCACCAAGCTATAGATAATTTTGCTAAACTTGTTCCAAGTTCAGTTGAGATATTTTCAAGTTGATGAGCAATTTCTAATTTATTTTTTCTTTCTTGATTAAAAAAGTGATCCTTAAGCCAAGCGAGATGTTCAAGAGATAAACGTGAATTTTCAGGAACGCCATTTTTGTATTTACCTGTCAAAATTCCAGAAGAAAGGGGAGACCATGTCGTCAGGCCCATATTGTACTTGGAATAAAGTGAAGAATAATCCTTCTCAACTTTTTGACGCTCAAAAAGATTGTACTGAGGCTGCTCTACTGTCGGAGGAGTTAAGTAATTTGCTTTTGCTAACTCTTGGGCTTCAACAATTTGGTGTGCTTCCCATTCAGAAGTTCCCCAATAAAGAATTTTTCCCTGCCTTACTAAAATATCCATTGCTCGAACTGTTTCAAGGATAGGAGTATCCCTGTCAGGTCTGTGACAATAAAAGAGATCAATGTAGTCGAGCCCAAAACGCTTTAATGATTGATGGCAAGCTTCAATGACATGCTTTCTTGAAAGTCCCATTTGAGTGGGTTGTTTTCCGCCCCAAAAAACTTTACTTGAAACAATATAAGTTGAACGATCCCAATTAAGTTCTTTGAGCGATTTACCCATAATCACTTCACTGTCGCCGTCTGCATAGGTCTCTGCATTGTCGAAGAAGTTGACTCCTCGTTCATAGGCCCTTGCCATCATATGAGCAGATAGAGGGAGATCTACTTGTGTTTTGAAAGTGACCCATGTTCCGAAAGAGAGAGAGGAAACAAAGAGTCCTGAGCCGCCTAGATTTCTATATTCCATTAAGCTCGCCCTTCAATCAGTTCCGTTTTAACTGGCATCTCTTTGATTTCCTGAACATCACGAGAATCATCATCGTGACGATTGCGAACGATTCTCGCATAAAGATCCATATCCTTACGCCAAATGAAAGCAATCAATAATTTGGTCCAAGACTTGTGAGAGTAAAGGGGTTCATAAAACTCAGGCGCCATCTTTTTTAGAGTTGGGAGATGAACCCAAGGAATTCTAAAAAGGTCATGGTGTTCATTGTGGTAGCCAATATTAAAGGCCACAAGATTACAGGGACCATAATAAGAATAAGTTTCTTGACCTGCTTTAAAAGTATAATGTTCTTGAATCCATCTCGCTCCTACTGGGTGAAGCCCAACAGAGAAGAAAGAAGAGATGAGTAAATAGCCTAACGCTTTCATCCCAAAAAAATGATAAGTCGCATAGTCTATACCAATAACAATGATAATATTGGCAACCATCCAAGAGTCAAAAACTTTACCTTTTTTCAAGCGAGCTGGACGAACGGCTTCAATGAACATGAAAACCACAAACCATAAGGCTTTTTTGATTCTTGAGTTTCCAACCCACTTGGCCTCTTTATGAAAGGCAAGATCAGCATCAAAATCGTATTCATTGAGATGAGCATGATGAAGCAAGTGATAAGTTCGAAAGCTAATGGCCGAAGGAAAGCCTTGAGGAACATTGCAGATGATGCCCCAAACTTTATTCGCCCAACGAGATTTAACAATAACATCGTGACAAGCTTCGTGTATCATTACGAAAAGTGCGTGGTTGGCGAATGCACCAATAAAAAAAGCTGCTAGGGTAATTGTCAGCCAAGACATTTCACTTTGAGAAAACCAAATTCCCAAACCAAACTGCAAAATAACAATCAAAGAAATATAGAGGGCCGAAAGCGGATAAGGCTTCATCAAAGCTCTAACCTGAGGGTATTTTTTTATGATTTCACGACCTCTAATGGCGTGGGGATTTGCATTTCCTGTATAGGTAAAATCTTGACGCATAGGAACCTCTAAATGACTAAGACTAAAGTGCGTAAATTAGCTTTTTCGGGGACATTTGACAACCCTAATCAATGTCAGCAAATACTTGATAATATATGGACAATCGCCCTATAGTTGAGAATATGTGCTTTTCAGTAGAAATGGAAAAAGACCTCATCAAACTTTCACGCTTATTTAAGGCTGAAGTTGAACATGAAGCCTTCTTTGTCGCCGCTAAAATGGTCAAGCAATGGCCACAGCTTTTTTTCCAAGAATCTACCCCATCATCGCGGCTTTTTCCTAATGGTATAGCTCCCATTATCGTAAAAGTTGGTAGCAAGAGAATTATTCGGCCCATGCGCTATCGAGTCCGTCCTGAATTTTCAAAAGAAGAAGTTCCCTCACAGTATAATCTTTTTAATGCTCGTCGGGACTCTCTGTTTAATCGACAGTCTTGGAATCGACTTATACTCAAACAGCATGGCCTTTTCGTTTTCTCTCATTTCTATGAATGGGTAGAGAAAGATTCAAAGAAAAGATTGGTCCGTTTTTTTCCAGAGGGAAGGGAATTGATGTGGGCTCCCGTTTTGTATTCCCAATTTAGAAGCAAGAATAATTTGAATTTTGATTCATTTGCCTTGATCACAGACGATCCTCCACCTGAAGTTCTTGAAGTTGGACATGACCGCTGTCCTCTCTTTCTAAAAGAAGAGCAAATTGAGCGATGGCTGAGTCGTGAAGGGCTCAATTCCCACAATCTTCAGTCTTTACTCGATGAGAAGGAAGCAATCCACTATGGTCATGAATTTATGCCAGAAGTGGCCAAAGCTGGGCCAATTCAGCTTAACTTATTTGATTTTGAAGAAAAGTAACTTGCTAGTTTCCTTCCTGATCTGTTATATCAAAAGCTTATGACAAAAGATTTCTTTTTTGCCCTTTTTAGTGAGTCTGAAAGCTATCGTTCAATGGAAGCGATCGAAGAGATGCTCGATCAATCTGGATCATTAGTTAATATTCCAATTCAACCATTGTATGTTGTTTTTAAAAATCAACAGCCCGAAAAAGTGGCTGAACTTTTGCCGAGATTAAGCAAGGAGCAAAGACAAGTTTTTCTCGATCTTGATTTATGGGAAAAGGATGAAGTCGATGTTCAGCAATTTGATTTTTGGATTCAAGCTTACAGTTCGTGTCCCGATGAAAAAATAAAAACTGAATTCGTTGATAGTGAAGCCTTTGCTCTTTTTTTAAAGAGTAAATTTAACATTTGGACTTTTGATTTAGAAGAACCAGTATATCCCGACCACGACAATTATTTCTTAACTGAAGACAATCAGCTTCTTTTCGAGTTTGATGAAGAATACACTCATGTTCAAGAAGTCCAAAACTTTGTAAAGCATATCTATACCTATAAAGGAGTCGAGAACGCTTATACGCATCTCTTTAAAATTGTTTCAGATGCCCATTCTCACCTTCAGGAAGAAGAATATCGTTTTCAAAAAGAGCGAATGAGAGATGTTGGACTGGTTGATTATTTTGAAGCGCTCGAAATAGAAAGCCCTTTTCCTAACTTGATCATGCTAGATCATTTTATTAAGAATAAAAAACCTTCGATCCCAGATATTGATTCTTTTTCAAAAAATCAAACCGTTCATAGTTCTGCACTTATAGCTTACAAAGACAAGATGAACGACTTTACTCAGCAGCTCTCGATGGTGAAGTCGCAAAAAAGAGTCGATTTCCTTAAATTTAATTTTGTTCGTTTGGTGAATTCTTCATTAGTGGTAAGTCATTCTCTCAAAGAGGGAACTTTGGCCATGAATAGAGTTGGTCAGAAAACAAGATGCTATATGCTTTTAGGGCTTTCATATTTGAATGATATTTCTATTCCTAAGGGTGATTTAAAGTTAGATGCTAATGAATCAGTACTAGAGTATTTTGACTTTGTTGAAATCTTTAGAATTGGACTGACTCTTGTTCGTCATCTGCAAAAGAATGTTAAGAAAACAATTCGCGAGTATGGATTCAACGAAGATAATGAGTATTTCTTAGGAGGACTCATTAATGAGTTTCTCGATCATTTTCTCGATTCACCTCCGAAGATTCAGGCAAACTTTTCTGAAAGAGCTGTCGAGATCAATCATATTGATGAATTCGCCATTGCCGAAAAACTTGGTCAAACCGTCATCGATCTCATGCCGTTTATATACAAACTATATCAAGCCTTCTTTGTTTTGAAGGCCAACGGTCGTTTGCAAGATAATTTTTATCTCAATTACACTGTTGATGAAATTGATTTTGAAGCGATAATTATTTCGAGTTTTGCCAATTATTACCTAGGACATTTAAAGCAAGACTCTGCTGAAAAGCTAGGTTTAACGATTGATGAGTGTCGCCGTTTTTCATTATGGCTATTAGACGATTCAGGCAAAATCGATTTAACAAAGAAAGATGTGAAGGTTAAGCTCAAAGAATTTATTAAACAATTTGGAATGGAGTCCGTTTCTTCTGTCGAAGACTTCTTCTTTGCTATTCTCAGTAAACAAATTGAAGGTTATGACTATCAAGAGCTGATGGATCAAGAGTTTAAACACGTTGGTGGCGCTATTCTTCTCAATTCAATTCGACAATAATTAAAATGTTTTATTAAAGAGTTCTGTTAAGTTTTTTTGAAGAGGAGAATCTTCTTTAGACAGTTCTTCAACTAGTAAATTCTTATTTTGATCAAGTTTCATTGATTGCTGCTCACACAAGTCAGAAGTTTGGCCATAAAACTCATGTGTTCTCATTTGTTGAGAAAAGAGATTGTCGAGTTGTTGCAGTCGGCTGTTTTCTTTTTCGAGGAAAGAATAGATTTCGAAAGTGTCATCTTTATGAGTTCTGGCCTCCTGGGCCGATAGAATTTTCTGACCATCGAAAAAGAGATCGAGAACTTCTTCAAAGCCCGCTAACTCTTTCATTTTTTCTTGAGTAAGGGTAAGTTTCTTCTTTTCACTCATTGGTATTTGACCGCAATTGTTTGATTAATGTTTCATAATAGGCATTCTCTCGGGTGAGATCTCTTAAAACTCTATTCAGAGAAAATTGGCTTTTTATGTAAGTTCTCTTATCTGTTAGATCATGGGATCTCAGCTTATGGGATAGGACGCTGGTTTTCTTGAGCAAAGCTTCTTCTTTGCTTTTTAATCTTTTCGTTTTTACGACGAAATGTTGAGGCAACTCGCCCAGGTTTCTAACGATATTTAAATTTGTTCGTGGCTTGGCCAGGGGGGATAGAATATAGAGTGGGTAAGGTAATGAGATATCAAAATGAGAGTTTCTAACTTGATTCTCTATTTTTGTAATAATTTCTTCGACCTCTGAAGCAACTTCAGATTTTAAAATAATAAGCAAAGGGGCTTCACCGATCTTGGCATCGATCAGAAGTTGGGCAATATGCCGCTCTTCTGTTTCTTTGACTTCAATTTTTTCCCATTTTGGAATTCTCATTATTCTATTGTAACTGTTCCTAAGCTATGAAGAAAGAAACAATCATAGACGTGATGGGCCGTCAGCAATTACAATATCTTTATATAAACGTTGATTGCAGGAGTGAAATGCTCAACTATCGCTATACCCATTTGCCATTGCCATTTGTTCAGTTGCTAGCTTCTAATATGCAAACTGGCGGAACTGTCTTTCCAAAATTAAAATCACATATTGAATCTCATCCTGATATGAAATCAATTTTGGCCCGCGCAGTGAGTGATATTGATCCTGAAGCACGCTTAGAAAAAGTAATTCATTCTATTGGTTGGTTAGGGGTTCGCGATCGAATAGCTGCTATGTACTTACAGCGAAGAAGAGATGGCGTTTATCCTTATGAACCTGATCTTACAATAGTTAAAGAGCTGAACTTGTTTGAAGGTCGAACAAAAGATTACTGTGTCGACGGCTTTAGTCGTTCCTATTTGTTCGCTTTCTATTTTAAAATGAGCATGCTTGAGCAAATTCAAGAAGGAAGTCATCTCAAGCTAAGTGACGAGTTAATTTCTCAAGATGTCATTCAACTCCTTACTAAGACTAAGGCCAAAGTGATTCACATCGATTGGATACTTCTGGTTTTGCAACAGCTTAAAATTTTTTGGGGAATCGACCATCTCAATTTACGACTAACTTCCAACTTCGCTTGGAAGGAAATTTACAATGAATTAAATAATAAACAACAAAAAGAATTAATAGATAATTTGCTTTCATATGGGGCTTCAGTTGCAGAAACTGATTTCTTTACGGCGGAGATGATATGAACGATTCAACAGGACAAATGACGGGCGTTTGGGGACTCTTAAAAGACTTGGAAACAAAGAAAGGTATCACTGAAGTTACTATTAATAGTCCTAAACACATATTTGTTGAGAGATCGGGACAATTTATTCAATTGAATTATGCTCTTACCAAAAATGATATAGTTCAATTCGCCAAAGAAGTCGCTCAATTTAATCGTCGACCTTTCGATATCAAAAATCCCATTATTGATGGTAATCTTCCCGACGGATCGAGAATTAATATTATTAATGAACCTTTTGCTCAGGGTTCACCTTCCGTTTCAATTCGAAAGTATTTAAGACAAATTAAGTCCTTTGATTCAAACCCTGGCATTTTTGGCCTTGAACCCCATTGGGTTGAATTGTTAAAAGCGATGGTGTCTGCTCGTTTAAACGTTATTGTCTCTGGGGGAACTGGAGTTGGTAAAACAACTTTGTTAAATCTTTTGCTGAAAGAAATTGCGGCCCAAGAAAGAGTGATCACAATAGAGGATACTCTAGAGCTCCAAGTCGAATTACCCAATTTAGTAAGACTAGAAGCGAGAACTTTTTTAAATAATGAAGGGGCTTCATTATCGATTCGTGACTTAGTGAAAAACACTTTAAGAATGAGACCTGATCGCATCATTATTGGTGAGACTCGAGGTGGAGAACTCTTTGATCTTCTGCAAGCGATGAATACCGGTCATGACGGTTCTATGAGTTCTGTCCACTCTAATTCGCCGGGCGAGTGTCTTTCTCGTATGGAAACACTTTTCCTTTTGGCCGGTTATGAGATTCCTGTTCATGTCGTAAGAAAAATGATTTCTTCGGCAGTGGATGTCATCGTTCAAATTTCTCGCAATAGAGAAGGAGAGCGTGTTGTGACTTCAATTTCGGAATTAACCGGAATGGAAGGCCCCAATATTTTATCTCAGCAGCTTGCAGTATATGAAGACGACAAACTCATTAAAACGGGAATGGCTTCTCATTATATGGAAAAGCTACATCGCTACGGTGGACTACCTTTGAACTATTTTTCTTAATGGATGAAAAATGATCGAGTATGTAATTCCTGAAAATCCTGATAATCGAATTTTAAGTAAATGCTCAGAGCAACTCAATAGTGGTTCATTAATTGCCTTTCCCACAGATACGAACTGGATTATCGCTTGTGATCCTTGGTCTAAAACAGGAGTGGAAGCACTCTATCGTTTTAAAGGGGAATCTAAGCAAAAACATTTTGCTTTTCTTTGCCCATCGATTGCCATGGCTTCGGAAGTTGGAGTTGTGACAGACTCTGCTTATCGTCTCATTCGCAATCGAGTACCAGGCAATTATACTTTTATTTTTAAGGCCACGAAGTTGGCGATGAAGGCGGTTAAGGCGAGTAAAACTGATCATGAAGTAGGGATTAGAATTCCACCTAATTCAGTTGTTTTAAAACTTTTGGAGTATCACGGGAAACCAATTCTTTCGACTAATTTAACTAAAGAAATGTTGGGAATAGGGGAAGATGATGCCGTCTACAGTTTCATGATCGAGGAAAAATTTGGCCACTCTTTATCTTCAATTTTGGATCCGGGCGAATATGAATTTGCTGGAGCTTCTACCATTGTCGATTTTTCACAAGGTGATTTCCCCATTCTTGTGAGGGAAGGAGCAGGGGAAGTCTTTTGCTAGGAAAAATAACTTTTTTATCTTCTATGGAAAACGCTGAGCAAAGAGGCGGAGCCTTTTTGCGAGTTCATTCATTGATTAAAATGTATGAGTCCTGCGGTTTTGAAGTTCAACACATTTATCGAGGATCAATTCGATTTAAGAAAACGCTGGGAACATATCTGAAGCGGTTTCAATACGGAAGAAATACTTCAGGTCTTTTTTCTATGGCCAATGTTCAGCTACCTATTGGCGATATCTTGCATCTTGATAATCTACGATACTTCAATTGGAATTTAAAACCTGATTTTAAAAACATCATTTATAATGCCCATAACCTCGAATTTGAAAATTATTTTGGAAGAAGCTCATCGTTAGTTAAATCGAGATTCATGAATTATGAGTTCGATTGTATTGAAAAAACGGCCATGACTCTACTCTGTTCAGAACGAGAGAAGCAAATCGTCCTCAGCTATCGTCCTCACTTAAAAGATAAATTATTTGTCGTTCCCAATGTCGTTGATGCTTCAAAATATTTTATTGCTGAAAACAAGAACATTATTAGTTTTGTGGGGACACTCGATTATTATCCTAATATTTTAGCGATTAATTATCTTTGCCATGATTTTATGCCTAAAATTTCAAATGAATTGAGAACTCAGTTTAAATTTGTTGTAGCTGGCCGCAATCCATTGCCAGGTCAAAAGGAGATGATTGAGAAAGCAGGTTTTGAATTTAGAACTAATTTATCTGAATCAGAAATGCTTCAACTCATTTCAGGAACAAAAATTAATTTAGTTCCAATCACAACGGGCTCCGGAACTCGTCTGAAGATCATAGAAGGCGTACTTTCGGGATGCGAGTGCTTATCGACAGAATTGGGAGCTGAAGGAATCGAATCACGTCTTATTACGAGAGCAGAGCTTAAAGCTTTTCCCCAAAAATGTCAGGAGTTAGCTTTAAAGCCAAGTTTTATAAACTCTGAAGAATTAAAAGATTTTTTTCATCTTTATGATTGGCAATCATGGTTGCAATATCATGGTCAGGAATTCACATCTTCTTTGAAGAAATTGGCCCGTCAAGGGAGTTAACGGGCCAGAGTCTTGAGGAGGGGAGATCGAGGGAACACACATGATTTTCGCTTTGATCGTGAACCTTGAAGAACTTAGACAGGGACGAACTAAATTGCGACAAGATTTTGTTCACTCTCAAAGTGTCTTCACTCAAATGATTCTGCCTGTGAATCAGGGATTCATTGTCAGCAATCGGTCAATTTTGAGGAAATTAATAGTGAGAAGTTCCTTGAGTGCCCTGCATTATCGAAATACCTGAAGAAGTTCCTATTCTATTCGCACCATTATTAATCATGGCAAGAGCAGTTTCGAGATCGCGAACGCCTCCGCTGGCCTTCACTCCGATATTGGGAGAAACCGAATTTCTCATCAGTTTTATATGCTCAATTGTTGCACCCGATTTTGAAAATCCAGTACTTGTTTTTACAAAATGGGCTCCTGCTTTTTCACTTAACTGACAAGCTTTAACAATTTCTTCATCTGATAGCAGACAAGTTTCGAAAATGACTTTGACCAAATGTTCTTTGGCCGCTTCTACGACGCTTTCAATATCTTCTTCAATAAAATTGTAGTCTTTTTCTTTGAGAGCACCAATATTGATTACCATATCAATTTCAGAAGCACCGAGATTAATAACTTCTTGAGTTTCAAAGGCCTTGACACTTGAGAGCCCAGCCCCCAAAGGAAAACCAATCACCGTACAGACTTTGACATTACTTTTGACCAGTAGGCGCGAACATTCTTCAACCCAAGTTGGATTGACACAAACTGTGGCGAAATCCCATTCCATGGCCTCTTGGCAAAGCTGTTGGATTTGTCCCAGAGTTGCTTCAGGTTTTAACAAAGTATGATCAATGAATTTATTGAGTTTTAACATGGTAGCTAATTAATCATAATCTTTAGAAGTTGTCAGCAGCTAAAATAATAAAGCGCGTTATGTTGTCGAAAAGCGGTGCTCTTGCTAGGGTATTGGCATGCTTCGAACGAAATGGTTTACCAATCCGGTTACAGTTTTCATCTTCTCTCTAGTTGCCCTAGGGACTTCACTCTATTTGTACATTCAGTCCTATCTCGAAGTGAATAATATGCTTTCCGATTTTGTTCGCAAGAAAAATTTAGATAGTTCTCAATTTTTAGAACCGCAAACTTGGATCATGATTTTAGTTTTGTCCATTTTAGTGACGGTCATTTTGATCTGTTTAGTTATCATTTTTGTCTATTATCAAAAGGTCATTCAGCTCTATCGTATGCAACAAAACTTTATCAATGGGTTCACCCATGAACTCAAAACACCATTGGCCTCTTTGCGACTTTTTCTCGACACATTTTTAAAGCATGAGCTGCCGCGGGATGAACAGATGAAGTATCTGACATTTATGAAGCGTGACACTGATCGTTTGGTTGATAATGTAAATCTCATTCTCAATTTAGCTAAGATTGAAGAAAAGAAATATCAAACGAATTTTAAACAAGTTGATTTGGCGATTTTGAGTCGTCAATGGTTGCAAAAAGTTTCTTTTGTAAATGAAGAAGGAAAAGTTAATATTCATTCGGATGGAATTGTTGAGGCCGTTGTCGACCCTGATTTGTTTGAAATGGTCTTAATGAACCTTGTTGGAAATGCACTTCACCACAATCACGAAGTCGATAAAAAAGTAGATATCCATCTCATTTCCGATAAAGAATGGATTGCTTTAGATGTTATTGATAATGGGCCAGGTATACCCGCGAAAGAGAAAAATAAAGTTTTTAAAAAATTCTATCAAATCGGAAAAAGCTCTAAGGGATCAGGAATTGGACTCTATACAGTTTTTCAAATTATTAAACTCCATAAAGGGAAAATAACGGTTGAGGATGGACCCAATCATCGCGGTACTAAAATGGCTGTGCTCATCCCAAAAAATTTAAAAGAGATAAAAAAGAAGTGATGATGAAAAAGAAAGTTTTGATCGTCGAAGACGAGCACCATATAGCTGAAGGTATTTTGATAAACTTGAAGTTTTCGGGATATGAAACGGCCATTGCGTATGATGGCGAGAAAGCCATCGAGCTCTTTGAAACATTTAAACCTGATTTGGTTTTACTCGACTTAATGATTCCTAAAATTGATGGATTAAGTGTCCTAAAAAAAATTAGATCTCAAGACGAACGTTTACCAGTTCTTATTTTGTCAGCGAAAGGCGAACCTGCAGACAAAGTAAAAGCGCTAAAAATTGGTGTCGATGATTATCTTGCGAAACCTTTTGATCTAGATGAACTTTTATTGCGAATAGATCGGCTTCTCACACGATCACAATGGTCGAAGTCGAATGAGCTTACAGGGATTGATACCTATAAGTTTGATGGTGGTCTGATTGATTTCGTTCAGGCCCGCGCCACGACTCCTCAAGGCGAAGTTCAATTGACTGAGCAAGAAATGAAATTGCTCAAACTTTTTACTCAAAATCCAGATGTTCCGCTTCCACGCGCAAAATTACTTGAAGCAGGTTGGGGAATGACGGCCGATACTAATACGCGAACTATTGATAATTTCATCGTCCGAATGAGGAAATACTTCGAAGAAGATCCTAAAAATCCCGTTTATTTTAAGTCACTGCGCTCCATTGGATACATCTTTTCTCCAAAGAAGAAATAGAAGCGGTGCCGCAAACGTCATTGAATCAATTGCTTATAAAAATTTGGGCAATATGCTTGTTCTTTGCTATCTTCTTCCCTGCAAATTTAAAAAGAGGTGATTATGAAATTACTCGAAGGTAAGAAAGCGCTCATCTTAGGTGTCGCTAATGAAATGTCTATTGCTTGGGGAATAGCTCGCGCATTCAAAGAGCAAGGTGCAAGTATTGGTATGAGTTATTTAAACGAAGCTCTTCAAAAGAGAGTGCAGCCACTTGCGGATCAAGTCGGAGCAGATTTTACAGTTGAAGTTGATGTGACTAACGATGCTCATTATGGAAGCCTTGCTGAGAGAGTTAAAAAAGAATGGGGAACATTTGATATTTTGATTCACTCTTTGGCCTTTGCTGATCGCAATGATCTAAAAGGGCGCTTTGCGGATACATCAAGAGAAGGCTTTAAAATGGCCTGTGATATTTCAGCTTTTTCATTGGTTGGTCTTTGCCATAGCTTGAAGCCGTTGATGAATGAAAATGCATCTGTGATTGCGATGACCTATCATGGATCTCAAAAAGTTGTCGCTGGATATAATGTTATGGGAGTTGCTAAAGCGGCTCTCGAAGCTTCCGCAAGATACCTTGCTGATGATATGGGACAAGACAAGATTCGCGTAAACTGCATTTCTGCTGGTCCAATTAGAACGCTTGCAGCATCTGGCGTACCAGGCTTGCGCAAGATCTTTGAAGTGGTTGAAGAAAAAGCTCCGTTGAGACAAAATGTGACGACTGAAGATGTCGGTGGTTCTGCTGTTTATCTTGCTAGTGATTTAGCAAAAGGGGTAACCGGGCAAATTATTTATGTGGATTCCGGTATGTCCATCATGGGCTTCTAATTTTAAAATAAAAAAACCCTCGCAAGAGGGTTTTTTTTTATTCAACATTTGAGATTCAAATTAATGATGATCGCCATCGTGATGATTGAGAAGCTCGTCATCAAATTTTGTCATCGAGATTGCTGTTGCTGCTGGCAAACAGGCCCAAAAGAAAACTAAACAAATAGCTACAAATACTTCAAAACTCATAGGATCTCCTCACTTACAGGACATTATGTTCAAACTCACGTTATCAGTCAAAAAAGAAATTCACTAAAATCTTAAAAGGACTCAGCGTAAACTTAGATTCTGGAGATTTAATGCTGTTGGCCAAGTCTTCCCATTCACTTCCGCGCTTTTGCGCTTCGGCTTCCCAGTATTCGCGAAACATTTGGACCTTTTCTAGTTCTCCCTGATCAAACCAAAGTCCGTGCGATTCTGGGCATCGATCAATCACTATTCCAGAATCCAATCCATAGATAAAGGTGTTCATCATTTTGGAGCATACTGCGCATGGAATTCGACTTTCACTTTCTGCTTTTGGCACTACAAAGTTTTTGCCATCAATTGTTTGTTTAATATTTGAAGACTTAAAAAACTCCTGACGAATTTCGATTATTTGCTTCAATTCACCTTGGTCTAACCAAGTTCCTGAGCACGATTTACATACATCAACTGAAACACCTTCATATGAACTTTTGAGTAAATCAGTCTGGCATCGAGGGCATTTCATGGGGATTCTCCTTGTCCCGATAGTATAAATCATTACTACAATTTTGAGAAAGTATGACTCTTTTTCCCACGTTATTGTATAATACCCATATGAAATGCCCACGTTGTGAAAATAAGGTTCTATGTGAATTCGAAAACGAAGGTGTCGATTTTGATTTTTGCGATCAAGGTTGTCACGGAGTTTGGTCCGATCACGGAGAATTGGCCTATTATTTAGAAACTGAGAAAGATTTACCAAAATCTCGCGATTTTGAGTCTGATGGGATTGGTTCAGAGATGGCTTGTCCTCGCTGTGAAACACAAACGATGATTGAGATATCATATCTTCCTGATCAAGGGCCTGACATTGATCTATGTACGAAATGTGGTGGAATTTGGATGGACTTCAAAGAGCTCGGGGAAATTCAAAAACTCGCAGCGCATTTAGATAATGGTGGAAAAATAGAGAGAGGAATCAAGTCTCTTTTTGCTCAGCTGAAATCTCGTTCGCGATAACTTTCATTAACTCAATCCCTAATTCACTTATTTTTTCATCCGTAATCCATTTTGAATTGAGCTGTAGTTTTTGTTTGGCAAAAAGATTTTGAAAAGCTTGAGTTCTTTCAACTTCCAAATTGCTTTGTAGATGAGACTTAGAATGGGTACTCAGTCCGTTTTGAACAAGGTGAAGATACTTTTCGGTTACTTTTTCGTTTTGCTTCATCATGTGCCCTGACCAAGATAGACTTCCCGGACCAAGGCCCAAATAAGGAGCAGGTTTAAATGGAAGTATTCCCATCAATTGACGAGAAACGACACCTTTTTTAATTGCTTGATAACTTTTTGCTTTGGGATGGATGAAATGTCCATAACCCAAAGATTCATAACCTTTTTCGAGGAGCAAAGAACGGGCCGTCAAATAAAGCTGCCATTTCTCTCTCGTCTTAGGAGTTTCAAAATGACCATAAGCTTTTTGCGTATCAGAAAGCCAGGGAACATGAACAAGAGGGTAGAGATTGATAAAATCGGGCGAAAATTCGAGTAATTGTTTAGTCGATGCTGAAAGGGACTCTTGTGTTTGACCAGGTAAACCAAAAATAAGATCTACGAAAACTTCTGGGATTTCATATTCTTTTGCCCAGTTAAAAATTTCTGCAATTCTCTCAGGGGATTGGTAGCGATTGACGTTGGTCATGACATCATTATTCATGTCTTGGATGCCAACATTAATGCGATTAAATTTGTGACTCTTTAAAATTTTGAAATGCTCTTGTGTCGTAGAACGTGGATCAATCTCGATTTGCTTCCAGAGTTTTTGAGAAGGATCTATTTCTTGAATCAATAGGTTTAAAGTTTCAGGTTCAAGAAATGTAGGAGTTCCGCCACCCAAAGTCAGTGAGCGAATTTGATTTTGCGGTAAAAGAGGTGAGTATCCCTTCCATTCTTGAATGAGGTTTTGGACAAAATGATTGGCCACTTCTTTTTGAGAAGTGATTTTCACATTACAGCCACAAAAGGTGCACAGTTCTTTGCAAAAGGGAATATGGGCGTAGAGATCCAGGAAATCACCATTGTGGAGTGCTTTTTGAAGATCCTGAATAAAACTCATCTGAGAAATCGGATCACTCCAATCTGAGATAAGAGGAGAATAAATAAATCTCCCCTTAATATCATCATGTTGGCATAAAAGATTTAACAGTTCTTCATTCATATTAATAAATACAATGTTCGTGGACCCATTTTACTGAGTTGAAAACATTTTCTTCTGGAGTTTGTTGAAGAACTCCATGTCCTAGTCCTGCAATCCAACGATCAGCGGAGTGCTTCGAAAGCTTAACTTCTGACCATAGTTGTTCCCATTTTTTTTCTAGCAATGGCCAAGGTAGGTGAAGATGAGCAGGATCCAAGTTTCCTTGAATCATATAATCACTTCCTAGAGTATCTAAAGCATCCTTAATCGATACTCGCCAATCAATACCAAGCACATCAATATTCTCATCTTCGATTGCTTGCAGATAATTGATATGAGTAAATTTTGAATAATAGATAATTTTTTTCTGTGGAAAAGACTTTTTAAACTGTGAAGTGATTTTTCTTAAAACGGGAAGAACATATTCTTTGTAATCGTTATAAGTCAATTCGCCCGCTGCAGTATCAAATAAGCAGATGGCATCAGCTCCACTTTCTGCTTGCACGAGCATTTCTTGAAAGAGTTCTGGAAGTAGTCTTTCAGTAAAAGCTGCCCAACGTCCATCGTAGAAACCTTGTTTGCTTGAAATCAAACTCCCAGAATGACCACCTTCGACAGCGTAAGCATAAAGCGTAAAGGGAGCTCCTACAAAGCCGAGAAGGGTTTTATCTTCAGGTAGCTTTTTACGAAGAAGATCTACCGCTTGACCTTGGAACTTATAAAAATTTCTTGCAGAGTCCAGCATCTTAAGATTTTTGACATCATCAAGGGTATGAATATTTTTTGCGAGCTTCGGGCCTGGATCATAAACGAGACCCAACCCCATTTGTTCAAGAGGAAAAAGGAGATCTGAGAAAAGAATGGCGGCATCAAAATGAAAGCAGTCGATTGGCCCCATCGTCACATCACAAGCGAGCTGTGGATTTTTACACATGGTCATGAAGTCAGAATTTTTTTTAATCTCTTGATAATGGGAATGATAGCGACCTGCTTGTCGCATAAACCAAACTGGAACGTTGGATTGACCAGAAGCTGTGCGTGTTCTAACAAAAAGTCCCATATGAATTCCTCTAATGTATGACCAATTTATAACCAATAGAACGTATGCTTTGGATTTCTATTGATTGGTGTGGATCTGTTTCACACCATCGGCGTAATTTTACTATATAATTATCTACAGTTCTGTTACTTGGAAACTTGTCATTGCCCCAAACCTTTTCAATAATTTCTTCGCGATTAAGAACTTCTCCCTTTTTATTATAGAGAAGTTCCAAAATGGCATTTTCTTTTTGGGAGAGTGTAATGATTCTCTGTTGAGCATCCTGAACTTCAAATTTTGAAAACCATATTTTAAGAGGTCCATGAACAATTTCTTGAGGATGAGCTTTTAGTTGCTCACTGGAAATGCTGATTCGTTCGAGTCGCAAGATCAATTCTTTTAGCGCAAAAGGCTTGGTAATATAATCTTGGGCCCCAATCTCCAATCCCATGACACGGGTTTCTGGATCGTTCATGGCCGAAAGGAAGAGAAGGACTAATTCTTTATTTACTGCACGTAATTCGCGAGCGAGATCAAGTCCTGAACCATCAGGAAGACCGATGTCCATAATCACAATATGAGGATTCAATTGAGAAAACTTGAGACGAGCCTCTTGTACACTTTGGGCCAAGTTGGAAACATAGCCCGAACTATTGAGATACTCGACTAGGGTTTCACCCAGATTATCTTCATCTTCGACAACTAAAATGGAGAGTTTGGAATTCATCCTTGCTCCTCAGAAGATTTGGGAAAGGCCAATCGAAAAGCAATTGAAGTCGAAATATCAACTGAAAAAGTGCCTTTCATTTGTTTCATCAAACCATGAATCAAATAAAGCCCAATGCCTGAACCTCGCTTTGAGTTGTGCTTGTAAAAGAGTTGTCCTAATTTTTTTGGATCACCTGAGAACTCGCCTTGATCATGATAAATCAATTCAATGTCTTGTCCCTTGTCATTGAGATGAATCGTAACATTTTGAGAATGAGAATGAACCAGTGTGTTCTCGATGAGATTTCGCATGATCAGTTCGAAGGCAAACTCATCCATCATTACAAATATTGGTTTGTTTGTCTGATTATGAATATGCCATTTGAGTTCGCGTCCCCAACGCTTGAATGCCAACTCAATTTGCGAAACTACGTCGAGACTTGAAATATTGAGTTCGCCACCACTTTCGAGTCGCGAAAGTTGTAATATTTTATCCATTTGATTTTCAAGCTTTTGGGTGTCGTGAAGAAGCCTACCAACGAGAACATTGAGACGATCGTTGTTAAGTGTCTTTGCTAGTTCATCAATAACTTCGGATTGAAGTCTGACCGAAGCGAGTGGTGTTTTGAGTTCGTGAGTCATTCCTGCAAAGAAGGCCTGAAGGGCGCTCCCTTTTTTTCTATCTTTATGATAGAGGGCGATAAAAGTTAAAGAAAGAAAGAGAAGCAAGACAATAAAGGTTCCGCCCTCCCAGAAAATAATTCTTCCAAGATTGGGACGAATGATAAAAGTGTCCGGATTACCCATCTTCCAAATGAGAAAAAGCCACCACGCTCCTAATAATAGGATGAGTCCAACCCAAAGAGAGGTGAGAATGGGAAGCAATGAAAGTTTTTTACTTTTTAAAGAAGCCAATCTTTCAACTCCATAGCCTTTTATTCAATTCTTCTAAAATATTTTGATCATGGGCGAGAGAGACAAATCCTACTTCATAGGCATTTGGTGCAAGATAAATGCCTCGCTCAAGCAAATCTGCAAAAAAATGATTGAAGTTTTCAGCGATATCCGCTGGTATCGCTGAAATGGTTCTAATATTTTCAGCCGGTACAAACCAAAACAGCGAGCCTTGTCTGACAACTTTTACTTTGGCGTATTTACCTTGTTGGTATTCTGCAATCCATTTTTCAAATGTTTTGACGATTTCACTCGCTTGCTTCTCGAGTTTTTCATAAGCTTCTGCGGTCATTTGCTTAAGGGTGGCGAGCCCGCCAACCATGGCAAGCGGATTGGCACTTAGAGTTCCTGCTTGATAAACAGGACCGACAGGGGCCAAAAATTGCATGATTCGAGTTTTTGCGGCCAGCGCTCCAACGGGAAGACCTCCTCCAATTATTTTTCCATAAGTCACGATATCAGGATTGATGCCCGTTTTTTCAACCATGCCACCAAAAGCGACTCTAAAGCCTGAAATGACTTCGTCAAAAATAAGAAGGGCCCCATGAGAGGTTGCGATTTCTCTTAAAAATTTTAAAAATTCAATTCGTTGTGGAAGCAATCCATTATTTGCCGGCAATGGTTCAATAATGATTGCTGCTATTTCTTTACCATGGGCCTCAAAACATTTTTGAACGGCCTCTTCGCTGTCGAGATCGACTATTAAAGTGTCATTGGCAATTCCTTCTGGCACACCTGCTGATGAAGCGGTTGCTGTACCGGCCAAACCTGATCCTGCTTTAATCAACATTGAATCCACATGGCCATGATAACAACCATCAAATTTTAAAATCTTTGAACGACCTGTTACTCCACGAGCAAGACGCAAGGCCGTCATGACAGCTTCTGTTCCGGAATTGACGAAGCGAATTTGATCTACAAAAGGAAGTTTTTTAAGCAAGAATTGGGCGAGTTCTACAGAATAGGGTTCGCAAGCTCCATAGCTCCAGCCACGATCAAGGGCCGCTTTTAACTCTTCTTTAACAACACTATTTTGATGACCTAAAATAAGGGGACCAAAGCTCATGCAAAAATCGATATACTGTTTGCCGTCCGTATCTGTGATGGTAGCACCTTGTGCGCGTTCCATAAACCGTGGAGTCATTGGCAAGCCTTTGAACGAGCGAACAGGGGAGTGCACTCCGCCCGGAACTATTTTTTTTGAAATTTCAAACAACTCATTTGAACTAGTCATTTCCGCTCTCCTGAACGCCTTGGCTGCACCATTTTTCAAAATGGTTGATATTGGCAAAGGGGTGAATTTTAATATTATTGTTTTTAAAGTTGCGATAGGTTTTTCCAATTCCACAGCAATGCATTTTATCGTTGATAAAGGGAAAGAGTTCCATATAGACACAGTATTGGTGATAGGAGGTCCAATAAAAAACTGAAACTTTTTTCATCGTATCTATTTGGCCAGGTGATGGAAGTTTTACTTCTCGAGTGTAGACGGGAACTGTTGGCCCAAGATCACTTTGAGATTTATCATTTGTCAGAACATTCCAAGCTTGATTGAGATCGGGGTGAAATAGACTTAATAGTGCCGAGTTTTTAAATTCTGAGAGCGCTTGCTCCCCAAACAAATCTCCCATACCGTTTATCCAACGACCTTCAAGCGCTAGACGACGCCCTGTTCTCATTCCAGAAGCCCACAGGGATTTGTGTTCAACTTTTAGGGCAGAGTCAATAGCGTAAGAAGAAGTAACTAGTGTATGGCCATTGGCCGGTATCGTTTCAGGATTGAGATCTTTTTTAATTAAAATCTCATCAGATAAGATATCTTCCCAACGACTTTTGTGGGTTGGCATTCCAATGAAAACTTCACCCATTGGTTTTTCTGGAAGTTCTATAAGAAGTTTTGAAAAAGAAATAACTTGTTCTTGGTGCTCGCCTGATTCAATGAGTCCAATCATTCCATCGACCGAGTAAGAGTGAATACCTACTCCAAGATGACAGCCCCCTCCGTAACTTTTAAAACGCTCTTTTTCTAAACGAGAACATTTTGCGCTCAAAGGATCTTCAAGGCGTTTCAGTTTTTCAATAAGATCTTTGTCACTCGATCGGCATTCGATCGCAAGAGTGCCTTGACCTGCCGCTGATGGGAAGACTGATAAAGGCAAAATCATATAGTTTAAATTTTCGCAAAGTCTTTCAAGTTCTTTGCGTGATGATTCTGTTAAGGCAAGTCTTTCTAATCCCGACATGGCGAGTACGATCGCATGATATTGGCCAGATAAAAGCTTTTCAATTCTCGTGTTGACGTTTCCTCTGAGTACTTCACAGCTCAATTCAAGTTCTGAACCATTGGGTATGAATTTTTTAAGATGTCTCGTTACGGCCGCGATTCTTCTCGGTGAACTTGTTCCAACCACAAATTTTTTCAAATCGTACAATTGATCAATGGTCGATTTCTTAATCAGTAAGATATCGTGAGGATAAGATCTCTTCAAAAGAAGGGCAGGTGCTATTCCTTGAGGACGATCAGTTCCTAAATCTTTGTAGGAGTGAACGACAAGATCAACTTCACTTTGCAAAAGAGCTTGATCTAATTCTTTAGTAAAGAAATCTTTTCCATCGACTTGCCATAGTGGCTTGTCTTGGATCTGATCGCCTTGTGTTTTAATAATTTTTAGTTCGAATTGATCGCCAAGAGCAGATACTAATTGATCTTTGACTTGGTTACACTGAGTGAGGGCCAATAAAGAGCCTCTGGTTCCGATGGTGTATTTCATGAATCATTCCGTTAGTTAGGCAAACAATTGCACATCGTCCCAGCCGTAAGGAAGATTGAAAGAATAATTGGCCAATCTTTTATCTGCCAATTCTCGACAAGCATTCCGAGCTTCTTTAATCTTCAATTCTTTGACCTGGTCGAGTGACTCGGCAAGAGCAAAGAGATCGCTAAGTTGATATACTTGATCTTCTCTCATAAATGATGTCTTCAGTACAGAAGGAGAGCCTAGATCAATAAATAGACACTTGGCACCATGGAGCTTTTTCCAAGCTTGAAAGAATTTCTCATCAAACAAGATAGAGTCTGTCCCAATGGTGTTGACGATAAAGGGACATTGAATCAATTGATCAAGTTCATTCCAGTTTCTTAGAGGAAGTTCAAAGCGCGATGCTTTCTCAGTATTTCGAGCAATAATTTCTAATGAATAATGCTTCTTTAAGGCCTTAACGAGATCACTTGCTAAGGCTCCAGATCCAGTAATGACAATAGGAGATTCAGCTTGATTTTGATTGAGTAAGAGGCGAGTCATTCCGGCATAACTTTGCATACCGATATTTTTTAAGAATTGTGTGCGAATAGTCTTTGCGTCTTTAAAGATTTTTTCAAGCGTGCTGACAATAAGTTTGTTCGAATAAGGCTGAGATAGATAGAGTTGATATTGCTCTTTAAATTGTCCGGTAATTTCATTCTCTCCACATAACCGACTTTGAAGACCACAAATGGTCTCAAGGATAAAAGTGTAGCCAAGCTCATCTTCATATTGGGCCTTAGGAGCATAACTACAATTTTGTTGCCATTGTTTGTATCCAAAAATAAGTGTCCTTTGACATGTCTTTAGGACGAAGTGATCCGCAAAATCGAGATGGTTGATCGCGATTTCGGGGGAAAAATCATATACTTTAAGTCCTTTGAGCATGCTCAGTACTATAATGATTTTTCACATTCATTTGTCACCGAATTGTAGAACTCGTAATAAAATCAATAGTTTGAGTAGTCAAACTTTTGTAGGATATTAATTTAGCCTAAATAGTTGCTGAAAACATTAACTGTCAGAAATAATTGTGCTACTTTTCAAAATATGTCTCAGCCAGTGGAATTAGTGGAACCTCAAAAAACGTCAAGAGCTAAAGTCATCTTGAATAAAGTCATTCAATGGCTTCCTCCTGCTTTGGTGGCTGCTTTTATGCGCTTTGATCGCAAGGTCGATGGTGCGCTTAGTTTCTTTTTTAAGCATTATGGTAAAAGCCGTTTTATGGTGGCGATGTCTAAGAAACTCCAATATCTCGGAGTCGAAAATCTTTGGAATAAATCTCCCAAGGCCTTTGTCTACTTTTTTATTTTCTATCTCATTCGAGATACCATTCTCTATATTATTATTCCCATTTTCTTTGCAAGAATGACGACGACATCTTAATGATAAAATTTGATCTATCTTCTTTTTATTGGCTTTTTTCAGGTTTAGGACTTTTCTATTTTGGATTAAGAGTCCTTTCAAATCGACAACAACAATTGATGGGAAAGTGGCTGCATCGTTTGTTGATGGGAATATCTGATGAGTCTTTCGCGGGCTTTCATCGAGGTCTGCTTTTTTCGATTATTTCCGGTTCTACCAATCACGCAGCATCGACCTTTATGGGGTTGGTGAATTCTGGATTACTTTCTTTGAAAGGTTCGATGAAATTGATTATCGGCGCTCTTGTCGGCGGTCCAATGTTGGCCCTTATTTTGGCCCTCGTTCCCCATTCTCTGGGGCCAATGTTGATGAGTATTGGCTTACTTCCTTTTTTAGTCAATTCTCCTGAGAAAGGAAAACTGATAGGAGGAATGGCCTTTGGTTTAGGAATGATGGTTTGGGGTTTATCTTTGATGGCCTTGGGCTTTACCGCTTTTGGAACTGAAACATTATTACCAGGACATCCTGTGTATCAAATCGTCATTGGTTTTTTGATGGCCTGGCCTTTTGGTCGCTGGTTAAAAACAAACCTAGTAGGAATGGGATTGATTCTCGCCATAAGCGACGTCATGCATTTGCCAATACTTTTTTTAATGAGCTTTGTTTTCTCGCTTCTGTTCAGTCTTGCTATGCAAGTGAGAAACTTGGCGAAAGAGGGAACTATAGAGGCTAAACGTTCTGCCAATTTTATTCTGCTTTTTACTCTTGGAGTGGGCTTATTCTGTATTGCCCTTGGTGCCTTTGTTCTATGGCAGCCTCATTTTCAAAAGTACATTGTGCTCTCATTTGCTTCACCTAGTTTACTTGAAGCATTTTTGGCGCTTATTCCTTATTCCTTTTGTGCCGCTTTTTTTCTTTTGGCATCACAACCCATTTTCAACTCTCTTCAATCTTGGCCAAAGGGTGACGGTATTCAAGATGAGCACGAACTTGAAGTGCTAGGTGAATCAAGAGATATGATTCCTGCTTTATCATTGCTTCAAGCAAGACTACATTTAGCAAAACTTCGCGACATTGTTCGGCGCCTCTTTGTCTTAGTTCAAGATTATGTTCAAAACGCCGAGCTAGATGCGCGCGTACTTGCCAAGGTAAAAGATTACGAACGAGTTAGTGATAATATGCGCGAGGAAATGGATGATTTTATGGTGCGTTTGATGGAGAATCCACTCTCTCAAAGTGAAGCTCACCACGTACGTCTTTATTCTATCATTGCCGATCAATTGGAAGATATTTCGGATCTTATAGATAAGATGGCTACTTATAATACTCGTCATCGTCCCATGGAACATTTAGATAGTGATCATCGACGAGAATTTATGGACTTCTTTGAAGAAGTTTTGCAATTTTTCTTAGTGATTACCAAGCCTCTCGATATTCGCCAGAATGCATTAGAAGATGATCTTGTGTCTGGAAAAGCACTTTCTCTCAAGGCTCAAGCTGAAGGAATGCGCGAGATGCATTTGGAGCGCATGGCTAAAAGTTCCTATCCTCCTTTTATTCTTATGACTTACTCGGATATGGTCGTTTGTTTGCGAAAAATTCGAGGGCATACGCTCAAAATATTCAATGCCATAAACCATCTCGGGAGGCATTGACCATAAGATTCTTTTGGGCCATCGTTGAGAGTCACTTGAAATTTTAGGAGCATAGGCAATGGAATTATTATTCTCAGCAAAAGACATTTTACACCGTGGACGTGGACTCACTTTTGATGATGTTCTTTTAGTTCCAAGATACACTGAAATTTCTTCTAGAAAGCATCCACAACTTACTAGTCGTGCAACCAAAAATTTTACTATCGATATTCCCATTATAACGGCCAATATGGATACTATTACCGAAGCTCCAATGGCCCAAGCCATGGCAGTTCTTGGAGGTATGGGAATTATTCACCGTTTTATGGATCCACAAGCTCAAATTGAGGAAGTAAAAAAAGTTCAAATGTTTCAAAAAGAAAAAGGTTTGAAAACTCCTATCGCCGCCTCTATTGGTGTTAAGGAAGACGGACTTTTAAGAGCTGATCTTCTTGCCGATTGTGGAGTCGAAATTTTAACTATCGATATTGCCCATGGTGATTCGATCATGATGCTAGAAACTCTCAATGCTGTTAAAAAGAAATATCCCAATATAAATATCATCGCAGGTAACGTTGCCACTCACGATGGGACCAGAAGATTGATTGAAGCTGGAGCTGATGCAGTTAAGGTTGGGATTGGACCAGGCTCAATGTGTACGACTCGAATTATTACTGGTCACGGAGTTCCTCAACTTGCCGCCATCGCGATGTGTGTTCAAGAAGCTCGCAAGCATAACGTTCCCGTTATTGCTGATGGGGGATTAAAAAATTCAGGCGATATTGTTAAGGCCTTATGTGCTGGTGCTGATACAGTTATGGTTGGGTCACTCGTTTCTGGAACATTAGAAACTCCAGGAGAAGTGAAGAGTGGTAAAAAACTATATCGTGGTATGGCCTCTAAATCGGCTCAAGTATCTTGGCGCGGCGATCTTCCTAAAGGCATGGCCGCTGAAGGTGAAGCGACAATGATCTCTTGTAAGGGATCAGTGGCCGATGTTGTTAATGAATTAACTGGAGGTATTCGCTCCGGTATGACTTATTTAGGCGTTGATACCATCGCTGCCATGACAGAAGCTGCTGCATTCATCGAAATGAGCCCATCGGGATTAAATGAAAGTCGGCCGCACGGCGTAAGGGAATAAGATTTCCTCTTTAATTTCTAGCTGTTATTACCTAAACTGGGACTATTTATTATAGCATCGGCAGGGGAGTCGCTCTAATGTTAGGGAGCAAGTTAGAAAACATTGTATTGTCTTATCCGAAACTGAAAGATCGGATTGAATCAAGAGACAAACCAAATCAAGAAAGAGACAAGGCGCTTAAAATTTTAGATGAGATCAAGGCTGATTTCTCTGTGACTTATATTCGTGGATTTGAAAAGCTATTGGATAGTACGCTTCCAAAACTTTACGATGGAATTCATTTCAATGATGGCGGAATTGATTTTAAGAAATTAGTAAAAGAGTCCTGCGTAGTGCTCGTTCCTAATCACCAATCTCATGCTGATTATGTTGCTATTAATTACATGTTTTACAAAACCTTTCGCTTTCCTCTCTACGTCGCTGGTGGAAAAAATCTTAATATCTTTCCCATTGGGACTTTGTTTAGAAAATCGGGATGCTTTTTTATTCGTCGATCTTTTGCTAGTGACATTCTCTACAAGCTGACTCTCGAAGCTTATCTTTATTACCTCTTAAAAACTGGTCGACCGATCGAGTTTTTCTTCGAAGGCGGGCGATCGCGAACCGGAAAACTTCTTCCTCCTCGTTATGGTCTCTATCATATGCTGCTTGATGCTCATAAAGAGATAAATCGAGAAGAGCAGAAAAAATTACTCTTTGTTCCGGTATCAATTATTCACGAATATGTGCCTGAGCAACGATCTCTGACTAAAGAATTGTCGGGCGCAAAGAAACAAAAAGAATCAACTGGCCAATTGTTTGGTCTATTCAAACTTTTTGCTTATCAATTTGGAAACGTGCATATCAATATCGGTAGGCCGGTAGAAGCAGCTTTCAAAGAAGGAGATGACGAAAAGAAAGTCACTCAAGACTTGGCCTTCAAGTGCTTCCGAGAAGTTGGTCGCAACATGATGGTGACTCCAAGTTCTTTACTGGCGACAGTGATGTTGGATGAACCTTTTGGTGCCTTGATGTGGGGCGATCTCGTTCTCAAGTCAAAAGCTATTATTAAATATTGTGAGAAATACAATATTCCCTATACCAGTAGTCTGAGAGAAGATTCTATCGATGCGACACTTGAGCGTACGATGGATATTTTCATTGGAAACCGCAAGGTCGATGTGATTGGCCGTCACCACCAAGGGGCAACTTATTATTCAATTCGTGAAGAGAGTCGGGTAGAGCTTCTTTACTTTAAAAACACTATCCTTCATCACTTTTTGGTTCCCGCAATTATTAATCTCGCTTGGATTAATCTCTTTAATGGAGAAATTACCAATGTCGCCGATCTCAAACGATTTTTTCTAGAGCAACGTGCTCTCTTGAAGTATGAGTTTTATCTCCCTACGGTAAAACAATTTTTCTATCGTTGTTTAACCACGATTTCTGACTGCATTGGACGCAAAGTCACTTCACTAGAAGATTTGATGAGTCTTTCAAATAAAGAACTTTATTCTATCGTTGCTAAAATTGGAGTCTTTGCTCGGGTCTTGAATTATTTGAACGAGTGCTATTATATTTGTGCTCTCACTTGGAAAGAGTTGAGTAGGGAGTATGCTACTGGCGTAAAAACCGATGTCTACACCAAGAAAACGCGTGAGATATTTGATCGTGAGAAACAGTTTGATCGCTTGATTCGCTATCCAGAAGGTTATTCAATGCCATTGGTAAAAAGTGCCCTTACCTTTTTAGAGCATCAAAAAGTTGTCGAACGCAAAGATGGCCTGCTGTCTGTCATTGATCAGGAAAAACTTGACTTCATTATCCGCAGGTACGAAAAAGACCTCTCTGATTTGATGACTTTGAATATTAGAAAACCCCAACTTTAAGGGAAATAGGTATGACTAAAAAATTTAGCGGTGATCCCGAAAAAGCAAAGGCTGCAGTTAAGGCGATTTTGGAATACTTAGGTGAAAATCCTGATAGAGAAGGACTTCGCGATACTCCTAAAAGAGTGATCAATTCTTTCGATCGCATTTTTGGTGGTTATCTTTTAAACGTCAAAGATATTTTAACAACTTTTGAAGAAGACAATGTTGTTCCTCACGATCAAATTGTCTTGCTTAAAGATATTGAACTCTACTCAACTTGTGAGCATCATATGCTGCCTTTTGTAGGACGCGCTCACGTTGCCTATATTCCAAGGGATAAAGTCGTTGGGATTAGTAAACTGGCCCGCATCGTTGAAATTTTTTCTCGCAGACTTCAAATTCAAGAGAGAATTGGGATTGAAGTGACCAACGCTTTAATGGAAGAGCTCAATCCTCACGGAGCCGCTTGCGTGATTGAGAGCAAGCACTTTTGCATGACATGTAGAGGGGTTGAAAAACAAAACTCTGTCATGGTGACTTCTTCTTTAAGAGGCGCATTTCTTAAAAATAAAGATTCACGTCAGGAACTCATGACACTTATTCATGCTCACCGCTAAACTAATCCCCAGTCCAGCAGCTAGAGTCATTGCAAAACGATGCTCTTTTGCTGATCGCGCCCATTGGCCTGAGGCCTTTTACGGTCTTGAAACTTGGATTGATCACCATCCGCGTTTAATGCGGGCACATAAATACATTGATCTTTATTTCTTCTCGCGCCCAAATGAAGAACCTCAAGACCAATTTTGGGTGGCCAGGGAGGTTACCGGGCATGTTGAAATTAATGAGCCGGATATGGCTATAACGGATTTAGAAAGTGGGGAAGTTTGGCAGTACCCTCTCGAGGCCGGTAAGTATTTTCAACTAGATTGGAGTCAATGGGACATTGCAGCTAAGGCCATTTCGCAAGAAGTACCTGGCGATTATGCTCCGACTTGGCGCATAAGGATCGGCTGGGAAGAGCAACAACTAATAAGTATCAGTTTAGAATTTTTTAAAATGATTTCAATTTCATAACGATTTCGCTATCATGGGCGTTATAGTTAGAAGACTGATTTCATCAGAGAAGAACTATCCATAGGAGGATTTTATTAAAGACAATCAGTACGATCGCAAAGGCGGCCCAAGAGGCAGAAAGAATGATGGGCCAAGAATTAATGACGAGATTAGATTAAATGAATGTCGGTTACTTGGTGATGATGGCGAAGCCTACGGTGTCGTATCGATGAGTGAGGCGAGAAGAATTGCAGCAGAGCAAGGACTTGATCTCGTTGAAGTCTCTCCTACAGCTAGTCCACCAGTCGTAAAAATTATTGATTACGGAAAATTTAAATATACTCAGCAAAAAAAGTTACAAGAAGCGAAGAAGAAGCAAATTCAAGTTCAATTGAAGGAGATTCAATTTCGTCCTAATATTGAAACCCACGATCTCGAAACAAAACTTAAGAAAATTTGTGAGTTTTTAGAAGATGGCGATAAGGTGAAGTTGCAAATGCAATTTCGCGGAAGAGAAATGGCGTATAGAGAAAATGCCATGCCGAAATTTGAAAATGTCGTTAATCGTGCAGTAGAGTACGGAGCTATCTTGGAATCTGAGCCAAAATTTATGGGAAATCGTCTTATTGCAATGATTGCTCCAGATAAAGCCAGATTGGCGAAGCGCGTCAAGGATAGAGAAGCTGCTGAAAAGCAGGCAAAATCTAAGTAAATTTTAAGAGTTTTTGGCCATTTACAAGGCCTCTAGAGCAGGGTATAAAACCCTGCTTTATTTTTATAGAACCAAAAGAGAATACGGGAGATTTCCATGCCTAAGATGAAGACGAGAAGAGCAGTCGCGAAGCGCTTTAAGGCTACTGCCAGCGGAAAATTGAAGAGAAAACGCGCTAACATGCGCCACTTGTTGGTGAACAAGTCAAATTCTGCAAAAGATCGTAACGTTCAAGCAGACTTTGTTCATGCTTCAGATGTTAAGAGAATTAAAAGAGCATTACCTGGAATCTAATTCCAATTTTAATAACAATTCTGAGACCTGGGATAAAAGTGTTCAGCCGATAAAGCGAACCCCCTCGGATTCTCGAAAGGAGCAAAAATGGCACGCGTAAGAAGAGGTTTTAAAGCTAGAAGAAGAAGAAACAAAGTATTGAAGCTTGCGAAAGGTTTCAGCTTTGATCGTCGTACAAAGTACTACCAGGCATCTGAAACAGTAAAAAGAGCATTGAACTACAGATATATTTCTCGCCGTCTTTTGAAGCGTGATATGCGCGCTCTTTGGATTGCTCGTATTTCTGCAGCGGCCAAGATGATGGATTCAAGCTATTCGAAGTTTATTCATGCTCTTAAGACAAACAATGTTGAATTGAACAGAAAGATGCTTGCTGAAATCGCAGCTCGTGACTTCGAAGGTTTCAAAACAATCTTCAATTCAGTTCAAAAGTAATTTCAAGTTATTTTTAATTTAGAGAAGCCCCTGGAAACAGGGGCTTTTTTTTGTCTAAAGCTTGCCACTTGTCTTTAATTTAAAAATGGAGTAGATTAAAACAATCGTTTGAATTAAAACGAACGTTTGAATAAGGGTAAGTCAATGAATTTATTAACTATTTTGTCCCTTCTCTTAGTTACTTCTGGGGCTTATGCTCTCGAAATCGACGAAAAACTCCTGATTGAAAAGCTTAAAAGTGATTCCCCACAATGGAAGCAAATTGAGGCCCAGGAACTTGGAGCTTTAGAAGCCTTATCAACATTGGAAGAGAATTTTGAAACGACTCTTGAAGGTAATTACTACTATTTAAAAACTGACGAGAAACAGTTCTCTACCTTTTCACCCGTAACAACTCCCATTAAAAACAAATCAATAGGACTCACGCGACCAACCAGCTACGGTGTAAAATGGAAGCTGACCGGTTCGCAAGATCAATTCACAAACAGCTTTGTCAATGAAGGGACAACGACAGCATTAACAGCAAGCGCTTCTATTGATCTTTATAAAGATCTTTTTGGTCGCATGACTCGCAATCAGGAAGAACTACTTGAAAAAAATTACGGAATTGCGAAGCTAAAAAAAGAAGCAGACTTAAAAATGCTCGAGTCGGGAGCTCGCAAAATTTATTGGGCTTGGGTCGCAACTCAACAGTCTCTCAAAATCACAGAGAGCTTACTTGAATCTTCTAAAAAACAAGTTATCGAAGCTCAGCGGAGATTTAAAAATAATATTGCCGATGAAGGTGAAGTTGCTCGCTACAGATCTCAGGTTGCTTCACGGCAAGCTGGAATTATTTCACTTCAATATCAAGAAGAAAGTCTAAAGAAATCTTTAAGAGACTTGATTCCAACTTTTAATGATCCAAAGCTTAAACTGAAGTCTGTGAACGTTGATAAAGTTGTCCTCGAAGTTTTGCAATGTACTTCAACTATTTCAAAATTGAATGGAGCCCCTCTTGAGTTTACTCCATACGATGATATCGCTAGACTTCAAAAAGAACAGCTCCTCAATAAGCAAAAAGTTAACAATGCTCACAGTGGTTTGGATGTGAAGTTAATAAGTGAGTACAAGTACACAGGAAAGGCCCAGGGGGCTGACAAATCTTGGGATGAGTTCAGTAATGATAAACGCAAAGGTTATAGCATCGGAGTAGGGATCAGCATCCCCCTAGAAGGTAAAAGATCAACTACAGAAGACGTAAAAAAAGCCGTAGATGAAAAACTTTACTTGGCCCAAGCTGATCTGAGTGCTTCTAAAGTAAGCTCAGTTCATCTTCAAGTTCTTCGCTCCATTCAATTGTTAAGTGAAGTGATGAAGAATCAAAAAGAGAATACCAAGCAATTAGAAATTTCGCTGCGAACTTCAAAGAAAAAATTTAATCAAGCTCGCCTCACTGTTCAACAGTTGGTTCAAGAACAAGATCAGTACCTACAAAGTAATTTGGATGAAATTCAAACTCAATTGAATGTAATCAATACATTATTAGATTACTTTAGCGTCTTTACCCAAACCCCATGCGGAATTAATAGGATCTCTTTATGAATAGTATCGCCAAGTTTTTCATTACCAATGAAAAGTTAACAATTGTTTTATCTATCGGGCTATTTGTTTTTGGTTTGATGGGTCTATCAAAAATGAATTCGGAGAGTTTTCCTTCAGTTAACTTCGCAATGGCGACAGTAACGACTCGTTATGAAGGGGCTTCTGCTGAAGATATTGAAACTAAAATTACCAAGAAAATTGAAGACGAAATTAGAACCGTATCTGGATTAAAAGATGTACGTTCGGTAAGCCAGCCTGGTTTCTCGTCAATTAATATTCGTGCCGATCTCGACAATATTGATGTTGAGAAGGTTATGAGTGATCTCCAAAAAGCAGTCGACCGAGTTACAGGACTTCCTCCAGATCTCGAAGAAGCTCCCAAATTCTTAGAGATAAAATCGGAGGAATTTCCTGTAATTGAAATCGCTATAACCGGAAGTAATGTAGATCGTTTTCGTGACTCAGTTGCCGATCACTTAAGCGATGAAATCGAAGACAATGAAATGGTTAAAGACGTAAGAATGTCTGGTTTTGCTAATCGCCGTTTTATGATTAATCTTGATTATCAAGAAATGATTGAGCAGCATATTGGAGTTGATGAGGTTTTAGCGAAAGTTGCCACTCGAAATGTTAATATTCCTGGTGGAACATTAAAAGATATTAAAACTCAAAGTTTAGTTCGAGTCGAAGGCAAAATTAAAAACAAAGAAGAATTAGAAAATATTTTAGTGCGCTCTAACTTCACTGGGCAAAGTATTTATTTAAAAGACATTGCCCATGTTCAAGATGATGAAGAAGAAATTACCGCAAAGGCCCGCTACAATGGAGAGGAAGCAACTTTACTTATTGTATCCAAAAAAGGGGGCACTGATACTATTCGCTTAGTGAACGAAGTCCAAAAAAAGTTGGATCAATTCAAACAGCTCTATGGCGAAAAGCTAAGCTTTAATATTTATCACAATGAATCGACGAAAGTTAAAGATCGTCTAGATGTACTTGCGAGTAATGCAGTCTCCGGTCTTATTCTCGTTATCGTTTTCCTCTTTATCTTTTTGCCCGGACGAATTGGTATGATGACTTCGCTTTCACTTCCTTTATCTGTGATGGCGACCTTAGGGTTTATGCCGATGTGGGGAATGAACCTAAATGCCATTACCATTCTTGCCTTAGTTATTGCTCTAGGTATGTTGGTAGATAACTCTGTTGTTATTGCCGAAAACTACACTCGCTTGCGATCAGAAGGGCAGGAGCCTATTGAAGCGGCGACTAATTCCGTGAGCCAATTATGGCTTCCAATCACTGCCACTGCTTTTACTACAATTGCGGCTTTCATGCCGATGCTTGTAACCAAAGGAATCATGGGGCAATTCATTAAGTTTATTCCGATTGTTGTGAGCTTTGCCCTGTTAGCTTCGTTGCTTGAAAGTTTTCTTTTTTTACCAATGCGACTCGTTCACATCGGTGGAAAGGTCAGAAATCTTGAAGAAGTTGGTGCGGATTGGTTTGGAAAAATACAAACCAAATTTGAAGGTTTGATGGAGTGGACCATTAGGAGACGATATTTAGTCGCAGGTCTCTTTACGATTTCGACAATATTTTCTTTTGTCATGACATTTAAGGTGAATAAATTCATGTTGTTTCCACCTGAGCAAACAGAAATGTATATCGCGCGCGTTGAAACCCCTGTTGGTACTCGACTTGAAGAAACTTCAAAGCTCATTCAGGATTTATCTGTAAAAATCAAAGATGTTTTACAAGATGATGCCCTTCATATTGTGGGACGTGCAGGAACCAGTCAGGTTCAAGCGACTGATCCAAAATCAAAGTCAGGCAATAATGTAGGGATGATTACCATTTATGTTTCTGACAATGCTAAATTTAATAAAACAGATGCCGAAGTTTTAAAGCAATTAAGAACCATCGAAATGAAAGAGTTCTCTGAACTTAACTTTGAGGCGATGATTAACGGTCCACCGGTCGGAAATGATATTGAAGGAACTTTTCGTTCAAATTCAAGTTCCGAGTTGAATGGGTTGATCGGAAAAATTGTTACTGACTTATCGAAGGAACCAGGTGTTCTCAACTTGAAAGTTGATGATGTTACTGGCGATGATGAAATTTTTGTCGATATCAATACGGTCAAAGCTGATCAACTTGGTCTTTCTCTGAGGAGCATCGGTGATACTATTCGAGCTACGATCGCAGGAAAGATTATTTCAAATGTGACTCTTGATAATAAAGAAGTGGACCTTATGGTTCGCTTTGAAGAAAAAGATCGTGCCAACCTAACAGACCTTGCAAAACTCGAGATTATGGATGGCAGAGGAAATCTTGTACCACTGGGGCAAGTGGCAAGTTTTAGAAGAGAGCCGGGGACTCCTCATATTAAAAGATATGAATTCAAGAGGGCCAAGACCTTAACTGGAAACGTTGATACTACTAAATCAACCCCAGATAAGGCCAATAAGAAACTCGATGAGCTGTATAGAAAATATTCAATGGAATATCCAAGTGTTTCGTTAGTATTCGGTGGAGTTGCTGAAAGTACAAAAGAGTCAATGCAATCCTTGTTTGAAGCTTTGATTTTGTCTTTGATTGGTATTTTTGCTCTTTTAGTTTTCCTGTTCAGAAGTTATTTACGTCCGTTTATTATTATGACCACCATTCCTTTAGGATTAATTGGTTTCTCTATTGCATTTTTTCTCCATCAGAGACCGGTGAGTTTCATGGCCCTTATCGGAATTATTGGTCTTGGGGGGATTATCGTAAACTCAGGGATTGTTCTGATCAGCTTTATCGATGATATGAAGAAAGAAGGTAAAATGGATCTTCATACAATTTTGGTAAAAGCCTCAGGAATGAGACTCAGAGCTGTGATTGTAACTTCTCTTACGACAATTTCAGGTCTTTTGCCCACTGCTTATGGAATTGGGGGGAATGATGCTCTATTGATTCCGATGACGATGGCGATGGCCTGGGGATTAACATCTGGAACCATTCTGACCTTAGTTTGGGTTCCTCCTGCTTACGCGATATTGGAAGATTGGACTGCCTTTCTTGCCAATTTTAGTTTAAAGCGCAAAAATAAAAAGAATGAATTGAGTTCAGCGCTAGGGGCAAAATGAACGATTCAACGCAAGAAAAAATATTAGAAGTTGCTTCTAGACTCTTTGCAGAGCAAGGTCTTGAGGGAACTTCTATTCGAGAAATTGCTAGAGAAGCTCAAGTCAATCTTGCGGCCATTAATTATCATTTCAAGAGCAAAGAGAATCTTTATATGAAAGTTTTTGCTCGAAACTATAAGTGGATGGAGGATGGTGTTTCTAGAATCGCGCAGGATAAAACACTAGATACCCGCGAATTTTGCTGGCAGCTTTATGAATTCTTTGTTGGAAACTCTGATGCCATGATGAACAGTTTCAAAATCCTGCTAAACAAAAATGTAGATTTCTCTGAGACTCAAAAATTCTGTAGCGGGGATGGTGAATCTTTTGGCCCTCCTGGAGCAATTCATATTCTCGAAGTCATCAGAAGAGATGTTGGAGAAAAAGTTTCTTTTGAACAATGCCATTGGGCCATGAGAATGGTTTTTGCGGTCCTCGTTCATTTTGGAGTGATGATGGGAACAAGTTTTATGAAGGCGAATTGTAATAAGATGCCATTCATGTCGCCCGAGCAAAAGAAAATGGATATTTATCAGCTTGTCGAGTCCATCATCGATAATCTTAAAAAGAATTCTAAATAGCTCCAAGTAAGGGATATATTCCTAGCAAAAAGAGTGCAACTAATACCCCTCCTAAAATATCAAACATAGATCCAGTTTTTATCATTTCTCTTAGAGGTATTTTCCCTGTGCCAAAAATAATGGCATTAGGGGGGGTTGACACTGGTAGCATGAATCCAAAACTTGCACCAAAGGCGGTAGCAACTGTTAAAGCGATAATGGCATTAGTAGAGCCAAACTGAGCAATGATGATAGGAACGAGCAGAGTCGTGGCAGCAGTGTTTGAAGAAAATTCGGAAACGATGATGCCCAAAAAAATACAAATAATACCAATGCTTAAATGTGAAAGATTCGGTGAAAAGAGAGCAGTGCCTATTTGTGAAGCTAATCCACTTGAATCGAGAATTTTCCCCAAGCATAAGCCTCCACCAAAGATGAGAATAGTTCCCCAGTCGATGGCCTTAGAATCTTCCCAATCGAGAATCGTTTTTTCTTCATGAGGAAGAATAAACAACATGGCTGCTCCTAACAGTGCAACTGCACCCATGGGGAGGCGAGAAGATATCTGGTTTTTAATTGAAAGTAATTGAAGTAGGTCAGGTAAAATCCAAAGTAAAACGGTACCCAAAAAAGTCAAGACAATAAAAATTTCAGTTCGAGACATCCTTCCTAAATCATGAAGTTGCTTTGAATAGCTCTGATAGATTCCCTTTGTCTGAGTTGCTTTGATGGGAAATTTCCATTTCAGTAAAGCGATAAGAACTATCAGCATCACAAAGGATAATGGTACCCCCCATGTCATCCATTGAAAAAAAGAAATACTAAATCCTTTTTGATTGAGAAATTCCATCGCTAAAAGATTAGGCGGACTTCCTACAGGAGTGGCCATGCCTCCAATGCTAGCGGCAAAGGCACTTGCAAAAAGTAATCTCTTTTCCAAGTTCTTTTTATCAAGCTCAGACCAAGTAGGAGACAAACTTCTTGATATACCAAGGCATAAGGGAATCATCATGGCGGTAGTCGCTGTATTGGATATCCACATCGAAAGAACCCAAGAAAGCAACGCTAAAACCAAAATGGTATATTCAGGACTTCTCGAAATATAAGGTTTGCTCAGTAACCAATAAGCAATTCTTTTATCAAGATGATGTTTTTCGAGGGCCTGTGCCAACAGAAAGGAGCCTAAAAAGAGGAATAGGATCTGATTCCCAAACTGAGCAAAAGCAGTAGAAGGTGTTAAGAGTTGAAGCCAAGAAGCTCCAACAGGAATCAGTAAGGCCGTTATTGGCAATGGAATGAGTTCCAACATCCAAAGCATTATGGCACTCACAAAAAGTCCATGGGCAGAGAGTTCAAAAGGGGCCATGATTAGTGGCAGTACTAAAAAGAAGATGATTGAGAGGATTTTAATTTTATTCACCATATTACAGTAACATAAAAGTTAACAATCGAAATCAGATTAAATTGATCAAATTTTAAAAAGAATTTTTAATAATTCAGATATTTATCCGAAAAGCATTCCATGTTGAAAAAATCTTTATTAATCATTGTTTCACTTTTAATTATTGCTTGTTCTACAACGCCGCTTACACGTGATCCGGCTTCAGTGTTGGCCTGCAAAGATTTGATTGAAGAAATTCTTCAAGCAAACTTTGTAAATGTAAAAAAGAGCTTTGGAAGATTCCTTGAAGATCAGGCATCGGATAAAGAAGTCGAACTTATTTCCAAAAACTTAGATGCTCTTCTTTTTGTTGATTACATTCATTCAATCGATGAATTGTACCATTACAACCAGCTCGCAAAGGGTTTAACTGATTCTCAAATCGGTGATATTTATCAAAATGGTAATTACGGAGTCAGTCCTTTTCAAAACTATTTAAATGCGAGTGCCTATCTTTTTAATGATAAGCCTAAAATGTCTTTTGACACTCTTAAAGAAGTACACAAGAAAATGATGGCTGACGGTGTTGATGGAATTCCTTTGGATCAAATTGGGGTTGCCAGAAAAATGGGGATTATGGGCAATGCCACCGGTTCAATGGCCATTGACAAAGAAGTTTATGAGGAATTGCAGAAAAATGTTTATTTAAATCTCGATCAATTAAGACAAGTCTCGAGCGGGAAATACGAAGGTTATATTCACTACGCCAATATTGAGAGTCTTAATCCCAAGCTCCTTGAAAAAATTAAGAGCATAGATAAAAAATTGTTTGATGATTTAGTCTCTTATCAAGCAGCTCCAAGCTCTACTCTTTACCCAGAGCTTACAGAAAGAATGGTCAACACTCTGATGGAAGACCTTCTTTCTTGGTTTGTAAAACAAAGGGATCAGATTGGAGACATTGAATCGGCTGCTCAATTTAAAAAATTCGTAAATTTAATTGCACAATTTCAAAGAGATATGATTTCCATTCATCCTTTCAGAGATGGAAATGGAAGATCTGTTCGACAATTTGCACTCTATTATCCTTTCTGGTTAGAAGGACTGCCACCACCGCGATTGGTAGATGTTAATAACGACATTTATGTATCAGTCGACAAATGGGCAGAGCAGATTGCTGATGGTGTAGGAAATTCTCTTGATATCTACAAATCGATGAAGAAGCGCATGGAGTTGGGCTTTCCCATTGAATCTACCCCCGAACTATTTGCACCAAGCATTCCTAAGAGAATTCAAATTGGATTAAAAAGTGGAAAAGGGTTTAATGAAACCTTTAAGACGGAAGAGATCGATCCTGGGCAATTCGTAGAGTATTATATTCAAGCCCTAAGCCAACCTGAAATTGCACGAAATATTCAAGAAAATCCTGGACGTACTTATAATCAAATTGTCGACAAGTTTGAAACTTTCTACAAAAAATCTCATATGTACTACGATCATCAAACTAAAGGTCGTGAAAAGCTTGGTGTTAACTTTGTCGATATCGACTTTAAGGCTTCATTCGCTAATAAAAGCTTTAAGGATGCCAAACAATATAAAACCAAAATGGAACGCTGGTATAGAGATGAAACCATTTGGCGAGGATTATCCAGACAGGATCGAGAGATAGAAGAATCTGAAATTGTTTCGATGTTTTCACAAATTCATTATCAATTTTCCTCTAACCAAGTGATGGGGCAAATGAGACCTCAAATGAAAGACAGTGATGTACGTCGGCTCGTATTCAATAATTTTGATCGATACAATTCTGAGCTATTCACAGATAAGTTTATAGCAATGGCCCGTGATCACTCCGAGTCAGGTCCCCAATACGGTATTAGCTATGGTTATTCGACAAGTAAAAATCGTACTGTCGGAAAAGCTTTTGCCATGGGGGCCATGGTTATTGCTCCGTACGGAAAACATCAAGAGATGCAACATCTTCTTAAATCAAGAGTTTTGGTTGGTATGAAAAGGGCGAATAAAGATGTTGATCTTACTCGCTTAAAACAACTTCGAAACAGTTTTTCATATAAGTATGGTCGGCAGCAAGAGGTCATGGGGATTGGGGCAGCTGATCCTGATTCTGTTGATTTTGTCCAACTCATAGGAGCTGATGGAGGCGTTTTAAAGTCGTTTGTGAGAAACCCTAAAAAACCTTCACAGGTGTTGGTGTTTGAATCTGAAGTTTCAGACCTCGCAAGTATTCCAGGAAATCCTATCCAAGTTATTGATTTAGATTAATGACAGTGACTAAAAAATAGACACTTATTCTTAAGCTATTTCAATTATCTAGCTCTATTTCCTTGGCATCTTTTTTGCTCTAATTAATCTCATGAAGAAATTCGTGCTTTTCTTTTTCTTGTTTTCAACAAAGCTGTGGGCGTTAGCTCCTTATCCTTATTATTTTTCAACGGCAACGCTTGATAAAGGAAATGGGGACCATAAAATACAACTTCTTCATCATGGTATTAGTGCGCTTCAAAAGCGAATTGATCTCATTCGCCGAGCTCGTAAATCAATTGAAATTGAGACTTTTATTTGGGAAAAGGACCGAGCAGGTCGTCTTCTTTTTGAAGAGCTTATTCAGAAAAAGTTAAAAAATCCAGAAGTTCAAATCAAACTCTTGATCGATGAATCAATCACAGTTTGGGAAATGGATGATTTTGTGGGGCAGTATTTGAAGAAAAAAGGAATCGAAGTTTCTTTTTACAATAGAGCGCTTGATCCGATAACTGCACAATTTAGAACTCATAGAAAGATTTTTATCGTGGATGGAGAACAAGCGATCATTGGCGGAAGAAATATCGGAGATGATTATTTTGATCTTTCTCATGAATATAATTTTCTTGATCGGG
>PCTW01000019.1 GCA_002786715.1 Bdellovibrio sp. CG22_combo_CG10-13_8_21_14_all_39_27
TTTTTGGATGGCCGAAACCAACACATCGGAATTGATATTCACCCGAAGAGTCTCCCTACTTATGTCTCTTTATAAGTGGGGCTAATGAAACACAAAAGCTTGAGCTTTGGAAGTCGTCACGAAAAATTCGTGAAATATTTACCATGAAAGCAACGAGTCTTTGAGGGGTTATAAATGAGTTTCACGAAAATTCGTGAAATATCTCAATCTTTCATCCTCTTTTGGGACTTTATATCATTAAGAGCATCAGTTAATTGCTCGAAGTGAGGTTTATTAATAAGAGCATGAATATCGAGATTCTTTTCTTGCGCCATGTATTTGGCAATTTCCACATTTCCAGAAAAGATAATAAAAGGAGGCATGTTGAGAACAAGTTCTCTTATAAGCATAAAGACAGTGATTCCATCAAACTCAGGCATTTCAAAGTCACAGATAATTCCGTCAAAGTCTTGAGAAGAGCAAAGGCTTAGTGCTTCTCGGCCACTATTGGCCGTAGTGACAAATGATGCCAAATTCATAGCAAGGCAATAGTCCTTTAGGGCCGATAGAATTTCTGAATTGTCGTCAATCAGTAACAAGCGCATAAGTACTCCATTGGCGGTAGGTTTCGTGAGAAATATTCGTACACGAAACTAACGAGGAAATAAAAAAGCCTATCATTGAGCAAATGCCAAAACTCATAACATTAAATTCTGGTAAGAAAACTGTTTCAGGCAAGCCTCGAAAGAAGGTGGTGTATGATCTGGCAGAGGAAGCCGAGCTTCGTAAAATAGGCAAAGGAATTGCTAGGTTAATTATGGATTCCCAAATTTCAATCGAAAGGTTTGCGTATGAAAATGAACTCGGCAAGGGACACCTCTCTCGGATCATCAGAGGTCAAGCAGATATTAAGTACTGCACTCTGAGAACCATTTCTAAGGGACTTGGTTTTAAAAATGTCGCCTCTTTCCTTGAGGCAGTTCTTTAAGAATTCATTTTATTCGATAGCTGGAATTCTTACAAGAGCATAGTCCTCACTTAAGGACGCCTATTCTTTAAAACTTTAATAATATTAAGTCATTGGCCAGAGACAAAGGAGATGTTTTGAGGAACAGTAAGTTAACGGCCGAGCAGAAAAGATGGCAAAAAAAGTTTGGAGATCGTTTAAAAGAGTTGATTCATGGCCGAGGTTATCAGTCGATTTATGATTTTTGGATAAATAGTGGCATTAGTGATCATGTTTCTCGCTCATACTTAAATTATCTGACCAATGGCGAGCGTGACCCAAGACTTTATCTCATTCGCATTTTAGCAAAGACATTAGGAACAAAAGTTTCCGTGTTGATTGACTTTGACTAAGATTCACGAAAAATTCGTGAACTAATATTTTTTCTTCAAAACAAACTTTTAATGACTTGAGAACGAAGCTCACGAAAAATTCGTGAATTTCTGATGATGCATACTTCTTCTTTCATAATCTTATAATTTTACTGTTCTATTTTTTTCACGAAAATTCGTGAAACTCTCAAGGCATTTTCACGAAAGTTCGTGAGGCCATTGTGATTTTTGATCTTTTCAATTGAATTTTTATGCGGTTTAAAAACTGAAATAAAAAAATGCCCTGAGAACGCGGTCGCCAAACTTTGTTCTCAAGACAGATATAAACACGAGCACTAGGCCCTTGAACTTTATACACCTGTTTAAAGTTTTCTTCAAGGTCATAGCTGCTCCTTACACAGGGAGTATTAATGAATACGCTTGCGAAAGTGCAAGAAGGGCATCCGTTTGTC
>PCTW01000064.1:0-53886 GCA_002786715.1 Bdellovibrio sp. CG22_combo_CG10-13_8_21_14_all_39_27
ATCATTGTGAGAGACTAGTTGAACTTTTATCAACTGACCAGAACGGGCTAAAAGACCAAGTTACATTGATAATGCAGACTCGTTTCCTTATTTAGTTTTTACAGATGAGAAAATCAGAAAAGAGATGATTGGGAAACTGTCCTCAAAGGAAGGAGTCGTTAATGTTCTAGTCTCTTGGCTTCCATTGGAAGATAATTGGTATGCCAGAATATTAGATGAGAATTTAACAATTTTAAGCCTATATGAAACGGGAGATATTCTTCTCGCAAATCACATTAAATTAGAGAATTTTGTCATTAAAAATATCCTAAAGCTGAGTGCGATATATTGTTATTGTGGAAACTCTTTATCGACTAAAGCTTATGGGCTTGCTCATGACCAAATAAGAAAATGTTTGTTTGATATGAACTACGACAAAAGTGATATTGTTTTTAATACAAACTCAGCACAATTATGCAGTGAGTGTGATGCAAACTTTGACAGAGTAAATCTTCCTGAAGACTTCAAGAAGAATTTGAAAAAAGATTTAAAAAAGTTAAAGAAAGATTTTTTTTATAGAGTTTATGACTTTGTTCAAACGAAACCAAAGATTTCCATTGTCATTGCTACAATATTTGCACTGTTCATCAATATTCTTTCAAACTACTTATACGAGATAATAATGGGAAGGGCCAACCTCCCAATCTTTTTGGTTTCACCTTTTGTCGTAATTTGGAATTATTTTACGTAATCAATGTAATCAGAGTAATCGGCCTTTTTAGGAATTCGCAGGAATTTTTAGGAAAGAACGGGAAGCAAACAGAAGCGTTGAAATGCCGACTATATCTTTAACTCAATGATTTAACTGGTTTTTTGTTAGTGTGCCGTTTTACGTCTGGTAGTTCGGGCATAAAACGAGCATAGCTCGTTTTGTGCCAAACTGTTAACAGCTAACTACTAGCGGTTAACCGTTAACGGTGTTTTTTGCGGTGCTTTGTTTTCTAAACTCATAAGTAATTTCCAAAGCTTCGCTCCTAATACATCAGCTAAAGCAATAAGCTCAGTCTTATCTTTCATATAAATTTTCATAAGGGTCTGACACTCTTTAAGCGAACCAAAGGCCATGCGATAAAAGCGACGCTTTTCGTTTCTCGTAAAGCGAGCAGCACCTTCTGCAAGATTGAGTGAAATGGAGAGTGAAGCCCGAGAGAGCTGATCTTTTGCATGATAAGGAAGTTCAGATAGGGAACTTGCTTGCTTTGAAAACTCAATGGCCAATTCTAACGTTTCAAATTTTGATTTCATTTATTCCTCCTTTTAAATTCTCTTTCTCGTAACAACCAGGAAGAGAATTTGAAAGGAGGAAGCTATTTGTTTGGTCGGATATTTCACATTTAATACTTATCAACTACCTCGTTCAAAATTTTAACTCATCTGTTCATTGTTAATATTCAATTAAACGTATTCACTGAAGCTATCTAAAAATTTAACTGTAAATTAACTCATTAAAATTGGTTAGTCTTCGAAAAGAGGAATTAGTAATAATCATAAAATGGAGAAGCGATGCCTAGGAATATAGATGAATTAAAACGAGTTTGCTTTGATATGATTAGTGATCGAAAGAACGAGCCGATTGAAATTGATACCTCTCTTTTTGAAAAGATTTGTTGTGATGGAAGTGGTTACTTCAATCAAGCTTGGGAAGAGTTTTCGCTTAGTCAAAAATTGATTGCAAAGTACAAGAGTTCCAATAAACAATTTGTTGGAATTTTTGTTAATGATAAACTTCATTTTTATTAAGGGCACTTTGTCTTTAAGATATACAATTAAAATCAAATATTTAGGCCAATCATTAATCTAATTATTAAAGTCAATTGACATAGAACAACTTGCTTAAAATGAGGAAGATGTGGAAATAGATGAAGCAAAAGAATTTATTGTTGGTCGAGTCATTAACCCTGCTCTAAACTCACGAAGTATCTCTCAAAAATCTAAAGAGAGCATAAAGAAAACAAGGCAATGGATTGAGCATTGTAAATTTGTGGGGGATTTATTTGCTTATATTTCACGATTTACAGGAGAGGGGGATCGGCGCTATGAAACCGTTTATTCAGAACTTAAAAAATATGGTTTAACGCCCATTGAGGATATTAAACAACCATTCATCAATAAATTTAAAGATAGTTTGGATGAATGCTTGAAGATTTCTGATATGCAAGAAGGCGAATCGTATAGTTCCTGGGACATCTCAATTATGGCAAGGGTATTCAATATTCAAAGAGGAATTTATCTTTTGGAGAATGAAGGGATTGTAGAAGGTGTCCTAACAAAAGTTACTATGGGAGGAGATGGAGATTATCCAAATTCTTGGATTGAGTACGGTTATGTTCTTAAACATTATATGCTAGAGTTCAAAGGAAAAACGGATATTAATTTCAAAGCGAACAAAGCAATCATAGAATCCAATGGTAAACCTATACATGTATTTTTAAAAGAAGGGATCGATTGCAATTATGCAGGCATTTTTGATTTTGATAGCTTTGATGAATCAAATGATGGAAGTAAATGGTTTATCCTAAAAAAAAGATCTCAGGAAAAAGTGTTTTCTTTAAATAAATATAAAACAGAGTTAGAAAAAAACGTTCAAAGTGCTCTTAGATTTCCAAAAGAACGCAGAAGAGAAATCATCGCTTGTACTAACAAAATTCCTGTTAGAAAGAGTGCAATCACTCAAGTGTTTATTCGTAATCCTTATATCATTGCTGAAGTTCTCTTGAGAGCCGCCGGAGTATGCGAGTTTTGTAATCAAACAGCACCCTTTTTAAGAGCAATAGATAATACACCCTTTTTAGAGGTTCATCACAAGATACCTCTTGCAAACGGAGGTGAAGATTCTTTAGAAAATACTGTTGCAGTTTGCCCAAATTGCCACAGAAAAGCTCATTTTGGTTAAGTTCATTTATTACAAACATTTAATCATACTCTTAGTTCTAAAAATGCTCCACCAAGTTAAGTTCCAACATGCTTGTCTTTAGACGGTATTTAATGAAGGTGTGCAGGATCTAAATTTGTTGCCTGCTCGCCCTTGCACTCAATCGATTCAATCACATGCCCTTTCGGGTTAAAAAGTTTAACCGTCGGATGAAAGAGCGAATCGGATACGGGAGGGTGAAAGACGTTTTCTATCTTAACCGGAAGATAGTCTTCAATTTGGCGGTGAATGGTTTCAATTTCGGGAAGTTTGGGCATAAAACGAGCATAGCTCCGCTTGTGGCAAACGGTTAACCTTTAGCGGTTAGCAGTTAACGGTTTTTGCGGTGCTTTGTTTTCTAAACTCATAAGTAATTTCCAAAGCTTTGCTTCCAGTGCATCTGCTAAAGTAGTGAGCTCAGCCTTTCAGTCATATGAATCTTCATAAAAGTTTTACATTTTTTTATAACTAAAGAGCAATTGAGAAATGGCAAATTAAAGATAGTGGCAAGTGCTTGTAGTGATATGAGATTTTTTACACTTGGCAGTCATTCCACTTTCTAATTATTTAAAGGGAACTGTTAGCGCCTGTAGTCTCAATGATATCTTTTAGGTTAAATTTTCTTAACTTCATTAGTAGGAAAATGAGAAATGAAATCACTTTGGCAAATAAATATGAAAGAGTGATCTCAATCTAGTTTGTGATATAATTATCTGAGTTTTAGAATTTCGGAGGTAGTACCCATAGAAGGAGTAGTCTTAGAAGAAAAAGATAGTTGCTTAATTTGTCTTGTCACTGACTTTTCAGATGACTTACGTAAATATATTAGAGCAAACTTAATTAAAATTTGCGAGGGCCAGTATATATCTGAGCATGACCAGTTAATCTATACTTATGCGAGAACGCTAAGAGAGTTTTTAATTCGATATGATACCAAGGTAAAAGCTCCAGAAACTCAGAAAGGAATGATTGGGGAGCTTTTAGCTCATTTACTGATAGGCTATATATATAATCATCTAAGTCCTGTAAGTCCTTACTTCAATCAAGAAGAACGAAGTATTAAAAAGGGTTTCGATATAAACTTATATGATTTTAATACTGATGAACTTTGGATAGCAGAAATTAAGTCGGGAGCAGTAAACAAGGGACAAACTTCTGATGAGAAAAAACTTGGATTAATAGGTGAAGCGAAAAGAGATTTGAAAGGTCGATTAAATAGTAGCAATGCAATGCTATGGCGTAATGCTTTAACGGGAGTACGAATCTCGTTAAATGAATCGGAGAAGACAGAATTTATCAAATCTATACTTAGCAAAAATCTAGCAAAAGCTGAAAAATCTGAGGCAATGGGGGTGAATCACAATGTAATTCTTATTTCAAATATATTCAACTCACTAGATGATCGAATAAGCCTAGAAAGTAGTATGAATCTAATGAAGAAGATTAGAGGAGAGAAGATATTTAATAAAGTAATGATTTTCTCTATTCAAAAAAAAGCATATCTAACAATCGTCGATTTTTTAAGGCAAGAATCAAGTATCATATGAAAAAATTAAATTTAAAAGAACTAAGAAATTCAAATTTTAAAGAAATGTACTACCCGTTGCTTTGCAATGCGGAAATATCTAATGAGAAATTAATAAAACTTCTTAAAATTGCAATCGTTTTTCTTAGCGCCGATGATGATTATTTGAAAAAGCTAGGTTACAAAATTATTCTATTATATGGAAATAAAACGGGTGACTATATTCCTCTTTATGACGTTTCTCTTAATCTGGGCTATATACCCGTTTCTAAATTAATTGAAAGAAAGATGGGCAAGGAGCTATTCGGAGGGACATTCTTTAAAGAGTTCCAAGCTGCATTTCAAGAGACATTTAGAAAAAACTCTACTTATCTTAGTTTTGGGCAACAAGAATTGAATAGTAATTTTAAAAAACCTAATTCAAATGAATCTTTTGCTGTGATTGCTCCGACCTCTTTTGGCAAATCTGAATTAATAACGTCTACATTAGATGAGGATAAAAATATTTGCATAGTGGTTCCCACCAAGGCTCTTTTGGCTCAAACGAAAAAGAGGATAATGAATTCAGAAAGCTATGCGAAAGGGCGAAAAATTGTTACACATCATGAAATGTATAATTTGGGTGATCGAAACTTTATTGCAGTTTTAACTCAGGAAAGATTGGTTCGACTATTGCAATATGACAAGAGCTTGGCATTCGACATTGCCTTTATCGATGAAGCGCATAACCTTCTCGATAATACTGGAAGGAACCACTTGCTAGCGACTGCAATTATGATGCTAAAGAACAGGAGCGCAAGTGTAAGAGTTCATTTTTTAACTCCATTTTTATTAGAGGCTAACAATCTAAAGGTTAAATTTACAAGCTTTAGTTTAAAAAGCTTAAGAATTGATGAGTATATAAAAACTGAAAGAGTTCATGTTTGCGACTTTAGAGAGAATGGAGATAAGCAACTAAAGTTATATGACCCCTTTTTAAACGAGTTTACAGATTTAAAACAGGAAAAAACGTACGAGAACTATTTGGACTTATTGATTGATAAGTCGGGTAACAAAAATATCATTTACGTAAACGCTCCTAAGGATATACAGAGTTTCGCCTTGGAACTCGCCGAGCGACTTCCCGAAATTCAAGATTTTGAGATTAACAAAGCTATAGAAAGCATAGCTGATTTTTTAGATGTAAACTACTCTCTTTTGAAATGCATGAAAAATGGTGTCATCTATCATCATGGAGCAGTGCCTGACAATGTTAAATTATATATTGAGAATTTGTTTTCAAGTTGTAGAGACTTAAAATATATTGTGACGAATACGACTCTTTTAGAGGGAGTGAATATACCTGCAGACAAGTTGTTTTTAAAATCAGGAAAAGTTGGAAAAACAAAACATTTAACAGCGGCACAATTGAAGAATTTAATAGGTCGAGTCTGTCGTTTTAAAGAAGTATTTGATGAAAGTTCTGGAAATTTGAAACTATTGGAACCTGAAGTTTTTTTCCTTGGATCAGATTGCTACACAAAGAAAAAACCGAAAAGTTTACCTGATTTTATTAAGGATAGACTTAAAATTGATAAAAAATTAAAAGAAAAAGCAGAAAACCTCTTGCTTGAAAACAGTGATAGGACTGAAGACAACAAACTCGAAAGGGATAAGCTTGAAGATTTTTTAGAAAACGTAGAACCTAATATAACTGGACGTCGAGATGGAAACTATGCAGCGACAGAAGTTGGAAAGTTGTGCTTTCAACATAACATACTAGAGTTTGACATCGTAGAAAATGAAGTAGCAATTCAAACCGTTGTTGATGACTTAAGAGCTAATAATTATGTTGCTTTATCATCTAATGAATTAATAGAGCTTATGAATAACCTTTTTTTTAAATTTATACCAAGCAACAGTAAGGATCGCGTTATTCTGCGCTTAAAGGAGAAAGATAAAGCTAGAGATTTTTATGCAATGTTTTTTGAAAAGAAAATGGCAAACCCTTCTTATAAACAGATGATTGCAAGTTTTGTTTTCCATTGGAACAAAACCCTAGAAAGGAAAAAAAACGAGGCTTTTGTATATGTTGGGAGATGGGGAGATAGTAACAGAGGAGCAGGGGGATATTATAAAGACTGGGTCAACCTTTGGGGAAAAAGCGATGCAGTCAAAGTTAATCTTGCAATAGTAAGAATTAAAGAAGAGCAAGAATTTGTTAGCTATATGCTTATGAAATTTGTGGAAGTTATTAATGACTTATCATTGATAAATGGAGATACGTACCTGAAAATTAAATTTTCAACATCAGACCCATATAAAATACTACTTATTAGAAATGGCTTTAGTTCATCTCTTTCTACATTGCTTATAAATAAATATAAAGAATATCTATCTATAAATTTAGTTAATAATACTGTGACTATTAAACCTGGGCTATATGATAAAATGAAAGAATATAGAGAAAGTGAAATTTTAATACATGAAGTAACATACATTGCGTAGGATTTTATTTCTCAATAAAGTAGTAGCATATTTACCCTAGAGCGCTGTTATGTAAAAGGTGCTCTTGGGACAAATTAAGCAAAATATTGAGATTAGGAAAGCTATAAAGAATACATTTAAACCGTCTTGTATTTGCATATAATATTAGGAAAATATGAATAGAGAATATTACGAAGCTAAGTTTTTTCAAGATTATAATCCTAATCCCGTATTTGCGGAGATTTCGACTGGGAACTGGGTCTATGCTTTAGCCAATACGATTAAGCTTGTTCATGGTAATGGCCCTATTGAATGGAGAACAAGTATTTCAAATGCCTTTGAGAGGATTCAAAATGTTAACGATTTTCCTCTTATACACCGCTCAATGAGGGCTTTGTCTCAGGGACTTTCTTTGACATTATCTCTAGAGGCCAGAAAAGAAAATTTTACCCCTTGGCATACTGTTGGTTTGATTTCTGACTTTTATTATTCAATTACAAACATATTTGATGTGATAATAATGGGTCAAGTCGATTCTACTTATGAGGATCATACAACGCGGATTAGGCATTTTGATGGATTGAGATCTCTTTTCCCTCATCCATTTGACATGATTTCATCGTTCTATGATGGATCAGGGTGGAGAAATACTTTGCTTGTTTCAAAAGAACATTTTCGTTTTGAATTTCCAAGTTTGGATTATAGAACTACCAATTCATCTGAAGGCTTAATCAATGAATGGCATGATTCTATTAACACAAGTTTAGCGAAAGATATTTTACTTGGATATTTAAGAGGGACTACTGGATTTCTTTGGGAAATGAAGCGAGAAACATATAAGAAACAAAAAAGTATTCCTTCGATAAGGAGACAAGAACATAAAGATGAATTGAATCCAAAACTTAAACGAATGAGGATAAATTTTTTGAATTGCTTGTATCGCTACAGAACTAAAGCTCACTATAGAGATTTTATATATTTAACTGCAGATCAATATGAGCCTTCAATTCATAAAAAAAATATTTACATCGATAATCGATTCATTGAATCTTTATTTTTGATTTCTAACTTTTCAGTCTGTGTCGCATTAAAGTATTTGTCTGCAAAAATAGGAGTGAGAAATACTCAAACCTTATTGCTCGCTTTGGAGGGAAAACTTAAATTACATAACAGTCCGTGGAATGGCTTTTTGTAGGAAATATTGAGATTGCATCTAAACTTGTATTTGGAGTTAAATTGTAGAAAAAATCTAAGTTAAGTTCAAGAAAAGTGATAAATAGTCAGAATAAATTCCAGCACATTTGTCCTTATCTAAGGCTTCTTAAGGAGAACATGTTCTACACTGCTTATGAGATAAATGTTGGAACAACAGTTGATTATAAAAGATATATTTATTTAATTTTAGGTCCAATATTTGCGAGAGCTTTTAAGGTTTTCTTGCCCCATTTTAAAAGAAATAATTGATAATTATCCGGTATGTCTGCATTGTAATTTTCAAAAAAATGTTCAATTTGCTTCACGGTTAATTCACTATATCTTCGTTTTTCTAAAGCGAGTTTATCGATATCTTCGTAGAAGTAAATGTTCTTTTTTTCTTGGCCTTGCTTAGCAGTATCTGAGATTTCTTGAAAAGCTAAAGATGAATCATTTAATACCTTTTTTAAGCCCGCACAAAGAGAACGCAGTGTTTCTCTGTATTGTGATTCTTCTTGGAGATCTAATTCAAGTTTTTGCTTTGCTCGTGAAATTCTATAATCACTACGATTTATCCACCAATTATACCACTCTTTTAGGATTGGCATGATCAGCAAATAAGCCAAAGTTAATAACAAAGGATATATAACTAAAGGAAGAAGTGAATTTTTGCTTGTGATATAAAGGTTGATAACTGAGATTCTATCTTGCTCTGGAGTTGTTCCAAAAACTAAAATTATAGGTACTTGCCAGTTCGTAATAAACCAAATTAAAGAAAAAGTTCCAGAGATTGGATTTTTTACTCGTTCAGCAAGTGCATCATATATATTTAAGTTGAAGTTTTCTTCCATTTCTATACCTTTTCAATTCTAAATAAATTAACACTTATTAAAAGATTAAGCAATTTTCAATTTTTTGATTTACTAAAAAGTGAGGTTCCATCGCTTGTCCTTAGTAGAATAAAGTACCAACACACTTGTCCTTAAACTCTTTATTATGATATGTGTGGGAACTCTTATTGTATTACTTTCAAACATAATGAAGAGCCTATGTAAAATAAGGCTCCATCCAGCACGCTTGTCCTTAAGCAGTGCGAGAAGTGGAAAATTGGGCTTATTTTTTATGCGTTTTTAACTGCTTTTTTGTCGCAAGAGAAAGAAGGCGTTGAAATGTCGGGCACTCTAAATGACTAGGGGCTTTGCAATTACCGGCATGTATTAACCCGTCTCTAACAGCCTCCAGTCGCTTTATTTTCTTATCAATCTCCATTGCCTTTTTCTTTAAGTGAGATTTATCTAATAGGATTTTTTTTTGATTTTTAAATAACTGATTAAGCTCGTCCAAGGAAAAACCAGCTTGTTTTGCCAATGTTATGAGCGCTAGTTTCTGTAGAACGTTTGAATGGTACTGACGTCTAAGCCCAACTCTTCCAGTTGATCCGATAAGGCCCTTTTCTTCATAATATCTTAGGGTAGAGGTTGAGATACCTGATTTTTTTGAAACTACGCCAATATCCATACATTTCTCCTCATATTGAGATCTTATCATAGCAGATTCTTGCTTGACTTCAAGTGAACTTGAAGTTGCATACTATTTACACACGAGGAGGATTTATGAATAAAAAAATTAATGAAATTGTGACTTTACTAAAGAAATCTTGGGACACTATGGATGCTAAATCATTGAGAATAACTCAAGATCTAATTAAGGGGCTGGATCTTGAATCGATTGATAAGAGTCAAGGAGTCACTTCTGAAGGTATCGAGTTGTATAGAGATAAAGAGCAAGGATTTATTCTCATTGCTTATAGAGAAACTCAGGATACCTATCGGATTCCACATAACCATGGAAATGGCTGGGTGATTTATTCAGTATTGGAAGGTGAAGTTGAGATGGGAAATTACTTTAACTGGCAGAAGACAGCTGATCGATCTCAGCTTATTTTAAAGGATAAAGTTATACTGAAAAAGGGAGACGTTCAAATTTATTACCCAGGTGATATACACGACACGAAATGTCTTTCAGAAAATGCCTTGATTATAAGACTTACAAGCTGTGATTTAAGCGTAGAGGAAGCTGCTGGTCGAATGAAAAGATTTGAAGTTAAAAAAAGTTGTTCTTTATGATCTTATTTATTTGGGGAGTCGCATTCACTTTAACAGGGCTATCGTTTTTAAAAGATAAGCAAAAAACTTATGAGGTTTTAATCTTTAGTATTAAATCCCTTAAGAAACTTCTTCCTACTCTTTTTGGAATGGTTTTCTTTGTAGGATTCATACTGACGATCTTTCCAGAAGAGAAAATTATGATGATTTTTAATCATAAGGGCTATCTTGGGTTTTTCTTAGTCTCTTTAGTTGGAGCAATTGTTACTATACCTGGGCCAATTGCTTTTCCTCTTGCTGGAGCATTGTTAAAAATGGGTGCTCCGCAAGAGCTTTTAGCATCTTTTATATCAACACTTACTATGGTTGGGTTATCAAGTTCTCTATTGGAGATTTCTTACTTTGGAAAACGATTCACTTTTTTAAGACAAGGATCAAGTTTTATATCTGCAATGCTTATCGGTTTAATTATGGGAAGCTTGTTATGAGTTTAATTGAACTTATTCTTAATACTTTTACCAATTCTTCTCAGTTTTTAATCGAAGTGTTTAAATTTTTCCCACCAATCTTAATTTTAATGGGTTTACTTGAAGCATGGATTCCAAAGGATAAAATTGAAACTCATCTTGGGCATGAAAGTGGAATCAAGGGCATGCTTTTCGCTATCATTTTGGGAAGTGCAGCTGCGGGACCTTTATTTGCGGCATTTCCAATCGCTAAGTCACTTTCTGAAAAAGGAGTGCGTGCTGCAAATACTGTTATCTTTCTCTGTTCTTGGGCAACGATTAAAATTCCCATATTGATCATGGAAAGTAGCTATCTCGGAATTCGATTTTCTTTATTGCGCCTTTTTGTAACTCTTCCTTTTATTCTTCTAATGGGCTTGATTATAGAGAGGTTATGTCAAAATAATGGGTCTATATTTAGTAATGATCATTGAATGCTCGTACTGAGCGGATACACTTCCAGGTTCAGTAAAGAGAGTCCAACCATCTTTTGCTTCTTCTACCCATTTTGTTTTTGTCGATAAAAAAGGTTCTATCGTAATGACTTGTCCTTCTTTTAAAAGGCGTTGATCACTTGAATCAAAGTAGGGAGCAATAAAAGTTGGCTCTTCATGTAAAGAGCGACCTACACCATGACTTCCAAGATTTTCAATTATTTTTAAATTATATTTTTTCGCAACTTTTTCAATGGCTCGGCCAATCTGGTTTATTGGCTTACCCGCTGTTGCAACAGCAATTGCACAGTTGAGTGCCTCTCTCGTTGCTCTCATAACCTTTTTTTGAATATCACTCGATTTTCCAAGTACAAAAGAGCCGCCTGTATCAGCAAAATAACCGTCTAACTCAGCCGAGACATCAATGTTAATAATATCTCCATCTCTTAATACTTTGTCTCCAGGAATACCGTGGGCAATATCTTCATTAACTGAAATACAAGTCGTGCCAGGGAAATTGTATGTAAGTTTTGGAGCTGATTTCGCATTAAATTTCTCTAGGTAGGAAGCTCCAATATGATCAAGTTCCAAGGTGGTCATTCCAACTCTGGCCTCATTTATCATGTGCTTCAATGTATCTGCTACAATCTTTCCAATGATTTGAAGTTTAACAATATCGTTTTGAGTTTCAATGGTCATGTCAGTTCCAATTAATAAGTAAAAAAATGTTCACTGTTTTATTGTAAATTATTATTTTTTGAAATGCATATTCTTAATTTCATCTCTTTTTTAATCTTATAAAAATAAGCACCTAGCTGTTCGCTGATTCTCTCTATTTTGACTCGCTTGATACTTATAGGTCCTACATGACTTCAAATAAGGCCAATGTCTTGAGCGCCATTTCAAAACTTCGCCCAAGTTCAGTTTATGAGTTGGCCTCTTGCCTCAATCGAAAACCTCAACATGTTCTCGCCGATTGCAGATCGCTCGAGTCGCATGGCTTTGTTATTCTGATTCAAGAAGAAGCTGGACGCAGACCACTTCGTCCAGAGCTTGCTTTCGATTATGATGTGATCTTAGTAGAAGGGAAGGGATCTTTGCCATTGGTAATAAGTGAAAAATCAGAAAAAGTACTTACCAAGGCCGCTATTTAAATTTTAAGGCCTTCGGCAAAAAATCCACGTGGCATATTGGGAATATGACGAGGGGCCACTGGAAATGGCCATCTTGTAGGTGCGTATTCTCCGGCTTGCGACAGTTGAATTGACCAACCTAATTCTTTCATAAATTTTTCAGGATCATTGGTTCCAAATTTCCAAGGCGCCCCTAGGCTCTTTAAAAAATTGAGTTGAGTTTGCATAAAGGGCGATTCTAAGAGATGGCGATTGAAAATATCAAAGAGCGCGAGATCATTGGGAGAAGCGAGCGAGTTGATTCGTTCAAAGAGTGTTATAACTTGTTCTTCTTCCAGATACATCAAGAGACCTTCAATTATCCACAGCGTTTTGTGTTGGCGTTTGAATCCGGCGTCGATGAGTTGTCCCTGCCATTCTTCTCGTAGATCAAGTGCAATTTCGATGCGATTACATTGAGGTTGGATATTATCGAGTTTAGCATTTTTGTATGCTAACACTTCTGGCTGGTCGAGTTCAAAAAGGGTTGTGCCTGCTGGAAAGTTTATGCGATAGGCACGCGAATCCATTCCTGCGGCCAGCATGACGATTTGGCGGACGCCAATGTTAAGCGCATTGATTATTTTTTCATCGAAGAAAGCAGTGCGAATGGCAATGGCAGGTTGTTCTCCTACTTCTGCAATCGCGCGTTCCATGAGGCCAATTCCGAATTCTCCAGCAAGTGCGCCGGCAAAGGGGTCTGAGAAAAGACGTCCTTCTTCATCGCTGCGTTTTGTCTCGAGATCTCGCATCGCTGCAACTAATAGCGAAGTTGTGGCGACACCGTTGAGTTTTGGATCAATCATAGGTCTTTAAGAATAGTGCTAATAAATGACATTTTCAAAGGATTTAAGAAATACTTTTTGAGAAAGTTCCAACACACTTGTCATTAAGCGCGCTTGATGAATTTAAGATGGCAAGTGGTTGAAATATCTACATTTTAAATGATTGTATAATCGTCTTATCGTTGCTTTAATTTCTCTTAATATACTGGATTTAAAGGACCCTTTTCAAGGTAGTGGAAACTATGCTGAAGTTCATTCTTTTTTTCATTTTATCGACAAACTGTCATGCAAGTGAGGAGTTGGACAGGTTTTTGGATAAGCTCGATAGAACGCATCGATCCGATTCTTCTTATTCTACCATGATCATGACAATTAAAACCCCTGATTGGGAGAGAACGCTTGAGATGCAGGCCTGGACAAAGGGGCTTGAATTGTTTTTTGTCACGATACTGTCGCCCAAAAAAGAGAAAGGGATTTCTTCGCTAAAGAAAAACAAGGAGATGTGGAATTACTTCCCCAAGGTGAATAAGATTATTAAGGTTCCGCCTTCAATGATGATGGGTTCATGGATGGGGTCGGATTTTACCAATGATGATTTGGTCAAAGAGAATACTCTGAGAGAGGATTATCATAGTCGATTTTTGAGTAAAAAAAGTGATCTTTATGAAATTGAGCTCATTCCTAAAAAGGAGACGCCAACGGTGTGGGGCAAAATTCTTTTAAAGGCAGATCCGGTTAAGTCTATTCCTATTGAGGAGATTTTTTATAATGAGAGAGGGGAAGTTGTCAGGACTCTTAAGTTTGAGAATGTAAAAAAGATCTCTGGTCGATTTGTTCCCATGAAAATGATTCTAGAGCCTGTGACTAAAAAGGGTCACATGACTGTGGTTGAGTATTTGGATTTGAATTTAGACGCAAAGGTTGAGGACTCAGTCTTTACCATCGGGAATTTGCAGAAGAGGCGATAGTGCTTTTAAAACTGGCCCAGAGAAATATATTTCGAAATCGTAGGAGAACGTTCTTGACGGTTTCGATGATGGTCTGTGGTTATGTTCTTGTTTCTCTCTTTATTGCCTGGGCCGATGGCGCTTATGGGGAAATCATTTCTCAATTCATCAATGCCAGAACAGGTGAGGCCCAGATTCATTTTAAGGATTATCTTGAAGAGCCAAAGATGTACAAGGCCATTGCTGATTATGAAGGACTTTTATCCTATTTAGAGAGCAATCCCTCAGTCTTGAGTATGAGTCCTCGAGTTAAAGGCGGAGCCCTGATTTTTCTTAACACGAAAAACTTTCATGCCAATGTTGTGGGGATCGATTTTGATAAGGAAATCGCGGCGACAAACTTTCTGAGGAGAATACCCATTGATTCGGGATCAATAGGAAAGAATTCTTATGTCATTGTGTTGGGTGAGAAGGTGGCCAATGCGCTTAAGGCTGTTGTTGGTGATGAAGTGATGCTTCTCTCCAGTGGAGCCGATGGCTCAATTGCCAACGATCTGTTCAAGGTGATTGACATCGCTCGGGGGGATCGGGCCAAAATTGATGAGATGAATGTGTATATTCCGATTAATGTTGCCCAAGAGTTTTTCTCTCTCCCTGGTAAAGTGCATGAAATCATGCTGAGAACAAAGGGTAAATTGGCCGATTTGAATTTGCCGACCGATCTGACTCTTTCTGGTTGGAAAGAGATTGAAAAGGATTTTTACAAGGCGATGGAAGCAGATCGGAAGGGCGATAATGTGGCCCGTTTTATTATTATGGTGCTTGTGGCACTGGGTGTCTTCAATACGGTTCTCATGTCGGTCATGGAGAGAATGAGGGAATTTGGGGTGCTCAAGGCCATCGGAACGAACCCATCGTTTCTCTTCAAGATGATTGTACTGGAGAATATAATTGTTGGTGCTCTGAGTATCGTCATCGGTACAATACTCGCTTTAGCAGTCAATTATTACTTCAGTAAGCATGGAATTACCTTCGGCGAAACCTTTGAGTACGGTGGGTTTGAGTTTAATGAGATGAAAGCCGTTATGGAGCTTCGAAGTTACATTTTGCCTTCCATTGTTATTTTGGTGACAAGCATTTTTGTGAGCTTGTATCCCGCCTATAGAGCGGCCAAAATTCCAGCGATCGAGGCCATTCACTCATGATGATCTTAAAGCTTGGATTTAGAAACATCATGCGAAATAAAAGGAGATCAATCCTTACCGGTCTGGCAGTCGGTTTGGGTCTTGCGGCCATGATACTCGTCAACGGCTTCTGGAAGGGGATGTTGGCCAATATGATCGATAGTGCGGTCTCAAATTATGTTGGGCATGCTCAAATCCATCATCGTCAATTTGGAGAAAGTCACGAAGTTCAGTACTCTTTAGACCCCTCTTCGGAGCTGTTTCAGAAGCTTAAACAAAATACTCAGATAGAGGTCATTTCAAAGCGAGTCATTGCTTTGGCCATGGTTTCCTCAAGCCAGGAATCATTAAATGCCATAGCTCTGGGGATAATCCCTGCTGAAGAAAAGGAGATCTCTCTTTTTGATGACAGAATTCTTGAGGGTCATTATCCGGAAAATGAAAATGATCTGATGATCGGTGTTCAATTGCAAAAAAAGCTTTCAGTTCAATTGGGTGACCGTATTGTCATCACAGTCAGTGAAGCGAACACTGGTGAACTCAACCAAGAACTTTTTAGAGTCTCAGGAATATTCGGTACTGGCGTCAAGGACATGGATGAAGGGATGATCTTGGTGCATCAGAGAAAACTTCAACAGATGTTGAGTATTTCTGGAGTTCATGAAGTGGTCGTCATGTTTAGCGATTTAAAGACCGCCGAATTGAATGCCCCCTTTATTAATTCGTTGTCGACAAAAGATATCAAAGCTGAGAATTGGCAGGAGCTTGTTCCGCAAGTCGTTGGAATCGCCAAGGTCACTGACTTCTCTATGGGGATCATGGGAATCATTCTTTTCATTCTCGTCGGCCAGGTCATTCTGAACACTTTATTCATGAGTCTGTTTGAAAGAAGTTATGAGTTTGGAGTATTGCGTGCCATCGGAACAAAAAATAGGGAACTTTATTTAATGATCTGTTCCGAAGCCTTGGCCCTGAGTTGTTTATCTATTATCTTGGGGATGATCATTGCTCTGATTGTTGGCGGCTATTGGAGTGTTCTTGGTGTGGATTATTCAGGTGTCCAATTTGGAGAGGTTACTTTTACTGAGAAGATATTTTTTAAGTTTTCATTGGAACAATTTACGTTGTATCCGACAAGTCTTGTTTTATTTACTGTTTTGGTTTCGCTATATCCAGCATGGAAAATTGTTAGAATCAAAGCAGCTGAGGCATTACATCGATCGTTATAGGTGAGTTTATGGAACATGTTTTTCAATTGGAAAATGTATCGAAAGTCTTCGGCGAAGGAGCAGTACAAGTAAAGGCCCTTAATTCCATTAATTTGGAATTTCATAGAGGTGAGTTTTCTGCACTGATAGGGCCGTCTGGGTCCGGAAAGTCGACACTGCTCAATATTATGAGCGGTCTTGATACTCCAACGACAGGGGATGTTTTTCTTGATGGTATCAATATTAGTGAAATGAGTGGGAACAAGCTTTGTGATTTTCGCCGTGATCATATTGGTTTTATTTTTCAATCTTTCAATTTAATTCCTGTGCTGACGGTAAAAGAAAACATTGAATACATCATGCTGCTTCAGGGAGTGGCGGAAGAAAAAAGATTACAACGTGTCGAGGAGATTCTCGAAAGAATTGGGCTAAAAGGATTTAACAATCGATACCCCAACCAACTCTCAGGTGGTCAGCAGCAACGTGTCGCAATCGCAAGGGCCATTGCAAGTCAACCTAGTATAATTCTCGCAGATGAGCCGACGGCCAATCTCGATTCTAAAACGGGTACAGAGCTTATTGATTTGATGGCGCAACTCAATGCTGACTACGGGACCACTTTTATTTTTTCTACCCATGATCAAAAAATCATGGATCGGGCCCGAAGACTCGTAACTCTTGAGGATGGCAAAATTGTCAGTGACAAACTATCTTAGTTTTTTAATTGTTATTCCCGCAATTTGTTTCTCTGAAACAGATTGGCGTGGACATAATAGATTTATTGGAACCAGCTATCATGGAATAGGTCGGGAGCATTCCTATGAATTTTCCCAAGGGCAGCTTGTTCTCAATCATCGAAGCGACTTTATCTATTCTTCTGAAAAACATCAGTTTGAAGCGGCCTATGAATTATTTGCAACGGAAAACAAAAATATCCCAGCCGATCCCAATAGTGATTTTAAGTATCGAATCAAAGATTTGAATTACTCTTTGGTCAAAAGTGATCAGGACTTTCTTGTTATTCAAAACCTCGATCGATTTTACTACACCTATTTTGGTGACAAATTTGAATTGAATCTCGGTAGACAAGCGGTTGGCTTTGGTTCGGCCAGAACCATAAACCCCTTGGATATTTTGGTTCCCTTCGATTTTCTGATGATAAATATTGAGCAGAAGTTGGGTGTCGATGCCATTAGAACCAAAATCCCTTTTAAACAAACGGGCATGGTTGAATTTGGCATCAGCGCTTCAGAAGATGTGCCTTTTGAAGACGAATATCGATTCATTTCATTTTTGCAAAACGATATTCGGTTCCTCTATCAGGAACTAAATCAGCATAAAGTTTGGGGGCTTGATATTCAAAAGAGTCTCTTGGGTTGGGGGACGTGGCTGGAGTTGGGCCATTTTGACATCCATGAAGGTGAAAATTTTTTGCGTTATTCAGTAGGTGGGCAATATCAATTTCCCAATGAGCTGAGTTTCTTTGTTGAATATCATCAGAATGGTTCGAGAGTTTTGCACAGAGATCTCGGCATCTTTGTCACCAATCGAGACTACTTGAATTGGGGGTTAGATTATCAGGTGACACCTCTCAATAAAGTTGCACTTTCAAGCTTCAATAGCTTAAACGATCCTTCGAGCTTGCTTAATTTAAACTACGAACTCAATTTTGAAGAGAATTGGTATTTTGACTGCAGCCTTTATTATGGCGTCGGAAATAAGAATGCTTCAGAGTTTGGTTCCTACCCAGAAATAGTCTCTTTTAATTTGAAAAACTTTTTTTAAAATACCTCGTTTGGTGTCTTGAAGCCAAGAATTAGCTCCTTAACTTCGGATCAATCAGTTCTTTAACCAGCGGTTCTACCCAGTCGATAAAGGCGCGTACTCTTTTGGCCAAAAATCGTCTTTGCGGATAGACAATTTTTAAAGGCATCGATTGGGGTCTGAACTTGGGAAGGACTTCAACCAGTTCGCCCGATTTTAAAAGTTTGGTGATGCCTGGTTGAGGATTTTGGCAAATGCCAAGACCTGCTAGGCAAGCCCCTCGGTAGGCATCGATATTAGAGACAGTGATGATGCTCTTCATTTTGATTTCTCTGGTTTTTTCGCCGTCAAAATAGTCAAAGGTTTCAGGTCTTCCACCAAAGTGTTGAACGTACTGGACGAGAAGATGATTTTTAAGATCATCGATATTTTTTGGTTTTCCATACTTCTTGATATAAGCAGGACTCACCACATTGATGACGTCGAGAGTTCCAATCGGATGTTCGACGAGACCCGCCTCTTTTGTTGTGCCTGATCTAATCGAGCAATCAATTCCTTCGCGAATCAAATCAAGTTTGCGATCAGAGCCGATGAGTTCAATTTCGATATCGGGATACATTTTAAAAAACTGTGGAAGCTTTGGAATGACAACATCTCTTGCCGTCACACTTGTCATATCAACTCTGATCTTTCCTTTGATATTCTTTGTGCCCACTTGAAACATCGACTCCATTTCATCGACATCACTTAGTATATCTTTACAGCGTTCAAAAAAAGAAAGACCTTCGGTGGTGAGATCGACAGTTCTGGTGGTGCGATTGAGCAGTTTCACTTGTGCTGTGGATTCGAGTTCTTGAACAGCGGTTGTTGCGGTGGCCTTAGGGATGTTCAAAAGCTCTGCGGCCTTGGTAAAACTTTGAAGTTCTGCAATCTTCACGAAGATTTTCATTGAATTGTATTTATCCATAGTCTTTCCTATTGTTCGCGATAAGCGAATAGTTAATTCAAATAATCGGTATTTATCCAATATAGCAAACAGTATAAGATGAAGGCAATTCATAACAAAGGAGTTCAATATGAAAGTCGCAATCATCACTGGTGGGAGCCGAGGCATTGGAAAAAGCATTGCACTCAACACGGCCAAACGAGGAGTCGGGGTTATTTTAACTTATAACAACAATCGAGAAGAGGGGCTTGCAGTGGCCAATGAAATAAAAAAGAATGGCGGCAAAGCAGTTGCTCTGCAATGGGATTCTTCCAAAGTCGCGTCCTTTGGCGATTTCACTGCGCAAGTAAAAGAATCTCTTAAAGATGAATTTGGTAAAGAAACTTTTGATTTTCTTGTGAACAATGCTGGGATCTCAGGCCAACGTGGCTCCATTCTCGAGACAACCGAAGAGGGATTTGACGAACTGGTGAATGTTAATCTGAAAGGTCCTTATTTTTTAACCCAAAAGCTAGTTCCACTCATGGCCGATGGTGGACACATTATTAATATCTCATCTGGACTCGCGCGATTTGCTTTTCCCAATGTGGCAGTCTACGGAGCTTTAAAATCTGCTTTGGAGGGTTTTACCAGATATTTTGCCAAGGAATTTGCCGATCGAAAAATTAGAGCAAACTCAGTCGCTCCTGGAGCTGTGGATACAGAGTTTGGCGGAGGCAAGGACTCTAATGTGAAAAAGCACATTTCAGAAATGACAGCTCTGGGAAAAATGGCCGAAGCAGAAGATATTGGACTTTTTGTGGCGAGCTTACTGACAGACGACAGCAGATTTTTAAATGCCCAACGGATTGAATTATCGGGTGGATTTTTCATTTAAAACCTTTAAGAGGGACGGGATACTTAAGTAAGTTTATCCAATCATAATCTTTCCCTGAGGGTACTTGGCCGGATTTTTGTTCTGGTTTTCACCGACTGCTAAGACGAGAGTCAGTGGACCGATTCGTCCAATATACATGAGGATGGTAAGTAAAATTTTTCCCGTCACTGAAAGGCTCGATGTAATACCCAAACTTAGACCAACTGTTCCGAATGCACTGATGACCTCAAACATAATTGTTAGAAGAGACTGATTTGGTTCAAAGGCGATCATCAAAAAGATGAAGATGGAGACGATAATAATTGAAATCATGGTAATGGCCGTGGCCTTGATGACAGTTGCATTAGGTACGACCCTCCTAAAAAATTCCACATCTCGTCTTCCCGTTAATGTCGTTTTAATGGACTGAAACAAAACCGATACGGTAGTAATTTTGATTCCCCCTGCAGTTGAACCAGGTGAGGCTCCAACAAACATCGCAAGCATTAAGAGGAAAATGGTGTGAACATGCATGCTTGCCATGGGTATAGAATTAAAGCCCGCAGTGGTCAAGGCTGACATAAAATGAAAAAGGGCGATATGTGTTTTTTCAAATAAAGAGAATCCATCTAAAGAACCCATATATTCTGAAAAGAAGAATATGACTGACCCAAAAAAAAGGAATATGGCAGTGGATGCAAGGATGACTTTACTGTGAAGACTCAAACGTGAGTAAGGCATTTTCTTTTGAAAGATGAGCTTGCATTCTTTTAATACAATAAATCCCAAGCCTCCCAGGACCGATAAAACGATAATTCCACCACTAATAATGAAATTGGTTGAAAAGCTCTCTAGGCTGGTATTAAAAAGAGAAAAGCCTGCTGTACAAAAGGCTGAAATACTATGAAAGAAACCCTGGTAGAGAGCATCTTCGAATGATAGGCCATCAATGATGAATCCATAAGTGAGAACAATCCATCCCCAAACTTCAATGAAAAAAGTGTATTGTAGAACGTCTGCAATGATTCGATAGATATCCTCCATACTATCTGCATCAAGTACGTCTAGAAGAACGACTTTTTCTCTCATGCTCATAGATTTTCCAATCAAGAGACTGACTGTTGAGGATAAGGTCATGATGCCGACTGCGCCAACCTGGACTAAAAGCAGAACGATGGCCTGGCCGAAATAACTTAAATCGTCCCCAACTGAAACTGTTGAAAGTCCTGTGGTCGATACTGCGGAAGCTGAGAGGAAAAGAGCATCGACAAATGTCATTTGCTTTCCTTCACTGGATGAAACAGGGAGATATAAGAGCAATCCTCCAAGAAGAATAAGAGAACCGAAGGAGAACATAACAAGTTGAGCGGGAGTGAGTCTGCGAAGCGAATATCTTTTTACTTGTGGAATGTCTTCCTCTTGGGCCTTTCTTTTTTCTTCTTGATTTGGCTCGTAGAGCGAGAGGGTAGATGATAAGAGATGAGCCGAGGACAACCAAAATAAAAATTCACGATCTCCCCATGAAATCAAGATCGGGGCAAGGACAATGATTGAAAAAATATGCTTTCTTAATAGGACATCAATACTTTTAGATGAAGCTATTCTTGAAAAAATAACGAATAACAGGACGAGTGGAATAAGATAGGTATAAGTCGAGTAAACGAGATTGGTGTCAATGAGGTAGAAAAAATCCGGCCATTTTCCCATTTTATGGAGAGCATAGAAGGCGATGTAAGTTCCATTGATAAAGAGCTCAAGCGGGAAAGTGATCTTTGTGTCGAACCTCTGTAAAGACTGAAGAAACCTCATTCTATTAAGCTAATGATACTGGCCTATATGGGCATCTTAAATTGTTGTAAAAATTCAGGTAAAAGGCGTAAAAAAAACATAAAAATCACAGATGCGCACAGTGTTAGTGACTCTGATTTTTACATAACCACTCCCAACAGATATTGAACATGATAGGCTTCCTTAAATCTTTTTTTAAGAATTGAAGAATATGGAAGCTGGTAATAACGAAAATGAAAAGCTCTTGGTTACGGTTGGACATGGTCCTCATTCTGATGAATTAATCAGGGAATGCAAACAAATGGCTACCCTGATGCAAAGTCCATGGATCGCTTTGCATGTTGATACCGGAAGAGAGCTTAGCAAAGAAGACAAAAGAACGATAAAGAGGAATCTTGACCTAGCAAGAGAGCTAGGGGCAGAAGTCCATGCCATTTCTGATGGAGATCTTGCTTCAGGTATAAATCGATTCTGTAGAAACTTTCAAATTACCTCAGTTTTATTTGGGCAACCCCTTTATGGCCATCTCAGATTATTTTTTTCTGGTGGAAACATCGTCGAGCGTTTCTCCAAACTCAACCCATCAGTCAAAATATATATAATTGGTCAGAAGATTAAAACAAAAGTGGAGCAAAAGAGAACCATTGATTCTCAAGTTGAAGAAAATAAAAAGATAGGATTGCGATCGTATCTGATTGCATCTTTTTATATTATTTCAATTGGTACTCTTAATGCAGTACTGTTCCATGTTCTCCATTTATTACCTTATCGATCGATAGGCCTCATCTTTCTCCTTGCCGTGAGTATGGCCGGGCGTTATTTTTCGATCGGCCCAACCATTTTAGTTTCACTCTTATCTTTGCAGATTTGGAATGTCTTTTTCATCCCTCCAATATTTACCTTTCACATGGATGACCCCGAAGATATTTTTTTGAGTCTTAGCTTCTTCTTTGTTGCTACAATTTCAGGGTTGATGACAAGCCTTTCGCGGAGAAATCAAAAGCTTCTTTATCGACAAAAAGAAATGACGTCGGCCCTTTACAAAATATCCTTGAATATCGTTCAGGGGACAGAGAGGGGTTCTGTTTTGAGCGGATTTACCAAAGATTTATCAAACTATTTTAAAGGACAATGTGCTGTCGCTCTAAAAAATAGTGATAATGTTCTTGCCCATTTTCCACGAGGAGAGGATTGGTTGTTTAACCGTTCTAAGGAGTGGGAGGTCGCAACTTGGTGCTTTGTCAATGGTAGGATCGCGGGAAGATGGACAGATACATTGAACCGAGCAAATGGATTTTATGTTCCACTAAAGGCGATTGATGAAGTGGTTGGGGTGTTTGCGTATTCTCCAAAAGATAGAGATGATCTCAGTGTCAACGAAAGAGAGATGGTCATTACTTTGTGTTCACAGCTTGCAATGTATCTTCAGCGTGAAATGTATCAAGAAAAAGCATCGGAATCTGAAAGGTTAAAAACATCAGAGCGAATACACCAAACACTTTTAAATTCAGTATCCCACGAGATTAAGACTCCCTTGACTGCGATCATGACGACAGCGGAAGCAATGAAGTCAAAACCTGATGACAAAGTTTTGAAAGATCTCTTAATTCCTTCCCTTGTCGATGCATCGAAAAGACTAAAACGTGTTGTCGATAATATTTTGGACATGAGCCGTTTGGAAAATGGAGTGCTTGGACTCAAGAGTGATTGGGTTGATGTCAATGATGTTTTAGAAAATGCAAAGAATGGGATTGCCGATCAGTTGGGCCAGAAACAACTGGTTTTCGTTATTCAAGAAGAATTTCCTCTTATCAAGATTGATGCCTTATTGCTTGAACAAGTGGTCATGAATCTCATCTTAAACGCGATTCAACATTCTCCTGATTTTGGTAAAATCGCAGTCAAAGTAAGTTTCAATCAAAATCAGTGGAGTTTGAGGGTCGAGGATGAGGGAAGTGGCATCCCCAATGAGTCGAAGGAATTGATTTTTTCAAAATTCTACCGTATCCATCCTGAGCGACGCGGAGGCAGTGGATTGGGGCTAAGTATTGCAAAAAGTATAATCGAGTTGCATGCAGGTCAGATTATTGCAAAAAACAACGATCAAGGCGGAGCTTGCATTGAGTTTGTCATCCCTCGAGCTGAAAATCCTCCCCCTATGCCAGAAGAAAACTAAATGATGAATAAAGTTAAAATTCTTGTCATTGATGATGAATTGAGCGTGAGAAAGCTTTTGAGATATGTACTTGAAGCCGAGGGCTATCAAGTTTTAGAAGCTGGAACAGGAGAGCTTGGTCTGATGTACAATGCTTCACATCGCCCGGATATCATTTTACTCGATTTGGGACTTCCCGATCTGGAGGGGCAAGTCGTGCTCCAGCGTATTAGAGAATGGACAAATTCCCCAGTTTTAATTCTCACGGCCAACAAGGAAGACGATGAAAAGGTGAAGTTGCTCGATATGGGGGCCGATGACTATCTTATCAAGCCTTTTAATATGCAAGAACTCCTTGCTCGAATCAGAGTCGCTTTGAGACATGCAAATCGATTAGAGAATGAAATAGAGCCAGTGATCCAAATCGGCGATCTGAAAGTTGATGTTGGAGCCCATCTCGTCTATGTCCGTGATGAAGAAATCAAACTAACGGGAACAGAATTTTCGTTCTTGGCGCTACTCTCGAAAAATATAGGGAGAGTTGTTACACAGAACCAACTACTGAATGAAATTTGGGGGCCTGGCAATACTGAGAATACGCACTATCTGCGAGTGTACGCTGCCCAATTGAGAAAAAAAGTGGAAGTCCCACTTGGTAAAAAATTGATTTACACCGAGCCAGGTGTTGGCTACAGAATGTTAAGTGAGCCAGCAGAGAAGTCGTAGTAGAGAGACGTGATCCCTTTTTGTTCGTGAGTGTGTTATTGATTTTGGCGCTGGCCATTCCTATTACACCGATCCAAATCAATTGAGTCGAAATATTTTTTACTACTTCCTAGTGCTGACGAGGCGAAGTTCTCGGAGATTTGTTTCGAACGACTTAAGGAGCGCAACGGGTTGGAGTAGCCGAAAGTACCCTGCTGCTGAATAATGAGTTTATCAAGTTAGTCAAATAGAAGTCTCTCAGAGATTGCCTTGGAAATGATGAATTTGTTGCAGTAGCTATCCAACACACTTGCCCACAAAAAGGTATCACGCACTTAATTGCTTAATTGTTAATTGCCAATGTAATTTTAAGCAGTTTACGCAGCCCTAACTAAAAAGTATCACGTACCCTAAGAGAAAACTTGAGGTCGTACCATAGTACAGGGTGTATAAGTGCTTCTATGAAAGAAGAAATGACTATCGGAACTTTAGCTACAGCGTCAGATGTGAACGTTGAGACGATTCGTTTCTATGAAAGAAAGGGAATCTTAAAGCAACCTAAGAAAGCGGGGGGCTTTAGATATTATCCAAAAGAGTATATCACTCGAATTCGCTTTATTAAAAGATCACAGGAGCTTGGTTTCACACTTGCAGAGACAAAAGACCTTCTCGATCTTAAGATTAAGAATCAATCAAAGTGTGGTGATGTACTTACTAAAACAAAAGTAAAAATTGAAGAGATAGAAAATAAGATAAGTGACTTAAAGAAAATGAAAAAATCCCTGGAAAGCCTCGCAAGCTGCTGTGTCGATAATGACCAGCCTTTGAGCGACTGTCCGATTTTAGATTGCTTCATATCAACGAGGAAAGATTAATGAAAAAGAATGTTTTGTTTCTATGCACAGGGAATTCTTGCCGTTCGCAAATGGCCGAAGGGTGGGGGAAGTCACTCAAAGGTGACAAGTTTAATTTTTATTCTGCAGGAACTAAAAAACATGGACTCAATCCAAGAGCAGTTCAAGTGATGAAAGAAGTTGGAGTTGATATTAGCGCCCATGAGTCTAAGACGACTGATGAGCTACCAAAAGTTACTATGGATTTTGTTTTCACAGTATGTTCCGATGCTCATGAAAACTGTCCCTATTTTCCTGGAGGGAAAATCATTCATACGGGCTTTGATGATCCTCCTCGCTTAACTAAAGAGATGACGAACGAAGAAGAGATTTTAAAAATCTATCGCCGAGTTCGAGATGAGATCAAGGATATGGTTTTAAAAATTGAAAATTATATGGATGGAAAAGATGAGTAGTGAATCAGCGAAAATGGGATTATTTGAAAGATATCTAAGTTTTTGGGTTGCTCTTTGTATTATTGGAGGAATTGCCCTTGGAAAAATTCTTGGGCAATCAATTACAGTTTTAAGTGATATGAATATTGCCACAGTGAATATTCCTGTGGCCATTTTAGTTTGGCTAATGATTTTTCCTATGATGGTTCAAATAGACTTTAGTTCTATCAAGGAAGTAGGGAAAAACCCTAAAGGGCTGATTCTTACCCTGGTCATTAACTGGCTTATAAAACCTTTTACGATGGCCTTTTTTGCATGGATTTTCTTTGATAAACTCTTTAGTGCCTATTTAAGTCCAGAGCTTGCAAAAGAATATATCGCAGGAGCGATTTTGCTTGGAGCTGCTCCATGTACTGCCATGGTGTTTGTATGGTCATATCTCACAAAAGGCGATCCAGAATATACTCTCGTTCAAGTGGCGATCAATGATCTCGTGTTACTCGTCGCCTTTATTCCCATTGTAAAATTTCTCTTAGGTGTAAGTAATGTCGAGATTCCTTTTGATACGTTGATTTCTTCAGTGGTTATATTTGTTGTGATTCCTCTCGTTGCAGGATTCATTGCGAACAAAACACTGATTAAATCTTTCGGTAAGAAATGGTTTACAGAAGTCTTTATGGCGAAACTAAAACCAGTTTCAATCATGGCCCTTTTGACGACACTTATTCTTCTCTTTGCCTTTCAAGGGGAGAAGATTCTCGCCAATCCATTTCATATTCTTTTGATTGCAATTCCTCTTACAATTCAAACCTATGTCATCTTTTTTGTCACTTGGGGCTTGGGAAAGAAAATGACTCTTCCACATTGTGTTTTAAGTCCAGGAGCTATGATTGGAGCAAGCAATTTTTTTGAACTTGCGGTTGCAGTAGCGATTACATTATTTGGTCTTAATTCTGGAGCTGCTCTTGTTACTGTAGTAGGGGTTTTGATTGAAGTTCCCGTTATGTTAAGTCTCGTTAAAATTTCAAACAATTGGAGATACTAATGGATTATTTAAAGCATGAAGATTTTAATCTAAGGCCATTGAATTCTTCGCGATTAGAGCATAAACCTAGAGTTCTTATCCTGTATGGATCACTAAGAGATCGCTCTTATTCTCGCTTACTTGCGGAAGAGGCGGGAAGGATTCTTGAATTTATGGGAGCGGAAGTGAAATTTTTTAATCCTGATGGGCTTCCCACATACGATTCGGATCGTTCTGTAAATCATGAAAAAGTTCAAGAGATAAGAGAGTTAAGTCTTTGGTCGGAGGCCCAAGTTTGGTCTTCCCCAGAGTTGCACGGAAGTATGTCAGGACTCATGAAAACTCAGATAGATTGGATTCCTCTGTCGATTGGGGCCGTTCGTCCCACTCAGGGAAGAACGCTTGCTGTTATGCAAGTAAGTGGTGGTTCCCAGAGTTTTAATGCCGTTAACAATATGAGAATTCTTGGACGTTGGATGAGAATGATCACGATTCCCAATCAATCTTCTGTGGCCAAGGCCTTTCAAGAATTTAATGAAGATGGAACAATGAAAGAGTCGAGCTATCGTGATCGTGTTGTTGATGTGATGGAGGAACTCATGAGGTTTACCTATCTTACTCGTGAACATGCTGATTTTCTCGTTAATCGATATAGTGAACGCAAGGAAGCTCAGAATAAGGCGTTTGAAGCTATGAAAAAATCTGAATCAAAGTGTCAGGGGAAAACAGGTTGTTGCTAATGACTTATATTGTAGAATTAACATTTATAAGAAAGTATAACGCAACCTAAAGAAGCATCCTAACTTGAGATTTAAAAAAGTTCCAGCACACTTGTCCTTAAGCAGTGCTTAATGAAAGGTGGGCCGGAACTAGAGAATCTATAACTGCAAAGTTAAACCAGCAAGAACTGAGAAATTATTTTCTATTCGACTTCTTACTCTTTCTTCTACCGGTAAGCCGTATCTCACTCCCGCGAAGAGTCCTGTTTTATCATCAATTGAAAAGACTAATGAACTCGCAAAGTCGATTCCGTATTCAACCTTTTTACTTCCATCTCCAATGTCTTCATATGTTTCACTCTTTAGAAGTTTCTCTTCATCGGAGACTCTAAAAGAAGCGTAAGGACCAACTCCAAAGTTAATATAATTGGCAGGCCATATCTTAACTAAAACGGGGACGTGAAGTCGGTCTACATCCGAAACTCTATCGATCTGTCTTTCCGAATAGACGTATTGATTTTTCATATAGAAGGCACCTGTTTCAAATCCAATGTACTCATCATATTGAAATTCAATAAAAGCGCCAAATCCTCCGTTGAAGTCATTATTTACTCTTTCATTGGCTTCACTTGCAATACCAAAAAATGAAAGGACTATACTTCCATCATTAGTGTCTGCATAAGTATCGCTATTAACTTCTTCAACATTGGAATTATCTTGAGCAAATAATAGAGATGTTAATAAAAACGAAAGTGCTATTAATATTTTTTTTCATAAAAGTTACTCCTTCGAAAATGGAACGACTTATTCTTTAACTTCAATATTGTTAATGACATCTTTTACGCCCGCAGTATTTTTGGCAAGTTTATAGGCTTTCTCTTTTTGCTTATCATTATCAACAAAGCCGCTAAGTTGTACAACTTCCTTGAAAGTGACAATGTTAATGTCAAACGATTTGATAAGTTTGTCTTTCATGAATGAGGATTTAACCTTACTTGTGATCACTGATGAATCAACATATTGACCAGTACTTTCCTTTTTGGATGTTGAACTACAAGAAGTTATTAGCAAAAGTCCACAGACGGCAGTCATAAAATATTTTTTCATTTGAATCTCCTCTTGGAGTTAATATTTAACTCCTTTTATATTTTTGATAACAAATGAACAATGTCATTATTTTTAGCTAAGGAATAATTGATAATTACGATGAAAAACATAAGTTCTTATTATGTATTAAGTAGGTTCCAACCCACCTTGGTCTAGTGGTGAATGTAATATGCCTTCGAATTCTCCCTTAGAAACGTCTCACCAATATTTAAAACATGCCCAACTCTGTCAGAGTTGGGACCAAGTTTATGCAACTGGACACATGGAAATTTATAAGGGGCAATCCTCTTAGTAGATCGTCGTCTGATTCAGTTTGAAATAATTAGAGCGATCAGGAGATTGAGTTGTGAAACGTGCAGGATTCTGTTCGTCATTGCAGCGGTAGCGTAAGACTTGAGGATCATTGTGTTCGAGATAAAGCTTTTCTTTCCAAGGTTGGGTTAAGCCGGCGTGTTCAAATTGAATAAAAGCCGCATCATCTAAAATCTCGAAAAATGAAATTAAACGAGTTCCCTCTGGACGTCTCACCCAAAGCTCTACATCCATGGTGGCCTTAAAGTTATTAGGGTTTTCTCCCTCATTCAGATCTCGAGCGTAGACAAACCCAAGTTCTTGTCCGCTTGTCACCAGATCGCCAGGCTTAAATTCTGGAGACAAGGTCAAATGATAAAGTCGAATTTTAAATGCACTCTGTTCGGTCGATTGGATAACGACATCTTGCCCATATTGGTCTTCTTGAGAGTCAAAGATATAAACAATTTGCCCATTAATAGGTGAGCTCACTTTTTGCATGCGTGCATCTTCAGGTTTTTTAAAATTAGTTTCGAGGTAGTGCTTCATACTTCTGCAGCTTTCAACATTATCGGTAGCACTATGTCCGGCCGAGGAGCGAAATTTTGAAAGACGAGCTATTTTTCTCGCGGGGAGAACACTATTATGGGCAATTTTAGGATAGTTGCTTCCAACAAATTCTGAGCCCGGGCAACTTCCTTTCTGTCCATAAGAAGAAAGTTTCCACGTTGTCGAGTCTTCGCTGACAGCTCGTCCCGTCATACTTGCAATGAAATGGTCATTGTCCAAAAACTTTAGACTTCCTGAAAGAGAAACTTTTAGGTCTCCTGAACCATCCTTTGCTTGAAGCTCTACATTTTGAAAGCTCACAGAATGGGGGAGTAAGAGCTCTCCAATAAAATGGGCCCCATAGGGCTTTTGTGATGGTGTTTCGAGTTTAGGGGTAATGGCCATTGGAACATGAATACCTCCCGTTATCTCACCAAAGCTTAAAATAACTTCTTTCTCTTCCAAAAATTCTAAGTTGAAGCAGAATTTTTGATTTTCTAAAGGATCCGAGGACGAATTGCGCATCAATGCATATAGGGCAATAGTGGCTAGAGGGATTAGCAAGGCGATCAAGACTTTACCACGAAACATAAGCATCCTCTTAAAAGTAATTTTTTAAATAGACTAAAGCAAAAATTGTTCGATGCAAGAGGTATGTGATACTTTTTTGTTAGAGAGTGCGGTACGGATAATGACTTGAGACATAAAGATGGAGCTGAAATTTTGCAATCTCCGACTATTCTTATAGGACCGATGTCAGTGGGGAATTGGCGAAGTTCCCATTACACTTGTCCTTTAGTAGTCCTCTGTAGTCCAGTTTATGTACCTTTAGGGAATTTAAGGATGAACTTTGTGTTTGTGCAATCATTATCAATATAAATTTCACCGTGATGCTCTTGAATAATTTTTCTTGAAATATAGAGACCAAGACCGGTTCCTTCTCCTGGTGGTTTTGAAGTATAAAATGGTCCTTTCATAAGTTCTTGGGCCTCAGGTGAGATTCCAGCCCCTGAATCTTTAATAGAGATAATGATATTTTCCTCGTTTTGATAAGTTTCAATTTCAATCCATGGCCTTTCTTGGTTTCTGATTGAATCACAGGCATTGCTGATAAGATTAATGAGAACCTGTTCGATTTGGATTTTTCTGCAATAGAGTTCAATCGGTTTTGTAAAATCGCTTTCTCGTAAGATTTTAATATTTGATAACTGAATCTTTGAATCACATACGGACAATGCTTCTTTGATAATATCTTCTATGTTGTCCATTTGAAACAAATCTCTATCAGTATTTCTAACCGCTGTGCGAGTGCTTTTTATTGTTTGATTTATTCTTGAGATATGATGTTTAATGTCTGTGACAAATTGACTAAATTCTTTTTTATTAAATCCATGCTTTTCTAAGCGCTCTTCCATTAATTCGCATTTCATTGAAATGGTCATTAAAGGGTTGCTGACTTCATGGGCCACATTTGAAAAGAGTTGCCCTATCATTGATAATCTTGAATCAATTTCAACTTGCTTCTCAAGTAAAACCTTCTCCGTAATGTCGATACAATAGCTGATGGCGCCAATCACTTTGCCATGTTTGTTGCGTTCTGGATAAAAATGAATAACATGATGGGTTTTCTTATTCTCAGGACTTGTAGCATCTAAGTTTAATGTTTTTCGCTCTCCCGTTTTTATGCAATCTAGCAACTTTTCTTCATACTCTTTATATCTCCCATCAGGCCAATACTGGGTTGATAGTTTTCCAATAATATCCTCATTTTTTACTTCTAAAGCTTTTAACAATAGCTTATTAAAATAGAGAATTTTTCCATCGGCATCATATCGTGCCATCGGGTCTGGGTATTCATCTGCAAAGCTTGAAAACTGATCTCCTGTAATATCATTATCATCTGAGCCGATATTTTTAATATTGTCCTCTCTAATCTATAACTCTGGTTAAGAATAATTAACTATCGTCATTTTGATGTCTTACTTTAATAGGATAGAAGGTAAATTTTTGAAAAACTTCACTTCTGGTCTCTGGTGATTTTATCCACTTAAATAATATTTATGTTCCAATTGATTGTGGATTAAAAATTCCAACACATTTGCCCTTATGATCAGAGTAATGTGTTGGAACCCCAATTCTTTTTACTCTTTAATCGCTGATTGTATGGCACTCCTTAAAGTTGTCGATTCACGTCCAATCAGTTTGTTTAAATCAGTGGAACGACTTTCCAACTGGCCATTTTTAGCTCCTGTATCAGAATCGGCCAAGAGATGGGCAAGGGCTTGAGGGAGTCCAAATCCGATGAGTGCTTTTTCGTATTCGGCTTCACTCATATCTTGATAGACGATCTTTTTTTGCGATTGATGACTGAGCTCTTTCGCCAGATCTTGCAGGGTGAAGGATTGATTGCCGGCGAGCTCGTATATTTTGTTTTCATGTCCAGCTTGGGTGAGGACAATGGCGGCTGCTGTCGCATAGTCTTGACGACTGGCGGAGGAGAAACGACCTTCGCCAGCGGCTCCCAGAATAACTCCATGTTGAAGAGCGGAAGCCAGATTTTCAGTATGATTTTCTAAGTACCAGCCATTTCTGAGAAAAGTGTATTTTAGGCCTGAAGCGAGAATCGCTTTTTCAGTGACTCTGTGTTCTTCCGATAATCCAAGAGTGGAAGAATCAGCATTGAGGACACTGGTGTAGGCCAAGTGTTGAACTTTGGCGGCGACTGCTGCATTAATAACAGCTTGGTGCTGGGTCGCACGTTTTCCAATTTCATTTGAAGAAATAAGGAGCAGCTTTTCAACTCCGTTAAGGGCATCGACGAGAGTGTTGTATTGTTCGTAATCGGCTTGTCTCACTTGCACTCCGAGGGCCTGGAGGTTTTGTGTTTTTTGGGGATCGCGCACGAGTGCGACAATATTTTTTGCCTCAGTTCTTTTTAAGAGTTCTTGAATAACCCAATTTCCTAATTTTCCGCTGGCGCCTGTTACTGCAATCATCGTTTCCTCCTGTTTTATTATTTTACTTGGTAAAAGTTTAACCTTGGACTAAGATTAGCATGTGGTACTTACTTAAAGTAAGTACGCACCTTTTGGTAAGTATGGACGGCGATAATCTTTTCAAGGGTTTAAAGATGAAAAAAAAGAAAAAACTCCCTCCGGCTGATCTCTATTCGTCGAAGTGTCCTTCACGCGAGATCCTCGATCACGTTACTTCAACCTGGGGATCGTTGATCTTGGTTTTGCTGTTGGAGAAAACTTATCGCTTTAGTGAAATGCGAAAAAAAATTGGCGGTATTAGCGAAAAGATGCTCGCCCAAACGTTGCAGTCTTTGGAGAAGGACGGTTTTGTCAATCGCAAGGCCTACCCCGTGATTCCTCCTAAAGTGGAATACAGTTTGACTAAAATGGGTAAGGAAGTTGCTCTAAGAGTGCAAGAGCTGACCACTTGGGTCGAATCAAACCTGCATAAGGTTTTAGCGCAGAAAGAGAAGTGACATGTATGGCGTCTTGTCTGAGAACGCTTATATTGATTTTTTGTTCTCTTATCGTCTTTATCGCTTTTAGGACGATGTCGAAAGAGTTGAGTATTGGCGATACTAATTAATGACGAGCTTGATACTGATTAAGATCAAGGTTCTTTATGGCCATTTACGGTATAAAAAACCATGGAACTTAAAGAACATTGGGAAGACGTCTATCAAAAAAAAGCACCTCATGAGGTGACTTGGTATCAACCAGACTTAAGAAATAGTCTCGAATTGATCCGAGAGGCTCAGCTTAATTCTGGCAAACCAATCATTGACGTTGGAGCAGGGGCATCCACGCTAGTGGATCATCTGCTCAATCAAGCTCACACAGATGTCACCGCCTTTGATTTATCTGAAACCGCTTTAGATGCAGCGAAAATGCGTTTAGGTGATCGCGCTGAACAAGTCCATTGGATTTGCGATGATATCACAAGTTATGAGTTCGCTAAGAAATATGCTTTATGGCATGATCGCGCAGTTTTTCATTTTTTGGTGGATGAAAAAGATCGTGAACTCTACTTAGATAATCTAAAAAAGACTTTAATGGTCAAAGGCTATTTAGTAATTTCAACATTTGCTGAAGATGGGCCTGAAAAATGTTCTGGGCTTAAAATTGTCCGTTATTCGAAAGACGCGATGTGTGAAATTCTAGGCTTTGATTTTAAACTGTTGAAGTTCATTAAAGAGACCCATATTTCACCCACTGGCTTGGAGCAAAAATTCAATTACTGGCTCTTTCTTTTTGAGCCAGAATAATATTTTGAAAAGGAGAGACTCGACCAAAAAGACTTGGTAAAATTTTTTACTAAATATGGGGCGGTAATGGGAGAGAGTAAAATGATTAGAAATTGGCGAGATATCGTGAAGGATCGCGAGTTTGTTGTCTTTTTTTTGACCCTTGTTCCCCTTGCTTATTATGGTATTCAATTTTACTTGCCCTTCCATTCCTTCGCAGAAGGCTATTCGATTGTCATCTCAACGAGTATTTTTCTCCTCAATTGGAACTCTCGAAAAATTGCTCCCAATAATCTGTTTATGATCTTGGGAATAGGATTACTCTTTTCGGCCATTCTCGATACATTCCACATGCTCAATTATTACGGCATGGGTGTTTTTTCCTTCAGCAACGAAAAAAATTACCCGACCCAATTTTGGATTGCAGCTCGCTTCATGCAGGTGCTCACTTTTGTGATAGCTCCACTCTTTTTTCGAAGAGAATCTGTGGTTAAATACTTTTTCCCCTTTGCTCTCATTTATTCTGTGATCAGTATTTACACCATCTTTACTGGAACTTATCCCGATTGTTTTGTTCCTGAAACGGGGCTAACAAAATTTAAAATTTATTCTGAAATCAGTATCAATGCACTGGTTATAGTCAGCTTTCTATTGTTTCGTAAAATGAGAAATGATATCGATTCCAGAAGCTTAAATTGCCTTTATTATTCTCTCATCGCATTGTTTATCTCTGAAGCAGCGTTCATGACCTATACTGATGTTTATGATGTCAGAAATTTGGTAGGACATATCTTCAAAATTATTTCAGCTTTTTTTGTCTATAGGGGAGTTTTACAATTGAGCTTGAGCGAACCTTTGGCCGTCATTTTTCGTTCGGCCAAGGAAGAACAGGACCGACTAGGAGTAGAAAAAAATAATTTACAAAAGGAGCTCCTGACTCATATCAGTTATCTCAACCTTTATAAGAAAGCTCTCGATGCTTCTTCGATATTTGTAGTAACAGATAAAGAAGGGGTGATTGAATACGTGAATGATGCTTTCTTAAAAATTAGTCAATTCGATCGAAATGAGCTAATAGGAAAAACCCATAGAGTCGTCAATTCTGGCCACCACGATTTGCCTTATTTTGAAAATTTATGGCAGACGATCACTGCTGGTGAAATCTGGAGTGGAGAAACAAAAAACAGAGCAAAGGATGGAACAGAGTATTGGGTTTGGGGTATTATCGTACCTTTTAAAAATGAGCATGGAAAAATTGAAAAATTTGTATCGGTTCGACAAGATATTACGGAATCAAAAAAACAGCGTGAAAAAATGATCCAGCTGGAAAAGCTGAGCGCCGTTGGAGAATTAAGTGCCAAAATATTGCACGATACGATGAATCCACTATCAATCATTAAAAGTTCAACGATGTTATTGAGAAGAAACATTTTAAACAAAGAATATGAACGATTAGATGAAACTATTGATTATATAGATCAGTCTGCTGATCGAATTCAAGATCTCTTTTCTTCTCTTCGAGAAAATTTGGCAAGAAAGAACAGTGTTAACACAGTTGATGGTTCGGTAAAATTGTCGATACACAAAATTATTGATTCTTCTATTCTCTATTTTAAAGAAGATCCACGATTCTCCACTCCCGTTATTGAAATTGAGAATAATACCAATCCCGATCATTTTGTTTTGGGAAAACAGTTTCAACTCGTACAAGTCTTTTTGAACTTACTTAATAATTCATATGATGAAATAAAAGGTTTCGACGATCGCTGGATAAAAGTGAGATCGGAAGTTCAAGGATTAAGCTTAGTCATTCATTTCAGTGATTGTGGAGCTCGTGTCAGCTCGGAAATAGCTAAGAAAATGTTTGACTCCTTTTTTACGACAAAAGGAGAGAAGGAAGGTACAGGCTTAGGCCTGGCCATTTGTCGAGAAATTCTTCATCAAATGAAGGGTCATATTGAAATCAATAAAAGGTCTGAAAATATGGAATTTTTAATCAAGCTTCCTCTTTACATTGAATAATTGAAGTAGTGTTTCAAAGATGGATGAAAGTGCTGATGGCTTTGCTTACTTGACTCGTGATCATGTTGGTTTTTTGGTTGATCGCTATAGCGAAAGGAGAGAGGTTACATAATGACTTACAAAGTAGAGTCCCATTTTATTGAAAAAGGTTTAACTTCGTTCGCCCTTGGGAACGAAACTCTCAAGGTTGATGTTTCCAAAGATCGAGACGTTTCCTTACCAGGGCCGGCTGAATTGCTGTTAACGGCCTTATCCAGTTGCATTTTGAAAAATATTGAACGCTTCTCAGACATGCTCAAATTTGAATACTCTAAGGTTCATATTGAAATGGAGGCTGATCGAAGAGAGAGTCCTCCTCAGTTTATTGAGATACGATATAAAGTGATGATGGAGACTCAGGAAGAAGTTCATCGAATTGAGCTTTTACATAAAAATATTAAAAAATTTGGAACTGTTTATAATTCACTTTCCGATGAGATTAATATCGTAGGTGAAATCGTGAAGGTGGATTTATGATTCAAGCCGTAGGTGATCTCTCTCCCGAGCATCGTGAACTGGTTAGTAGAGTCTTTTTAAAACAGGGACTGGGGATCGAATTTGTGGCGCCGGAGCAATTGCATGAAGGCAGAGTGATCTCATTTGAGAAAAAGGCCACCACGTTTTTGCAACAACAAGGCAGAGCGTTTTCCAATTGGGACTTGCTCTTTTCCGTGCTCGGTCCCAATGACACAAGCGGCGAGCTCGAAGCCAAATTAGAGGCCAGAATCAACATCCTCCAATCCCTCATGCGGCTCAAGTCTAGGCCTATGGCCCGCGAGTTTCATGGCAGTATAAGAGTCCGCGATTTGGCAGCATCAGCGCGCTTCTACACTTGGCTTTTTGGAGTCGAGCCGAAAGAATGGACTCATCGTTATGTTACTTTTTCTCGAGCTGACACTCATTTGAATTTTGTTCTCTTAGTAGCTGATGGCAAAGAGTTGCATCACGATACGCTTTATCATTTGGGAATGGGAGTTGATTCGAAAGAGCAAGTTATTGCTTTTTACCATTCTGCCGTTGAAAATGGTTTTACTATCGAGAAACGGCCTCGTACCACTTGGAGGGGAACTCCTTTGCATGAACTGTGGTTGCACGATCCTGATGGAACTTTGATCGAAATTTATGCTCGTCTTTCAAGTCAGGAAATGCAACAGATGCCTGATGATAAAGAACCGATCTTTTTAGTTTGAGAAGATTAATTATCCCGAGAGGTTTTTCGAATCATCTCGGCCGGAAAGCGAAATTGTTTTTTTAAATAGTCTTTGAAGCTTTCATCATAGTCTTGCTGATTCAGAGCTTTATCCATACACAATAGCCACGCATCTCTTTCAGCTTCATTAATGATGAGATGGCGGTGCGCTTGTGGCATATTTACCGGGCCATATTTTTCCAAATATTTTTGTGGGCCACCTAACCACATGGTTAAAAAAAGAGTCAGCTTATCAGTCATTAGAGCTAAGTCTTCTTTGTGCATTTTTCTAATAGCGCTCGCTTCCGGCAGCGTATCCATAAAGGCATAAAAGTCAGTAGAGAGCTTTCTTAAGCCTTGTTCCTTTCCCGCCGCCTGATAGGAAGTGTCTCGTTGGCCGTAGGCAGGGAAATTATTTATAGAACTCGACATAAAACCTTACTTTTCCCATTGGGGCCACGTGATGTTTAACTTCTGGTTCGACTACGCCAAACCGATCTTTATCAAGCCGGTATTCTTCATGCTGACTTGGAATGGAGTAAAGCAGCTCGCCCTCGAGGATCACGATCTTTCCCCAAACCTCTGCTTTAGTAGAGTGATCTTTGAGTAAGGCCTGCGGGACACTATCCTGATCGAAGACATCGGTTTTTTTATAAGCACAAAGATGGGTTGGAATTTCTTTCACATTAATTTCCAAGTTTGTATTGCCAGCAATTGGCAATTAATATATATCAAATATATTAATTAAACGCAAGGAGAAACAATGAGTTCATTATTTGAAAAATTGGGTGGAGAGAATTCAGTAGATGCAGCAGTCGATATTTTTTATCGCAAGGTATTGCAGGACAATCGTATCAATAGTTTTTTTACTGACGTCGACATGGATGAGCAAATTAAGAAGCAAAAAGCTTTTCTCACCTTTGCCTTCGGTGGGCCCAATCAATATTCTGGACTCAATATGAAAGATGCTCATACTCGATTGGTGGCGAAAGGGATGAATGATACTCACGTTGATGTGGTGATTGAACTTCTCGGTGGAACACTCAAAGAGCTAGGTGTCGGCGATGATTTAATCGGCGAAGTTGCTGCTGTCGCCGAAAGTGTTAGAGATCAAGTTTTAGGAAGAGCAGGATAAAGCGAGATGACAGCATTTACTTTTGAAGATCAAGAATATCAAGCTCTCACAGGGGAGACCGTTTTAGACTGTCTCCTGAGAGAGGGCGTTTCTGTGACGAATTCGTGTCGGAATGGCATTTGTCATTCCTGCATGCTGAAGTCAAAGTCAAAATTAAATGCAAAAAGTCAGAAAGGGTTAAGCACTGCTAAAAAGGAGGCAGGTTACTTTTTATCTTGTCAGCAAGAAGTGGATTCTCCATTAGAAGTCTTTCGCCCTGATACCTCGACGCTTTTGACCGAGGGAGAAATTATCGCGCAAGAGAGAATTTCGGATTCGATAGTGATCATCAAAATTGAAACATTAAAAGAATTTCCTTTTAAGGCCGGTCAATTCCTCAATCTTATTAGAGAAGATGGATTATGCCGGTCTTATTCTATTGCCAGTCAAACCGGAAGCCAGCAATTAGAGTTTCATATAAGAAAAGTTCCTCATGGAGAGATGTCGAGTTGGTTATACGATCGCGATTTGCTTGGTCAAAAAATTAAGTTATCAGAGCCGCTCGGTGAATGTTCCTTAACTGATAATATGCGCGACCGTGATTTGCTGCTGATTGGAGTTGGTACTGGGCTTGCGCCCCTTTACGGAGTCGTACGTGATTCACTTGCGATGGCCAGTATGGGAAAGATCCATTTGTTGCATGGAGGTTTAACCATTGAAGGGCTTTACCTCGTCGAAGATTTAAAAAATCTCGAGAAGCAAAATGCTACTTTTCATTACTATCCCGTCTTTTTACGAGGCCAAGAAGTCGAAGGTTTTCAGAAAGGAAATATTGTTGAACTTGTCAGGGCGTTTGAATTTAATAAGGCCAATACCATCGTGATGGTTTGTGGCGACCCTCAACTTGTCAAAAGTTTAAAACAAGAAGTCTTTTTGGCCGGGGTTCCATCTAAACATATTTTTAGCGATCCCTTTATTTCACATACGGCCAATGCAAAATAACGGTCGCGATAATTTTAAAATACTGCTGGGTTCGTTCGTCACGGTGCTCGGCTTTGGTATGATTTCAACTTGGCTTCGTCCTTATATTGGCACTGAAATGTTGGTGGGGGCTTTTGGTGCTTCGACTGCCATTTTATTTCATTCTCCAAAGGAAAGTCTTTCACGTTATCAAAACTTGGCAGGAGGTTATGTCCTTTCTTGCTTGGTAGGAACAAGCCTAAACTATGCGTTTGGAACTAATCAGGTCGTCTTAAAAGTGGCTCTAGCAGTTTCGTTAGCAATCTACCTGATGCGAACATTTAAGCTCTTTCATCCTGCAGGAGGGGCGCTGGCCCTTCTGTCAGCGAGCTACGCCTTTAAGCAGCCAAGTGAACTCTTATCCTATTTTCTCGGCACATCTGTTATCGGACCTTCACTTTTCTATTTTATTGTGCTAATAGTCAGGAAATCAATTTATTTGGATTCTCATGAAACTGACTTTAAAAACTGATTATGCTCTCAGGGTGCTTATTTTTTTACAAAATAAAGAAAAGGCGACTATCAAAGAAATTGCTGAGTTCTATAATATTAAAAAGAATCATTTGAATGTGGTGGTCAATCGTTTATCCGAGTTGGGCTATATCAACTCTTCCACAGGGCCCACTGGTGGTGTTTCGCTAAAACCGCAAACGTTGCAAAAAAGCGTCGGCGAAATCATTTTACACTTTGAAGAGTTCGAGCTCGTCGAATGTTTTAATAATGAGTCCAATCAATGCAGGTTGAACCCGGGCTGCAAATTGAAGTCTGTTTTAAAGAAGGCCAACCGCCAATTTATAGACGAACTCAATAAACATAAACTCCAAGATCTGGTCTAAAAGAACTAAACAAATAATGCATTAGCTCTTAACGATTTGTAGAATTAGAGCAATAATAGTTTCACTAATTTTTTATAAGGATTTTTTATGTCTGACGATAGTCAACCATGCCCGAAATGTAGTTCCCCTTATGGTTATCAAGATAGAGGCTTATGGATTTGTCCTGAGTGTGCTCACGAGTGGGTACTTGAAGCAGCTGTTGAAGCAGAAGAAGTGGTTGCTGGGCCAAAGTTTTTAGATGCTAACGGAGTTCAACTTCAATCAGGTGATACGGTTAGAACCACCAAAGATTTAAAAGTTGGCGGAGAGACTTTGAAGTCTGGCACTAAAGTGAAGGGCATTCGTCTTTTGGAAGATCCCGTTGATGGCCACGACATCGCCTGCAAGATCGATGGCTTTGGCTCGATGTACTTAAAATGTTCTGTGGTAAGAAAAGATTCATAGGTACGTGATACTTTTTTGTGAGCAGTTGCAAAATTTTATCGCGATTTAATAGAGTTAAGAGTCTTACTTATATTTTTTCATTTGCATGCCTCCTCTGAAAAGGAGGCATTATGCCTAGAAAAATTCTGATTAGAACCCGCAATCACGTTTATCACATTACCTCACGATCAAATGCAAAAGAATGGTTTTATATTCCCATCGAAGAGTGCTGGAAAATCTGTCTGGGGCTTTTGGAAAAGGGGCAGAATGATTTTCAAATCGAACTCCATGCTTTCGTTCTTATGAGTAATCACTATCACATGCTGATCAAGACTCCTCACTGTGACATTGATAAGTTCATGCATTTTTTCAATAAAACGCTTAGTTCAAGAATTAATATGGCCACTGGAAGAATAAATCACGTTCTTGGTGGGAGTTATAAATGGAGCATTATTGATAATCATAGCTATTATTCAAATGCCATAAAATATATCTATCAAAATCCAGTGAGGGCAAGTGTGAGCAAGAATGTAGAATCTTATCCTTTCTCGACTGTAGATAAGTGTCGATGCAAAAATATAGAATTGAAGAGCTATCTAGACCCATTGGATTTGAACTGGCTCAATGGGATTTTCTCGACGAGTGAAAATGAAAGAATTAAAAAAGGATTCAAACGCGCGTATTTTCGACCTAGTTATGAACCTCGAACGAGAAAACATAAAATGATAATGTAAGTTTTCATCTATTATTGCGCTGTTGGCGCACGCCTAACTAGTAGGTATAGCGTACCTTGAGGCGATTTTGTCGAAATATTTCAAATTCTCATTGGCAAATTTTCTTTTGTCCAAATAGGTTCCATGGTGGAAGCTTTTCTTGAAGCCGTAGGCGATAATATCTTTGAGATGGGCGAGGGGAATATCAAAGTTATCCGTTGCCAGCTTAAATTCTTTGGTGACGGTAGTATTTGAAACCAAGCGATTGTCAGTACAAAAAGTCGTGGCGATTCTATTTGCAAGCATATCGCCGAGCTTGTGATTTTTAATGTCTTTGATGGCGGGATTCGTTTGCAAATTACTGGTCAAGCAAACTTCGATGACAATGCGCTGATCGGCGATAAAACTGGCCAAGCGTTTTACAAATTCCTGTTTGTCTTTAATCTCTGGATGAGTGATCAGCTCGGGCGCAAACAGCGTGTAGCCGTGGCCGATGCGATTGGCATGGCACTCAGTAATTGCGTCGAAAATACTCTCGGCACCATAGGCTTCGCCGGCATGAATCGTTTTACTCAAAAAATGCTTGTGGGCGTAGGCAAACATTTCTTTGAAATTACTGGCGGGAAAGCCTGCTTCCTGACCTGCAATATCGACACCGACGATCGGGATTCCCGATTCATCTCGAAGTTTCACACAGGCCTTAACCATATCCATGGCCGCCGCTCTGATGACTTCATTTGAACTTGAGTGGTTCATCACTGCAAAGAGATTATTATAATAGGGAGAGAAAGCTTTCGTGAACATTCTCATGGCGCAACAGATAATGCCGTAATGAAATTCTGGTCGACCTTCAACTTTAACTTTACTCGAATTGTTGTATTCTTTCTTGGCACGTTCAAGGCCATCCGCGGTGGCTTGCATGATTGATTCAAAAGTCAGCTTGCCGGAATTGTCGATCAAGAGCTGAGGCGCGAAGCGTACCTCAATATAGTTGACGCCTTCTTCTTGATTATCAATCGCTAATTCATAAGCAGCACGTTCGATATTTTCCAGATCGCGCATGGCCGCACAGGTATATTGAAATCCGTGTAGGTATTCGCCCAGGTTTTGATATTGATCTTTAAACACTAACTCTTTTAACCCTTCTTCAGTAGAAGAGGGCAAGGCAACTTTGAGCTTTTTACTCATTTCAATCAAGGAATTAATCCTAAGACTGCCATCGAGATGAAGGTGTAAATCGGTTTTAGGTATTTCTTTTAAAAAATTAATGTCGTATTTCATAGGATGAATTATAGCATAAGTGATTGGCGCTCTAAAACTAAAAGCGCAGGTCTTTCCAATAGTCCTTCGGGTCTTTATTTCGAGTACTGTTGAGTCGGTCGGTTAAGAGTCGCAAGTCTTCTTCTTTCAGTGCTAAGTTTTTGAAATGGTCTTGGGCCACTTCGCTTTCTCCTGCCAATTCTAAGGCGCGGATCAGAAAAAAGTGAGCACTTAAGGAATGAGGGAATTGGGTCATGATTTCTCGAGAGTCATCGATGACAGCTTCATAGTCCTTACTTGCCAATGATCGATAGAGTGGTATTTCCAGAATATCTTCATTGAGGAAATCGGAGCGATCAAGCAATCCCTCTTCGATTTGTGCTTCAAGACCAGTCACTTCATCAAATTTGGATTGGAGTTGAGCTTCCAGCTGTGCAGTGTCTGCCTGATCTGAACTTTGTTCAATTTCATTTTGAAGCGCCACTATTTCATCATTTGTGACATCAATTTTCTCATTGGTTCGTGCAATTAGAAAGGCCTCTTTTTGCAAGGTTCTCTCGCTTAGCATATTAAAGTTCGACATTGTGGTGAGAAGCTCTTCGATTTCGCTATCGTCGATGGCCTCTTTTAATGCACCTTCTTTTGACAGGAGTAAAATGAGCTTTGCTTTATAACTAGAGTAAACATTGGGATCGCGTGAGATGAGCTCATCGGCCATAGCGATATTCTGATCAAAATCTTGAGTGGAAAGTTTTGATCTTTTATTCAATGTCATTTGTAATTCAGTCGCGAGCTGCTCGCTTTCTTTCTCTTGAAGACTTAACTGAGGGGTTTCGGGTGACTCGATCGTTTCAGTTGGTACCGGAGTGACTTCCTTCAGCGGAGACTTTTCCTCTTTGAACTTCTCCCATGTCACGGCCGGAGCTTTATTTTTAGCTTCCAGATTTACTCTCAGTTTGAGGGCCAAGTTTTCTTGCTTAAGTGTTTGAACCCATAAGAAGAGAATGGCCGACGCAAAAAGGAGAATAACTAATGTGATCTTTTCTTTCATTTTCTGATTATACCAAAGTGCGTGATACTTTTCTATGGGTCTATGCACTCAATGCTTCAACCCATAAACAAGTATCACGCACTTTAATTTTTTTTATCCGATGAACCATGATGGTTGCCAAGCTGATGTTCGGGATGATTTTCCCAAAAAAAACCTTCTTTTTTACAATCTTCATTACGTTTAGGGTGGAGGGGATAAAAGATTTTATCTTCAGGATGACCAACATCTCCAACCACGATCGCGCGAACTTCTTTATCGCTATTGTTGATGAGGGTGTGAGCGTGACCTGTACCGGGAGGAAGACCAACGCAATCGCCAGGATTGAGGGGATAGATATTTCCATCGATCCACATGTCAGGATGGCCTTCGAGAATATGAATAAATTCTTCATCGTGAGAATGAGCATGAGGCCAGCTCGATCGGTCTCCGGGTCTTAAAATTTCGTAATTGATACCAATTCGCTTTAAACCTAATTTTCTTCCCATGGCTGCACCAAATCCAAAGGTTTCACTGTCGCCAGGATAGGAAAAAGATTGGTCTACGATTAGTTCACTGACATGCTTGATAAATTCGGGTCTTGATTTGGTCATATCAATAGTCTCTTTTTGTTTGAAGCTTAAACTACTCTGCTAGATTGAGTTTCGCCAAAAGTAATTTCTTGTCTTCGGGGTGGGGAAATATTTTAAATCCGAGTTCCTTGATAAAATCAATCATCTTTTGGTTATGGGGAAGGATCTCGCCACTCATTTCACTTAGCTTTTCAGCCTTAGCTATTTCGATCAAACTCTTTAACAGTTCGCCTCCAAGCCCTTTGTGTTGCCAATGATCGTCAACAACTATGGCAAATTCACATACGCTCTTCGAGTTGCCACAGATATAGCGGGCAACGGCAATTTCTTTTTCTACACCATCGTTATTTATAACAGCGATTAAGGCCATATGAGTGACATAGTCTATGTTCGTGAAAAAATGCAGCATTTGTGGAGAGAGGTCTTTAGTGGCCCCAAAAAAACGAAACGTTCTGGCGTCTTGGGATAAGTTATGAACAAAGTTCCATTCTAGATTTGCATCATCAACTGTAATCGGACGAATGAGCACTTTTGTGCCGTCCGAAAGTGTAATTTCTTTTCTAAAGTCTTTGTTATTCATAACCTGAACATTATGCCATATAATAATCAAAAGGATAAATATGGTAACAGCGTATATTACACATCCTGATTGTCAACTTCATCAAATGGGTGAGCATCACCCTGAATGCCCCGATCGAGTCCGATTGATTGAAGATCAATTGATTAGTGATCAGCTTTTTGATTTCCTTAAGTTTTATCAAGCTCCTCTGGTTTCTGACGATGATCTCTATCGCGCCCATACTCAAAAATATGTTCAAGAGATTGAAAGTCTCTCTCCGCAACAGGGTTTAGTGTCAATTGACGATGATACACTCATGAATCCCTATACTATTACGGCCGCCAAAAGAGCTGCTGGAGCTGGTGTTTTAGCTGTTGATCTCGTCTTAAAGGGTGAAGTGAATAATGCATTTTGTAATGTTCGTCCACCAGGTCATCATGCCGAAAGAGAACAGGCAATGGGATTTTGTTTTTTCAATAACATTGCGATTGCAGCTCTTCATGCCTTACAAAGCAAGGTTATTCGAAAAGTGGCGATCATTGACTTTGATGTTCATCACGGAAATGGAACCGAAGAGATTTTGCAAGATGATGATAGAGTGATGATTCTCTCTTCATTTCAATATCCCAGCTTTCCCGATAAAGATTTTGCGATTAATCACAAGAATATTGTTAACGTCAAGCTTCATCCCAATACCAAAGGGCATGAGTATCGAGAACTCGTCAGTCATGATTGGTTTACGGCCTTGAGAAAATTTTCTCCAGATATGATTTTTATTTCGGCTGGCTTTGATGCTCACCATTTAGACCCCTTGGCCGATATTAACTTAAAGGAATCTGATTACGTTTGGCTTACGCAACAGATTATGATGATTGCCGATCAGTGCGCCAAGGGAAGAATTGTATCTATGCTCGAGGGCGGCTACCATTTGGGAGCTTTAGCGAAGAGCGCCAGTGCTCATATTCGTGAACTGATGAAGCTTTAATCATGAAAAAGAGTCATGAAATTCAAATTATTTTTTTCGATGGGGTTTGCAATCTTTGTAATGGATTTGTTGATTTTGTTATGAGATTTGATCGTCACCATCAATTTCAATTCGCCTCATTACAAGGTGAGACTGCGAAAAAACTATTACCTGAAAAATTTCACCAGGAACTATCCACTGTTGTGTTGCTAAAAGATGGCAAGGTTAATACAAAAGCAACCGCAGTGCTGCTTGTTCTTCAAGAATTAGGCGCTGTTTGGAAGTTTTTTTGGATCTTTAATTATTTTCCCTTCAAAGATTTCTTTTATAATTTGATCGCTAAAAACCGATATTGTTTATTTGGAAAAAGAAAATCCTGTCGATTACCAACTGATGAAGAAGCTCACTTATTTCTTAAATAATTGATTATTTTAAAAGCAAAAAACCGTAGGCCAAGCCAGTCGATTGTCGGATATGTGATTGCTCACTTCCGTCAGCATTCACGACTCCCGCATCTGGGTAGTAGTTGTGGTTAGAACCCAGGATGATGGTGTTAAGGGTTCGGGAGGCACTAACGTAATAACTATAAGCTGAATTGTGAATGGTCCAAGAAGATGAAAGAGAGAGAGCATCAATCTTCAGATTGCGGTATTGATTGAGAAAAGTAGAGTCGTAAATATCTGCACATACTCCCAATCCGATTCTTCCGGCAGGTCCGTTATATGTTTGTGGTCCATTGCCTTCTTGAATGTAGCGATACTCACCCCCGAAAAGGTTTTGTTTATGGTAGGTGACAAGAAGTTTTCCTTCGGGTGAGATCACCATGACTGAATTAAAAAACTTCTTTTCTTTAGGAACTTTTTCAAGAAATCCAATATGCAAATACATTTCATACTGGCGAGCGAGCTGGCTAAAGAATTTAAAAGTTGGGCCGGTCTTCTCTTCAGCATAGGGAGCTGCTTGGCCCACTGAAGAAAAATTATCATCGAACTCTGGCTGAAATGGATAGCCAACAACGGCCATTTCTGGAGTTACAAGAAGGTTTGCGCCGTTATTATTGGCCTCTTCAATATAGTAAGCAATGGCCTGGCGGTTTGTTTGTTTAAAATTTTCAGCTTGGGCGGCTGTGACATCGATCGGAGTATCTTTGGGATTTGCCCACTGGAGGACGGCCACTTTTTGATAAAGAGTTGAAGGGTAGTGGGACTCATCTGGTGAAAAAATCTCTTTGATGGGCGTAAGACCAGCATAGAGATTCTGAGAGACAAATAGGAGTAAAGTAAAGAGTAACAATTTCATGTTCCTATTATGGAACGTTGTTTCGATTTGAGTTAATTTTGATCTACTTTTTTCTTACATGAAAAGTAAAATAGTCGAGAATATCAGCGATTATTGATCTAGATTTCTGGCCAAGCTGATCTTCAAATAATAGAATTTATTCTAATGATTCCTAACAAAAATGATCTTATTCAATTGGCCAATTTACCAATGCCCTATGGCAAGTATAAAGGGGTATTGCTGATTGATCTGCCTGAGCCCTATGTGGTTTGGTATTATAATCAAGGATTCCCAAAAACGGCGATAGGTAAGCTCTTGCAACTTCTTTATGAAATCAAGGTCAACGGTCTTGAGTATTTGGTCCAACCCTTAAAGCAAGACTCTAGGCTTCGCTAACTCGTCAGATTTAGAGGAATTTGTTCTCAATCGTCATTCGATGTTTAAACAATTGACGGCCCTATAAAGACTACAAGTTTTTACTCATCTTCTACCGCATAAAATATAATCATAGAAAATTTTAGAAAGCGAAAAGGTGATTTGTGTCTTTTAATAATATTTTTGTTAATGCCAGGAGAGATCTTCATTATTTAAATAAGAATTACGCTTATAATGCTCTCTTTTTACTTGTTATCAACCTTCTTGCTTTTCATTTCATTCCAAGAAGTGAATTTTCATTACAGCTTTGGCACCTGTTTGTTCCCTTGGTGGCCATTCCCTTTGCGTGGTCTGTTTCTTCTCTTATTCATAATGCTGCTCATGGAAATATCTTTGGCAGTTGGATTAATCGAATTGCAGGCGAGCTCTGTGGCCTTGCCCTCTTTTATGGATTGCCGAGCTTTGCACTGATTCATATCCTTCACCATAAAATGCCAGATGAGGACGGTGATCCTGTTTCCCCTAAAGGAATGTCCTTCTTAAAATTTGCTTTTGCTCCGAATCGCTATGTGAAGAAAAAAACGGTTCAATATCAAAGAGAACTTTTTGGTGATAACCCTGCTTTTGAAAGGACAATGACCTTACAAAATATTGGTTTCAATATCAATTATCTTTTAAGAGTATCTTTTTGGTATTTCTTATTAGGACCAGAACTGTTTTTGGTTTATCAAATCCCTTTTATTATCAGCTCTGTTTTAATTTTGGCCCACATCAATTATATCAATCACCGCAATTTGCCAGATGGTTCAGTTGAAGTCGTCAATTATAATCACAACCTTTACTATAAAGTGGCGAACTTCTTTTCCTTTGGTGGTTATTATCATAAGGCCCATCACCTCAACCAAAAGCTTTTTAATCCTCAACGAGCGGTCGATAACGGAACGCGAATGTTCACTCTCGGTCCACGTCTCGAAGTCGAGGTTCAGGGCATTCCTGAGTTTGAAATAGACCCGTTAAATCCTAAACAAAAGCTTTATCGTTTCCTGAAAGTGGACACCGTGTGGGGAGAGGCTGAAAAGCACAAACTCCAAAAAAAGAATGCTGGTGGCATGAGAGTCTTTTCAATGCCCTAGTGTCATGAAGACACCTTTTGCCCACAGAAAGTCGAAAAAACTAACATTACCATGTAAGAATGGGCAGATTTGCCTTCATTCAAGACTCGGCCCTTTACGAGCTGTTTTAAATTAGAGATGAGAGAGATAACCACTGCTATTTCATTATGGAGAGATTATGAAAGCAACAAAGAGGGTTTTTGTACCCGTTTTTCTCATACTATTCCCAAGCCTGCTTTTGGCGAATTTACCTAATGAAATAGACCATCCGACTTATGAGTCTCAATATCGAAACTCACAGACGCAAAGCTTGCGCGACCGCGCCAATGCCAATCAGTTATTGGAGATCGTAAGATCAACTGAGTCTCAGATCAACCAAAATGAAAGTGACGTCGCGGCTGCCCAAAATGAAATAGGCGAAGCTCATAGAAATATTTCTGAACTTGAAAGTGATAGCTTGAGACGAAGGAACGATAACTCCCAACTCTCTCGCGAGAATCAAAACCTTTCTTCAAGTATAAGAAGCACGGATCAAGAGCGAGCGAGTTCTCAAACCAGTTTAGATAATCTAGCTCGTCGTTACAATATTGAGCAACGCCAGTTAGAGCAGTTTCGTCAACGATTGGAAGAACTTCGAATCCAAGTCGATCGCTCTGATCGTGAAGTCCAAATCAAGCGTGGTGAAATTCGAAAAATTGAAATTGTCTTAGAAGAAGTACGTAACCAAGTCATTGAACTCAACCAAGAAAAAGTAAGTATTTCGAGCAAAATCACAAATCTTGAAGCTCAAAAAGACAAACTTGAAAGAGCTGTCACACAGGCCGAAGCTCAGCTGCAGAACCTTCGCAATGAAGTCAATCAGGCGCAATCAAATGTTCAACGCCTTGAAAGAGAAGCCTCGACACTTAAGAATCAAAGAGATCAGGCGAAAGCGCAATTAGATGCTGCTTCACGTGGGCTTGATCCGCTTAGAAATAAAATCTCGGCAGTGAAGGGTGAAATCAATCAACTCAATTCAACTAAAAGCAGTTTAGAAAGCAAGCTCTCTCAAAACCAGAGTGAAATTAATAAGAAAAGAACTGAACTGTCGCAAAGTGAATCGGTTATTTCAAATCTTGAATCAAAGATTTCTCAAACCAGAGCGGAAGCTTCTAACTACGATCAAGAAGTTTCGGCTCTTGGGACTAAAAAAGCACGCTTCGAAAGCGAAGTGTCTCGAATTGAAGGGGAGATCAGAAGTTTGCAATCGGGTCCTCAATCCCCAGAGGTGCAAAATCAAATCAGAAAACTTCAAAATGAAAAGCTCTCGAATGAAACTCGTATTCGTGGAATCGAAGGGGAAATGGCGACAGCTCTAAAAAATAAGGAACGCGCTCTTCGTCAGATCGACAATATGGAAAAACAGATCGCTCAAGTCAGAGGATCACAGTCAACACTTCAAAGAGAGATTTCGAGTCTCGAGTCGGAAAGACCGCGTCTTCAATCACAAATCTCAAGTGTACAGCAAGACATCTCTAGCAAAAGTTCAGAGCTTAGTCGTTTAGAAACGGAATATGCCAATGCTTCAAGAAGCTTTGCAGGCTTAGAGCAAGCTTATCAAACGGCCCAAGTTCAATATAATAGCAAGCTCAATGAAGTGAGCACTGCTCAAAACCAATTGAGAATGGCCCAGAAACGCTTGCAAGATGTGCAAGAAGATATCAATCAGGCCAAGAGTAAGATTGCAGATATACAACGTGAGTTGCCTCAGTTAAGTCGTCGCCTTTCGACCATTGAGAATGACGTTCGCGACCTCAAGCAAAAAGGTGATCGTCTTCGCCAGCAATTACCGAACTTAGAGAATGAGTTGCAAAGAGCAGAGCAGCGTTATGCTGCTGATCTTCGCGATTACCAACAGAGTCAACGTTTAACAGATAATCAAGAGCGCATCGTTAATTCTCTTTCGATGGAACTCTCTCAAATGGATCAAGTTGTTCGTGACCTTAATCAACGCTTACAGCAGCTGAGAAACCAATTGTCTCAAAATGAAAATCAAATTTCAGTAAATGAGTCGACTATGGCAAGAAATGCTCAAAGCGTTCAAGCTTATGAGCGACAAATTACAAGTTTAGAACTTCAGATTGATCAATCACAACGTGAAATGGCCCGACTTAATAAAGATCTCATTCAGCAGCAACAAGCCTATCAAGCAGCAGATAGAGTGGCTTTGGCTTCTGAGAGTAAAACTCAAAGTGACTATCAAGAATGGCAAAAACGTTTAACTCTTTACCGCCAGTATTTCAGTGAAGCTCAATCGTTAGGGGCGAATCAGGCCCAGGGACTAGCGACTCAAAAAGGGCAAGAAAAAGGTGAATTGTTAGTCTCTCAAGAAGGTCAGTCGATTGGTACTCGCATCGGATTAGAAATGGCTTTGCTTGACGGTCAGGAACGTGGCCTTATTCGTGGCAAGCTATTAGGTTTTGAGGAAGGTTATAAAAAGGGAACTGAAAGCGAAGAGGATTTTAATCATGGGCACGCGCTGGGGATGATCATTGGCCGTGATAATGCCAAAGCAGAAGCTTTGAAAGTCGATTTTCCGATCGGATACAATGAGAAGAAAAATGAACTGTTAAGAGATATTCCTCGCAATTTAATTACTCTTGATAATCAAAAGCGTGTTGATTTTGTATCTCTTACCGATTCATCACTTGAAAAAGGTTTTGAGAAATCTGATGAGACTGACATTTCAGACGAAGAACGGGAGCGCGCTAATTCATTTGAATCACAGATAGATGAAGCTCTTAGAAAAGTTGAAGTGGCCCTCGAAGAATACTCTCAAGCCTCTCGCAACCTCTCTGATGCCTCATACGTATATCAAAATCCACAGAACATAGTGGTCGTTAAAGACGATCAAGATTGCTCTCAGGTTTATAAGGGTATTGCTGATTTTGTCAGTGCATGTGCCAATAGTTACGATAATAGTTTCAAAAACTTTTACTCACTCTCTCATAAAGAAAGCTATTTTGCGGGTTACTCACGGTTTTATCAGAATGCAAGAAACTTAAGCTTTGCTAGTCATCGCAATGATCGCTTTCAAGCTTCAAAGACTGATTCCTATAAAATTGTCTTTGCTGAGAGTTTCGTCAAAGGTGCTGCAGTTGCAGAACAAAATGGCAAATTGGCCGGAATTGAAGAAGGCTATAACCAAAACATTGGCCAAGCTCGAATTGAAGCCAAAGCGCAAGGGACTCAAGCAGCGGGAGAGTTTTTCAATCGCAATGGTGTGACAAGAGTGAGAGCAGGAACAACGGGAACATTAATTGAAGCTCGCGATCCTCGAGGTCTTCTGCAGGGAAGTGAAATCTCTTTAGGATTATTGCTATCAAACTTAGGGAAGCAAGCGCAACAGCGAGGTGCGGTTTCAATGACGATTCAATCATTGAGTGACAATATCACGCTCCAAAATAGTAAAGCGACATTAACAGAGCTACCGGCGCGTTCAAATATCGATTTGAAAAACATCGTTCTTGGAAAAGTTAAAGACAATGCTCGTCCAGGCAGTGATATCACTGTGCAAGCGATACTCGTTTATCCTGGAGATCAACTTGCGAGTAGCTATAAAGAAGCCGTCACGTTCAGAGCGCAAATCAAAGTGAATCCTGAAGTTCAATCAACACTTGAGATTGATCGCAATCCAGAATGGCGTAAATGGACAATCTTTCCGGTCAAATGGAAATTTAGAAGCCATGAAGTCAAAATAAAGCTTCAAGGTCTTCGCGATTTTGTGCCCAATGGTTACCAAGTCAAAATGTCAGTCTTAGAAGGTTCAAAGTATGTCGATCTCGATGTTGCCACGGTGAAAACAAAACCCTTGGCCAAAGATGAAACAACTACGGCCGTTCTTCAATATACATTTAGAGAAAAGGCCAAGAACGTCACTCTAAGCTTTAAAATCGAGGTTTCTTATGAAGGCGAAGTTTTAAAGAGCGAAGTGGTGAAATTACAGGTCCAGTGATCCATTATTTTTACTTATGATAACCATTGTATTCAGATATTATCTTTATGGATAATTGAAGGCTATTTATTTCACTCCAACTAACTAAGAGGAGTAGAGATGAAAAAAACAATGACGGCAATCGCGCTTCTCATGAGCGCGAATCTATTTGCCAAACCAACTGCAGACATTGCCATTCTTTTGGATACTTCAGGAAGTATGCAAGGTCTCATCAATCAAGTTCGAGATGGCCTATGGCAAACGATCAATGGCCTAGGTGAAATTAAAAAAGATGGCGAAGTCGCCGATCTTCGCTTGGCACTCTATGAATATGGCTCAGGAGTCGTTTCACAAGAAGCTAACTTCATCCAAATGCTAGCGCCCTTGACTACTGATCATACTGTCATAGCTCAAAAACTTTTTGCTACTGAAGCGAAAGGTGGGACTGAGTATTCTGGCATGGCGATTCAAATGGCTTCAACTGATTTAGCTTTCAGTGTTGATGCTGGAGATTTTAAATCAATTGTGATTGCAGGTAATGAAACCATTTATCAAGGTCCAGTTGATCCCCTTAAAGCGGCAGAAGACTCTTTAAGCAAAGATATTCTGGTCAATTCGATCTTTGCTGGTTCGCAAACGATTCAAGTCGGTGGTGGCTTTAGTGGAGGCGGATTTGGTTGTGCCTTTTGTCCACGACCGAATCCTACACCGGCACCTCCAACTGATCCTCAAACTGAGCTCAATCCTATTTTTGCTGAATGGAGAGATTTAGCAAAATCAGGAGGAGGGGAGAGTTTGAATATTGATCACAATAACTCAATCCCCTATATCGCTTCACCTTTTGATGCGCGAATTATTGCGGCGACTGAAGAGATCAGTGAAACTTACTTGCCCTTTGGGATCAATGGGGAAGCAGAGTATAGACGCATGAGAGATTTAGATCGTGACGTTCGTGGCAGTGGCAATGGATCTTATATAGGTTGGGGAAATTATCGTTCAGGAAACTTTGGACAGTCAACCTATGCGACTTGGGATTTAGTTTCAGCATTAAGAGAAGGAACGCTTGATCTCGCCGTCATTCCAGTATCTCAATTGCCAATCACTTTTCGTTGGTTATCGCCTGAAGAGAGACTCGAGGCTGTAATGGTGATGGAGCAAAAGAGAAAAAATCTTGAAGATGAAGTCGCTGATCTGCGTGCCAAGAGAAAAATCTTTGTCGATGAGCAACTAGCTCAACGAACACAAGACAATGAAGCCAATTTTGCAGATGCCATAAAGCAGATATTGGTTAAGCAGCTCAAGTCTAAAGGATTCACCCTCTCCGGAAATTAGAATCGTAATCCGTCTTACTCCAGTGCATTTGCAAAGATGTGCTGGAGTTCTTATCTCAGCGATTTTGAGTTAACCCTTCATAGATGATGTACCAAACGGCCAGAGAGATCACGAGTAGGATTGATTTT
>PCTW01000064.1:53904-58003 GCA_002786715.1 Bdellovibrio sp. CG22_combo_CG10-13_8_21_14_all_39_27
AATTCTTTATCACGTCTATAGATTCTTCAAACATAAGTTAGCTTAATCATTATAAGTGATAAATTAAGCTCTATGAAATTTAGCTTCATTTTAATATCACTTTTTTTGTCATTTTGTATGCAAGCTGCTGAAATAACAGCACAGAGCGAAGCTTTCATTTTATCGTCCGTAGGACATCGACTTTATATAAAGGTGCTCAACGGCGATCTCAAAGGGGAGCTGGGCTGGGTATCATACTCAAAAGAGATTCCGACGGGTAAGATTTTTGATTCTAATCCCATCGATCATTTGGCCCGTCCGACAGACCAAATCGAGAAGGCCCTTTATATCCAATTTCCCTATTCATTAGAAATTGAGCTTGATTCCCACTCTTTAACGGATGAGATGAAAAAACGAATGGCGAATAATCTTTTTACCAGCCTTGATCGATATGTTCCGATTTCTAATGGAAATGTTATTGATGTCGCCACTGACCGCAATGTGAGCTGCCCAAAGATCCCAAAACGTAAAAATGGAGAGGATTGCTTAAAAGCGAAAGCTTTAAAACTATCTTCGGCGCTTATCCAAATCATTAAAGAAGAATCTCTTAAAGTCGGTGAGAATCCTGCTTTAGTTGCTTCCATAATCCAACATGAATCTTTATTTGATGTCTTCACCGAAAACCTCCACGAAAAAAATAATTGTTTGGCGGATGAGAAGAACTGTTCTCCTTATCGATGGGGAGTTGGTCTGGCCCAACTTGGTAAGACTGATGCCGGTCTGTATGGACTCAGCTGGGAGAAAACAATCAAACGACCAAATGCTTGCAAAGGGAAGAATATAATTCATGAGAGCTGCCTCGATGCGATGTTGAAAAAGTGTAGACCTTTTCTCAATGATTCTTTAAGACCCATCAATTGTCCACGTGCTGCGATTCGCGCCACTGCTTTAAAAATTGCGAGTATGATTCCTCTCTATACTCCGGTCTGGGTTAAAGATGATGGTTTGATTTCGCTGGTTGATTTGACTCCCCAACTAAAGAGAAATCCGATCGAAGAGATGAGAAATAAAGTGGGGCTTTATAATCGGAGTATCAAAGTCATGAATTCTTTTGTTGAATACTTCGACCAAAATGGAGAGTTTCCTCGAAGTTATGGTGAAGCTTGGTCGCAGGCAAGAACGAGTCAAACTCCTAGTATTTCGATGGGCTATCAAATGTTAACGAAAGAATACATTAACCGCTGCTACGTTTGGGAAGTCGCAGGCCTTTGCGATAAGCTTCCAGAGGATTCACTGATCGCTCAATTCCAAGAAATGTTCAGTCTTTAAAGTTAAAATCACTACTTAGCGAGTCTCAATTTATTTTGGTGCCATTTCTTTTGGTGTTAAAATCTTTCAAATATTAAACCTGAGGATTTCCGATGAAAGTTGTTACACTGCTTTTAGCTCTTTCTTTGAGTACTTTCGCTTTTTCTAGCGAAGAAGTTATTCTCGAATGTAAAACGATCATTAAAGAGACTTGTGGAGATCAAAGTCTCGAATCTTGCGCAAAGAAATCTAATAAAGACTCCAACTTTGAGACTTGCTTGGCCATTTTGTTGCCTCAAGTTGACGCCCCAATGGCAGTTCGAGACATGAAGTCCGATCAGCTTTTTGATGCTGGCACTAAGACTTGTTTTGACACCATTAAGAAGCTTTGTGGAGAAGATGATATCAATAGCTGCATCAAAGAAAAGGGCGATCGTTTTGATACGCGCTGTCGAGAGCTGGTTGGTGAGATTGATGAACAAAGAGAAAAAATGAAAGCTGTTCCAGGGCGTTGCTTTGGAGATTCATTTCTCAGCTGTGAAAAATCGCAAGACGTTTCAATGGCTTCTTACGATGTTTTCGTGTCTGGCGTGAAATCAATGCAAAATTGTATGAGTCAAAAAGTTTTGGCAGATGTTGCTTGTACATCACCAATTCAAAAAATCATTGATCAACGTAAGGCAGACGAGATTGCTGTAAAAGCTAAAACTGAACAATGATAAGATTATTCTTTTATACAATCGGCAGTAAATGAATACATCTCTTTTGCTGAGCCAAAGGTTTTATCCTCTGCGAATGAAAATGCTAGCTTCGGCTGATCGCTCTCTAAATCTTTAATTTGGATTTCATACTTATTAGTGACCTTAGAAATTAAGCCACCTAACGTCGATTTTTCTTTGCTGGTTAAAGTATAAACGCCATCTTTAATTTTTAGCTTAATTTTTTGGTTGCTGGCAGGTCCATCAAAAAAGTTGAGTAACAATTTTTGATTTTTACTAATCAGGTAAGTCGAAAACATTTTGTCTGCTACTTCCTGAGCTGATTCGACAAAACAAGCTTTAGTCACCAATCTTTGCGGAAAAGTTGAATTGTATCTGACATTTTCAGTTTTAATTTTACAGTTGAGAATAAAGTTAGCGGCAATTGCAGTGTTTGCATTATTGGCTTCAAAAAGCTCAGTACAGGTCTCTGCTTGAGCAAGTCCGCAAAAAAGGGCAGGAATAATAGCAAGTGTCTTTAGATTCATGTTGTCTCTCCTCATTTTGAGTGGAGAGTATTAATCCTAAGACGAGATGGCCATGGACCATGTAAAAATGTCACTGTTGACTTATAACCCCCAAAAATTTAATCATTTAACATGAAACTCATTCTTTTTTTGACTTCAGTATTTTGTCTTCAAACTTCTTGGGGGCAGGCCATTCAATTTCCTCCGGATTTTTTTTTTGGAGTGGCGAACGCTCCTTCTCAAGTTGAAGATCAATTAGATGATATATGGATGGACTTTGCTCATTCTCATAAAGTTCGTGCATTTGAGAATATTTATCGCCCAGAAGAGCGTATTCACTTTTGGACGCAACCAGAAGTTGAACTCGATCTGGCCCGTGATCTTCATATTAAAGTATTTCGTTTAGGTATTGATTGGCAGCGATTATTTCCTAAAAAAGGAGAAATCAATCGCGAAGCTCTTCTTCACTATAGAGACATCATTCAAAGTATTCACGAGAGAGGCATGAAGGTCATGCTTACCCTATTTCATCATACAGAACCTCGTTGGACATATGATTACGGCGGTTGGCGCAATGAGATGATGATTCATGATTTTGAAAACTTTTGGCAAGCTGTGCTTAATGAGTTGGGTTCACAAGTCGATTACTTAGTTACGTTTAACGAAGCTCAGGTTTATGCTCTTTTATCGCAAGTTGCAGGCGAGTGGCCTTATAAAGACAAACCTCGTCGTTTGGGACTTTTTAATTTTGGACCTTTCAAAGGTCGCTTTGAAAAATCACTAGAACACATGGCAACGGCCCATAAACAGATTTATCAATGGTCCAAAGAACGGCATTTAAAATTTCCAATTGGCATCGCTCACAATGTCGCTAATTACCAAGGAGTCAATAAGATCTCCGAGATTTCTGCTTGGATGAGTTGGCAAAAAATGAATTATAGGTTCGTTGATCTCATTTCAGACAAACTCGATTTTCTGGGTCTTAATTATTATGGAAGAGAAGTCATAAATGGAACCAGTGTTATTCTCTCAAATGATTTTGAATATAGCGATTCTGGACGCGCTATTGATCCAAAAGGGCTTTACGAAATTCTCAAGAAATTTGATCGCCGCTATCACCACATTCCCTTTATTATTACTGAAAATGGAATTGCAGATCAAAATGATTGGATTCGTCCAGCGTATTTAATAGAACACCTCGCTGCAATTCGAAAAGCAATGAGCGAAGGGGTAAAAGTTCAAGGCTATATTCATTGGACCCTCACAGATAATTTTGAATGGGCCGATGGATATTGTCCAAAATTTGGACTTACAGAAGTTGTTCGTGAGGGAGAAGCTCCCTTTTTGCGTCTCAAAAGAGAATCTTTTTCATTGTTTTCAAGAATTGCTCAGAATGGACAAGTTAACGCAAAAGAGAGGTCTCTTCAATGGCAAAAATATCTCGACCATAAAGGTCAAAATCGCCCACAATGTCGTGCAAAAGATGGAGTTCGGGGTCTTGATACTCCTCGTTTAGAAGCTCTCAAGGGCCTAGATTGGCGTTTTAAATAGATCGATCAGGCCTTGGCGCAAATTCTTGTTTTGTGG
>PCTW01000064.1:58046-157712 GCA_002786715.1 Bdellovibrio sp. CG22_combo_CG10-13_8_21_14_all_39_27
CTGTATCTTGCCGTTTATAAGTACTTCCATAGGCACAAATGGACTGGTTCGTCCCTGTTGTGAATATCCCACAGAAAAAGCCTTTGGTAGCATGCATGAAAATTCATTGAATGAAATTTTAAATGGTGAAAAAGCCCAGCAGCTCAAAGCTGAAATGAACTCGGGACTCGGTTCAGCCAATTGTCAGTATTGCTATGATATTGAAGCCACTGGAAATGAAAGTAAAAGAACCCTTAATCTTAAAAAATATTCACTTCCTAAAAATGCCGATGAGACAATTATTAAGTATCTTGATATACGCTTTTCGAATCAGTGCAACTTTGCTTGTCGAACTTGTATGCCTTCAGCAAGTACCTCTTGGTATCAAGATGCTACAATTTTAAGTCGAGGCAAGTTCATTGACCCTGGAGTCGTAAAACCGACAAAAGTTGATCAAGAACTCTTTGATCAACTTGATCAGCATGTTCACACACTTGAAGAAGTTTACTTTGCAGGAGGAGAGCCTCTTCAAGAATCTAATCATTATGAATTTTTGGATAAGCTCCTAGAAAAAGAGCGTACCGATATTAGACTCCTCTATACGACAAACTTTTCATCTCTGCGTTTTAAGACAAAAAAAGTCACAGACTATTGGAACCAGTTTAAAACTGTTAATGTCAATTTAAGCTTAGATGATTTTGGAATTCGGGGTGAGTACATTCGAAAAGGATTGAAATACAAAACTTTTGTCGAAAATTTAAAGACATTAAGAAAAGAGTCTCCTCATGTGAAAGTATCTATAGCCACTGCAGTTAGTTTATTGAATGTTTTCTCTCTTCCTGATTTTTTACTTCACTTGAGTGAGGAGCTCCAATTCAAAAGTAATCAAGTCACGCTCGATTTTGTCTTTGATCCTGATTTGTATTCAATTAGAGTGCTGCCAGCAGCACTTAAAGATCAGTTAAAAGCTAAATATCAAACGGCCGTAATACCTGAAAATTTCCGCTATCATTTGGATAAAGTTATAAGTTATCTCGATCTTGAGGATCATTCATTCCTTTGGAATAAATTCATTTCTTATACCAAGGCACTCGACCAAATTCGAAGTGAAAGTATTCTAGATTTTATTCCGGACTACAAAGAGGCTTTTAGTGAAAAAAAGTGAAAGTCTTTGTCCTCTTCCTTGGATTCATCTAAGTGTTCATTTCGATGAGTCTTTGAGAGTTTGTTGTAATGGATCAAAGGGCAGAGAAGTTGTTGATGATCAGGGCAAGGTTATCTACTTTCCTGATGTCACCGAGTATAAGGATGTCATCAATAACCAATTTTATCGCCAAGTGCGATCAACGATGTTGAAGGGAAAACTTCCGGGGTTTTGCGACTATTGTAAAAAGATCGATGAATCAGGCGGTTCTTCACCTCGGGCCCATTTTCTTCATCAGTACCAAGATCAAATGGATCGATTGATAGATGACACGCAAGAAGATGGAACTCTCAATGATCCTTCTGAGGGACCTCTCTTCTTAGACTTTAGTCTCTCAAATCATTGCAATCTTAGATGTCGAATGTGTTCGCCAGAATTTTCTGCGGGATTAAAGACAGTCTTTAATCAGCTGGAACTTGAATATCCGGTGGATGCTGTTGATAGAGCAATTAAAGGATGGCACTTTTCAGAAGATCAAAAAGTCATGTTTAAGAGCTGGTTTTCAGGAATGGATAAGATTCTTCTTCAAGGTGGAGAACCATTGCTTACAAAAGAGGCGAAAGACTTTTTAAAATTGGCGGTGGAGTGTGGCGAGGCTCATCATATCAATTTGAAAATCACAACCAATCTGACACATCTCGACCAAGATTGGCTTAAACTTATTCCTAAGTTTAAGGCAGTGGCCCTTCATGTGAGCTTAGAAGGAACTAAGGACGTCAATCAATATATACGACAGGGGAGTGAGCAAGAACTTATATATCTGAACATCAAAAAATTAAGAAAAGTACAGCCACTCATGCCATTATATTTTGATATCTATGCCGTTTTCCAAATTTATAATGTTCATAACATCGTCCCTTTCATTAGAGAATGCATCCTCGAATTTAATACCGTGCCTTTTTTTGGATTCCTGCGTTTTCCGCATTATCTCTCACCCAATATTCTGCCTCAAAACCTCAAGAAGAAAGTTCGATATGAAATAGAGAATTTTTTGCAGGAAATTGATCGTACACAAATTGATCCTATGGGAATTAAAAATTTAGATACTTTAAAGGCCCATCTTGATCTGATGGATCATGAACCCGAAGATCGACTCTTGCAATGGGAGAAATTTAAGAAATATACAAGAGGACTTGATCAACATTATAAAACGAATCTTCACGAAATTTTTCCTGAGTTAGGTAAGGAGGTTTATGAAGATTAATAAGCTTTGTCCTTACCCATGGCTGCAATTAAGCGTGGAACCAAATGGTAATTTAAGATTTTGTTGCTATGGGGAGTCGGGAAAGGATTTGCTAAATGAAGAGGGGAAGTTGATTTCGATTAATGATGTCAATTCAGTTCAGGAAGTTTTGAATCATCCTACCTATAAATCAATTCGTCTTGCGATGCTCAAGCAAGAGTATCCCGATTTTTGTAAGACTTGTTTAAAGATCGAGCAAAAAGGCGGAGAGTCTCCAAGAACTGCACAAATTCCACTGTATCAAAATGAGTTTACTCAGCAAGTTGAATCGATGCAAGTCGATGGATCGGTTGAATTGCGACTCCATACTTTAGAGCTGACCCTTGGAAATATTTGTAATCTCAAATGCCGAATGTGCAGTCCTTTTTTTTCGACCCTCTTAAAAAGTGATTTTGATCAGATGAACTTTGACTATAATAGAGAAGAAGTGTCTCAAATTGAGAACTTTTGGCAGATGAATGAAGAGCTCAATCCTTTTTTACGGGATGCTTTATTAAAAATTAAGAAAGTGAATTTTCTTGGAGGCGAGCCTTTGCTGGCCCCAGTTCATGCAAAGATTTTGAAATTTTTGATAGAGCGGAAGCGAGCGAGTGAAGTAACGCTTTTTTATAATACAAATTTGACTATTGCATCGAAAACCACACTTGATTTATGGAGTCAGTTTAAACATATTCACTTAGATGTTTCTCTGGAAGGGACAGCGGAAATTAATGATTATATCCGCAAGGGGAGTGATTTTAAGAAAATTGATCGTAATATTGAACTTGTAAAATCATCGCTCGGAGATAAAGTCGACTTTAATATCTGCACAGTGTTGCAAGCTCTTAACTTTGAGCATATTCCCCAATGGCTAGATTTCCTAATGACTTGGAAATCTTATATTCCAAAGCTTCCCAATTTTATCTACCTCGATTTTCCTTCCTATCTTTCGGCAAAAGTTCTTGCTCCAAAACTACGTGGACCTATTATACAGATGTTAAGAAGCAAAATTGCAAAGTATCAGACTCTCGAGCTTTCAGATGTTGAAAAAATGAGTCTTCGTGGTTTGATTGGATTTATCGAGGATCTTGAATCATCACAGTGGGACGAGAAAGGTTATCTCGATTTTGTCGTCTTTAATAAAAAACTAGACAAGCTTCGTCAGGAGCAGGCTCCTAAAGCGAAGAACAATTAAAGCTTGCCCTTGCTGTTGCATCACATGCCATTTTAAAGAAACCACTAGTTGTTTGGGCACAAGCTTCTAGTGCTGATTTTTGTTTAATACATTCAATCGTAGAATTTCCATCATCATTTTTGACGGCCTGAGCACTTACTTGTTGCTGCGACTTTTCTATCAACTCTTTTATTTGCTTCATTATGGCTTCATCTTTTTGTGCTCGTTTCATTTCATCTTGCGCTTTTGTATTTGAATTAATCATGGCCTCAATGACTTGGGAGCCAATTCCCATCTTTTGTAGGAAACGTATTTCATCAGAAGAGAAATCTTTGTACATGCCTGCTGAGGCTAGTACTTTTGCAGAGACAATTCCGGGCGGTAATTTTTCTTTACTCAGTAATGCAGATATTTTTTCGATTTTCATTTCTTCAGGTCCTATGTTCATGAGCTCGAATTCCATTCTATAGTGGGTAGGCATAAGAGGAATGGACTCAGGAAATAGGGTGGCCAGTTTTTTCATCGCCTTTGAAGAGTTACTTCTTTTGATGGCCTCTTTTAGGGCCTCTTCTTTATTATGCGCTTGTGGATACTTCGTTACAAAGGCTATTAAAGGAGCAGCGCCTGCTTTTTTTCGCGCGTTGGCCAACTCTAGGTTTTCATTTTTAATCAACATCTCCTTGCGATTTTTAGCATCTTTTGAATAAGGACTATAGGGGTAGAGATAGATAAAATTATCCATGGCAACGACCGAATTTTTATTTATGAAACTGCTCCATAATTCACGATCTTCATTGGTAATATTAAGAGTTGCGACCACTTTTTGAGGTGCATCTTGATAATTAAATGGCTGAAGTTTCGTCTGAACTTGAGCAAGCTCAAGCGGTACTATTTTTTTAGTTTCTCCAAAGTAATCTGACATTAACAGCCAGGTTTTGTCTGCAGTAATTTCGCCATTAAAAGGGATCTCTTGTGCCATATAATCGTCTTCATAAAATTTTAATTTGAAATGATGCTTACCAGGTTTGATGTACAGCTTTGTATAAGATCCATTTCCCAATTCTATAATTTTTTCTTGATCAATGAGAACTCTCATAACTCCAAAAGCTGTGGCAGCTCTTTCTTCACGATAGACAAATAAAGTTGCATAACCTTCGGGTGCATTTTGATTGCTAAAGACTTCAGCAAGTTTATTGCCTTCCACTTTTTCTCCAATACTGCCAGAACCACAGGACAAAAGTGTAATTAACATGATGAAAAGAGTTATCGTTTTCATAGGAACTCCAAAAATTCTAATTACAATAATTCTAACATCTCCAAGAGTTTTTGATGAGCCTCAATTTGGTTATGTTTTAACAAATTTTTTTGGAGTAGGAGTGCTTTTTGGTCAATCACTTCTCTAATGAGATGACCATGAGGCTTCTTATTCTTGAGATAGAGATTGATAAGGGATCGTATTCGCCACATATCCATCGAATGATGCTTCGTAGATAGCTGATCTTGATGACCGCCATATTTGTTGGTGAGTGATTCTTCGATAAAACCAATATCTTCTTGAATTAAAATTTTTAACCAAAGATCATAATCCTCGCAAATTTCAAAATGGCAATCAAAGAGACCGTGTTCTTTTATAAGTTCTTTTTTGATAAGAACAGTTGATGGCGAAATAAGACAGGTTTGCAATGAACGTTCAAAAATATTTTTGGAGCTTTTATCAAATTTTTTGGGAATATTGACTTTTTGCCCATGGCGAATCCAGTTTTCATTACTATGGATAAAACGTAGCTTCGGATTTTTTTTGGCAAACTCAATTTGAGTAGTTAGTTTTTGAGGTAACCATTCATCATCAGAATCGAGCAGAGCTATCCATTCATTTTTACTTTTTGTAATTCCTAAATTGCGAGCAGCACTCACACCATTATTTTTTTGTTTCAAAAAGATGAGTCTCGAGTCCGAATATTTGGACTTGATAAGTTCTTCGGTATCATCAGTTGAACCATCATCTATAATGAGCAGCTCAAAGTCTTGATGTGATTGATTAAGAACTGAATCAATCGCTCTTAAAAGCAGTGAGGCTCGATTATACGTGGGGATGATGACGCTAATTCTCATGACTTCATTGTATGATAAAGCGAAGGGAAATGGGAATAACTTATTGAAACTACAACGAGTATGCTGTCAGATTGCTAACACCTCTATGAAAAAAATTTAGACTTAGTCTTGTCAACACTATTTCGTGTAACAATACGGGCTCTTGGAGGTGCAAGATGAAAGCTATGAGTCTATTAGGTCTATTTTTAATTAGTTTTGGCGCGATGGCCGAAGGTAATGTTTTAAGTCAAAAGGTCATCGACCTTGGTAATATTTCTGATGCTGAGGCCAATGTTGCAGTAAAGCGCAGCTTTGAATTTACTCGCACGGCGAAGTCGCCAGAGAAAGTAACTCTCAAGTATAAACTCAACTTTTTGAAGAAAGATTGCGTTGCATACGAAGTTATTCAAGAAGAAGTTCCTGAATTCAAGAAAATCGTCTGTGCTGGTGATAATACTGGTCATCATTGTGAAGAAAAAGTTTTTTCTGGCCTCTTCAATGCCAAGACCGTTTGTATGGAACAAGGTCTCGTTCGAGTCGTTAATGAAGGCTCAGTGACACTGAACTTCAAAAAGGCCGTAGCGCTTTCTCCTACGGCAACTGAGAGAATTGCTGTTACTTTAAAACAAAATGATATGAAGAATGATCAAGCTGATTCAACGGGTTCAGTTCTTGAAAGTGCCTCATTGTACGAAGTTAAAAAGTCTATGCTCGGATTAGGTAGTCAAATCGTTTTTAAAGCTAAATAACAAATCTTTTGAATCTCCAAGTTGATGCTATACAACTTGGAGATTCCTTTTTTTCCGTTTGCCGATTCAGCACAAGTAACCTAATTTAAATCATGCCAAATGATTTCAAAAAACTCATGCTCGCAAGGTTGCTCTTTACCTTTGCTGTCCAAATGCAGGCGGTGGTGCTTGGTTGGAAAATGTACGATCTTTTAGGTGATCCTCTGGCACTAGGCTTAGTGGGGTTAACTGAAGCGATTCCGGCCATTGGATTGGCCCTCTACGCCGGGCATATCGTTGATCGTTCACGCCCTTTGATCGTTTATCGCCGCGTTCTTTTAGTCAGCTTAACTTCAGCTTTGATGATTCTGCTTTCTCAATTTTATTTAAGTGATTTAGGAACAATGGGGCAAGTCTATGCTCTTTATGCCTCCTCTTTTTTAACTGGGGTTGCTCGATCGTTTTCTCAGCCTTCGATGTTTTCAGCTGTTCCAAGAATAATTCCTCGCCATCAAATTCCTATTTCATCCGCTTGGATGAGTTCTGCCGTTCAGACGGGGAGGATCGTTGGACCTGCTCTCGGTGGAATCATGTTTGGCTTCGCTGGGCTAAAAATGACTGCACTGGCGATTTGTCTTTTATTGGTAAGCTCAATAATTGCGATGAGCCTCATTTCAGTTCTTAAAATGGAACCCCAAAAACGTGATCCCTCAACGATTCAAGTTAAAGATCATTTCTTATCGGGAGCAAAGTTTGTCTTTCGCCATCCTTTGTTGCTGCCAGCTCTTTCACTCGACATGTTCTCAGTGCTCTTTGGCGGGGTTGTGGCCCTTTTGCCTATCTATTGCAAGGAAATCCTCTTGGTTGGCCCAAAGGGTTTAGGCTTGCTGAGAGCTGCACCCTCAATTGGAGCCATTTCAATGAGCTTATTTCTGACTCGCTGGCGTTACCAGCATAAAGCGGGAAGTTATTTGCTAAAGGCCGTGACCGGTTTTGGACTTTGTATTCTGGTTTTTTCAGTAAGCCAGAATTTCATTCTATCGTTTGTAGCACTTGCCTTGAGTGGAGCCTTTGATTCTGTCAGTATGGTGGTGAGGACTTCCATTGTTCAAATGTTCTCTCCTGATGATATGAGAGGCCGCATCTCTTCGGTGAATTCTATGTTTATTGGTTCGAGTAATGAAATAGGTGAGTTTGAAAGTGGAGTCACTGCTAAATTGATGGGAGTAGTGCCCGCCGCAGTCTTTGGCAGCGTCATGTGTTTAGTAACTGTTGGAATTGTTGCCGTTCTTAGCCCTACATTACGTAAGATGAATCTCGCTGAAGTGGCCGCTTCACAAAGTTCTTAAAGCGAAAAATTTCCGTCACAAGTACCAGCTTGCCATTCTTTTTCTCTCGGAGAGTAGATAAAAACAAGTGAACCAGCTCCTTCAAAAGCGATGTCATCACCAGTTTTCCCTCTCAAAAGTGTCACTATATGATCAAGGATTTTTGGCGAAACCATCGGACATCCGCTCGAGAGAACGTAAGCTTTATTGCGTGAAACCAGCATATGTTTATGAATAACAACAGCGCGATCGCAAGCATTGTCATTGATGTCTCTTTCTAAACCGTGAAGAATAAGACTGCGTCCAAATTTACCTTCGTACTCTTGACCAGCAAGAAAAAATCCTGAAGAGGGAGCATTTGAGCCTACTTCATTACTAAAATATTTAGCAGTTCGAACTGTGTTGTGATTTTCTTTGAGCGTGCGATTGAAAAAACCCGACTCAAATCTTCCATGGGCGGCAGCTGTTGCTGAAATGGCCCCAGTGAGACGGTCTATAAGAAATAAGCGTCTCATGTTTGAAGGCTTGTTATAGTCAATGATGGCGACAATGCGATCATTGCCTAAAGTGAGTGGGCGATTAAGAGTACAACGGCCGATATACTCAGGAGTAAAGACTTGTCCGGGAGTAAATTCGGTCTTTTTATATTTGTCGTAAAAGCACTTCACATGAGACAAGGCCTTTGAATCCCCACCAGCTTCTTCCAAATTTTTTGAAAGCTGATCCCAGCTCAAATAATTTTGAGCTTGAGCAAGTGAACATAGAAACCATGCGAGCCAGAAGATTTTTTTCATTTTCATAGTTCCAATTATAAAGGTTTTGAGGACTTATGCCACATTTGACGCTGGGAGGCAATGTTCACCCATGGGAAACGTAAGATTTACAGACATGAAGTGAATTGATCGAGCTTTATCAACATTTACGGACTGTTAAGTCCCATGAAACAATAGGATTTCAAGGGAGTTAGCGATGAAAAAATTGACCTTATTTCTAGGACTAATGATTGGCTTGAATTTGGCCGCTTCTGAAATCGGTAACATTATTGATCAACAAAGGCCGTTTTATTTGTATCCCAATGAGAGCAATGGACTACTCACTTATGTAAAGTGGAATCAGCAAGATTGTGACTTTGCTTTTCGTGATGGCGTGAAAATGCGCAAGAGTAACGGACACTTTCAAACCTATTGGTCGACTAAATTTTTTAATTTTAAGCAAATACATTATTTTGAATTGGAAAAATCTCATGCTCCAGAATATTTCACGGTCATTATTGGTGCCTATCAAGCGGGTGCAGTGATGTGGGTGGAGAATCAATATGAAGATGAGGACACGGGGTGGAGAGACTCAGATGATTGGGCCCATACTGAAGCCTACTTGCGTTTTGATAATGAAGAATTGGCCGAGCAAGCGCATGTTCAATTAAAAAAGGAATGGCAAAGATGTCAGTAGTTTTCTCATTGCTAGTCTCAGCGGCTTTTGCTTGTGGTGTTCATGACCCAAGTGTATTGGGTGAACTTTATCCAGACAAACAGTTTCCCGATGATCATATTCAATATACTCCGAGCAATCCCCACCATCGAGGTTGGCTTCAGTATTTAACGAAGTCTCTCTATGGCACTCGCACTTTGGCACTTACCTTTGACGATGGGCCACATCCAATAAACACATTGAAGCTGCTGGACATCCTTGACAAGTATCATGTGAAGGCAACTTTTTTCGAAGTTACCGAAATCTCTGAAAGATTTCCCCAAATCTCTGCAGAGGTGGTGAGGAGAGGACATGTTTTGGCCTCGCATGATTGGCGACACGACAATAGCAACTCTGAAACGGAATCAGAATTTGAACAAGGCTTAGAAAAAAGTTTATTAGTCATTCGTCATATTTATCAAAAACGTGAAGCTTATTATCGCTTTCCTTACGGAGCTTATGCTCGTGGCTCAGGTGGTTATCACCATTTCAATGTCATGAAAAAAGTTTCGCAAAAACTTTTTGGCGAAAATTGCATCAACTTCGCTTTTTGGGATATTGATACATCTGATTGGGTAGGGGATATGACCTCGGACAATATTGTCGAAACCTTGACGAGCAATCTCGAAGGTGGCCGCGCTTGGCAATTCAAAACGGTCACTCGTGGTGGTAGAACGACCTATGAAAAAGAACAGTACCAAATTGATGATCCGAGCGACGGTGGTGTTGTGCTGATGCATGACATTCATTCAAGAACGATTGAAGCTGTTGAAAAATTTCTCGCAACTTCAATCGCAAGAGGTACTAAATTCGTGACTTTGCCCGAAATAGAAGAGTTTGCTTACAATGATCTCGTCTGTCAGCTTTTACCGTAAAAGGAAGAAGAACAGATCGCCTTGCTCACTTAAATTTTCAGCTAAGAATTGAGCTTCAGGGCCATATCCAAAATAAAGATCGGCACGAGCTTCACCTCGAATGGCACCACCAGTATCTTGATCGATAAAGAATCTCGTCAATGGAACTTTTGGCTTTTGATTTTTAGCCGTAGGCATAACTGGTTTTTGGGTCGCTACGAACCCCATAATTCCTTTGCGCCAAAAAATACTCTTGTCTTGTGCTTTTGATCTACCTGGAGTCAGGGGGATACTTTCCATTCCTAGGGGTTCTGATTTAGTAATTTGAAAGTAAATAAAGTTAGGGCATTGAGCATAAATCTCTGACCACTTGTGAGGATTCTTTTTCAAGAAAGCTCTCTGTGATTGAATTGAAAGATCTTTAATATAGCCTTGAGATTTCATATAAGGGCCGATGAATTTAAAAGATTGAGAATTGGTGCCATCATAAGAAATATAAGCTTGCTTCTTTACTCCTTGTTCTAGGTATTCAACTACTCCGCCACCTTCGATATGGAGAAGATAGAGTTCAAACGGATCAGTGAGATAAAAGAGCTCAAGATTTTGTCCTTCTAAACGATCCTGAAAAAGAATTTGATTGCGAGTCGCCGTTCGCAATGTTTCATCTGTAGGTTTTTTATAGACACCATACATATGGGATTGAGTTCTCGCTTGAGTCGCGTCGAAAGTTGGTGAGTAATATCCTGTAAAATGGGCCTTTGATTGATGATCTATATCTGGTCGATACCAACGGAAATAAGTTTTCATATCATCTTCAAAGTTTTGCTGACAAATCTGATGACTTTGAGTTTGGCGACAATCCTCAAGTTTTACCACGAGTAATTTAAAAGCTTCGACAGTGCGCTTTAAAATAGACATCGAAAATCTTTGGCCACCTATGACTAAATCACCGGTTAAAGGCTTGCGCTTAAAGGCGCTTTCTTGGCGATTAATGGCCTTTAACAATAGTTGAATATCTCCATCATCATTTAATCTTGGAACTTCATCGGCGTGAATTTCTTTTGCAGGAACGAACATGTCTTTTATTTGAGGATCGCTCTGATCAACCTGAGCAAAAAGAGAAAATGAAGCGAGTAGCAAAGATCCGGATAGAATCATCTTCATGATGAATGCCTCCAACAAATATAATCTTAATCATAGAGTATCAGGATTTTGTGAGGACTCTTAACCCACAGGGCCAAAGCAAAATTTCTTCAGTCTTTTTTTACTGCAAGTTATTGAAAATGGGATTGCATTGACTGTTTTGCTCAAGAATTGTGTTTATTTGACCGAAAAGTGAAGAGCTAAGGAGGCATCATTGTCAGCGAAACCAGTTCCTAAAAAGGGCGCAACGGCGAATAAAACCGGCACAGCTAAGGTAATCAAGTCAGAGCCTGTAGAGCTCGATAGTGAAGGTTTATCTTCTGATGGGCTAAGTCTGGATACGCCAGGTTTCAATCCGATGTCACAAGTTTCAGCTTCTGAAAGATTATTCGTGCGCAAAGGTTCAAAGATAGAAGAAGAAAAGTTAGCGGCTGAAGCTTTAAAAGCAGAAAGAACCGCAGCAGGTATTGATTCCACGGATGAATTTGAGATTATTCATGAAGAAGCTCGCGACCCCATTGTCGATGATCCTATCTTTACCAATAAAGGAAATAAGTATCCTCAAATTCACGGTAATTACTTTCTTCTCGACCACTTGGTTGATGGTGGTATGGCAAAAATATGTCGTGCTCGCTATTTAGGTGAGGGTGATCAAGTTGATAAAATGGTTGTTATTAAAATGGATCAAGAGAAGTTCTCCAGTGATCCAGATTTTACCGCCATGTTCATTGATGAGATTAAAGTTTCTTTTGGTCTTCAGCATCCGAATATTTCGACGACCTATGACTATGGTAAGATTGGTAAAAATCTCTTTGTTGCCATGGAATATATTCATGGAAAAGATTTAAACAAAATTATTCAAACATTCAAAAGTCAGAAAAAAGCGATGCCGATTCCAATGGCGATTTGGATTGCTTCGAAAATGTGCGAAGGTCTTCACTATGCTCACAATTTCACCAATAAATTAACAGGCGAAAATTATAATATTGTTCATAGAGATATTTCTCCACACAACGTGATGATTAGTTATGAAGGATATATTAAGGTTATTGACTTTGGTATTGCAAAAGCTTCGACCAATCAGCAAGAGGAACAACAAGGGACAATAAAAGGGAAAATCAATTATTTCGCTCCTGAATATCTTGAAGGGAAGCCGATTAATCACACTTACGATCAATTTGCAGTTGGGCTTACTCTCTGGGAAATGTTGACTGGAAAGAGAACCTTTAGTGGTGAGAATCAGATTAATACTTTAAAACTCATTCTGGCTTGCGTTCCCGAAAATGCTTCAAAATATAATAAAGCTGTTAAGAAAGAGCTCGACGTTATTGTTAACAAAGCTTTGTCTCGCGATCCTAAAGATCGCTATGAAAACCTCATGGCAATGAACAAGGATCTGCTTAAATTACTCTATTCTCAGTTCTCTGATTTTCATGAAACCGACATCGTAGAAATGATGAAAGAGATGTTTTCTGAAGATTTGCAAGAAGACGAGAACAAATTTAGGGAATGGGGACAAATTTCGATTGGCGATATCGTTGAAAAAATTAAGAAGTTTAAAGAATTCTTAAGCCAAGTAAAAGAGAAGCGAAAAGATGAACCGCAACGAAAAGAAGAGCTCATTTTTGATTTCGATGATGAAAATCAAGTCTCTGTTTTGAGCAAAGGCGATGTTAGTGGCGAGTTAGGAGCAAGCACAGAAAGCACTGGCGTTCGTCGGGCAAAATCACAAGGTAATGATGCTTTTCAAAAACAATTGATGAGCCAATTAGCAATAGAGGCTCCCTCTGGCAAGAAAAGAGGAGCGACTCAAACACGAACCAACGTATCTTTAAAGAAAAAAGCGGCCAACGGAAAGAGAAGAGTTCCCCGCAAAAAGAAAAAGTCTTCAATCAAATCATGGCTTGTTTTTGCAGCAACCCTGGCAGCAGCTTACGTCTATCGTGGGCCATTAGCTGAAACAGCTAAGAGTATATTGCATGAACATCTACCAGTTGTAAAAAATTCAGTTCAAGAGATTGATCCAGAAGATAGGAAAGATATACCATCAAATGCTGAAACTAAGCATATCATGCGCAAAGCAGATGCCTTACTCGAGAAATTAAAGAAGCAGGAAGAAGAAAAGAAAAGAGCACCTTCTCAAGAATAAAATCTAAGCTCTCACCATATCTGCGGCAAAGAGAATGTCACCTTCATCATCAAGTGGTGACCAAAGATATTTTTTAACAAGGCTAAATTCCGGATGGCATTTTAAAAACTCTTCAATTTGAAGATCATTCTCTTCAGGTAAGAAGCTGCAGGTACTATAAATAAGATGACCATCTTTTTTTACAGTGAAGGCGTAATCTTCGAGGAGCTTTTTTTGAGTGGCCAGAAGTTCAGTCATAGCAGGTGAGGGAAGCAGCCATTTGCGTTCGGGGTGTCTTCTGATGATTCCTACTCCAGAGCAAGGAACGTCTAATAAGACTTTTTCAAATTGCCCCGTCCATTGAGTCATGGTGCTCGCTTCTGGAGATACTTGAGTTCTAATAATGCTGTGACCAGCTTTGCGTGCGCGATCATTGCATTGTTGAAGTTTTTGTTGGTCAATGTCGAGAGCGAGGATTGATCCTTTTCCTCGTAAAATATCGGCCATAAGAAGAGATTTACCTCCCCTTCCTGCGCATGCATCCAAAATATTGTCACCTCGTTGCGGGTCTACAACTTTGGCAATTTTTTGAGAGTTGATGTCTTGAATTTCAAACAATCCATAATATTTCAGTGCAAATTCTTTAAGGCCACGTCTTTCATCTAATGCTAAAGAATCGGCGACGACGCGACTGTTGATGCCTTCCTTTTCGAGCATTGCTTGGAGCCGTTCAAGATTAGTTCTCATTAAATTAGGGCGAATAAAAACGGGTGCTACTTTATTTGCGACGACTAAGACTTTATCTGTTTGTTCGCCAAAAGACTTCAAGGCCCGTTCAAAGAGAAAGTCAGTCATAGAAGCTTTATCGGCCGCAGAACTTTCTCCTGCATTCGATTCTAAGGGGCCCCATGCTTCGATCAAGGCTGGTGGGAGTTCCCCCCAATCTTTTTTCAGTTGAAGAATGAGAGCTTTTTTGACCAGAGCGCTATCTAGTTTCTGCTCGTCTTTCCATTGGTGGCCAGCCTTTGATAGATGTAATCTAAGCCATCTGGTGGTTTCAAAGACTAATTCGGAAACGTTTCTACGATCTCGTCCACCCCATTTTTTATGGGCCTTTACAGACTCTTCTAGCGCCATATCTAAGGCAACGCCTTGGACGAAAATTTTTTCTAAGACGAGGAGTACTGCTTCAGTTAAGTGGTGGTGATATTTTTTGGCCATAATGGGCGCACTATAGAGGCTTTGACTGTATGTGTGAAGGAATAAAAAAAGGGAACAAAAAGTTCCCTCATTTTAAAAAAATTCATGAAAATCGACGCTTTCAAAGTCCCTTTATCAAACGCCGATTAAGTGCGATCAAAATATCCCTGCGCTTTCTATTGTAATGGGTCATTGGACTGAAATCAAACAAGAGTTTTTCTTACAAATGAATTCTTTTAAAAAAATTGCCCAAGCAACAGAGCTAAACCATTAATATGACATCATACAAAAAAAGATATTTATTTACCGACTAAACTGCTCTTCACTTTTTCAGAGAAGAATTTGCAAAATTTTCTGCTAAAAATTTCTTTTTTAAATCTAATTTCTCAAATCGATGTGAAAAAAATATATAGACGCATAGCAGCTTCATGATCCAACTCAGACTTTATTTCATGATTTTGAGCGAAGACTCCGTCTAAGCGAATTGAGACTTGCCAAGCCTCTTCGCTATGATTTACAAGATTTTATAGAGTATATTGTGTCGAACCAAGCACACACGTTTTAAAGGTTTCATCTCATGAATGCAAAGCAATCAGTTCGCTTATTTGAAAATCCTCTTTTAGAGGCGTTGACTCATGTTCATCCCATTATACCTCTGGTTATGTGGGCACCTTTTGTTATCGCTGCTTATTACTATGCTATCGTCGTTCAAAATATTTCGGCGCTTGAGTTTTCTGGAGTCTTTCTATTTGCACTCTTGGTTTGGACATTTACTGAATACTTTATTCACCGATTCCTCTTTCATTTTGAAACAAAGAGCAAGATTGGCGATCGTTTGATTTATCTTTTTCATGGCATCCACCATGATGAACCTGATGATGCTACAAGATTAGTTATGCCACCAGTTCCGGCTGTCTTGATAATGGGATTGTTGTATGTGATTTTTAGTGCTCTTTTGCCTGAAAAATACCTTTGGGTTTTTATGGGCTCATTTACATTTGGCTATCTTTGCTATGATTATATTCACTATGCTACCCATCACTTTCCAATGACTTCAAAAGTAGGTCGTTATTTGCGCAAGTACCATCTTCAACATCATCACTCAAAAGAGCATTCGAAGTATGGGGTAAGTAATCCCCTTTGGGATTATGTATTCCACACAGTAACGGGACCTAAGAAAGATTATAAATAGTTTCTAGATCCAGCCACGCTTAAGATAATCTTCAACTGTAATTTTGATCGTCCGATCGAGATCCCACTGATAGTTCATGGAAAGAAGTTTTGAACTCTTCTCACCATTACACATCCAAGAGCTTGGAGAAAGTTCTCTGATTTTGTCTGGTGTAAGGCGAGCATCGAGCCCAGTGAGTTTGTTCAATGCCGCTAGTATGTAGGCGGTAGACTTAATTAATGGCATTGGTAAGGCCAAAATGAGAGCTTTCTTTTTCATATGCTTCTCAATGGTGGTGACCAGTTCAAGCGCCTTGATGACTTGAGGATTGCTAATAAAAAAGATTTCTTTTTGCAGATTGGTGCTCTCGATTGCCTTAATCATAGAGTCGACTAAATCGTAAACGCAGACAAAGCTGTACTCTTTTTGAGGTCCATTTTTTCCAGGGAGAACAACCACTCTGCTTTTAACCATTTTAAAGAAATCCAGCACGGCCGGATCTCGAGGACCGATAATCATAGGTGGGCGAATGACAATTTTCTGCCAGTTCTCTGGAGCAAGATTGAACAAGTGCATCTCCGCTTCGAGTTTACTCAGACCATAATGGCTGGTTGGTTCGCTTTGAAACTCTTCTTGGCGTTGGATCCCATTGAGACTAGGGCCCGAAGCCGCAAGAGAAGACACCAACATAAACTTCATTCGAGGAAATTTATCTTTTACGTAGTGAATAAACTTGGCCGTGGCCTTCGAATTGACATCAAAAAAATGCTCAGTCTGAAATGAATGAACAATACCAGCTGTGTGAATGATGGCATCAAGATCACTGGGGATTTCATCAATCCATTGCCAATCTTGTTCAAGGTTGAGATCACCTTTTATGACAATCCCTTGAAAATTAAAATCTTTAAGTTTTTTTGGGTTTCTTACCAATCCGTAAACTTGATGACCTTTTCGAGAAAGCTCTTCACATAGGTGTGAACCTACAAAACCAGTGGCACCAGTGACAAGAATTTTCATTTTTATATGGCCTTAGAATAAATTCGGTATGTTTTGTAGAGCTTAGAACCCATGCGCTCAATGGGCTTATTCATCGGAAGATTATCTTCCAGAATCCAGCTCATCTCAACTTCTTTATATCCATTCTTTATTCCAGCTTCAAAAGACTTAACATAGAGAATGGTTTCAAATCCTGACTTTCGAAATTTTTCTTTCATTCCGAGAGTGATCGTTCTCATGCGATTAACATGTTTCTTGCGGTTAAGAATTTTTAAAATGGCAGGGAGTAATTTTCCCGTAGGATTTTTATGGAGGATTTGATTGAGGTCCGGGAGAGTCACGATAAAACCGGCTGTCTCACCATCAACTTCAATAAATTGAACGAGATCCTGATCAACGACACCCTTTAAATCTTTGGCGGTATGAAAGAATTCATCTTTGCTCATCGGGACGAAGCCCCAATTCTTTTCCCAGGCACTATTGTAAACGTCATGCATGCGTTGAACTTCGTTCGTCCAATCCTTCTTATTCACATGGCGGAAGGTTATTTTATTTCGGGCCATCGCTCTTTCCGCAATTTTCGTCATGATCTCTGGCAAACCTTTGACCTTATCCAATTGCAAAAGCCAAGCATACAGATCTTTCGTTTTTCTAAGACCACTCTTTTGCAAAAGTTGGTCATGGTAAGGAGGATTATAAGTCATCATGATTTGGGGAGGATCATCAAAGCCATCCACAAGCGTTCCGCACTCATAATTAGTAGAAGGATTCACAGGACCTTCCATTTCATTGAGTCCATGTTGCTTTAACCAATTCTGAGCTGTCTCAAGCAACTTATTTGAAACCTCCATATCATTCACAGATTCATAGAATCCAAAGAAGCCTTTTTTGTCGTCGTGAAATTCGTTCCAAGCGCGATTATGGATGGCCATGATTCGACCAGCAGGTACGCCATTTTTATAGGCTACCCATAATTCTGTTTCAGAGGTTTGATAGAAAGGATGTTTTTTCTTATTGAGAAGATCATTCACTGCCATTTTTAGAGGTGGCACCCACATCGGATCGCCTTCATAGAGGAGCCATGGCAGGTCTACGAATACTTTCTGATCCTTCTTAGAAGATACGACTTTGATTTCTAACATGATTCACCTCAACAAAATGTGAGTGAATACTAGTGCAAGGTAGATGGAATTTCAAATTTCTCTTTGGCGTCCTTGAAGACTTCGAGAACTTTAGACAGCTGCTCTTTTGAATGAGTCGCCATATAACTTGTTCTAATCAGTGCTTCTCCCTTAGGAACTGCAGGAGAGATTACTGGAGTACAGAAAATTCCACACTCTTTGAGGTAATTTGTGACTTGCATTGCTTTCATATCATCGCCGATGAAAACCGGGATAATAGGTGTCTTAGAATTGTAAGTATAAAAGCCAATTTCTTTAAAGCCTTTCACCATGAAATCAACATTGCTCCACAAGCGCTGATGAATCGTTTCATCAGAGAGGATAACGTCAATACAAGCTGAAACTGTGGCCACAGAAGACGGCGCCATTGCCGCTGAAAACATAAATGAGCGAGCAGTATGCTTAACGTAATCGATAACGTCTGCATTTCCAGAGAGCACGCCACCAATTGATGCGAATGATTTAGAGAATGTCCCCATATTGAGGTCGACATCTTTTGTGAGCCCAAAATGGTTCATGGTTCCACGTCCACGGTCACCCATAACGCCAATTCCGTGAGCATCATCAACATAAATAGAGGCGCCATATTTTTTTGCTAATCTAACAACATCGGGAAGATTGAGGATATCGCCAGTCATTGAAAAAACACCGTCAGCAACAACCATGGTGTTTTGGAAACGACTCACATTTTCAGAAAGGACCTCTTCAAGAGATTCCATATCATTGTGTTTATACTTAAGTGTTGTTCCGAGGGCCAAACGGCTCGAATCGATAATGGAAGCATGGTTTTCAGAATCGAAAATCATTAAATCTTTTGGACCACAAACGGCAGAGAGGGCACCAAGATTGGTTTGCATCCCCGTTGCAAAGATCATCGCTTTCTCATGTCCTAAATAACTAGCGAGCTTATCTTCAAGTTCTTCGTGAATAGTTAAGTTACCATTTAAAAATCTAGAACCAGTACATCCCGTTCCAAATACTTCAATCGCCTTGATGGCAGCTTCTTTAACATAAGGATGATGTGTGAGACCTAAATAATTATTTGAACCAATCATGATCATTGGCTGACCATCTACGATCACATCTGTTCCTTCTGATTGCTCAATCTTTCTGAAAAAAGGGTAGAGATTATGTTCCTTCAAAAGCTTGGCCTTCTGGATCATTTTGTAACCGCGCAACGACTCAATCTGCATAGCTAGTCTCTCTTTAAAGTATTGGAAAGTGGGACTTTTTAGTCCTAAGTTCCCACGGTGTCAACGAATCTGAAGACACCGTGAAAAAATGGTCTAACCTAAGTGCTTAAAATTGATAATTTAGTGTCGCCCTTGTTCTTTTTTCTGTACCAGATTTTGCATAATTTTTATTGATTTGGCCTTTGCGAGTAATGAATTCCTGGGCCAATTCAAAAGTTAGGCTTTTGGTAAGTTTGAACTTTACGTAGAACTTATCAATCGCCAGTTCATCATGAAAATTATCTTTTTGAGTCACTTGATCTTGAAATCTACCGCGACCATGAATGATTGTCGCTTGCGATCTTTGACCTTCATATCCAACTTTCCAGCGGCCATGTTCAGCTGAGATTCCTGCAAGGGCAGTGGATCCCGCGCCCCAATAATAACCGCGTTTCTGAATAACAGTTGGTTGACCTTCGAGTCCTTCGGCCGCGATTTTTCCATCAAGGGCATAGGACTTCACCATGGTGAAATCGCCGTAGAAGCCAAATTCTGCGCGAATCTTCGTGCCTTTGTAATAAACATCAGCAAAAGCAGTAGCGCCTAAAATATTAATCGTTCCGTAGAAGTCTTCTCTAGTATCCGGTCCGTCAGAGTCTTTATCTATTCCACCTCGGTCATTCCACGTACTCGCGGAACCTATTCCAACGGCCATTTCATAGCCACGTAACTGACCTTTTTCATCGCGAGAAATTTTTCGATCGTAATAAGCGGCGGCAACCACTTCTGCAACAATGCGAAGATCAGTCAGCCCTTGATTTCCATTGAGTTCGATTAAAAACTTGCTCATGGCCGTATCGTAGACAAGACCTTGGGCCTTACCCACTTTTCCATAGCCTGGAATATTAATAACAGTTGATTCGAGGGCCGCAAAATACTCTTGATTTGAGGATGGTTCATATGCTTTTTGTCCGCGCTCTAAACCAATTTTGAGACTGATATCTGAAAAACGAGGTTTCTTGCAATCTGGTTGGGCACGAGTCTTGTCTTTGTTTCCTGACAAGCGGTCCATGGCATGATTGCCTGCTAGCATTGGAGAGAGGGTATAGCCTAGGGCCTTTGCTCCGAGAGTGCCTTTTGAAATGAGAGCACATGATGTTTGATACATGGCCTCTCCGATGATGTAACCACCAACAGGAGTTACAATCATATCGTTGATTGAAAAGACCTCATGATACTCCATGGTTTCCCAAACGGCAGAAGAGGCGAGTGAAATCAAGAACGATTCCATAGCGCTAGCACCATTGGCCCTGGCCACTTGGTGATAAATAACTCCTGCAAAAGCATGCCCGTAGTTGGCAAATTTATCGTTATCATCAAAGAGAATAGCTTCACCAGTAATCCATTTTTTCTTGAGCCCATCTCTAAAACCATAATCAAAATCGACGGCATTATAGACAAGGTTCTTATAATAGATCGCCATACCAGATGATAAGAGAACTCCTAGTTCAATCCCTGTTCGAAGATAATTAATTTTTCTTCCACTTTCTTTTGAAAATAATTTGTAAGCACGATTGGAATCGATAACTTCATTGGTTAATGTTTCGTGGAACTGACCGCTTTTTTCATCATAACTAACAGCAGATGATTCTGAGATGGCATTCATCATTAAACCAATTTTGAAGGCTTGTTCATTATCGATATAAAAGATGAAGTTGGCGATCGCATGGGCCATTGCTTGTTCTTTAGAGACTTGAGATTTTTCAGCATCTTTAAAAATCCAGCCTAAATTTTTAAAATCTTCTTCACCTTGCGCTGACCAGTTGCGTGCTTCCAGATCAATATGACCTTCGCGAGTACGAAGCACATTGAGAAAGTAGTCATTTTTATTTCTCTGTTCAGAAATATACGGATCCACAAAGCTTTCTGTGTTTGAACGATGACAATTAATTGTCACGCCTTGAGGAGAAACTTGATTGGCCACAATATAAATCTGCTCGCAGGTTTTTCGCAGCCACTCGGAATCATTTTTTTGCAAATCTCCAACTGAAATGAGAAGAGATTTCCCATAAAGTGAGTTTGAAATGAGAAGTGCAAAGAAGGTTAACCAGCTAATCATTTTCATCGTTAATCCTTATTTATTTTCTGCAAGATGATGACATTTTTTAGATTTCACAGGAGTACCGTAGCCATAAATCGAAGACATGAGCTTCCACTTCTCAAGCGTGATCATGAGTCCACTTACATCATCGATACACTCTTTTGAAAATTTCTTAAGCTTTGGACTTTCGTGTCCATCTTTTAAAATAATGGTGCTAATTTCTTCTGAATATTGGGAACAATCTTCGGCTGCATATGAGTTCAAAAATAAAAGAGAAGCTCCAAGCAAAAGTACCTTTTTCATAATTCCCCCAAATACGTTTTGAGTTTATTTAAGCAAGATTGGGGCCAGGATTAACCTTGTAATAGTTCGATTTTAAAGGGTTTTGACGATAGTCCTCTGTCGTCATTCCTGACATGTCCGTATTTTAGACAGTTTTTGAAGAGACATGTCGTTAATAATAGCTATGGCTTAGGTGCTTTAATTGATGGGGGAGAGAGATTGAGGCATATGTGCTGATGTGTGTGTTACCTCAGTCTCATCAGTTGATCCTGACAGGCTTTCTTCATTAACACCTCTCTATGAAAAGCTTGTTGGGATCGGCTTTATTTTTTATGTTTTTTAGCAGCGGCCCTTTCAGCAAGTTGCTTCCGCATTTCTTCGGCCCGAGCTTCGCCATTGATATGTTTAAAAAGGGCTTCTTCGTCAGCATCATTGAGCTTATCAAAGGCCACGCTCACTTTCACGTGTTTTTGGTCTTCTTTCGTTCTTACCTTGTGATCCCATTGACCAGCAATTCGAGAGCTAGGGATTTCAAATTTCTTTTTATTAAATAGTAATTGGCAACCTTCAAACACTTTGTCCTTGGGAAATTTATCTTTCATTTCTTCAGTGATGACGAAACTCGTTCCTCCCGCAGAGATATCCAGACCATCAAAAATGTCATCACCAATTTTGAATTGAATCACAATCGTAGAAGAGGCTTGGAGACGGTAATTGCTTCTCTGTTGACTGCGATAAACTTCGTCGTTGAATTGAACATAATAGAGTTTAGATTCTTTATTGTACTTAAGATTACTGACCGAAAACCATTGAAATTTCTCTTTTCCAACTTTAATGAAAATATCTTTATCGATAAGTTTTGAATTTGATATTAGTGACATCAAGCCACCACTTTTGCTTTTCAAAAAAAGAACTTTTTTATCCTTCTCATATGAAGTGACTTCATATTCTTCAGCTTCTTTATCTTTTCCTTGGGCCCAAATTTTTACAGGTAGTTTTTCTTTCAAGGCCATGTCGGCCATAAAGGACAAATCATTTTCCTCGACACTACTGAAGTAATGCTTTTTGTTGGGGTCAATGTTTTTACCAAGAATCGCCATAGTCTTTTTAAGTTATTGATATTGTTATTACTCATTCCATAATAACCGATTCAATAAGCTGTGCAACAATAGGCAACAAAAATACCTAAAAAGACTGACTTTGGAGGGGGAATTACCTATAATCCCGAGCATGTTAAGCGGACTTTTAGACAAAATGGCGACCTCGTACGAGTCTCCAGTGGAATACCAACTGGTACTTGGGGACGAACGTCTTCCCCTCAACCCATACTTGGGTAAAAAACTCACTTTAAAATTTAGTGGCAAAATCTTGTGTGGACATTGTGGCAAAGAAACTAAAAAAAGCTACGGAGATGGCTATTGCTTTCCTTGTACTCAGAAACTTGCTCAATGTGATATTTGTATTATGAAGCCAGAACTTTGCCATTATGATAAAGGGACCTGTCGCGAACCAGAGTGGGGATTATCTCACTGCATGATTCCTCATTTCGTTTATCTCGCGAATTCGAGTGGCTTAAAAGTGGGAATAACCAGACATACTCAGATCCCAACACGCTGGATTGATCAAGGTGCGATTCAAGCTATGCCTGTTTTTGAAGTGAAGACTCGCTATCATTCAGGCTTAATCGAAAAAATATTGTCAGAGCACGTTAGCGATAAAACCAACTGGCGCAATATGCTTAAAGGCAATAACGAAAAAATTGATTTAAAAAGCGAGCGAGATCATTTGATGAATATCGCCGGCGAGCAAATTGAAATGCTCGAAGATGAATTAGGGCTTGGTGCTTTTAATTATTTAGAAAATGCTGAAGTAACAGAAATTGAATATCCAGTTCTAGAGTATCCTACCAAAGTAAGTTCAATGTCCTTTGATAAAAAGGCAGTCATCGAAGGAACTTTAATGGGTATAAAAGGGCAGTATCTGATTTTCGAAGATGGCGTAATCAATATACGCCGGCATAGTGGTTACGTCATAGAAGTAGAATAAAAATAGAGGAGATAAAGATGAAAGAAGGAACACCGCAAACTGTATTTTTGAAGGACTATTCAGTTCCTCCCTATCTCGTTGATTCAATCGATCTCGATTTTAGACTTCATTTAACCGAAACGGTAGTAACCGCAGAAACGAAACTTTCCTTGCATCCAGATCTAAAAGGGCAAAAACCAGCACTCTTCTTAAATGGAGAAGGTTTAAAGCTCAATTCGATTTCCATTGATAGAGAAGAGCTTAGAGAAGGCGAGTATCAATTAACTGAAGATGGGATTGTTATTCCTAACGTTCCAGATTCGTTCACCTTAAAAATTGTTAATACGATCAATCCTGAAGCTAATACTGCTTTGGATGGTCTATATAAATCTGGAAATATTCTTTGTACTCAAAATGAGCCACAAGGATTTCGCCACATTACTTATTACACAGATCGTCCCGATGTCATGACTAAGTTCACGACCACCATCCATGGGAATAAAAAAGATTTTCCAATTCTCCTCTCTAATGGGAATTGCGTAGGCACAGGTGATCATGGTGATGGAACACATTGGGCCAAGTGGGAAGATCCCTTTCGTAAACCATGCTATCTCTACGCTCTCGTTGCTGGTGACTTAGGAGAAATCAAGGATCATTTCACAACAAAAAGTGGGCGAAAGGTTGACCTTCGAATTTATTGTGACAAAGGCAATGAAGAGAAGTGTTGGCATGCCATGGAAAGTTTAAAACAATCAATGAAATGGGATGAAGACCGTTTTGGTTTAGAATATGATCTCGATATTTTCATGATTGTTTCGGTAGATTCTTTTAATTTCGGAGCCATGGAAAATAAAGGGTTAAATATTTTTAACTCTTCACTTGTTTTAGCAAAGCCAGAGACAGCAACTGATGGTGATTATATTGCGATTCAATCAGTCGTTGGTCACGAATATTTTCACAATTGGACAGGTAACAGAGTCACTTGTCGCGATTGGTTTCAACTTACCTTGAAAGAAGGATTAACTGTATTTAGAGATCAAGAATTCACGGCCGATATGAACTCTCGCACCGTTCATCGCATCAGTGATGTTGACCGCTTAAGAAGTTCACAATTTGTAGAAGACGCCGGACCTACTTCTCACCCTATTAAACCTTCTAGCTATATTGAGATAAATAACTTCTACACCGCAACCGTTTACGAAAAAGGAGCGGAGGTCATTCGCATGATCGCTACTCTGTTAGGACCAGATGGTTTTAGAAGAGGAATGGATAAATACTTTGAGTTAAATGATGGTAAGGCCGTCACAACTGAAGATTTTATTCACGCCATGAGTGTGGCCAACGATAATTACAATTTTGACCAATTCAAGCGTTGGTATTTCCAAGCTGGGACGCCAGAAGTTGAAGTCCGTTGGGATTATGACAAACTTAATAAAACGCTTTCCCTTCATATTGAGCAAAGCTGTCCACCCACGCCGGAACAGGATCGCAAATCGCCATTCTTTTTTCCATTCAAGATTGGCCTTGTTGACGCCCATGGAAAAGATATTGCATTAAAGCTTAAAGATTCATCTACTCCGCAACCTCAAATAGGTGAAGGTATCCTGCATATTTCAGAGTCAGAATCGACTTTCGTCTTTAGCCATGTTGATTCTGAACCAGTTATCTCTCTCAATAGAAATTTTACTGCTCCTGTGAAAGTCCATGCGCCTTACCAAAATAAAGATCTCGCTTATCTTTTGGCCAATGACAGCGACGAGTTTAATCGTTATGAGTCAGGACAAGTTCTTGCCGAGCGCTTGATGTTTAAAATGGTCGAAGACTTGCATGATGGTAAGAAACCTGAATTGGATAAAACCTATATTGAGTCTTGGGGAATTCTTCTTGCCAATGACAAGCTCGATCCAGCGATCAAAGCTGAATGTTTAAGCATTCCTGCGCAGGCCATTTTGAATCAAGGATATAGTCCCATTGATTATCAAGCCATTCATAGTGTTCGATTACAAACGCTAGTGACATTGGCCCAAGCTCATACCAAGAAGATTCATGAAATTTATGAGAAACATTGTGATACAGGTTCATTTAAAACTGACCACCTCGCAATGGGAAGAAGAGCTCTCAAAAATTGGGCCTTAGGCATGCTTGCTCTTGCCAATGCCGATGACTTTAAACTTCTCGCGCATCAACAATTTACAAAAGCTGGAAATATGACCGATGAGCTTTCAGCATTGAAAGTTCTTTCGAATATCGATTGCGAACATAGAAGTGAATCGATTGTGAGTTTTTATAACAAGTGGAAACATGAAACACTCGTTATGCAAAAATGGTTAGCTGTTCAAGCCTCGTCAATTCTCCCATGTACTTATGACGATGTTATTCGACTTGAGAAAGATCCTGTCTATAACAAGGCCGTTCCTAATCTCTTCCGTAATCTTTGGATGAATTTTGCCATGAACTACACCCATTTTCATCATGAAGCAGGTCGTGGCTATCATCTGGTAGCTGACAAGATTATTGATCTTGATTCAGTAAATCCTCAAATGGCCTCGCGAGTTTCAACGGCCTTCCGCGATTATAAAAAAGTGAAGCCAGAATTGAGACCATTGATGAAAACTGAGCTTGAGAGAATTGTGGCCCATAAGAATTTATCGAAGAATACTTACGAAATCATTTCTAAGATATTACACTAATTATGAGGATTTTATTTCTCGCTTTTTTATTTTTATGTTTTGATGGCGCATGGGCTGAAGAGCCGATGTGCTGTCCAAATACTAAAATTCATCATTATTTAGAAAGAGAGGATGGGGGCACAGAGATTGCCTGTGTGATAGAAAGAGCAGGTATATCAATTCGCCATGGAAATAGTTTTGTTTATTCTCATATAAGAGGGGAACCTCCCGTAGAGAAAAATATTTATCGTAATGGAAAGCTTTTTAGAAAAGATTCATCAATGTCTGATTGTTCAGCAGATTTCGATAAGAAAAATGTAATCGAACCAACATTATTAAAAGTAAATCAATATCCAAATAAGAGTATTCGCCAAAATAAATTTACAACTGAATTTGGAACCCGTTTTCTTATTGGAAATACATTATGGAATATTAATAAAGAAGGCAGAGTTTTTAGTAAAAAATTGTCAGATAGCGAAAAGATACAAGCTGAACAGTATAATGTCGAAGATCCGAAATGTATTCCCAAAAACGAAGAAGCTAAAAAGCAAATCTCCGAGATCTTGAGTTTGCCTGAAGTTGCCAATCGTGAATTTAATATATCTACCGCCTGTCCTAAGATGAGACCAGAGTATCGACTAGTTCTTGAAAGAGAGATGTATTTCGAAAATGAAGTCCATGAATTATCTCTCAAAATGGAAAAATGCCATTGTGTTGCTGAAGAGCTGCTCGTTTCAAAGATACTGGCCAACTTACGAGTGGAAAGGCTTTCTTATGCCTTTTGCTTCCAATCAATGCATAAAGATAAGAAAATGATTGTTGCTAAAAATAGCGAAGTTTGGCGTTATAGTTTTTTTCAAATTACATTTATAGATCTCTTTAAAGCTGAAATTGAGTCTGAATATCCTCTTTATGCCAAAACTCGAGAATTGGAGAGAAAACTGAGCTCTTTTATTAGTCGAGTCGGAAATGAAAGTTTAGTGGGAGTATGTCACATTAAAGGTTCAGAAGCGCTAGAAGCAGACAAATCTAAGTACAATAAGATCAAGTCTTATGATCATTCGATCAAATCGTATCTCAAATAACTTTTAGAATAAGTTAGAAATTTATTGTATATTTTCTTTTACGAGTCAGCCAATCAATGTGAGAGTTCCAGGTTTTAAGCTTACTATAAAGACCAAGATTGGCGCGATCTAAGAGCAGAAAATCTTCTCGAGGGGCTTTGCGACCTTTTAAGCTGACTCCCTTCATAAAGTCCTGAACCATTTCAAAAGGATTGATCTTTTCAATGCTGTAGATACCTTGTCTCGTGTAGGGGAGATATAGCTTCTTCACCATTTCAAAGTGCTTGTGGAAAAGATCAATTTCATCTGATTCTTCGAAGAAGCCAAGATCGAGCATTGCTCTTCTATATTCTTCGAGTTGATCTCTCTCAATCGCGCTTAGTAGGTGGTGATACTTCTTAATGAAATCGAGGTCGAACTCTTTTACGCTCCCGAAATCCATTAAAATAATCTTTCCAGGTCGAAAGAGATAATTTCCATTTTGAGGATCAGTATGGAGAAAGCGAGCATTGTAAATTCCGAACATATGCGAATCAAAAAGAATTTGTCCTAGCTCATCACGTTCCGTTTGAGAATAACTCAAGCTTTCTCCAAAAGTGTCACCAGTCATATACTCGAGGGTCAAAATATTCTCTGAACATAGTTCGGGGAATACTTTAGGTACGAGAATTTGAGGAAACTCAGAACTGTAGATTTCACGATAGCGCTCGAGATGCTCTCTCTCTTTCAAATAGTTACATTCTTCAATGAGAGATCGTCTTAATTCTTCCACATAATGCTCAATATCGGGCTTATTAGGAAACAGCAGATTGATGAGTTGATTGATGCGATCGATATTTTTAAAGTCGTTCTTTATGGCATCGACAATTTGCGGGTATTGAACTTTGACAGCAACTTGCTCTCCTGAAAAAGTTTTTGCCAAGTGTACTTGACCGATACTGGCCGCTGCAATTGGAGTTTCATCGAATTCAGCGTAAAGCTCAAGTGGTCTTTTATTAAAGCTCTTATAGAATACTGAATGGAGATCTTTGTGACTCATCGGGGGGGACGTTTTTTGCAGCTCGCGAAAAAGGGCCGAAATTTCAGGAGGGAGAACCATGTCCTCAGTAATAGAAATCATTTGACCTAATTTCATTAGCGCGCCTTTGAGCTCGCCCATTGATTGGACAATCTCTTTAGTAGCTGAAATCTTGCGAGTAAGTTCTTGTGCCCGATCGCTTTTGTCGATGAGATCTTGAGTTTTATTCTTAACTGCATCTATCGCCAAATGACCAGTCGCCACCACTAAGGATTTTCCTAGTTTTGTTAGGCGACTGAGTTGTGATGACTTAAATTTTTTCATTAGTTGTGAAGTAGCGATTTTCCTTCACATTTAAGATCCTTAATCGCTTGAACGACTCTCGCCGACATACCTTTTTCGGCTTTCTTCATCCATTCTCTCGGATCGTAATGTTTCTTAGAACCAACCTCACCGTCAACTTTTAAAACTTTATCGTAGTTAGTGAACATGTGATCAATCACAGGACGAGTATAAGTATATTGTGTGTCTGTATCGACGTTCATTTTAATCACACCATAATTGAGTGTTTCATGAATTTCATGGAGCTCAGATCCTGAACCACCATGAAATACAAGAAGGTGACGTGCATCTTTGCCAAGCTCTTTCATAACAGCTTCTTGTCCTTTCTTGAGGATATCTGGACGAAGCTTAACGTTTCCGGGCTTATAAACGCCGTGAACGTTTCCAAAAGTTGCTGCATACATGAATTTACCAATGGGTCCGAGAACACGGGCCATCTCAACCATTTCTTCTGGTGTTGTATAAAGTTTATCAGAAGGTGTGCCCTCATTATTTTTTCCGTCTTCTTCGCCGCCGACAACTCCTGATTCAACTTCAAGTATAATCTCACTCTTGGCACAACGTTCGAGTAATTCCTTACTCTTTTTAACGTTCTCAGCAAATGGCATTTCTGATCCATCAAACATATGCGAATTGAAAAGATTTGGAAGACCTTTGGCACGACGACGTTCAGTTTCGGCAATAAGAGGAAGCATGAAGGAATCAAGATATTCTGGGTGGCAATGATCAGTATGGAGTGCAACAACGATGTCGAGTTTTTCGGCCATTAGATGAACGTGTTGGGCCAGAGAGATTGCCCCTAAGGCCATGTCGCCAATAGCTTGGCCTGAACAAAACTTACCACCACCTGTTGATACTTGGATGATACCGTCAGTTTTCATTTCCTTGAAGGCCATCAAGCAAGCGTTCGCCGTTGATGTTGAAGTGACGTTAATCGCTGGAAAAGCGTATCCACCAGTTGAGGCGCGGTCGAGCATTTTGCAATACTGTTCATAGGTTGCTACAGGCATAAATTCTCCTCTGAGATAGGGCAATAATGGGGGAGAATTTATCAAATTTTAAGTGTGTTTGGCCATGAAATGCTTGTCAGATTTATTGCGTCATTAATGAGGGCGAATCATGAAGTCACGATTAAACAGCTTGTTGTAATGATTTTGAACACGACGCACATCAACTTTGTTGAAAAAAGTAGAAAAACTCATCCAAACGGCAATGCCATTTATGTCTTGAAATTGAGGAGGAAGGTAGCGAGGAAAATCGACAATTCCTTCTTGGTAAAGATGATACATGAGGGGAATATCTTCAACGTGAGTTTTGCCAACAAAGAGAAAGGGAATGAGATAAGGCTTATTCGCGCGAATTGCAGATCGCATGAAATTAAAGTTTTCGACAAAACCGCGACAATACGAGATATCTTTTGTGAAAGCGGCACCACCGTTAAAATGGCAACCTCGAAAGAGTCGGAAGGAATTGTTGATACATTCCTCTTCGGGATATCCCTCAGTTCTAAAGTATTCGAAAATATCGAGGAGGTTTGCTCCCTCTTCGATTTTGTGAATGGCTATAATTCGATCATTGATTCGTTGAGCGCGTCTCACACTCGTTCTAAAAGTAAAAATTTCCATTAAAACGGCAAGACCTTCTTGGGTCGCGGCACATCGAGGCGGACCTACTGAAAGCCATTTTGCAACTGGTTGATGGCGTCCATTGAGAGTCGTTCCTACGTGAACCCATCCTTCATGAACTTCATAGATATCAACTTGACGAGGAGAAAACATGCGATTGGAATTTATTTTAATTTTATCTCCACCAGCTGCCGCATCTGCAACGATTCCATCGCTCAACACGGCCAACACTTCGTCGCTGTGAAAATAATCGTTCATCCTTCTGTTGAGTCTTTTTACCACTTCCTTCGCTTCTAAATCTTTTTCACCTCCAGGAATATCCATTGTATTTTTGATTCCAGTGAGAATTGAGTAGAGCATTCTTCCTAAGTCAAAAATAGTATTGTGGTCGGAGAGGAATGGGTCTTTTGGCGATCCATAGAGCTCTTTACTTCTTTCGTAAAAAGTTTGTTGACCACGATGCTTTATCATATCGAGAACGAGGGTATACTCATCTACGATCTCAGTTAAAAGATTTCCAAGATCATTATCTTTTCCAAAAACTTTTTGAATATTTTGATTGATTGCTTTGAATTCTTTTATTTTTGCAGGAATGGAATAATCAAGTTTCGAATTAGCATAGTGATCTTTTGCTAATTTTGGCATTTTTTTATATTTTGATTTTTTGAATTCTTCTATGAGTTGAGGATCATGCTTGATGGCGTCCATGATTCGAATGGGTTTTTGAACCGAAATAATTTTCTCTGAAATTTGCTTTATCTGTTCTTTGTATGAGGTCCAAACCATGCTTAATTATACGATATTGCAGAATCCCCATCAAAAGGGTCAAACTTGCCAGCTTAGCTTTTCTCTTCGGTAGAAGAGTCTTTTCTAGGCATTATAATGCGACCGATATTGGCCATCGAAGGGCGAAGTGAAAGTACATAAAAGAGGTAGTTTTTGGCCGAGCGAGCATCGAGATGGGCTGCTTCGAGCTTGGTGACGTTGGCCATAAAGGCCACCGCTACCGCCAAACGAGCGGCAGTGGAGAGGTTAAAAAGGTCGGTATAAGTCGCACCATGGTTCGCGACGAGGTAGCCAGCGATACTTGCCCCGATAACCGAAAAGAAGGTCATGCCGGCCGAGTTGAGACCCATTAGCTGACGGGATTTTCCGTAAGAGTGATTTTGTATCATGAGTAAATTAGTCATCTCCATTCCACCCCAGAAAATTCCTGACATAAATTGAATGGCACAAAGGTAGACAAAATCATGGGACAAGGTCCAAAGCCATGGAAGGAATGCAATGAAAAAACATGAGATTTGTATGCCCCAAAAAGGGCGAATGCCTTTACTTGCGCGACTCCAATTTTGCATAAAAAGAGCACGACCGACGAAGGGAATAGAATTTAAGAGAACAAAATCTTCGATCGAAAGATGGAGTACTTTAATCATGAAAGGAAGAAAAAAGGGTGAGCTAAAATTTACCGTTAAACGAAAAAGGGCATTCCACAAAAAGAATCTTTTCATGGTTTTTAAAATATTAAAACTTACAACTTGATCTTCTGGTTCACTTTCACTTGGAACAAAGGCCACAGGGATATTTTGAGTACGGCGATTGAGGGATGCCTGAAGAAAGAGGGATGCAAGTCTCGCAAAAAAACCAATCAGAAAAAGCCATTGAATGGGGAAGTATCCCTTTTTAACGGGGATACTGATGAGAATATAGCAAGTCATCGCTGCCCAAGTAATAATGGTATTTCTTCTTGAGATAAAGAATCCATAATTTTCTTGTGTGGATAGCTTAGAGCTCCAATCCATCCATAGAGGAGCAGCCCCTTGACCCCCAATCCAATAGAGAATAAGTGAAATCAAAAGGGGATAAAAGGGAGTTTCGACAGTTGTGGTTAGAAAGATTCCGACAAGGCCTAGGAGCTGAAGAAATATAAATAAGAGGATTCCTTTTTCCAGTTGATGGGATTTTATCAAACGAGGTATGAAAAGTTGTAAGATGGAGGCAAAGAGAAGAGGGACTGTTGCGACCAAACCTATTTGCCAATCTGCAAGTCCTTTTCCAGTAAAATAAAAAAGAGCATACGACTCGGTGGTTGCAACCATGAGAGCGAAGAAAAGCCCTTCCCATTGTGTTCGTCTTAAAGTTTGTTTCATGGACAATTCTCTTTTAGACGAATGAACTCAATTTCTTTTTGGTGGCGGTTTTTCTCTTGGAGAAGGAGATGAATCAATTGGTGTCTAATTTGAGGAGTTTCATAAATTTTTCGATAATCTTCAGGCAGTTGCCTGAGCTGCGGAAAATCTTTTTGCTTAATATAGCGTTTACCACAAAGTTTACCTTGATAAAAAAGGTAGGAAGGAGAATTATTTCCAAATCTTACGGCAAAATGGTTTTCAGGATAGTCAGCTACTTTTTTGGTAACCGATTGAATAAATTCTCGGTGCGCTTGTTGTTGCTCCTTCTTCCACTCTGTATCTTCTGGATCGCGATAATAGAGTTTAGGGCGATCAAGATTTTCTAAAAGAGCGTGGAGTTTCTCTTGAGCATCTTTACGATTTTTAGTCTGAAAAAGAATAGTCCCTTTCGCTTGGTTCCATTTGTTAAGGCGAAATCCCCAACCTAGTCTTTCCACCACCCAAAGTTTTGCTTCTTCTTTGACATTATGAAGAGGTTTAAGTTTTTTCAATCGAAAACGGAAACGAAGAAGAGCATCAATAGGATCAGTACAATCATGGATGACAATCTTGTCGAAGCTATGACCTTCTTGGCGATGAAGTTGAACTAATAACTTGGGCCCTTCGTCATGAAGATTTCGAACCCAATCCATTGCCATCAATTGGCCATTTTTAAAGCAATCAATAACCGCAGGTTGTCTTTTCCATTGTGAAAAGAGTTTTGGATTAAGCTTCGGATGACAGCGCATGGCCGTGACTTGAGGGTGCTCCTCTCGTTTTCTGATATGGGGCTCGTACAGTTTGCAAAAAAGTTCAGCTGTGGCCATGGCATCGTCAAGTGCTCGGTGATGATTATCGAGCTTGATATTAAACCAATGGCAAAGATTTTTGAGTTCATAAGAGGGGAGTTCTGGGAGTGATGTCTTGGCCAAATCAAAAGTACAGGTTGATTTTCGACGAAAGTCTAATCCAAGAACATCAAACTCTGATTGCAGCGCTTTAAAATCTTCTTTGATATTATGTCCGACAAGTGTTTGCTCGCGAGTAAGAAGTTCAATCATCTCAGCGACTAGATCAAAGCGGGGCGCACTATCGAGTTCCAATTGAGTTATACCGGTTAACTTGAGCACATCTTTTGGACATGGGCGTCCTGGATTAATGAGTGTTTGGTACTGATCAATGAGTTCGAGATGACCAGATTGATCATTCATTAAAACAATTCCAATTTCTATAATTCTACGATCTGAAATTGAAAATTGAACATACTCACAGTCGATAATTGCGAAATTGGCCATGGACTCCTTCCATCTATTTATCAATTCTGACACTGAGAATCTGGGTTGCAAATGACAATAATGTAGATTCGCCATGCGTTATCAATGTTTTTTCAACTGCTTGTCGAAGGTAGGCTAATGAAAGTCATGGCCACAAAGGGTGAAAATCGTTATAAATTCAGTCGCTTTAGACATTTTTGGAAGGGGATCATAATGCTTATGAAAGTAGCGAAGAAATTTACTATCAAAAATACGGACAAAGAAACTCTCAAGCAATGGTACACATTGATGACCATTGGACGCTTGATCGATGAACGTGCTCCTAATTATTTGAAGCAAGCGATTGGTTGGAGTTATCACGCTCCTTATGCCGGTCACGATGGAATTCAATTGGCGATCGGCCAAGTTTTCACTATTGGCGAAGATCATCTTTTTCCCTATTACCGTGATATGTTGACGGCGATTTCAGCAGGTCTTTCAGCTGAAGAAATTATTTTAAATGGAACTTCGAAAGCAACCGATATCGCCTCTGGTGGGCGACATATGAGTAACCATTTTGCAAAACCAGAATGGAATATTCATAACGTTTCTTCTTGTACTGGAAATCATACTCTTCATGCCGTTGGTGTTGGTCGTGCGATGAAGCGCTACAATCACAAAGGCGTTTCGATTTCTTCTCAAGGAGAGTCTTCAGTTTCTGAAGGTTATTGCTACGAAGCTATCAACGGAGCCAGCCGCGAAAAGCTTCCAGTTATTTTTGTATTTCAAGACAACGGCTATGGGATTTCAGTTCCTAAATGGGAACAAACCGCCAATGAACATATCTCTGATAACTTCAGAGGATTTGGTAATTTAAGAATCATTCAATGTGACGGGACAGATGTTTTCGACTCAATGAATGCTATGTATGAAGCTAAAAAACACGCCATCGAAAAAGAAGAGCCAGTGATTGTCGATGCTCAATGTGTGCGTATACATTCTCACTCTAATTCGGACAAACACGAACTCTATCGAGATGAAAAAGAATTGGCCGATGCTCTTGCTCGTGACCCGTACCCAAAATTTAAAAAAGAATTGCTTGAGAATAAAGTCTTTACCAAGAAAGAACTTGAAGCGATTGATGAGGAATGTAAAAAACACGTTCTTGAAGCCCACGCTGCTTGTATGAAAGCACCTCTTCCAGATCCAAATTCAATTTTTGATCACGTTATCGGTGCCGCATACGAATCAACAAAATATCCAACAGGTGAGCATCAGCAAGAAGGTGAATCGACTCGTTTTATCGATGCACTTAATGCCACGATGAAAGCTGAATTTCATCACAATCCTGATACTTTCCTTTGGGGACAAGACGTTGCCAACAAAGAGAAGGGCGGTATCTTTAACGTCTCTAAAGGGATGCAGCAGGAATTTGGTCGTGAACGCGTTTTCAACGCTCCAATCGCGGAAGATTTTATCGTGGGAACGGCCAATGGTTTCTCCCGCTTTAATAAGAATATTCGCGTTGTTGTTGAAGGGGCTGAATTCGCTGATTATTTTTGGCCAGCCATGGAACAATTGGTAGAAACATCTCATGACTATTGGAGAAGCAATGGTGCTTTCTCTCCTAATATCACAATACGTTTAGCCTCTGGTGGATATATTGGTGGAGGACTTTATCACTCTCAAAATATTGAAGCTTCATTAGCACCTTTTCCAGGCATTCGCATTGTTGTTCCAGCGTTTGCTGACGATGCAGCTGGATTACTTAGAACTTGTATGCGTTCAGAGGGCGTAAGCCTTTATCTAGAGCCGAAAGCTCTTTATACTGATAAGAGAGCAGCTACTGTTGTTCCTGAAGATTTTGAAGTTCCTTTCGGGAAAGCACGCCTTCGCCGTGTTGGAGAGCACATGTCGATGATCACTTACGGAAATGCGGTTCATTTCTGTTTAGAAGCAGCTGAGAAATTGGCCGAAGAAGGTATTTCTTGTGATGTTCTCGATCTACGCTCAATCAAGCCACTTGATGTTGATGCCATCGTAGAGACAGTGGCAAAAACAAATCGTGCCCTTGTTGTTCACGAAGATAAGGTCTTTGCTGGATTTGGTGGTGAGATCGTTGCAACAATTAATCAAAAGGCCTTTGAACATCTCGATGCTCCTGTTATGAGAGTTGGATCTGAAAACGTTCCAGTGGGATTCAATCGCATTCTTGAAAAAGCAACACTTCCTAATGCCGATAAGGTTATCGCAGCCGCTCGTCAATTGATGCAATATTGATTGTTCAAAAAGTGAAGAGCTGTAATTACTTTTTAGCGCGAGAGTGTCGCTCTTGTCCTCATCTTGAACTCTCTCCTGAAAAGGAGAGAGAATTTAAATCAATTGCCGATGAAAAACTCTGGGGAGAAAAGGCCAAATGGCATTGGCTTGAAGCCCCTTTTTATCATCGCACCAAAGCTAAGTTTGCCGTGGGTGGGTCTTACGATGAACCGCTCCTTGGATATCCGGACATTCATATCGGTGAAGTCATCGATATCAATGAATGTCCTCTGCATAAACCGATTATTCAGCGAATTGCTCACGAAATGCTGTCGCTGATCAAGCATCGTCAATTAACGCCTTACGATCTTCGTAATTCTCGAGGTGAATTTAAGTATTTTCACATCATCACTAATCAAGAAGAAACAGAAGTCATCCTCCGCTTTGTGATGAGATCACTTGAGGCGCGCGAGCGTATACAAAAAGCTGTGAATGATCTTCAGGCCCTTTTTCCTCAAATCGTTGTCGCAACAATTAATCTTCAACCCCAACATAAGGCCGTGCTTGAAGGTGAGAAGGAGATTTTTTTAACTGAGCGCAAGAGTATTTGTGAGAATTATAATGGAATGAACTTTCATATTGGACCTCGATCTTTTTTCCAGGTCACTCCTGAAATGGCCAATCCTCTTTATCTTACTGTTGAAAAGTTTATTAAAGAGAATAACATTAAATCATTTTTTGATCTTTATTGTGGGATTGGAGGATTTGCCTTACACGCTGCTCGTGCCGGTGCGATGGTGTTAGGAGGAGAGATAAATCCTGAAGCTATTTCCTATGCCCAATTAAATGCTCAAGAGCTAGGTTTAAAAGAGCAAGCTACATTTATGGTGATGGACGCTGATAAGAATATTGAAGAGAAGTCTTTTGAAGCTATTTTAGTAAATCCTCCTCGCAGGGGGCTCTCTGATTCGACAATTGCTTATATTTTAAAACAAAAACCTGAATTCTTTCTCTATTCAAGCTGTTCTCCTGAGAAGCAATTACAGGACTGGAAAAAAATGGAAGGTTATTATCAATTAGTCTCAAGAGAAGCCTATGATATGTTTCCCCATACCCATCATTATGAGTCTTTGTTAATTGCCAAAAGAATTGAGAAATAAAAAAACATAAGATGAGCCCCAAGAAAAGGGAGATTCAGACTTATAAACTAAGTTTCTAAAGAGCTTGTAATCCTTGTGAGTTTTGTAGACTTCAGTAACCAATCCATCACGCTGAACTATTTTTTGAATTAAATTTTTGATTCGGTTAGCTTCAGCTAAATCTCCCATTTTAAGAGCAACAATTCCTTGAAGACCTATCAACCAACTCCATGCTAATCGGTCGTGGTAATGTGAAAGACCCGCCATTTTGACATTGAGACTACGCCAGCTTCGAGGATAGTCGGGATAACTTGCCATACCTGGATATTGGTGAAAAAGGCTCCTTTTGAAAGCTTGATAGAACTCTTGTCTTTTGGCCGATGAATCCCAAAAGTCAATTTCATTTAGGGCCAGAGCATTTCCATCGAGAGAGATAACATTTATATTTTTATGTGTTTTATAGAGGCCTGAATCTTTGTCTTGAAACAGTGTTTGTAGTCGCTTTTTAAAAGCATAAATTTCGGAGGGATCCCTATGAATGAGATTAAGTTGAGTCGCTTTTTTGAGAACCCACCAATAGTGAAAATTCGTCAAAAAAGTTATACCAGTTCTTTTCACACTGTCTTGCCAATCACCAAAAGCTTCTTGAACAATAAAACCACTTTCAAATTTGTTATCATAAAAGGCCAAGAGTTCAGTAAAAATCTGTTCAAGTGAAAATGGAAAATCTTTATCATCAGTCTTTTCAATATAGAGGAGTAAACCTCTTAAGATGAGGATGTTGGAATCTATTGCTATGGTTTTGTGCTCACCTGTGTACTCAGCTTGAAATGGGGGCTCGAGCGGGGGAACTTTTCCCAGCCAGGGAAACATTCCTCTAAGAACTCTTCGTGCCGATGGAACATTATCAAGAAGGCGAGGAATTAAATTATCCGAAGGTCTTCGATTTTGAATAAAAGCGATGAGTTGATTTTTGACCACATCCTCACGTCCAAGATTGAGGAGACCTTCTATCGAATAACAGAAGTCTCGAACCCATAGACCTGAGAATTGATGGGCACCAGCTCTTAAGAAAGGCCCTTCAACAGTCTCGACAATATTTGAATTGAATGAGCGCTCAACTATGTCGATTTCTTGGCCCCAAGAAAGATTTAGAAATGGGATTAGGCTCAAAATGATAAAGAATAGCTTTTTCATTGCGAACTTTATGCCTGAGCTAGGCCCTATTGAGGAGCCCTTCGGTAAAAACTACACGTGCTAAGTATTTGGAAGTTTAAGAGTCATTCGAGAGTCTCCAGAACTGCGATCAACAATGAGTTGACCATGATGATCTTTGAGAATTTTATAAGAAATGGAAAGTCCAAGACCGGTACCTTTTCCAAATGGCTTGGTGGTGAAAAAAGGAAGAAAAATCTTTTTCTCAATTTCTTTTGGTATACCCAAACCACTATCAATAACAGAGATGTTATTCCAATTTTTCTCAGATTTAAGTTCTACTATAATAATTTTAGTATCACACTTTTCAAGAGCATCAATCGAGTTGTTTATCAAGTTTAAGAGAACTTGAAAAATTTGAACGCGCTTTGCTTTTATCTTCAAATCTTTCTGACCAATGATCTCAAATGATATCTCATTCATCTTAAGTTTTTCGCGGACCAGTTCATGAATCTCTTCAATAACAAGTGATACTTGAAAAATTTCGGGTTCATCTCTACTACCATCTCGCGAATAACCTCTCATCGTCGTGATGATTTTTGAAATTCTTAGCACTGTTTCATTGATTTTGTTTAAATGCTTTTCAGCTTTCTCTTTATCTAGAGTCTCGCGTTTGTATTCTTTTTGAAGAATTTGCACATTTCCCGCAATAACCTGAAGTGGATTATTGATTTCGTGGGCAATTCCCCCCGCGACTTCACCAAGTTCCGCTAATCGTGAATTATGAAACATGCTCTCTTGTTGTGACAATATTCGGTCATGCGCTTCTTGCAGTTCTCTTATTGATCTTTCTCGGTTTTTAAAAAATAATAGCAAAAGTACAAAACTAAAAAGAATGGCCGCTAATTGATTGATCATGAGGTTGTTCATGAAATCCTCTTCAAGCCAACCATCAGTAACTCTAAATCCACGAGAACGGAACATTGTATGCGAGTAGAGGATTACTCCTAAGTAGGAGAGAAGGATTAAGATAGAGTAGCGCAATTTTACAAAAATAAGACTAATGATGAGAGAAGGAATAAACCAGTAAAAAGAACCATGGAAAAAAGTATTTTGCAAAATACAAAAAGCGAGCATGCAAAAGAAAAGTGTATAACTAGATAGTATTCCTAAAAATGAAATAGGCACTTTAGAATAGCGTAATAACAAGAGGTTTATTATCGCCATACTGATCAGAGTGATAAAAATATAGACAAAACCTTCATGTTTTGTTGCTTGAGTTATAAGCAAAAAAATGACGAAGGGGAGACCGAAAAAAGAAAAGCTTCCGATAAGATCGGCATCGAATTGATCTTCACGATTCTTTTCTGTACGTAAAAGTTTTCTTAATAAATTCAAATAAAAATTTAAGTTGAAAAGTTTCATCACTTCTCGGTTAAAGTATAAGATCCATCCCAATCTGGTGGGGGAGGTAGCTCTTTATACTCTTCACATCTAGCTATATAAATCTCGGAAGGATTAGTCTTCTTGCCCTTGAGTTCTGGAAATCGTTGATATTCCAATTCTAATGTTTCTTTGAACAAAGAAATGGCCGCATCCCAGTTTTGAGCTTTATACAGAGCTACTGCTTGAGTAAATTTATCGCCCATCTCTTTGAGAAATTCGGGGCAACTTTCTTTAAAGGCCAATAGCTCAAAAGTTTGTACTGGAATCGATTTACCAACAACCCGAACAGTATCGAGTTCTCTCCATACAAATGTATCTCCTGCGAGGTCTTTTGTTGTCACTGATACTTGCGTGAAAATACCATATTGTTTAGCTGATGCTTCGAGACGTGCTGACAGATTTACGGCATCACCCATCATGGTGTAGTTCATGCGCGAACGAGAACCCATGTTACCTGTTACTATTTCTCCAGAATTGATACCAATTCTCATTCTCATATCGTGAACAAAGACGGGCCATTTATCGCCTTCCGCTGTCCACTTCTCTCTAAGTTCGAGTAGCTTTTCTTGCATTTTTTGTGCTGTCGTACAAGCTCTTGCGGCGTGATCCTCCATTGTCATGGGAGCTCCAAAGAAGGCAATAATCGCATCACCTTCGTACTTATCGAGTGTTCCACCTTCGGCCAATAAGATATCGGTCATGGCCGTTAAGTACTCGTTGAGAAGTTCTACCAGCTGAGTCGCAGTGAGCTTTTCAGAAAAAGTAGAAAAACCTTGGATATCAGTAAAAAAAGCAGTTCTAATTCCAGAGTCACCACCGAGTTTTGGTGATTCTCCCGCTGTATACATAATATCAATGAGCTCTGGTGAAATATATGTACCAAAAGCTTCTTTGAGAAATTTTTTGTCTTTGCCGGCCAAGTAAAAATGGAGAAAGGTGTTCCAAGAATAACAGGCGGTAACTGAGAAGAGGCACCAGAAAAGTTTAATCTCATAGCCGTTTGGAATGAGGTATTTAATATCAGCAAAATACATTCCGAGACAAAGCGCTGCCACTGCGAACAGATCGAGAATGGCATTTCCAAAAAATTGAATTCCCCACATGGCGAGAGTTCCGAAAATCAGCAACCACCATGAGTACTTGGTGGACAGAGAAGGAGGAACAAAACTGCGTCCTTCAATTAACATGTGGGCTGCATTGATGTGAAAATAAACTCCAGGCATCATGGGATCAACTGGAGTATGGCGAATATCGTGGGCTCCGAATGCAGTTGAACCAATAAAGGCCACGTGTCCATCAAAGATCGCTTTCATTTCGGGATCATCATCGGGGCGAGTAATCACATCGTACAATGAAACTTTAGGGAACCCCTCTTGTCCTGCCACCCATCTAATTTTAATTTCACCATTATAATTTACTGTGAATTTTCCCGTTTTTGTTTGAAGTTCGGCGTCACTCACTGATTGAACCAGGAGCTTGGATTTATCTCCTGTTAAGTTCTGATAAATACTTAAAGCAAATGAAGGAATATAAAGTCCTTCTGCTTGAGCAACTAGGGGATAGTGACGAAACACTCCATCAACATCATGTCGCGCTTCAATGTGGGCCACGCCCGGTTCAGCTTCAAGCAGGACATTGAGTGGAAAAACAGACCGGTCAACATAATTTTCTTTCAGCGATATGCCACCAGCTTCTTGCGTATCCATCATGAAATTATAAAGATAATCAGGAAGCGCTTCAAAGGTATTATCTTGTTCGTAAACCATTTGAAAGGGGAGAATCACTTTGTTTCCGGGAACGGATTGGAAATCTCTAATGGCCTCTCTCATATGAACTTCTGGAGGGACTTCATCACAAGAGTTACTCATGCTACTGAAAAACACGTCATACGCAATAATTTTAGTTCCATAAGCTTTAAGCTTATTCATCATTTTTACCCAAGTCATACGCGGCAGAGGCCATTGACCCAAGTTTTGAATTGAAATATCGTCGATCGCTACTAGGATCAGTCTTTCATCTTTGAAGTTGGGATTGAGCGTTTGTTTCATACGATAATCATAGAAACGATCTTCAAAAATGGAGCTGTAGGAAATGAGTTTGGAAAATCTCGGCATGTCTACATAATCGCGACCACTGATGGCGAAGAAAATACTCGAAGCTGAGAATAGGAAAATGATAAACAAGCCTGTGTATTTTATAATTTTAGCAAACATAGAGAAACGACCTATCGGTTAAAACGAAACTTTCAATTCAAAACTTACGACATTTTTTGTGTAAGCATAATTGTTGGTGTCGAGAGAATCATTCTTTGTGTACTCATAATTAAAAGATGTAGTGAGATTATCATTTATCTTCTTGGTCATCTTAATTCCTGGTGTATAGGTCTTTTCAGTACCTCTTGTCGCCTGTTGCTCCTTTGTGTCGAGCAAGGTTAGAGAAAATGAAAGGTTGAGCATCCAAGAAGGGTAGATTTCGGGGTAGATATAGTCGAATCTTAAGAGAGTGCTGTCTGTAGAGTCGCGAGTTGAATTATAGTTATCGATCATATCAAGAGATAAAAAGATAATGAGAAGTTTGCCTGATTTTAAAACTAACGATTGATCGGCTTGAAAAGTCATAGTTTTATTATTTAAAGTTTGATCGACAGCTTGATAGTCTTTGGTTTTGATTTTAATGCCTGTGTCCCCATTGGGGAAAAATCGAAAACGATAACCAAAGGTATGAGTAGAAGAGTAAGCATATTTTAAAATTTCTTTTCTAGAGTATTTATCGCGAGCGATATAGTTGTAGTCATAGACGTAAATCCAACTCGCACGTTGACCAAATGCTGTCGTTTCATAGGAGTTTCTTAAAGTTCCAGTAAAATTATGCGAGTCATTTTTGTAGACATCAGAATTAGTGCGATCTGTATAATGTGTTTTCTTTAATCTGATCTCGGGAGTCATGAGCAATCGACCGGCCCAATTCATTTTTGTATTGGCCGTTACTTGAGTCTCTGAGATGAAAGATTCTTTTTGAGTCGCCGCACTTGAAGGAACATCAGTTGCCAACGTGATATTACTATCATGGCGAAGTTCCTCAGAAAAACTGACGCTCCAACGCTTAACGGGGAGTGGACGACCATTTCTCATGATATTGGGATCGAGATTATATTGGCGCTCAAGCTCCTTAATTCGATCTTTAATATCTTTGGCCAAAGCTGATCTTGGAAGTTCTTCTAGGGCCTGTCTCATTTGTGGCAGAACAAACTTATCAACGATGCGTTCACGATCAACATCTTTTTCTTCCATTAAAGCAAGTAAAGTTTCTCCTAGTTGAAAGCGAGAGGCTTGAAGCATTGACTTGTCTTCAGTTTCATTTTTTAAAATCGTTTCGAAATACTTTTTAGCTTGTTTATGATCTTCTAAAAGCTGAGAAATATAGGCCATATAATAGAGCGATGAGTTGGCTTTAAAGTTTTGCTTGTACGAGTTGGCAAAGGCCGTGCCTGCTTTTCTGAGAGCATTATCTGCATAAAGGGCCTGTCCATATTCATAGTAGAGTTCGCCTGAGCCTGATTTAAATTTTAGAGATTGCGCAAAGTAATTACTGGCGAGATCAAACTCTTGGGTTCTGTTATAACATAGACCCAAAATCATTAAGCGCGTTCCTTCTCGCTCACCTGATAATTTTTGATTCTTAAGAAGTTCGATAGTGTTGACGTATTCACCAGAGGAAAATTTTTGGAGGGCGATTTCTAAAACATCTGAAGCGTAAACAGAGTTTAATGAGATCATTAAGCAGATTATAATTTTTTTTAATAAGGGCATCTCTCATCCATAATAAATGACTAAAAGTATCCCCCATTTTCTACATGGGGGATAAAAAGTATCTTTAATCAATATTATAAGAGTTTCGAGAACTTGTGACTACTGGGCATTAAAGTTAAATTGCACCCTCGAAGAATTTGTTTGAATCGGATTGTTGAGACTATCGTTCAAGCTTTGTTGGTTATCCAACAAAACCCCGTCAGTTAAAGTATCGGCCAAAGCTGGATCTATTGGAGGAGGAGGTAGTAAACCACTGCTTGTTTGGACAAAGACGCCGGTATTGGGATCAATGTATCCACTCGCCATTCCATCAGTAGAAATTGTGGGGGCTAAGCCAGCTACTGGAGGAGGTGGTGGTGGAAGAAGAGCATCTGTTGTACCAGGAACGCCTGGAGCCGTAGATGCTGGAGCTCTTCCGTCTGTGATATTTTCAACAGGAACAAACGTTCCGTTACTGGCCAATTTAAAATTGGGGTTAAAAAAGTCACCAGTTGTCGGGTCCACGCTACCAACTGAAGTTGGAGGAATATATGTCTGAGTGTTTGCATCAAATGCTGAACCTGGTGGAGGTGGAATGTATTGGGCCGTTCCCACGTCGATAAAACCACCTGCTGTTGGAGCAATCTTTCCTGTCGCCAAGTTGATTGAACCTTCTGGTGGAGGAGTATTACTTAGCTGTGCTTTACCATTTTGTAGTGGCGCTAGATTTTTCTGAGAAAGTCCTGCTCCTGTCGCTACCTTGCTAGCGACATCTTTCGAGTCAGTTGAAACTGCTTTACCAGTGAGTCCAGGTGGAACCACATTTCTAAATGTTTTATTAGAAGCTTGATCCTTTGAAAGTCCCATTTCTTTAGCATCTTCTTTTGTCATTGGGACTTCTTGCTTTTGCATGGTCTCTAATTGAACTGGATTGATTTTAACTGGAACTGTTGCTTGTGATGTCGCACCACTGACTCCAGAGAACTGGCCTTTAGTGACCATCACCGCTTCAGGAGAAGAGACGAGGCGTTCAAGTGAGTTTTGAGAAACACTTTTTCTAATATCATCCATACGATCGAGTTGCGCCATGGCCACTCGGCCCTCAAATGTTACAAGCGCTGTTGCATTGTTTTCGGGGTTATAGTTAACCTGAAAGTCCGTACCACGAACACCCATGGCCGCTGATTTTGTTTTGATGAAGAGTTTTGACTTGTCCTTGCTATCCATATCCATATAGTTCTTTGTTACTTTTGAACGAAGCTGACCTTTTATGAGTGTCACGATACCAGCATCATTTTTTGGAAAGGTATCAATTTTCATTTCAGAGTTCGGCCCTAAATTCATTGAGGACTTATCAACAAAGAGAAATTTTGCAAAACTTTTTGGTTGAGTCTTAACTTGAGCGCCTTCTTTGAGCCAATCTCCTTGCTTCACTTGAAATGTCTTACCCTGAAAGACCGCGGACACATCGCCTTTAAGCAAAATGGCCTTGGCAACTCCGTCCTCTGCGAAGGCAAAAGTGGAATGGGTCGTTAGCAACAAAAATAAGAATAAAGGCTTCATAAGGCGATCTCCTCGATCTACTCTTTTCGACCATTATAGGCCCAAGCTTAAGTCTGAAATGCTTTGAGTTCTAAGCACTTGAAAGTGCTAAATGTCACAATTAGCCTACAAAAAATGTGGCATAAATTGGTGCTATTGATGTTCTAAGTGCTTGAAATTCAAACAAAGAATCGTTTTCAATTCTCATTCTCTATGTTACCTGAATGACTTAGAAATATAGATCAACCATTGGAATCGCCATGACTGAGACTTTAAAGCAAAAATTTATTCAACATGTTTTGCAGCTTCAAGACGAAATTACTCAGAAAATGCAGCAACTCGAGCCGACTGTTGAGCTCATTGAAGATCCTTGGCAGAGGGTTGATCACGCTGGCCAAGCTGGTGGCGGAGGACGAACGCGAGCTTTTCGTGGAAAGCTTTTTGAAAATGCAGGTGTCAATACTTCAAATGTCTTTGGAGCAATCTCTCCTGAATTTGCCCAAAAAATGGGAAGCACTAGTGACCAAATGTGGGCGACAGGTATCTCGCTTATTATTCACCCTACTAATCCCAAAGTTCCGACCGTCCATGCCAATTTTAGAATGATTGAAATGGGTGACAAGATTTGGTTTGGTGGGGGAGCAGATCTTACGCCTTATTATCCTATCGAAGAAGATTTTCATTACTTTCACCAAGTATGGAAAGAGGCTTGTGCTCCCTATGGGGTTTATCCTCAAATGAAAAAAACATGTGATGAGTATTTTGTGAATCATCATCGCAATGGAGAAATGAGAGGAATAGGAGGTCTCTTTTTTGATCATTGGAACAGTGGCGACTTGAATGCCGATTTTGAAATGGTGATAAATTTATCCAATCAATTTATTAAAAGTTATTTTCCTATCGTTGAGAAAAGACAACACGAAAATTACACCGAACGAGATGAGGAATTTCAACTCCATCGTCGGGGACGTTATGTTGAATTTAATTTATTGCATGATCGTGGAACATTATTCGGTTTGAAAACGAATGGCAGAATTGAATCCATTCTTATCTCGCTTCCTGCGCGATGTCGCTTTACTTACAACTATCAACCTCCCGTAGGTAGCCCTCAAGAAAAAATGATGAGCTATTATCGTCCACAAAACTGGTAATTAACCTACTTAAAAAAAAGTTTGATAATTCAAACCCTAGATTTTAATTTGAAACCTGATGTGCATCAAGGAAACGAGTGATATCATCCTTTAAAGTCGAATTAATAATGAACCTCATACAAAGGAAATCTTATGAGTACTAAAACACGTCGTGATTTTTTCAAATCACTCGCATTGGGAGCAATCGCTATTCCTTTCGTCCGCTCAACTTCAGTTCTCGCAGCTGGTGCTTGTCCAGCAAAAGAGCCGGCCAAAGCTGGTTTGAAACTTGTTAAGGAAGGCGACAAGCAAATCAAAACTTTAGATTTTGTGTTCAATGCTCCAGATTCTAAAAATGCAAAACACAAGGCAGGTAATAACTGTGCTAACTGTAAGTTCTACAACAACAAGAAATTGGAAAGTGATTGGGCTCCATGTTCAATGTTTGCCAATAAATATGTACCAGGTTGTGGCTGGTGTAAGTCTTATTTAAATGATCCAAAGAAAGCTTAATAAAAAAAGCCCTCGAAAGAGGGCTTTTTCATACTAAGACAAAACTATTTTTAAAATTATAATTCTATGATGAGACGGTTAATCAAATTAATCTCTTTTAAAATTTGATCTACGAGGGCCCTATCTGATGTCATTCCAAAGTCATTGATCATTCCATCAACTTGACCTAATTTGGCTTCAATCATGTTCATCATTGCCGCACGAATTTTACCCTCTGTAATATCTTGAGTGTCGTCCATTTTTGCCAGTTTTTGATTAAGGTTATCTCTTGATTCTTGGGCCAAAATATCGAGCTGAGCAACACTTGCTGAGCAAGCAATACAATCATTTCCTTCATAGTCTTGGGCATTGGCCGAAACTGAAGCAAGCGCTAATAATCCAATAAAAAGTGAAGCGAGGACGGCTTTCATAATGTTCCTTTATTTCAGGTGTTTATGGCACATCTTGACCTGATATCAGGTTTTGCGACAGCTCTTGAGTAAATTTGATAGGGGGTGTTTGAGAAATAGACACTGTAAAAAGCTCAATGAGCTTGAGAATTTTCCCATTTTTGCTATGTTACGGCCAATTTGTCGGGGGACTGTTATGAAACGAATAATCTTTGCCATTTCACTATTGAGCGCAACTTCACTTTTTGCCCAAGATTTTTGGGAGAAGTATAACCGCGATTTTAGTATCAACCCTAAAGATCACGCTCTTTGCTACCAAGTTGGGGATGGCCCTATTCAAGGCTCGAATGTCGATCGCAAAGTGACTTTGGCCTCAGTTTCAAAGATGGTCACAACTTACTGGGCACTTAATCAAAAGGGATATGATTATCAATATGAGACGAAGTTTTTAGTTAAAGGTAAAAAGCTCCATATCACGGGCTCACTTGATCCTGTTTTCTCTTCAAGAAAGTTGTTCTATCTCGTTTCTCAATTTAATAAATTAGGAATTCATGAACTCGAAGAAATTACTTTTGATGAAAATTTGCGAGTCTTCACAAAAGCAGAGCAGTATGCCGGTACCACTATCAATGTAACTCCAGCACGTACGGCAGCTAATCTAAAAGATTTCCTTCATACTCCTGATTGGAATTTGCTAAAGGCTGCCTATAAAGACTTTATTGCGACAACTCCAAATTCTGTCATTGAAACATTGGGACTCGTTCGCGATCTGAAAGATCTTGATCTTAAAGTTGGAAAAGTATCATTCGTTGAGACAGCGCCATTTTCAGAATCAGATTCAGAGGTGCAGACATATACTCATCGTTCTCCAGAAATTGAAAAATACTTGAAGTATCAAAATATTGTTTCTAACAATTATTTTGCTGATCAAATTTTCAACAAACTTGGAGGCGAAGTCGCTTTTGATCAATTCTTTGATCAATGGATGAAAGATAATCTCCCTGATTATAAGGAACAAAGAGTTGGGTTTAGCGATAGCGATCCTTCTCTCAAGATGTATACCGGGTCAGGGTTGGATAGTGTTCGCGATGGAAAAAGAGTCGATAATTATTCTTCATGCTCAGTGATAATGACCATAATGAAGAAAATGGATCAACAATTGATTGAACTAGAGCGCGAAATTCAAAAAAGTGTAGCAGTTCCAGGTGTTGACCAAGGAACATTTAGAGCACGTCTGAATTCTCCTCGTATTGCTCGAACTATGATCGCAAAGACTGGAACGCTTATGCATACATCTTCGTTGACAGGTATCCTCTCAACTGTGAAGGGCAAAGTTGCTTTCGGCATTTTTCACCAAATGACAGGAGCGAAAGGCAATGCTAAGATCGTTCAAGACAAAGTCGTCGACAAACTCTTTGAACTTAATGATGGATCAGTAAAGTTCGATTACAAACCAGAGTTTTTCTTTCCAGCTTATGAGGAGCTTAGATGATCAAGAGAGTAGCGATCGTATTTTTTTCAGTTGGTATTTTAGTGGCCTATTTTATGAATGCTCATAAAGGCTCAAAAAAAGATATTCAAAATATGAGCTCTAAGACTGAAGATGCCCTTCAAAAGATTGAAGAACCATCAAATGGACCAGAGAGTGAAGAGAGTGTTGAAGATGATGGGGCTGCTGCAATCGAAGAAGGTAATGAGCAATCATTAAATCAATGGATTCAAAGAGGAGGAGACTTCAATGCTTTGACAGCTGACGGATCTTCACTTCTCATGCTTGCAATAGATCAAGATTGCGAAGCTTGCGTACAAACTCTTTTAAAAAGTGGCATTAATATTCATGTGGTCAATCAAAATGGTCAAAGCGCTTTAAGTTCTGCAATTATTTCTGGAGACACAGAATTGGCAATCGAGCTTTTAAACCGTGGAGCAAGTCTCGAGTCTTATACAAACCCCGCTCGATATACATTACTGATGCAAGCAGCATCAACAGGTCAAGATAAATTAGTTAAGGTCATCAGTGAAAAACATCCTGAAATGGTTAATGCTCAAGATAACGAAGGCATGACGGCCTTGATGTATTCTGCCAAAGAAGGTTTTCTTTCAACCGCTGAAATACTCCTTGAAAAGGGAGGTCGCAAAGACCTTGCTAATAAGAAGGGCGAGACGGCCTCTATTATTGCCAAGAAATTTGGCTTTTCTCTCTGAAAAATCTAAATGAATTTTAGATAATCACACAGGTTTACAATTACTTATTCAGCTCATCTCATATCAAAAAAGTCCGATAAGTAGATGCTTGAAATTACTAGTCCTTTTTCTATTGAGTAGCTTTTATTTTGTTGCAGATGCAAAGGGCATCAGTGAGTGGTTGCTTTTAGAGAATAAGAATTCATCTTCGGTCTATTCACTTGATAAAAAGAGCGAAACACTTTTGGTGCTACAGAAATCACAAGACAAAAAAATTGAAGAATTGAATACCAAAATAGCTAGCGAGTATGAAGAATCAAAGCGTCAGGTTTTAAAGTTGGCGGGAATTGTCGACTGGAAAATTAATCATCGTCAATTAACCACCACCCGAATGGAATGGACCGGGTCCTATACAAATGGTCGAAAAGAACTTATTTATTTTTTCGAAGTCCATATGATCACAACTCTAAAAAATGAAGTTCATTACTTATTAACAAGCCGTTCACCAATTACAGATAAAATGCTGACTGAAGTGAAAGGACAGGAAGGTGAGTTTATCAAATGAAAAAACTCATTTCTCTTTTAATATTTAACCTCATCTTTATCCAAAATTTGAATGCAAGTTCATATTGCTCAACTCAACAAACTAATATTGATACACAGAATATTCATCATCTATGCCAAGGGATTTTAGAAAACACTATTTGCAAAGAAGTACCAAAAAATAAAATGAAGAAATGTGATGAGCTCAATCAATCATTAGATAGCTCTTGGGATTATATTCAAGGGTGCGCAAAAGGAGCGCTTGAGTCGGTGGAAGACATATTAGATTTCATTGCCGAAGTGATGAAGTGGTCTTGGCAAGCCATAACTGGGCAAAAAGACTGGGGAGCAATGTCAGACAAAGGGATGGCCTTTGGAGAGTCTTCTTTGATGTATCTCAAAACGGAATACTATCGAAGTTATGAGAGAGAAAGTGAGCCTTTTAGAGAAACAAAAGCGGTTGTTTCAATGGGTGAAAAGATTTCTCAGCTTATACTGACGAAAATAAACGATTACTTAGAAAAAGAATATGAAGTCTTTGATCAATGCTTAAATAAAGAGGCCCGAGCTCAGTTGACTTGTAAATTTTTAGGGACTTTCTTTTTGCCGCCAGCTGCGGCCCTTGCGTTCTTAAAATATGGAAAAAGAGCATTTGCAGAGTATCGAGGACTTGAAAAAGGTGCCGAAGATATTAAGAATTTAATTCCTAATAAGGAATTAGAACTCAAAGGCAATCATCGCAATCTTGTCGATAGAGAATCATTAGATAAAAACTATATCCATTTTCAAGCAACAACAACAGCAGAGAATACTGCTTGGATTGAAAGAGCGAGGAAAAGCCATCCCGGTTCATTTATAGAAGTGGAGAATGGTGCTTTAAAAAGATTGAATGATCAACTCGGTGATAAGAATCTTGTCACTGGATTGACCAATCTGCATAAAGAATTTTTATTCGAAAAAATTGGGCTCTTTATAAAAAAATATCCAGACCTAAAAATTTCGAAGTACTCTGATTTTAAGTCATCGAGATTCTCCTTTGAACCAAAGCTTAACGCTTCCCAATGGGATGAGTTAAAAAAACTTATCAACGAATCCAATTTGGAATTTGGTAAAAAAGTAAAAGATCTCAATCTTCATCCCAAACTTAAAAATGAAAAAAGCGAAACATGGTTTTCATCGGGCTTTGGAGAAACGGCCGATCAGGCAGGAGTGGCTGCACGAGAGTCTCGAAATGTTGCGCGGTTGAACAATGATCACCCCATTCCCACAATTGATTTTAAGCTGATTAAGGCCAAAGTTGCTGACCACGTTGCCAGTGTCGAAGACAAACGATTTCTTTTGGTTACTGAATTTAACAAAAGTGAGGCCGGCCGAAAGCTTCTCGAAACAATTCCAGGCACAGATCAAAAAGTTTTTTCTAGAGAAGTATTTGAAGCTTTAAGAAAAGGGGATCAGCAGGCCATTTCGATCTTAGATAAAAAATATGGAATCACGTTAGATCAAAGACAACAAGAAACACTGCTCAGTTATTATCATGGGGTGGATAAATTGGCCCCGGGGATTTGGATTCCGGAGCGAGTTGTTGCTAATCTGGATGATGCAGTGGCTGGTGGATTTAGTGCCGATTTTGCGGGAATGGGGGCGGCCAATATTGAGCAAGTCGCAAAAGATCTCGCTACTCATAAAGGTAGTGTTGATGAGCTTATTGCGAGCATTAGAAAAGGCGAAGAGCAAGTTACGGGTGAATTTGAATCCAAAAAATCTCTTTTTAATAATCAAGTTCAAGCGACAATGGAAAAACTCGGTGAGAAATCGATTGTTAAATGCTCAGGTGACGATTGTGTCTCTTTGGTGAGAACATCACTTAATATCAAGAAGAAAAAGGAAATCATCGGCGATCTTATGATGAAGACGAGTCCTTCGAGTATGCGACTCAGTTTTATTCCGCCAGGTATTCCAAAAGCTTTAAGAAGTAAAATTGCTGTCGCAGGCGAAATGATCGAGAAAGAATTAAGAAAAGCGGTGACCAATTTGTCACCCAAAGGAATTGCTCCTGAAAAAATGAAAAATGTAATGCTGGCCCTTGATATGCCGAAAGGAGTGAAAGGCGATCAAGTGAATTTGGTCATTGGCATCAAGGGCAAAGCGACTCTTACTTCTCAAGAAATTGAAATCCTAAAACAAAATTTTGCTGAATCAGTTAGAAAACTTAAAGGCGAGATCGACTACGGTGATGGAGTCGTTCCCAATTACCAACCTGGTCAATTGATTATCGTGCGCAAGTAAGGAAGAGAGGAGGAAATACCTCCTCTCTGAGAGTTCACTATTTATTGTATCTCAAACTAAAGAATCGAAAAGCTCCAAATTGTAAAAGTAAAAACAAACTGAGCATTCCTGTCGTGGAGAGAGGAAAGTCATAGAGCTTGTAGGAGTAAGCTTCATTGTTTTCCTGTGAGATACCTTCGACCGTTTTAACAGAATGAGGTCTCATATCAAAATGCCCGACGGTGAATTGGCCATGATACTTATCGGCTTGGGCACTTGGGGTGTAGCCAAAACGAGTGGTTGAAACAAAGAATGAAACGAAAATAATTCCGGCCATCAAAAGAAAAGAGCTTTTGGCAGCATGAGCGGTGATTGCTTCTTCACGCTCATCTCGCTCTTTAAAACGCATAAACCATGAAAAAATATTTTCACGTTGGTGCTTCGAAACAATAATAGTGATAAAAAAATAGACTCCCGCAAAAAGCCACCAAAAGAGACAGAACCCCAAGAAAGAGTTGACTGCACTAGCTCCTGAATAGTTTTTGGAGAATATAAAATCTCCTAAAAAAGACAGTAGAAAATAAAGAGGTATACCATTGATAAATGATTTCATAATGAAAGTATGGATCCATTTTAATTTGTTATTCATGACGTTCTCCTTCGACTTTAAAAATGTCGTTTAAGTTCAATTCAAAAAAGCGAGCAAGACGAAAGGCAAGTTCAAGTGAAGGATTATAATTTCCTCCCTCTAGCGCGTTGACCGTGGCGCGAGTGACACCAATGGCCTCGGCCAGTTGCTGCTGTGACAGCCTTTTTTCAGCTCGCAACACGTGGATGCTGTTACTAATGATCAATTTAGATTTAATATTTCCCACTCTGACTCCCGTTAGTTTAGTTGTCATTATGTAAAGTAAACTATACCAATTTTGGAGTAGTGTCAAGTAAACTGTACATTCGAAATTCTTTGAGTAACTATCTGAAAATATTGAATTTTCTTAGGTTGTTTCCTCATTTCTAGTCGCTGATTGGACATGTCCGACATATGAAAGCGCTTTTCTAGAATCTCATTGCCATCAATTCATGATCTCTCTATTGATAATTGAAAACTTTAGCAGGAGACGTTCTTATGAAATTTGTATGGTTGGGCCTATTTCTCATATTCTCCAAAGCTGCTTTTGCAGAAATCAAAATTTGGAATTCAGAAACTCCCTATGTCTTATTGATTTCTCAAATTCAAATTGAAAAGGATCACATCTTAGTGTTCGAGAAAAGTCCGCTTCGCAGGCAGTATAAATTTATGCTCAAACCTATTAATGAAAGGTTTAATTTATCTGCAAAAGATTTTGTAGACCTTTTGATAAATCATAATGGACATTCTTATAATACATTAATTATGAGCTTTAACTTTGAATACGATGATTCCTTCGGTGAGAGTATAACCGTGACTCATCTAACGATTGATTTCTAAGGCGACATTAAAAGCCGTTGAGACGTTCCACTTCATGATTGAGCTTATAAAGTTCATTGCTCATTTTGAAATTGAGCTCTTTGAACTGGCGAGTAACAGCTTGGCTTTCTTTGTATTGAGATTTGAGCTCTGAAAGTTCACTTTCAAGACGCGATACTTGAGAAGCGAGAGCTTCTCTTTGATTGTTTAATTCAATCAGTGTCTCATGAGAGATCGTCAGATTTTCTTCAAGCGCATATTGATCAGAATGTTGTTTTTGATCTTCAGCATCTTTCATTGCTAATGTCTTTTCCATGACTGAAGCATAGGACTTCATTTTCTCTAATTCACTTTCTAAAAGAGAAATTTTGAGATCGCGAGCTTCGATTTCTTTTTCATCATAAGAGAGTTGATAAAGTAGTGATTCGCGGCGAACATTTAAAGCATTCACCTCAGCCTTGTGAGATTCAAGAGCAGCTTCAAAATTAGCTTTTTCAGATTCAATTTTTTTACTCATCAAATTCATCATGGTGTTTTTTTCACCAATCTCGGCTTCTTGAAGTGAGCCTTTATCTTTTAAGAATTTGATTTGGTCTTTAAGGATGTCAATCTCACCTTGGCGAGCTTCCCATATAGCTTTGAGCAATCCATTATTTTGAGATTTCCAAAAGAGCTTAAATAGTCCCTTGTTATTTTTTAATAGATCATCAAACGTCTTGTAATAGGCCATGTCCCATCCTTTGAGCATGTGTTTCTATTAAAAGGATACATCGCATACCCTTCATGTGCCAACTATTGATAAGTACGCCTTGCGTTATCTAGAATTCTGGAGCAATAAAGACGTCGATTTCTGGATCAAACTCGTCTCTCAAAATGGCCTTAATCGCTTCCAGTGTACCTGTTGCAGAACTAGGACAGGTTCCACAGGCACCTTGATATTTTACGATCAGTATATGGTCCTCATAAGAGAGGGCCATGATGTCGCCCCCATCTCCTTGCAGGCCAGGGCGAATAGTGCGATCAAGAATCTCTTCGATCTTGAGCAACTCTGGTGAGAGTTTTTTACGGCGATCAGCTTCTGGATCGGGGTCGTGGTAATTGGCATCGTGGGCTTCGATATTTTCTTCTAAGCACTGCTTAATCTTATCTTCAATTTCTTCCCACTCTTCGTAATTGAATTTGGTTACAGTGATCATATTGTCGAAAAAATGCAGTTGATCAACACCGCGTATAGAGAATAGGTGAAGCGCTAATTTATTATCTCCACACTGGCTTGGTGTCGTATAAGTTGAATTACCATCCTTTTTCACGGGACGATCAAGCACGAATTTTAGTGCGTTGGGGTTGGGAGTAGGTTGAATAAAAACTTCAATCGCACTCATGACAAAAGCTCCTTGGCCTTATTGATGCCGTTAACGAGAGAATCAATATCTGATTCATTATTGTAAATGGTGAATGAGGCACGGGCCGTAGCTGTCACTCCAAAACGCTTCATGAGCGGCTGAGTACAGTGATGACCAGTTCGAATTGCAATGCCTTGCTGATCAAGCAGCATTCCTAAATCGTGAGGATGGACATCTTTGAGCTCAAAAGAAATAACGGAACATTTTTTCTTTGCTGTTCCAATAATTCTGAGACCTTCAATCTGGGAGAATTTTTCAGTCGCAAGATTGAGGAGATTCTCTTCATAATCATGAATGGCTTGAAAATTGAGAGATCCCATAAAGTCAAAAGCAGCTTTGCTGGCAATGACTCCTGCAATGTTTGGAGTTCCAGCTTCAAACTTCTCAGGCAATTCATTATAGGTTGTTTTCTCTATGGTCACTTCCTTAATCATTGCCCCTCCCCCCTGATAGGGAGGCATTTTTTCTAACAGCTCTTGCTTTCCGAACATGATTCCAACACCGGTTGGACCAAAGAGTTTATGCAAAGAGAAGCACAAAAAGTCGCAATCGAGTTTTTGTACATCAACTTTGGCGTGCGCCACAGATTGGGCTGCATCAATACAAACCACAGCCCCCTTTTGGTGACCGAGTTTAATAATCTCTTCAATTGGGTTAATTGTTCCTAATGTATTTGAAACATGGACGATTGAAATCATCTTCACATTTTCAGAGTCTAATAATTTTTTAAAAGTATTCATGTCTAACGATCCATCGTCGAGCACAGGAATTTCTTTTATGGTAAAGCCAGCTTTTTGAGCGGCCAACTGCCAAGGGACAATATTTGAATGGTGTTCCATGGTTGAAATCAAAAGCACATCACCCTGCTTTAAAAATTCAGCGGCGTAGCTATTGGCGATGAGGTTCAGGCCATCGGTCGTGCCTTTAGTAAATATGACTTCTTTGTGAGTTTTGGCGTTGATAAATGATCGAGCGCTTTCACGAGTTTCTTCAAACTGTCGAGTAGCATCACTTGATAAAAAGTGGATCCCGCGATGAACATTAGCTGTTCCAAAAGTATAATGTTTTGTGACTGCATCGATGACTGATTGAGGCTTCAACGTTGTTGCGGCAGAGTCCAGATAAACCAAATCACGGTCGTGAACTTTTTGCTTTAAACAAGGGAAAAGTGTTCGCCAATTATTCATTCGCTACTCCAGTTGTTGTAATTTCATAACGACTAGAGAGCCAATCACTTAAAAGAGGAACGAGAGTGGAATGCCCTACCTTATCTATCGCTTCTTGAACAAAGGCATGAGCGAGAATGCGAGCCGCTTCGCTCCTCTCAATTCCGCGAGATTCAAGATAAAAAAGCTCATCAACTGAAAGCTGGCCAATGGTCGCTCCATGTGAGCATTTGACGTCATCAGCATATACTTCCAATTGAGGACGGGCATCAATATGTGCTGATTTCGTCAATATGAGATTGCGAGAGAGCTGTTGAGAATCGACTTTTTGAGCGTCTCTGTGAACAACAATTTTACCGGTAAATATTCCATGAGAATGATCAGCAACCACTCCTTTGTAGAGCTGTTCTGAAAAAGTATGGGCTGCATTGTGATTAATAATTGAATCCGTATCACAGTGCTCATGATCTTTAAGCGTGAAGAGTCCGTTTACATGGGCCGTTGCATTTTCATCATTGAGGTTAACTTTGATATCGCGACGATGAAGCTTGGCGTGTGCAGTTAAGGCAAATGAGTTGAGATAGCTATCGCGAGCAAGTTCCGCCTTAAGTGCAGAATAATGAACTCCCTCTTTTAATTCACTCGTGAGCTGAATATGACGGATGCGTGCACCTGTTGAGAGATGAAGTTCGGTTGCGTTAAAAGTTGAGAGCTCATGAGCATCTAGCCCCGTTGTTACCTCGAGAATGGAGAGATCGCAAAGATCGGCTGCATGAATAACCACTCGATGACTAGATAGGCACTTGGAAGCTTTTTTAGTAAAGAGGTGATGAATGACAATCGGATTTTCGAGCATAACATTTTTTTCAATTTGAATGGCAAGGACTTCTTGGAGGGTTGACCAATGCAACCATCCTGCACCATCGCGCTCTTCTTGGATCATTGGAATTGAGTCATGTGACTCATGAGGGTTCATCTTTCTTATATGAACACCGGGTATCTCTGGCATAGTAGTGAGAAAGCCATTAACAATTAAAATCTGATGAGCATCTTTTATTTCAAAGGTCGGTGAAGCTTGGTCTGCCTGGGGAGCTGCTAATTGCTCTGGCATTTCAGAGTTAATTGAAGTGTATTTCCAATGCTCCAACTTTTTACCTGGTAATCCATGGCTTTTTAATTGAGTGAGTGAGTCTCTCATCATTTGAGACAAATGATTTTGACCTAAGTTTGCTTGGCGTGCTTCGAGATCGGCTGAATATTGTTGAGCTAAAACTTCATTCATGGATGAAGCTCCATTCCTGATTCTTTTATGACCCAGTCATAACCTTTTTCCTCAAGAGTGAGCGCAAGTTCCTTGCCACCTGTCTTAATGATACGTCCTTGATAAAGTACGTGAATAAAGTCAGGCACGATATAATTGAGTAAGCGTTGGTAATGAGTCACTAAGACCACAGCATTATACTTACTCTTAAAACTATTGACGCCCTTTGAAACGATTTTTAGTGCATCAATATCTAGTCCCGAGTCCGTTTCGTCCAGCAGGGCAAGGCGAGGATTTAAAGTTAAGAGTTGAAGGATTTCGTTCTTCTTCTTTTCTCCTCCCGAGAACCCCGTATTGACTGAGCGGTCGAGAAAAGAATCATTCATCTCGAGAAGCTCTAATTTCTTTTTTAAGAAAATTCTAAACTCTTCTTCTTCCATTATGGGCGCACCTTGGGCCTTACAAGCAGCATTGTAAGTTTCAAGCAGAAAATTTAGGTTTGAAACCCCCGGGATTTCTACGGGATATTGAAAGCCCAAAAAAATTCCCTGGCGCGAACGTTCATAAGGTTCAAGTTCTGAAAGGTCTTTGAGCTTACCGTTGATATTGTATTGAATCTCTCCTTCCGTGAGCTGGAACGAGGGATGGCCAGCAATGACTTTTGATAGAGTTGATTTACCCGAACCATTAGGTCCCATGATGGCATGAACTTCACCAGTATTAATGGTGATATTGAGTCCTTTCAAAATTTCTTTTTCTTCGACTCGGGCATGGACATTCTTAACTTCTAATAATTTCATTTTACAATTTTCCTTTTTATCCAATCGAATTTTCTAATTTCATTTCAATCAATTTAACCGCTTCCACTGCAAACTCGAGGGGCAGCGTTTTGAAAACATCTGCGCAAAATCCGTTGACGATCAAAGACACAGACTTTTCCATGTCGAGTCCGCGAGATTGGAGATAGAACATTTGGTCTTCACTGATCTTAGTGGTTGAAGCTTCATGTTCAACCGTTGCCGTTGGGTTTTTCACATCAATATAGGGAAATGTATTGGCCGAACAAGATGAACCAACCAACATTGAATCACATTGGGAGTAGTTGCGAGCATTATGCGCACTTGGCATAATTTTAACCAGACCACGATAATTGTTTTCAGATTTATCTGCGCTAATTCCCTTGGAGATAATAGTTGATTTGGTATTCTTACCAATGTGAACCATCTTCGTTCCTGTATCAGCTTGCATAAGATTATTGGTTAAGGCGACTGAGTAAAAAGCCCCTTGAGAATTATCACCAATGAGATTGCAGCTTGGGTACTTCCAAGTAATAGCAGAACCGGCCTCTACTTGAGTCCATGAAATATATGAATTTCGGCCAAGGCAATTTCCTCTTTTAGTCACGAAATTATAGATTCCACCTTTGCCATTCTTGTCACCTGCGTACCAGTTTTGAACGGTGGAGTATTTAATTGTGGCATCATCATGAGCGACTAATTCTACAATCGCAGCATGCAATTGGTTTTCGTCTCTTTGAGGAGCGGTACACCCTTCGAGGTAATTAACATACGAGCCTTCGTCAGCAATAACTAACGTTCGCTCAAATTGACCTGTCTCTTTGGCGTTAATTCTAAAATAGGTTGATAGATCAAGCGGACACTTGACTCCCTTGGGAATATAGACAAAGGAACCATCAGAAAAGACCGCGCAGTTTAAGGCTGCATAATAATTATCAGAGTAGGGGACAACGGTTCCCAAATACTTCTTTACGAGCTCTGGATGATTTTTCACAGCTTCAGAGATTGAACAAAATATAACACCCACTTTTTCCAGTTCGTCTTTGTAAGTCGTACCGACCGAAACTGAATCAAAAACTGCATCAACGGCCACTCCCGAAATTCGTTTTTGTTCAGAGAGAGGGATGCCTAACTTTTCAAAAGTTGCGATAAGTTCTGGGTCTATTTCATCTAAACTTTCGAGCTTAGCGCTCTTTTTAGGTGCTGAATAATAATACAAGTCTTCAAAATCAATTTTAGGTAAATTAAGTTTCGCCCAGCTAGGGTGCTCAAGGGTTTTCCAATGGCGATAGGCCTTGAGACGATAATCGAGAAGCCATTGTGGCTCATCTTTCTTTCTTGAAATCATTGCGACAATTTCTTCGTTTAATCCCTTTGGAAAGTCTTCAGTTTCAATATCTGTATAAAAACCATACTTATACTCAGTTTTGAGGAGATCTTCAGTACTCATTTATGCACCTCCATGACTTCTGGAGCGGAATCGTTCATTAACAGTTCTCCTAAATTGAGTTGGCTTAAATAATCCTGAACTTTGCGATTGAGGTTATCGATAGGAGAGACAATATTGCAGCTCTTATAGAGATCACAAATGCCTTTATGATTTTGGCAAAAGGAATCGGCTTCTACACCTTCCACTATTTTCACCACGTCCATATATGAAATTTCTTCTAATTTTTTCTCAAGGACATAACCACCTTTGAGACCTTTAACGGAAGTGAGCAGGCCTTGATTGTTCATGGTTTGTAAAACCTTGGCAGTTGTATCAAAAGGAATATGAAATTCTTCGCAAATTTCGCGCGCTGATGTCAGGGCCCCGTCGCTTTTCTTGGCCATAAATTTAAGCGCCATTAAAGCATATTCAACTTTTTTGGTAATCCTAAGCATAAGAATGTCCTTTTAAAGCGCCAACTTAGCGTAAATTAGGTCAAAAAGAAACCTATTTAAAGCAAAGTCTAGCATGAAATAGGTCTTTTTTTACCTTATTTATGATTTGTCTCACTTTTAGGCACTTAGACATCTGGTCCAAGCCCCTTTAAAATGAGCAATGCATTTATTCGGCGAGCTAAGAGATTTTTCCTTGGCACAAAAAATTCAGATGGAACTGCAGCAGAAAGGCATGCAAGTAGAGCTCGTTCGCGATGATGTCCATGGTGTTGCTCGGCTTTTTGTTCGCGATCAAAAGGATCAAGAGGCAGCTTTTCATTATTATCGAGTGAAATTAGGTTTGCCCGCACCACCTCCTAAGGTTGATGAAGACTGGCAAAAACTCATGAAAGTTCCTTTAGGTGAGATGACGCGAGGATTGATTATCCTTTCTTTGGCCATCACGATTGCTCTTTTTTTTGATGAGAAAATCGCAAATTGGTTTTACTTTAATCGTTTAGAAGATGCTCCTTTTGAATCGATTATGAGAGGAGAGTTGTGGAGACTTTGGACTCCCATCTTTATGCATTTTGGAATTTTGCATATTCTTTTTAATCTTATGTGGCTAAAAGATCTTGGTTCGGTCTTTGAAAGTAAGTATGGCCCGCTTTTTCTTCTCACATTTGTTTCTATCGTGGGTGCTGCTTCCAATATCTCGCAATATTTGGTCGGTGGTCCTCGTTTTGGAGGAATGTCTGGTGTGGTTTACGGATTGCTTGGCCTGCTCTGGGTTTTGCCGAAAATGCGCGACGATTTTGAATACAAACTTCCAAAGCGAGATACAACGCTAATGATCGCTTGGTTTTTTCTCTGCCTAACGGGTGTCTTTGGGCCGATTGCAAATATGGCCCATGCAGTTGGCGCCTCTGGTGGCATTCTCTTCGCCTTATTTTTGGGAATGGTTAAAAAGAAGCCCCCCCTCTCTCTCTTTATTCGCTTCTTCATCATGGCCACAGTTCTTCCGCCATTAACCTTTGTTTTAGAAGTTTTTGTCAAAAGTTTCAAATAGTTACAAAATAGTAAATTAAAATGCTCAAGATTAAAATCAAGGTCACCGAAAAGCCAAAGGCACCCTTTTGGTTTTTGGGAGTAGTGTGTTTAATTTTCGATACCTATTATTAGGCCTCGCGTTTTTGTCTGTCGCAGTTCACGCACAGTCTCAGAGATTCGTGCTGATTGAGCAACAAACAAACCAGTCTCGTGGGCAAATCACTGCGACTTATGTTGATCAATTTACCAAAGAAGTCATTGTTAAAAAATACTCGCTACCAGCAAGTGAAAAATCTTCAGTAGTTCAAATTTCACTGCCAAATCAAATCCCAAGTTTAAATGCTATTGATGTTTCATTTCGTAAAGAAAACCCAAAAGGTAATATCAATTCAAATGTCTATTCTTCGCAAACGATTTCCGATATTCAACACTGGCGAGATCAACTAGAGAGTAATGGGATTGGTCGGGCAAAAATTGCGACAGTAACTGAAGTTCTCGGAAATGATCGTGCGCTTGAACTCATCGAGAAACGAGAAGGAACAAAGAATGATATTGCTGTCTATTTTGATAATAATTTAAAACAGCTTGTCACCATTGAGTTACCTAAAGGCAGTAATGTTCGAACAAAACTGAGTTCGCCGAGTGATCTTCACTTAACAGATATTAAAATTGATCGTCTTGAAGCACAAACACCAGGCTTTTTTAATTCAAGCCTTCTTCAAATTTCCAAAAAGCTCGCAGGACAAGGTCTAAAAATGAAGCGAGACGTCTATCAACCGGCCTTTCGCAAGGTCTCAAAAGATTTTGAAAAATTTGTCCCTTTTCTTGAAAAGAGTAAAGATAATTATTTGTATCGCATGAGTTACTCTCATGAACTAAGAAAACTTCACATCGAGAAATTAAAGAAAAATGGATCAATCTATGAATTTGTAGATGAAAGCGTTTATGATCTAGCAACAGAGCAAGGGCATAGAGACGGAATTCGCTATTTAAGAAGAAATGATCTTGAGGATGGGAGTTCAATAAATCAATTAGTGCAGTCCCATGCTGATGGTTGTCTTTGGCCTTCTCCAGGAACGAGCACTATTGTCTTGCCCGGTATGTCTGCGCTTATGGATCGCATGCATGAGAGCTATCTCGAAAAATCATTATCAAGTGAAGTTCTACCTACTGGTCAAAATAATTTTAGCTTTGAAATCTCTCTTCTCGAAGCCGATAAAAAAGCACGTCTTAATATTGAGTTAGATGGAAAAGGCGAAGTTAAAGATGTGACTTTTGCGAGCAAAATGCCAGAAGGATATCGAATCGTAAAAAGTGAAAATAAAGGGGCACACCCTGGTTATGTTATTGAGTATCTCAATGGCACAGAGTGGAAACCGATGATGGGCTTTGTTGCCGAGAATATTGTTCGCTATCAAGGCGGGGCGGTAGATCTCGATCTTGCCATTTATGTAGTCGGTAAGAAAAACGCACCACTTGAATATGATGAATTTGAAAAATCAATTTTCAAGCTTAATATAAGACCACAAAAACGGATGACGGCCAGTTCTCGCATTACTTTTAAAGGCAAAACGGCAGCAGTCTATCCTATGGGTGATCGTCCAGAAGATTCCGGTGGTCTTAAAAACTTTTTCATGCAAATTTTCTATTCTAAAAATGCGAGAAGAAAAGAAATTCGAGATACTGTCGTAGAAGAAGTTCAAAAGGTTCTTAACGACCCAGAATTTAAAGATGTTTTAAGCCTCCAAGAGATCAAGGCTGCTGCAGATACTGTGGCGAATCGAGTGGGACAACGGACCAATAATTTTGATGCAAACTTGGCAAAACTAAAAGTTGTTGCCTATGAAGAAGCGATGAAAGAATACGTTCATCTCATCATGCTTAAGTTGATGAAGCAAATGCTACCTGAAGAGAAAGAGTCGGACCTCTCCAAACTTCTATCAGGTTCTGAAACAGATTTTCATCGCTGTTTAGCCAAGGCCAGCGCCAATCGAAATATTAAACACGCAGAAGAATGTTTGGCCGTATTCAAGACTCAAGCCCCGATAGATCTGGGAATTGGCGTTCTTCAAGTTAAGCTTAAAAGTGCAGGAATTGATACCGCCAAAGAAATGTCGGAAAAAGAATATTATCGATGTATTGACCAGTACTACCGTCCCATGATGAGAAACCAGGGAGAGGCTGCGCCAGCTCAAGAAATGGTAAAAGCTTGTGTTATGAGTACGTCAATGGTCGTTCTAGATCAGCTCTTAAAATCTGAGGTTCAAAAACAAGCTCAATTGGTAGAGCTCTCACCTGGTAAAAAATTATCTCTTAGCGATGATGACTTAAATAAGCTTCATGGTGAAACCATTGCTTGCTTTGAAAAAGAGAAATTATTAACTCGTGGTTTCCCGAAGATTCAAACAAATCCTAATGCACTCATGGGAGTCGATACCGACATGTTCACCAAAGTTCTAGATCATTGTATGGGACATTTGAAAGCGGATGTGGGAGAGCGCGCAGTCTATCAGGTTCTTTCGTTAAAAATAAATGAGTTAGCACCAATGAGTGAGGAGCAATCGAAAGAGCTCATTTCAAAAGTGGTAGAAGACTCATATAAACCTTGTATCAGAGAAATGCTGGCTTCTAACTTACCAGTGAACCCTACATTGTGTACCAGTGAAGTGATGTCCTCTGCTGTAGAAAAAATATCCATTCAATTGGGAGCAAAAGAAGTTGGTGAAGCTGCTGTCACTAGTTTGATGTCAACTCCTCAAGGTCAAGACATTAAAAAGTGTTTCGCTGATAACAGAAAAGCACTTATTTCCAATCGGCGCCACCATGTTGGCGACAGTGATGCCAAGCTGGATAAATTTGTCAAAGAACAAGCTCCTAAAGATGAAGAAGCCATTGTGGGGTGCTTGAAGAAGCTTGTGGTTCTTGTTTCAACGAAGGCCCCAGAGCTCATGATTGAAGAGAGTATTAAAAAGAGCCCTGAGCTCTCAGTCATTGTCTTAACAGATGAAGATAAAAAATTTCTAGGAACGACTATTGCTCAATGTATGGAGAAAGAGCTTAAATCAGCTCAGAATTTTCAATCACTTTCAACTGCAATGAGCGAGTCTCGAAACACCTGTGGAGTTGCTTTACTTGGTTCAGCACGAGCACAAAAAATATTGTTTGAACCCGTTGTTAAGAAATCTTTAGCAGAACTTGGGCTTAATAAAGCTGAGCAAGATGAATTGGCCGTTTCTTTAATGGAGATGGCAGCAGTAGAAGTCAAAGAGTCGAAAAGCACTGATGAAATAATGGAACGAATGCTAGGGCTTAAAACGAAGGCTGCTGACAAAGTTATCGATTTCGTATTGGTTAGCAAAATCAAAGCGTCATTAGAAGGTGAACCTGAAGATGTTAATAAAAGAGCGCTTGAAATTAAAGATAAAATTCGACCTAGGCTCTTCAATGATAGCGATAAATTGGGTGATCAACTCAAAGATGCTATGAATGGAAGGGGAGATGAACTTAATGTCGTCATCGATAGAATCAAAATTAAAGCTGTAAAACTCATCGCTCCTGAAGTTATACAAGAAATTGGAGCAGGGTTAGTTAAAGATGGATTGCTTCAAGGGCAATCACAAATTGATGAAATGAAAGTGGTTGCCTCCCATTCAGTCGAAGAGTGTTTCAATAGTGCAAAAGGAACTGCAGATGAGAAAATGGATCTTTGTCTAAAGAAAACAGAAGTTGATGTTACTCAAAAATCGGCTAAGCTCATTTTGGCATCGTTCTTAGATACCGAATCGATAAATAAATACATTTCTAAAGATCAAGTGAATGCCATCATTAACAAAGTGACTGGTGAGAAATTGCGTTTAAAAGCTGAAGATATCGCTGCTAAAAAAGGTCCAGAGAAAAAAGCTGCCTTTGAAAATTTGAAGAAAATGTTGAAGATTGAAACGGCCAGAGCTCTGGTTCCAGTCCTTGTTCCTAATATGGTTAACGAAATTTTAAAGGTTCCTAATCATTTTACCAGCGAACAAAGAGCTGAGTTTCTTCTCAAAAGAGAAAATGCAATTAATCTCGCTAACAAAAATGTGGATGCCTGTTTGAAAGACTTCGAGAAACCGAATGCACCAGAAGTACTCTTTGATGAGTGTTTGAATAGAATGCGTTTTGAACTCACAGATGCTTTTATACCACTTAAAATGCAGGATATACTTTCTCTCGTTTCAAGTGATCCAAGTTTTGTCGCTGACATTGTCAAAGATCAAAGCAAGGTTTTCCGAAGTTGTGCACAAAAAGTTGGATTTGCGATTAGCATTGATAAGTTTGGTATCGCTATGGACCGCTGTGTGGTGAGTTTAATCTCTGGTGCTGCCTCTCAAGCAGTTTCAAAGATCGCAGCAGATAAAGACTTAACGAAGACTCAAGCAGAAGAACTTTCAAGCTACTATGCTTGCCTAGAACAGAAGAGTAATAAAGCGCTTGAAAGTGAAGATATTTCTTTGGGTACTACGATAGATAAAGTCCAACAGTGTTTAATTAATAAAGGCCTTCCGCCATTGATTAAGGGCGTCGTAACAAAAATTGAAGAAGTTTCAGGTCCTTCTTTAACTCTTCGCTCGAAGCAGGCATTAGAAAAGTTGGCTCAAACCTTAGATCATATCGTTTCTTATAAAACGAAATCAGGCAAAGAGCTCTTTCTTGATCTTGAGTCTGTTCGCTCAAAAGAAGATAGACCTGCAAGAGAGAAACCTTGGACAGGAGTGGTTGATTTAATTAAGAAGTTTATACCTCAAGTTTCTCAGTATATTGGCGGGGCCGTTAATTATGATAATAAGGCCTTGATGAATTCATTTTCAAAGTTTGAAGTAGATGCGCAAGCTTTAATTGAAAAGAAAGACGGATATGTTGATGTGCAAGAACTTAATCAATTACTAGTCAACTCAGATATGGTTGATATATTAATCAAAGGCTTTATCGCAGATCAAATTAGAAATGAACTCATACCGTTCTTTACTAAGTATGGGTTGGATCTTTCTTTAATTTCTTATCTAACTTCGAAAGAAATGATCGAATCACTTTTTTCGAGTAAAAACCCAAGAGGTAAGGCCGCTCTTGATAATTTGAAAAAGTCTTGGTTGTTGCCAATTTTAAACAATAAAAACGCAAGTTTCGAATTACCTACCAAAGAAATAGCCGATATAAAGGCAGTACTTGCTCAAGATACAAGACTCAATGGTTTTTCTGAAACCATACTGGGAGCTGTTCTCCAGAAGGAACTTGATCAGAAACGTGCAGGTATTGAAACGGGGTGGACATCTGTCATTGCCGTTCCTGTCGCGGCCCTTTGGCATGGAGTGCAACGCAAAGATTTTTTCTGGGGTAACCGCTTTGATGGAGGTCGAAGTGATAATCTTCGCTATCAACCTTCAGGCAAGAAAGCGATCTCTCACTTCTCGACTCATATTCTGGGGCCTATGATGAATGGTGCTTTGAGCGATGCTCAAATGACTAAAGAAAAAGAGAAAATTAGTGAGCTGGTTGAAAAGGCCATGCACGAAAACTCTTGGCCATAAACAGTTACATCTTTTGCGGAGATTTAATCCCTAAGATTTCTAATCCTTTTTTGATCACTTCACCAGTTGCATAGGAAAGGGCCAATCGAGCTGTTTTGAGTTCTTCTGTTTCTGCTTTTGAAATCGAGCATTCAGCATAAAAGTGATTATAGAGTTTTCCAAGATCGTAGAGGTAAGAGCAGAGGTGAATCGTTTTCCATTGCTCAGCACAGCTAGTGACAATATTGTTGAAGAGATACAATTTTGTCATTAAGGCATTCTCAGGTCCTTCTTTTAGAGAACTCCACTGAACCGTTTGCTTTTGGTCAAAGCCTTGCTTTTTACACATGGTTGAAATTCTGGCGTGAACATATTGCAGATAAGGACCTGTTTCCCCATCAAGTTTTAACCATTCATTCATATCAAAAACAATCTTGCGATTGTTGTCGATGCGAATCATACCAAATTTGATCGCCCCATTGGCAATCATTTTGGCGGTTTCATCAACTTCTGCTTGAGACCATTTGTTCTCTTCTGAACTTAAGTATTTGTTGAGATAATTATTCTTAATAGAATCTTCCATTTGATGAATAAGATCCATGAGAGGCACGATATTGCCTTTGCGCGAGCTCATGGCCCCATCGGGTAGCTCGACCACGTCGTATTGCAAATGCGAGCATTGAGAGGCTTTTTCAAAGCCCAATTTCTCGAGGACTTTAAAAACTTGGCGAAAGTGATGGGCCTGACGATTGTCGACGACATAAACTGAGCGATCGACACCGAATTCTTCAAATTTTCTTTTGGCGAGAAGCACATCTTTGGTGGCGTAGAGTCCCGTGCCATCTGTTTTTATCAGTAAGCAAAAGCCAAGACCATCATCAGATAAATCCATACCGACAGCACCTTGATCTTTGACCAATTTTCCTTGAGCTAAAAGTTCTTGGGCATACTCAAGGGATGGGCTGTCCATTTCTGATTCCCAAAACCAGCGATCGAACTGTACATCGGCCCAGTCGTAAGCTGATTTCATCAGGGCAATTGACCATTCTCTGGTCTCTTTCCAAAGATCGTAATATTCGCCCGATTTCTGTTCGAGCTGTTTGAGAATTGCTGTTAATTGCTGGCGGTTTGAATCCTCTTTATCAGTCCCTATTTGATCTTCGAGCATGATATGGGCCTTGGAATAAAGCGTTCCAAGCCAAGCTCCTTTATTTTCAGTCGGAATCTGTCCCTTGTAATGGTTTTTATAATACCAAAGACATTTCGCAACGTGAGTTCCAACGTCTCCTGGATAAGTGACAGCAGTTGTCTCCACTCCAGCATAACGAGCAATTCTCACCACGGCGTTGCCCAAACAAAGATTTCGCATATGACCCACATGGAGTTCTTTATGGGTGTTTGGCTGAGAGTACTCAACCATGGTTTTTTGGTTTCCTGCAATGAGCTTTCTTTTGAAATAATTTCCGTTCAATATTTCTTCAATTTCAATTTTTCCCAGCGTCTGTAGGTCGAGAAAAAAATTGAGATAGGGTCCCACTGGGGTGGCTTTAGTTACAAGAGGGTTTTGCGGGAGGTGGCTTAATAGTTCTGCAGAAATCTTTGGAGGGGCTGACTTAAGGGCCTTTGCCAAAGGAAAGCAGGGAAATGCTAAATGTCCCATTTTCTTGTCTGGAGGTTCTGTTAATGAGTTTGCAATAGATTCGAGAGTTAAAATGTCAGCATGACCCATAGCTTTTAAAGCTTGTTGGATGCCTTCTGCAATAATGCTAAAAGTTTTATTGTGTATGACCGACATATTTACTCCAAAAAATCAAATCTCATTCATTATGATACAATGAAGAAGCTTTGTCAGCATGGAGAGCTACATGTTTTGGGAACTTCTGGTCTTTTCGACATTCACTGTTTTTGCTCAAGTAGAGACTGAGGTTATGGCGACTCCAGCTCCGACTCCAACTCCTGTAGAGAAGGAAGTAGAGAAGGAAGTAGAGGAGTTTGAAAAAAGTATGCTCGAACCTATTATTTCGGCGGATTATAAACAGGGTGAGTTTCTCATATACGATTGCTCAGGACATTACTTCGCGTGTGTGAATGACGTCTCTTTTGAGAATTGCCGCCAGAGTAGAGAGAAAGATATCGAAGACAAGAGAAGTGTTCTTTCCTGTGCACCACTGAAAAAATTTAAAAACCAAAAAGAATGCTTTAAAGAACAGTACGAACAGATTCATCAACCTAAAAACAAAATTTTTTGCGTTAACTTTAAAAATAAGAAAAAAGAAATTAATCAATAGGTTTTAGCATGAGAATGTGAGAACCAATTCCCGGTATTTCAAAAATATCGCCTTTTCTTTGAAAACCAACTTTCGTGTAAAATCCCTCGGCACTAACACGGGCATTACACCATAAAAGGGTGCAAAAATTTTGCTTTACCATAGGAAAAGCCATTTTGAGCAATTCGCTACTTAAACCTTGGTGTTGAAATTCAGGCATCGTGGCCATACCTCTCAAACGATACTGATGTTCATCGAGAAATTCAGGAGAGTTTTCATAATAAAAAGAAGCGACACTGACCAGCTTGTTTTCCATGAAAGCCCCAAGATGAAAGGTTTGATCTTCTTCATCTCCGGGAAAGACACACTCTTCGAGTGAGAAATCCTGCCGCAACATTTTGTGACGTATATTATGGGTATCACTGGCTGATATTCTTAAAACTTTCATGAAGGAGCGATCATAATGGCAAGAGAAGCAGTTGTCCTTGAGCGTAGCAGTATTATTTGGCGATTCTAAACATATTCTCCATTGATAGCTTTGATAAAGCTTGGCTAAAAAAGCTCAAAATAGAGTCGGGAATTCCTGTCGATTTTCCCTTCCAAGAGGCGGTTGTAAAAAAAAGGCATTTTCCTACATGTTCTTCGACTTGAATCACTCCTTTCAAATCTTTCAAAAAACCACTGTCGAAGGAAAAGGGGTAAGCGCCAGCTTGTTTTATACGGGGAAGTCTAAATTCCAAAATCATGTCAAAGGGAAGGAGGCTGGAAGAAAGAGCAAAATGCACCCTTTCTTTTTCGTCGTTGTATGAGGACTTTTTAATAAAGCCAACATAGTTAGAATAGGTTTCATAACGGGATAGTTTGCGCAGAGAGTCTCTACAACTTTTATCTGTTTCCCCTACGATTTGAAACTCTAATGACTGCCAATCTTTGGCCGATTCGACTTCAGAATGGGCATAAATCTCATTTTTTTGAATATTTTTTTTAGCGGCTTCAGGAATTTGATCAAAAACTGAAATTTGAGGGACTTCCGCACCATAAATAGGGCAAAAAATGGCCAAATAAATGTAAGAAATGACGATAAAATTTTGCATTGCGCCTTTTCAAGGACCTTGCTGGCCCTTTAACCTCTTTATAATTTCACCAGTTTATCATATTCATGCAAGGGGCAACAAGCAAATGGGCAGCGAAACAGTTAAACGCCGAGGTAAGGCGGTTGACGCAGTAATTGAAAGCAAAGACCAACGATGGCACTGTCGCAATCGGATTACTTTGGTTTTTGGTTCCAATGATATCGAAGACCTCGAGACCTATGTTTACACTGATACTGGTCTTGAATTCAAGACTGTTCAGTTCCACCAAGCTAAATCAAAAGCGATTGAAGAAATTCTCGATAATTGTATCGACGAGTATTATCGCGGCCATGTTACCGAGATCAATACTATCCTTGATGCCGATAAGAAAACGGTCACAATTTCAGATAATGGAATTGGTTTTCCCCTAGATAAAGTCAGCCAAGTTTACACAGAATTTAGGACAGGTTCAAAATTTAAAGATGAAGACGTCGATGAGAAGGGTTTTCTTTATCGTACACTCGGACAAAATGGTTTAGGTGCCTCTGCGACTTGTTTAACCAGTGATCTTTTTAAGGCCACAGTTCGTCACTATAATACTAAGAAAGAACAGACTTATACTTTCCTCGATGGTGCGCTCAAAACGAAGAAATCACCTGCTAAAAAGTACACAGGTCATTCAGGAGTGACGATTGAATTGGTTTTGGCGAAAGAAGTTTATAAAAACAATACGATTGATGAAGAATTGCTTCGTAAAAGAATTATCGATTTGGCCTTTAATAACCCTGGACTCACTTTTACTTTTAATAAAGAAAAGTACCACTTTAAGAAGGGATTATTAGAACTTGCAGAACGAATTAATAAAGAAACGGCCCAACTCTTTGGTGAAGAGAGTTATGATTTTGAAACGACGACAGTAAGAGGCAAGAAGGCAAAAGGCCGCATCGATATGCACTTGTCACTTTCGATCGATTTCAAGAGTGAAGATCGCGAAAGATTCATTTCTTTTGTCAATTCTACGCCTACTTATGACGGTGGCTTTCATCAAGATCGCGTGAGAAGACTTTTCATCAATTCGGTTAAAGAAAAGCTAGAGCGAGCAGTGAAAAAAGAGAAAATTTCAATTGTCGATAATGATATTCTGACCGGTGTGACATTTGTCATGGGTATTCTTATGCCCAACCCGCGTTTTGAATCTCAAACAAAGAGAAAATTGGTTCGTGATTTGAACTTGGAGAAAGGCCTTGAGCAGTTCATGGCCAAATATGTCGATAAGTTTATTCGTAAGAATAAGGAATATCTTGATCTCGTCATAGAGAGAGCTTCTTCCCGTCACCGTTTTCAAGAATTGAAAGATGCTTCAAAAGTAACAAAAAAATTAAAAAAACAACGAGTTGAAAAATTACTCGATGCCAACGAAAGACGCGATCGAAGTAAATGTACTCTTTTCATTTGCGAAGGGGATTCGGCCATTGGCGGTTTGCGCTCGGCCCGCGATAAACTGTATCAGGGTGGAATTGCCTTGAAAGGGAAGCCTCTCAATGTTTCACAAGCAACTGTTAAAGATGTTATCGAAAATTCTGAATTTGCAGATATTATGGGCTCAATTGGTTTAATGCTGGGTGAACCTGTTGATTTTGACAAACTTTTCTACTCAAAAATCGTCTTCTTGGCCGATTCTGACGTGGATGGCGGGCATATCAACACACTTTTAACCAATTTCTTCTATACTTTTTGGCCGGAATTGTTCGAAAGAGGAATGATTCAATTAGCGAAAGCACCTCTATTCGAAGTTGTGACTGATAAGGACACACTTTTTGTGGAAATACCTGAACAGTTAGAGCAAATGAAAAAACGCAAAGATATAAAAATCAAGGCCATTCATCGCAACAAGGGATTGGGAGAAATGTCTCCTGAAGCTTGGAAACAAGTCATGTCTCGAGAAAATTATATGGTGATCTCAGCTAATGATGCTGAAAACGCTAAGAAAATGCTCGATATTTGCTTTGGTAAAGACACAAATTTAAGAAAAGATCTTTTGCTTGATCCTGATGGTTCATCGATGTCGATGAACGATAATACGAGCGCTCCAAGTGGAAGCAGTGTGAAGGCCGCTAAGAAAACGAGGGCCAAAGCTAAGGCTGCACCAGCCGCGAAAGCAAAGAAAAAAGCTTCTACTAAGACAAAATCAAAATCTGCAAGAGCGTAAAAGGAAAATTGGCATATGCAAGACAATTATCTTCATTCACTAGATGCTGTTCCTCTCGAGGAAATAGTAAAAGAAGAATATCGTAATTATCAAATTTATACATTGATGGATCGTGCGATTCCTTATCTTCAAGACGGATTGAAGCCAGGACAGCGCCGTATTCTCTTTACCCTTTGGAAAAATCAGAGCAAAGGAAACATTAAAGTTTCTTCAGCAACCGGACTTGTTTTAACTTTGCATCCGCATGGTCCAGCTTCTATTGAACAAACTATTGTTAATATGGCCCAAGATTATACTTTCTCGAATAATTATCCTTTGATTGATAAAAAGGGTTATTTTGGTGAAAGAATGGAAACGGCTCCTGCGGCAGCTCGATATATCGAATGTCGTCTCTCAAAAATGGCAGAATATATTTTGTTCGATGATATGAATCAAGTTCAAATGATTCCTAATTATGACGAAACTGTTATGGAACCTTTGGCCCTCCTGCCTAAACTTCCGATCATGCTTATGAACGGAGCTGAGGGAATTGGAACTGGCTTTTCTTCTGTTATCCCTAGTTTTCATCACAAAGATTTATGCGATTCTATGATTCAGTATGTGCAAACAGGTAAGGCCAAAAAGATTAAGCCTTATGTCCACAACTACAAATCGAAAATTGAAGCAGAGAACGGAAAGTTCATGTTCTCAATGAAGTTTGAAGAGATCAACGGTTCAATCTACATCACGGAGCTTCCGAAAGGGTATGATTCGACCAAGACTTATCGTTATCTTAATAAATATCTCGAAAGTGATTTTATCAAAGACTATATCGACGCTACTGTTGATAACGATGTAAAGATAGAGTTAATTTTTAAACGTGGTCAGCAACCATCATTGGAAGAAGTTGAAAAAACCATGAGCGTGAATGCTTCTTGGGTTCCGAATTACACTTTGATCAATGAGCGCGGTGTTCGCATTTTTAATCACGCCGAAGAAATTCTTGAAATTTTTGCTGAACAACGTTTAGGCGTTGTGAAGAAGCGATACGAACTTCTCTCAAAAGAATATGGCGACAAGATTCGTCAGAACAATGAGATCATTCGTTTTATTAAACAAAAAGAATATGAAGTTGCAACCAAGTCTCGCAATCGTAAGACTTTCGTTGAATATCTAGAAAGCAAAAAATATACATATAGTGATTACCTCGCCGATATGCCGATCTATCGTATGACAAAAGAAGAAGTTGAAAAGCGTCAGCTTTTAGTTAAAGAAGATACGAAGAAATTGGCGGATTTTGAAAAAGTTCATAGATCGGATTCATTGGTCAGAAAAAAACTGATCGAGGAACTCGAAGAAGTGAAGACTTATATGACCAATTGGCAAGCGGCCAAAGATAAAGAAAAGGCTGAAATCCGTAAAAAGCTGGATAAAGCCCAAAAAAAGACACGTTCTAAGAAATAATCTTGAGTAGCTCCGTCGGATACAGAGGGACTTTTTACTAAAAAAGAAGTCTCTCTGCTCCTTTTTCAAAAAAAGTACCTAAGTACCTAAAAGTTTTTTATGGCATTCCGTTAAGCTTCTTGTTAACCTATTAATAATAGGACTTTTGTTCAGATTTGCTTGAAAGAGGATTCACGGAGGAATAGTTATGAGTTTGACTAAGGCGGACATCGTCGAAAGAGTCTACAAAGAGGCCGGTTTTTCCAAGAAGGAAGCTGCCGATTTGGTCGATCTTGTTTTCAAAATCATCAAAGACACTTTGTCTAAGGGTGAGAAAGTCAAGATTTCAGGCTTTGGTAATTTTTCAATTAGAGACAAAGCCACTAGAGTCGGGAGAAATCCTCAGACTGGTGAAGCTATGGAAATCTCTGCAAGACGCGTTCTTACTTTCAAGCCATCACAGGTTTTGAAAGAAGATGTGACGATGAGATATTCACATCGCTTAGATGATAAAGGCAAGGAAGATACTTCGTTGCCACCAAAAGATGGAACTTCAAGAGCACTTTCTTCATTCATGTCTAACTCGGAAGATCCAAGTTTAGATGATGATATGGATGGTGATGACGAATAGTATTCCGGAGGTAATCATGGATAGCGATATTCAGATCCCCAACAAGTCTTTTTTCAAGCAAGATGAAGTCTGTTCCCTCACTGGCGTAAAGCCTTATGTTCTTCGTTTTTGGGAAACTGAATTTGAAGAAATTTCTCCGGTTGTTTCGATGACTGGTCAAAAACTTTACGAGCATGGTGATATTGAATCTATTCTTAAAATCAAAAAATTTCTTTTCGTTGATAAAATGACTGTCGAAAAAGCTAGAATGGCGATGAAGAATCTTCTACCTGTAGAAGAAGAGGTCATCATAACTGCTGAACCAGTCAAAAACGAAGCAATAACTCCACCAGCAAAAAGCTATTGGGATGATCTTCAAACGGCCAAGAACAAATGGCTCGAAGTTCAAGCGCAATTGACTTCAATTAAAGCGCGCAAGCAGTGGATGAATTGATTTTTTAAAAAAGTTCGAACCAGTTATCTTATTGATGGCTTCCTCTGTGGAAGCCATTTTTTTGGTCATCAATTGAATATATTCAGAAACAACTTTACTTGTATGATCGAGCCCAGAGAGATTCTTTTCAACTTTGTGAAAATAGAGTTCATAAGCTTTTAGAGTTTGAGCACTATTTTTGACCCATGGATTGATTGCCATTTCATGCTCACCTAAAGGTTCACCCAACTCACTGAGATCGTCTATGAGCTGAAAGAGAACTCCTAGAGCGTCTCCTAATCGATAGCTTCGAATGAATTCAAATTTTCCTGAAAGAAGAATTGCTGGTCCGCATAATGAAACTTGAATAAGTCGGGAGGTTTTAAGTCGATGAATCTCCATCAATCGCGCCAATGATTGTCCGGCCTCTTGGTTGAGATCCATCATCTGTCCAAGAATGAGCCCCTTAGCTCCCGTTGCCCAAGAATAAAATCTTAAAAGCTTTGCTAAATTGGGATTATCAATGCGAGAGAGAAGCTGAAATGAGGCATTAAGAAGGCCATCTCCGGCCAGCACGGCCATCCACTCGTTAAATTGTTTATGAGCACTTGGCCTGCCTCTACGGATATCATCATCATCCATGCAAGGGAGATCATCGTGAATAAGTGTGTAGACGTGATGCATTTCGATACTAGAGGCGAGGAGAGAAATAGGGTGTGCGGGCGTAAAGTCAGACTCTGATAATCCTAGATCCATTGCCATTGCGTAAGCAAGGCGGGGGCGAAATAATTTTCCGGCAGGAAACAAAGAGTAACCGTAAATTTCAGAACAATCATGTTGAGGGATCACTTGTTCTAAATGAGTGGCCAGATTTTGAGCGGCATTTTTCATTTACGGACAATACTATAGAAATTCTGGATTTTGAAGGCTTGTAAGTGGTCCTCTTAAGCGCATTTTATAATATCCATCATGCTTCGTTTGCTGATCGAGGCGCCAAACCAAATTGAGAATACTAAAATTTTGTAAAAACTGATCAGAAAATTTCATTTCGGCTTCGAGATCGAGATTTGAGAAGAGAGCATTGACTTGGTTAAGCCGAATGAGCCCCTTTATTCTTGCAACTACTGGGGAGTTATTATCACCCAATTCGGCTTTCTTTAAATTGAGGTTTTCACCTTCTAAAGTGCCAGCAGTACTTAGCTTTTGGAAGTTTAAATCTGGCAGTTCAAATCCCATAATGTTTTGACCCATGATTTGAAATTGCTGGCCTTCAATTTTAAATTCAGCCGATTCAACCACATTGCCTTTGAGTTTCATTAAGATCTCTGGATTAAATTTACCGCGAATTTTAATTTTTGAAGAAAGAGCATTGATGAGAGCGTGATCTATGACACTGTCTTCAATTTTAATAACGATTCCACTAAAAGTGAGCAAAGGGTAAATATGCAGAACAGATTTATCAGAAGTGACTAAGGTGTGAAGCTTTAGTCCCAGAGGATAAAGAGAAGGTAATCCAAGATTAATTTTAAATTGTGAAAGCTTAATTTGACCATTATCACCAAAGCAACCAGCTGGAACCTTTGCCGACTTTAACATTACCGCTGGCGGAAAAAAACCAAGATCTAAAGCTTGATATTCCAAACGACAAGGAAGAGTTGCTAGCGCTTTTTCAATATTATTAATAAGGATTGATTTAACAGGAAAATGAGTCACAAATCCGATGACAATGGCAACCACAGAATAACTGATAAATCTTAATGTTGTTCCTTTCAACAAATAGATATCATCAAAAAGGGTCGCTTCTGAAAGCTTTACTTTACTCATAAGCCTCGTTTTCCAATGTGCTGAATTCCAATAGTACCTGCGAGTGTGGAGTTTTCATCATTTCGACTGATTTCGAGACTGCTAATTTTCATCTTGTCTTGAATCATAAAACCTTCTATCACGTCGATCATTTGAACTGTGGAGAGCCTTTTGAAAGAGAGAGAAGCGCTAAAGCTCGTTATTTCTTCTGTTGATTGTCCGGATTCAAAATTTTGAACGTTTACGTTGGTGGGATCAATTCCTTTTCCCCCCAAAAGTCCTCTTAATTTTTGCTCAAAAGCAGATTGGTCCTCATATGCTTGGGGTCCTGCTAGTTGGCGAGTGACCTGGGAAAGTTCATTACTTTTTGAAGCAATATTATTGATGACCGCTAAGAGCTCTTCATTGGAATCAAGTTCACTTCTAAGGGAAACATTTTGAAAAAAGAGAATTAAGAAAATAAAGAGAGGAGAAAAACCGAGAATTAATGTCGAAACTTGATTAATAATCTTTTGCTGAGCATCGGGTAATTGCTCAATCTTCGCCAAAAGGGGAGTCACTTGGGGATGACTCTTAATCAGTTCGACCTGCTTAAAAATAAAGGTATCTACCTTTTTAAAAAGACTTTCTTTCATTGAATATCCTCAAAAGTTAGTACCACATCTTTTTCATTTTTCTTTTCGATGTTTTTCCCTGGAAGATTGAGAGTATTTAGTCTTTCAATCAACACATCTCTCGTTCCACTATTTTCACAAGTAAACAAAGCCTTTGCCAAAGCACCATCTGTGCTAAATTGGCTCATGTAAAAATTCTGCTCCTTGGGAAGCAATCGGCTGATGCTTACGAGGGGATCAATTGCATTTACTTTCGCTGAGCTTTGAATTGATTTTAAACTCTGTTCAATAGAGCGATCTTTTTTATTCAACTCCGCAATAACGGCTTCCGGATTTTTTGGGTACAAGCGTTTGATGCGAGAATTGAGGGCCAGAGAATCACTTTTAAGTGATTTTGATATTTTAGAAGAAATTTCTTTGAGACGGGGCTTTAAGTAAAAATATCTCTCAGTTAAGAGGAAAAAACCCAAGATTCCAACTAATGCTAGAGTTCTAGTAAAGAGAAAGCTTGTAGAAAGCAGTGATAAACCACCTCCAGCTTTTCCTGAATAAGGACCAAAGAGAAACGTTCCAGGGGGATTCTTGAAGAGTCCGATACGAGCCATAAGTGAACTTAGCCAAAAAGCGGATTCGTCACCATCGAGATTGTCTTGTGCTTGAATAATATCTTCTTGAACATCTAGAAAATCGACTTTGATACCGACGGCCTGTTCTAAAAAATTTGAAATATTATTTATTTTACTTGTTCCACCAGTGAGGTAAATGCCCCCAATTGAAGCACCCATCTTAGAGCGAAAACCCACATCCCAACGACGGATATCCATGACGAGGGGCCAAAAAGCTTGTTTCATCATTAAAGCAAAATCTTGTTGTTCTTTAGAAACTTGGTCGTATTGACCTTCAGTTAAGAAAAAACAATTTTGATGCTTATAGGTAACAGCTTCCTTAGTATCAATCTTGTAAGTTCCAGCAATCATGTCATCGATGACTTTACCTGCAACGTAAGAAATATGATTAGTCACAATTTGATTATTCTTAATGATGTAACACTTTGTGGTTTGATGGCCAATATCTAAAAGCATTATAGGATGTTCTGGAGCCTTTGGTTTACCTCTGAAATACGAGTCTACAACTAAGAGTTCACTGACTAAGCTATTGGGTAAAATCGAAGCATCTGTTAGTCCATTATAAAATTGAAAAAACTCTTGTTGCTTGGCAATGGCAACAGTGACATGAGTTGATTGCGCTACCTTTTCAAGCCTTTTAATATAGTGAGCTTCAGTAGCAGGGAAGGGGAGCATCTCATCTAATTGAAACGGAATCATCATTTCAACTTTCTTACGAGCAACAACAGGAATATCGAGATATCTGGTTGTTGTCATATTTTCTGGATATTGAAAAATGACTTTTCCCTCAAATGGGGTTTTAAAATATGCTTTAATGATTTCAAATTGAATTTGCTGAAGTGTCGCATCAGCTTCAAAAGATTCACGCGCTTCTGCGATGATAACCTCTTGATGAGAGATAAGTTTGGTACTTCTTCGCTCAAGCCAAAGCTCAAGAAATTTGACCGAGTAACTTCCAATGTCTACGGCAAGAATATTCATAAGGATATGATACCAAGTGAGTACCCTTACGGTCTACAGCATTATTAACTTGACTCACCTACTCGGATTTCAATGATTCGAGGATCGAGAAGTTCAATCTTCTCTTTTTTGGCAGCATCGGGATTATTGGGATCAGTAGTGTCGGTTGTTCCCCGATCATTTGGATCTTGAACGGTGGAATTGGGATCATTGGGGTCTTTCTTTTTTGGAGGAGGAGGTGGCTTAATTGGCATATCAACATAGGCAGTGATCGAATAGGTACTGTTGTTGAATTTTCCGACGCTGATGACTCGATAAAGCTTTCCGGCAGTTCCCACTTGGAGGCCAGCATTCTTTAGCTCTTGCATCCTTTCGTCATAGCTGGTGTTGTCGGCAATTCCAAAGCGTCCAATAATGGCTTCTTTAAAATCTTCAACTTTTTTAAAAGGATGGGGCGGGTCTTGAAGTTGTTTATCACCATCGCGATATTTAAAAAATTCTTCCGATTGTTCATCAGTCACATTAGGAAAAATAAGTTTTAACTGCTCTTTGGTGATTTCGTTAACGGCAATAATTGAAGTTTCATGAACTGTTAATTCTTCTTTCACTAAATCAACCAGAGTGTCTGTCCAACCCTCGAGGGCGTAGAGCTCATCAATACTAGTAAGAGGAGCATGCTTTACTGATAAGCCTTTACCAGAATAGAGCGCCTCAATTTCAGCTTTTTCTGCTTCTTCATACGCATTTGGGGCATTAACATAATACTTAAGCTCTTTCACCAAGAGGCTTGGATCAGTATTGGCATAAGCGGCATTGAATTCATCATCTTCTTCACTTTTTTCTTTAATCTTACGAGTGAGCAGGTCGACTAATTTTGTTTCAAAATACTTCTGAGGAGTTTTTGCAATAGTAGAAGTGCCATCAGTGTCGTCATTTGTTGCATTATCATCAGGATTTGTCTGGTCTGGATCATCGGGATTAGGCTTCTTTTTAATAAATCTTAAAGTATTGGGATTGAGGAATCCTCGAACGGCTTGAATGGTAAGAGAAAGCTCACCTTTTAAAAAAGTTTTCTTAGTGAACTCTTCAACTGCTGTTCTTTGAATAAGACTAAATTTAGGAGAGTTTGGAATAGGAAAGATAAAGGGGGAGATGGCAACAGCTTCGATTGTAGAAGGCTGAATGACTCCTTTAGCAGAATCATTTTTCTCTAATAAATTTCTCCCTTCTTTATAAAGGCGAAGCTTCGTAAGCGCCAAACGAAGACCTGATTCAGCATTGAGTTTTGCTTGAACTTTATCCTGAATATTGAAGCCACGAATTCTATTTAAATTGGTCTCATAAGTTAAGTCTGCCAATAAATAGGCGAGAATTGCGATGACAGAAATAACCAATAATATGGCCACTCCACTTTCTGAAGAATGTTGACTTCGTTTAATTGTCAAAACCATCTCCTTCTTCATCATCAGGTTGAAAGCGTGGATTGTTTGGATCAGCCGCTTTATTTGGATCAACTTTTGGACGTCGTTCTAACTCATCTTTTAATGTATCAAAAGCTGGCCATAAAGGACGAATGACTTTGAGAGCGCTTAATTCATAACCATTGCGATCAAGCCAATTAATTTTAACTTGAAAACCTTTAGGGGCCAGACGTTCATCGACATCAAGCTCTTTAGGAGATTCTACAAACTTTTTTCTTTTCGTATCCCAGTACTCGATGACAAAATCTTTTACATTATCGAGAACTATTTGTTCTCGTTCTTTATCCCAATCTTGGTTAGGCGAATAAATATTTTCAGCGATGGTTTGACGAATAAGTTGGTATTCACCCTGAGGTAATTCATTGTCAGCTTCTTTTTCTCTATTTTTTAATGAATACTTAACCCATAAGAAATGAGATTGTTTTTGATCTTCAAATTTTCTTCTGCCTGAACTTGATAAAAATACAATTGATGATTTGTCTTCTGAGTCGATGATAGGAGCGGGTACATCAACTATAGTATTATAAGGAAATAGTGCATTGGTGGCTTGTTGCTCTTGATCTTGAGGAGGATCGTCTGGACGAGGTCGTTTTCTTCCAGCGTAATAAAGTGATGAATAAATTTGTGAAAGGTCTTCTTCCACTTTATTGAGTGCAATATGGCCAGCTAAAAAATCTCTATCCTCGACAGTGACTGTGCGGTTGGTTTTGGCATTTTGATCAACCATTGTATAAATGGAGGCCATCATAAAAGAGAGAATGGTTGTAGAAACCAAAATCTCTATCAGAGAAAATCCTCTCTGGTGATGTTTGTTAAAAGCCTGAAACATTGACTTGCGCCTTATCATTAATCAGCCAACTGCTGAGCTCATACTTTTCATCTGATTCTTTATGCCTCACTGTAACTGAAATTTGCCAAATAACTTCCTCCAGATTTTTCTTTATCTGTTCAAAGACGCGTGCTTGGAGGGGATCTGGTTCAGCTTCTCCTTCTTCTGTTCCTTGAATCTTTGCAAGGTCGGGAACAAAGAATTTTGCCATGCGAACGGAATATTCGTATTCAGGATAGTCATCAAAGGTTTTGGTTTCAGCGGAGGCTTCAGTTAGGCTTTCGCGAAATTCTGGTGGAGCAATGAGAAGCTCATTTATTTTCATCTCGGCCAATTCTGTCAAGGCCAATTCTTTCTTCATATTGACTGATTTAAAGAGGTTTTGACCTTGGCTTGAAACAAAGGCCACAATAAAAACGGCGAAGATCGCTGTCGCAATCATCACCTCGATAAGTGAAAAACCAGCTTGCGAATGTTTTTTACTCACTTGAGCCATTGTTCGTATACCTCGCGGGCCTTTTTCTGTTGAGCATCTATCAGATCGGCATCGTTGTTTTCAAAAAGTTCCATCTCTTGATCAATGCCTGGTTGCAAAGAGGGGATTTTGATCGCACCCACTTCTTGATCTGTCGCTAAAACGATGAGAGCATCATCGATTTCTCCATTGGGAAAAGCATAAATCGCTGCTTCCCCTTCGGTAATGAGTTTTTTTGCAGATAAAGTTGCTACTCCCACTAGTTTGACTCGATCATGAAATTCCCGAGCCTCTTCGGCATACTCGTCGACCTTAGAAAATTTGGAGTTAAAGCGTTTCACATCTTTCTCCATTTTTTCTTTATCAGAAAGGGAGAGTTTATCCTCATCTTGAAGAATGAATTTCGGAATGACGAAGTTACCATCGGGACCAAACTCTACAGTATATTGCTGAGGTTCCTTATTGAGGAAGAGGCGAAGACGGACGACAGTATTTCGAAGCACCGCTTCGTCTTTAACAAAACGAACGGCGCGTTCAAGTTGATCCATTTCTTCTTTCATCTTATCGTGGGCGGAAAAGCCCTTGATGCCAGAGATAACGACTACTAAAAGTAGTGAACCCAAAAACAGCGCAATCAAAATTTCGATGAGGGTAAAGCCCTTTTCGTTCCAAAATTTTTGATGGCCGTTATTCATTCGTTTTGAGGATTATTGCTCGCTCTCCGCTGATCCTGCGCCTTCAGCTCCTGGAGTCGCTGAAACACATCCACCCTTTCGAAAAGAGATATCGCAATCTTTGTCCTCTCCCCCTGGTTGGTTGTCTGCACCGTAGGAAATAATATCAAATGTTTTTCCATCTGATTCATAAGCATAATCTGCTTCCCACGGATCCTTTGGCAATTGTCCATCTTCAAAGAAACCACCTGGCGGATAGTTTTTACATTCGCGGCCTGACGGTTTTGAAACTAAAGACTCTAGGCCTTGGTCAGTTGTTGGATAGAAATTACATTTACGATTAAATTCTTTTAACGTTCCTGAAAGCATACCCATTTGAGTAATAGCTGCTTTTACTTTTCCTTCATGAAATTGATCAAAAATCTTTCCTGCAACGAATGTACCAGCAATACCCATTAGTGTTAAGGCAATGAGGATTTCGATAAGAGAGAAGCCTCTCTGAGACTGAAGAACTGTGCGTGCTGATGTAAACTGTAACTTTTTCATTATAAGAAACTCCATGTGAAATGAGACTCAAGAATTTTACCATTAACGTTGAATACTATTCAACTCCATCATTGGAATAACGACAGAAAAGACCACAAAGCCAACGCCTAGGCCCATGGCCACCATCATGATGGGTTCAAGCGTAGAAGTCAAATTGTTGAGTTTATTATTTACCTGATCTTCATAATTCTCTGACACAATCATTAACATTGGCTCAATTTCACCTGATCGTTCACCTAGCTTAATCATATGTGTCATCATTGTTGGAAATAGTTGACTCTTAATTAAGGGTATCGACATCGATGCCCCTTCTTGGACAAATGTTCGCGCTTCTTCTACAGCTTTTTGCATATGAACATTAGCAATCAAATTTTTAACAATAGTGAGAGAAGTTAAAATGGGCACGCCTGAGTTTAAAAGAGTCGCTAGGGTAGAGCTAAAACGGGAGACGTTGATCATGGTGACCAATTCTCCAACGAGGGGAAGCTTGAGAATGGTTTTATGCCACCAGAGTTCTCCACGAGGAGAAGCAATAAATTTTCGAATCAAGTAAAAGACCGCTACTGCGCCAATGATCAAAAGCCACCAATAGTTTTGAACGATATTTGAAATGCCAATAGATATTCTTGTCATTAAAGGTAATTCGCGTTTCATGCTGACAAAAATTTTGGCGATCTTGGGAATGACGACCGCAAAAATGACTCCAAACATCACCGTCCCGATTAGAACCATGATAATGGGGTAAGTTAAGGCACCTTTGATTTTATTTTTTAGTTTGAGCTGTGATTCTGTAAAATCGGCCAATCTCATAAGTACGACTTCGAGGTTTCCCGATTGTTCTCCGGCTTCAACCATGTTGACATAAACATTATTAAAAATTTTCGGATAATCATTGAGGGAAGCGGCGAGGGAACTCCCTTCATTCACTTTTTGACGAATTTCAGAGAGCACGATTTTTAATTTGGGGTGATCTGTCTGGTCCATCAAAGCAGATAAGGCTTCAACAATCTGAATTTTCGCTTTGATTAGTGTCGCCAGCTGACGTGTCATGAGTGATAAATCCTCAATGTTCACTCCGCCACCGAAATTAATACTATTTTTTTGTTTCATGGTATCAGCTTTTTGCTCGACAATTTCGATCAGCATAATACCTTGTGATTTTAATTTTTGCTTAGCCTGATTCAGACCTTCTGAATTGATTGTGGCCTTAATTTCTTTGCCACTGCTGTTAATGCCTTTATAACTGAAAATGGCCATGACTTAAATTCCTAACCTTCTTCTTCTTCGTTGATCACTCGAACCATTTCATCAATTGAAGTGATACCACGAAGGACTTTATAGATTGTATCTTGACGAAGAGTCGACATGCCTTGTTCAATGGCCTTCTTTTTAACTGTGGCGGCATCAGCTTTTTGCATCACGAGCATTCTAATATCATCAGTGATCAGAAGCAGCTCTGCAACTGTCGTACGACTGGCATAACCCCTCCAATTACATTTTGGGCAACCTTCTGATTTAAAAATAGTGGCGTCACTCGGAAGACGGGTCAAACCTATCACCTTGAGTTCTTCTGGAGTGATATTATGAGGCTTCTTGCAATCGTTACATAAAGTTTGAATCAAACGTTGGGCAAGAACGGCTATTAGAGAAGAGGCTATCAAGAAGGGTTGAACCCCCATATCGATGAGACGGTTGGGACATGAAGCTGCATCATTGGTGTGAATTGTAGAAAGAACAAAGTGACCTGTAAGTGAAGCTTCAATCGCCATTTGGGCGGTTTCAAGATCTCGAGTTTCTCCGACCATTATAACATCAGGGTCTTGACGAACGATGGAGCGCAGGGCGCGAGCAAAAGAGAGATCGATTTTATGATTCACTTGAATCTGACTAACTCCAGAAATTTCGTATTCCACCGGATCTTCAACCGTAATGATCATTTTGTCAGGAGTTTTAATCCGATCGAGCATACCAAAGAGAGTAGTGGTTTTACCAGAACCAGTAGGTCCAGAAACGTAAATCACACCATGTTTGCGCTTGGACATTTCATCCAGCTCTCGTAATGTTTTTCCGTGAAATCCTAAATGCTCTAATTGAAGTACGCGATTACTCTTCTCGAGTACACGCATGACCACTCGTTCACCGGTTTGCACGGGAACAGTAGAGAGACGAATATCGACGTCTTTTCCAGCAATTTTAATTTTAATACGACCATCTTGAGGCATACGTTTTTCAGCAATATCAAGCTTCGCCATAACTTTAATACGAGCAGTAACGGCGGCATGGGCCTTGATTGGTTGACGTAGAATTTCAGACATAACTCCATTAATACGAAAGCGATAAACAGATTCGCGATCGTAAGGTTCAATGTGAATATCTGAAGCGCCTTCTTTTACAGCTCTAAAAATAATTGAGTTTACAAAACGAATGACGGGAGCTTCGTCAGCGCCAGCATCGAGGATATCGATTGGACCTTCAAGGTCTAAACCTTCTTCGAACTCGTCTTCGAGAGAACCTACAATATTGCTTGTGGCCTTTTCATATATGCGATTGATGGCCTCTTGGATTTTCATCGCAGGAGCCACAACCAGTTTCACTTCTTTTTTATACAGTTCTTGAAGATCGTTTATGGCATCGAAGTTAAAAGGATCTGTCATGGCAACAGTCAAACTCACTTCCGTTTCAAGAATCGGGATGAGTTCATTTTGCTTGGCATAGTTGATGGGCACTGGATGTGTGATATTGGGGTCAATATCATCGATCTTAAGATCGGCCATGAAAGGAATTTCAAACTGATGGCATAAAACTTTAACGATATCGTGAGGAGTTATATAGTTTTTTGCGAGAAGAATTTCTCCGATCAAGCGACCAGAATCTTCTTGAATCTGCAGAGCTTCATTCAATTGACCTTCAGTAAGATTTGTATGAGCTAAAAGCAGCTCTCCTATCTTATTAGAAGGGGCTTCCATCTTTTTGAGTAGGCCCTCGGAAATTTTCATGACTAATCCTTCTGTGTTCCTGCTTTTTTCTCGTTCACTTGTTGAATGATCTGTTGATAATCAGGGACAGCGACTTCAGAGAGATCATCTTTGAGTTCAAAGATTTGATCATTTTCTGCTTTTTCTTCATTACTTTTTTGGTCGATACCTGGCTCGTCATTTTGACGAAGGTACTTACTGGCCTCATCAGTATCATAGAGAGGTCCCTCTCCTTGAGCTTTCGCCTTTTCATAAAGCCCTTTAACAGTTGTTCCAAACGGATCGTCTTCTCCAACCACGCTCTTCAAGTGAGCGCCACGGCGGTTAAGGAGATCTTTGACAGTATCAGATGAAGCTTTTTGATATGAAGTTAAAATTTTAGGAGTTAGGAAAAAGAGGAGGTTCACTTTTTCAACAACTCGAGTTTGGTTTTTAAACAACCAACCCAAAACGGGAATATCACCGAGAAGGGGAACTTTGTTTTGGGTGAAAGACTCTTTGTCTCTCATTAAGCCGCCCATGGCGATTGTATCGCGATCGCGAACCACAACATTAGTAACAGCTGTTCTCTCTACAGTTGCAACACCACCACCGCTTGTGCTTGGGACAGAGCGATTAGAGAAGTCTTGAATCTTCTGATCAATTTTGAGTTTTACAAAACGAGTCACTTTATTAATTTGTGGTGTGATTTTGAGAGTTAGGGCCACTTTTTGTTGTTTAACAGACTCAGAAGTTCCACTGGCCGAAGTTGTTCTTTCAACAACAGGAACAGATTCGCCAACTTCAAAAACTGCTTCTGTATTATCCAGAGCTAGAATTTGAGGAGTTGCTAAAACGTTGGTATCTGAATTTGAAGCAATCGCAGTAATCAAACCATTGATGGTATTTACTTTAAGTTTTTGACCGCCGACATCAATATCAACGCTCTTACCAACTCCGGCGCCCACAAAGAGACCGCCAAGATTGGTGATATTTTGTGAGAGAAGATTGACCAAGTCACTTGAACCGCCTGTGAAGCCAGCTCTTTGGGCATTTCCAGAACCATAAGCACCAAGAATACTGATACCGAAGCCACGAGCTTTAGAGACGTTTGTCTCCATCATCATACCTTCAACATAAACTTGGTCGCGAGGAATATCGAGCTTCTTAATAACTTCTTTAATAGTTAGGTAATCAGTTGGAGAAGCTGTTACCACAATAGCGTTATTGTCTTTATCAGCATTTATTTTCACTTCATTGTTAAAGAGTGAAGTGCCACTGTCTGACACGCCTTTGGCAAGAGGATTCGTTTTTGTCGCTTTAGCTCCGGAGACTAGTGAAGAGAGGGTTTTGGTTAAAGCTTCGGCATCCCCATAATTCAAATAGTAAACGTGAATTTGTCCGCCGCTTCCAGCAGGAGTTGTCACATCTAACTTGGAGATCAAGTCGCGAAGTTCTTTGGCCCCTTGGGCATTGGCCATGGCAATAATGGTATTGGTGCGAGGTTCAGCGATAATTTTAGAAATGTTTTGACCTTGAGAGTTGGTAGAAACTGCACCTGCGACTTTAGAACCTGTTGAACTTTTTAAAATCTTGTCCAAGAGTGCCGCTATTTCTTGAGCAGATGAATGTTTCACTGGAATAATCTGGAGTGTTTCTTCGTGCCCAGGAATATCAATAAAGCGAATAAGGCGAACTAAACGATTGATGTTATCACCAGTATCTTGAACGATGATGGTATTGGTTTGTTTGATATCAATAATTCGACCATACCGAGACATAAAGGGACGGAACGAGCGAGTGACTTCAGTTGAAGAGATATTCTTTAATGGAATAATTCTCATCACATAGTTTTCGGTGTCAGGAGTATAGTTCCCAGTATAAATCTTAGTCGGAGTATAGCGAATATCTCTTGAGTTAACGATTTTCCAGAAGGCACCAGACTTAACCAATGAGTACCCATTGATATTGAGAGCGGTGAGATAAGCTTTCCACGCATCACCAACGGTAATTGGAGTAGGGGCTACGATTGAAATCTTACCTTTCAACTCTTTATCCATAATCAAGTTGATACCGGTAAGCTTTTGCATGTGCTTGGTAAGTTCTTCAAGACTAACATTTGGAAAATCAAAACTTGTTACAACTTCTGGTCCAAAAGCAGTTTCAGGATTGAGGTTGACGTAATTTTTATCTTTCGGAGCAAGCTTGCTGGCATTGACTCCTGTGCCTCTGCCAAAGATCTCAGCATCGGAGTTGTCTTCATTATCTGCACCTAAAGCCGCTTGAGGAGGAGCTTCTTCAGCATTATCAAGCAAGGCTTGTGCTGATTCAGTATTCTCTTCTTGAGCTGGGGGGGCAAAATTAGTTTTACTCCTAAATTTCCCAAATTGAGCATGGGCCGGAGAAGCCAAACTCAAACAGAGAGAGAGAGGAAGTAGGCGAAGCAGGTGTCTACATTTCATACGTCAATCCTTGAACGTTATTCAAAATCATATTCTAAATTTTGTTCCATTCCATTTCTTTGAACAGAAAGCTCGAAATGATCAATATCACGAATCCGACCGAACAGATTCATAACCTCATTTAAATTTTCAATCTTTTTACCATTAATTGAACAGATGATGTCCTCGTCTTGGATACTAAGCTTTGAATAAAGCGATCCAGGAACAACTTCCGTCATTTTAAAACAGAGCGAACCATCTGGATTCTTTATCTGAATGGCCCGAGCTTGAGTTAGAATATCACCAATGTTCTTGAGAGCATCATCACGAAGACTCTTTTTAATTTTAAAATTATTTCCTGTATTGCTAATGCCTGAATCTGTCGCTTCCTTGATCATTTTTTGACCTTGAGCTGACGAAATGACATTAATTGGATTTGGCTTTTCATCTTTTGGGTCCGCACCAGAGACAAATTCGCACTGACCAGTTTGGAGATTTTTGAACACCAGTTTTAAGCGATCAATCTTTCCAATTTCGGCCATATTATCAAGTTTTTCACCTTCGCGGATTTCGGTTAAGTCTTTTCCGCCACGAACTTGAACAGAAGCAATCGATTTTACACTGTCTTGAAGGACTGTCGTATTAACTAGTTTAATGGGAAGCGAGCTGCGTGAATTGGCCGTGTCGCAAATTTTGGGTCCCACATCTCTTGGACGATCTGGTCTTTGGGCCTGGGCAGTTCCAGTGGCATCAAAGAGATCCTTTTGTGAAATGAGTTGAACGTCATTACCCATAACCGCAGGAGCTTGTTGATAGCCTGATTGTTTCTTGTCTTGAACAGGAGGAGTTAAGAAGAGCGCAGTTGTTTTACCAGTATAGTAAAAAAGAGAAATCAAGCTCAAGGCTGCAAAAGTGCGATGGACGTGATGACGATTTTCAGGAGCTGTTATGAGCTCATAGATTTTTTCCCAGTCGACAGCACCTTGAAGCTTTGCAGACCAAGAGTTGCTCATATATTTCTTAGGCTTTAATTGATTTCGCTGGAGATAACTTTGAAAGCGAATTTTGAGATCACGAAAAAAAACATGAGCTTTTGACGGTATAGGAAGAGGAATTTCTCCCGTTTCTTCGCGATGCTCATCATCACTTATTTCTTCTTCCCCAATTTCTTCTTCATAGTCATCTTGATTTTCGTCATCCTCTTCCTGATAACGATCTTCATATTCATCAACAGACTCTTTGGACTTACGTCCAAAAATCGTCGCAAACTTTTGCTTAATTTTATTTAATAATCCTTTCATGGGCCGCTTCGCGCTTCCTTGCTCGAGTACTTCACTTTACTTTTATTTTAAAGGAGTTATACCCAATGCATCAAGCAATCTTTTTATCTATTTACACTTATGCCGAATTGAAAAAGTCGGTTAATGCCTTTTTTAGGCATTAACTTAGATATCACTTCTTTGATGGGGACAAAATGGTTACAATATTTGTGATTATTATAACCGTCATTTTTTATCAGGAGTTTTTTCATGTCTCAGCATATCGATTCTGTTGTTGGCTCGCTCTTTTTTGGCAAAGTAGATGACAACCATGTCTTTCCATTTCCCCAATTCACTGCAGATCAAAGTGGTTTAGCAAAAGAAATCATCGATGCTGTTGATAAATTTGCTGAAGACAATATTAAGAGTACGGAGTTTGACGAGAAGGGAGAACTACCTCTTGATGTTCTTCAAGGCTTGGCGGCGTTAGGTCTTTGCGGCTTGGCCGTCGAAGAGCAATACGGTGGAATGCAACTTGATTATTCGCTCTATTCAAGAGTGTTTGAACAAGTCGCAGGAATTGATGGTGCCGTTGCTACAACTCTTGGGGCCCACCAGTCAATCGGTTACCGCGCTATAATTAATGAAGGAACTCCGGAACAAAAAACAAAGTGGCTACCAAAGCTGGCGAGTGGCGAATCAATTGCGGCTTTTTGTTTGACTGAACCAGGTTCAGGCTCTGATGCTTATTCAATTAAAACCAAAGCGACGAAAAATGCTGATGGAACATACACTATTAAAGGTCAAAAACTTTGGATCACGAATGGTGGTTTGGCCGAAATTTATACCGTATTTTGTAAAACCGATCACGAAGTTGACGGAAAGACAGTTGAAAAGATTTCATGTTTGGTCGTAGAAAAAGGCACAGAAGGTCTCTCTTTTGGTGAAAAAGAAAACAAAATGGGAATTCGCGCTTCAGAAACTCGTGCCGTCTATTTTGATAACGTCAAAGTTCCAGCTGAAAATATGATTGGTGAAGCCGGAAAAGGTTTTAAAATTGCCATGAACGTTTTGAACTCTGGACGTCTTTCTCTTGGAGCAGGTTCAGTCGGTGGTATGAAGAAAATTATGGCGCTTGCAACAGAACATGCTCGTACACGTAAACAATTTGATAAACCAATTAATGAATTCGGTTTGATTCAAGAAAAATTGGCCAATATGGCTTCTCTTACTTATGCAGCTGAATCTGTTGTATATCTAACAACAGGTAACATTGTAAGAGGGATGAAAGATTATTATCTCGAGTCTGCTGTATGTAAGGTCTTTAACTCTGAATGTCTGTGGGAAGTGGTGGATACTGGACTTCAAATCGCCGCAGGTAACGGTTATATGAAAGAATATCCTTATGAAAGATTGATGAGAGATTCTCGAATCAATCTCATTTTCGAAGGAACGAATGAAATTCTTCGCTGCTTTATTGCCCTGTCAGGAATTAAAGAGCCTTCAGAAGATTTAAAAGAACTTGGAAAAATTGCTGACATGTCAAAAGCACTTCAAGATCCTATTAAGTCACTTGGCGTCCTTACTGACTTTGCAAAAGGCAGAATTTCAAAAATGGTAGGGTCAAGACTTCTCACTCAAGCTCATCCTTTATTAGAAGAGTGGGGAACTCATTTCTCAAATATGCTCGGTGACTTTGCCATTCAAGTCGAAAATACATTGATGAAGTATGGACGGAAGATTATCGATCATGAGCTTCCACAAAAGCGCTTGGCCAATATGACCATTCAACTTTATGCAATGTTGGCGGTGATCTCGAGAACAACTCTTATTTTGAATGATGAGAAATTGGATCAAAAAGAGAAGGACTATTGTCTCGCTCTTTGCCAATATGCCTGTAGAGAATCTCGCCATAAATTTATGACCAATTTTAGATCAATGAATCGCAATGCTGATAAATTGGTAGAAAACATTTCACAGATGGTAAGTGAGCGAGGTGGTTACGGACTCGATATCGTTAATTACTAAAAATCTTTTTTTAACTTCGGTGCTCATTTTAGTGGGCACCGCTTGTTCTTCTCCAAGTCCTCAACCTAAAAAAGTCGTTGAAGCTGAAACAATTGGAGATATGCTCGAGCGTAAGCTCGTGATTGATGGGCGACCCACTCAGCAAAATCAACATTCCCTTTTTCTAGATAGAACAAGCGACTATGGTCTCGACAATATAAAGGCCACTCAGATTTATGCGGTCGACTTTAATCTCGATGGGCACCAAGATTTAGTTCTTTTACCTGAACATTATTCAAGTCCTCGCTTTTTTGAAAATAAAAAAGGGAAATTTGTTGAACTTAAATATTCTCCCTTCCCCAAATTGATTCGCGCTCAGGCCATGGTTTTTGTGGACCTCGATCGTGATGGTCAAAAAGATCTTATCACTTACACTCTCAATCAAAGAACTGCTTTAAATTGGGATCCCATTGTTGTTTATCGTGGAGCCTTTGCTAAAGGAAAATTGTCCTATCAAATTTGGCCAAACGCTGTGAGCTTAAGTCCAGACGCCACTTCATCTGTTGTTCCTTTTGATTTCGATCTCGATGGAAACCTTGATCTCTATGTTGGAAATTGGTACGACATGCGATCAAATCCTCCCGTTAATCGACCGGACCGTTTATTAAAAGGTGATGGCTTTCGTTTTTTTGATAACAGCGCACTCTTAGCGGATGAACATCATTTTAAAAGAGATATCAAATTATTCGATAATGCCAGACCGACAATGGCCGTTAGTCTTTGCGATGTTGATCAGAACGGAAGACCTGATATTCTGACTTCTTCTTCCGGTGGATATTTTAATAAAATGTGGCTCAATCTAAAGAAAGGTCAGCAATGGCTGATGCAAGATTATAGTGAAAAAGTGGGTTTTGCACACGATCCTGATGGAGTGGGACCCTTGTCAGGCGGAAATAGTTTTTATGCAAGTTGTACTGATTATAATAATGATTCGATCATGGACATTGCAGTAGGTGAGCTTTTCCATTCCTATGAAAGCGAAAAGGTCGATCGTTCAGCCATTTTAACTGGATCGTCGTTAACTTTCCCCCCTGCTTTTATTCGCAATGAATATATTAATGATGACGGATCAGGGAGATGGACTCAAGCCGATCGTCGCGGTACTTTTGCTGATCTTAATAACGACGGTTTGATTGATCTCATTATTGATAATTCAGGTTATCCACCGAAAACTCGTTTAGTTGTTTTTAGGCAACACCCTGATCATAGTTATGAAGATGTGGCTTTGGACTGGGGGGTTGACGTGATGAATCCTTCTGGCACTATCACGATAGATGTCGATGGCGATGGAGATTTGGATTTATTAGTCGGTCAAAATAGTATTCGTGACTCAAAAATTGAAAACCACCTGACACTTTTTGAAAATCAAACTGATTCAAAAGTAAAATCTCTTTCTATCAAGTTGCATGGTCAACGCAGTAATCGTGATGGAATTGGCGCCAAAATTGATGTTTATTCAGGCAATCAAATTCAACGACGAATTCATCAACTCTGGTCTGGCCCCTTGTCTTCACAATCTGAAAATAAATCTTTCTTTGGACTTGGCAATGACAATGTAAAAAAAATCATCGTGACTTGGCCGATTACGAAATCGAAAGATGATGAAAAGAACCTTGTCGTAACTTACGATCTAAGTCGAGCAAGATTAAAAGCTCGTTCTGTCATTACTCTTTGTGAGAGTGGTCAATGGCATAGAGGTCTTGCTCCCTGCTCAAATAAATAAATTAATGAATAATCTCTGCGATTTCTTTGATATGCCAAGGCATTGATTTGAAATTAAGTGTCGTCATAAAAATTTGTGATTGAGGTAGGTTTGGAAGTTCATAAACTTTGATATGATCATTTTTTCGCAAAAGATGATCGGGGACGACGGCGATTCCAATGCCAAGTCTGACTAACTCAACGATAACATGTATGTCGGATACTTTGATAATAGATTGGCCTTGTTTGCGCGAAATTTGATATAGATTGTCCTCGCTACCATAGACGATCCATCGATATTCATTAAGCTTTTTACGATTAACTTCATCTTTTGAAATAAGGACTAGTTTTTCGTCAAAGAGCTTCAGTGAACTGATCAAGTCAGTTTGAATTTCATCGGTTGAGAAAATAATATCATAGCGTCCCTCTTCAAGCCCTTTCTTAAGAGAGGCTTTGTCTCCAACATTTATTGAAAGACTGCGATTACTTTTTTTGTAATATTTTTGAATTCGAGGAACGAACCAATTTTTGAGAAGGCCATGAAGGATACCGATATGAATGGGGCGTGAGTCTTCTTTCTGAAAAATATCACTACTGGTTTGATCAAAGCGCTGTAGCGCCATCAAAAAAGATCTTCCTTTGTCAGTGAGTATCACTTTTTTTGACGAGCGAATGAAAAGCTCTTGTCCGACACTTTCTTCAAGGAGCTTCACTTGGCGTGAAACAGCGGATTGGGCGATTCCTAGAATTTCAGCGGCCTTGGAAAAGGAGGCATGTTCGGCAGTTAGGAGAAAGGCCTTGAGGTAGCGGTAATCCATTAATCATCTTCCTTAACGGGGAGAATCTTATCTTCATCTTGGCGCCAAAATTTTCCCATGAACTCTTTTTGCTGTGGATGAGTGAGTACAAAACCATCCGCGTTTTGTTCAGGATCAAATTGAAAATCGATATGGATTTTTTGGGCATAAAAGGCACAGAAGGGATCAAAAACGAAAGGCAGACCCTCAGCTTTTACTTCGAAATCTTGATCGTGCTTCTCGTCAAAACCAAGAGCATAGTCGAAACCACCGCATCCTTTGCCACTGATTGTAATGCGAATCGATTTCCCCTCTAGAGTCCAATCATTTTCCAGCATCAGACGCAATTGGTCTGTCGCCGACTTAGATAAAGTTGGTTGAGGGGCAGCAATTCGCTCGCGATCGATTTCAAATCCCACGGTTGATATGTCCTTTGAAAAGGGGCAATATATGATGGTTTTTATGACACATACGCAACACTAAGGGAAGCATTCTATGCAAAAGTCAATTCAGCTCGATTATAAATTATTGATTGAACGTCCAGAAGAGCACTATGTGAAGGTTATTATTAGTGGTCAATTTCCACAGGATGAAGAGTCTTTATCTTTCTTTTTGCCAAGTTGGTCTCCTGGTTCTTACTTAATGAGAGAGTATGCTCGCAATATTCGCAAACTCACAGTGACTAGCGAAACAGGGGAGAGACTTTATGCCGAACAAATGCATAAGGGAGTTTGGGATGTTGAACGCTTACATACTGGGGTTAATCAGAAAAGAGCAAATTCTTTTGAAGTGAGTTATGAGATCTATTGTCACGAATTGACTGTTAGAACTTCGCATGTCGATCTCAGTCATGCCTTTATTCATGGGCCTTCGGTCTTTATGGGCGTGAAAGATTATTCCATGCCAAATCCTAAACTCGAAGTTCGCTTTCCGCCGTTGTGGTCAAAAATTTCGACAGGACTTAAAGATATTTCAGAAAAAAGAGAAGTGTTTCTTTATTCAGCGGAAGATTACGATACTTTAATCGATGCTCCTCTCGAGATTGGCTGTCATGAGACAGATGGATTTCGAGTTCAGAACGTTGATCATGAATTGGCCTTCTACGGAAACGTCCTCCCTCATAATCGCAAGATTAAAGAAGACATGAAGACGATTGTCGAAACAGTACTTGCAACCACTAAAGAAATTCCTTACGAAAAATATACTTTTATTACGCACTTTGTACCAAGCAAGTACGGTGGTCTCGAACATTTGAATTCGACAGCTCTACATTTTTCGCCAACTCTTTTGAATGATCGCAAAGAGTATGTGAACTGGTTGGCCCTCGTCGCTCATGAGTATTTTCACACTTGGAACGTAAAGCGTATTCGCCCTGTAGAGCTTGGGCCCTTTGATTATTTGAATGAAGCAATGACTCGAATGTTATGGCTTGCTGAAGGCCTCACCAGTTTCATGGATGAACTTTTTGTTGTTCGATCGGGACTTTGTTCACTTGAAGAGTATCTTGATATGCAAAAAGATAATTGGAATCGAATGCTCGGTATTCCCGGACGTTATTTTCACTCACTCGACGACAGTTCTTTCAATGCTTGGATTAAACTCTATCGTCCTGATGAAAACTCGGCCAATTCATCCATTAGTTATTATTTAAAAGGTGGCATTGTTTTCTTTGCCCTCAATATTTTATTGAATGAGAAAGGCCTAAGTGTTGATCATTTATTTGATGCCCTTTGGACTCGCTATAAAAATGATCCTGCTCATGGAGTCACCAGTGATGAAGTTTACGACATGGTTGAAAAACTTGGTGGTAAAGAAATTTGTGATGAGTTCAAAATGCTTAATCAAACGACTGAAGAATTAAATCTTGAAAAGTATGCTCAAAAAATGGGATTAGAAATAGTTTGGGAAGAATCCAAAGCTCCTTATGTCGGGGCCAATGCTGATATTCAAGGTGATCGTGTTTTTCTAAAATCAGTGGCACTAGATTCTCCCGCATCGAAAGCAGGACTCAATGCTGACGATGAAATCATTGCTTTGAATGGTATGCGTGTGACAAAGAAAGAATGGGGTGACTTTTCTAAAATGCTACTTGTAGGAACACCTTATGAGATGACACTTTCGCGCTTGGGGCAATTGATGAAAGTCGTGTTCACGCCTGGAAAAGCACCTCGTACAGTTAAGGAAATTAAACCCGTGAATAAAGCTCTGGTTACTCAAGTTTTGGGTCTTAAAAGCTAACTATTTGAAATACCATCCACTCTAGTTTTATCAATAACTTGCCGATAAGCCTCTGAGAAAACTTTTTTTCTCGGAGGTCTATTTTTGTCGAAAGGTTATGCCATAGTTCGACCAGGTAACCGTATTGAAGGGATTGGAATGAATCGCCTTCGTTGGTTAATGGAGCAAGGAGAGTTTTCTCCTTTTAACTATGTTTATGACTACGACCAATTACTTTGGATTCGTCCTAGTGACGAACCAACTCTCGCGACGATTGAATTACTGGCCCATTGGATTGAATCGCCGTTTGAAAAACCTTCATTTAATCCGCCGCCTTTTCCTCCAGAGATGAATGACAGTGTTCCAGATCAAATCAAAGAAGAAGTTTATACAGCAGCTGAAAATCCAGAAGTTGATAAATGGCAGCTAGAGGTATCGTTGTTAGAGCAAGAGAATGCTGATGCCATGGAGCGATTAATTGAAAAAGAAAATCGCATTGTTGAGCTCATGGAGCAAAATAAAATCCTCCGTAGTGATGTGTGGAAAGTTGATCTTGAAAGCAAAATTGTTCAGCTCGAAAATTCTAATATGGCTTCTCAACAACAAATTGAAATCCTTAAGAAGGAAGTTCTTTTTTATAAGCATAAATTAGCTGAGAAGAGTAAGGCATTGCGGAGTCTTAAAATTAAAGCACGCAACCTTCTTAAGTCGAAAGAAGAGTTGGGCGAGCATTTTGAGCAAGCAATTAATACTGGTTTATTAGTCCAAAAGGAATTAGAACACTTGCAAGAGGACATTACAAAATTAAAAATAGAAAAGCCAAAAGTCGTCGAAAAAATTGTAGTCGTTGAGAAAAAAGCTGAAGAGCCTGTGCAAAAGAAAGTGGTTGCTCGTAAGCCACCCGAGGTGAAACCAAACTTTGAACGCATGCAGGAAACTCTTAATACTAAATCGCCACAAGAGTTACAGACTTTGATGGGGGAATTTTATGAAATTTCAAACAACCCCGTTTGGATGATACAGCATGAAGGTGTAGAGAAGGGGCCGTTTCGATTTGAAGATGTTCGTTCAATGATTAAATTCAATCGCCTCGACCATCAATCTCAATTAAAGAAAAAAGGTGAATTAAACTGGTCTCCTATGATTGAGTATGCTGAATTTTCTGCACCTGTAGAAGAAGTAGATGTGAATGAAGATGGCACTATCTCTCGTCATTTTTTAATTAAAAGAAGTGAGTATCGCGCGCCCTTTTATGAAGTTGCTGAAGTTCAAGTTGGCAATGTCACTGTTAAAGGATTTTGCGTTTCACTTTCTGTTTCTGGATGCTTCATAGAGCTTCCGCGACTGAACGATAAAATTCTATCAGTGGGTGCTGAAGTCGAAATTGTTATAAATGCGACTTCTCTCAATCATCGGATTCAATCAAAAGCGATTATTAGGCGCTTATCTCAAAAGCGACCTAAGGGAATTGGATTGTCTTTTGAATTTTTAAACGCTGAGTCAAAAGTAATCATCGAAACTTTTATTAATCAACTGCTAAACAAGCAGTTAGAAAACGCCGCATAGCATTTTCTTTCTGAATAAAAAATAATCATTCTTAAATTGACTTCATTCGACTCACAGGAGTAAGTTCCGCACATGAAAACACTAGTGCTCATGAGTCTCTTTTTGACCTTTTCTTTGCGTGCTCAAACGCAAACGCTGCCATGGATTCAGCTTTCAGGTAATGGTTATTATTCATTTATTGTGACTGCCCATGTCGGATTAAAGGCCCAAAATACAGGTGATGACCGCTGTATGAACGTTGTTGATTATGACGATGAAGAGTATCGCAATCCCCATGTTTTCCATATCGATGCTTACACATGGGTTGATTATACTAATCGTTATTACCTTGACTTTAACGTCGAAAATCGTCTTAAAGACGAAATCAGCCGCCAGAGAGAAAATGGCGTTTTATCGGGTCTCGATAGTATGTCAGTAGATGACTATATCAAGCTTTGTAATCCTGTTATTTTTCAAATTTCAGTTCTTCATCGCGATTCGCAACTTCAGTTGAGAGACACTCCAAATGCTAGCTATACGACAGATTATGAGATCGAATATGGCTCAACGCGCGTAGGGGATTATTCATTCTCCAGAGCTCCAAAATATATTTCTTTTGACATTAAATTCTTAGAGTAATTTTACATTACTTGTCGCTTTGCATATCATTTGGTATCAAATGATAATGATTTTATTTTAGGAGCCTTCAATGTACCCACACGAAGTTCAAGCAACGATGGCCAAGATTATTTTTTTCATTTTTGCTACTCTTATGGTTTGCTTCTCTCGCGCTAATGCCTTTGAAGTTCCTAGTTATCAATCAGCTCCTGTTGTCATTAATCACATCTCAAAATAGCATAAGTTCAAACTAATAATCATTATTAGAAAAAGTTATAGACATAATCTGTTGATTTAGCGTACAATTTTTTCGTCTACACATCCCCATATAATTGCTTAAGGAGACCAAAACTATGAGCGAATTCACGACTAGAAACGATGCCCGTCATACAGCAACTCACAGAAAAGAGCGCAAGATCGATCTTCCTACAGATGCTAAGGGTAACTATCTTAAAGTGAGCCAGTTTTTTGGTGAATGCATCTTTGACTACAGAACGACTGATGGAATTCCAGAGAACGTCCGCAAAGAAATTATCGATTGTGTGACCACGGCAAAGCCCGTTCGTCGCGAGCACGCTGAAGTTATTGCGAAAGCTGCAGTTGAATGGGCGACGGCCAATGGGGCCACTCACTTTTGCCACTGGTTCCAACCATTGACTGGCACAACCGCCGAAAAACATGATGCCTTTATTAGTTTTAAAAATGGCAGACCTATCGATCACTTGAGTGCTGGTCAGCTTATGCAAGGCGAGCCCGATGCTTCTTCATTTCCACACGGTGGGAGTCGCTCAACATTCGAAGCTCGTGGATATACGACTTGGGATTTGTCTTCTCCTATGTTTTTAATGGAAGGAGTGAACGGTAAAACACTTTGTATTCCTACCGCTTTTATTTCTTATCATGGCAATGCACTTGATATGAAAACTCCTCTTTTGAGATCAATCAATAAACTATCAGAGCATGCCACTAAGTTTTTGCATTTAATTGGTGATAAAAAAGTTTCAAGCGTAAAAGTTAATTGTGGTCCAGAACAAGAATATTTCTTAGTGGATAAAGCTTTTTACTATTCACGTCCTGATTTAGTAATGACTGGACGTGCTCTTTTTGGTTCTGTTTCCTCAAAGAACCAACAGCTCTCTGATCATTATTTTGCACAGATTCCAGAGAGAGTACTCTCATTTATGCAAGAGCTTGATCTTGAGCTTTATCGTGTCGGGATTACTGCTAAAACTCGCCATAATGAAGTCGCTCCAGGGCAATATGAAATCGCTCCACTCTTTTCTGAAGCAAACGTTTCATCAGATCAAAACCAACTTTTGATGGCGATCATGAGAAAGACAGCAGAGAAGCACAGCTTTGTCGCAATCCTTCATGAAAAGCCGTTCGCCGGTATTAACGGTTCGGGTAAACATTTGAACTGGTCAATCTCGACAGATGACGGAAGTAATCTTTTAGAACCAGGTGATGAGCCTCATCAAAACCTTAGATTTATGGCCGTGGTTGCAATTATCTGTGAGGCGGTTAAGCGTCATGGTGGCATGATGAGAGCTTCAATTGCTTCTCACTCAAACGACCATCGT
>PCTW01000064.1:157759-158815 GCA_002786715.1 Bdellovibrio sp. CG22_combo_CG10-13_8_21_14_all_39_27
GAACATCTCCTTTTGCTTTTACTGGTAATAAGTTTGAGTTCCGTGCTTGTGGAGCTTCGGCCAATATTGGTATGCCCCTTGCTGTTCTCAATGCTGCAGTTACTGATGTTTTTGCCGACGCCATTGAAATTCTTGAAAAAGACTTGGCCGCTGGGAAAAAGAGTGATGATGCTTTGATGGATTTGACTAAAAAACTTATGACCAATTCCATCAATGTTGTATTTAACGGAGATGGATATTCTGATGAATGGATTGCGGAAGCTCAGAAACGTGGACTTCCAAACTTCAGAAACAGTGCAGATGCTTTCACAATGTTCAATGATACAAAAGCTCGCGAATTTATGGTGAAGCACAAAATTTACAGAGAGACTGAGCTCGATACCCGCTACAATGTATTGCTAGATAATTACAATACTGCGAGAGAAATTGAGTTTTATACAATGAACACTATGGTTCACCAAAATATCATTCCAAGTGCGATCAATTATAAATTAAAACTTGGCGATGTTTTGACTAAGCAAAAGGCCATCGGCGTTGAATCAAGCACGGAATTAGATCTCTACAAGAGAGTTAATTATGCGCTTGAATCACTTTACGACTCTAATCGCAATATGATGAATGAGTTGAGTGCTCTGCCAGAAGATAATCAAAAGAAGGCGCACAAGATTGCTCACGACTTGGTTGGCAAATTAGACGAAGTCGCGAAGTTCGCTAACGAGTTAGAAGAAGTTATCCCAGATGATATGTGGGATCTTCCTAAGTATTACGACATGTTGTTCTTAAGATAAGTTTTCGAAAAGGGCCTCCTTCGGGAGGCTTTTTTTATGGCAGATAGTACTCGGCAACTCCACCTAAGCCGTTTTGGTTGAATGGGAAAATGAGAGAGTGACGAGTGCTATTGTAAATAAGTTTATAGCCTTGAGCATTCATGGTTGGAATGGTCCAGTTTAAGGCTCCCATATCAATATTGTCCGTTAAGTTATGATAATAAAGTCTGTTGCTATATCTGTAGTAGAGCCATTCTTTTCCTGAGTGTCTAACGTAGACGTAGGCTTG
>PCTW01000094.1:0-9479 GCA_002786715.1 Bdellovibrio sp. CG22_combo_CG10-13_8_21_14_all_39_27
TATATCTTGAACTTTGTCTTCTGCTCCAACCGACATTTCCATCAACATTGTAGTAAAAGAGATGCTTTGTTCTTCCTGCCCCGACTACGGGGTTATTATCTATGACCAGATTTGCTTTGGGACTATTTCGCCAAGCAGGAGAGACCCCATTCGTATGATAATGAGAAATTCTATTGGCAATATTTGCTGGTTCAAACTTTGCGCTTGGAAATCTTAAAAATGATTCAATCGCGTTACTGAAATTCTCCCTGCGAACGGGATCGAGAACTTTACGCCAATTGGGATCATTGGCATTGTACATTGAAAACTCAATTGGATGGAGTGCAATATCAAGTTCATTGACTGGTTCTGACCAACCTCTTTGCTTTGCCATGGAAACGCGATTTTCAAGGACTTTCATAACCGCCATCATTTCGTGATAACGACCATGATCTCCCATCCAACCAACTTCACCTTGAACAGTAAATATCATGGCCGCAAATTTTTGCTCTTCGGGTTTTAATCGACTGAACATGCTATCAAAAACTTTCTTGCGATTGAGAGCGCCGTTACCATCTCTATTACCTGCCACAATTGCATTTTGTATTGAGCGAATACATTGCATCAGTTTACTTTTATCTTCTGCCTTTGGAGGATTTTGTGCTAAGGCCTCACAACCCGGCTTCCATTCTCCAGGCGATGAAACAACAGGAGCATCACTTGTGAGATCACTCACATCTTCGAGATTATAGTCTGCTTGTCGTTGAGATGCCATGGCGACACATTCAGGGCAAACTGTTGGACCAGCGGTTCCTGCGCTATTTGTTTCTCTCGCGACTTCTTCAAATTGATTAAGCATGTACCAGTTCACACCGCGCTTCACGTTGCTCGCAGCTGTTACGAATTCACCTGGCAATAGAACTCCATTTTTAAAAACACGGACACGATAGCCACCACCTGGAGCTTTTCCCAATACTTGAATAGCTGAATTACGGTTAGCGTTTAGAGTAGAAGTTCTTCCTGTTTTGGTACTCATCACCTTGATACTGTTTGTGAGGGGTAATTTGTAATCTCGAACATCTATTTCTTTTAGATTTTTTTGTTTAAAATCTTTTACAAGAGGAGCTGCGTCTGCACTACGTTTTTTGGCCTCAAATACAGGTGTGACTGTGCCATTCACTACGGCATTCGCAGCAAACTGCCCCCACTTTTCCGCAGCTTCATTAGTGAGATGAAGTCCATCTTTAGTAAAACTTCCTAATTTATCAAACTCAGCTTTTAGCGTAGGATCAGTCCCATCGACATGCTCACACTTCGTCCCAGCTAATGCTTCTTTCTGGAGAGCATTGATCATGATTTTAACATCATTACTTACGTGCTTATAACCACCATTCTGATCTCTCCAAGTAGGTCCAATCCAAGAACAACGTCCTGGATTTTGTTCACCTATTTGTTCGACCAGCATTTTTACTTGTTTGAGATATTGTTCTTTGAATGCTTGAGCTTTGCTTGGTTCGCCAGCTTTGGTGAGCTCAATGTATTTTTTAGCATAATCATAATCGTTGTCTCCTAATTGAACCACAACGCAATCTAACTTTTTATCAGCAGATCCATGACCCAGTAACTGCTGAATCCAAGACTTATCCTGCCTTGGCAAAGGCTTGTCTAATTTTGAGTTGGGATAAGAAACAATAGGAAAACGCTCTTCAAGAGGAGTTGAAGGTACCTTGATCCAATCAAGTGTTCGACTTCCTACTTTTGAAAACGTATTTGTCTTCCAACCATGAGTACTTAAAGATTGATTAAGTGTTTTTGTGAACGTTGTCCCTGTAGATTGACTGTCGCCAATCTGCAAGCACTCAGCGAACACTCCGTGAGAAATCAATCCCAACGACAACGCCAATACCGAACCGGTCGTAAGTTTTTTAAAAAACATCGAAAACCACCCTTTAACCCATTGGACTTGTCGGTTATTTAAGGATTTATATTTAGTTTTTAATGTAACTGACCAAATTTATTCAAAAAAAAAGGCCCGAAGGCCTTTTCTTATTTTTTGTATTCTTTAAGAATGCCTTGATATTGTTCAGCTGATCTAAGTTTCGCGAGATCCTTGTCTGATTCAATTTGCTTCCAATCGACATAGCCATTCACAATCGCCATTTTCAAATATTGAACTGCGAGATCGAGGTTGTCCTTAGTCGAATAAACACAGGCCAAATTATAACAACCGGTAGAAGCATTTAAGTAACAAGCTTTTTGATAAAATTTTTGAGCTTCTTCTAAATTTCCATTTTCTTGGAAATTGTACCCAATATTTGAACATGCATCTCCGTCGCCCAGCCCACAAGCCTTTTCGTAAAAACTTGCTGCCTTATCCGACTTCTTAATGTTATCCATTAAAATACCAATATTAGTACAAGCTATGGCATCACCCGATTCGCACTTCGTCGAGAAATCGGCCAATGTAGAATCAAAATCTTTGAGATCGTGAAAAGCTTCCATACTCTTCTTAAGATAAAATTCACTTTCAGCATCATCCAATTCTTTTTGTGAAATTTCCCACATCATATAACAGGCATAGGACATCTTTCTTGATGTGCATAAATCTCTTAAATACTTCTTACCTCTCGTTTTGTCTCCAAACTCATATTCCGTTCGTCCAATCCAAATACAACTACCTTGGTCTTTAAGTTCACACCCTCGTTTAAAGAGTTGACGAACTTGAGTCGTATCTCCCTCTTCTCTCATTGATAACAATTGCATAGCAAGTTTTCCACAAGAAGCAGCTTTTTTAGCATCACATTCTTTGGAAAGTTTCTTTTGATCTTCCTTTAAATCCTTTAAGCCACGAGCTGAACTGGATCGATATAGATCTCTCTCGATATCGCCAGTAAAACCTTTTCCATGATAAAGCTTTTTAAAATCTTCACCAAATACTTCAAAATCCCAATTGATTTGACCAAACCACTTAGGATTGTCAATTCTGTCACGCGCAACATCTTCAGACATTACGACACCTTGTTTATTATTAAGAACCACTGTTTGGTTTTTCTTAAGATGCTTTACTGCAACTACACCATGATGAACGGCAACGACAGTATCTTCATCAGGAGTTACGTGAACAAAGAATCTAGTACCGCGAATACCCATCGACGCATTTTTAGTATTGATTTGCAGTCGCTTTTTATCTTTATGCTTATTCGAGTAGTCGATCACAATATTACCAAGCTTCACATAGAGAGACTGCTTCTCTAGAGTTTTCCCATCTTCTTTAAGTTCGCCTATTGGCTCGAGAGTTATCTCTGAATTTTGAGTGACTTTCATTTTTGACTTATAATCTTCACCAAAAGACAAAACAACGAGTGCGTCCGCTTCCGTTTGTATAATATCTTTTGCCATCAAAAGGTCACCCTTTACTATCTGGCGACGATTGTCCTCTCTCGAAAAGTAAGCATCCCCTTTTGAATAGACAACCTTATAGAGGAGGTCTTGAGCGCTAACTATAGAGACCCAACCAAACAACATTAAACACAACAACGTTTTCATAAATTCCTCTCAAACAAATTATATATCCTTATTATCAGCCCCAAGGGTAATAAGTGGCCAGAACAAATGCATCTTTTCCATTGTTAAATCAAGGAGATGATTCATTAATTTGATCAACAATAAGGGCTTTTGCCTGCCTCAAAAAGTGGTCAATACTGCTTTCTAGAATAAGGGCTCCCTCTTGACAAAAAAATGTCTTCTGTTAATTTAGAAATTCAACAATCTCAAAGGAGGCACATATGAAAAAAATTATTTTAAATGCTCGTCTCCGTCTTTTTCAGTAATTCAGAGATAAGCATTCCCTAGAACCGTAAATTTATATTAAATTGTGCGCAACTTTACGAAGCTTATACAAGCTCGTGCGCCAAACAATGGAGAATCTATTGAAAGAAAACTCATTATTAAAAATGAGAGGGCATTTCTATGCCCTTAATTGTGGCCGAGTTATTAATGAAGAACGTGAAAGATACACACTTGAAATTGATGGAGAGGAAACAATCGCTGTCTTGAGTGGGAAGTTGAGGCATAACGCACTTACCAGATCGGAACTTCCCACAGTAGGTGATTACGTTGATGTCCTCATGCTTCCTGGAGATTCTATTGGGAAGATAGAACGTGTAAAGGAGAGAAAAAGTAAACTTGTTCGCAAATTAGCTGGCGAATACGCAGGCGAACAATTGTTGGGGGCCAATGTTGATATTGTTTTTTTGCTCAATTCTCTTAATCGGGATTTAAATTTAAGAAGAATTGAACGCTATTTAGTGATGATCAGAGATGGAGGAATAAAGCCTATTCTTATCTTAACCAAAAATGATCTTGTAACTGAAGATGTGACGAACCAATTTCTCAAGCAAATCCAAACAATTACAAAGGTCGATCAAGTACTGAGCATTTCAATTGAAAAAGGCGAAAGTATTGATGAAGTGAGAAATTTGATCCAACCTGGTCAAACAATTGCTCTTCTAGGCTCTAGTGGCGTTGGTAAATCGACTCTAACTAATGCTCTTCTTGGATGCGATCATCAAGTGGTACAAGAAATTGGTGCTCATGCAGATCGAGGAAAACACACCACGACCTCAAGAACACTATTAAAACTACCTAATGGAGCATTCCTTATGGACACTCCAGGAATTAGAGAAATCCAGTTATGGGAAGGAGAAGGTGGATTTGAGAATTCCTTTTTAGATGTACTTGAACTCGAGAAAAGATGCAAATTTTCAAATTGTCGTCATCAGAACGATCAGGGCTGTGCAATTCAATCCGCAATTGAGCGTGGAGAGCTTGAAGCAGCAAGATTGAAGAGCTTTCTCAAGATTGAAAAGGAGCAATCTTTTATGGAGAAAAAGAGTCAGGCCAAAACAAGTAAGCATCTCAAAGAGATTTGGAAAAAACGAAGTCGTGAATATCGTAGATGACATTTGCAAAATTTAGTTGGTGGGCATATCCTTGTAAACAAAGATATGCCCGCTTCAACATCAAGGATCAACATGAGTCTTTATGATAATCACTCCAGAGAAATGACAATTACCCCTCAATGCCCTTGGTTTGAGGCCCAACAAAGTTATGGTGCTCCTAACGTCAATTGGTGTGAAGAAACCATTTGTAGTGTGATCAATGAACCGGCCAATACCTGGAGCAATTTGGGATTTATCATTGTAGCTCTTTTACTTATAACTAAATATAAAGAAGTGCTGGTTAAACACTTTGGGATTGTCGTTCTCGTGATGGGACTCTTCTCAGGTATCTATCATGCTTCAAACAATTATTTAACACAGCACTTTGATTTCTTTGGCATGGCACTGATGACTAGTTTTTTGTTGGCCTTTAATGCCAAGAGAGTTTCACGTTATGCACATTTTTCTTTTTACACACTTTTTTGGTTTTTCTCTTTTATGAATATGATCATTCTCGTCATTCTGGGAATCATTAATATTCCGATTCAGACACTTCTCCTTATCAATGCCCTACCCATTATCGTTCTTGACCTTTATAACGGCTTCAAAGAATCAAGTTTGAAAAAATATGGTTTTTTGGCAATTGCTGGATTGATTTTGATCTTGGCCCAAGTTTCGGCCCAAATTGATTTAAAGAGAATTTACTGCCAACCTGAAAATATCTTTTTGCATGGACATGTCATTTGGCACATTCTCTGTGCATTCGGTATGCATTTTATCGCTAAGCATATTCAAGTGATTAGTCGCGATAAGCAATTAGCATAACTTCTCTTTTATGTGACGGCAGTGACAAAAATGAGATATTGGGAAAAAGTGAATCTCTAAACTGCTTCTCAATTTTTTTGAGAGCATCAATGAGTTCAACTTTTGTCATTTTGAGATTAATGATGACCCATTGAAGTTCAGGATAATAAGATTGTACGCGCAATGTTTCTTTCGCCGATTGAAGTGGTGAGAGATTCATATCAACGGCCATTCCAACAACACTTTGAGGATTATCTATTGTTTTACGATTGATATCTTGGACTGGCATTTGGAGATAACGAGCACCCTCATATTTCATCAAACCAGGATCAATGGCGACAACCTTGAAGTTTTGTTCCACTAAAAACTGGCTTCCTCCACCAGGAGCAGCGCCGAGCTCTACTATCGTAGCTTTGACTTGTGATAATTTAGAAAAGTGAGCAAATACCTCTGCCCATTTTAAATAGGCCCTCGAAGCGGCTGACTCTGGCAAAACGATTTGAGGATCTCCCCCTGCAAATGGTGAGATATGGGCAAAGTGACGATGTTCACCAATCCAAAATTCGTCAGTTCGAACTTTAATAACATCCAGAATCATCTCTGAATCTGATTCACTTAAAGAAAAAGTTGGTAAATCTGTCGATTTATATTGAGTTAAGTTTGCATTCCAAACATGAATAGTGCGATATTTATTCTCCTCATATTTTCGGTGAGCTTTAGCTTCAATTTCGCTTCCATTTGTTCTTCCTAAAGAGACCCCTACCCTTCTTGCAAAGAACCATTGTCTTTTAAAAATACGATCTTTGAAAAATGCCGAACCTTTAAAAGTAAGAAAGCATGGCCTTGAATAAGAAAGTCTTAATTCTGGAAAAAAAAGTTCGACTTCTTTTTTTAGCAAATCTTCGCACTCTAGATTCGTATTAAAATAATAAAAGAGTTCCTCATTCATAAAATATCCTCTAGTCGAACTTCACAATATTCACCCAATTTCAAGTTTAGTTTTTTCAAATGAAGTTTTCCCAGACCAACTCGCACCAATCTTAAAGTCGGATGACCAATGGCCGCGGTCATTTTTCTTACTTGTCTATTTTTTCCTTCAGTCAAATAAATCTCCATCCAAGTTGTTTCTACATTTTTTCTAAATCGAATAGGTGGATTTCGAGGGGGTAATTCAGGCTCATCTATCCTTTGTGCGCGACAAGGTAAAGTTTGATACTCGCCTATTAACACTCCTTTTTTTAAATCTTCGACAGACTCTTCGCTTGGAGTACGCTCAACTTGAACCCAATAACATTTCTCTTTTGCACCAGGAGTTAACAATTTTTTAATGAGTGGCCCATCATCAGTTAAAAGCAATAAACCTTCACTATCATGATCCAATCGACCAGCCGCATAGACATCTTTCGGCAAGTGAAATTCATTTAAAGCAGGATGCCCTCCTTCGGGAGTAAACTGGCTCAAAACTCCATAGGGTTTGTAGAAGGCAAAATACTTGGGCATTAAATTTTTCTCCGCAAAACTTTAGGACCGACTTCCACTGGAAAAAGCCAATGGCCCATTTTGTAACACAATAGCGCCAGAGGTATAGCAGATAACAAATCTAATGTGTAATGATATCGCATGGCCAATGTTGCCCCCATGATAAGAACAGTCACAAAAGTCATCATATATCTCTGGGCGTGATTAAACTGAAATAGCCAGATAGTTACTAGCCAGGCAATCCCTGTGTGACCAGAAGGATAACAATCTATAAATGTTGTTTGTCCGTGTTGAACCATTCGAAAAAGAAATTGGCCATAGCTACTTAAGGGAAGTGCTTCCTTAAATAGTTCAGGTACAAAAAATTGAGGACCTGTCACTGGCACAAAAAGATAAAACATGTAGTTCATCGTAAAATAAATAATAACGCTACCAAAATAGCGGGACATTTTATAACGACGATTGTCAGGAAGAATGCGATAGATAAGTATGGCGCCATAGAGAGGAATAAGAAAATACAAGATGTAGCCAGTCATCATTAAGTCATAGAGAAATGTTCCAAGCCAACCTGCTTTAGAGAGAAGGCTTTGAATTAATAAAGAAGGAAGATCTCCATAAAGCCAATAATCAAATTTTAAAAAAAGGGGATCAAGACGAGTAAGATTTCCCGCCAAACGATCGATCACACCTACATAGTAATAATTTAAAATAATTGTAATCGCAATTGGTAACATATTGACGATCATTTTTGTGAGAGAAGACTTTTTTACTAAATTTGATCGCAACATATAGAAGACCAAAGCTGAAACAATTGGAACAAGTGGAAGAACCGATAAGTGACCAAAGACGAAGAGTGTGACAAATGTAATGAAGCCATTAAAAAAGTAGACGAAAAGAAGAATTCGGCCGAGACCAAAATCATCCTGATAACTCTCCCAAGCCTGTTGAATTTTATACTCGAACATCGTTCTTTTATTATGCCCTAAAGTCGCGAAAAAGGGTTAACCCGAGTAGCAGAGTTGGGCATTTTTTTCCTCAGATTCTAATTGCCCCCTCGTTGAGTCCTAACTTCAATTCAAATCCCGATAAGAAAGCATGTTAAAAGAAATCAAAAATTTCATTCTTGGACTTAATTCGAATTGCTGGCAAGGAGAACGTCCTCCCCTCTATTTATGGGCCAAATTTTGCTCTGAATCTCAAATAAAACTTACCAAAAATTCAAAGCTTATTTGGGCCAATGCCACTTTGTTTGAAGAATGGCATGGCCAAAAGTATTTAGGCGAGCAACAAATAGAAGCTCCCAAAAGATCCGATCGAATTCTGGGACAAAGTTCGTCATTTAGAGAAATGGCCCAAGTAAGAGTTGTGACAGATGAAGGCATTGTCATCGAAGGACCAGTTATTAAAGGTGGAATGAAAAAAGTATCAAACTCTAAAGAGCTATCGCAAGTCGTTCACCAACTCAGCTTTAAGGCCCGTAAATTAGGACTAAAAATTGCAGAAATTGAAATCGCACATTCTCATAAGGGACTAGAAGTTCTGGTCATTGAAGGACAAGATGCGCAGCTCATTATGAATGGTTTAAGTCAAGCCGATCGTAAAACCGGACAATATCTTGGAGAGCGATTCCACTATCCGTTGAGAATTAAGGCCATTACCGAAAAACTTACTTATTCAATGATCTTCTAAAAAAAAGCCCCACCAAAAAGGCAGGGCAATTTTCGAGAAGGGGGCCTGTTCTTATTCAGCGTCAGTAGAATAAAAACAAGCGAGGGTTTTCATAGTAGGAACTTTCATCATTTCAACATTCTGATCTCTTACTGTCAGAACTGCCGATTTTTCGCCAGCTTTCAAAGCCATTTCTTCATAATGATTGGCCACAACTAATCCGTGAACATTTTGGACTGTTGTGTTCTTCGTGAAGAGATATGACTTCGCAAGTTGGACTTGACGAGTATAAGTAGTTGTTGTCTTACCAGTTTCCTCATCAATGACTTGAACTTTTTGAGCTTCATCATTGATTTGGCAGTACTCATTCAATTGAACTTCTGCATCCTCTTGCATCAGTGAAACTTGAAGACAATTTTCAGTCTGGATAATAGTGACTTCAACTGGACAAGCTTTTGGTCCGGTAGAAAGTTGATAAGTTTTTACTTCTTGAGCAAAAAGAGGGGCAGTTAAAGCAAAAGTTAAGGCCATCATTATCGTTTTCATTGTTCTCCTCCCATGGAGTTTGTGTGTTAAATCAATACCGATTTTCTATCCTTGACAAAATTT
>PCTW01000094.1:9562-42680 GCA_002786715.1 Bdellovibrio sp. CG22_combo_CG10-13_8_21_14_all_39_27
CTTATCAGAATCAGGGGTCAAAAAGATTATGCAGGCAGATGATCTTTCACTTTCAAGACTTCAGGAGATAACCCAATACTTAGAAATTAATATAGTAGACTTAATGGCCCACATAAGTGATCCCAAAATTTTAGATGGACGCTTCAGCCCAGAGATAGAACAGTTTTTTGTCAAATTTCCAGAGGCATTTGATTTCTATTGGAAGCTCGTCGTTGAGAGAACTCCTTTAAATAAAATTCAAAAAGCTTGGAACTTAAACGATGCTGAATTATACAGATGGCTCAGAGAATTAGATCAGCTCAATCTCATACAATGGCAAAAAGGTGACAATATTAAGCTACCCGCTCGTCAAATGACTCGTTGGGTGGGAAGAGGACCACTAACGGAAAAAATTCAACGCCAATGGGCCCATGATTTAGTTGATGATAGCTATGTCCAAAACACGACGGGTGCATCGACATATCGACTTCGATATCTGAAAATATCACAGAGAACAAAAGCAGAGTTGCAAAAAGCGATTGAAGAGTTGGAATTAGAGTTTCTGCAACGTTCTGCTCGTGAACAATCTTTGAGTGATGAAGAGTTAATCGATGTCAGACTTTTTTTAACTGAAGCCGCAGGCAGCTTTGTCAAAAGGAAATTAAAATGAATTATAAAAAAATTATGATATTAGGTTCTGGAGAGCTTGGTAGAGAACTTTGTATTTCACTTAAAAGACTTGGTTGTCATGTGATAGCTGTTGATAATTACGAAAAAGCTCCTGCTATGCAATTAGCAGATCAATATGAAGTTATCAATATGCTTGATGGGAACAAGCTTGAATTAATCATAAAGAAACACAACCCAGATTTGATTGTCCCTGAAATAGAGGCGATTAGAACAGAAAAATTAATTGAACTCGAAATGCAAGGACATAACATTATCCCCAATGCTCAGGCTGTCTATTTAACCATGAATCGTATTGCCATTAGAGAAAAAGCGGCAAAAGAATGTCAACTTTTAACAGCGCGCTATGCCTATGCTGAAAATCTTGAAGAACTAAAAAAACATATTCTAAATATTGTAGGAATCCCGTGCGTGGTAAAACCCATTATGAGCTCCTCTGGTAAGGGCCAATCAACAGTTAAGAATGAAACTGAAATTGAGAAAGTTTGGGAATATGCATGCCAAAATATGCGTGGAGATCAAAAGAAAGTCATTGCTGAAGAATTTATCCCATTTGATTATGAAATTACCCTTCTTACAATCAGACAAAAGTATGGGCCAACCCTCTTTTGTCCACCTATTGGACATAGACAAGAATCGGGTGACTATCGAGAATCATGGCAACCAGCAAATATGAGTGAAAAAGCATTTCAATCAGCTTGCCATATGGCCCAGAAAATAACAGATGCGCTTGGTGGTGTTGGACTCTTTGGAGTGGAGTTTTTTGTCAAAGGTGACGTCGTCATTTTTAGTGAATTGTCTCCCCGACCCCATGATACTGGAATGGTCACTTTGATGGGACAAAATCTTTCTGAGTTTGATCTCCATGCGAGAGCGATTCTTGAATTACCAATACCTGAAATAACACTCACCTATCCTGCCTCTGCATCAGCCGTAATCTTGGCCGATCGCGATGCCGATACTTTTTCATACTCAGGATTAGAAGATGCCTTAAAAGAAAAAAACTCAGATCTTCGTTTGTTTTCAAAGCCCAAAACAAGAAGAAATCGTCGCATGGGGGTTGCACTTGCGTGTGGGCAAAGTATAGCAGAGGCCATTGAATTTGCAAAAAAATCGGCCAGTTCTGTAAAAATAAATTATGGCGAAACTTGAAAGTGACGACTTTGTTCTGGCAAAGGTCGCAACATTCCATCCAATAAATGATGATAAATACTTTCAAGGTTTAATGCTAAATCAGAGTCTTCACTTTTAAGAAATGTACTTGCAGGAGTCATCGACCGATCAAATTCTTCAATAGAAACTTGATTCATCCCTCGATCAACTGAGTCTACTATTTTTTCGATACGCAACAATTCAAGGGCCGTTTCGTTTAGTCTTCCGCGCTTATCAATGAAACCGTACTTTTTAAAAAAATTGATCCCAATCTCAGAGTCTTTATGATTTAGCACTTTGATTATTTCTTGCATTTCAATTTTCGCTTCATCACTCAAGGTGTGTTTGCCCCTGCCATAATACTGATAGAGAGCTTCTAATAGTGGTCTCCCTTTATATTGGGCGATATCGAGATTTAACTTTGCTTCATCATGAATGTTTAAAAATTGATCTAAGATTTTATGATCAATATGAGTAAATTGATCTGGAAATTCTTCGAGAAGGTGATGCCCCATAATGATCAAACGACGTCGATGCAAATAAGTGTGTTGGTAGAAGTCATTTATATTTTTAACATATCGATACTTTGCACTAAAAAAGGGAGCGATAAGATCATCACAAGTTCCTGCACTGAAAGCTGGATGACGCCCACTCATTGGAATCGAAGTGCAACTGGCGGCAATACTGATAAGTAAAGTTGCCTTTAATAACCTAGGAGTCATGACGCTCCTTATTCATGCTCACCAAATGAGTGATTATAAAGTTTCTCCTTTTTAAAACCATCGACCAGAGATTTCTGGGCCTCAGAAATCTCTGATGCAGCCGATGAAATCATTGTTTGAGCAATATTTCCCTTTCCAATTTTTTGAGCGTAAGCGATAAATTCATCAGAAGAAGAAAAAACATCTCCACTATCAAGACGCTTCGCCATGGTCACAATTTCTTTTGAATTTCCACCAAACATATCTATCAAATCTATATGATGGGCAGAATTCAGGTTAATTCTCTTTTTACCTTTCCCACCTAAACGACTTGTATATGAAACGAGAACAGAGGGAGCTGTGTCCATTTTTTCCACAACTCTTTCGATTTCTCTATTAGTTATCATGTCATTTAGGGTGAGCTGAATTTGTTGGAGATTCCTTTTGATATTGGCCGGATCGGAAAAGAGATTAGCGAAAGTACGATCGCTAGAAGACTTCAAACTCATGAAAGCTCCTTTAGAAACCTTCATAACTTGGTAAGCAACCATCATCTTTTGACTGTCATCAAGGAAGCTGCTCTCTCCAAGCAATGACTTTAAAAGACGTCCTAACGTTGTAGCATCAGATTGCATAATCCCTTTAACGAGATTTCTGTAGCCTAATAGAAATATCCTTTCGATTTCAGCTTTTCTTTCGTCACTTGCAACACTTCTGCCCATTCCAGAGTCTTTAACCCATTTGCTCCAGACCTTATTCCATTCTTGTGTCGCTGATACATACTTGTTCATCCACGGAGTTTTTTTCTTTTGGAAATTAATTCCTAAACTTTTTTCATAATAGGAAGAATCAACCATGGCCCCTGAGTAGAGAAGATTATAAATCATAGTAGCGACAAAGCCTTCTTTTGATTCAAGTCTTTGCCATGGATCTGATTGGCAATTATCTTTGAGAAGATTTGTCGATACTCTATTTCCACTTCCATAAAAGCGATCTGAGAAATCTTCCCAATCAAAAGTTGAGAGCCACTTATTAATATCGACATTCTCACCATTCATCATACGATTCACCATTTCTTCTGGGCTCAGTCCTCTTCCACCAACTTCGTTTGAATCCATTCCTGAAATAATTCTTAAGGTACATTTTTTAAAATCATAGAGATTGTAGAGATAAACATTTCTTCTGATATAACCTTGACGGTTAATCAGAAACTCGATTTCTTTTGCCACTTTACCCGTGAAGCGGCCAAAGAATTGCCGTCGTTCACTTTCAGACATATTAATCAACTGAGAAGCAGTAGTACCATAGAGTGCCTCAAAAGCTTCTGCGAGTCCCTCTCCAAAAGCGAGATCTGGGTTTGAAACAATCATGGTATCGTGGCCATTCTCCGTTGAATTACTTTCTACATTGTGGCGATCTCTGGCCGAAGAAGAGATCACTTCATTGTGCCAAATATGAGTGAACTCATGAACGATGACATCTTGAAGAATATTTTTTTCTGGATCACGAATCAAATCATCCATTGAAAAAAGTTGATGATCAAAGAGAAACATAATGCCGGAACGATCAAGAGACTTTGGAGAGAATTTAACGTCAAACTTAAACTTGTTTCCGTCGTAATCTACAAAGCTAATGTTTCCTTGATAAGGACCTTTTTGTTTGAATAGTTCGTGAACAACGGCCGCTGGCCCAACTTTTTGATCTGCGAGGAGTGAATTTTCCTTTCTCAAAGTCATATAAGGCACAAAGGGATTTACTCTATACGGATGACCAGACTTTAATTGACGTGCATATGAAAGAAGTCTTAATGATCTTTGTAGTCCCGGATGTTCAAAAAATACATTTATCCTATTCTCTAAAAGTGAATATTGATTTGATTCAAGAATAGAATAATTGATACTTTTTTTGCCAAGTACGGCCATCGAAAAAATTGCACCAACCCCAAGGTTTAATTTAGCTGGCACAGGTTTAACTGCATTGATTTCATCAAAACGTTGATAGCTCTTCACTTCAAGATTTGAAGACATAAGTTTTTCTAATTGTTTTGGAATTTGGTCTTCACAACTTGTTAACGCGAAAACCGAAAGAAGGCAAAAAACAGTCGAAAATTTCATTGGGGGTAATCCTCTAGATTATTAAAATGAAGGTAAAAACCAAACTCATTTTATTTTATCTCGAGAGGCGATTTTGTTGTAGGAGACAAAGTTTTCCGCTTAGTAGTTGAGTATTTTGCTTCTTACTCGTTTTCGACATGATCTTGGTGTTGGTCATCGTGAATCTTTTTCTCTACGGCGACTCTAATTGTGCCTACATCTGCTTTAGTGTAGGCATTATAGGGATCATCAATAAGATCTTTTTCCCCCATTATTTTTATCCAAACTTCTCTATTCTCACTGATATTCCATTGAATGAAGTCTTTGGTTTTTTTTACAGGTGCCCCAAGTTGGGCCAAAGTTTGGGCCGCTGATATGGCCCTGTCGAAGGCACCAGCTCCGCCTTTGAACTCAAACGACATATGTTGTAAAAACTCTTTGCCATCTTCTCCTACAAAATATTGAGCGTGAAAATAGCGAGTACCTGGCAAATTGCGCTTCGTTCGAACGATCATCATGTCACCAGTATAAGGATTGGAATCCCGAGCAAGCTCTGGTGAAAGCTGGTTATTATCTAATTCTCTCACCAGATCTTGTGACTCTTTTTCTAAGGGCAAAGAGTCTTTCAAGATTTGGGTCATTAGACCTAGAGATTCCTCTTCTTTGTTTTGAGCGACAAAAAAGTTATTCGCATTTGAACTATGAGATTCACTATCCGAACTTTTTGAAAGATCTATTTTTTGATCATTAGATTGCTCCGATGGGGAATTCGGTTGCTCACTTTCTAACGTGACCTCTAGAGGCAACTGATCTTTTTTGAGATATGACCATACTCCGAAGATGAGGATGGCCAAGACAATAAATTTAACCGATTTAGAATTTTTCACTTTCCCATTTTAACAGATATTGGGTTGGATTCAATAAATCACTTCTACGTTGAAACCCAGAACCGCCAGTTGTTAGTGCTCCACGGGCCGTCCCTTTAAAGAGTTCAAAGTGAAGCATTGGACGACAACAGTTGGAGTTAACCTTCCCCATGTACCCGATCCGTTCACTCATCTTAACTTTACGTCCTTTTGACATACCTGAAACCGACTTATTATCTAATTCACCATATCTCACTAGAAAGCCTCCACTATGAACGACTTCGAGAGCATATGTTCCTTGATAGAAATAATATCGATCTCTCACTACAGTACCAGGAGCTACTGACTTAATAGGTTCTTCTACAAAACGGTAAAGATCACAAGCAGCATGTTTTCTAGCACCACCACTTCTTCCAGCTCCAAAGGCACGCGCACCTGAAGTATAAGCATGGGTAGGCTTTTTAACCGTTGGAAATTCGCAACAGTTAGGATCATTCAAATCCTTAATGTCTAGCTTTGAAATGGTAACTTCATTTTTGCTTTCAATGTATTTACAGTCAGATTCTGCCTTAATAAACAATTCCGCAATCCAACCTTCCTTTTGATCCGTTTCTTCTCTTTCAGGGAACTGTACCTTTACAAATTCATATCTTTCGCCGTTGATCAACTTCACTTTGTTTTCAGCATTAAAACTCTGAAAGACTTTAACTGGTTCGCCAAGTTGAGTTTTAAAAAGAACACGATCAAGCTCACTATTTCTAACATTAAGGCTTTCACCGCTTATGCATACAACTTTCTTTAACCCTCCAACAATTGCTTTTAGGGGATTAGCTACTTTTTCGTCAAAAGTATTTTTAGCAACTTCAAGTGCTGTTTCTTCTTTAATTTCTTCATCTTCAATTTTTTCTTTAACTTCAACTTCATCAGAAGCTTGAATCAATTCACTTTCATTACCGATAAGATGAACCAATAAAGCTTCACGCTTAAAGGCTGGAATCTTATCTGCCATTTCTGTCTTTGGAATACTTGAAATTGATTTAAAGATTTCAGTCTCTTCAGCAGATACGCCGACGAGAGCTGCTGGTCTGTAGAGATCGTGCACTCGATAAACTTTGAATACAACATAATCTCTTTTTTGATCTAAACGATCGCAGGTTAATTTATAATACTGAGACTCAGAAATGAGGGCCCACTTCGTATTAATTAAATCTTTAAAGACTTCGTCTTGATTAATTTCAGGAGCTCCAAGTCCCAATTCAAAAACAAAGTCTTCAGCGGGGAGCAATGATTGATTATAGAGATAACCTTTATCACCTCTTTGAGAAAACCAACGATGGACTGGAGTTGGGTTACCTTCATTATTTCCAACAACTTGAATACTTTGAAAATCATCCTTATCATATTTAGTTTCTACTAATTTAACGAGTGAACCTGTTGGAAGATTAGACTGACGTACGCCTGCATAATTACGAATATTCTCAGTTAATTGCTTATTGCCACCAGTATACGAACTTACCCTGAAAGGAGATTGTGACGTTGTCGTTATTTTACAATCTTGAGCAGAGATAAGCCCTTCTTGATTGTCCCAAAAATAAAGAGGTAAATTTTCTTCTGCATAAGAAACATTTAAAAATAATAGGGTAAGCATAATGCTTGTCACGTAATTTCGCATAATTAGATACCTTATTTAGGGTTCATCACAAGCAGACTACCAAATAAGTTTAGGCCTATGGGTAATCTTGTAAAATCTCCACTCAAAGGTGTTTAAACTTTAGACACTTCAGCAAACTTTGCCTCAATTTCAAGAGATCAAGATCAGTTTTGATAGATCAAACTAAGAGTTCGATAAGTGTGAATGCAAACACTGAATCGAGGTTTCTTATGAAGTATTGGATGCTTTTATCACTTATGCTCGCGGCTCCCTGTTTTGCAGGATTCGAGCGTAGTCAAATTACAAATTTTTCAGGTCAATACATTTTAGACCGCGGAACCGGCCACGCCGATATATGGCACCTACCAGGAGAAGTGCCTTTTAATGATGTTCAATTTGAAATCTATAAAGAAGAAGCCTCGTTACGCTTAGTTCATCCCAATGGAGAACAAGTATTCGAAGAAATTCCAGAATTTATATTAGGAGTAGAAAAACTTGTAATAAACTCTATTAATCATTCTACATCGTCAATTATCGTAAAAAGCTCAGTGGAATCGCTTGAAGGTTTTAATCCCACAAACCACCTCTTAGTCGAGCAAGCAAAGCTCGATTGTCAAAAAGATTCTCAATTGAGCTCTGAGTGGAGAAAAGTACTTGATGCTTGTACTACTGATGGCAAAGTTTCTTTCTCTCATATGCTTATTCAAGAGACCACGAGAAGCCAATCTCCCCTTGCTTCCTTTTTAAGGGCAATCTTAGGCAAGGCCAATTCATTAGCAACTAACGATACTGAACTCGATAACTTTTTGCTCTCAGTTAGTCGAAACAAATTTAAGATCGACGTCAAAGCACATCTCGATATCAAAGTGAGCCTAACTGTAAATGGGGATATTGAATACTTGCCTCATGGTGAAAAAAATGTCGTCAAAATCAAAATTGATAAGGCAAAAGCGGGATTTTTTAATATCACCGATAAGGTATTCACCGCACTCGAGCAAAGACAAAGTAACCGAATGACTGTCCAGAGACCCTATGTTTACTTAAATTTCTAAAACAAGTTAAGTACTCGAAACTAAATGTAATTACCAATTAGATTTATCTCTCTCTTGAGATCATCCGATAGAGATAGTCAAAGAATCGAGGTCTCATGGAATCACTTTATCACTTTTATTTAACTTTTAATCCTTATCTCAATCAGAATGAAGAACAAGGCTATACTCAGGCCCATGAGTTTTATGATTTGATGAAAGAATTGGTATCCATTGATCCAACCGCAACTTGTTATTGGGGCAAAATGATTAATAAAGATAGGGACGCTTCTATCGATATTGGTGCCTTTCAGGAAATTTTAAACAACAATAATCAAAATCATTTTTCAACTCACCTCTTTATTACAGATTTTCAAAATCTTTGGGTGGGAAAAGTAAAAGCAGTGACTCAACTAATCCCTAAAAATGCTAATACACTCTCCTTCTACAAAGATAAGAAAGTTGAAGTGTGGTTTGAAATTTCAGATTTTATACTCCTTGAGCATGGCCATATTGAAACAGCAAAACGCATCAGCGACCTCAAAATGGATAACTCCTACTCAGCTCTTCAAATTCAAGGATTGTCTCCTTTCACCACTTCAGTAAAATATCCCTGTATTATCGAAGATCAACAACTCGAACAGTATTTTGACGAATTCGACCAAAATGAAATAAGTCATCTCGTCTTAAAAGAGAATCCAGCTATTTTAAAATCTAATGCTCATCAAGTTCTCAAACTCATTCACAACTTTGTCCTTCCGGAAGAGATTTATGCAAAAATTCCTCATGCTGCAAAATTAGAAATTGAAACAGCTGAAATTGATATGCTTGAGCAAAGACATCATAATATTCATAAGATTGCATTTTCTTATTTAAGAGCTCTTGAAGTGATAATGAATGATCTCATCATTCATCATATAAAGCGCAAAGGACAAGCCGAAGATTTTTATGTAGATACCAGCTCTGCACCTCCAAAGATTTTTCTTCAACCGAGTAAAGACTATTTTGTAACCTTAAAAGAATATAACAAGAATTTTTCAATTAATACTCTTCTACATTTTGTCGACTATGCTAACAATCAATCTCACTTAGGATTCAAGAAATCTTTTTCAGAGCAAAAAGAATTTATTCGTTTTATCTTAAAGGATTTTACTGATGCAGTTAAAAATAATCATTTGATTGAAATAAGAAATGCTCTGGCCCATGGAGAAAACGAAAAAGTATCCCACAAAGACGCCATTGCAGTACGAAATATTATCTTAGGTTGTGGCACTCAAGGACTCATTTCAACTTGCTATGCTCTATTCTATAAAGAAAAGTTTCAACACTTTTATGAAGTTAGCGATTTTCATTCAAATCAATCTAAAGATAATAAGAAAGGGAAGCTTAAACTTGTGGGTTAAATTACTAGTCAGTGTTTTAGTCATTTCTCAATCTTGGGCCTTTGATACTCAGTTTCAAGAATATGATAAGCTGTTATCTCTAGTCGTGACTGAGAATAATTCAAGTAGCGTTGTCGATTACTCATTACTTAAACAAAATAATGAATTGCTTAAAAAAATTGTTTCTAGCTTCGAATCACTGGATGAAAATACATATAAAGCAATGAATGAGAATCAAAAACTAGCTTTTTTGATAAATGCCTACAATGTCTATACATTAAAGCTCATTACAGATAATTATCCAATCAAATCAATAAAGGATGCTGGTTCACTTTTTTCAAGTCCCTGGAAAAAGAAAATTTTCAAACTGTTTAGCACTAACGTAAGCCTGGATATGATCGAGCACGAAATGATTCGCAAAAATTTCCAAGAGCCTCGCATTCATTTTGCAGTTAACTGCGCTTCTATTGGCTGTCCTGCTCTCTCTGCCGAAGCCTTTAAGGCAACAAAAATAGAGCAGCAACTTTCAAGAGCTGCAACAAAATTCCTTAGCGATCAAGCACGAAACCGCTTTGATTCGGTTTCAAATACTTTTTATGTTTCACCCATTTTTAAATGGTACAGAGAAGATTTTGAAAAAAGTTCTGGAAGCCTTGAGAATTTTTTAAAATCGTATTTTCCAAATTATAAAGATCAAAAAGCTGAGATTGAGTTTAACGATTATGATTGGAACTTAAACAAGAAATAAAAAGGCCCCTCATTCGAGGGGCCGGTCTTTAATGGATAAAGGTTATTAATTAATTACAGCTTTTTTATTTTTACACCGTAATTACAAGTAAATTTCTTTTGAGTGGCCTTTAGTGCTAACGTTCCAGCTTCTACCAAATTTCTCCCGCATTCGCCAACAGAATATCCCTCAGCTAAACTGCCATAGCGATCAGGACACGCTGCAATGCAGAAGTTCTGAGGAACTTCAGAAGTAACTTTCTCACATTTAACCGTTTTTACTCCGTAATTACAACTATAAGCAAACTAAACTTCTCTTTTTGCATTAACGTCAGCTTCAACTTCAAGCATTCCAGAATCAAGTACTAGATAATGAATGCTTTATTCAAAAATAGGCTTCAGAGACTGCTTTTTCGTGATCTTCCATTTGATGGGCCAATTCAGACTGTACCCTTGAAAACTCATTTTCATTAAGATCCTTAGCAATTTGAATTGGACTTCCGTAACTTACAATAATTTTACTGAAAGGTTTTGGAAGACGAAATTTATCCCACGAGTTAAAAACCCATTGGGATTGCGCCTTTGCATGATAAGGAACGATGGGTATTCCCGACTTGCTGGCCATGTCCACGATACCTGGCTTAACCATGTGTGCAGGACCTTTGGGGCCATCAACAGTAATAGCTCCTGGAAGTCCGGTGGACAAAACCTCAATCATATCATTTTTGGCCTCTTTACCGCCTTTATCGACATTGCCCTTGCGGGAACTACCTCGAAAAGGAGTGTGCCCCATACGAACCATCACCCGTGCCAGAATCTCTGCATCCTTTGAGCGAGAGACAATTACCACATGCGGAGTTTTTCTTTGGGCAAGTATTCCTGCAAAAAGATTCTGATGCCAAATAGAGAGTAAATAGCTGCCATTAGGGCCAAGTTCCTTGGCCTCTTCGAGATGGTCTGTGTTGATATAAGTAAAGCGATAACTCTTATAGAAAAGACAAACGATACCTTGGGCAATCCAACTTAAAATATTGATCATGAGTTATTATACAAGAAGAAAAAGGGTTGAGATATCTTTAATAGGCAACTTCGAGTACTTCTTCCAGAGATGTTTCCCCTTCAATCACTCTCTGTGCACAATTGACTCGAAAGGGGACAAAAAGCCCTCGCGATTTTTCTTTAAGCTCACTCATCTCTATTTTCTGATGAATAATTTTTTTCATATCATCGGTGAATTCAACTAATTCATAGACACAAAGACGCCCAACATAACCCGTATTTTTACATTCATTACAGCCCGCAGGTTTGTAAATAAACTCAGGTGCCTTTAATTTATTCCCATCTAAAAGGATATTCCACTTGTCCTTAGGAGTTGGAATTTTCTCTTTGCAATTGGGACACAACCTTCTAACCAGTCGTTGTGCGAGAATGCCTTTCAATGAAGAGTTAATTAAAAATGAAGGAAGTCCTAAATCAATTAAGCGTTGAATGGTCGCTAGTGCACCGTTGGTGTGAACAGTTGAGAAAACGAGGTGACCCGTGAGCGAAGCTTGAATTGCTGATTCGGCGGTTTCATAGTCTCTAATCTCCCCCACCATGATGATGTCGGGGTCTTGTCTCAAAAAAGATCTGATGGATTCAGCAAATGTTAATCCTATTTGTGGATTTACTTGAATTTGGTTTATGCTATCAATATTCATTTCGATTGGATCTTCCACTGAGCAAACGTTCACATCCTCAGTCGCGACAATATTCAATGATGTATAAAGAGTCGTTGTTTTTCCAGAGCCAGTAGGACCAGTCACGAGAACTAAGCCTTGGCTTGAATGAATCATCGAATTCCACATTTCAACATCGGGAGCATTAAAGCCTATAAAATCTAAATTTTGTCCTGCAACAGTTTGGTCAAAAATTCTCATAACGATTTTTTCGCCATGATAAGTAGGAACTGAGGAAACTCTCATCTCAATTTTTTTACCATTATCAAGAAAGCGTTTGATTCTTCCATCTTGTGGTTTTCTTTTTTCATCAAGCTTCATTTCTGACAGGATTTTGATACGACTAATAACGCTTAACATGGCCTCAGGATCGATTTTGTAAACAACTTTGAGCTTACCATCGACTCTAAAGCGGATTTGTCCCATCCCCTTTTTAGGTTCCATGTGAATATCAGATGCTCTTTCTGTATAGGCGAAATTAATCAACCAGTCGACGATCTTAACCACCGAACTATCTTGATCACCCCAGCGTTTCTGTTTTCCAATCTCAATTAATTTATCGAGATCTTCAATTTTTCCATCGCGCAAAAGTTTTTGCTCATGCTTTGATCTTTCGGCAATGGTAGCCCCTTGCATCGAGCTTAACGTTTTCTGAACGACAAAAATCTCATCTAAAACTAATTTAATTTGAGTTGGACTCGCAAACTTAATAATAATATCTTTCTTAATGATATTTTTAATTTCATCGACCCAAGAATGATCTCTTGGTTGAGCAGAAGCGAAGACGACAGATGTCTCGTCTACAAAAATGGGAAGTATTTGTAAGCGTGAGGCATAAGCATAAGGAATGACTTTTACGATAGATTCAATATTCATGCTCATAGAATCAATTTTGATATACGGAATTTCAATTTTGTTTGCTAAGAACTCGGTCAACTCGTCGATACTTATCATTCGTCCTGCGCGTCTTCGATCGGGCACTCCGTGTTGCGAAATGATGGACAGTGGATGATTGCGATTTATTTTATTTTCTGTAAAGATCTTCTGGGCCGAAACCTCATCAATTAATGAGTCATTAACCATATAGCCCAACACTTCTTTTAGTGTTAATTTAGGACCCATTAATATCTGTTTTTTTAAGGCTTGACCCATACTAACTTATCGGTAGCCGACAAATAAGCTTGAGTATAAAAGACAACTAAATTATCATTAAAAATCGATAAGATAGCGACTATTCTTTGGTTTTAAGCTCAGCCTCATTCTCTGCAATGAACTCGAGAATATCGTCACGCTTATCGAGCAGCTTTTCCCATTGTTCTTTATAGAGAGTCACAGGAAATCTTCCCATCCCATACACAGAGACAGCGCCCTTGGCACTTACTTTAAAAGTTATATCGCGAGATTTCTTTTTATCTGCTTTGAGCTTTTCATTCTCAGCTTTTAATCTCTCAATTTCCTTGGCCAGATCTTCACTCATATTAACTCCTTGATTAAAAACTACGACTTGTTATCAACCCATACGTTCTATCATCTTTGCCAGATCCATAATAGAGAGGTTGAAGATTCCAACTCGAAACTTCATTCGATTTTTCACTTCCGACTTTAGTGGCCGCACGTCCAGCAACATAGCCAATAGCAATCCCCAAAGGATAATCACTCACCCAATGAACACCAATATTGACCATTTGAAATGAAACTAAGGCCAAAGCAGTATAAGCAATCGGTCTGATGATGTGGCGATATTCTGGATAATTTGTATCAATGACAGTCATGGTGGATGTAATGGCCATCAAATGCCCTGAAGGAACGGCATCGTGAGCAGAAATGTCCTTATCATAATCCTTAGAAAAAGGTTTCCACTTTCCTCTGTAGACAGTGGTTCGATTAGGATCTTCTCTTCCGGTTGCGCGCTTAATAAGTTGGGTTGGCAAAGAACCAGAGAGAAGCGCTGTTAAAATTTGAGTTCCGGTCTTTTGCGCTTTGATATCGTGATTCATGCTCCCATTAATATAAAATGAGGAAGCGACAAAAAATTGGGTCCATCCATTTCCGAGATAATAAATAGTAGAACCGACATCAGAAGGTCCTTGGAGAATATTCGTATCAAAAAGTGTAATATAGGACTTTGTATGATCATCGTTGCCCAAACCAAGTGAACGTCCCCACTTTTTTGCGTGGGTATAAATTTTCTCATCATAAATGTAAAAGAATACCGATGAAGCAATAATTGCGGCCCAAGTTTTTAAAGTTTCGGGTTTTGTATTAAAGGAATCTTGCCAAGTTATTTTGAGAGTCTCTGGAATATCAGTCACAATATGGCCGAGAGAATGACCTTTAAACTCTTCTGCAAAGGCGATGGAATTTAAGCACAAAAATATTATTATTATATACTTAATCAAAATGAATATCTCCCTGAAGCGAAAAAACCATTATGCGAAATAGGAATCATTGAAAAAGTAATATTCTTATTCTCACTACTCTTGTCGTAGAGTGAATTTATCCCCAGACCGAATGCTGTCCCGACCGTTGCTCCTGCGAGAACATCTTGCAAGTAATGCGAATCAGAATTCATTCTTTGGACACCAACCAAAGCTGCGAGGGCATAAGCAGGAATTCCATAATAAAGAGGATGTCTTGCTCCCACTACTGATGCAAAAGCAAAGGCCGTGGTTGTATGACCAGAAGGAAACGAGTTTCTGTTTGGTCCATTAGGTCTTTTCTCTCTAATGGTGTATTTAAGTATCGTAGTAACTAGCGCGGCATAAGTTGTTGCCTTAAACATCACTTCTGCATTTTCGTAGTAGCGTTTTTGATCATCACTGTCTTTCTCTCCAAAATAACCCAAGCCGAGCATTGATAAAAAATAGATTCCATTTGGGACATCTCTTCCTGCAAGTTCAATTGGCTCATCGGCATCGCCGAGGCGATTAGACTTCGTCATCGTTTTACGCAAAGGATAAACAATAGAATCTCTTAAAAAATAATTAGTGATAAAAGTAGTCGAAGCCCCGACAATAAAAACATTGCGTGCGGATTCTTGTGTCATTGGACTTGAAATTTCTCTACCAAAATCGTTAATGTTCCAAGCATTGGCACAAAAGGAAACACTCATCATGGCAAAAAATATGATTCTTCTCAAAATATACATTTTAATTATTATTCTCTTCAATCACAATAAAAGCTAGTATGAATGAATATGAAAAACAGACTTTCAGTTAAATCTTTCACTAATCTTTTTGCATCTCGTAAAATCCGACTTCTCACATTTGCCTTTTCTTTTTTCTTTTTTGCACTTTTTATTGAACTTACTTGGGAATTATGGGAACAGGACCATAAACTTTTCTTGATCGATCAATCTATTATTGGATTTGTGGCAAACCATAGAATATAGAATAATGAAGTTTAATGGCTCGGCCCTCGATATCACCGCCATGGGCTCTCCTACGCTTTGTTTGCTAATATCTGCAATTACCGTAGCTCTTTTATGGATCAATCAAAGAAAAAGGGAGTTGGTTTATTTTATCACTGTATCACTCGGGGCAGGAATTTGGTCAGTTATTATTAAAAATATTATAGAGAGAGCAAGACCTCAAGGAATTCCCGTCCTCATCCATGTCGAGGGCTTTTCATATCCTAGTGGTCACACTCTAGCAGCAACTTCAATTTATCTCTCATTGGCCTTTATTCTAAATAAAAACTTCAAATTCAAATATAGCTGTCCTTTTTTCTTTTCCCTTTCAGTTATCTTGTTCAGCTTAGTTGGATTCTCTCGTATATATTTAGGTGTCCACTACCCTAGCGATGCCCTTAGTGGTGTTTTTTTTGGTTCAGCTTGGGCCATTTTTCTGGCTTCATTTTTATAAAGAATAATCTTATCAAAATATTTATCCAGACTTCGATTATATCCAAAGTTTAGGATCTAAACGAAAATATTCTTTATAGAGCTCATAGAGATCAGGATGATCATCACTAAAAATGTGAGAATTTTGAAAAAACTCTTCGACAGTGACAGCAAAGAACTCTGCTTCATTTTTAGTTCCATAAAAATCAATATCTGAATGTCTATGATGCAGGGCCTTGTTTCGTAAATCAAGATAATGCTTCGACATAACCATCTGCCAAATTTTATATGAACTGCCTTTATTCAAAATGGGAGTACCGTCCATTCCACCATCGCGACCATCAAGTTGATGAGCAAATTCGTGAAAGAGAACATTAGATCCTCTCTTCCAATGAGTAAGATCATAAAGCGTAGTATCCCATGCAATAATAACTGGGCCGTGCTTCCAAGATTCGCCAAGTCGAGGATTCTCTGGGGCTTTCATGTTTTGTAGGGAAATTTTTTTATTTTTCTCATCGAAAGTACTTTCGGAGATATAAATCGTTGTTAAATCTGGATAAATCTCCTTCTCATCAGTATTTAATATAAGAAGACAGGCATGGGCAGCTATGAGCACTTTCATAAATGGTTCGATTTTAAAATCTTCAATACTCAAAAAAATTTTATATTCTAAAAAATAGAGAATTAAGTATTTAAGCTTTTCTTGTTGGCGACTTTCAAGAAATGAATAAGGATAGAAATGTTCAATGAGTATTTTTTCATACTCAAGCGGCAAAGTCCTTCTCTGTAGATGATAGGCCCGCCATTTTTCACGCAAAATAAACTGATAAAGTAGTCCAAAGGATATGAATCCTATGACGATATAAGTGATCATAAGCTCAACTCTAGTTTTTCAAATCTTTCCCCAGAGCTCCCTAGAAAATAACTCACATCAAGGCCTTTCCCATCAGTTTCAATTGAACAAAAATTATGTTTTTGATGATCCGCTTGAATAGCTTGAGACCACTTACTCAACATTTTGACTTGATAATCTCCCCTCGAATGAAGATCAGGTAGTGTCTTCTCGCCTTCTCTCAAATGTCTTTCAATTAGATTTTCCCAATTAAAATTTTGAAGACTTAATCCCTTCATCGGCCAAAAGAATCCACTGCAAATGATGGAGTAGACTTTAAAGTCGGTTTCATTTTGATGGGTAAGCTCAGCAGCGAGAGAAACATGAACATCACCAGAGATAAAAACCACTTTGCGAATTTTGTTCTGGCGAATATGTTCTAAAATTTCAAGACGCTGTTCTGGAAATCCTGCCCATTTGTCCTCTGGAGCGCCCGGTAAAAGAGAAATATCTTGAGCATCAGGAAAAAAGGGTACTGAACTGACGATAAACTTTACTTTGCCTTGATTATTCGAATCTATCAGCCACTTTTTTAATTCTCTCAATTGGGTTGGCGCCAACATTTGAGGGATCTGTGAACTTGGGTAACGCTCGACTCGACAATCCATCACAAAAAGAGAAGCAGGTCCTTGATCAAAATGATAATAGAGTTTTCGATCTTCCTCTTTCTTATCAGGATGAACATCATTGAGTTGTTTTAATTCATTTTTGAGATTTTCCGAATTTTCAATAACGCCCGAAAGTGCAGCTTGGTAAGTAGTATATGCTTTGAGTCCGTTAGCAAATGGGATTTGATTCTCAGCTCTTAAGGCCATGTCCATCTTCCAATCGTTTCTGATCTCGTGGTCATCCATCGCCATAAAGAAGGGATAACGAGAGGCAAGCTTGGAAAAAAATGGCGTCGTGTAAGCCTTATGATAATGCCACTGAAAATCTTCATAAGTCAGAGCTGGCCCAAATGGTAAAACGGACCAGTGTGGATGATCAGCGTAGACTTGATCTCCGCTCATGATAAAAAAATCAGGATCAAGAATCTTTTGATCAATCAACTTTGAAATCGTTTTAAATGAATCATCACTGGATCCAAAACGAAAGCTCAACCATCGAAGGATTTGAGATGTAAGTGTGGGGTGATGACGACAAGATCCCGTGATAAAGGAGCACTTGCTATGAGGATCACTATTAAATGTACGAGCTTGTCCGGTAGCGACGATTTTAGTCTCTTTGAGAATCTCATATTGATAGAGGGTGTTCGCTTCAAGATTTGAGAACTCAAAAAGAAGGATGTTATCAATTTGAGTGTCTGAAGTTTTAGTTTTTGCTGAAATAACTTTTTGGTCTTGCTTCAATCGACAAGTGATCTCTCCAGCGCTTCGATACCACAGGCGTAAAGAGTTCCTTGTTGTATGGGCCACCATTGGGCCAATTGTTTTGATGCTCATCTCTCCACTTCACAAATACTTATCCTCCATGAACAGGGCGGCTCAAGTCGCCCACTCTAAAATAAAAAAACCCACCTTTAGGTGGGTTTTTTTATTTTGGAGGTTTCTTTAGAAATTCCATATTATTGATAAGTTAAATGCTATTCTTAGCATTACTTAGCATTGATAAAAAAGTTGGCCTGATTGAAGCGACGATTTTTACGGTAAAAACAACCCCCTGAACATGTGAGGGAGTGAGAAGCAAGAAAGACTTTTAAATTAAGAGGCTTTGTCATCAGAAATGAGATCAAAAACAGTCTCAGGGTCTTTTTCAATCATGCTCAAGAGTCTACAAGCAGGTGCTGGCATTACTCTTAAACCTTGTTCCCAATGCTGTACAGCTGAAGTCGTTACTCCAAAGATGGATGCAAAAACTGCTTGGCTTAATCCTAGGCTGGCTCTGATTTTTTTTATTTTGGCCTTTGAATACATCGGGGGTTCTGCAATTTTGGTTGCAAAGTGCGACTTCAATTGTCGTTCTCCACGTACGTGTTCAAGAATCTCATTAGCAGATTTTAGAAGTAACTCTTCAAAGTTGTCTTCGTTTACAATTTCTTTTTTGGTTGCCATGCTTTCAGCTCCTGTCCAATGTTTTTCAGTACCTGTTTTGCTGCATCGGAAATATTTCCAAGACTCGACTTACTGTACACAATCGCCAAATAAACAATCTCGCGTTGTGGCCAATCCAAGTAGATGACTCTCACGCCACCACTTTTACCGATACTCTGATCTTTAAGTGAAACTCTCACTTTCGTGAATCCACCAGTTCCCTGAATCATGTCTCTTGCTGTGACGGGAAGTTCTAAATCCCTCAAAACCTCTTGTTCAATGTCTCGTAGCAATTCATCTGAGTTCGCAAAGGCCCTTAACTGCTTTTCAAACTGATCCGTAAGAATAAATTCTCTTCCCATCTCTCTCCTTGAAAGACACCTACATTGTAGCACGTACCACGATGTAGGACAATCCTTTTATTCATAAGTAATAACAAGGCTTTAAGAACCTATCTTCGGGCAGTAAGGCTAAAGACATTGTCCCCAAAATTTATATCCTCTGGAACAAAGTGAAGGCAGTCCGTAGCCCCCTTCGTATCAACACCAGCAAGCCGTAAATAAATGTCCATCGTTGCAGATTTTTTCCAACCACCAATTTTCATTACGATTGGTGCGGAAACCCCGTTGGCCAGCATTTGCGTAGCAAAGCAAGCTCTTAGAGCATGGAACTTAATCGGCTTTACCTTAATAGCTCGAAGAAATGCCTTTAGTGGCACGGCCTGATCTCCATTATCCCAATCTTTACTTCTTGGAAGAACAAAACCTGAATTAACAAGATTCATATTTTGCTTTAAATCCAGAATAAGATTGCGAAGACTACTATTGATAGGAACAGTACGCCAGTATCTACCTTTGGTTGGGCCAACTATCTTCACATTTGAATCATAAGAACGATCAACTAGAATCAAATTCTTCTCCAAATCAACTTGTTCCCATGTTAAAGCATGAAGCTCACCACTTCGCATTCCTGTCAAAATCGCAAATGCCCATATTGGATACCAATGATGACTCAGAGCTTTGGCAGCCGCTAGGAACTTTCTTATTTCTTCAAGTGAAAAAATATCTGGAGCTTTTTCTTCCCCCTTATCAATCATCAGTCCCTCAAGAGGCGAAACATTTGGTCCAACTATATAGTTGAACTCCATCCCCCAAGAATACACCTTGTTAATGATGTTTTTAACTTTGATTTGATAAGTGCGAGACAAACCATTTTTCTCCATAAGTAGAAGAAGTGCTCGTCCGTCAGCTCTAGTTATTTCAGATGCAGGCCTATCATTCCAAGGCTTCGTCCATTTCTGTATGATACTTAAGTATCCCTCGGCTGATCGCTCTGTGATTCGACCTAAATATCCAGCATAAACCTCTTTTTTCCAGAGATGGAGAACGTCGTACCATGATAAACCTAGGCCATCAAATCGTTGAGCCTCTTTCGATAACTGACCTATTAGCCTTTTTTCTTCTCGTCTTGCTTCTGCTTCTGTCGTTATGCGGAACACTGTCTTTTGAAATCGTTTACTTTTGTTATTCACACTTCGTATGTGAATGTAAACTTTCCAAAATTCTTGTCCGTTCTCTAGGTACTTCGATATTGCCATGATTAATCTCCTTTAAATTGGGAAGTCTCAATCAAGTAGTCCAGCTCATCTTTTTTGAAGTAAAGTCTATTGCTGAATTTTCTGGCACGAAGTCGCTTACGAGAAACTAAAGTGTGAACAGCGTTTATACTTCTACGCAAATAAATAGCAGTTTCTTTCGTCGTCAACCATATTAAATTATCAAAGATCAATTTCGAAAAATGAATTTTCTTTTCGATATCAAGATTATAATCATATTTATCTACTTTGTAACTATTGTTTTCAACCTGCATTTATCTCTCCTAAATATTAGTAAATCCAACGAGACGAGCATTCAGTTCTTTGTATTTTTTGGTTTCACCAGTCTCCGTTTCAAAACTCCTTTCGACTTCACGACCCTGCACAAAAATCTCGTTCCCCTTATCGAGCTGAACTGAGCAAAGCTCTGCTTGTCTGCCCCAAACCACAACTTTTTTCCAAATAGGAGGAATCTCTTTTCCTTGATAGACGGCCACAGAAAAATTACATACAGGTTCCCGTTTTGGGGTATAACGAAGCTCTGGTTTTTGTCCAAGTCTTCCCACAAATGTCTCATATATAGTTTCCATAAAATCAATCTCCTTTCTAAATTAAGAAATCTTTAACTGACGTACCAAAAATTCTCCGAGATTAAGATTCTCTCCAGACTTTTCATTATGTTTCTCAAGGAGCATCAAGACTTTATCCATTTCTCCTAGTGTAGATTCTTGAATCCTTTCTAAATCTTTAGACGTAATCTTCATTAATGCATAATCAACTAAATCTTTAAAAACCACTTCCCTTCCAATTTTTTTTTGATTAACCTCATTAATCAGCTTGACCACTAATTCATGTTTTTTTGTCTCTAATGAATAATCTATAAAAAACTTCTTCTGATCCTTAATTGTGACCTTCTCCTTAATTCTTTTTCGCCCTCTTCTCTTTTTCTCAGTATCCTCAATCTTTTTTACAACTTCTCCTTTTACAATACTAACTTCTTCTACTTTCATACTTTACTAACTCCTTTTTCTTAATCTATTTTCCATCGCCCCTGCCAATATTTCCTTCTTCAGGTAATTGTGATTGACCTTTTGACCCTATCCATTCCACTTGTGGGAGGGGGAGGGTCAAAAGTCACGAGCGTAATTACCTGATAGTAAATAGGAATATCGGCAGGGGCGAATTTTTGAGGATTGAATGGGAAAGTTTTGGGAAAAAATCTATTCACCAAAAATCTCTTTAAAACTCTTCTCCTGACCTTTAAAATAACAATATGATTCAATATACGAGAATTTGTCAGGAGTTAACTCAAGTGCATGCATTATTATAATCTTGCTTTGCACATCAGAGTTCATTTCACCTAAAAACCTCGCATAACTCCAAAACAGCCCCTTTTTATGTGTAACAAAAACACAATAATCAAAAGTCTTGCTCCTTGAGTACCTTGAATACTTGGTCTTAACTCGATTACTTGCTTTTTGAGTTAATTCAACTTCAATTGCCAGTTCATACTCTCTACCTCCTTTAATCCCCGTCAGTAATGCATCTGGTTCGATTTCATTTTCAATAATTTCATGAAACATTCTTCCATTTGTAAATCTTTCAAATTGAAGAAATGACCTAAGAACAGTGCCAACGATAATGTCATGGTTTAAAGATTCGTCACTTATTTCATAGGTTTTATCAAACGTAGTAAACTTGATTCCATGATTAGTTAGAAAGATGTGCTTCTTCTTTCTGCCAAGATTCTCCGACTTTAAAAGTCCAAGCTCTTCAAGTTTTTTTACTTTTTTTCTCAAATTTGAGTATTCTATTTTGAAACTGCAAAGTTCAGATAAAGAATTAAAATCCACAACCTTCCATTTACCAATCGTATTGATTATATCCATGTAAGGGCCATGCGGAACAAATTGAGAAGATTTCAAAGGGCATCTCCTTTTGTTTTTATATTCACCATTTTTTTAACATCCTTAGGGATTTGAATCTTATCGAGAAGACCTTCTTTTTCAAAAAAGCGAACATTACTTTCTGTTACTTCTGGATCAATATGCTTGATATTAACTAGGTCAATTCTTGTCGGACCATGTCTTAATAAAATGCATTGTCCAGAGTTTAGATTTTTAATAAGGTTGGCATGAACAACTAACTCTTCAACCTTCCTTTGGCTTCCTTGCCCCTGCTCTTCCCCATCTTTTACTCTTACAGTATTCTTCTTACCTTCGAGAGTTCCAATCGCGTCAGAAAATAAATTGGCCCCCTTCTCCATTCTCTGCTTAAGAATAAACCAATTTGAACTGTTCTCTAAAATTTGCTCGCAAAGGTCAGGGTTCACTTTATTAATATCGCTAGGTGACTGAAAAGCAAAAGTTAGCTCCATTTTGACACCACGGCATTTATTTAATAGTTCAATAAATTCATCCGTAATGAATGCAGAGAGTTCATCAATATAGACGCCTACAGGCGTTAATGATTTTTCGAGCTCAATTGTAATTTCGCTGTACTTTTTATAAACTGCGTATGAAAGATCACCCAGAATAATTTTACCTAAGGCCCTTGCAATTTTTGGATACCCAAGTACTGGCATTCCTATATAGACGCACTTTCCATTATTCCAAATGTCTCCGATGGACTGACCTGTACTCGTTAATTTGTCACCAAAATCTGAATGTATTATGTTTTCGAGTCGGGCAATGAGTCCATCAACATCCTTTCTTGCAAACTGTTGTTCTTTATTTTTAGGATCGCATAGCTCTTTTACTTTATAGAGGATAGAGCCAAAATGAATGCTCTCACCCATTTCCAAAATAGTTGTTATGGAAGTTTTTAAGGCGCGATAGCATAAAGTTTCATAATGCTCTTCAGACCAGTCAAAAGAGTAATGGATTCGATCTGCTATATGAGTCGCACTACCGTCTTTAGCAGGGTTTAAATCGATGGCCCCATATCCAAAATAATGCTCTGAAAAAATACTAAATTCACGTGCCGTTAGCCGACAAAGATTAATAAACTGATGTAGCGATTTGTTATCTCCCTTCGGATCAAGATAGATTATAGGCTTGCCTTTTCTCATGTCATCATACATAAGTACATCGAGAAGCACTGTTTTTCCAAAGCCTGAAGCTCCAATGATCGCACTATGTTTTTTTCGTTCAAAATCTTGAAGCAACAAATCTTTCTTCTGTGTTAATGAATATCCAAGCGCATTCTCATCTAAAGTGGACCTTTTGTTCTTCAAATCACCTCGCTCAATCTTTTTAATTTCACCCTTAGATTCTCTTTTGAACACATATCTATTGAGTCCCCACATGATGCCAAGTCCCAAAAACTCAAATCCCTTCATTATTGCAATAGAGAGAAGATCAATAACGGGCACAATAAATTCACCCAGTCCCGAATCAGACGACTTACTTTTGGAAGCCATTCTTCTCTCCTTCAAATTGTTGATCATAAGCATGTTCAAAAACTTCAAAAGCAGGAATATAGAAAGTCTTGTTGCCTTTTTTGACGTATCTCTCTTTTGATTGATACTTAATTAAAAACTGCTGATTAACCTTGCCTCTTAGTTCTTCAGGTAACTTTGTCACTGGAACGGGATAAGCTGCTTTCTTTTCTAAAAGAGCATCAATTTTGATATCTCCAAGCCCTAGCTCGATTTCGTTAGGGTTAACTTTCTCTTCGTCCCTTAACATATTCTTAAGCTTGTAATTTCTTGGATCATCTTCATAGAGCGCATATCCAGCGATTGCCGCGATTCCTGCACCAATGATTCCAAAGACCGCAGCATTAGCACCTCGACTTTCATTATCTGGCGAGAGCAAGATACCCGCAGTTGCTCCAATCATTCCCCCTGATAAAGAGCTATAGATAATCGTTTTTTTTAGGCTTGAGCATCTACAAAGCGATACCATCAAGAATACGGACATTATTATTTTATTCATCTTGTGACCTCTTACTAAGTTTCAAATTCTTGTTAAAAAAGATTAAAACCTCTTTGCCAGAATTGACGTATGCAATGGTTAAGTTCTTCTCACCCGACTCTTCAATCGTCTCTTTGACATTATTGGCAGTATTCATAATTCCACCCATCACCTTGTTTTTAGCGTTGTTCCTAGAGACTTCTCCAAAAGGTGTCTGTATTCGATCCTTTGCCACTTCGAGAACACCTTGAAGAAATGCAGAGAGTGAAGAAGTCAAAAAGGCCTTCTCTTCTCCTGAATAAAAATAGTCGGCAATAACTCCTTCCGCTCCGTCCATGTCCCAGATATCAATGTCAACTTCATATTCTTCGTCATTTAAGACCAGTAAATTACAATGAGCTGGTACTCGTTTTTGAAAGCTGTATCCTAGACACCTTATTTCGGCTCCCTCTAAAAGATCATCATCATTTCCAAGTCGTACAATGAATTTTGACGGTTTAACATTCATTGCTAAAATGGAATTTAAGACGATTCCCTTTACTCTCTTTAGAGCAACAACTTTTTCATTCTTCTTGCGTAAAATGACGTTCTTCTCTTGTCGCTCTAGAATCTCAAAGAGTTTATTGTCCTCGGAAATAAGTTGCCCTAAGAGTATTTCCTGCTGACTTGTCCTTCTTTGGAGCGACCTTTTTGAAACTGAACCTACTGAAGCTTTAGACGAATGTTCATAGTCATAGAGCTCTTGACTATCTAACTCAATAAATCCTGCTATTGCTAAGTAAGGAATCATGAAGAGAACAAGTATTTTCATAAAGCTCTCCCATTCAGATAGATCAGCTTTTCATTAACATAAACAGGAGGGCCCTTTGAGATATAACTCTTATCTTTAACAATGAGTTCGTTAACTTTGATTGCTCTTTTTGTTTTATTCACAAAAAAGAGAGACATTGGACATTCAAAGAGCTGGTAGTCCGATGTTTCTTTTATCAAGGAAAAGTAGGAACATTTCTTAGCATCATGTATTTCAATATCCTTATCTGAAAACTCTTCATTGTAGGTTACGTTGAAATGAAACTTCTCATTTTTTAAAAAGGTTATAAAATTTCGACTGAATCCCTTTCTCTTCGGTTCAAAGACAAGACTTTGCCCCTTATTGAGTTCATAAATTTTAAAATCTCCCTCTTGGCCTCCAACGTAGTCATTAATTCGATCTGAAAACGTAATCGAGGTTAAATGCGCCATAGAGAGGAACACGGTAAAAATTTGATTCTTAAAGATAAAGTAAGTCATTTGTCACCTCCTTCGACGATTCTCCACTGATAAGGGGAGACGATTTTTTGTCCTCTTACATCAAAGATTCGATGCAAATGATCAAACTTGGAATTCTTCTCTAATGTCACGGCATAGCTTCTATATCCCTTAGAGTCTTTTGCAATAACATCGCAGTGAAGCCCGTTAACCATTTTGACAAGAGTAATATCCTCAACTTCAAAGTGTGTTGCTTTTAAGTCATCAAGAACTTTTTGATGGACAAGTTTCTTTGTAGAATTATTCTCAAAAATGCTCTTCATTCCAAAATAGCAGGCCTCAAAACTTGAAAAGCTTTCATCGCTTTGTTTTAAATTTATGTAAGTTCCGATTCCTAGTAGGATTAGATTGAGAAAGACGCTCACTACTGCGACGATCATTAGTGGTTTTTTCAGATCTTTTATCGACTTTTCCAGACTTTGATATTTTTGCATTTGAATCTCTCTCTATTGAATTTTGGTTATTTGATGTTGGGCCTAACCTAAAACGGATATCCCTTACTTTTGTTCCATTAGATGAAATGATGGACGATGCCCCCAAATCCTTTTGAACACTATTAATGAATTTACTCACATGCTCCATATCAGTGACTCTCTCCCCATGTATTGGATTCACCTCTCTTATGCTTCTAGACTTATTTGATCCCGAACCTTTAAACTTAGAAACGACTGTCCCTGAAGCTTTTGATGCTAATTTATAGCTTCCACCTAATACTTCTCTGGCCAATTTCATTCTAGGACTCAATGGCCCTCCTGATAAAACGGAGACTGCTGAACGAATGCCATTTTTCGGTAGATTCATGACATAATTGGCACCCATTGAAGCGATGATTCCCCCAGCAGAAGAAGCACCAGAGCCAGATAAAATCATGGTTCCAATTAAGGGAGTGAAGGCAATAAATATCGTCATAATAAAAAGCAGCGATGTTCCCAACATTGAGCCACCAATAATCTGTCCAGAGACATAACCCTTATTGATCTCAGTTCCGATCATGGAAATGATAAAAACCAAAATATGGGGAACAATTAAGCACCAAACATAACTAAGAGTAGCTCCACGAAGCACACTGCCCATTGCTGGAAACATATAAAGCAGACAGGGAATCCCAATCAATCCGTAACCTAAATAATAGACAAGCGAGTAAACTACTTTAAGGATTATAAAACAGAGCTTTGTGATGAAATATATGGTGACAGTAAAGGCGTCGTTCACAAAAGAATCAAATAAATGATACTTTAAAAAAGCGAAGGTTCCAGTCAGGGTATTTCTGTCTTTATAAAACTTCCTAAATTGATCTTCATACTTAATCTTATCCCAATGATTGACCCCATCAAACATATCCATCAACAGAATATTACCTTGCTTCTGAGAAGATAAGATTTCATCGGCCACTTCCATCGAAGTCTCAATCGACTGATGATAAAAAGTTGTAACACTCGTTAAGATTAGGATTGAAATAAAAGCTCGTTTTACCAAAGCAAAAGGCTCTAGCTGATCAAGATACTCAATTAAAATGGCCAGAATAAAGACGCTTGGAAGAAGGGCCAAGAAAAATGATCTGTATTCTTCTACTAATTGTCCTAAATCAATGCTTTCAATTAATAATAGCTCTCTAAGTACTGAGGTCATAGGCTTCCCTCGTGATTTGAAAGCGGATCAATTGATTGATTAATGCCAATCCAGTCGCGATAAAACTCTTCACGCCTAAGGTCTTCAAGTCCTTCACTTCTTTTCAGTGATAAATCAACTCTTTGATAATCAAGGTTATCTCTTCTCATTTTTGTAAGGATTTTACTTGAAAGGGCCGTATTCATTGCCGTATTCTGGACATGCTTACTCATACTCCCTTCACTGGCACTCATGATCTCTTGATTATGGGCCTCCTCCTCATCCTTTAATGAATTTGAAACCTTCTCCCAATGACGATCCACAAAGTCTTGTGCTTCAAAAACGTCTCTGGCCATAAAATCAATATTTGCTTTTAACCCCTTAAGATTAAGTTTTAATCTCAGCATCATTTGATTGATTTCTTTTAGTCCATGCGGCCTCATTTTCTTGGCCTCAACAATATCTAAAACGTGTTGTTCGATCCTTCGAGCAATAAAATAGCGTCTCATCGCGATAAAGTTGTATTTATCGATTTGATCACTGGTCTTTTTTGCCACCTCCAATATTTTGAGCGAATTTGAAACAGTTGACGAAGTATTAGATACCAACATCAAAAGGGCCGCAGTATCAGAGTCAGGTAAAAATAAGCTTGATGCTCTAGCTCCAAATGTGAGAATCATTATTATTAAAACTAATTGTATCTTGTGCATATTTAAGCCCCACAAAGGCATCGATGGCCTTTTTATTGTTTTCAAAAAAATCAGTATTTTTAGCTAAAAACCGATCTAGTCGTACTGACTCACCGGCTTCGGTGTGAAAAAGTTCGTGCTCTAAAGGTGTCAGATAGTTTCGAATGACCTTTCTAAATTTGTTATCAGTCGTCTTCAAATAACAATCACTAAAGATACCTTTTTCAAAATCAAGAGAGTTCACTTTATCGATGTCGTCTTGGGTTAGTTCTCCTCCGACATCAAGCTCTTGAGGAAAATAAACTTTAAAGTTACTGGTATTAGTAATTGCGAGAGAAAGATCTCCCTTTTTTCCCTTAAAGTCCTTAATCCCTTGAGTAAGTGCAATGGGGAAGGCTCCGCTCTTTCTAAAAGTTCTGAAACATTTTTCGACATAAGAGGAGTGTTCCTCTAAAAAATTCCAGCACTCATCAAATACAAGAATTTTTTCCTTTTCAGGAATATTCTTAAAATATTCCAAAAGATAGATGATGAGTGGAGAAATAATGCTTTTTGGATAACTTTCAATATCTACATAGAGAATTGGGAAAAACTCTAAAGGTTTATCTGTGACAAACTCTTTAATGTCTTCGAAGTAGTATCGAATTCCTTCGAAAAAATTATCAAGATAATTGAGAAAATCAATAAAGTTTCGCTCATTTGCTTTTTCCAGATAGTTCTTTATGTGAAAAAACAGCTCTCCTCGTTTTAATTTATCGAACTTATCCTTATCTGCGACTGATAAGATGATTTCTCGAAGATAGTGGGGATCATCAAACTGCATGAAGTTGATTCCAGAATTGAGAACGTTCCCACCATGGTATTGAGTCAGCCTTTTAAATGATCCTCCCAAATCTAAAATAACTGTGGGGTGATCTATGATGAGATGATGAACCAATTTGTTCACAAAAACTGATTTTCCGGCACCAGTGGTTCCAGTCACAAGCATGTTTCTATTTTTGATCTCTTTACAGAAGGGGTTGAAAAAGATTTCATTATCGTTTTGATCGTGTAGCCTTACTCCCCGATCCATAAGAAATGATCGTCTTAGAGGCAGTAGATAGCGAAGATGTGACGTTTTATCTGTGTGTGTCCTTACTCCAAGTGACGGCCTCACTCCTGGGATGAGTTCATTGAAAACAAAGGCCAGTCCAGATTTTCCTCTTTTCGGGTCATGCCCTTCAAGAAAGAGCTTTATTCCTTTTGATGCCATGGAACCTTGGAGAATCATTGCGAGTTCATTGACTTCAAAAGTTGAGTCACCTCTTAAAATAAAAAATAGTTCTATCTCAAAAATGGCCTCTTGCCCGTAGGCGAGATCATCAAGTAGTTCCTCTGCTTGTCGATATGCCCCCTCACTTACAACATCTCTTTTATTTTTACTAAAGCTGGTCAAATGGCGATCTCTAACCTTTTCAAGTTGCTTGACTGATTTTTCTTTAGAAACTTTCTTAACCTTTAAGACATAGTCCAGATCAAGAGGAATAAGGGATTCATCAATTGATTTCTCTGAAAATTCTCTCACAGAGAAGACTTTGAGGTATTTACCGTTTATCAAAAGGTAATCATTAAAAATGCCAACATCAGAAATAATTTCATTTGATTTGAAAAACTCTAGTAAATGATCTTTACACGGAAAAAATTCTATTCCTCTCAACTCAGGAATTGTTTGTTTATTGGTTTCAACAAAGTTTCTATTATCGATTCGGTAAAACTTAAAATAGTGATCATCTGAGAGATAATTTAAGCTTCCTGAAATACCCTCAAAGAATCGCTCGCGCTCAAAGGGAGAATACTGCTCAAAATCGGGAGAAATCAACTCATAAAAGTATGCTACGTTACCATCGAGTGCTATAAGTTTATGATCATCTATTTCAACGATGGGAAAAGTTGCGCTATTCATGTAGATGTCCTAGTTTGTAGCTCCAGATAAGCATTTGTTTTCCTCTTAGTCCCAAAAAGAACCCCTTAGGGAACTTGTTTTCAATCAGTTTCAAAATGAAATAGAGGAACGCATTAATGGCAAGAGATAAAATCCCCGAAACTTTCATCCATGAAAGGATCAAGTAGCTCCCACCAAGGATTACGAGATCAAATCTTGTAAAATTTCCTAAAATGGTTGCTCTTGATTTTAGTAATGTTGGAAAGGTTGCTTTATTCATCACTTCCTCTTAGCTAAAACTCTGAATGATGTTGTTAATAATTTCTAAACCAGTCGCCGAAAAAACGGTCAAAGCAAGAACATTGCCAACCTTCTTCTGGTATTCTTCTTGCTTAAAGTACGAGAGAATTACATACAGAATGAACGATGCTCCTGCCACGGCAGCAGATAAAGGGATCAGATAGGTAGTAGTGATGGTCTCAAAGCCATTTTTAAGCTTATTGAAGGCCAGAGCATTGGGAGAACTAATGATCGCGACATAAAGCGAAGTGAAGATTCCCCAAACCACGATTACAAAATCAAGAAAGACTCTTTTCATATTTACCTCTTTAGTTAAAATGATTATTAATGGTTGAGCTTACAGTGACTGAGAAATCTAACTGATAGGAACGATTCTCTCCACGCTTAATAGCATTCCAATTGACTTGATGTTGCCAGCTTGCAAAGTCTCTTGATTCTACCGACACTGGCCACCCATTTTGTCCGGCCAGATTGACCGTTCCCGGAATACAGGAATACCAATCTCGCCCCGTCCAGTTAGAAAGCTTAATGCCAGAAAAGTTCGTGCCTTTTACAGCTTGTAACTTGAGAAAAATGACGTTCTCATCAAATTCCTTTAATTCTTTAATCTGATTAATATTATCGATCTCAATATGAAGATTCTCACCGACCCAAAAACTTTGCGCTTTCTTCTCTTTGATTAAATCGACAAGATTGAATTCATCTTGATTTATAAGAAGTTTAATTCTCGATACTTCTCCATTGAAATCCTTTGAAAAGGTGAATGCACTATCGATCGGTTCAAAGAAGCTAAACTCATGGTAACAAGTAAATTCCCGTGGACGACAATTACCGGAACATCCGCCAGCTCCACTTATTTGATCACTCCATCGTTTATTGATTTCACCCCACAACTTTTTAGGTTGGAGCTGAAATTCGATTTTTGAGTTGGGTGAAACGTTGCCCAAAGCATAAATTCTCTCACCATCTCCTGAAGATATGGCCTCTCCAAGCGACATGACTTTCTCATTGTCCTGATTAGCCAGAACATTGCCTGTTAAGTAAGAAAGCGAAATGACATCTTTTGGTGTGTATTTGTGATCGAGATAATGCTGAATAAGTTTATTAGTAAAAATATACCACTTACCTTTTTTATCAAGCTCTCGAACTTCTGAGAGATAAGTAAACTCGGGAAGGTTTGATTCAAACTGTTCAATCTTTTCAAGTTTATTGTCAACAATCGTTACTTTCTTGGGAAAAAGATTCTCTAAGATTTCACTAAAGCTTGCCGAACCTCCATTAACCCCAACATAGGCGACTCTCGATTCCAAGGGTGTATTGTAGATGACTGGAATTGCCTTTGATTTAACATTTGAGAGCAAAGCTTGATAAGTTGTCTCTAACTCTGGAATATCAAAGTCAGCAAGCTCCGAAATGATGAATTCACCTCGTTTGAGATAGTTTTCAAGAAGCAGGCTCTTTGGAACATTTGACAGTTGAACTTCAAATGTTTCGTTAACTCCTGCTTGAAAATTTCGCTCGATTATTTCTGACTTTAATAACTCATAGGACTCTCTTTCATAATCATAGTAATAAAAATTAAGTTTAAGATTCTTAATTTCTCTAAAACCAGAATTGGCCTTCAAACGAACTGAATTCTCTAGGGTTATTGAAATATCTTTAATTTCATCTAATTCAGAGTTATAAGATTTTCTAAAACTTAAAACCTGTTCTGAATAAAACCTTGGATCAACTTCAGGAAAACTAACCCATGAAAGATCATGCTCAGATACTTCCCCCCAACTATGAGTTGAGAACTTACCAATATTGGCAGCATTTTTAAAACTCTCGTTTCTAATAAAGATATCCCCGACTCTATACTTAAAATCAGGATTATCTTGATGAACTTTGGTATCAATTAAAAACTCTTGATCCTCTTCACTTGTGCTTTGACCATAGAGAACCTTGATTTGATAGTTTTGAATAAAGCGAACTCGAACATCTGGAAGGTCAGAAATATGTGGATTCCTCCCCATTCTTTCTTCTTCATTGTCGCTCATCTGATCCCCGTCGGTATCAGTTCCAAGTCTTGATGAAATCCTTAAGTCTCTCTTATCTTCTTGAGTCGCCTCCCCATCGTTGCCCTTAAATGAGCAACTAAAAATTGTACCTAACAGCATTAACAAAATTATATTTTTCACATTTTCTCCCTTATTATCTTGCCAACATAAATTCTGGATCATTAACAATTCCTAAATAATCCTCGTCCATAATAATTCTTCTTCTTAAAGGGTCAGTCGTTGTCATCGACTCAATCGCTGTTGCTAATTGATTGACCTTGCCATTTTTTCGTCTCTCATTCTTTGTAATGAGATTAATAAATTTAATAAGCTCTTGTTTTAGTGTTTTCATGTGTCTCCTCCATTACCTTTCTTTTAACTATGATTCCTTCAATGACCTTTGCTTGATTAATCAACTCGCTATTGAAGATGATTTCTTCATGTGAAAGTTCACCAAGCAGAGACCTAAACATTTCCTGAATAGTTTTGAGATTCATCTCCATTAAATTGTTCTCCCTTCATAATTCCGTTTAAGTACATGCAATCGAGTTCATCTCGATGTTCAAAATAAAGACGTTTGACCTCGAATAGTCTTCTCTCTTCACTTAAGATGATTCGAAAGCTAAAAAGAAGATCAACTAAAAGCGTGGTGTATTTACCGATGAAAGCCGTTGGACTCTTTGAACGAGAAGCAGCGAAGCCAATTTCTAGATAAAGATCAGATAGTCCTAAGAACGACATATCGTCTTCTGAGCCACGCTCTCCCATAATCAGCATCCAAGCGTGATCAAACCCTGATGTTTCATCTGTGGTCTGAGAATAGAATTGCAGACGATCAAAGATTGAAATGAACCCGTCTTGAATTCTAAAGATTTCCAATTCCTTTCTGAGCATAGAAGACACAACAATTCTTAAGTCATTTTCACTTAAGACAAACGGATGCCCTTCTTGCACTTTCGCAAGCGTATTCATTAATACTCCCTGTGTAAGGAGCAG
>PCTW01000066.1 GCA_002786715.1 Bdellovibrio sp. CG22_combo_CG10-13_8_21_14_all_39_27
TGTCGATAAGTGTAAAAATGAAGAGAAATTCATCGTCCGAGTGTTCGACTAGGATTGAGTTTCAACGATTCATCCACTGCTAACCTATGACAGTCGCCACATCAGGAAAATTTGAGACATATTTAGAAATGTTTCAAACTTCCGCGCAAACGCAAGTTACCGAAAAGAAGTAGTTGATTTTAAAAATGTTTAAGGAAGAGGGGCTTCCACCACCGGAAACCGATGGTGGAAACGGCCCACCTGTTTTGAAATCGAATGGTTAAGTATGAGAAGTAGTCAAAATAGATTTCGTTCAATTATAAAGACATTCAAGAAATAAAGACTTGTTCAAATATACATTGAAGGTCTTCATCTGTTAACTCTCTGTATTTCTGAAATCCCTCTGGGGTGACGCCTGAGATTTCAATCCCCCAATTTATTTCACTTTGCCACGGTGGTTTATATGTAAAAATTCTCAAATTTTTATCACTTATAGTGGGTACACTTGATAATGTTATTTTAAGCATAAATTCATTATTAACTAAGGTCGTTTGAGGAGTAAAAATTAGATGTCGATCTTTCTGACTTGAAACCAATGTTAAGACAACTCTTTTTAAAGAGAGGTTTTTGCCTCCGTGCGCAAAATTCATTTGAGAAAAATTTAGCTTTATTGGAGTCCCCTCCACTATTTTTTCAATTCTCTCTATCATTTCTAAACATGCATCCGAAAACAGCTTAATATTGTTTTCCAATTTCTCATTCTCTTCATTAACAATGTTATTAAGCTTCTCCTTAAACTTACTCTGCCAAAAATTATCCATTATTAGCTCTCTTTTTTTTCATCTTTTCAAATTTATCCATCGTTTCGACTGCACTTTGTAACTTTGCAACTGATACAGTTAAAGCAGATTGCCGCTCTTGCAACATTTCTTTTATTTCATTTAAATCATCAGATTTAATTTTCCCAGAATTATTTGTAACTACTCTAATTTTTGCATCTATCATTTCACGAACATCTGTCGACAAACTATTTTCAGCATCTTCAATTGCTTGTATTTTCTCTTTTAGGCCTAAAACTTTTATAACAAAATCAACAATCGCATCTTTTAAAAAGAAATATGAGAACAGTGCAGCTAATCCGGATGCTACAAGAGAAGAAACAATTCCAATTGATAAATTAATCCAGTTATCGCTACTCAATTACCCCTGCCCGACATCACCATCAGCAATTTCGTTCTCACTAACTTTCGAATATTTTTCATTTATGTCTTTTACATTAAGAGGCTTTAAAAATGGTAAGACGATTGGGTGCATACCCATCCTCGCCGATTGACTATGAAAAAATTCTCTAAAATATGGATATGAATTAAAAACAGCATTAGTCTCAGTAAATATTCTAAATGTGACATCATCAATTTGTATGTCATCCTCTTTTATCAAATATATAACATTTATTATCGCTGAAAATTCGAATAGTTTTAGAGACAGTTTTCGACTCTGATCATCACTACTTTTAACAAAAACATCGTCTTCAAACTTAGATTTTTCAAAGCCAGTAATTTTTCTACTAATGCTACAAGTTAGAATTTTCCTTTTCTCATCAATATCCCAACTCGACATTTGATCATGCCTAAGAACTGTTTTCTCAGGAGTGATTGACAAAGGAGGTACATAAAGTTCAAACGAACTTTTTAGAGCATACAAATCATTTATCTCAATCAGAGAAATTGCTCTATGTAATCTCTGAATTGGCTTTAACTCTTTTTCTTGTTCCATAATTGCTTCTCTTCGTCAAAAAACTTATGCTGCAATTCCTTCGATATCATCAAAACTATCTGCTGCTTCCATCGGCAATGCTGCTTCTACTTTCCGACTTAAATCAATATGATTCCAACGTTCAAGCGAACCACTTCCCTGAAAACTGTATGAATCTCGTACGCCTTCACAACGAGGATCGTTCTCAATCACGCATTCCAATGCTCCAAAACATTCACTTAAAAGTTTTAAATAATTATAAGTCCTAAACTCAGGAACCTTCTTTCTATTTTTCAACTCTGAAATATAAATAGCCGTAAAACCGACATAATCAGCAAGCTCATTTTGAGTCCAACCTGTCCTTTCAAGAATATTCTTTATAAATAATGACAAATCATTCTTTATTGAATTTTCAATTGCGATATCTATAAGTTCTGGATCATCTGATGCTAGAACAAAATCTCCGCAATGAGCGCAATATGCCAATAAAAGATCTTCATTTACGACATAAGAAGGAAACGATTTATAAGAAAACCTTTCTCCTTTTATAGTTTTATGAACTAGATCATTCTCTCCGCAAACTCCACACTTTTTTAACTTCATCATAAACTAACTTCCCTTGTGAAATTTTTCTTCCATCTTTTAGCAATAACTCACGAGCAGGTGGATGAAAAGCATACTGACACACCCCATCCTCATCACTATAGTAAAACTTTATATACCACGATTCATCGTTAATGACTTTTCCATAGACATCAGCGATTGTCCCACCATGCACCTCAGAATGCCTTGCAAAATCATCAATCACCAAGCTTTTAACTCCATCCCTAATATATTTTGCAGCTTCGCTATTGGTAATTTCTTTTTGAAAACAAATTCTAAAAACTGCAATAACTGCTCCTAGAGTTTTATTCCTTGCAGAAAAAGCGCAGCTCTCAACATTGGCCTTTACAGTTTCTAATTCATAATGTGGCTTTACTTCAGTCATCACGCATAGCCTAATGCACCGCACCTTTTCATTACTACCCTTACTCTAGCAATTTATCGGAAAATTGCAAGAGATAATTAAACTCAGTTTAAATCGTATATAATCTTTACAAAAAATCAATACGTTAAGTATCATCATTCCATTATCCTATAAAAATAAATCAATATAAAGTTAATTTAGTTTTAACCACAAAAATGGACAATCTCTTATGAGGTCCATTAAAACTACTTTCTCCTAGGCTTAAACAAGCTCACAAGATTGTTAGAACTCGCGTCCGATGCTGAGATGAAATTTAGCCCTTTTAGTATAGAGACCTTTTCGTCAACACCTGACTGGCGTAAATAGCGAGTCATAGTCTTAAGGTCGTGCCTGCCCTGATAGTTATGTTGGAAGTCCGTGAGTTTTCTTCTACCAGATGCTTTCTTCAGAATTAAATCAAACACACTCTTATCCATTTCATCTTGCTCAATTAGCAAAAATAAATCAAAAAAGTTTCTAGCCTCGAATTACTATTGCCTTCTCTAAGAAGAATGTAAGTATGAAGTCCAATTCAAACATCACCTGTTCGATGATAGCAAGATCAAAAGTTGAATTTTTTTGCTATTACCGTCAAAACGTTTCGAGACAATTATTGTAGCTTCTGAACGGGTGCAGTTAAAGTAGAGCCGCCTGCATCAGCTTGTCCTCTAAGTTTTTTTAGAGCTTCCTCAAATGAGTCTATTCCCTTATTCTCATTAAAAAAGCGAAGAGTCTTTTGGTAGTTAATCCAGCGCAGGAGTGACAATGAAATAACAACAGCAAAAATTCCTCCCCCAATAGAAAATGACGCCTCAACAGGAAGCCACTTTTTTTGGGCGATCAAATCTGAATAAGAAAAAACACCGAAAGCTCCAATAACCATAGTAAGTGTTCCTAGGACACTTGGTTTCTTAGGTTCTTCCACCCTAATTAAATAATCAGAAAATGCAGCTCTAAGATTATGATCTAAGGCTGAAATTTTTCTCCCTTTAGAAACATTGATTCTTTCTTCGATAAAAATTTCATTCGGCTCAAACTTGCGTGTCTTTTCAGTAATCTGGTGTGTGTTGAAATCTTCCATTGCCTAAACTCCTCTTTGCGCTTCTCATCCTAAGAATGGTTTTAATTTATTTTCGCAATAGAAGAGTAAAAAAGCAGGCCTTAACGCATTGCAGCGGGGCCAATAAAAACTTACATTTACTCGGTTATTTAACAAGATCACATTTGGTATTTTAAAAAGAGCGGAAAGTTCTTGTTCTTTCCGCCCATATATCTATCTTTTTCTACTTCTCATCTAAAACCTACTCAGAACCTCGATTAAAAAGGCTCACAACGTTACCACAACCCGCGTCCGAAGCAGGGATGAAATTTAAGCCTTCGGTAATGCCCTTTTCATCAATACCTGCCAAGCGCACATAGCGTGCCATTGTCTTGAGGTCACGCCAACCGCAAATTTTCATAACCTTGAGGGCTTCAACCCCTTGCGAGAGAAGCTGAGTTGCGAAACAAGCCCTGAGAGTATGGAACTTGATTGAGCTGATGTTTATGGAAACACAAAATTCTCTCAGATATTTTGCCTGCTCACCACGTAGCCAATAGCTCAATCTGGGAAGCACAAATTCACCTTCAGCACTCTTTCGAAGATCATTTAAGACCTCATGCAATTCCGAAGAGATTGGTACTGAACGCCAGTAGCCTGCTTTGGTACTTTTAAAAATGTTTGCGTGTTTGTTATACGATCTCTGAACTGTGATTAGTTCGTTGTCGAAATCCACATCGCTCCATTTTAAAGCAAACAATTCGCCACTTCTCATTCCTGTAAGTAAGGCCATTGCCCAAACAAGATACCAGTCATTGTTGTGAGTTTTCGCTTCATAAAGAAGGGTTCTAATTTCTGAGAGCTTAAGAATTTCAGGCTTGTGATCCTGAACCACGTTTATTTGAAGTCCGTATACTGGACTTTGATGAACGCCTCTTATAAGTCTCTCTTCAATTCCCCATGTGTAAATCATGTTAATAGTGTTCTTGATCTTTTTTTGATGTCCCTTAGAGCGTCCACTCTCTAATACGGAATCAAGAACTTTTCGTCCATCACCTCTGTTAATTTCAGAAGCTGGACAATTCAACCATTCACTCGTCCACCGATACATCATCCCATAGTAATCTTTAATTACTGAAGGACTGTATGTCTTAAAGGTGTAATGAGGGGATGAAACAGTTGACACCCACTTTTCAATGACTAATCTCCATGTGTAACCATGACCTTCTTCTTGTGCGACTTTACTCGAAAGTTCTTTGAGTAAGTTTTTTTCTTTACGGTCTGCTTCAGCTTTGGACTTTAATCCCTTTACTCGTTTTTGAAATCGAATGTGAGGCATCTTTGAACTTCGTATGCTGACATACACTGTCCATGACTCAAGTCCTTTTTCATTGACGATGCGATTTACTGCCATAAAAACTCCTTTAAGTTAAAGAAGTTTCTAGTAGTCGATCCAATTCGGTTCGCTTGAAATACAATCTTCTTCTCCATTTTCGCTTCATTAAAAGTCCACGAGAAAGAAGAATCCAAATTGCATTTCTCGTTTTACCGAGATAGCGAGCAGCTTCGTCTGTACTTAACCATATTCGATTGTTAAAGAGCGTTGCCGACTCTTTTGAATCGGCGGGGGCACTATAACACGTAGTCTCTAAATTGTGACAAGAATGATAACTTTTTTCTACCATCAGATTTCCTTTAAAATTGTGTTAAGTGAGTGACAATCCGACTTTGAATGCCGTTAATTCCACTGATGTTTTACTTAATCCATCTTTCGTTGAGTATTGATGCTCTTTATTTCGACCTTGCACGAATACAAAATGCCCTATCCTGAGATGAACATGACACTGCTCAGCTTGTTTTCCCCAAGCTACGACTTGATGCCAATTGGCTTTATCTTCCCCTTCTACATTTTCAGCAATAGTAAAACTGCACACGGCCTCTTGTTTAACTGTATACTTAAGAACAGGGTCTTTTCCCAATCTTCCACAAATAATAACTTTATTTTGTTCATTCATTTTAAACCTCTCTCTTTTTAAATAAGTTTAAGCTGCTTAACTGCAAACTCTTCAGGGACAAACTTTGTTCCATGTTTCTCATTAAATTCATGACAAGCTCTTTCCAATTTTTCTAGAAAAGAAAGACAAGATTCTTTTAGCTTTTCTAATTCTTTGCCTCCAACCTTAGAGATTCCAATGTCCACAATGTCCTTGAAAACGATTTCTCTTCCAAATTTCTTTTGATTTGCTTCTTCTAGTAATTTCACAATCAATTCATGATTTTCTTGATCATTGCTATAATCTATAAAAAACTTCTTCCGATCCTTAATTGCGACCTTCTCCTTAATTCTTTTTCGTCCTCTCTTCTTTTTTCCAGCTTCCTTCTCCTTAATATTTAACCTTTCTCCAACCACCGAATCTCTATCCTCATTCATTTTTCATTTCTCCTTTTCTAATTTAATCTCCTCGCCCCTGCCGTTATTTCTGTTATGTAAGATATTTATCGCCTAAAATTGACCATCCTCACGAAACTTGTTGAGGGGGGATGGTCAATTTTAGGCACTCATAAATATCGAATACCACTAAGGAAATTCGGCAGGGGCGAGAGAACTTTGTCATTATGATTCCAATATGTGTCCACGAAGAGTCCATCTATTCAAATATTTCCAAAAAGGTTTTATTTGATTTTTTGAACCACATTCTCGAATTCAAATAATCAAACCTATTCTCTCTTAAGCCTTCATCATGAAGAATCATGATCTGCCCTTGGATTTTATCATTCATCTCAAGTAACAAATTTCGATAAGAATCAAAGATCGATCCCTTGTTTGTTACATACATCACATAGTTAAATATCTTTGAATTCCCATAACGAGAAAACTTATCAATAAGCCTTTTCTTACTCTTTTGATGGAGCTCAATTTCTACGGCCAATGAGTATTCCTTCTCATTTTTACAAGCATAGACAAGAGCGTCAGGAACAACTTCTAAATCTTCAGTCATCACATATCCCGATTTAAAATTTCTAAATTTTAAAAGTTCTCTCAATGCACAACTTACGATGAGATCATGTCTCAGCTCATTGTCATTCTCTAAGTATGGCGAAGAGAATTTTGAAAATCTTCCGCCCTCGTTTGTTAGGCAAAGATACTTCTTTCGTTGATGCCCCACAATTGAGCGAATGAACCCTTCATTTTCAAGCTTTCTTACTCTTTTAGAAAAAGAGGAATAAAGGATACCATCACTAAACAGAGAGAAGAGTTCATTTAAACCAATGATCTTCCAACGCCCAATTTCATCGAGTATCTCAATATGTTTTTCGTTGGGTAAAAATAAATTCATAACACCTCATAATTTGACTCTTCTTCCACCGCTAGATTTTTCATACGTTGTTCAACTTTCGATATAAATCCTCTCTCTTCTAAAAACTTGAGATTCTCAATCACTGTCTTAGGGTCTATGTATTTAAAGTTGATTAGGTCAACGGCACTTGGCGAATGTCTTAATAAAATCCCCTGTCCTTCATTTAAATTTTTAATGATGTTGTGGTGAACAATAAGCTCTTCAACTTTCCTCTGGCTTCCTTGAGATTGAGCTTCACCATCTTGAGTTCGTATAGTTTCTTTCTTTCCAAGTGCTGTCCCTATGGCCTCCGCAAATGTATTGGCCCCACTTTCCATCCTTTGTTTTAAGACAAACCAGTTGGAGGTATTCTCCAGAATCTGATCACATAAATCAGGACTGATTTTATTGATGTCGCTAGGAGACTGAAAAGCAAATGTCAGCTCCATTTTCACACCGCGACACTTATTTTGAAGTTCAATAAACTCGTCTGTAATAACCGCTGACAACTCATCAATATAAACCCCTACCGCAGTATGTTTATCTTCATTCTCAACAGTTATTCTTGTATATGAATCATAGACGGCATGAGAGAGATCACCTAAAATAATTCTCCCAAGTGACCTTGCAATTTTCGGATATCCAAGAACAGGTAGTCCAATATAGATGCATTTCTTTTTTTCCCAAATTTCTTTAAATGAAAATCCATCTTCAATTAACTTAGGGCCGAAATCTGATTCAACAATGTTCTCCATCCTCGCAATAATACCTTCGATACTTTTTCGATCAAACAACCTCTCCTTATCAGTGGGATCAGAAATCTCAACTAATTTGTTTAGAATTTTTTGATATGAAACCTTTTGGTTTTTATCTAAAAGTAGTGAACACGCTTTTTTGAGGGCCCTATAGCAAAGTGTTTCATAGTGCTCCTCAGACCAATTAAAAGAATAGTGAATACGGTCCGCAATATGAGTTGCACTACCGTCTTTTGCAGGATTTAGATTAACGCTACCAGCTCCATTGTAATATTCAGAAAAGATTTCATATTCTCTACCTGAAATTCGACATAGATTCATAAATTGAAGCAATGATTTATTATCTCCTTTTGGATCGATAAAAATCACAGGTTTTCCCTTTCTCATGTCGTCATACATTAGAACATCAAGCAAAACCGTTTTTCCAAAGCCTGAAGCACCACAAATAAGCGTATGTTTTCTTCGTTGAATTTCATCCATCAAAATATTTCTCTTCCTTCCAATTGAATATCCAAGAGCATTCTCATCTAAAGTGGATCTTTTGCTCTTTAAATCACCTCGCTCAATCTTCTTAACTTCATCCTTTGATTCTCTTTTATACACATACCTATTTAGCCCCCACATAATACCAATTCCTAAAAACTCTAATCCCTTCATAATTACGATAGAGAGCAGATCAATGATGGGAACAATAAATTCACCAAGTCCCGTATCAGATGACTTACTTTTGGACGCCATTCTTCTCTCCTTCTAATTGTTGATCATAAGCATGTTCAAAAACTTCAAAAGCAGGGATATAGAAAGTCTTGTTGCCTTTCTTGACGTATCTCTCCTTTGATTGATATTTGATTAAAAACTGCTGATTGACCTTTCCCTTTAATTGATCTGGCAACTCGGTTACAGGAACGGGATAAGCTTCTTTCTTTTCTAATAATGCATCGATCTTGATATCTCCAAGTCCTAGCTCGATTTCGTTAGGGTTAATTTTCTCTTCGTCCCTTAACATATTTTTAAGCTTGTAGTTCCTAGGATCATCTTCAAAGAGTGCATATCCCGTTATTGCCGCGATTCCTGCACCAAGGACACCAAAGACCACGGCATTTGCACCTCGGCTTTCACGATCTGGTGATAAAAGAACTCCAGCGGTAGCTCCAGTCATTGCACCTGCAAGAGAACTATAGATGATGGTTTTTTTAAGACTTGAGCAGCCACAAAGTGTCATCATCACTAATATGGCCATTACTTTATTACTCATGTTGTGACCTCTTGTTTAGCTTTAAAGATTTGTTAAAAAAAATCAGAACCTCTTTTCCAGAATTAACGTAGGCAATGGTCAAATTCTTTTCACCCGACTCTTCAATTGTCTCTCTGACATTATTGGCCGTACTCATGAGTCCACCCATGACCTTGTTCTTAGCATTATTCCTATTTGCTTCTCCAAAGGGAGTTGCAATTCTATCCTTTGCAACGTCGAGTACTCCTTGAAGAAAGGAAGCGAGTGAAGAAGTTAAGAACGCCTTCTCCTCTCCTGAGTAGAAATAATCTGCAATAATTCCCCCAGCTCCATCCAAATCCCAAACATCAAGATCAACTTCATACTCTTCATCATTTAAAACCAATAAATTGCAATGTGCTGGCACACGTTTTTGAAAGCTGTAACCAAAGCATCGAACTTCAGCTCCTTCTAAAAGATTGTCATCGCTTCCTAAACGAACGATAAATTGAGATGGTTTGATATTCATCGCCAATATTGAATTGAGAACAACTCCCTTTACTCGCCTTAGAGTGGTAACTTTGTCATCCTTCTTGCGAACAATGACGTTTCTCTCCTGTCTCTCTAAGATTTCAAAGAGCTTGTTATCCTCTGATATGAGCTGCCCTAAGAGCTTCTCTTGCTGACTTGCCCCTCTCTTGGCCGACTTCTTTGAAACTGAACGCTCTAGAGTCTTATGCGAACTTTCATAATTGTAGAGTTCTTGACTATCTAGTTCCGTAAATCCTGCTATTGCTAAACATGGAAACAGGATGAGAGAAAGTATTTTCATAACGCTCTCCCGTTCAAATAGATCAGCTTGTCATCAACATAAACTGGAGGGCCCTTAGAGATATAACTCTTGTCCTTAACAACTAACTCATTTAGCTTGATTACTCTTTTTGTCTTATTCACAAAAAAGAGAGACATTGGACATTCAAAGAGCTGGTAGTCCATTGTTTCTTTAATCAAAGAAAAGTAGGAACACTCCTTTGCATCATGAATTTCAATATCCTTATTTGAAAACTCTTCACTATAAGTTACGTTGAAATGAAACTTATCCTTCTTTAAAAAAGTTATAAAATTTCGACTGAATCCTTTTCTCTTCGGTTCAAAAACAAGGCTTTGCCCCTTATTGAGTTCATAAATTTTAAAATCCCCTTCTTGTCCACCTACATAATCATTAATTCGATCTGGAAATGTAATCGAGGTTAAATGCGCCATCGAGAGAAATACGGTGAAAATTTGATTTTTAAAGATAAAGTAATTCATCTCTCACCTCCTTCGACATTCTTCCACTGATAAGCTGAAACCATTTTTTGTCCCCTCACATCAAAAATGCGATACAAATGATCAAATTTGGAATTCTTCTCTAATGTCACGGCATAGCTTCTATAACCTTCAGAGTCTTTTGCAATGACATCACAGTGAAGGCCGTTAACCATTTTTAAAAGAGTAATCTCTTCAACTTCAAAATGTGTTGTCTTTAAGTCATCGAGAACCTTTTGATGGACGAGTTTCTTTGTAGAATTATTTTCAAAAACACTCTTCATTCCAAAATAGCAGGCCTCAAAACTTGAAAAACTTTTATCGTTTTGTACGAAGTTTATGTAACTCCCAATTCCGAGCAGGATTAGATTGAGAAGGCCGCTCACCCCTGCGATGATCATGAGTGGTTTTTTCAGATCTTTTATCGACTTTTCCAGACTTTGATATTTTTGCATTTGAATCTCTCTCTATTAAATTTTGATTACTTGAAGTTGGCCCTAACCTAAAACGGATATCCCTTACTTTTTTGCCATTAGCTGAAACCAGGGCCGATGCCCCCATATCCTTTTGAACACTGTTTATGAATTTACTCACATGCTCCATATCAGTGACTCGCTCTCCCTGCATGGGATTTGCGTCTCTTAAGATTGAAGACTTATTTGATCCTGAACCTCTAAATTTAGAAAAGATTGCCCCAGAAGCTTTTGATGTCAATTTATAACTTCCACCTATTGCTTCTTTCGCCAATTTCATTTTTGGACTCATAGGCGCACCCGATAAAAGTGAGACTCCTGAACGAAAACCATTCTTAGGAAGATTCATGACATAATTGGCACCCATTGAAGCGATGATCCCTCCAGCAGAAGAAGCACCAGAGCCAGATAAAATCATGGTTCCAATTAAGGGAGTGAAGGCAATAAATAACGTCAAAATAAAGAGCAGTGATGTTCCCATCATTGAGCCACCGATAATTTGGCCTGAGACATATCCCTTATTGATCTCAGTTCCGATCATGGAAATGATAAAAACCAAAATATGAGGGACAATTAAGCACCACACATAACTCAGTGTTGCTCCACGAAGCACACTACCCATGGTTGGAAACAAATAAAGCAGGCAGGGAATACCAATCAGGCCGTACCCTAAGTAATAGACAAGCGAGTACACGACTTTAAGGATAATAAAGCAGAGCTTTGTGATGAAATAAATAGTGACCGTAAAGGCATCATTCACAAACGAATCAAACAGATGATACTTTAAGAAAGCGAAGGTTCCTGTCAGTGGATTTCTGTCTTTATAAAACTTCTTAAATTGATCTTCATACTTAATCATGTCCCAGTGATTGACCCCATCAAACATATCCATCAAAAGAATATTGCCTTGCTTCTGAGAAGATAAGATTTCATCTGCCACTTCCATAGAAGTCTCAATCGATTGATGATAAAAGGTGGTAACACTGGTTAGAATTAGTATTGAAATAAAAGCTCGTTTTACTAAAACAAAAGGCTCTAGCTGATCAAGATACTCAATTAATATAGCTAGGATAAAGACACTAGGAAGTAAGGCCAAGAAAAATGATCGGTATTCTTCTACTAATTGCCCTAAATCAATGCTCTCAATTAACAATAACTCTCTAAGTACCGAGGTCATAAGCTTCCCTCGTGATTTGAAAGTGGGTCAATTGATTGATTAATCCCTATCCAGTCGCGATAAAATTCTTCTCGTCTTAGGTGTTCAAGTCCTTCGCTTCTTTTAAGCGATAAATCGACTCTTTGATAATCAAGATTGTCTCTTCTCATTTTAGTGAGGATTTTGCTTGAAAGGGCCGTATTCATCGCTGTGTTTTGTACATGCTTACTCATACTCCCTTCACTGGCACTCACGATCTCTTGATTATGGGCCTCCTCTTCATCCTTTAATGAATTTGCAACCTTCTCCCAATGACGATCCACAAAGTCTTGCGCTTCAAAGACATCCTTGGCCATAAAATCAATATTTGCCTTTAATCCTTTAAGATTAATCTTTAACCTCAACATCATTTGATTGATCTCTTTTAGACCATGTGGCCTCATTTTCTTAACTTCAACAATATCTAAAACGTGTTGCTCAATCCTTCGGGCGATAAAGTAGCGTCTCATCGCGATAAAATTGTATTTATCAATTTGATCACTGGTTTTCTTAGCGACCTCCAAAATCTTAAGCGTATTTGAAACCGTTGAGGCGGTATTAGATACCAACATCAAAAGGGCCGCAGTATCAGAGTCAGGCAAGAATAAGCTTGAGGCCCTAACTCCAAATGTGAGAATCATTATCATTAAAACTAAAAGTGTCTTGTGCATACTTAAGCCCCACGAAGGCATCCATCGCCCTTTTATTGTTTTCAAAAAATTCATGATTCCTGTCTAAAAATCTATTGAGTCGATCAGCTTCTCCAGCTTCGGTATGAAAAAGTTCAAGCTCTAATGGTGTTAGATAGTTGCGAATGATCTTTCGATACTTACTATCTGATGATTTCAAGTAGCAGTCGCTAAAGATTCCCTTTTCAAAATCCAATGAATTTATATTTTGGAGATCAAATTCAGATATCTCATCAGACGCACCGATCTCTTGAGGAAAGAAGACTTTAAAGTAGCTATTATTACTGATTGAACTAGATAGCTCTCCCCCTAAAACTTTAAAATCGTTGAGTCCCTGTGAGATGGCAATCGGGAAGGCCCCTGTCTTTCTAAATGTCCTAAAGCACTCGTCGATAAATTCGGCGTGATTAGTCAAAAAGCTCCAGCACTCATCAAAGACAAGAATTTTTTCTTTCTCAGGAATTGACTTAAAATATTCGAGCAGAAATATAATCAAAGGTGAGATGATGTTCTTAGGATAGTTTTCCACATCGACATAAAGAATTGATTCAACTTTAAGCGAACTTTGCGTAAAGAATTCCTTGATATCCTCAAAATAGTAATGAATTCCCGTAAAGCTCTCCTCTAAAAAACTGAGCAGAGTTTCAAAGCGATAATCGGTACACGCTTGGAGATATTTTTTGATCTCATTTAAGAGTTTTCCACGACTAAGCTTGTCAAATTTTTCTTTATCTACCACGGAGAGAATAAATTCTCGCAAGTAAAGTGGATCAAGAAACTGCATGGGGTTAAATCCTGAACGAAGCTCGACTCCTTGATGATATGTTGTAAGCCTTTTAAAGGAGCCACCTTTATCTAAGATTACGGTTGGATGATGTCCAATTAAGTGATGAACAAGCTTATTTACAAAAACCGATTTGCCTCCCCCCGTTAAACCAGTCACCAGCATGTTTCTGTTTTTAATTTCTTTGCAAAAAGGATTAAAGAGAATTTCATCATCATTTTGATCGTGAAACAAGATTCCCCTATCCATCAGATGAGATCGCTTTAAAGGCAAAAGGTAGCAGAGATGACTCGTTTTATTGGTATGAGTACGAATGTCAAATTTAGGGGCCACTCCAGGAATGAGTTCATTAAAGATTGCTGCAAAACCTGATTTTGCTCTCAATGGATCATGACCTTCTAAGAAGAGCTTTACACCTTTGGATGCCATGAAACTTTGAAGTCTTCTCGCCTCTTCATTTACAGCAACCGCCGTATCACCTCTTAAAATAAAAAACAGCTCCATTTGAAAAATCGATTCTCGCTCAAAGGCCAGATCATTGAGCAATTCCTCTGCTTGTGTATAAGCTCCTTCACTTTCCATATCACGTTTGTTTTTGGAAAAACTTGATTGATGCTTCGTTCTGATGCGATCAAGTAATTTATTCGCCTTAATCTTTTCAAGTTTTCTCATCTTTAAAACATAATCAAGATCAATGGGAATCAAAGACTCATCGATTTCATTTTCTGAGAATTGAAGGACAGAGAAGACTTTTAGGTATTGCCCATTAACGAGTAAGTAATCATCAAAAATCGCCAAATCTGAGAAAAGATCACTGCCCTTAAAAAACTCCGTTAGATGATCAGAGCTTGGAGTCATCTTCACTCCTCGAAGCTCAGGTTCATTTACGCTATTTGTTTCAACAAAACTTCGCTTTGAGATTTTATAAAACTTAACGTAAGCGTCATCGGGAAGATTATTTAAACTCCCCGCTATACCACTAAAGAAGCGATCTTTTTCAAAAGATGAGTATTGATCGATATCAGGAGCTAGAAGTTCATAAAAATGAGCGACATTCCCATCAAGCGCAATCAACTTGTTATTCTCAATTTCAACAATGGGAAAAGTACTACTTTTCATACAAGCCCCCTAATTGATAGCTCCAAGGTAAATAGCGTGTACAAAGCAGTCCTTTAAAGTATCCCTTGGGCAAATGACGCTCAATAAGCTTTAAACTCATATAGAGAACGGCATTTATGCCAAGAGATAAAATACCCGAGACCTTAAAGAACGAGAGGGTCAAATAACTTCCCCCAAGAATCAAAAGATCAAGTCTCGTGAAGTTTCCCAATAAGGTTGCTCTTGATTTAAGTAATGTTGGAAAAGTTGCTCTACTCACCACAACCTCTTAGCTAAAGCTTTGAATGATATTGTTAATAATCTCTAAACCTGTTGCTGAAAAAATGGTCAGTGCTAGAACATTTCCAACCTTCTTCTGATACTCTTCTTGTTTGAAGTACGAGAGGATCACATAAAGAATAAATGAAGCTCCGGCCACTGCCGCAGATAGTGGAATAAGGTAAGTTGAAGTAATGGTCTCAAATCCATTTTTAAGCTTGTTAAACGCCATGGCATGAGGCGAACCAATGATCGCTACATAAAGCGAGGTCAAAATTCCCCAGACTACGATCACAAAATCGATGATGATTCTTTTCACAATAATCCCCTAGTTAAAATGGTTACTGATGGTTGAACTGACATTGACTGAGAAATCCAACTTATAAGATCGATTCTCACCACGTTTAATAGCATTCCAATTGACTTGATGCTGCCAACTTGCAAATTCTCTTGACTCAACTGAAACAGGCCATCCGTTTTGTCCGGCCAGATTGACCGTCCCCGGAATACAGCTATACCAATCTCGCCCTGTCCAGTTAGTTAGCTTAATGCCTGAAAAGGTCGTCTCTTTTACCGCCAGAAGTTTAAGAGAAATGACATTCTCGTCAAATTCCTTTAATTCCTTTATCTGATTAATGTTATTGATCTGAATATGAAGATTCTCTCCAACCCAAAAGCTTTGCACTTTCTTCTCCTTTATCAGATCGACAAGGTTGAATTCATCTTGATTGATCAGAAACTTAATTCTTGAGAGTTCTGCATTAAAATCCTTAGAAAAAGAGTACTCACCATCAATGGGTTCAAAGAAGCTAAACTCATGGTAGCAAGTAAAGTCCCGAGGACGACAATTTCCAGAACAACCACCAGCACCACTGATCTGATCACTCCATTGTTTATTGACCTCTCCCCATACTCTCTTCGCTCGCAGTTGAAATTCAATCCTTGAATTTGGAGAAACATTGCCAAGGGCATATACCCTCTCTCCATTCTCCGATGACAATGCCTCTCCAAAGGACATGACTTTCTCATTGTCTTGATTCGCGAGGATATTGCCCGTTATGTATGAAAGAGAGATAACATCTTTGGGTGTGTATTTATGATCGAGATAATGTTGAATGAGCTTATTGGTAAAAACAAACCACTTACCTTTTTTATCAAGTTCTCGAACTTCAAAGAGATAAGTAAATTCAGGAAGATTCGATTCAAACTGCTCGATCTTCTTGAGTTCATTATCAACAATCGTTACTTTATTGGGAAAAAGGTTCTCTAAGATTTCACTAAAGCTTGCGCTATTTCCATTAATTCCAACAAAGGCAACTCTCGACTCCAAAGGAGTATTGTAAACAACGGGAATGGATTTTGCTCTTACGCTTGAAAGCAAGGATTGGTATGTGGTTTCCAATTCAGGAATCTCAAAGTCAGCAAGCTCAGAGATGATAAACTCGCCACGCTTTAGATAATTTTCAAGAATGAGATTTGCTGGAACATTTGACAACTTTACCTCAAAAGTCTCATTAACTCCTGCTTGAAAATTGCGCTCGACTATTTCGGACTTTAAAAGCTGATAGGACTCACTTTCATAATCATAGTAGTAAAAATTGAGCTTAAGATTCTTAATCTCTCTAAAACCAGCATTGCCTTTCAAACGAACCGTATTTTCCAATGTAATCGAAATGTCCTTAATCTCATTTAACTCAAAATCAAGGAACTTTCTAAAGTTTAGAACTTGCTCGGAATAAAACCTCGGATCAACTTCTGGAAAGCTCACCCATGAAAGATCATGCTCGACAACATCACCCCAGCTATGAGTTGAAAACTTCCCAATATTAGCGGCATTTTTAAAACTCTCGTTTCTAATAAAGATATCCCCGACTCTGTACTTAAAATCGGGATTATCTTGATGCACTTTGGTATCAATTAAAAACTCCTGATCACTTTCACTTGAATCATTTCCATATAAAACTTTGATCTGATAGTTTTGAATGAAGCGAACCCGAACATCAGGAAGATCGGAAACGTGTGGATTTCTCCCCGTTCTTTCTTCTTCATCGTCGCTTATCTGATCCCCATCGGTATCGGTCCCAAGTCTTGAAGAAATCCTTAACTCTCTATTATCAACTTGAGTCTCTTCCCCATCACTGCCCTTAAATGAGCAACTAAAAATCGTACCTAATAATAGTAACAAAATTGTATTTTTCACCTTCTCTCTCCTTTTTTATCGTGCCAACATAAATTCTGGATCATGAACGATCCCTAAATAATCTTCATCCATAATCACTCTTCTTCTCAATGGATCAGTTGTGGCCATAGATTCAATCGCTGTTGCCAGTTGATTGACCTTGCCATTTTTTCTTCTCTCATTTTTTGTAATAAGATTGATTAATTTAATTAGCTCATCTTTAAGTGTTTTCACGTGTCTCCTCCATTGCTCTTCTTTTCACAATAATCCCTTCAATGACCTTTGCTTGATCAATCAATTCACTGTTGAAGATAATTTCTTCATGTGAAAGTTCACCAAGTAATGATCTAAACATTTCCTGAATAGTTTTGAGATTCATCTCCATTAAACTGTTCTCCCTTCATAATTCCGTTTAAATACATACAATCGAGTTCATCTCGATGTTCAAAATAGAAGCGTTTGACCTTAGTAAGTCGAATCGAATCACATAAATCGATGCGAAAGCTAAAAAGAAGGTCAACCAAAAGTGCGGTATATTTATTAATGAAAGCGATTGATTTTTTTGAACGAGAGCTAGCAAAACCAATTTCTAGATAAAGATCTGATAGTCCTAAAAATGACATATCATCCTCTGAGCCTCGCTCTCCTAGTACCAGCATCCAAGCGTGATCAAAACCTGAAGTTTCGTCGGTGGTTTGTGAATAGAATTGCAGACGATCAAAGATTGAAATGAATCCGTCTTGAATTCTAAAAATTTCCAGTTCCTTTCTGAGCATAGAGGACACCACAAGTTTTAAGTCAGTTTCACTTAAGACAAAAGGATGCCTCTCTTGCATTTTTGCAAGCGTATTCATTAATACTCCCTGTATAAGGAGCAGCTATGACCTTGAAGAAAACTTTAAACGGGTGTATAAAGTTCAAGGGCTTAGTGCTCGTGTTTATATCTGTCCTGAGTACAAAGTTTGGCGACCGCGTTCTCAGGGCATTTTTTTTGTTTCAATTTTAAACCGCATAAAAATTCAATTGAAAAGATCAAAAATGACAATACCCTCACGAACTTTCGTGAAAAAGCTTTTAAAATTTCACGAATTTTCGTGACAAGAATAAAACTAAAAAATTCTAAGCTTATGAAAAAATAAGTTTGAGTGAAATGAATTTCACGAATTTTTCGTGAGGAACAAATGCAAGTAATGAATAATTTGTTTTAAAGAGAAAAAAACCGTTCACGAATTTTTCGTGAATTTTAATCAAAATCGACGATCATGGAAATCTTTGTTCCCAATGTCTTTGCCAAAATGCGAGTGAGATAGAGTTTGGGATCACGCTCACCATTAACCAGATAGTTTAAGTACGAGCGAGAGACATGATCACTAATGCCACTATTGATCCAAAAATCATAAATAGACTGATAACCTCGGGCAAGAATCAACTCCCTTAAACGATCCCCAAATTTTTTCTGCCACCGTTTTTGCTCGGCCGTTAGCTTGCTCCCCCTCAAATCCTCTCCTTTTTCATAGGCCAATGACTTAATATTATTAAAGTTCCCAATCTTTAGCGTCCTCATATGAGGACTATATTCTTGTGAGAATTCTTACTGTCGAGTACAATAAAACTTTAGAGAACTGCCTCAAGAAAAGAGGCCACATTTTTAAAACCAAGTCCCTTAGAGATGGTTCTCAGAGTGCAGTACTTTATATCTGCTTGACCTCTGATGATCCGAGAGAGGTGCCCCTTGCCCAGTTCATTTTCATACGCAAATCGCTCAGTCGAAATTTGGGAATCCACGATTAACCGAGCAATTCCTTTGCCTATCTTACGAAGCTCGGCTTCCTCCGCTGGATCGTACACCACTTTCTTTCGAGGCTTGCCAGAAGCAGTTTTCTTTCCTGAATTTAATGTTACGAGTTTTGGCATTTGCTCAATGATAGGCTTTTTTATTTCCTCAATAGTTTCGTGTACGAATATTTCTCACGAAACCTATTTATTCAGGAGTCTTTATGCGCTTATTACTAATTGATGATAATTTGGAAGTCCTATCGGCTCTAAAAGACTATTGCCTTGCCACAAATCTGGCGTCATTTATCGCAACGGCCAGTAGTGGTCGTGAAGCACTGAATATTTGTTCTAGTGAAGACTTTGATGGAGTCGTCTGCGACTATGAGATGCCTGAACTCGACGGTATTGACGTGTTTACTCTTATGAAGGAAATGGTTCTTAAAATGCCACCTTTTATTATCTTTTCTGGAAATGTGGCCATGGCCAAGTCGATTGCCCAAGAAAAGAATCTCGATATCCATGCCCTCATTAATAAGCCTCACTTTGAGCAATTAACTCATACCCTTCACGAAATAAAGTCCCAAAAAGACTTTAGAGGCTGAGACATTTCACGAATTTTCGTGAAACTCACTTGTAACCCCTCAAAGACCCGTTGCTTTCATGGTAAAAAATTCACGAATTTTTCGTGACGACTTCCAAAGCTCAAGCTTTTGTGTTTCATTAGCCCCACTTATATAGAGACATAAGTTGGGAGACTCTTCGGGTGAATATCAATTCCGATGTGTTGGTTTCGGCCATCCAAAAAGTCATGACAAATTTTGAAGAACGCTTCGGCGATTCTCTGTCTCTACAAGATATCGCAGACAAGACCAATTCCAGCTATACGACGATCAGAGAGATCAAAAAAGGTATCCTTAAAAACCTTAGCGTTAAAAAGGCTCTTGAGATTAGCAAGCGACTTGATGGGCCCAAAAACTTAGAAGAACTTGTAAAAGAGACAAAAACTGCTGATCCAAACGAAGCACAGGAATTAAGTCGTCGATTCTCTCATTTGTTCGATTTCAATATGATGCCCGAAAAGTTTGATGATCTGATTGCAAACAAAGACTTTAGTAAAATTCTTTGGGCGGCTTTTAGCGTTTCTCATATCAGTCGAAAAGAAATTCTTTATCGCTGGGGAAAAGATGGCGAAGATAAGCTTGAGTATCTTTTAGAACTTGGAATTGTGATTGAAGAAAGTGGCTTGATAAAAGGAGTCGCTGAAAAGGCCGGAGGAGATATCAAGTCCGCCTATAAACAGCTCGGAATCGGCTATGGACTCTATAATATTGCCAATGCAGAAAAAGAAGAAAATTGGATCAGCCTCCAGACCAATAGCGTCAATTTGACATTTGTCCAAGAATTTAGAGAAGACTTACGAGCTTTGTTCGCGAAATTTGATGAGAAATCAAATAGTTCTAAATATGCTGGGAATAAGAGGGTGCTTTTCGGAATGATTTTTGATAGATATCTTGAGGATATCCACGAAGAGGACTTGAACCAATGACAACAAAAATTTTGGCAACATTTCTACTCTTTTTCTCAATGTGCTCATCTGTATTTGCAGTTGAGGTCGTGAATTTTGATAAGCTCGATACAAGTATCCTCACTAAATCGGATATTCGCGCAACAGAGTTGGAAAGAAAATTGATTAAGAAGCTTTTAAATGAAGCTGAATTTATTCAATTCAAAGATGGCACTTCAATTGATCTCGATCAGTTGAATGACCCAAAAAAATCACAGGATGGATCAGATTCTACCATCAACAATCTTATGAAAGAGTTCATGAGAGTCGAAAGCGGTGGCGGAACTGGAGCAGGCGGCTAAGAATTTCAACTTTATCTCTTTGAAAATCAATTAAGTTATGTTGAAAGCTTATAGAGATAATTTCATCCCGACAAATTCACACTAAGATAACTAGAGAAATTCGAGAGGAATACTCACTCCAATTAAAAAATCTGAATATTTTTGTCCAGAGACCGTGCTTGTAGGATACTTTGTAACTACTCCAGATGTGTTTTTGTGCTCTTTAACTTCTAATGATCTATATTCAAGATTTATCGACATAAACGGAAGTCCTGTAAAACCTAAACCTAGTCCAAAGCCACCGACTGTATCTTTTGCTCCGGGATCAGACCCATCTTTGTACTTCCATTCTGAATCTATGTAATAACTACCCCAAAATCTTAAAAACGGAATTTTTGCTCCAATAATTATACCGAGTAAGGTTGTGTCGATCTTATTTGAAGAAGGATTTACAGTAATGCCTTCTCTTGGCACTTTATCAATTTTTCTTTTTAAATTACCTAATTCATAGCTTGCACCAAAAAATATCGGATCGAATGTTCCACCTAATTTAATACCGTAGTTTGTGCCAGTTTCAGAATATACATAATCTCCATTGAGGATTCCTGAATTTGATCCTTCAAACTTTGATGATCCAGTTAAGTAATTCAAGTAGGGCTCGATTAAAATAGAGGCTTTTGTATTAATGGATACACAAATAAGAAGGAGTGCTAATATAACTAGGCGCATTTTTGTCCTTTGGGAATAAGATTTGTTTAAATTATATACTGGCTAAGCCTACAAAAAAGGTGCAAGGCAACAATTTGTCGCTCAATCAATAATCCCTTTCACGAGTATTGTGACTGATAGTTGAAGGACTTTGCACCTGAATTATTTAGATATTCATAAAATAGAATGGCATTCAACATAACTAAGACTTAATAATTCTTATTCGCCAATAAATAGCTTCAATATCATTATTTTTAAAAACAAAAGCGTAGTTTTTTTGTATAAACCTAAATAGCATTAATTTTTCTTCTGAAGCTAACTTACCAAGTTGAGCATAGGAATCCAAATACTCGCCACCGCCACGTGCGGAATCAAGTTTTACTTGATCTAGATTAATCGCGAGAAAAAGCTTTTGATCATGTTCAATTTGGCCGATCATAGCGCAATCGCCAGTAGAGGAAAAGTAAGAAGAAGTTGAATAAACTGAACCAGCGAAACCTCCAAAGCGACGAAATACTCTATCGCACTTGTTTGAGTTGTATACCTGAGTATTACCTAAAAGTAGAAAAAAAGTTACTATATACGATATTTTTTTTAACATTCTGGACCCCATCAAATAAATTTTCAGTTTGCTGGTAGTAGACTATATTTTTTCCCTAATAAAAATACACCCTCTGCTACTCCTACAACTGCTTTTACTCAATAGGCTTTCATCCGCAGCGTTGAAAAAAGCTAGCTACAAATTGGTTTTCAAATGCTGTATATGAATTGAGCCAGTTTTAACGACGTGAAAAAAAGTAATCCAACAAGCAAGAGTTGGAAGCTCGGAAAAGAATAAAAATGTTCCTTTCCTCGCTTCTTTATAATTGCTTGGTTAATTGCTCCCACAAAGATGACCATAGCAATAAAAATCGGAAATGTTAGCTCCGTTACCTTTATCGTCATGATATTCTTTATACTTGGGAAAAAATCCTTTAGGTAGGTTAGACTCAAAATCATAGACACTAGACAAACAAGAGAAGTTATAAAAAAAACACCTTTATTTTTTTCATGTTTTAGAATGTAGTCGCGTATAACAGTGAGTAACCAAATGTGGGAAAAAATCAATATGTAGTTAAATAAGTAAAAATCTTTCATAAACTCAAAATTCCTAAATTAATTTTCAATGTAAATTCTACATTCACTAGGAATAAAATAGCTTTGCTCACTTACTTGCTCATTTGACATTGGGGTTATTCCTGTATCTGCACATGCAGCACCAGCAGCACCTCCGACTCCATTAATAATCGCATTACTGAACTGTCCAAGATTGAAACCTGCACCAATACCAAATGTAGCAGCAGAAAACGTGGCTGCCTGAGAGCCAGCTTTAGCCGCTCTTTTCCAATTCACACTCCTTCCCATTATGGCCTGATTCCCTGCATTTTGTAATGTCGTCAATGCTCCTGTTGTAATAGCTGCTGCCACTATTGCAGCTGGAACAGCAAGTGGGCCTAAGACTGGTGCAGTAGCTGTTAATACAGCACCAAAAACCGCCCCAGAAACATATGTCGTCAAACCAACCATCACAGCATTAAAAACAAATATACCAGCAACTTGAAAAGCACTCCCACCATTCTTGTTAGCCTCTTCAGCTGAGTTGTAGCCTGCAAAAAGAGGAAGAGCTGTATAGACTATTGAAGCGGAGGCAAAATCAACAAGAGTCGAAAGCGGCGAGAACCTTCCAAATGGGTCATCTAAATTTATAGGATTATTTCTTGTATAAATGTAACCGTTCATAAATGTTGCTGGAGAACTTAATACTCCTCTGAATGGGTCTGTTTGAATAAACTGTCCGACAGATGAATCATAATAGCGCGCCCGATAGTAGTAGAGTCCAGACTCAGATTCATATTCTCTTGATGTGTAAGTAAAATATGGTTCAATATTTGGATTAGTTGACACATTAGTGTCGCTTAAATCTGTGATCTTAATGAGATTCCCAAATGATCCGTAAGAGTAATGCTCAATTAAATCGCCATTTGAATCAACGAGATCAATCACGCTTCCTTGAGCATCTTTTACATAAAAGATATCCTCGGAGCTTTGAGATATTCCAGCTTGAACCCCTGCCGTTGTAACATGCATGGCAAGTGGATCATCAGTATGAAGACTTGAATGAGTAAAACTCACTAGGACTTGATTTGAGTCATCGGTTTTGGCAATGACTTCGTTTCCTTCGTATAGAAAATTTGTGATTTTAGAAGTAGCGTCTTGAAGATCATTTGAGACTTTCCTTATTCTTCTTCCGAGGGCATCATAAAAATATTTTACCTCACGAGTCTTGGTTGAACCTTCAAAAACAGCAAACTCAACCATTCTATTTTGAGAGTCATGAATGTAGTTTTCAGTTTTAGATAAATCCTTTGCTACTTTGCTCGAGAGATTTCCATTGTCATCAAAGCTATAAAAATGATTGTAGTCTTCAATTAAACGCTGAGCTTTTGAGTCATAAATATAATTGCCATTTTGATCCGTGATTCGATTGCCTAGTGGATCATAAGTAAACGATTCGACTCCGACCTCAGGTGATTGTGAATTTGTTAATTGAGAATTTTGATCGTAATCGTAATTAAAATTTCCTGCAGGAGTTCTCATCTGAATTCGATTGCCAAGTGCATCTCGAACGTATTCAAAACTGTTAATAACTGTGCCTGAGTTGTTTGTATGAACAAGGCTCGTCAAAAAGTTTGTCGAATCAAAACTCATGCTTGATTCTATCACTGGAGTTATGATCTTTTTAACTCGACTAGCAGCGTCGTATTCAAAATTAAAATTTTGATTGCGATGATTAACAAGTCCAATCAAACGTTTTTGATTGTCATACTCGTAGTTGGTTGATCCAATCGCCGAACTTGTCATTGAGTCTCGATTGCCTGAATTATTAAAAGTATAGTCTACAGTATGACTGCCATATCCGCTAGCCATACCAAGGCCAGTCAGAGATTCACTTTCAACTTGATACCCTTTTTCGGTTGGAACATATGAGAGATCGACTTGAGAAAAAGAATCTTTTACTTGAGTAATATTGTTTCTGATGTCATAAGTAAACTCATACAAATTATCTGGAAGAATTTTCTTGGTTAATCGATTTAGCGAGTCGTATTCGAAGTCCTTTATGTTCCCTATATAATCCACTTCGCGAGCGATGTTTCCGTTGGAGTCATACGAAAGATTTATAGTTCGATTAAGGGGATCTATTTTTTGAATAAGTCGTCCCATTGGGTCATAATTGAAAAAAGTCTCATTATTTTTTGGATCGAGAATATGTGAGAGTTCACCTGTGGCAAGATATGAATAGTTAGTTGCTTCATTCTTTGGAGAAATCACCTTCGTTAATCGATTATAGAGATCGTACTCATAACGAGTAAACTGACCTTTGCCATCAATCACTTCGGTATTGTTTCCGGCATAATCTCTTAAATAAATAGTTTCTATGCCTAATGAGTCAGTTGCCTTTGAAAGATTTCCAAATTGATCATAAGAGTAGTTAATAAATTGATTAAGATTATTAGTCTTCGTTTTAACAAGACCCAAATCAAAATAATCGAATTGCACGAATTGATCAAGCCGTTGAGTTCTTAGAAGATTTCCCGTAACTGGATCAATGGTTGAAGTCGAAACAACTCCTAATTCATCAGTACTCGAAGTGAGATTTCCGTAAGAATCATAAGAAAAATTCATGCTAACATTGGTTAATGAATCAAATTTTTCCAACAGATCGCGAGTTATGGGATCATAAGTAAATGTTGCAAAACTGCTATCTGGTCTGATTATTTTAGTTGGATCACCAAATACGTTTCGTTCAATTTTAGTCTCTTTTCCTTCAGCATCAATGATGGTACTGACAAAGCCTTCTGTATCTGAAATAAATTTAGTTTCAAATCCTTTTGCATCTTTTATACCATCATATAATTCACCGCTAGAAATTGACTTTAAAGTAGAACTTGCGGCGGCTCCTGATGCCGCATCAGTCACTTCCACTTCGGTTAAATCAGGGCGAACAATTTTTGCTAAACGATTATAAATATTATACTGATAGCTTGTGCTATTTCCTCTTTCATTTTGTTCAGAAATCAACAATCCTTTCGCATCGTAGAAAAATAACTTGCTTGTCCCATCAGGAAATGTCACTGAACTGAGCGTTTCTCCATTATAATTAAATTCCGTGACACGATTTGCGGGATCGGTAATATTGATTAATTTATTCCCTGAATAATTAAAGCTGATTTGTGAATTGGATGGATCAATCATCGAGGCAAGTTTACCATCTGGTCCATACTCGTAGTTTACCTCTCGACCATTTCTTGCGATTGAACTTACTTGCTGACCATTAATGTTAAAATGGTCAATTGAACCATTTCTGTAGTGACGCTCAAATGTTCCATCTTGATTCTTGTAAAGAACACTTTGATCTTTGCTTGATGGTTTATAAACTAAAGTTCCAAGATTAGAAGTTTCAAGCGTGATTCTTCTGATTCGCTTGTGACCTTTGTCGTGGACAAGAAGATTCTTATTTGCATCAAATCCTAACGCCCCCGGAGAACAGAGACTGGCCTCTAGCGCATTTCCTTTATCGCCTATGAGTCCATCAGTGCAAGTTCCATTTCCTGCAAAGGTTTGGGCTCCACCATTTTGCATATCAATCTGCACGACTCGATTGTTAGCAGTATCCGAGACAAACATCATCTGATTATCATTATCAATTGCAAGATACGTTGGCTCAACTAAGGCCATACGATTAGCATCAGTTTTATTGACAAGTTCTCCCCCTTCTGCGACAGGTTTCCCTGCAAAAGTTGTAATAATTCCATTTGCATCAATTCTTCTTACGTAACCACTACCAGTAACAACATAAAGATTTCCATTTCCATCGTAGCTCAAACCTCTAGGGTATCGAATACCTGCATTCTTCGCATCTCCACCGTCTCCAGCATCAGCGCTCGTACCATTTCCAGCGACTACCGAAACAGAATTTGTAGATAAATCGAGCTCTTTAATTTGATGATTTCCTGAATCGCTAAAGATAAGCGTATTCGCTTTTATTCCTTTGATAACCTCGAATGGTCGATTGAGTTTAGATACCGATGAATCTCCATTAATATTCCCAGCCTCTGGAACGACTCCTGAGCTTGCATGCAAATTAAAACAAACTGGAGCAGCATATTCTCCAACAGCAAAGGAGGGACCACAATCAATATTAAAACTACTACAAAATGCTGATTTTTGATTAAAGCTAGGCGTTTTTGTTTGGCCTGCTATTAAAGATTCGTTCTTGTAAACAAGTCCATTTTCATCCACAAAAACGAGTTGATCTGACTCGATTTTTGCAATACTTGTAAATATTCTTGGGATGGAATAATTTGAAGATTGGTTCACACAAAAATAATCAGTATGGCAACCTACGTTATCATAAAGACAAGACTCTCTTCCTTCCAAAAAATCTTCGCCGTATGTTCCGGTAAAATTTCCAAAAGATTGAATCAGTGTGGAGTTTCCTGAATCTAAGCTCCAAGTCTTCACATTATTTTGAGAGTCAATATAGAAGCTTTCATTTGGATCGTTTAAATTAATAGCCTGTATACCATTCAAGTCTTCAAAAATGGTATCAATGGAAGAGTCCAAAACATAACTTGATATTTGTCCATTTCCCTCTTTTATGGCGAGTCTCACATCATCAGTTTTGAGAATTTTTTGAACACCTGCAACATCCCAACCTTGTCCATATGACGAATTTTTGAGATTATTGATGTATAAATTTCCACCTATGTTTTGTGGGTAGATTTTTCGAAATTCTTCCACCCTACTACGATTAATTGAAGTACGGCTACCCAATCCTGATTTTCCATTAATATTGAGAGTTGAAATGACAGTATTTTTAATCTTGATCCAATATTGAGCAAGGTATGGAAATGCACCAGAGTTCTCGGTGCTTAAGTCAACACCATAGCTAATGAGAGATTTGTTAGGCATACCAGTGAAGGTCACTTTATCAGTGATAGTCGAACCTGTTTGAAACTGCGCCTCAATGTACTCAGGCTCTACCCAGCTTGATAATGTTTGATTACCAGAAAAGCGAATCCCACGTTCTTTAAAGTTAATCGGATCATCAATATTTACTTCATTTCTTGGTATATCAATAATATTTTTAATAAGAGCTGTCGGATTGGCCCAAGAAGAATTGTAAATTAGTTGTGGAGCAACAGAGCTTCCCATGACTTGATAACTTGGAAGCACAATTTGACTTGTCACTGCTCCGTCAAATGTATTAGCTCCAGGAATATCTTCATTATTAACACTTCTTATAACGGGTGCAATCGGAGCAGCATAAACTTCAGAGAAGTGAGTAATGCCTTGACCAGCTTTGGTCGTCATCGTTGTTCCATTCTCATCTACAACAGCGACTCCATCTGGTTCCCAATATCCTGTCTTTGAATTTTTCGAGAACAAGATAACTTCAACACCGGCAGGAAGCTCGTCTTTATTTGGAAGTGTCACTTCAATCGGTTCAGTAAAAGTCACGCCAGAAGGTTCAAGAGCATAGACAGTATTTGGAACCGCCATTGCCGGAACTTCCACGCTTGATCTGTCAGCAGGAATCTCCATGATGTTCATCGCCTTCTCTGTTGAATTATCAGGGAAGATCACTGTATTGGCCGGAATAGTAAGTGCTACACCGAGAGCGTGTTCAGAGGCGACAATACCTCCGTCAGCTTGAGAAATAATTGTCTCTGATCCATCAAGTAAAGTTGGAGTTAAGTAGATGGGTTTACCTAGAATATTTCGTTGGGTCATACCCAATGTAACAAGTACACTTAATTTTGAAAAAGATCTTCCTAAGAGCTGTGAAGGGTTAAGAGTAGTGGCATCGACGAGAATCGTTTGATCACCTGTTACAGGGGAAGCAATTTCAAAGTTGCCGTTTCCATCTGTGATGGCACTTTGTCCGCTAGAAGTTATTGAAACAGTAACTCCCATTAATGGAAGCCCATTCACATCAAGAACTTGTCCCAAAAGAGTTGTATCAACGAGATGTTTAACGAAAATATTTTCAGTCGTGTTTGTGATCGGATTAATGGCAGTAAGTTTGACTTCATCAAAATAAAGAAGGGAGGCTTCAAAACTTCCATCAGCATTTGAAGTGGCATACTTTGAATTGAAAATCCCACCATCTGCTAAAAATTCGTGATTATTTAATCTCATGGCCGAAGGGGCACCAATAACTTTAACAACTCCCGGTTGATCAGGATCAGGGATAGTGGTAATCAGAGCAGGATTAAAAATAGGAAGGAAAATTTCATTGGTTAGGATTGTGGTCTTAACATTTCCATAAAGGTCTGTCGCCTCAATGGTTGTTTGAAATGGGCCTTCGGCACTAGATGCAACCACCGTATCAAATGATTGCTGATCTTGAGATAAAGTGACTTCAAATCCATTCACAAGTACTTTAGATAATGGCTTTGAACTAGTTGCTGATACTGGAAAAACAAAAGCATTCAAACGAGAATTCTCAACTGGTGTCGAAATGGAAAGTATCGGAAGTGTCGTATCCAAATGGATATTTGAAAATAACTGCTTACCAGAAGAATTGAGATTTGAATCGAAAGCTTCAAACTCTATAAGATTAAGACCTTCAGATAAGGAAAGCGGTACAAGATGCTCAAAACCTTCTGCATTATAACTTTGAACGCCGTTCACAGTGACGACTAAGCTAGAGACTGAACTGTCTGTGATATGAGCAGGAATTGAAACTAAGTTTTGATTAAATCTCTGTCCATCGGCAAGCTCAACATTTAAAAGAGGGTTTGATTGATCAACAGAATAATTTTTTGAGATTGACGTGACTTCGCCCTTGTTATCAACGACCTCAAGTACAATTGGATAATTACCTAGATTAGGTTCTCCATAATTGTGAGTTGAAGTTAGCCCCTCGGAATACTGCCCATCTCCCCAACTCCAACGATAACCATTGATGAGCCCGTCATAATCGAGGGAGGTCGAAGCATCACAAGAAATACTTCCCTCTCCTGCACTGCAAGCGAAATCGGCAACAGGAGCCTGATTTATCGAGAGAGCAACGACACTATCGTAATAAAAATCTGATACGGCACCTTGATCATTTTTAACTTGCAGTGAAATTGAAAAAACACCAACATTATTATAAAGATGACTTGCGATTGGATTACTTGTAATTAAACTCGTCCCATCCCCAAACAACCAGTGATACTCAACAATGGTTCCCGCGAGGTCAAATGAATTCGAGGCATCAAGTTGCATTGATAAAGGAATAACCCCATCATCGCTCGGGATAGAAAATCTTGCAAAAGGTTTAATAATGGGATCAGTCACGTTCACCAGACGATCCATTTCACCAAGAGTTAAACCTGATGAATTTTTAACTTTTAAATGAACAGTAAAGACGCCAACTTCGTTATAAATATGACTTGCATTTGGATCATAAAGCTCAACACTAACCCCATCCCCAAACGACCACTCATAACTAAAAATGTTTGGATCAGTTTGAGCAGTAAACTCGACCTGTAAAGGGATTGCTCCTGATTGTGGGTTATATTCAAAACTGGCCAGTGAAGAAATTAATGAAAAATTAGAATTCGGATCAACGATACTGTTTAAATTTATATAAGGTATGGAATCAATGGATTCATTATCTCCTAAAGAAATTCGAGAGTTTTGGCCTAAAGCTCCGAAGCCGCCTCTCCCCCAACACTTTAACAACCCTGTGTTCGTTTTTAGACAGGAAATATTTGGCCCCGTATTAACAGATTCAATTATTTCATTTGAAGTAAGAACAGGAACTGAGCTTGGGAACTCATCGTCTCCTATAACATTTAAATTTCCATTACCAAGTTCACCATAATCATTTTGCCCCCAGCATGTAAACGTGTTGTCAAAGTATAAAGCACAATTATGATTTCCACCCACTGAAAGACTTTTTACATCTCCGTGTAATGGAACAAAAGGAACATCTTTTAACTCTTGTGGGTAGAACCCCGTAGTTCCTAAGCCAAGCTTTCCATAATTGTGTCCCCAGCATTTTACTTTCTTGTTATCAAAGATGGCACAACTGTGTTCAGCTCCAATCTCAATATCTACGATATTCCCACCAGCATCGACGTAAGGAAATGTTGCAGGAGACTCGTTAACACCAATCACTGCGTTATTTCCAACAGTATTTTGTTGGAGCCAAACTCTGTTGTAACCTAAATGATCATTGGCTCCCCAACCCCAACACTTCATTCTTTGAGATTCGAATAGGGCACAAGTATGTGACCAGCCAGTACCAATTTTTAAAATGGGTTCGTCAAAAACGATTATATTTGACGGACTCGGCAATTCATCATCACCGATATTATTTGAGCTTCCAATTCCTAATTGACCAAACTGATTCCATCCCCAACATTGCGCAGTTCCGTCATTAAAAAGGGCACAAGTATGTAGCCATTTCGTATCAATATCGCGAACAGGTTTTGACAATGGTATATAAGCAATTGAAGAAACATCTTCATTCGTGCCTAAATTATCTAAACTTCCAGAACCAAGACTTCCATAAATATTTCTTCCCCAACATTTTACCTTTTGATTCTCAAGTAAGGCGCAATGAAAAGCCGATCCCGAAGTTAACTTAATAACTTTTTGATCAAAGGGGAGATAAGGAGCATCTTCTATATTAATAGAATCTAATGTTCCCCAACTAATGTTCGTTGAGTTTCCAAGACCAAGTTGGCCAAAATCATTTGCTCCCCAACATTTAACTTTCCCATTATCCACAATGGCGCAATTACTTCGAACATCTGGAGATACAGTTGCTCCTGCAAATGAAGGTTCCGTTGAGGAAGAGCCAATATCAATGCTGCCTCCTAAATTAATATAAGGCAGATTTACAACTAATTCATCGTCTCCTAGTGAAAGTCGATTATCATATCCTAAAACGCCCCTAGTTCCTAACCCCCAACAACGAAGCTGACCTAAATTATTTGAAGCACAAGAAACGGAGGAACCAGTATAAATATCACCGATCGGCTCTCCAAAACTGAGTGGAGGAAGACTTGTAACTAATTCATTGTCACCTAGATAATTTGTGTTGCCCCTTCCTAATTCTCCAGATGAATTTTCTCCCCAACAAGTAAAAGTATCATCAAAATAGAGTACACAATTGTGTCCCCAACCCACTCGAAGCGATTTAACATCTCCATGAAGGGTTACATAGGGAATGAATTTTAGTTCTTCTGGATGAATAGTTGTAGTACCCAAGCCTAGCGGGCCAGGCCATCCCCAACATTTGACTCGTTTGTCATCATAGAGGGCACAACTATGTTCGTTCCCTAATCCAATATCAACAATACTTCCACCCGCATCTACAAATGGCAAAACAGCAGGTGATTCATTATCACCAATTCGATAATCACCAAAGGTTTGAGCAAGCCACGTTCTGTCATAGCCCAAATGATCATGACCTCCCTCTCCCCAACATCTCATTCTTTGAGATTGAAAAAGGGCACATGTATGTGACCAGCCAACTGCAATTTTAACTATCGGTTCATCAAAAATAAGTATCTCTGAAGAGCTTGGTAGTTCATCATCGCCAATATTATTAGTGTTACCAATTCCGAGCTGACCTGCTGTATTAATTCCCCAGCATTGAGCTGTACCATCGTCAAACAATGCGCAAGTCGATAAATAGGTGGTATTAATATCAACAACAGGTTTTGACAAAGAAACATATGGGATTTGCCCTACATCTTCATCATCCCCTAAGTTCTGAGTTCCACCAGAACCTAAATTCCCGCTCAAATTTCTACCCCAACATTTAACTTTCTTATTTTCAAAAAGGGCACAGTGGTGCGATAGGCCTGTTGTAATTTTAAGAACTTTATCCGCAAATGGGAGATAAGGAAGATCGGCCATTGCAATAGAATTAGATGTGCCCCATCCAACATTGATTAAGTTTCCATAGCCAAGAATACCAAAATTATTTGCTCCCCAACATTTAACTTTGCCATTATCAATAATGGCACAATTTGAATCGTAGTAAGGAGCAACTCCAAAACCTCCACCACTCGTTGAAATGTTTGAAGATGCAATTCTCGAATCTGGATCAATTCCTAATAAACCCGAGCGATCATTTCCAAGAAGATCTTTCAATGCGACTGAGACAAAATTAAAATTCTCTCCATCAAGAGAAAAGCTCTCATCAAATTGAATCGTAATTTTCCCAAT
>PCTW01000038.1:0-44936 GCA_002786715.1 Bdellovibrio sp. CG22_combo_CG10-13_8_21_14_all_39_27
TAATTCTTTTTCTTTTTTTGTCATCGCCGCTTTTTTCAGAGCCAACGATGCCACTGTTCCGTTGTGACAGAGGAAATCTAGATAGATCAAGTTCAGACCAACTTTTGCGAATCGTTAGCAATCACCCATTCTACAGCCTGGCCAATAAGCGTTCGAGTCTTGTTGCTTGTCGTGTTTCTGCAAATAGTGGTGAGTTGAGATTTAATCTTGGTGATGTCATTAGATTTGATTTCTCAGATGTGTCTCCTGGCGCAGAGATTATTCTCTCAAGCGGCATTCGAGAAAGACGAGCTTACACTATTGGAATGAGTGCTCTCTCGACATTGACCAATCAACCTTGCGTTGAAAAAAATCAAAAACCTACTCAGACACGCGAAAATAAAGAGATGGAGCAAAAAACTAAAGTCTACTGGTGTTCTGATCTCGCAGCATTCTCAATTACAATTAATAAAAATGGTCAGGCACAAAACATTCGCGCATGGATGGTTCATTAAAAACTTTTCATAAGTCAATTTTCTCTCTAGCATACTAATGTGATATCAATAACCAATCTTCAGTTTTCTTTTGAGAACCTTGCCGTAATTCATCAGCTGAGTCTCAATATTAGTGGTAATTCAATTCATGGGCTCATTGGTGCAAGTGGTTCTGGTAAATCAACACTTTTAAGATTAATCGCGGGGCTTCTTCAGCCTAAGCAAGGCGAGATAAGAATCAAATGGCCAAGAGAAGTTGAAGATGCAAAATATCTTTCTCAAAAGTTAGGTTTTGTTATTCAAGATGGGGGACTTTTTCCTCATATGAACGTCGTTGATAATATGACATTAATGGCGACAATGTTGAATTGGAGTTCCGTCGAAATCAAAAATAGGGTTGACGAGCTCATAAGTCTGACTAATTTTGACACTCAATTACTCACTAAAAAAATAACACAGATTAGTGGGGGGCAAAGACAAAGACTGAGTTTGATGAGGGCCCTCTTTTTAAAGCCTCCTCTCTTATTAATGGATGAACCTCTTGGTGCTCTTGATCCGTTGCTTAGATCGGAAATTCAGCACGATCTAAAAACTATTCTAAAAAAATTAAAAACAACTGCAGTTCTAGTGACTCACGACCTCCCAGAGGCTTCATTTCTTTGTGATCAAATTTCTTTATTAAAAGATGGTCAGTTAGAGCAGAGCTGTTCCATTTCAGATTTTTTTTCGAAGCCAAAAACTGATTATGTAAAAAAATATATCGACTCGCAAAGGATGATTGGATCATGAAAATCCTATTTGCGTTTATCATAAGCTTTGCTTGCATGGCCCAAGAAGTAAAAGTGGGGTCAAAAGCTTTTACCGAAGGTTATCTACTTGCAGAGTATCTCTCTCAACACTTAGAGATGAGCCATGGTACTAAAGTAGAACGAAAGTTTGGACTTGGTTCAACTGGTATTGTGGTTGAAGCCATTAACAATAATGAAATTGATCTCTATCCTGAATACACCGGAACTATTACTAAAGACATTTTAAAAAGTAAGAAAGCTTTGAGCATTGAGGAGATTAATTCTGAATTAGCTCCGATGGGACTCATGATTTCACAGAGCTTAGGTTTTAATAATACGTATGCTTTAGCAATGGATCGAACTCTCGCTGAAAAAATGGGCATCCAGAAGCTCAGTCAATTGTCACAATTTAGAAAATTGCGCTTCGCTTTTTCTCATGAATTTATGGGGAGATCTGATGGTTGGGAAGGGTTAGCGAAAACCTATAAGCTTAAGGGGATTCGACCTGAATCGATGCAGCACAATCTTGCTTATGAAGCGTTGAAAGAAAAAAAAGTCGATGTCATTGAAGTCTATACGACAGATGCAGCCATTGACCGCATGGATTTAACCATTTTGAAAGATGATCGATCGTATTTTCCATCCTATCTCGCCGTCATTTTGGCCAGAGTTGAATGGGTAAAAGCTCACCCTCAGCTTTGGGAATTGTTGAAAAATCTCGAAAATAAACTCGATGAAAGAAAAATGACTTCCCTTAATTCACAGGTTGAAATTGATAAGAAAACTTTTGCTGACGTTATTTCAACTTTCCTTGGAAATAATTCAACCAAGACTCCTGTGCGAAACATTTTGTGGCAGAAAACGTTAGAGCATTTAGTCTTAGTTCTCATACCGCTCTTTTTCGCTATTATCATCGGAATCCCGCTGGGATTTTGGTCGTTTCATTCACCAAAGGCATCCCATTTTCTCGTTTCATTAACAGGTATCTTTCAGACCATTCCTTCACTTGCTTTGTTATGTTTTCTCATTCCTCTTTTTGGAGTGGGATGGAAGCCTGCCTTGGTGGCCCTTTTTCTTTATTCCTTACTTCCAATCGTTTTAAATACGATTGGTGGGTTAAGGGCCATTCCTCAATCTTTGCATGAGTCGGCGACAGTTCTTGGTCTGAATGGTCGTGAAAAAACGTTGAAAATTGATCTTCCACTCGCTTATCCGTCAATTATGGTGGGAATTCAAAATGCTTTGATTACAGGTATTGGCACTGCAACTTTAGCGGCATTGATTGGTGCCGGTGGATATGGTCAATTGATTGTGACTGGATTAGCAGTCAACGATATTTCAAAAATTATTCAAGGAGCCTGGCCAGCAGCTGCCATGGCCTTAGTTTTTCAAATTTTCTTTTCTCTTATACATAAAATTAAAAAATAGGACCCGCTATTCAACGGGTCCTAAATGATTAAGCAATGTAAGGCTCTAGGAGCTTGAGACTCTTTCGATCCATGGACTCAAGGTCTTCAATTAAAAAGAGATCGCCCGATAAATCTTTAATCAAAATTCTTCCGTCATCCATAATATCTGGCCAATCTTCAAGTTTTGTTTGAAAAAGCTTTTTCCCAATATTGGTTTCTACATCAAAATGTCGCAGCTCCACATCCTCCTCGACGTGATTGACACTCGTAATGCGAATAATAAAGTTACTCATTTTCCAAAACTCTTCGAAAATGGATCTATTCTCAGGATCTAAATCATCAAGACTTTCAAGCAAGACCAATTCATTATCCTCACTGTCCCTGATAGAGAAGAATTGCTTATCTTCACTCCAGGGGAAACAGGACTTGATATGGGCCTCAATCTCTCGTCCTTCTGTTAAAAGAAAGAGCCGACCTTGGTGTATTTTAAATGTTGCACTCAACATACTATTCTCCTTTAACGAACTCGGCATTGAGTTCGCTCTGCATGTGATGGAGCTTGGCGTATTCTCCATCAACTAATTGTAAAAGTTCCTGATGTGTCCCTGATTCAACGATTTCTCCTTTCTTGATCACAATCAAGCGATCAGCTTTTTGAAGAGTCGATAATCTATGGGCCACAGCAAAAACGGTTCGACCTTTGGCAAGACGATCAAGGGCCTCTTGTATCTTGCGTTCAGTTTCTGTATCCACGGCGGAAGTGGCTTCATCTAAGATCAAAATCTTAGGATCGGCTAGAATCGCGCGGGCAATAGAAACTCTTTGGCGCTCACCTCCAGATAGGGTATGACCCCTCTCTCCAATGACAGTGTCGTATCCAAAGGGTAAGCGCATGATAAAATCATGAGCGTTTCCGTCTTTGGAAGCTGAGATGATCTCTTTCAAGCTCGCCTCAGGCCTCGCATAGGCAATGTTCTCAGCGATTGATCCGTGAAAGAGGTAAGGTTCTTGAAGAACCATCCCAATTGATTTTTTGAGTGATGACGTTTCAATCTCTTTCACATCAACACCATCGATTGTGATTTGACCGTTGGTCACATCATAAAATCGTGCAATCAATTTTGTGATGGTTGATTTACCACCACCACTTTCACCAACGAGACCAATCATCTCACCCTGCTTAACGCTAAAGCTCATGTTTTTAAGCACTGTACGAACACCGTCGTAGCTGTAGAACACATTTTTGAATTCAATATTTCCTTTGATGTCACTCAAGACAATGGGAGATTTTGATTCAAAAATTGAAGGCTGTGCATCGAGAATTTCAAAAATTCTATAAGCACTTGAGATCGCCCTGTTCAACATTCTCGTCACCTGACCAATGATTTCAATCGGCTGACTGAACATGGTCATGTAAAGGAGAAACGAAACAAAAACACCTGCTGTTAAAGTTGGATCACTACTTACAAGTTTTGGAAAGGCCAGCGACCAAGTCAAAACGGTAATGGCGTGAATCCCTAACATCAACTTTGGCCAAAACTTTGTCCAAGACAAATGAACGTTAAAAAATTCATTTGTCACTCGATCAAGTTTTTGGTGAAAGCGCTTCTTCTCTCGTTCCTCCTGGTTAAAGGCCTTAACGACCTGAATCCCTGGAATTGTGTCTGACAATACACTCGTTACGTCAGACCACTTTCTCCAACAACGAATGAAAATTCGCTTCATTCGTTCTCCATGAAAATAGATGGAGATCAAAAGCAGAGGCACCGGTATCGTCATCGTTAAACCCAATAAAGGGTTAAGCGTAATCAATACTATCGCCAAAGAAGTCAGCATCATGATTGAAACTGAAACTTCGACAATACCAAAAGCAATAAAATCCCAAATCCGATCAGTGTCCGAGCTCACTCGAGTAATGATGGAACCACTGTGCTTTTTAGCAAAGAAATCCAAACCTAGAGTTTGCAAATGACTATAAAGTTCAATTCGCAAATCATAGGCGACCTTTTCACCTAAAATGCTCATCTTGCGAAGTCTTATCCACATGAATAATTCCTTCATGGCATAAGATACAGCAAGTGTGGCAATCAATATCCAACCGATCTTCATGGCTTCTGCGAGATCAAGTTTGCCATCTTGAAAAGGTTTCACCACGTGGTCGATCACCTTTCCTGAAACATAGGGAGGAACTAGACCAATAAGTGTTGCTCCAAAGGCACCACACGCTCCCCAGGCCAAATCTTTTCGATAAGGCTTGAGATAGGTGAGAAGTCGTCCAAGCGTTTGCCGATCTTCAACTTTCCCAGAGCTTTGAGCTTCGACTACTTTCTGAGTAATCATTTTCTGGTATTGAGAATCAGCATCGAGCTTGTCCCATAAAGCGTGAGAATTTTTGCTCACAATCTCTTCGAGATAAAACTTAATCTGACTCAACATTGGTTTTTGTCTCAATGTCGAATTCACTCGCAGGAGAGGCGGGAGATCATGGGCCTTAATAAAAGTAAGGCTGGTGCTACTTAAAGAGTCACTCTCTTTGATAGAGGCGATCTCAGCGAGCTTGATCTCACGCTCAATGCTTTTGCCTACGATATAGAGGTTGTCCCTGCCAATGACCAACCACTGCTGGTTAGATTCATATTGAGAGTCGAGATCGACAAACGAATAAAGAATAATCTTGTCGTTTATAGATTCTCTGATCCATTGGGGGAGCTTTTCCTCCTGTCCTAAAAATTGTCTGAAAAATAATTCTGTCTTCACTTAAAAATTCCTTGTTAAAAATTAAAAAAACCTACTGGGTGGATGCGAGAATGGGAAAGGTCCAACACTAGCTTGGGGGATTTCAAAATCCTCTCTGTGTTGCGGACTCTTTCTCAAGACAAGCTTGGGCCTCTCTAAAAAGAAGCGCATGATCCACCATCCGAACTTAAGTAACTCATTACTGCTTATGTGCAATAACCTGACTAAGTTTCGAGCTGCTCTCAAACTATTTGAGGCCAACTCTTTTGACTCTTGGGCAAGAGCACTCATGACTAAAAACTGTTCCATATAAAACTCCTAAAAAATTTAAGTTAGTAATTACCCAGAAAATCTGTGGTAAATAGTTGAATGTTGAGACGACAAGACGAACGGGCGCCTAGGTCAGTCTTGAGACCTCAAACAATCGTAAATGGTGTGATAATTTTGTTAGTGTTGCAGCTGATAGCTGAACGTAAACATGCCACGCGGTGGCTTAATTGTGATCAGTCCGGAGACAACCGCAATAGTATTTACGCCGATCGAAATCAGTGCCGTATTATTACTATTCATGGTGCTACCTCCAGTCTTACTATTAGACTTAATGGTAGCAGAATAAACGAAATTAATTTTTTGTCAACCCCGGTATTATTTTGTTTTTGTCAGAGGTAAAAAGACATTTCGAATGAGTTAGCTCGCACACATTCCCTGCCAACCTTTAATTTGTTTTTCAACTTTTGACTGAAGAATTTCACAGCGAGGTGTATAAGAATAATAAAGTGAGCCACCTCTAAGAGTATCGATCACACTTGGAGCAATATCACTTTCAAAGGCAGGACATCCATATGATCTTCCCATAATATCTGAGACATCGTTGTACCAAGCTCCATGCATAACGACTCCTTGAGCGAGAGCTTCATCGTTAACTTCAGGAGAGAGCCCAACCATTCTTAGTCCGTTATTTTTATTCGAATCAAGGTACGGCCATTCACGAACTTGTTTTCCATTAACAGACTTCATTCGTTCATGTTTCTTAGACTTGTAGAGTTCTTTGGTCATAAAGAATCCTGCTCGAGTCATATTTTCACGGCTAGTAATATTGTTACCGTGATGACACTTGTCGATCATCCCATCGTGGTCAAGATCTCCAGATTTAGTACCATTTTTGTCTCCACTGCCGTGAGATACCTTTTCTTTTCGAACTTGCCCTGTTTGCATGTCGAGAATATAAAATCTTTTTTGATTTGATCGTTGAGAATAATCAGCAATTGAAACATATCTTTGCTTATTTAAATCACCCTTATTTTTATTATAAAAGAAAAGGGCTTGCTTAAGAGGCTTTTCAGGGACTCCTGCTGATTTGAATTTATTAAAGTGCGTACAGACTGGTGTGTTTATTTTGGCGGCTACGGCCTCAGCATCAGAAGCGGCTGGAGGGTGAAGCTCTGAACAGGTCTTGCAAATATCTCTTTGAGGATCAATTGCTCTAACAACTTCATCGCTACTTGGAAAAGTTGTGCCATTTTTAGTTAAATTATCTAACTCGCCCTGGATGCGAGGACTTGCGGTGCTTTGGGCCGCCAAAGCGGCATAGTCATTGCCCATTTGATCGCCGTCGGTAACACAACCAGCTGAGAACGAAATTATAAATGAAAATAATAAAAAACTTCTTCTTAACACCATCGTCAACACCCTAATAACTTGTCGGAATTTAAGCTCAATACATTTATACCAATGATGAGTATTTTTCCTTTAGTATTATGTGTAAATTGTTGAAATGTTGTGAGTTTAGTAGAAAGGACTGCCTCAACGAATGGGCAATTTGTGACATTTTTAGAATTTGGATTTATTGGTATTAAACTGTGACAGCAAAAATAATCAAAAAGAATTTTTCCAAATATCTTAAGAGAGGTCAAAATGCGTTTAGAGAAAATGAATACCGATCAATATGAGCTTTATATTGAAAGAGAAATTCCACTCTATGCCATTGAGACCGCAAAAAGTCAGGAAATCGAAATGGAAGTCGCTTTAGAAAATTCTCAAAAATCTTTTCACTCGCTACTTCCAAATGGATTAGAAACTGAAAATCAATTTATTTTCAATATCATTAATGACGAGGATAAAATTGTAGGCGATCTTTGGTTGAATCTTCGCGGAGATAAAAAAAGACGCGTTTATATTTACAATATTGTGATTCATGAAAAATTTAGAGGGCAAGGCTTTGGTAAAAAAGCCATGAGCTTGGTGGAAAAATTTGCGCAAGAAAAAAAATGCGAATCGATAGATCTGCACGTCTTCGGCCACAATAAAACGGCTCGAAACCTCTATGAGTCCATGGGTTTTGGGCCAATTAGTATCGTTATGAGAAAATCTCTCTAAAGAACTTAGCTATTTCTTTTAAAGAAGCTTACTTCACAGTTCGCGCTGTCGTATATTTTTTCATGGAGTAAGGTAAAACCTATCTCGATCAACTTTGATTTAAATGTATTTCTTTTTTCAGTATCACCATGAATTTCTATATAGATAAATTTAAATGATAAAAAGGCCTGTGGAGTTTTTTCTAAGATATTAAATTCGGCACCTTCGATGTCTATTTTTAAAAGATCAACGTTTTCTAAATGATGTTTTTTAAGGAGATCTTCCATGAGAATTGAACTTACTTCAATGGCATCTCCGGAATGATCTTGATTGTCACTAATTCCAGAATTCCTATGATCTGCAGACACATTGAATTTAAGGCTTCCTCTTTCTCCATAGATCGCTAAATTTTCAACGCTTATTCTATCGTCTTGAAAGTGCTCATTAAGTTTTTGGGCCAATGCAGGATTTGCTTCGACTAAAACAATTTTACTAATTTTAAAATTGGCGAGAAAGAAAAGGGAAGCCATTCCTGTGTTAGCGCCTATGTCACAAACGGTTTGAATATCCTTAATTTTAAGAACCTCACCATATTCGAGACCAAAAAAAATTTCTCTGAAAGACGCCAAATCACTTTGATCGAAAGAAAGTGGAATAACTAATTTTTGATTGTTTTTATCGACCATTTTTACATTGATTAAATAGTTCTTAAAAAAGGGATAAAGAATGTCTCCCCATTTTTTTGTTAGCCCGCGCCCATGTGTTTTATTCCAATTTAGTTTAAAAATGGGGTAGTGAATGAGAATTTTCAATTTCTGAATTGGCCCTAGGTTATAGTGCTCAGAAAAGTTATTCACATTGTCTAAAAATTGACTCATAGATCATCCTAATCAAAAAATTTATTTGTTTATTTTATATCATTAAAGAAATTACTCAAAATCGAATTGCGAGAGGAATCCATGGGTTTTGGGCCACTTAGTATCGTTATGAGAAAATCTCTCTAGCGTTGCGACAAAAATACTGGCCTGAAATCATCTTACAGGGCCTTCTCAAAGCAAAAATTCAGTTGTACAACTCAGAGGGCCTGTGTCACGATTAATGAGGTTTACATGACCGACATACACACACTAGTAATTTTACGGCAAAGGGATGGCCAGTGAAGTTAAAACGTTTAATTATTCAGGGCTTTAAGTCCTTTAAAGATCGTTCTGTTATTCATTTTGATGATGGGATCACCGGTATTGTTGGACCTAATGGTTGCGGCAAGTCAAATATCGTTGATGCTTTATTCTGGGTAATGGGAGAGCAATCAGCAAAGCACCTTCGTGGTTCAACCATGAAAGATGTGATTTTTTCTGGTTCTTCTAAGTACACTCCGGGCGGCTTCGCTGAAGCGACTCTGGTTTTGGAAAACACGAACGGTAAACACATTCACATTAACAACAAAGTTTCTTCACCAACTGAAATTCAATTAACTCGTAAGCTTTATCGCAACGGTGAGACTGAATATCGTATCAATGGTGAGCCTTGTCGTCTGAAAGACATTCAAGAAGTCTTCATGGACACAGGGGCGGGTGCTAAATCTTATTCAATTATCGCTCAGGGTGAGATCAACCGGTTGGTTCAGGCCAAGCCGGAAGAGCGTCGGATGATGATTGAAGAAGTGGCAGGAATTACGAAATTTAAACTTCGTAAGCGTGAGTCGATGAAAAAAATCGAACAAACGCAAGCGAACCTCGCTCGTCTTCAAGATCTTCAACAAGAAATTGAGAAAAATCTTAAGTCACTTGAGAAGCAAGCTGAAAAAGCTGAGCGTGCTCGTACTTTAAGAGAGAAAATTCAGCGAAATGAATTGGTAGTTACTTCTCATCGCGTTTTTGAAGCACTCAAAAATTTCAGAGAGGGACGCAATCGAATTAATGAACTCACGTTAGAAGTTGAAAATTCAAAAATTGCTAAAGATGCACTTGAGATTTCGTTGGAAGACGAGAGAATTCAAAGAGAAGACAAAACAGCGAAGCTGGATGACCTTCAAAAAGAATACAACGAAGTTTCAAAGAAATTAGCGGCTGCTGAAGAGCGCCTTAATTATCTTGCCAAGTCGCTTACAGAAAAAGAGAAGCAAGCAGACGCCAAAGCTCGTGAAAACGAAGAAATTCTTCAAGAAATTGAGAATAGAAAACTTCGTCTTCAAGAACTTGAAGCTGAAAAAGAGCGTCTTGTCTCTCAAAATGAGGAAGCTCAAGACTTATCAGATCTCGAAGATCGCGTGACGATGCTCAAGGATCAAATCGAATCAAAAGATGAAGATTCGAGAAGCAAAGAAGCTGAACTGCTTGACCTCAAAAAAGAGTGGCAAGAGCTTGATCAACTTCTTTTCAGAAATAATTCAAAGCTCGAAGAGTACTCAGCACAGCTTCAAGATTTAACGACAGAAGTTGAAGCGCTCGAAAAGCAATATTCAGGTGTTTCTGGTCAAATGCAAAAGGAACGCGAAATCGTTCAAGCGGCAGAAGTCAAAACATCTGAGCTGATGGAAAAAGAATCTGAACTTAAATTGAGCCTTCACGAGAACGAAGCAGCTCTTAAAGAATCAGAAGATAAGTCTAAGAATCTTTCTCGTTCACTTATCCAAACGGAATCAAAGATTTCTTCTTTGAAAGAAATCAATGCCTCTCTTGAAGGAGTGAAGTCTGGAACCAAAGATTTCTTAGAAGAAAATGGAACTGAAAACTTTAATTTATTGGGCCAACTCTTGCACTGTGAGTCTCAATACTCAAAAGCAGTAGAGGCTTTATTAAAAGATTGGATTGATTATTTAGTATCTCTGAACGGCGAGTACCAAACTTTATTTTCATGGATCGAAGGCAAAGATTCGGGACTCGACGTTCTCATACCTCATAACAAAGGAATGAGAGCATCGGAAGCGCTTGAACGTCTCCGCGTTAATGGATGTACTGATATCATTTCACTCAAAGATATTTTAAAAATTGAAGGTGCTGATATGAGTCGCTTTGAGCTTATGCTCGAAGGATTCTATATTGTTCCAGATTTAACACGTGAATTGGCCGAGTCTTTGAATACTGATATTCAGTTTAAAGCAATCTGTAATACAGACGGCACGATTATGGTTAAGCATACTGCTGGTTCAAAAATACTTTCAGTCAAAGGCACTCAAGACCAAGGTCTTGGAGTTGTTGAAAGAACAGCACATATCACAGAGCTTGAAGAAACCCTTATTTCTCTCAAAGCAGAAAATGAGCTTGTTCAAACAGAACTTGATCGTTTAGCTGAAGTTGTTCAGACTCAAAGAGTTGAGTTGGAGCAAGTTAGAACTGAATTGATTGAATCAAAGTCGTTATTAGCTTCTAAAAAATCGGCTATGGAATCAAAACTTCAAAGTTTTGAAACGGCCAATTCACGCCTCAATATACTTCAAAATAGAAAAACTGAAATTTCTAAGCAACGCCTTGAAATTTTGGAAAGTGAAGATAAGCACAATAAACATGCTGATAGCCTAAAGTCTCAAATTGAAGAGATGGATGCTGATCTTGAAACATTGAAAGAAGATCTTTCAATGTTGCGCGACCAATATTCTCAAGATCGTGAAGAACTTGTGGCCAAGCAAATGGCGCTTAAGAGCTTTGAAGATCGCATGAAGTCAATTGACTCCCAAATGAGTGATGTTGATGGAGTGATCGCTCGTCAAGACCAAAGAAGATTGGCGAATATTCAAGCGATTGAAACTTTTAATACTGAAATTGAGCAAACTGAAACTGATCTTAAGGATCTTGAAGAACAAAATCGTCAGTCAGCCTCAGAGCTTTCTGACCAAGAAGAAGTTCTCAGCATGCTTAAGGATGATCTTGTTCAACTCTTGCATCAGATGCAAACTAGAGAAGATCAAGTTAAAGACCTTAATCAGAGAGTTAATAAAGCCGAAAAAGAGAAAGTTGAGATCGAAGGAAAGCTTGGCCATTATCTTGTTGAAGAAGAGCAAGTGGTTAAAGATATTTTTGAGAAATATCAAATCGATTTACGTCAATCTCTTGGTGGATTCCTTGAGTATTCAGAAGATGAGTATCTTGAACTGAGAGATGTGTCTTCAATGTACACAATCTTAACTGAAGATGGGACAAAGGAAATTGTTAAGATCCCTTATGAATTCCACCGTCGTTATGGTCAAGATCTTAAGGAATGTGAGCATAAATTTAAGAATTATAAGACAGAGCTCGCTCGTATGGGTGAGATCAATTGGCAAGCGATTGAAGATTACGAGAGACAAAAGCTTCGCTTTGATTTCTTGAGTATTCAGGAAACTGAGCTTAAGCAATCTCTTGAGGATCTCAATCGCGCCATCAGTCACATTGATGAGAAGTCGAAAATTAGATTTAAAGGTGCCTTTGAAGAAGTGAATACTCGCTTTGAAAAAGTATTCCCAATTATTTTTGGTGGTGGTTCAGCAAGACTCAATATCGTAGGTGACTTAAATGATGCCGATTGCGGAATTGATATTATCGCTCAACCTCCTGGCAAGAAAATGCAAAATATCAACCTTATGTCTGGTGGAGAGAAAGCTCTTACTGCTGTAAGTTTGATCTTCTCTATTTTCTTAGTGAAGCCATCTCCTTTCTGTCTTCTTGACGAAGTTGATGCTCCACTTGATGACGCCAACGTTGGTCGCTTTAACGAGCTTTTAAGAGAAATGAGTAAGGAATCACAATTCATTCTCATTACTCACAATAAAAAGACAATGGAATTGAACGACACTTTATACGGTGTCACAATGCAAGAGCCTGGTGTTTCTAAGGCCGTTTCTGTTCAGCTTCACTAGAGGCAAAATGAAGAAACTTCTTTTTTTAATTTCTCTACTTTTATCTGCGGCTACTTTTGCCGCAGATTCTTTTCTCCCTTTGAGCTTTGAAGCCCAGTTTACTCAAATCTATATTAGCGCCAAATCTGGAGCTGAGAAAAAAAGCACTGGAGTTCTTCAGTATAAATATCCTGGGCGCATATATTTTGAGGTGAAAGAGCCCGATCAAGTTCTCTTTATTTCTAATCTAGAGCGTTCTTGGTATTACACCCCTCCTCCAATTCCAGGGGAGTCTGGAGAAGTGACGATCAGTAAAAGTACAGACAATCCATTGCTTAAGTTTTTAGATAGTCTTAAGTCTGGCTTGAAGAATGGAAAACTCTACAACGTTGTTGAAGAAAAGAATAAAGTTCAACTGACCTTCCATGAGCAACCTCGCAAGGACATCGGCATTAATCAGGCCCAGATGTTTTTTGGAAAAGCGATAAACTTCTCGGATCTCCAGGAGTTATTGCTAGTCTATCCCTCAGGAAAAAGAGTTACTTTTAAGCTTACAAAAATTAACACAAAACCAGCTTTTAAAGATGAAAGCTTCGTCTTTAAGATTCCTGAAAACACAAGAATATCTCGTTAATTATTTAACATGAATGAGTTGTTGCAGAGTCGTTTTAAACTTCTTTTTGGCATCAATTCTCTTATAGACCATTAAATTGCGTAGAATCAATTTCACGTAGGTTTTTGTTTCTTCATAGGGAATAGATTCGATAAATTCCAGATAATCGCCATCAAACCGAGACTTTAGCCAATTTTTAACGACATTCTCTCCAGCATTATAACTCGCGGCCGTGATGATAATATTATTATCATAGTCAGAGAGATGATCTTTTAAGAGCGCACAGCCAAGGGGAAGATTGATGCTTGGATCGTAGAGATCTTGAAACTTTTTATAGGGAATTTTAAGCCCGCGAGAAAGTTGAGCAGCTTTTTCTGGAATCATTTGCATCAATCCAAAAGCATCAGCACTACTTCTTATATAAGTATTAAAAGCAGATTCCTGACGAATGATGGCCTTAACTAGAGCTGGCTCGACACCAAAACGTTCACCACAATGAGTAGCGATTTCCGATTGATAAGCAATTGGAAAAACCGTTTCAATATGATCTTCAAGAAAATCGTTTCTCTTGTCACTGGGGATTTTAAAGAATTGTGTCATTCCCCCGTCATAGTGTTGAGCACGACGGTAAAGAGGAAGGAGATCTTTAATTTTTGAATAATCCGACACATTTTGAAAAAGATAATCAAGATAGTTGCGAGCGAGATCGCGCTCACCTGTCACGATTAGCCAATCCAATGTTGTATCTTCAAGGCCATCATCTTTACTATCGCGAATGGGCTCAAGTTCTAAGCCACTTTCAATTGAACCTATCAGTCCGTAAAAGCCGTAGGGATCAGTTTCTTGGAGCTTTTCGTAGATGCGATTGGCATCGGAGCGAAGCTTCTGCTGATCGAGAGATTTTGCCCACCAGAAAAGAGTCTTAATTTTAAAGTAGTAATCATCTGTCGTGTTGGAGTAGAGCGAGAATTTTTCAGTCGCCTTCTTATAGTCTTTATTTGTGTAAGCAATCCAGCCAATATTCCAAAGAATATTGTTCTTGAGATCTTTATCTTTAATATCGAGATCTTCAACTTTTGAGAAATAAGTGAGAGCTTTCGCGGATTGTTTCTTTTCAAGCTCCATAGAGCCGAGAACGAAATAGGTTAAAGCTTTTTGATCGAGACTGAAATTATTTTCTTTTATCAGTTGGAGCAGAATTTTTTCACCTTCATTTCTTTGATTCTTAGTCCAAACGGCCCTCGCATGAGCTATGGCGGCATCAATTTTGTAAGAGTTCCAAGTTGAAAAATCTTTCTTTGACCACTTTTTAAGAATGGAATACATGGCCCAAGATTTTTTGAGATAATTGGCCGTATCTCTATCGAGTTTGTAGGTATTTTTCCATCTTTCAAAAGCATCATAGCGTTGAGAGGCGTTTAAATTGTCATTATTTGCAGTTTTCCAATAGTACTTACGGGCATTGCTAAATTCTCGCATTTTCTCAAAGTCTCTTCCCATGGCAAACCAATCTTCAGGCTGAGAACTCGACTTAAACCTTGGCGATAAAGCGAGGTTGAGCTGAGAGATATTGTTTATGAGCTCTTGGTTTTTTGTTCTCTGTGCACTGGCGACTGCTAAGGCCATGTACTTTTCTTGATCCATCTTAATTTTTTTATTTTGAGAGAGAACTAAAGCAGCTTTTGTTATTTCTTCATAGAGATTATTTTTTTGAGCGAGCGGAAGAATTATATTTGAAAGTTCTTCAGCCAACCATTGTGGTGAAGTTTCAAAGAGATTATTCATTCTTGTTTTAAGCTCATCTCTAGAGAAAGAGCAAACTTTCAAAGATTGAGCAGCGGCCAGATCTTTCAAGGGAAAGTTATTGTAACTCGCCAGATATTTAAAGCGCGCACAGGCGTGGAAGAAGTTCTTCTCCTGAGTAAAGAGCTTGGCTTTAGTGTAACTTGAGGCCAGCCTTTCGCCTTCAGTAAGATCTTGGCGCTCAACTTGTTCCTTATTATGGATAGAGACTTCACTAATAAAATCTTTTTGTGGAGGGCGAACAAGTGAGCTGCTTTGGCAGGCCACAAGGGCAATAAGTAGTGGAAAATATTTATTGTATTTCATAGTAAAAAGTCTAACAGACCCCGTACTATTGTCAACCTATTGAAATTACAAGAAAAGCTAGACAGTTTGATTTGAGCATTTTTTACACAAGCCTTTGAAATAACATATCTTTCGCGATAAGAATCCCCATTCAATTTTAAGGGGTCTTAGCCAATGCAAGTCGAAACAACAGGTCGAAAAAAAGTTTTTCTCAATCGCTCAGTTTTTTTCACGTCCCTCGGATGTTCTAAGAACTTAGTAGATTCTCAAGTCATGCTTGGTTACTTAGGCCTAGATGGTTTTAGTGTTGTGAAAGAACCTCAAGAAGCAGAAGTGATCATCGTTAATACCTGCTCATTTATTGAAGCCTCAAAAAAAGAATCCATTGATACTATTTTAGAATTGTCGGAAAACAAAGATCCTGAAGTCGGAAAATGCCAAGCCTTAGTTGTTTCAGGATGTATGGCGCAGAGATATACAAATGCACTTGAGGAAGAAATGCCTGAGGTTGATTTGATTATAGGCACAGGCGAGTACAATAAAATTGTAACACTCTTAAAAGCTTTTGAAGAAGGATCTCTCAAAGTAAAAAGTCATGTAGAAATTCCAAAATTTATTCACACTGAATACGATCCGAGACTTAACACTTCTCCATCTTATATGGCGTGGTTGAAAATTTCAGAAGGCTGTAATCGCAACTGTACCTTCTGTATTATTCCAACCATTCGAGGACGCTTAAGATCGCGTTCTGTCGATTCGCTCGTCGCAGAAGCCCAAAATTTGGCCGTTTCGGGAGTGAAGGAACTCAATATTATCTCGCAAGATCTCTCTGATTACGGAGTAGACCTTTCAGAAGAGAATAATCTTTTTCAACTTTTAAGCAAGCTTGAAGCAGTTGAAGGGATTGAATGGGTTAGACTTTATTATTATTACCCAGATGAATTGACTAATGAAGTGATCGACTTGATCGCACGTTCTAAAAAAATTGTTCACTACCTTGATATGCCCGTTCAGCATTTCGCCAACAATGTTTTAAAGCGCATGAATAGAAAAATCACAGGTGAAAAAATTCACGATAGGATTGCACGCTTGAGATCGACTATACCTGAAATGGTTATTCGCACATCTATCATCGTCGGTTTCCCCGGCGAAACAGAAGAAGATTTTGAAGCTTTGCTTGAAGGTGTGAAAACGGCTCGCTTTAATCATTTAGGTATCTTTAGATATTCTGATGAAGAGGGAACTCCTGCCTTTAAGCTTAATCCAAAAGTTCCTCAGGAACTTATTGAGGAACGCTTTGATCGTCTCTATGAAGTGCAAAAAGAAATAGCTCGTGAATTGAATCAACAAATGGTTGGCAAAATTTTTGATGTTGTCATTGAGGGCGAGCACGAAGAAACTGATCTTCTCATCAAAGCGAGACATGCTGGCCAGGCACCAGATATTGATGGAAATGTTTTAATCAATGATACCAACGGGGCCATCTTAAAAGTTGGGGATTTCGTGAAAGTACGAATTACTGAATCCTTAGACTTTGATCTGGTGGGCAAGGTCGAGCTCGCTCAATAGTCTCAATTGTAAAGAAATGTAAACATCTGAAAACAGGTTAATCACTAGTTAACTTCTAGCTGCCATTGATCGTTGCCACCTTTAAACTATGGTTTAAGGGACTTGCACCGGCAAAAATTACCTATCTGACTGATTTTATTCAAATAACAACAAAGCCATAAAAATTTAAATTAAACGACCGATAATAGGAAAGTATGAATACGAACAAACTATTCACATTTGCGCTTTCTTTATTCCTCTTAGCTGGCTGTATGCCGGATTCCTTTACTAAATTTAAAGAGAATCCACCTGCCAAGAAGACAACGAGTGGAGGTACGACAGGCTCGTCCTCATCGTCTTCGTCTTCTTCTTCAGGCACAACAGTCGTTAATACCGTTTGGACAGAGTTTGCTTATAAGCAAACAGACAACGATGAAATTATTATTAAGGTTTTAGATGCAACTGGCTTTAGCGCAGGCCAAATGGTTTATTCTTCAAAAGAGATTTATCAACCAGTCGCTTATACAGGAAAGGGCTTCGCTACTGTTTCTCAAGTGGATACAACAAATAAGTTAATCGTTTTAACCGTTAATGGCACGCCAGCAGTTTATGGAAGTTATTTTGAAGCCAATGATTATATCAATGCTTGCAATAGTGGTTATAACGGTTGTGGAGTAGGAACGACAAGTGCAACTCAAGTTGTCGATGTCTGGTTTAACTTAGATTCAACAGGATTTAACAGAGCTCCAAGTGAAATTACAAATGGCATAGGGACAATCACTTATTTAGCTCCGGACTTGCCGCCAGGAATTCGTATTGATGCCACCACAGGTGTGATTTACGCTCCAGCTCCACCATTTACAGTTCCTGAATTATCAGAAACTTCCTATACGATTTCATCATATCAAACAGATTATGTTACAGACGGTTATGAAGACAATTTTATCACTACGAACCTGAAGTTCTCTTCTTTTAACTTCACTCAAACTTATAATTATGATGTTTACTATGAAATTGCCGACAACTCACTTATTCGCTTAGAAGTCGGTAGTGTCACGGGTTTAAACATTGGTGATAGTGTTCAAATTTGTCCTAGTGCTTTATATGCAAGTTGTGATCAAGATTCAGAAATAAATGCAAGAGGCCTTGTCTATTTTGTTGATTCTGCGAAGAGATATGTTTATTTAACCATGCAAAATGCAATCAATACAAATCTTGGAACACATCATAGAATTAGACGAACTGATTATATCCATAAGAACGATGGCTCTTTTAGTACTGTGCAAATTAATTATCCAACTCGGCTTTACACACTCCAAAGTGCTCCGGTTTTAACTCGTAATTACGGCACAGGGAACATTCCCGTCAGTCCTGCCACAGAATATTTTGATTTGAAAGACTCATCAATTATACCTGCGGGTGTTCTCAACCCAACAAACGGCACAATGACTTTCCCAGTGATGTCGAGTCTTGAAACGACTGACATTGAAGTTCTTCTTTATGAATCTGCTGGTGGGGCTACGGCAGGTAAAGAAGTAATCAGAATTGCATTTACCCAAGCTCCAACGGCTTCTCAATATGGTGTCTCCGCTCTCAACTTAAGAATTGGCGAAGATCCAGTTACCCTAAGCACTCAAATTCTAGGGGGAACTTCGGGGACTTTTAAATTTAGTTTATGTCCGACACTTACAGGTAGTTGTTTAACAACTCTACCGGCAGGTTTAAGTCTTGATTCCAACACTGGCGAGATGACAGGTATTGTCGCAGCTTATGATTCAGGAACAAATTACACCGTTTATTCTTATCACCCCGATACCACAAATACTTATTTTGATTCTTATACAATCAATATCGCTTCAGCCACTGCTTTTGATAATTTCTATTATCAACAATCAAGCGGGACCAAACTTATCATCACTGTAGACGATGCTTCAGCCTTTAGCGCCGGGGACGATCTCACTAACGAAAGTGGTGGTGTGGCTTCGATTGATTATGTCGATGTTAATAACAATGAGCTCTTTGTTACAATTGGTGCTACCAATTTAACAGGTAAATTAGTCTTTAAAGATACTGACAACTTGGATAATTCACTTGTTTATGCTTTTCAAAAAGCAAAAATTGTCGGAAATGTGACTCACATATTTGATAAGTCGACAGATTTAACAGGTGGTATACCGGTAGCTCTTTATCGCAATGGTTCTCCTGTAAGTGTCGCTGCGGGTGAATCACTCAATTTCATTATTAGTCCAACTTTAAATCCGGATATGTCATTTAGTACAACAACAGGTGCAATTGCCGGAACTTCAGCTTCAGGGATTACTCCCTTTGACAAACGTAGCTATAGAATAACGGCCACCAACAGTATTGGAACAGTTGTTCAGACAACATATGATTTGTCAGTGGTTGAAAATCCATCAGATTTGGCACTCGGTTTAATGCAAATTCTTCGCGTTGGAGCCACTTCAAGATTTAATATCGGTCAACGGATTGCCACAAGCTCTGGAACAAAAGGCCGAGTGCTTGATATTGTCTCTGGTCAGGCATTAGTTGTTTCTGCAGAGAGTTTAGTTAATGACGGAGAAGGAATTGATAACGTTGCTTTTTACGTCGCTCCAGAAACAACAAAACAGAATTATACTTTTTTGTATGTGGATGATACTCCTGGTGTGGCAGCTGTTGGTTATATTGCAACTCCAGCTGGAGCAAAAGGTTATGTTGAGTCGGTTTATTCTGGTGGAACTTACAAGAGATTATACGTAAGAGTCATTTCGGGATCTTTCTCAGAAGGTGAGTTGGTTGATTATCCAGGGGTTTCTCCTTATATCTACGCCACGAAAAAAGGGACGATTACCAATGTCAATAGAAGACAATTTGCTAGTACCATTTTAAATTTGGGCACAGCTGCTGCATTTGAAATTGGAAGTTACATCACATCTCAAACAACTTCAGGTGTCGGCTTAGTTGTCTTTAAAGATTCTAATAAAGTTTATGTTCAGGTTATCTCGGGTTATTTCTCTCAAGGTGATAGCGTTGATAATGCAAATCCTTTTGTTGCAAGTGAAACGACCGTTTCCAGTGTCAAAGGACCAAATGTAAAAGTGGCAACAACCGGAGCCCACGGGTTTGTTGAAGGATCCAATTTAACTGCTTTTAACGGAACTTACCAAGCTGCCGGTACGGTGCTGACAGGTTCTACAGGTACGACTCTTTATACTTCACTTGAAGATGGAATCATTGAGTCTGGTGATGGACTTGATGACGTCAATCCTTTTGTCGCTTCAGCCGCAACTGTCGCTGGTGGTATCAATAGTGTTAACAGTGATGCAACATTATACCTCTATTCAGGTGAGCAATATTATTTCCCAATTTATTTAAAAGGGACTTATACAAACATTACAATCGATCCTGATCTTCCGCTAGGTTTAAGCATTGATAAAACAACAGCTGTCATTTCAGGAATTCCAACAGAGCCACAACCGCGCACGACCTACACATTAACGGCCAGAAATGGGGGATCATTTCAAAGTTATGCTTTTGATATTGTCGTAAATGCTCAATTTAGAGTTATTCAATCAACTGCGCAGGCATCCAGTTATCTAATGCACAAAGAAGGGCAAGGTTTCAAAACGACGGCTTGTCGAATTACTTCTGATCAAATTGACAATTTTTCTTCGGCTACTGATGGAGTTAATAATATTAACTGCCGCTTAGAAGCTGAAGAAAACGATTTAAATTTCTATGGTGCTACTTTCACCGCCGTAACAAGTCCGGGTATGTGTGAGTATGTTCGCTATAAGCCTTTCGCTTATTATGCAAAACCTGCAGGTACAACTCGAGCTTTCTTCTCAAACTATACTTTCACTGGTGATCCGACGTTATGTTCTGCTGCACCAACTGATGCTGAAGTATCTACTCCTTCTGGTGCCGCTCCCTATACATGGGTTCCGACTGAGGGAACTGGCGGGGGATTTGTTAGAAACTGGGGAGAGACCTATTGTACTGGTGGAGATTGTTTTAACGGGGGAGATCTCGATAATATCACTACTCCAGGTTGTGGTTTTAACTATGACGACGGATTAAAATGTGATGACGGGTACAATCTTGTAAAGAATGTAACGTGTACTGAAGCATCAGGCGTTTGCTCATGTATTGTGACGGAAGACACTGTCTCGTGCGGTGGTAGTAAAGAAGCCTGTATCGATGGGCCAAGAAACGATTTAAATAAAGACAAAACCTATCCTCTTACAAATACAGGTGAAATCACGGATACTTTCGCAGGGACTTCGTTAACTTACATTCTGAAAGATAAGGGGAGTAATGTTCCAAGTACTGGTTCTAAGGATAATAACGTCTACCACTCAAATTGGGTTAGTGGCAATCAATGTATAAATGCAGATGGTTACACATATAACTCGAATACTTGGTCGACCTATGTCGACGAGGAATATTTACCATCGGGCTTTCCGTACCCAGTATCTCCTTATAGTGAAGTATCAAAATACTACACCTTCGAATGTTTAGATGCTGCTCAAGATGTGAAAGCGAGAATTAATATTCAGATCAGAGATTGGGATAGAAAATTTACCACTTCAAATAGCATTGATTTACTCAACGTTGGTTCGCCGATGGATGATCTAACAACTTCGTGCTTTGGATCTTTATGCGACAACGCAAGAGATGGGGATGCTATTTCTCGAAGCCAAGACGATACGACTTCACTCGTGAGTTATTCAAGCTGTGGCACTCCTACAGCGGGCAACACGAGTATTGGTACGAGCCCAACTATTCAAATTAGAAGAGGTTTTAACGGAGCAGCTACAAACGAAGACCTAAGAGGACAATTGGGACCAGGCTCATTGCTCTTCTGTAATGATACTACAGGCTTGGGAACAACTTATGAACCGTTTGTTGTCCGTGAAGTTTTAGCTGGAGTGATCTTTTTTGAAACTACCGCTAGAGCTGATATGGATTGCGATGCCCCGTATATTAAAACAGGCAGACACACCTTCTTTATTAATCCATAAATTATCGAAATATCCCGACCTACGCGGTCGGGATATTTTAATACTTTCATCTCATATCGCTAGAGTTTAGAATAATTAAAAATTAATTATAAATTGGAGAGTTTAATTGAATCAAATTAAGCGAGTAATCATTATTTCACTTTTAATCTATTCTTCGAATTCATTCGCCTTTGATCAAAAAGAAATGATGTCAGAGTTGCGAAATTTTGTAGAAAAAATTGTGGGAAGTGAATTGGCGACCAAAATTTTTGGACCTACTGATGACATTCTTTTACCAATAATTCCGAAAGTTGAGAAAGACGCCAAGAAAGCAACAGTTGAGAGAAAAGAAAATCAAGGCAAGAAGCTTGAGCCTGAAAAGGAAAAGGCCCTGAACTATTCTTTTGTGATGGAGCTCTTTGATGTTACTCGTAAGTCAAAACCGAGTAAGGATGAAGTTTCAAATTGGATGAATGTCTTAGGTCAGGGAGCCACAAGGGAAGGAGTCTATCGTGCCCTCGTTCTTGATCAAACATATTATGGTTTAGAAAACTTTAGAAAACCAGTAAGTGATAAGCTCGCCGAATTTGCAGCTCGTTACATGCCTACATATTTAGGGCAAGGTTCAGAGATGGCTAAATTAAAAGAGGCCAATTTCTTCACTCTCAAGAGAATTCTCACCGAGCGTTCTTTAGAAATTTTTGATGAGTTGATGAGCAAAAATGTTGAAGATGGATATAATTGGTACGCCGTTTTTTCTGCTGATTTGGCCAATTCGATTCCAAAAGCGTGGGAAAATGAAATTAGAAAATCAAATAACAAAAAAGCTCATAAGCAATGGGCAATGAAAGTTCCTGAGCAACAAGTGAAATCAGAAATTATTATTAAGCTTCACAAAACTTTTAATTATCTTCAAGAGTAGGCCAGAAGACATTCGTCTCACCGGTCAGGGCCATTAATAAGCGCTCAACGCCTAAGGCGATTCCTGCAGAAGCGGGAAAGCCTCGCTGCATGGTTTGATAAAACTGAGATGGTTCAGGCAGTTTGTAGTGATAAAGAGATTCTTTTAAAAGGGCCTGATCTAGAAAACGTTTTCTTTGCAATTCAAGCTGAGTCAGTTCGTTATAACAATTGGCAATTTCCACACCATTTAAATATATTTCAAATCGCTCACAAACTTCGGGTTGATCTTTTTTGAGCGTCGAAAGAGCGGCCATCGAAGCGGGATATTCTTTAAGCACGCAACAGGGAATAAATTTTAATTGAGGTTCAATTTCATTGAGAAAAAGCAGAAAGAAATAATCATCCCATGAGAGTATTTCTTTTGGCATCGGAACTTGAGGACGATGGGTTTCAATCCATTTTTTTAATTCTTCAGCTGATTTTACTGTGGCCAAATCAAGTCCCACAAACTTTTTGAAACACTCATGAATAGTCATGATTTGTGGTTTAAGATTTTTCATTTCATCAAGAATAGGAATTTGTCTTCGTTGAAGTTCTTCAGCACAAAACTGAATGAGTGCAATCACATCTTTTTCAATCGCCGAGTAATGAGAATTGAGGCGATACCACTCCAGCATAATAAATTGCGGACGATGTAAGCGAGAGTGGGGTTCATCTCTAAAGCAGTAATTGAGTGTAAATATTTTTTCAAAACCATAAGAGAGAAGCTCTTTCATATGAAACTCGGGAGAGGTATGAAGATACGCAGCACTTTTCTGCTCTGGATAAGCGCTCGTGACGAGGAAGGGATGAATATGAGGCTCCATTCCGGGGTTTTCGACCATTGGGGGAGTTAAAACATCAATGAAGTCCTGACGATTAAAAAAATCGCGAATGGCCTGTAATAAAAGGAATTGACGCTTCAGATAATGAGTCATGGAAATTTATTACCACTAGTGCCAACATATGGCATTTGATTTTTTGCTGCCGACGAGTAATATGACCCTTTCAATGACTAATTTTAGAGGAAACCCATGGAAATTTTGAATTCACTACATACTCTTTTAGGCATGAGCGGTCCCGCCAATTTTGGTGATGTCATGGGCGTCTCAATTGCATTATTTATTTTTATTGCAGGTCTTCTCAATTATTTAAGAAATGATAAAAGCGTCGCTCCCCCTGTGCAAAAAATTGAAGTTAAAAAAGAATCTATTGCTCCCAAAGTTGAAGCTCCGAAAAAAGTCGAGACCATCTCTTGGAATGATCGCCTTAAAAAAGGTTTAGGTCGTTCTCGTTCAGAAGTATGGGGCAAGATTCATGGGTTGTTTAATGCGAAAGCTTTATCTGGCGACATGCTGGATGAAATCGAAGAGCTTCTTTACACTGCAGATATTGGACCGAAGGCCGTGCAAGATTTGATTGATCACCTAAATGTCAGTCTTAAAAATAAAACCTTAAACGAGTCCGAGTTTAAAAAAGAATTGTATTCTTATCTGCATGGGCAAATGGATTCCGTTCAAGCAAAAGTGGATAGCAAACTTTTTCAATACAGCGATGACAATAAAAAAATGCAAGTGATCATGATCGTAGGCGTGAATGGTGCTGGAAAAACGACGACGATTGGAAAGCTCGCCACTAAGCTTACTCGTCAAGGAGCTAAAGTCGTGGTTGGAGCTGGCGATACTTTTAGAGCAGCGGCCGTTGATCAGCTTCAGGTTTGGTGTGATCGTTCAGGGGCTCAAATGGTGAGAGCAAAAGAAGGAAGTAATCCAAGTGGCGTCGCCTTTGAAGCACTTCAAAAAGCAGTCAACGAGCGGGCCGATTATTGTATTTTGGATACGGCCGGACGATTGCACACCAAAGAAAATTTGATGGATGAATTAAAAAAATTCAAAAATGTTTTGAAGAAAATTGATGCAGATGCTCCCCATCATACGCTTTTAGTTATCGATGCCATTACTGGCCAAAACGCAGTCCGTCAGGCGCAAGAATTTAATCAAGCACTTGAACTCACTGGCCTGATCTTCACAAAATGTGATGGTTCATCAAAAGCGGGTAGCGCCATTTCTATCGTGCAGCAATTACAAGTGCCAATTGCCTATATTGGAGTTGGCGAAGATGTTGAAGATTTGAACATTTTCAATCTCGATGAATACCTCTCGGCGCTGCTTGATGCCTAATCAGTTCATTGACTGAAACTAAAATCAGGCTTAATCTAACAACTATATATGACTAGAAATGAACTAGAATTTGACGTATTGGGTTATAAAGTAAGAATGAAAGATGACGGTTCAGATCGTCGGACTTCACCTTCAAAAGCCGTTGAACTGGTGCTTGAAAGAGCGCGCAGTATTCTCGATAGATATCCATCACTTGATCGTGGAAAGGTTGCCGTCCTGGTTGCACTTGAACTTGCAGCAGATAAGCTTGATCTAGAAAACGAATATCGTGAAGACATTGAGAAACTGCACCAAACAACGACCGAAGCGATTCAATTTATTGAAGATCTTGCACCTCCTACGCTTTCATAGTTCGTCGATATCTTTGATTTGAAAGTGAGCGGTAGATGATAAAGTCCGATCTGCGAAAGCGAGTCAGGCAAAATCTGGCGACTCTTAGTGAAGAACATATTCAATCAAAAAGTCGAAGCCTTGTTGAGAACCTCATTCAATGGCTCAGACAAAATCCCTCTAGTCATAAATTAGTCATTGGTGGTTTTTATCCGCTCAATGATGAGCCTCAATGGTTGAGCTTAACTCAACAAATTGAAGCTGATTGGTGCTGGCCAGTTTTCGAAGCCGAGCAGCAGGTGATGACTTTCGCCCAATGCTCTCAAAAGGATTTAGAAATAAAGTCCCTTTTTGGCCGAGAGTTTAGACAGCCACCAAAAGCGGCACCGATAAAAGTGCCTGATCTTTTACTTATTCCAGGATTGGCCTTCACAAACGAGGGGCATCGACTGGGAAGAGGAAAAGGATATTACGATCGTTATTTAGAAAAGTTTAGTGGTACCAAAATAGGAATTTGTTTTGAGGAGTCGATACTCGAATTAATACCAGTAGATCCCCATGATGTTGTGATGAACTATGTTGTAAGTGATTTGGGAATCAAAAGAGTAAACGGCCTCAGTTAAAATAGGAGCAGGAAAATGGATATGACAGTTATTTTAGCATCAGTCCTTTTCTTAATTGTCGGAGCAGGCGTGGGCTATTTTGTTCGCCACAAAGCCTACCTCGCCGAAGTTAAGGAAAAGCAAGGCAAGGCCGATGAGATCATTGAGAAAGCAAAAGATGCTGCCAATGACATCAAGTACAAGGCAAGAAAAGAAGCTAAGGAACAAGCTCGCGAAGAAAAAGAGCAATTTGAGAAGGAAGTACGCAAGCGCGAAAACGACCTTAAATCTCAAGAGAAAGATTTAGCAACTAAAGAAGCTAAGCTCGATACAAAGTTGGAAGAGCATCAAGCGGCCATGGAAAAAATCAAAGCACGTGAAGAAGAGATCACGCTTTCAATTAAAAAAGTAGAACTAGAAGTCGAGAAATATAAAAATAAGCAAGCTGAGATTTCTGAAAAACTTACTCAAGTGGCCAGTTTGACTCGTGATGAGGCTAAAGCTGAGCTGATGAAAGTGATGGAAGAAGAAGCGAGAGTTGATTTTTCTAAAGAACTCACACGCATTGAATCTGAATACAAAGAACAAGCAGAAGAGAAATCTAAGCGCATTGTTGGTGTTGCTATTCAACGTTTTGCCGGTGAGTACGTGGCTGAAAAAACTATTTCAACAGTCGATCTCCCATCGGATGATTTGAAAGGTCGTTTGATTGGTCGTGAAGGCCGTAACATTCGTGCTTTCGAGCAGATTTGTGGTGTCGACTTGATTATTGATGATACGCCAGAGATCGTAGTGGTTTCTTCGTTTAACGTGATTAGACGTGAAATCGCTCGTAGAACAATTGAAAAATTGATTTCTGACGGTCGTATTCACCCAGCTAAAATTGAAGAATTTCATGACAAGTCTAAGACTGATATGGAAAAGCATTTGCTCGACCTTGGTCAAAAAGCTCAAATGGAAATTGGCGTTCACGGTATCCACCCAGAAGTATTAAAACTTGTTGGTGCCTTGAATTTCAGAACTTCATACACTCAAAACCAATATCAACATGCGCTAGAAGCCGCCTTTATTTGTGGCGCCATGGCAGCTGAAATGGGATTGAATGTGAAACAAGCTCGTCGTGCAGGTCTTCTTCACGATATCGGTAAAGTTCTCGATGCTTCGGCAGAAGGTTCTCACGCAGTAATCGGTGCTGACTTTGCTAAGAAATATGGAGAGTCTCCTGATATCGTTCATGCGATTCGTGCTCACCATGATGATGAAAAACCAGAATCAATCCTCGCTCACTTAGTAGCTGCTTCGGATGCCCTATCAGGTGCTCGTCCAGGTGCGCGTAAAGCGATGATGGAATCTTATGTTTCTCGTTTAACGGACATCGAAGAAATCGTGAACTCTTTTGAAGGGGTAACGAAATCTTACGCCATCTCTGGTGGTCGTGAAGTTCGTGTATTCGTTGAAAACGATAGAGTTACTGACGAGCAAACCGTTATGCTCTCTCGCGATATCGCCAAGAAAATTGAAGAAGAAATGTCATACCCTGGAACTATCAAGATTACCGTGGTTCGGGAGACTAAAGCTGTCGGGGTTGCACGCTAATATTTGCTCCTGATTTGAAACTCGATTAAACTAAAAGGGAGCCTATGAGCTCCCTTTTTTTGTAACGAGATGAAGCCTATGAGAAAACAATTTGCATTAGTTACAGGTAGCTCTTCTGGTTTAGGCCTTGAGATGTCCCATTATCTCATCGAAGAAGGTTATACCGTTTTTGGGGCCAGCCGCTCAGGCACAGATATCGATCACGAAGACTTTATTGATCTCGAAGTAGATGTGCGAGAAGAAGAATCAGTCATGGCGATGTACGACTCCATTGGTGAGACTACCTTTGGTTTGAATCTCATTGTTAATAATGCCGGTATTTATGAAGTCTCTCCCATGGTTGAAACCAGTAGCGAAGATTTTATGAATCACTTGGTGACAAATATCATGGGCCCTTTTCACGTACTCAAACACGGCCATGCGTTTCTGATTGAAAACATCACCCACGTGGTAACTATTTCAAGCATTGCTTCTCAGCGAGGATTCGAAAATACTTCAGCCTATTGTGCTTCAAAATTTGGTCTCAATGGAATGATTGAAAGTGTACGCGAAGAATGGAAATCTCTCGGCATTCGCTTTACTTCGCTCATGCCGGGCGCGATCGATACTCCATTATGGAGCAATCTCAGTTCTGACTTTGAAAGAAGTAAGATGCTTGATCCTGAAGACTTCATTCACGTTTTCGATATGGTGGTGAAAGCACCACCGAACATGCAATTTAAAGGCATTTCTTTTCTGCACAAAAGTGGAGTGATCATTTGATACCGATGAAAGAGCGCAGCCAATTTTACTTTTACTGGGTAGGGCCGCTGTTTCTCTTGGTTTTTCTCATTGCTCTTCTGCCCATAAGTGCCAGTTATCCACTGAATCTGATGTGTGGTTATCTTTGGGTGATGGCGCTGCGATCGACGGAGTTAAAAGAGAAAACGCTCGATCGGCAATACCGCATGTCCTTTATTAAATTTATTTTTAAAATTCATGAATATTCAAAACTGGTTTATATCCCGGAAAAGCTCAACAGATACAAAGAGAGTCTTCACCGAATGCTAGGCCCTTTTGTCTTTGCTCTCCTCCTTTTTATCATTAGTCTGTCATTTGCTTCAGTTTTAATGCTATTGGGAGCGATACTTTTTGAGTGGATTTGGGTTCGCTATACTTTGTTAGGCGTAGACACTGGCCCGCTGAAGTGACTCGAGATTCGCTTTAAATTCGGAAAGCTCACGCGAGCGCAAAAATAAACTTCGAATACTTTCGGCACCAAAAAAATCTTCAAAAATAAATTGGCACAAACCTTTGAAGCGCTTCAAGATGACTTCTTCTCGATAACCATTTTTGCGATAATGCTTTTCGAGAAAATGAAAATAGAGATCAATCTGTTCAGCTCGAGTACGATTGAGCATTTCTTGATTGATCATGTGAATGCGTCCCACATTTTCTTTATAAAGACCGGCCATCCACGGAGTTTTCAAAGCGCCGCGAGCACACATGACAGCATGGCATCCTGTTTCATGAAAACAATTTTCTATATCTTCAACGGTCCAAATGTCACCATTGCCAATCAAGGGAATGTTGACTGTTTTAACAGCTTGCTTGATGTATTTCCAATCGGCACGACCGAGGTAGAGCTGATCGCGAGTTCTCGCGTGCAGAGTAATGGCCTCGACTCCGCAATCTTCAATTAACTTTAAGGTTTCAGTAAAAAGCAAATCGTCGCGATAACCAATGCGAATTTTTACGCTAAAAAATCCTGAGAATGTATCTCTAATAGATAAGAGAATTTTTTTAAGGGCCGCATGATCGCTCAAAAGATAAGCTCCGCCTTTGTGCGAATTGACCTTCTTAGAAGGACAACCAAGATTAAGATCGAGCTTATCAATGCCCAAATCTTTGATGCTGGTGACGGATTCAATAATATGAGAACTCTCAGAGGCCAGAATTTGAAAAATGGTTTTATCATTTTGCCGTTTCGAATTGAAAACCTCCGAACCCAAATGTTCCAAGATTTTGCTTTTAGTATAAAGGCCCTCGGAGGGAATTCTTAGAAAGTCGGTATAAAATAAATCCCACTCTGGGTAGAGCTCTTGCATGGCCATGCGATAGGCCTGGTCGGTAATGCCTTCCATGGGTGCAAAAAGAAGGGCATTTTTTTTAATAAGGTTTCGAGAATTCATACAGCTAGCTTTTAGACCAAGAGTGTCAATGTGTCGAGAGCATTTGCAAACAGCGTAATTTCTGTTACCTAAACGGGATAAATCTTGGGGACTTAATCATGATTGGAACCGTTGCAGAAAGCTTTTTCTACAACTTAGCATTTGGCGTGAGTTTCTTCACTTTTCTGATTCCGACTCGTTCGACGGGTGCGGGTCTGATGAAAGTCATGTCAACAATATCTGGAATAGCGCTTTTATTCGGCGTCATTCTTCATCTCATGTACGCTCCCACTTCTAGCATTCAAGCAATCCTAAGCTTTGCCGCTCTTCTCTCTTTTATTTTTATCTATGTTCTTCATACCGATGAAAAGCATTGGAGTATGTGGTTGATGTATGCACTCCACACCCTGGCCTTGGGATTTATTTTTATACCTTTTTATAACGGTGATCTGAAGGCGATGGCCCAAATGATGACGGGCTCACTCCTTCTGGGAAATATTACTTTCGCCATGGTTTTAGGCCATTGGTATTTAGTGACGCCAAAGTTGAGCGAGAAACCATTACTGCAAGCAGTGATGTTGAGCTGGCCGTTATTAGTCGTTAAAACAGTTCTTTCAATGTTTGCTTTTTTTAAGCACGCAGACATGTTTAAAGAGGGAACGACAGAGGGCGGAGGCTACGCTTTCAACTGGATGATGTTTATCATGCGTGTTGGTTGGGGTTATGTCGTCATCGCAATCATGAGTTATTTTTCTTGGCGCTTAGTAAAAATGAGAAGCATTCAAAGTGCCACGGGCATTCTTTATGCGCAGACCTTTTTTATTTTAGTCGGAGAGATCATTTCAATTTATTTCTTTCATAGTTTTGGAGCTCTCATATGATGACGGTGACGTTAACTTGTCCAGAATGTGGATCGGGCATTCACGTTTATCCTAAGGTTGAATCAACTCTGGCCGAATGTGATGTTTGCCAACATCAAGTTCCTCTGCATTTTAATCCAGAACATGAGCAGGCCATTCTCAAAGATTGCCCGTGTTGTGAGCGCAAAGATTTTTATAAGCAAAAGGATTTCAATCGCAAGCTCGGTGTAGCGCTTTTTGTGATCGCCGCTATTCTCTCCCTATTCACTTACGGAATTTCGTTTATCGTTCTCTATCTCTTTGACCTTCTCCTTTTTAGGAAGCTCTCGATGATAGCCGTTTGTTACAAGTGTCAGAGCATATTTAGAAACGTAAGTAATATCGATGAGTTAAGGCCATATGACCACGAAATGAATGATCGGATTGTCTATTCTGACCACGATTTCAAGGGTCTTCCGATTGAGAACCATTAGTATTTTCAATGGTTTACAAACTCATATAGACAAAATTTAGCTAATCGCCTATAATGTAGAACAGTGAGTCATGCGGAACCATAACGGTTAAACTTTTTTTATTTTACCGCATTAACAAGGATCGGGATCTATCGAACCTCCGTCTATTAAGGGTCATCAAAGACCCCCATTAAAAAGAATTTCCATTATTCAATCCAAAGGTCGTCAGCAATGATAACCGGTGGAGATATTTCAACATTTGAAATTGTGTCTCTTGTTGCGTGTTTTCTCGCTTCAGGATTTTTCTCAGGCTCTGAGGCCGTTTTGATGTCGCTCAATATTGATCGCGCACGCCAATTGATGGATGAGGGTGGGACTAAGTCTAAGGCCATGACCTTCATGGTGGAGAAACCCAACGAACTTTTATCGACCATCCTGGTGGGTAACAACATCGTTAATATTTTAGCGGCGTCTTTAACCACAACCATGTCGGCCCGTTATTTTAAAAGTGACGCTGTTGGTTTTTCTGTAGGTATCACAACCATAGTGATTTTGATTTTTGGTGAAATTATCCCAAAAGCTTTTGGTCGAAACCACGCCGAAAAATTATCAATCTTCGTGATCCAAATTTTAAGAATGATGTATTACGTTCTCTACCCAGGCATTAAAGTTTTGGTGTGGATTATTCACGCCGTTCTTGGAAACAATGCCAACCTCGCCGGGAAGATGGTAACGAAAGATGATATTGAGTACATGATCACACGTGCGGAAGAGCAACAATCAATGGATTCAAAGCAATTGGATCTTTTAAACTCAATCCTCGAGTTTCCAACTATTAAAGTTAAAGACATTATGATTCCACGAAATAAGATTAAACTCTTAAAAGTGGACTCGACCTACCAGGAAGTTATTGAGCACGCCAAAGAAGATGTGCATTCTCGCTACCCTGTGATTGATGGAGATCTCGAAAGTGCGGTCGGTATTTTACTCGTAAAAGACTTGGCCTTCATTACTGACGAAGAGAAAGCTAATTTTAAGCTTCGCAATTATATTAAAGAGCCTTTTCTGGTTTACGATCACATGAAGATTCAGGCGGTCTTTGATTACATGAATCGCAAGAAGGCCCACATGGCCTTAATTCGCAATGAAAGCGGATTGATTGTAGGTCTGATAACACTCGAAGACATCGTTGAAGAAATCTTGGGAGACATCGTTGATGAGCATGACGATCTCGAAGATATTGAAGCGGCTCCAGAAGAGTTTATGGCGAAAGAGGGCATCGTGGTCGAAGGATCCATGTCTTTGCGTGAACTTTATAACGATTACGATATTAAGATTCCTCTCAATGATAACTACTCGACACTTGCCGGATTTATTCTGGACATGCTTGGAAATAACTTTCCTGAAGATGGGCAGATTATTGTTTGGGAAGGGTATTCTTTTGAACTTGAAAAGGTGATCGATTACGAAATTAAAGAAGTTCGTATTCGCGACATCTCAGGTGAGCGCCATATTCAAAATAGACGTGAACCTGAAGAAGAGCCTTCCCGAGAAAAGAGTTACGCTGAGCGAGTGCTCGATTATAGTTTCTCGGCCAAATAATCATGGATCAAAAAATCTTTCCAGTGGCAGTTATCGGTGGAGGTTCAGCAGGAACCATGGCCGTGATGCGCACAGTTCTCAATAACGATGAAACTCTCTTTTTTCCAGGGACTGCAAAAGACAAAAAACGCTCTCGTGCCTTTTGGGTTTCAAAAGTTGAAAATGTTCCCGGTCACTTGCGCTTTACCAAAGGCATTGAGCAACCCAATCGTGAAAATTTAGATTGGCTAACGGAATGTGATTTAAAAGATAAGTTTCATTGGTATCGAAATATTGGAATAACTAAAATCGAAAAACGCGATGATGGAATCTTTGTTCTTACTGATACCAATACCTTTCAGCATCTGGCCCGTCATGTGATCTTGTGTACAGGAGCAATGGACATCCAGCCAGAGATCAATGGAACGATTCAAGATATCTTACCTTATGCCAATGTTCAGCTCGCTGATTATTGCCTACGTTGTGATGGTCATCATGTCTTAGGTAAAAAGACTGCTCTGATAGGTCATGATGATGGCGCTGCTTGGGTCGCGATCATGTTGTATGAACGTTATCAAACACCCGAGATGAAAGTTCTGTGCAATGGAGAAAAAGCGCAATTTTCAGAAGAAACTTTAAAATTGATGACGAAGTATAAAATTGAAATTGTTCCGCAAGCCATCGTTAAAGTGAAAGGTAATGCTCGCGAGAAAAGACTGGAAGGTTTTGTCTTTGATAATAATCTTGAAACAGAGACAGAGATTTGTTTTATTTCTCTTGGAATGATTGTTTATAACCAGCTCGCACTCATGCTCAAGGCTGATGTCGATAAACGCGGTTTTGTTGTGACCAATAATAAGGGCGAAACTTCAGTGCCAGGACTTTATGTGGCCGGAGATCTTCGTGCCGGAATTAAAAAACAAATTTATACGGCGTGGGATTCTGCTGTCGATTCAGCTGATGATATCAATTACAAGTTGAGAACTTTAAAAAGAAATTCTAGCCTGGCAAAATAGAAATTTTTCCATCGCCAATCACTTTTACCCGACAAGATAATCGCAAGTCACAATCGCTGGGATATTTTTTGGCATTCGACATTTTGAGATTTCCAATCGTATCGCTTTCAATCGCGCCTGGAGGAGAGAGGAGTTCACTGCCTTCTGTAACTATCATGCGACAAGAACCACATGATCCGGCCAAACATCCGTGAGGTAATTTAACGCCTTGAGCATCTAATTGATCAAATAAAATTTGATCTTTCTGAACCTCATATTCACCACTTGAGACTATTTGTTCTTGATCATTTTTGGTTAAAACTGACACGGTGGGCATACTTGAACCTCTCTTGAGTATGTTACTCATTCTAATTCGAAAAGGGATTTAAGTCACTGATAAGATTCGATAGGGGGAATCATGTTTACGTTTGAAAAACTCTACGCCGAAGGACACGAAGAAGTTGTTTTCTTTAGTGATGCTTCATGCAATCTCAAAGCAATTATTGCTATTCACGACACAACTCTTGGACCTGCACTTGGCGGAACGAGAATGTGGAATTACAAAAGTATGGATGACGCCATCTATGATGTTCTTCGTCTCTCAAAGGGTATGACTTACAAAGCTGCCGTATCAGGGTTAAATCTTGGTGGCGGTAAAGCGGTTATTCTCGGTGACCCAACAAAAGATAAATCAGAAGCCTTATTCAGATCATATGGAAGATTCTTAGAGTCTTTGAATGGTCGTTATATCACAGCAGAAGATGTGAACATTGGTGTTGAAGACATCGAACATATTTTCACTGAAACAAGTTACGTTACTGGCGTGGCAAAAACTCACGGTGGTTCTGGCAACCCATCTCCTTACACTGCTCGCGGTGTTTTTAGAGGAATGGAAGCGAGTTGTTCAAAAGTATTTGGAACACGTTCACTTAAGGGTAAAGTTGTTGCTCTTCAAGGTGCTGGATCAGTTGGCCGTCACCTCGGTGAAATTCTTCACAACAATGGTGCGAAAATTTTCTTCACAGACATCAATGAAAAAAATATCGAACTCTTCAGAGAAGTTGCTCCAGGTGCAGAACTGGTTGGACCTGAAGATATTTATGATATCAATTGCGATATCTATGCACCTTGTGCTCTTGGAGCCACTGTGAATGACAATACAATCGATAAGCTTAAAGCTAAAATCGTTTGTGGTGCTGCAAACAACCAACTTGCAGAACCTCGTCATGGCGATATCTTGATGGAAAAAAATATTTTGTACGCTCCAGACTATTTGATTAATGCTGGTGGTTTGATGAACGTTTCAATTGAATTTGAAGGTTGGTCAGATACGAAAGCGACTCGTATGGTTGATACAATTTACGATACAACCACGAAGATCTTCAAACTCTCTGAAGAGAACAATATCCCAGTTTATAAGGCGACTGACCTTATGGCAGAGAAGAGAATTGATGCCATCAAGAAAATCCAAGGAAGATACCTCGGTAATATTGGCCATCGTTTTCCAGGCAGAAAGAAGCGTTAATTCAGCCAGTTAATGACAATTTTAACGAAAGCCCGATTGTAATGATCGGGCTTTTTTGTTTTAAAGAGGAAAACCTTTCTCTTTAGAGATTTGCCCCTTTTGAATCCTGTAAAATAAATCAGTGAATATGATGCGGCGTTTACTCCCCATTTTCCTTTTAATTTTAAGCACAAAGACTTGGGCGAGAATCACTTTTGAAGATGGCGCTTATCCTGAACTCGCAACTTCTTCGCGCGGACTAGCAATGGGTAATGCTTACATTTGCAAAGTCGATGATGCCTCTTCGGTTTATTATAATCCTGCCGGCCTAGGAACAGTTCGCTTTCCCCATTTGCATTTATCTAACCTTCATCTCGAGACCAATCGCGGTTGGCTTCGCATGGGCGGTGGTGGCCCGTTAACGGCAGCTTCAACTAATTTCATGAAAGGTTTTTCACTCGATGGAACGCGCACACTTTTATTAAATAATCTCGGAACGCTTTCACATAGTCGCTTTCATTTTCTTCCTAATTTTACTGCTCGCTATATATCGATGGGCTATCTCTACTCAAAACAAACCAGAGCAACGATCTCGACTGAACCGGGTGCCCTCTTTGAATATGCTGATCGTACCGATCACGGACCTTTTCTCGGTTTAAACATTTCACTCTTTGGTGGCGTTTTAAAGTTTGGGGCGAGTGCGACTTATCTCTTTCGCTCGGAGGCGATTAATGAAGCTGACGCCAATACTACAATTAAGTTACAATCCTCTGATTATGATAAAGGAACTATGCTACTCGTGACTTCAGGATTTAAATTAACTATGCCTGTGGCACCATTGCCCATAATCGCCATTAAAATGAACAACGCGACTTCTCAAGATTTCTCAGCGTCTGGAACCAATACCAAGCCAACAAAAATCAAACAATCAATTGATGTTGGTTTTTCAATTACACCGCAAATCGGAAAGGGCGTGCGCTTGCATTTGGAAACGAACTTTAAAGATGCGACCTTTGCTCACAGCGAGCTCTCAACCGCGAGACGTTGGGGCGCAGGAATGGAGCTTGATGTTGCTCGAACCTTCTTCTTTCGTTTGGGTTATGGCGATGGATTTGGTAGTCTTGGTTTGGGAGTAAAGAGTAAAAAACTAGAGTTTGATCTTACAACATATGCCGTCGATACAACGTCATCTCAATATCGCGGAAAAGAAGATCGCCGTTTTGTTCTTTCTCTCTCCAGTGGTTTTTAAAAAAGAGAGGACTCAACTTTGTATATCTTAGGCGATGAAGAACTCCAGGCGATAAAAAGAGTTCTCGATTCAAAAAAACTTTTTCGCTATCAAGGACCTGGTGTCGAAACCGAATGCTTTCTGTTTGAAAAAGAATTTGCAAGTTATCACAAAACTCAACACTCAGTCGTCATGACCAGTGGAACCAATGCTCTTTTAACAGCGATGGTGTCCTCAGGAATTGGCCCTGGAGACGAAGTCATCGTACCTACTTATACTTTCTTTGCCACGGTCGCAGCTGTGGTTCAGCTAGGGGCCGTTCCGGTTATAGTTAATATTGACGATAATCTTGGAATTGATCCCGTCGAGTGTTTGAAGAAAATAAATTCAAAAACGAAGGCGATCATCGCTGTTCATATGGATGGCCTCAATTGCAATCTCGAGGCACTTCGGAAAATTTGTGACGACAAAAAAATTCTTTTAATTGAAGACGTCGCTCAAGCGGTTGGCGGAAGTTACAAAGGAAAACCTTTAGGCTCGATTGGAGAGTGGGGATGCTTTTCTTTTAATCAAGATAAAATCATTACGGCTGGAGAAGGGGGCGCTGTTATCACTCAAAACAAAGAGTGGTATCAGAAGGCCATGAATGCTCACGATACTTGCAATCAATTCGGACTCACTCTAAAGAGTTGGTACGAGATTCAAACTTTTATTGGTTACTCAACTCGCGTCTCAGAAATCACTGGTGCGATGTTGCGTGAACAACTGAAACGCTTACCCCATATTATTTCAACTCTGCGTTCGATAAAAAATGATTTAATCGCGCAAGTTCCAGCGCTTCAAGAAAAGTTAGTCCTAGCTTCAGATCCCGCAGGAGATTGTGGGACAAGCTTACACTTGATGACTCAAGATCCCTTAGACGCTCTTTCAACTTCAAAAAAACTCATTCAAGCTGGATTGCGAGTGGCACCGATGAGTGCGCGACCCGCTCATTGCGTATGGCAGTGGTTGCACATGTTAAAAGAAGAGCGCACTTGTCATCCCAAACTCAATCCGCTGGCCGATGCCAATGCTCAGGGCCTCTATGATAAGGCCCATTTCGCGAGCTCTATTGATAAGCTCTCACGCGTGATCAAATTGGAAATAGATATCAATTGGGATGCTGAGAAAATCAAATCGGTGGCCCAGTCTTTAAATAACTGATATTTCATCAAAAAATGACCGAATTTTTTACATATGAGAGCCACTTTCGAGAAAGTGTTTTAGACAAATAAACCAGCTTTCAGTAATCTAGGACGAAATCAATAATTGTATAACGCATTGCAAAGGTGAGACTCATGTTGGAAGAAACCAATACCTCTGAAACTGCTTCTGAAACTAAATCTCAGAATCAGAAAAAAAGCATCGATCCTAAAAGACAAAAGTTGATCGAAGACAAATTAAAACTCGCTAAAAAATATAATTTGAAAAAAGAAGACTTAGTTGGACTTCTTCGCAACGTTTATCTTTCACGTAAAGTGGATGATTTTGAAATTGCGATGAAGATGCAAAGTAAGGCCTTCTTTCAAATCTCTGGTGCTGGTCACGAAGGGATTTTATCTGCAACAGCAAAAGTGATGAAGCCAGCGCACGATTGGTTTATTGGTTATTATCGCGATCGCGCTCTTTGCTTAGGTCTTGGAGTCACGCCTTACGAAATGCTTTGTCAGGCCAATGGTAATACTGGCGATACTTCTGGTTACGGCCGTCAAATGCCTGCCCACTGGGGGAACGTCAAACTCAATATCTTCAACAAGTCTTCATGTACTGGAACTCAGTTTCTTCATGCTTGCGGTCTTGCTGAAGCGGGTATTTTTTATAAGCAATTAAAAGATCAAGGCGTCGATATTGGTGACGCCAAATATTTTGATGATGAAATTGTTTACGTCTCAACAGGTGATGGTACCACTTCACAAGGTGAATTTTGGGAGAGTATCACGACAGCTTGTGTGAACTCACTTCCTGTTCTGTATATGGTTGAAGACAATGGCTATGCCATTTCTGTTCCTGTCTCAGTTCAAACACCTGCAGGATCAATCTCAGAGTGTTTAAAGAATTTTCCTAATCTCAAAATCTTTACTGTTAACGGCAGTTGTCCGATTGAAAGTTATGCCGTGATGACTGAGGCCACTGAGTATATTAGAAAAAACAGAAAGCCAGTGCTCGTTCACGCTTCTGTCACTCGTCCTTACTCTCACTCTATGTCAGATGATCATTCTTTCTACAGAACCAAAGAAGAACTCGATCAAGAAAAAATTGAAGACGTTTTTAACAGCTACCCAAAACTTTTGGTTGATGCTGGCATCATGAGCGAAGATGAAAAAACCGCGCTCTTAACTGAAGTAACGGAAGAAGTTCGCGAGGCCATGAATCAGGCGATTAAAACCGAATGGCCAGCAGCAGAGACTTCATTAGATCATCTTTATTCTGAAGACATCGATATGACAGGATCTGATTTCGCGACTGATCCCAACTTCACTGGTAAAGCTGATGTCGCTCTCGCTTCTGCTATCAACACCGTTTTAAAATCAGAATTCGCGAAGAACCCAATGCTTCGTATGTTCGGCGAAGACGTTGCCGACTTCACAGATAAAGCCAAGCTTTGCAACCCTGACCTCAAAGGCAAGGGCGGCGTGTTTAAAGTGACTCACGGAGTTCAGCGCGTTTCTAAAGAAGGACAAGTTTTCAACTCACCCCTTGCTGAAGCTAACATCATTGGCCGCGCCATCGGTATGGCCGCTCGTGGAATCAAGCCCGTGGTTGAAATTCAATTCTTCGATTATATCTGGACTGCGTACATGCAACTGAAAAACGAAATGGCGACCCTTCGTTACCGCTCAGGCGGCGATTATAAATGTCCAATGGTAGTGAGAGTTCCGATCGGTGGTTACCTTCGCGGTGGAGCGATGTACCACTCACAAACCAGTGAATCACTCTTCACTCATATCCCAGGTATTCGCGTCGCTTTCCCAAGTAATGCCGCAGACGCCGCAGGACTTTTAAGAACAGCAATCAGAGGTGATGACCCAGTGATGTTCTTAGAACACAAACATCTTTACTATCAAGGTTATAATCGCTCCGCTGATCCAGGCGAAGAATATATGATTCCGTTTGGTAAAGCTCGCAAGGTTCAAGAGGGAACAGACGCAACTATCGTGGCGTGGGGAGCCTTGGTTCAAAAATCAATTGAAGCCGCTAAGAAGCTCGCAGAGGAAGGCCATAGCATCGAGATCCTCGATCTTAGAACGGTAGCGCCTTTTGATATGGAAGCGATTAAAGAATCGTTGCAAAAAACTAATCGTATTCTTATCTGTCACGAAGAGACAAAAGCTTCAGGCTTTGCCGGTGAGATCGCCGCTCGCATTAACGAAGAATGTTTTGAAGCTCTGGATGCCCCAATCCTTCGGATCGCCGCTAAGGATTGTCATATTCCTTATTGTCCATCAAATGAAGAATACATCTTACCTCAGACCGAAGACATCGTTGCTGAGCTGAGAAAACTTTTAAATTACTAATCTTTAAAGCCCCGCTTGTCGGGGCTTTTTTTTGAAGACTGATGAATAAACAAATCCTATACCTCGCTTTCGCTTTTGTACTGACTTTTTCTGCCGGTGCTTACTTGGGCTCACGCTTTGAAGTAAAAAATCAAACAAACACTAAACGCCAAAAAATAAAGCACAAAGCCCTTTCAACTAAAGCTCAATTAACTGCCCAAAAATCCACTGTTCAAAAAGAAGCGAATAAGGACAAGAATCTTTCGCAAGTTGAAGAAGTCGCCTCTGATTGTTACTACGACTCAGACTTTGATGCTCAAGCTTTCAATGAACTGTACGAAGAAGAGGAAGTGAAATGGGATCAATCTCTGAAGGAGCTCTTCACTGAAAAAACCGCTTATCCTGAGCGCATGCTAGAGGACTATAAAAAATTAAAAATTCAGCGCGATCAGGCCCATCAAAAAGTTTGGGAAAAAAATAAAGAGAGAAGTAAAATTAATGACAAAACTTACGGCTATTTTCCAAGCTGGGAAGAAGACCAAGAACGCTTTGCCATCGATCGCAAATTTCACGAAGATCTCAAAAAATTCTTAGGCGAAAATCTCTACCAAAAATACCAACAAAAAATTAATGCCCAATACGAAATCCAAATCAAAAAGGCCCGCAATGGCGAGCCTTATGTTTCGGGCTTTGATTACTAACGGGTTATGTTACGGGAGCAAACATGTCAAAAAAATTAATAATCATATTACTTTTTCTTCCTTTCTTTCTTTCTTGCGATTTGCTTAAAAATTTTCATGTTGTCGATTCTGGTAAGCTCATGCGATCGGCGCAGTTAGATGCCAAGGGTTTTGAAGGAATTATTAAGGCCTATGGAATTAAGACAATTATTAATTTACGGGGAGAGAATTTGTCTGCCGATTGGTATAAAGATGAGATAGAGGTGAGCGCTCGCTATGGCGTTCATCATGAAGATATTGGAATGTCGGCAAAGCGGTTACCTCATCGTGAAGATTTGATTAAGCTGCTTGATCTTTTTGCATCAGCAGAGCGTCCTATTCTTATTCATTGCCAAGGTGGAGCTGATCGAACAGGTGAAGCTTCGGCCATTTATCAGATGCTTTATATGAATAAGAGCAAAAAAGAAGCGCTCAAAATGCTTACTCTTAAATATTTTCATCTCGCTAAAAAAATGCCTGCCAAGCGCTATTTTATTAAGGAATTATGGCAAGGCGAAGATTGGGCGAGAAATGAATACGATCCGTGTGCGGGTCAATATCGCTACTACGATTCATCCACTGGCCATTGCCAAGGTGAGCTCGAAGTCTTAAGTGCGGATGACGACACCTAAATAGTTCCAGCACCTTTTTCCTTAAACACCGCTTCAACGAATTGATCCAGGAACTAAGCGTTTAAAAATTAAGTACTTCGATACATCCTCCTCAGAGTGTGATGATTAGAAAAGCGATGGGCCTTGGGATGAGAGCCTTGGAGCTTCAGCCGCTTATTTCGATAGCGAATCCTAGGCCTATACTTGGAGTTGTTATAGCGGCGACGTTTGCGCTTAACTCGCTGGCGTTGATCATCGATTTCATGCTCGATGAAAGATTCATGACTAAAGATATTTTCGCGCGAGCGAAATAAATGTCGACTATAGAGCACAAAGCTCCCCACCATCATCAAGATGGCGACAAGGTTTTTCATAAGACCTCTGGGCTTTTAAATAAATGTTAGGAAAATAAAAGATTGGGAATGATTATATATTCATGATGACGCTATAGTAGCAGAATTATGCATTTTGATCAAGACTCGGGAGAAGAATGGATATTGATAGCATCATCTTGAAAATACTAGTTATCAAAGTATTTTTTATCTGAAAATTTTAATTCAGTTTTACTCTCAAGAAAGTCTGCAAAATGCTTTTCTCTAACAGAGCCTTCGGAAATATGATCCTTTGAAAGCCAGAGGAATCCGTCACTAAACTCAATGATAAAATGAGGATGATAGACAGGCTTTCCATTTGGAGCATTAAAAAACTTTACATTCGTTAATGATTTAATTTCATTAAAAGTATAGTTTTTGCTTATTCGATCCACGCCAGATTGAATAACTATTTTTTCATTTGAAAATATAGAGTACTCAAAATAAGAGTAGAGAATAAAACAAAAACCTAAAATTGAGGTTAATCCAAAAACAAAGCTTAATAAAATTTGAGACCATTTTTTTGAGAAGCCCCATATTCTTTCCGTAGAAGCAAAGAGGAGTTCCATCTTTTCGGAACTCATTTTCCTTTGCGCGTATTTATAGACAATAACCATAGTGGGAAAAAGAAAAAGTAATAAATGCATAAAGAAATTTAAAATAAATTCATCTTGATAGAAAAAGAATGTAGAGGTTTGATCAAATTGTGAAAAGATGTACTTAAAGTATAATTCTTGAAGATATGTCCCTGCCAAGGCAAGCGGCACTAATAAAGCTCCTGTCATGAGGGTAAGTTTTGCTTCAAATTTAGTCGCAGATTTTAAATCATTAATTTGCTTCAACGCTTTCGGATCAGGCGGGAGGTTTGTCCAAAAGGGTGTTCTCTCTTTTTTCTGCCAGTTGTAGTAGTTGTAGATGATTTGGGGAACTCCAAACACCGGAAAAAGAAAAATATAGTATTTGTATTTGAATTGAGAAAAGTAAGTGATAATTGCAATCAGCAAAGATATACCAATGACATAGAAATCTCTGATCAGTCTTCTGCGAAAACTCAATTGCCAGTAAAAGAGGCAAGGTCCTTGATCAATAAGTTCGTCATCTTTATCTTCATCTTCAAATTTTTTATTTTTAATGTTTAATCCTTTTTTAGCTTCAATAAATTTTAATTGCATTTATACTCTACATACAACAGGGAGAATTATAAATGATTGAAGGTGCAATTTTTGGTGGAATAATTGGCTTTTTTGCTTGGTTAATAGGGATTGGAATTGCAAAGGTTTTTGTAAAGGATAAGAAAAGAGCAAAAAAAGTTGGTCAATTTATATTTATTATTCTCTTATCGAGTGGAATTACGATCATAAATAATCCCAATATTAAGCAAAAACTTGCGGTATTGATTAATCCTGATTTAGCAATAATGGCCGAGGAAGAGGATAAGCTTATCAATTTGATAAGTGATCCAAAGTTGCAAGAAGAAGCTCGAAATCTATCAAATTTAGATCGCCAAAAGTTTGTCATGCGAGGTCTTGGAAAACTAAGTGATGAAGAGTTGATTGGTTGGAATAGTGTTCGTATAAATATGGCAAACTATAGTCCTGATCTTTGCTCGGGCCTTTGGACGGGTGATATGTCTGGGGTTGATTTAGTAGATATCTTAAAAAATTTAAGTGAAGCTGATAAATTGGGATGGTTGAAAATCAGTGCATCTGCATTAGAATACGAACTCACTGATAAGCCACCCTTTGAATTTAAGCAAGAAATGGTTCAACCCTCTATATCTCATCTCGTTTCTACTTTTTCAGATGAAGAAAAATCTCGTGCTCAACTTGTTTTTTCTCAAGGTCAATCAGCCGATAAAACGGATGCTTGTTGGATGATAAAGCAAATGATGGGGCTCGTTAACACTGAGAAATCACATGGAATTAATATTATAAAATACCTAGCCTGGGTTTCTGCTCAAGCTGGTGCGAAGTAATCTGGGTTTCGTTAGACATTCAACGATGTTTGTATTCTTTTAAAAGAATAGTTAATAATAAAAGGGCTATTATGATGGCAAATAATTGCTTTCGTGAATCTGAGCTTCTTATTAATTTCAGTACTAAATCTGGAACAATCCTTTCATGAAAATAATCGCCTTTGATCCCACGAACGACGAGCACATCAACGGACATCTTCGTTGGAACAATGATCCCGAGCTCTATGCGCTGACTGTTCCGGTGCGCAAGGCGGAGAGTGTTCGTCCGATTGAAACGTTCGAGAGCGTGCGTGCGCGCTACCTTGAAAACCTCACTCACGCCGCCACTGTTTTCATGATCTATGATGGCGACTTTTTAGTTGGCTTCTATTCACTGCAAATGAACCCACCGCAGGCCATGCGAAAAGAAGTCCCCACTGCTTGGCTGGGTCTCACCATCGGCGAGCGTTCCCATTGGGGCAGCGGCATCGCCACCTCCGCTATGGGCCACTTCGAATCCTGCGCCCGAGCCCTCGGCGCCCAACGCATCGAACTCGGCACTTTCGAATTCAACTTCCGCGCCCAAAACTTCTACACCAAACTCGGCTACCGCGAATTCTCACGGTTAAAAAACTTTACCTTCTTTGATGGACGGTTTTGGGATGATTTGAGGATGGAGAAGATTCTTTAAATTCAGTTTTGAAAAATACTCATCAACAATTTAATTCATTAGTTGTTTTCTTAATCAGCTCTTTTCCTTTTTGTTAAATTGCTCCTCTTTTGAGGAGGTCCACATGCATTCAAATTCCGTCATCGTTCACATTGATAAAATGATTTACAACATTCGAGGGCAAAAAGTGATGATTGATTCTGACTTGGCCCAGATTTATGGAGTAGTTACAAAAGCCTTCAATCAGGCCGTTCAAAGGAATAGGGACAGATTTCCTGAAGACTTTATGTTTCAATGTACTTTAAGTGACTTAGACGATTTGCGGTCACAAATTGTGACCGCAAACTCGCTAAATACCTTAAATTACAAAAGAAGAAACCTTCCTTATGTCTTCACTGAAAATGGCGTCGCGATGCTCTCGAGTGTGCTCAATTCCAAGGAAGCGATTCAAATCAATATTGCTATTATGCGTATCTTCACCAAGCTTCGAAGCTTTCACGCTTTGGAATCTCAAACAGACAAAAGAGTTGATCGCTTAGAAAAGGAGACTCATCATCTGTTTAAAACTGTCTTTAAAAAATTAGATGAACATGAAAAATTAATCACTCCGCACTTACCAAAGAATCGAGAGAAGATTGGGATAAAATGAGGAACTGCAATGGTTAATCGATTTGATTCGGGAGAGTTAGTTTTGGGGAAATTGGTAAAAAATTAAATCAAAAAAGTCTGTTAAGTTTATTCTTCTAATATCAGGGTTAAAATTGGGTTAAGAATGACGATTGTTTTTGTCGGATGAGAGGCAAAAATGATTATTGTTTGACGTAAATTCTGC
>PCTW01000038.1:44976-124450 GCA_002786715.1 Bdellovibrio sp. CG22_combo_CG10-13_8_21_14_all_39_27
CAGGATTCTTTTTTTCAGTTATCGTTCAATTTATGGGGGGAGATTCAGATGTTTCAGCAGACTCATCAGTCGATTTGGACAATGTTTCATCTCATGATGGGATGAGCGATAGTGATGTCAGTTTTAAACTTATGAGCTTTTTAGGACTTACTACTTTCTTTACCATGTTTGGTCTTGTTGGCCTGGCATTGAGCAAAGCAGGTCAATTGTCTCCAGTTTGGAGTATCCTTGGCGGATTTGCTGCTGGTGGAATAAACATTGCTGTTATGAAAGGAATTTTTAGCATGTTTAAAAAACTTCAATCAACTGGAAAATCATCTAATTAATTTTAATAATATATAAGGAGTCGTTATGGTTGAAGGATCGGCCACACTGTGGATTTTACCTGTCGTTACTTTTGTCGGATTTATTTTTGCAATCCTCATTTTTTTAGCTTCACGCTATCGCAGATGCCCCTCAGATAAAATTTTAGTAGTCTTTGGAAAGGTCGGAGTTGGGCAATCAGCGAAATGTATTCATGGTGGTGGTCTGCTTGTTTGGCCACTCATTCAAGATTGTGCTTACTTAAGTTTAACTCCTATGACGATCAATATTCCCTTGCAAAATGCCTTATCAATGCAAAATATTCGAATCAATGTTCCGAGTACATTTACTGTTGGTATTAGTACTGAGCCTAGCACCATGACCGTTGCTGCGGAGAGAGTACTAGGATTGCAAAGAGCACAAATCGAAGAAATGGCGAAAGAAATTATTTTTGGTCAGCTGAGATTAACAGTCGCTTCTCTTACTATTGAACAAATCAACCAAGATCGCGAGAAATTTCTTGAATCCATTCGTCGCAATGTTGAGCCGGAATTAAATAAGATTGGTCTTTATTTGATCAACGTGAATATTACCGATATTACAGATGAGTCGAACTATATCGAGAGTATTGGTAAGAAAGCTGCCGCTGAGGCCATTAACTTGGCAAAGATTGATGTTGCGGAACAAGTTAAAATTGGTGCAATTGGTTCAGCTGCCGCGATGAGAGAGCAGGAAATTAAAGTTGCTGAAAACCACGCCGCCGCTGCCAAAGGTAAAAAAATCGCTGAAGCTGATCAACGCATTATTGTTCAACAACAAGAAACGATGGCCGCAGTCGGTGAAGCTGAAGCAACTCGTGAAAAAGAAATTCGTGTTGCTGAAAATCTTGCTGAAGCCGTAAAAGGTAAAAAGAAAGCAGAAGCTGAGCAACGTGTATTCGTACAAAGCAAAGAAGCTGAAGCCATTGATGGAGAAAATAAGGCCAAGGCTTTGATTGCTGATGCCGAAGCTGTTTTAAAAGTGAAACAAGCCGAAGCAAGTCAACGATCTGAAGTTGCCCAAAGAGAAGCTCAGGCCAAGATTCAAAAGGCGCAGTACCTAGCTGAACAAGAGCGCTTGAGAGCGGTTGAAGTTGTTAAAGAAGAAATTCAAAAACAAAAAATTGAAATTGCAGCTGAAGCCGAAGCTGAAAAAGTTCGTCGCGAGGCCAAAGGTAAGGCCGATGCCGTCTTTCTCGAATATCAAGCCGAAGCAGAAGGTATTAAGAAAGTTCTCGAAAGCAAGGCCGAAGGTTACCGTCGCTTGGTAGAATCATGCGAAGGTGATGCCCGTGCTGCTGCTACATTTCTTCTTGTCGAAAAACTTGAAGACATTGTCGCTCAGCAAGTGAAAGCAGTTCAAAATCTCAAGATTGATAAAATTACAGTTTGGGATTCAGGTAATAATGGGGGAGACGGAAACTCTACCTCAAACTTTTTATCCAACATGATTAAAACTATTCCACCTCTTCAAGACATCGCTGCCATGGCCGGCGTGGAGCTTCCAGAGTTCTTAGGCAAAATCATCGATCAGAAACAAACCAAAGTTGAAGTTGAGAGGGTTGGGGAATAACTTTTTGAAAAAGATTATTTTGGGAATTTTTTTTTCTCTGTTTCGTTGAATATAGCTATTCCGAAACAGAGATCCCAAATAAGAGTCGACTAAATATTTTTCTAGGCTCGCTTGGTCCACTTTTTGTAGTTCAAACAGGGTTGAATTTACAACTCTCATACCAATTTAAACCATCTTTTTCGATCGATGCGGAAAGTGGTGGGTATCGCAGTGGTAGTACTTCTCCATCTATAAAAACATCATATGCAAGTATAGGAACCTCTTTTTTCTTAAACGAAGTTTCTAATTTGAAAGAGCAATTTGAAAATTTGGGACCTCTTTTCTTGAGGACTTCTTATTCTTACCATGACGATAAAAAAGAGTATTCGCGCAGTAAAGTTATCCTTGGTAGAGAAATCTCAAATGGCATTGAAATTTCTGGAGGTGCTAGAATAAGCGAAAGCTGGTATTCATTGGAAGTCATCCCTATTTCTTTATACTTTCCCATCATTACTAAAAAATCCGGTGAAAAAGTTAACAAAATTGTATTGGATCGATTTTTGTCACTGAAAGCAGGGATTACGTTTTAAGTGAGAAACGATTCGCGAAGAAGATTTTGATCTAGGATAGTTAGTTCTCATTTTTGTTCAATGAACCAAGTTAATTATTTTTTATGTATTTAAGAATAGATGGAGATGCACGTTTCAGTTTTTCATTGATCATTTTTTGTGAGAGTTCTGCAGCCGTACGACCATAAATGTCTTTCTTGTTGAAATCGATGCCCCTTTCCATAAGTAAAATGACAATGTCGAGGCAACCACCTTTTACTGCATAGTGGAGGAGTAATCCTTGATTTATATTAATATATTTTTCATCAAGGAGACGCTTTAGTTCAAAAAGCTGACACTTAAAAGTAAGAAGTTCAGAAATGTAGATCTCACGACTAGTTTTAAATTTAAAGGGTACATCTAATTTTGACAAATGCTTCATTAAAATATACTCAATAATACTAGAGTTATTTTTATCAAAAACAGATACTATTTTTAATTCGTCATCAATTTTAAATTTTTGTTCATCTAAAAATTTAATGACATCTAATTGGTCATAGAGAATAGCAATTTCGTAGAGTGAGTAACCAGAAGTGGATTTAAAATCTTCAAGGCGATGTTTTTGAGCATATGCTTTTAGCTTATCGACTTGGCCATTTGCTGCAGCTGATCCTATTTTATCCGTATAGTTGTAGTAGTTTTTCAATGATTCAAAAGTAACTCCGTCTTGAATCGATTGAAAGGAAAGGGGAACAAAGATGATAATGAAAGAGATGATTAGAGTGAAAGAAATATTTTGTTTTTGGAACTTTTTGGGATTTAAATATCCAGTACTTTCATCTTTAAAGTATCTGGGAATTCTAATAATCGTCAGGAATGAACATATAAGAATCAAGAGTGGACCCAAATGGCTTTCAAAAATGTAACTAATAAAAAAATCTACAGCTTTCATGAGTTTTGTTAAAAGTGAAAAGTATGCTCTGGGAGCAAGATTCTCATGAGTTGCGTAGAGGATATTGATATAAAAAGCTCCCATGAATAGTGACATCCCTATGACCATATTTTTTAAGGCTACAAGGCTTCTTTGGGCAGTATCTATTTGTTGGTACTGGGATCTTGGTCTAATGATGAGTTGATACAAAGAAATAGAAGAGATGAGTGCAATAAATGAGAAAGAGTAAGATACAAAGACTGCTAAGCTATTGAGTGAAATGTTCAGCGTTTTGCTTATGTCAAAGATAAATAAAATGAGAAATAGTAAAACAGGGGAGAAAGAGACGAATAGAGACAGTCCAAGGGCCGAAAAAAGCTTAAGCTTACTTATGGGAAGGGATAAATAGTATTTCATACTGGGACAATTGATATCTTCGTTTGTTGATGGAAGGATTTTAGAATCTATCGCCATTTTAAGGTTTACACCAAACAAAATGAACAAAGTAATCATGAGAATAATTTCTGGAATAGGAACTATCTTAATAAAAATAAATAATAGGACATTTAAGGTTAGTGAGATGAGCAATTCTCCGTAATACCATCGCACTTGTTCCCTTAAAATGAATATCACTTCTTTCATGTTTGACTCTTCAGATTAAAGAGATGATTAATATCTGAAGCGGGATGAAGTTCTGCGTGACTTTTATCTAGGAATATAATCTTACTGACAACATCTCTCAGATCATCCTCTATATTGGTAGCTAGGATAATACTGCCTTGTTCATTTAGACAAAAATCATGGGCCAGTTCAAAGAAAAGTTCGCGTGCCTCGGGATCAAGGACGGCCGTTATTTCGTCGACAATGAGAAGCTTCGGTTTTGCAGCAAAGCCAAAAATTATTTGAACTCGTTTCCTTTGACCAGTTGAAAGGGAACCTATTCTTGCCTTCGAATCAAGCTTAAAAAGATTGAGCAATTTTGCTTCGACTTCCTTTGAATAATTCGGATAAAACCAGGCCAAATGATTTAGCTGATCTTGAATTGTTAACTTTGCATTATGGCTGATGTCTTGTGATAAAAACACCACTTGATTTGAGTGTTCGCGTTTAGAATCCATTGGCCCTTCGCCTAATATTTTGAGCACTCCGGCAGAATGAGGTCTAATGCCCATAAGCAAATCTATCAAGGTCGTTTTACCCGCTCCATTGACACCCAATAGGCCAATAAATTCACCATTGGAAATGCTCAAAGACAGTCCATCAATTATGACTTTGCCATAGGGGATTTGATAATTGAGATCTTTGATCTCTACAATAACTTCTTGCATTTACGAGATTTTATCTTCAACTCTCATCTCGACCTAGTTAAATTAAATTAACTCCAATTATCAGACATTTGTCACTTCCACCCCCTATAATCTGAACTATAAATATAGGCATTTAAGGTAATATTTTAGTTTGTCATTGTTACCATTGAACTAAGTGAAGTTGGCAATTAACATAGTTTAAAGAAGAGATTGGGAGAAGCATTTGACGACGATGCAAAAGCTTAGAGCAAATACAAAACTCCTTTATTTTATCATTTTTATTCTTTCGTTACTTTGGAGTTGGGCCGCTTTGAAATTGTTTGGGGTTTTAAAATAAATTCAGCATGAAGACTTTAATAGGAAAATTACTACCGCTGTTAACGATGCTCTTATTCTCCTGTAGCTTGGGAAGTGTTCGAACAGATATTTTGATGAATAAAGTTCAAATGTATCAAGAATTACCAATTGAAACATTTTCATCTATTCCTGCTGAAAAAATATCTAGTCTCAATAAATGGTTTACCGGCGAAACTGAAGTCATTATCAAAGATAGTGTAAATATCAAAAACCTTTCATTAGAAACGGGTGATCGACTCTTTTATGACAATGAAGAACAGCCACTTCGAATTATTAAAGCAAATGGCCGAATGGGATGTCGTGGCCATGGAACTAAAAACAAAAGAATACTTCTGATGAATCAAAACCATTGTTTTGAGCCAAACAATATTAGTCCCCATGGTCGCTTTTCGATTCCAACAAAGCAATTAGCCAAACTCAGCTATATTTCAAATCTCATGTTAGAAGTACCAGAGGGATATGAGTGCACCGGGCGAATCAATGGTCTCGTTGTTGAACCGTTTGAACTGCAAGGAATTAAAATGGCCCAAGGGGATGTTGTCATCTTTAAATTTGATGAACTTTGGGGATATTTCAAAAATAGAACGGAAACCACACTTAGCACCAAGCAATTTCCAGAATGCGGATTGTTTAGGAGAGATTTGTATCAGTTGGATTATTAGAAAATAAAAAGGAAATGAAGTGAACGATGCAGGCAAAAATAAAGTTGAATTTTATAAAGAAAATGAATTCATTGAATTTAAAAAAATATTCTTAGAATTTGAAAAGCAAATAGAACGTTCAATTGAGAATTTATCACAGGGGAATGGTGACAATCTTTTGTGGGTAACTACTGAATCTTCATGGTTAACTTTCTTTTTAATGACATTAGAAAAGGTTTATCCCGATTCTTCATTTATAACGGAAGCTTCTTTATATACACAAGATAAGAAACATTTAGGCCGTTCTGATTTGTTCTGTGCCCTGATGGACCAAGGACTAAAGAAGTATCTTCTCGTTGAAGCAAAATTTAGTGAAATAAAAACAATTAATGCTTGGCTAGATAAAGATAAGATTAATTCATATTTGAACAATATAGATAAGCAGCAACTTTCAAATTACCAAAATATTATTAGTGTAAAATTTGGCTTGGAATTTAAAAAGCTCATTTTCATTGCAGAGTGGTTTCGTACTAAAGAAGCATTTGATGAGGCTATTCATCGTTTTGACGAGCTTGAAGAATCTGGTGCAGTTCACGCTGCAAAATTGGTTAGATTTAGCGAATTAGGTGCAATTCTAATATTTAAATTCGTTTGATAAATTAAGCTTAACCCCCATTTTATGCAGCACCGCTTAAACGATTTGATCCAGGAGAGAAGCGATATGATCGAAATAGAGTTCAAAGCAAAAGTTTGGCGCTATCCTGGAGCTTCGGGCTGGCATTTCGTGACTCTTCCCAAAAAACAATCGGCCGGCATCAAAAGCCTCTTCAAAGATCAGGCCCGTCCCTGGGGCTCACTCAAAGTCAGCGCCTTCGTGGGCGAGAGCGAATGGAGCACATCACTTTTCCCCGACACCAAACGCAGCGCCTACCTCCTGCCCCTCAAAGCGTCTGTACGAAAAAAAGAAAAGATTCTGGCCGATAAGATGGTTTCTGTTAAATTGGTATTGAGTGTTTGAAGCTTTTGACTACTATTTTCCTTTAAAGATCAGATTCCCTCTGGGAATTTTAGCATTCATTATTTTGGCCATTATTGATTTTAAGAAATTTGGATGGAAGTCAGAGAGATTGCGGGAGTATTCATTTCTTTTTTTCTGCGCATTGCTTGCTATTTTTTATGCCGTTATCAACGACATGATTACCTCAAGTATATCTGAAGAGTATTTCATAAAAGGAAAAGGTATTCTGTCTGGACCTGGATTCAAATGGAGAGTCGCTTGGATTGCAGTGAAAGGTTCATATTGGGTCGGACTCTTATCAGGAGTGGCACTTCTCATTGCCAACAATAAATATAAGAATTTCCCTAGAGTATCTATGGTCAAGTTGTTGCAATATTCAGTTCTGCCAGTTTTATTTGCTATCTTTACTTCAGTTATTTTTTATTTTCTGAATATAAACGAATCCAATGTGGTTTTGTATGGGGTGGATAATGCAGCAGCATTTAATACAGTCATGGAAACGCATCGAGGAGCTTACATTGGAGGATTGATTGGGACTGTGTTAGCAGTTGTACTACTTATTAAATCACGGTTTAAATTAAAAGGGTTATTAAATATTTCGACAAGCTTGTTCGTATGAGAGCTTACAAGACTTGCTAAAAAGTTCGTTTATTCTGTCTTTATTTTTTTTGTAATCTTTAATGATCAATGCACTTGCATAGTTATAGCATGCTACTCCATTATCTTTGTCACAGTTCTTTTGAAGAATTTCTATCGCAAATTGTCCATCTTCTAAAGGAAATTCTTTGTTGTAAACTAAGCCGTAGCAAGATACAAATTCTAGTTTTGAACAACCTTTTTTGAGATATGAGATTTCCTCTTCTTTATTCTTCTTTTCATTTTCAATATAAGCACTTAAGCGACAAAAATAATTTTCGTTTTTCTCACACTTTAGTGGCCAGCTTTGAAATTTCTCTTTAAAAGTTTCACTTTGATCATATTTATAAAAGTGTTGAATCTGATAATGGCGCAAATCTTGAAGTTTGGTCTTTGTTGAAGATAAATAGAGTTCAAAATTGTCAAGATTAGGAAAAGAAAGTTCATAAGCATAGGGTAGGTTAAATGCACCTTTTTTTATATTTAGCTGAGCAGATAAATTTTTCTCCAAAAAACTATACCTTCCTTTGCATACTCTGAAGCTTAAAGTTCCATAGATATCATTCTCGAATTCCAAATTTTCACAATGATTTTGATTTGAATAGTATTCCTTAAGATTAGCATTGATGTATTCAGGTTTTGAATTATCAAGTCTCATATTAAACCATGAGAGTAAGAACGAAAAACCAATTGAGAAAAACAAGATACAGAAATGAGAAATTGCAATTCGAAATGGAGCTGTTACTTTTGTATGACCTATCGTGGAAAAACCTAGATCAAAAGCAAGACTTTTCTTTCTCATATTCTCTAGAATATAGTAAAAGAAATAATGGATAATTATTCCAAAATAAATGAATGGTTTATAATCAAAATAAGAAAGATCGTCATATTCACTTGTGGCCAGTACTACAGCAATAAAAAAGAAAATAAGACCAAAAACTAAAAAAAGAGTGCTGTAGACATTTCCTTTTGAAATTAATTGGAATTCGTTTTTCTTATCTTGCGTAATGAATTCGCCTTCAATTAAGTTGAAAGGTTCGTTATTTGTTCTTTTTAAGAAGAACAAAGCAAATCCCCAAATGATAAATAAACTAATTAAATTATACTTTCCGTTAACAGATTCAAAAGTGAGATTGAGCTTTAAGAGTTCATAGAGACTTTCAATAGTAAAACTTTGACCTTTTAATTTTAAAAGTGTTGCATATCGAGAAACTTCCCAGATCGCTAAACCAAATGTTGCAGATAGACCAATGAACCACTTGCTTAAATGGTCTATTCCTTTTGAATACTTTTTATAGAGGCTTGTCGCAAATGCTAACTCTAAAAATGCTTTACCGAAAAAATTGAAATCACTTTGAAGCTTCTCATTCATTAATCCTGAAAAAAATCCCAATAGAATAGACGCCAATAAACATCCTAGTAGTGAAATGTAAAAACCTTTATAGTGTTCAATAATCGTAAGAGATTCTTTTTGAAGTTCTAATTTTTCATCATGAATGATCTGATCCGATTTAATAACTGCAATATTATTAATAAGGACAATTTGCTCACTTTTTAAATTCTGAAATGTTTGGAATGTCGAAATAAATGCAAATAATTTGATTAATGAACTAGTTAGTTTTTCAATTTTACTGTGAAATCTTAAACCAGCAGCAAATCCATCAATAATTAATGCTTTTTTCGTTATTGTAATTCTAAGTGCTTTAATGAGTTTTCTAATGCTCTTTAAATTTTCCTTTGTATTTATTTTTTCGTAAATAGAGTTTGAAGTTTGTAAGCTAACAATAATAACGTATTGACCATTAGCGTTTGCGTTAATGTTAATTATTTGATTTTCAAAAGCACCAAAGCAGCTATCGTTAGAAACTTTGAGATGATTTATTTCGGCAAATTCAATGAGTGCTTTATCAAGCATCTTTAACCCTTTTGATACTTATAAGCTCGCAGGCACTCTGCCAATTTGATAACAGTATGATTTTTCACCGAGCTCACAAGCCTTTTCCTTTAAGACCTTAATTCTATAATCACTTCCATTCTTATCTTCGTAATAAGTGATGAGGCTTCTGCAGGCGTCTGGCGACCGCTTATCGCAAGAGTTTTCCATTTGCATTAGAGCGAATGTACTCTCATTCGGCTTTGGGTATTTTTGGGATTCTATGACTTCAAGACAAGAGTTAAAATCTTTTCCTGAAGCGCAAGCGTATTTAAATAATGAATTCGCCAGTTCTTCTTCATTCTTCATTTTGTGAAGATAACCTAAATAACGACAGCTAAAATCAGAATGTTTTTTACATTGATATTCCCATTGGAATTTTAAACTCTTATATGTAGGGCTTGATTCTTGGCCTTTTAATCCATATTCGATTCCAGCATAATCCAAATATTCATCATAAGAATTATTAAGGATAAATGCATTTCTCGAATTTTCACGATTCGAAATTTGTTTTTGTTTGTATAGAATGGGGCCAAAAGTAAGAAGTGCTAATACTAGGATTGATAAAGTTGAAAGAGATCCGACAATCCAGCGATGTGGGGAGAGTGACGATTCGATTGCTGTCTTCGTTCTAATGATGATAGCTGAGTAATTAAATCTTCGAGGATTTTTAGCCGCTTCTTCGGCATCAATTTCTAGATAGATGTCATAAGCACTGCGATTAACGAGATCGCGATCATTAAATATTTCTTTTGCTTTTGAGATTTGTCTAAAGCCATTAACAAATAACCCAATCAGAAAATATATAAAGTAGAGATTTCCTTGGAAAAGAATGAATCCTGACATTGCGATTAAAGAAAGAAATGAAATAAAAAGAATAAGATCAAAATGCCAACTCTTTGAGTCTTTATTAATTAAGACAGTAAAAAGCATGTGCCCGCCATCTAGCGGATACATAGGAAAGAGATTGAAGACATTGATAACAAGCGCATAAGTTGCGTAATACCAGAACGAATATGCGATATCTTGTGAAATAGGCAAGAATTCAAAATGATAAAGGTAATAGACTCCAAAGCCAAGTAAGGCAGTTAAAATGCCTCCAAATGGGCCAGCCGCTGATATGATAAACTCTTCATACCTATTGTTAGCTGGAGTTTCAGGTTCAACTGCAGCACCGAGAAAAGGAACAAAATAAAACTTCTTAATTTTGTGCCCAAAGTAAATCATAGCAGCAGCGTGTGAGAGCTCATGAATGGCCAGAACCAAAAGAATGATGATTCCCATTTGAAAGTTTTGAAAAAGAAGAAAGGCCATCACGCCTATGACAATGAGAGGCAGCCCTTTTAACTTATCATTGAACTTCTTGTTTTCTTCCATTGAACACCTATCATTATATGTTTGTAGACATATCGGACTACGGAACTCGGACTTTAGTTAAAATTAATTTACCCTCAATCATCTAACTGGTAAGTATTTAGAATTAGGAACACTCGGAAGATATTTAGTTCAAGAATTTCGAGTTGGCATTTCGTGACTCTTCCCAAAAAACAATCGGCCGGCATCAAAAGCCTCTTCAAAGATCAGGCCCGTCCCTGGGGCTCACTCAAAGCGAGTTTCCGAAGAAAAGATTCTGGCCGATAAGATGGTGGTGGTGAAGTTGAGGTTGGAGGTTTGATTCAGCAGAGTTAAGCGAATTAAACTCCAACAGTGACAGGTGCGTGATACAGTTCGGCGGAGTTAGGTGTTTTATTACAATTTCAAATATTCTAAGATCAAGTTGTCGATTTTCTTTTTTTGATTCAATTCTTCTGCTAACACTAGTGCTGTCCTGCCATTTTGGTCCCTAATGTTGAGTTCTATTCCTCTTTCTTTAAGGTAAACCACAATTGGTAGACAGTTCTTTCTGACTGCCATATGAAGTGGAGTTCCTAGATTGATATCGACTTTTTCGCTTTCGATTAAATATTTCATGAGAAGCAAATTGCATTTCTGTGATGTAAAATCGGTTACATAATATAATATGTCTTCTCGATCCGTATTAACACTTACATATGGTTTTTTCTTATCATGCCAATGGTTCTTAACAATGTAGTCGAAAGAGGCGTTCCCATTGTTAAATGCAAACTTAATTAAAGAATCTTCTTCAACTGGAAAACTCAGAGAATCCAAAAACTTCAAAATTTCTATTTGATTATAGCGGATAGCAATTTCATATAAGTTCAGATTGCTTGAAGATCTAAAGGCCAAAAGATCATCCACCTTATTCTGCTTTACAAGTTCAAAATCCCCATGGGCGACGGTCTTGCCGATGTCGCTATGATAATTGTAGTAAGGTTTAAGCGCTTCCAGGGTGATTCCATCCCTAATGGGTTTAAAAAATGGGGGTACGATTATAACAATTAAACAAAAAGCTATTGTCTTTTTGAAATCAAATACTTCATAGAATTTTGGATTGATTGCTCCTTTTGATTCAGTTTTAAATATTTTAGGCACATTATAAAGATGAACTGCTGTTAATAGTAATATAAGAGATGGTCCCAAGTATGACTCAGCAATGAAGTCTACAGTTAGGGTGATATATTTAAAAATAATTTCAAATAAAAGAAAATATTTCTTAGGCTCAACTTGAAAGTAAAAAGAGTAAATTATATTCAAGTAAGCAGAGGCAAAGAGATAGAATGTGACCATAACTAAGAAGCGTATCATTAAATACATCTTCAACTTGCTATCAATTTGTTGATATTGAGATCTTGGACGAGTGACTAAGTGTGAGACTGAGGCTGAAGAGATAATGGCGAGAAATGCTATTGCGTATGAGTTAAATAATAACAAATTCCAACCCTTGATTTCTAATGCCGAGACGCTAATGCCTCCGAGCAATAAAGAAAAGAGGACTAGAGGGAGAAACGAAATTACGTTAGATAAAGTGAGCGCCGTCATCATCGAGCGCTTACTGATTGGTAGGGACAGGTAATACTTTATACTTGGGCAGTTGATGTCTTCATTGGTTGAAGGGAGAATCCGACTCATCATAGAAAGTGTGATGCTGATCACAAAGGCGGAGAGCAGAATCAAGATCGCGAAGATTTCTGGAATCGGTAAGACTTTAATGATGATGAAACTTAAAAGGTTAACCAGCACTCCGGCGGTTAACTCCACCTTAAACCAACTGATTTGTTCTTTGAGGATAAAGATGACATCTTTCATACTGCTTTGCCCTTTTTAAAGAGCTTATTAATATCTTCAGGTCCATGAATTTCGAATCCTCCATTACCAATGAAAATGATCTGATCAGCGACCCCAGCTAGATCGTCGATGATATTCGTTGCAAGTAAGATACAGCCACCTTGCTGGCAATAGGCTTTTGCAAGTTGAAAGAAAATGCCTCTGGCTTCAGGATCAAGCACGGCCGTGATCTCATCGACCAGCATGAGTTTTGGAATGGCTGCAAAACCAAATATGATTTGAACTCGTTTGCGTTGCCCGGTCGATAGTGAGCCGATCTTAGCGATTGGATTTAAGTTAAATAATGAAAGCAATTCTCTCTCTTTATCCTTGCTATAACTTGGATAAAAATGAGCGAGGTGATCAAGCTGCTCTTGAATAGAAAGCTTGGCATTATGACTGATGTCCTGAGACAAAAAGGCGATCTGGCTTATGTTCATGCGATGATCGGCCATTGGCTCTTCACCCAGAACCAGCAATTCACCCGAAGTCTTAGGCCTGATTCCCATTATGAGATCAATCAGTGTGGTTTTACCTGAGCCATTAACGCCCAGTAGTCCGATTAACTTACCAGATTCAATTTGTACCGATAGGTCTTTAAAGATAACCTTTCCGTAAGGCACCTGATAGGTGAGATTTTTTATTTGCAAGATAGATTGGGTCATCTATGAATTTTAACCTGAAGTGATGAATTTAAAGGTTTAAAAAGCATTAACCCTGATTTCAGTGACTTAAGGGAACGATTTTACCGATCTCAACTTTCAAAGAGTTGGCAGTGCACTCAACGTGATTTCAAAATTCCTCTTCTGTTCCATTCGGTGGGAGCATGCTTGTTTGATGCTAGCGTAGCTTCTAATTAAGAAAGTTCTAAATACTTTAGAATAAACGATTTGATCCACGAGAGTTAAGCAAAATTAACCCCAATAATTTCTAATGTCTGTTATCTTCAAAGAAGAAATCTTTTTTGGAGGAACTTTTGAAAGCATTGTTATTCGTCGGATTATTTGTCTCAACTTTTTCACTCTTCGCTTCTGAGCGCAAATATAGCGACCTCGTCTATACTCCTAATCATGGGGACTTTGTTGTCGAGGCCAAGTATGGATCAACTTACAACAAAACCAAGTGGGAATACCTATCGCGCGAATATTTCACAAGCGAAACAAACTCAGATAGAGCAAGCATTGGCTTTGGTTATGGTTTCTCAAACAACTTCGCGATGGCCGTTCGTGGATCACAGCTCCTAACTTCAAAACAAGAAATTACCTATGGACCGGCCTCAACTCTTAATACCCAAAAGTTCACCTATAAAAGTTCAGGAATGGAAGATCCCGAAATCAAGGCCATCTATCGCGCACGCGATGGAGCAGCAGAGGGCGAGCTCAGTACCATTGTCTATTTAGAAGTAACGCCAAAAACAAAAAAGGCCATCTCGGCAACTACAACCGCCAAAGGAAATGCTGCTAATGGTGGCACTAATATTCAAATCGGTACGGAGTTCGGTTCAAAAAATGCCAACGTCTCATACTCATTTGATATCAGCTTAACTTCAAATGGCGAGAGCAAATCAAAATCTGCAACCACGGGATCAGAAACCACGACAGAGGCTTATGGCTTGTTACAAGGTGCTGCTTCAGCCCAATGGCAATTCGGCGAAAAAACAAATCTACGCGGCTCGCTTGGCTTAGGCTCAGTCGGCAAAACCAAAACCAAATTCGCCAATGGAACATTCTATGAATATGACTCAGCTCTCTTAGTACTCCTCGGCGGCGCGATCTATCACGAAGTCGCCAACAAAGCCTACCTCTTCGCCGAACTCGCCGGAGTCGGCGTGAGCGAGCGAACTGTCAAAGATGAAACTGGTGTGAGCATTGATGAGACAGAGAATAGTTCGGGAGTCTTTTCGGTTGGGTTTGCGAAGGAGTTTTGAGGACCGGGGAAAGTTTGACTAATTATATTATTAAAAAAAGCTACAATTAATTATAAATGCATTTCCTCATAATCTAGCAGCGGATTTTGAATCACTATCGTTTACCAATTGAACTAATATGAAAAACAACTCCTCTTTAGCGCTGTGATTTCAGTAGTTTAAATGACATCTAAAGGAATGGCCTTGATTGGCCGATAGAAAACTGGTATACTTAAGTAAACAAAAGTAAACATTAGTTGACTCTTGTTATATGATTGGCTATAAGGACAACTCAATGGATAAAAAACTTAACACTAGATTGATTTCTGAGATGATGCTTGAGAAAGGTCTTTCGCAACAAGATCTTGCTGAAAAAATTGGTGTATCTAAAGCGGCTGTTTCAAAATGGCTTAAGCCTGAATCTTTCCCTAAACCTTCATATCTTCTTAAGCTTGGGAAGTTGCTTGGTGTTCGCCATAGTGAGCTTGTCTCACTTGCAGACACTCTTTTATCTCCACAGGTTGCATTCAGAAAAAGTGGAAATTATAAAATAAAAGTTGAACATGTTGAGCAGTTTCAATTTGTAGCTAGACTTCTAAAAAAGCTTTGCCCTTATCTACCTTTTGATAAATATAGTAATCCACCAACACTTTCAAATCCCACAATAAATTACAAGTATGTGCAAGAGGTAGCTGCTATTGTTCGTCAAGGTGTTGCAAAACCAAATGGTGAAATTGAGTATATAAGCTTAATTTCTCTATTTAATGATTTAAAAGCGATTTTAATTCCTGTTCTTTGGGATAAGAAAACAAAGAAGCAAGGGACGCATATATATTTACCAGAATCAAAAACAACTTGGATTTTTTTAAATATTGATTCAAGTATTTTTGATTTTAAATTTTGGATGGCCCATGAACTTGGTCATGCAAAAGCACCATTCCTCGAAGGGGATGAAGGTGAAGATTTTGCTGACAGATTTGCAGGGGCCCTTCTTTTTCCCGAGGTTATGGCAAAAGAAGCATATGAAGAATTGATAAATATTGATGGGGTTTGGAATAGGGTTAATAAAATTGTTGAGCTTGCTAAGTCATTAATGATTTCCCCGCTTACAATTTATTATCAATTAAAGTTTTATAGTGATGAATACTCATTAAACTCACTTGATCTAGAGCAAGACAGAGCTATTTTTAGAGCTACAACAGAGATGAACTCGCAATATGAAAACTTAAGCGGTTGTATTTTTAAAACTGAAAATCCTTCTGTTCAAGATTATTTAAAATTTGCGGAAGATGGATTCGGAAGTATGTTTTTTAAGGTTCTTAAAGAAGCACTTCATAAAGAGGGAGATATTTCACCAAAGTTTATTTCTAATGTATTAGATATTTCACTAGCAGATGCTTATGAAATTATGAAAGAGTTGATCACGGATGAACACCCATCAGAAAATTCCACAATCTAGAATTTTAATCGATTCTAATGCTTACTTTAGGCTTGCTCAGTCAATTCACCCGTTGTTGAGTCAAGAGTTTGGTTCGAAAAGATACTGTCTTTATATCATTGACGGCTTTGAATACGAATACTTTAGAAGTTCGAGATTAAAAACAAGCTTCTCCTGGGTTCAACAGGAAGAGTATACAAAGAACCGTGCTCAAAAAATCAATAGAAGTAAAAAAGAAAAAAATGAAACAGCTTTTAATTTAGAGTATTTAAATGAAACTGCAAAAGAGTTAGAGCTTACCACTTCTCCTGTGGATTCAGAAGCGCTCGCATTAGCGATGACTCTTTCTATACCCGTTGTCACTGATGACTCGGACATGCTTAAGTTGGCATCAGAATATGAAATTAGAACGATGAAAACCTTAGAATTAATGAAACTAATGCTCGACGAGGGCCATATTGATAACCAAAAAATTGATGTAATTACATCTTATTGGGACTATTCAAAAGATTTTCCGAAAGATTTCGTAAAAGATTTTAGTAGTATATTTGGCAGAGAAGCAAAAAAAATAATTTTTAAATAAAATAGCTGGGAACTTGGGAACTCTAGATTTTCGAAGCTAGGTGTTCAAAATACTGTTTCCTAGATGGTGCTAAAAACTTCTTATAGTCATCCATTGGAAAAATATAGCTTTTGTCATTATTGCAGTAATAACAACTCAGCATACAGTTAGAAGGTTGATAAATATTTTCAACTGTATCCATTCGCTCTATTTCAAGTCGATATCCTCTGCGTCCTTGAGCTGTTCTTCCTACGGTTCTAGTTTTTAAAAGATTGGCATCAATTAATTTTCTGATTAAGGAGATGGGAGTTTCGCAGTAGCAACATTTTCCATCCTGTTTGATAAATTGATCAAGGTACCAGATTGTTAATTCTGTAGCGGTCTGAAAGCCGGAAGGGATTGCTCCATGTTTGGATTTATTGAAATTAGCCTTAACTCTTAGTAAGTCATCCTGATTAATATCTGATCTGGAATGTATTTTGGAATTAATTAAATCTTCTAATTCATTTGCTTTGATATTGTCCTCCCTGACGATATCAAAATCTTAACATCATTTTAGCCTTTCTCCACTGAAGACATATTTGGCCTGTTTCAAAACTCAAATTTCAAGTTTTTCTCATCTGCAAGATCTAAAAACTGACATCTTTTTAGATTAGGGTTTTATTATAAATAATGTTTCAACATATCTTTCCTAAAGCGGTACTTGATGACATATGTGCTGGAACTTAACTCCTCAAAGTCAGCACCTTCGTGGGCGAGAGCGAATGGAGCACATCACTTTTCCCCGACACCAAACGCGGCGCCTACCTCCTGCCCCTTAAAGCGTCTGTCCGAAAAAAAGAAAAGATCCTGGCCGATAAGATGGTGGTGGTGAGGTTGAGGTTGGAGGTTTAAGAGAGGAATGATTTTAAATTCGAGTTTGAAGATCCTTTAATTCCTCAATCCATTTTTCTAAGAGAATCCTTTTTTCTCATTTTTTTCATTCTAAACTTAGAGCCACAGTTTTTATTACAATATACTTGGTTCTTTCTTCCTTGGTAAAACAGGTTGCATGCTTTATTTTTACAGATTTTTAATTTACTAATTTCTCCTGATTTAATAGCTATAATAAAGGGATATGTGATTTGATCAAATTGGGTTCCATAACCTGACATATCTAGAACTTCGATTAGTTCTGCCTTCTTGGTCTTTTTATTTAGTAAAAATTTATGACTAAATTTTAAATTGGAGCTCAATAAGTTGAGTTCTGCCATAAAGGATTCAGACAACCCTTCATTAATGTAGCTAGTGAGAATTTTAAAGCTAAAAAACCTTGAATCGTTTTCAAAGCTTCTTGTTAAAATTTGAGAATTCTTACTTTGATGTATCCAATCATTTGCTTCCTTAATTAGAAAATCCAAAAGTCCCTTCGAATGCAACTTTTTAATTTCACCATCTAAATATTGCCAATAATACTTTTTTGTCATATCTGCTCAAGTATTCGAAATTATGAATATGTTACGGGTTTATAAGTAAAATACCGTATTGAATCCGTAACGGGTTTTATGCTTTTCTTCCTTCCAAGTCAATTCGTCTTGGAGGACACATGCAATATGCATTAGTTAATGGGATCAAAAGTGAAGCGAGTCCAAATTTTAAAGGGCTCTGTATTTGTTGCGGAAACGAAATGATTTCTAAATGTGGAAAGAAGATCATTTGGCACTGGGCCCATAAAACAAAGTGCGAGTGTGACTTGTGGTGGGAAAATGAGACCATTTGGCATAGAGATTGGAAAAGCAAATTTCCTAAAGAGTTTCATGAAATTATTAATATAGATGACCTGACAGGTGAAAAGCACATTGCAGACATAAAGCTTAATAATGGTTTGGTAATTGAATTTCAAAATTCTCGCATAAAAGAAGAAGAAGTCTTATTAAGAAATAATTTTTATAAAAATATTTTATGGGTAGTGAATGGTTTAAGTTTAAGGGAAAGTGATTACAGAGAATTTTGCATTGCTCTAGATAAAGGTAATAAAGTAAACAATATCCCACTCACTTATCTCTTTAATTTAAACGATAGTAAAATAGCTATGGATTGGGCTGATTGTAATGCTCCAGTGCTCTTTGATTTTTCTGAAGAAGATCTCGAGCTTGGGAAAGTACTTTGGTTACTTATTCCTACGGCGAATCAAGATAAAAGAGTAGTAGTTCAGCTCCATTTTGATGATATTAAAAATTTGCTTTTTATGGATTTGGACAACAACTATATGTTAATTAGTGCAATAGCCTTAGGTGCAAAAAAATTACTAAATCGATTTATGACATGCGAAAAGATTATCTGAATTAGTCGCCACTAGGGAAAGCTCCAGTCGTTCGACCGCATTTTTGTTTGGCCACCATCATAGCATCTTGTCCATTAGATAAGTAAGGAAATGATCCTATTTCTTTAAAGTAAGATATTCCATTGTTAACACAAGTTTTAAATTGATCTTTGGATCTATCTTTTTCAACAGGGTTAGATTTCTTATAATAAAATGAAATTTTGTTCTCATTAAATTGTGATGGCTCGTATTTGTTAAGTTCTTGGTACAATGCGAGATTACCTTCTGCTTCGCTCGCTGGAAGCCTTTTTAATATTTTTTTAATACCCGTAATTTTAATTTCTCTAATTTCCTTATCATCTTCAGCATTGAATTTTTTTATGTAGTTTAAAAAGCTATCCACTTGCAATTTTTCAACTTTATAATTTATGTTTGAAATATATTCTTGTTTATTCTTTTGGAAGTCTTCAGAGTTTATTGATGAATTTCTATTTGCAATGACAAAAACAAGAAATACTGATGCAAAAACCACTAATCTTGAAAAAGTAAAAATTTTCTTCTGATTCTGTGCTTGAGCAATATAAGTAGGCGCTTGATTAGACTCAGAATTGATTAAGTTTTCTTGATACTGAACTTTAAAGTTTTGTTCAGGCTCTATATAGTTCTGCTCATTAAAATTATTACTAAAGGCTAAAATACGTAATGCATTTATGTCCTCATTATTTGTCGTTTCAATTAAAATTTTCACATTGTTATAAAAAATCCCATAATGTGCCTTTTTACCATTTCCTCCAATTAAAGCTCCAGTTACCAAGCCAATAGGTCCAAGTAAAATTCCTCCCAATAATCCAGTAGCAGCGGTACCAAAAACTGACTTCGTTTTTTCTTCGTTCATTTCTTGGACTTGAATATTTTTAATTGAAATTGAACCAAGAGAACCTAAGATAATTGCAGTTGGCTCTGTAGTGAATAAAGCATATTTGATAACAATATAAGAGTTCACTTTCACACGATGGTCATTTGAAGCTAATACTTTTAACATTAAACGTTTCCTATCAAATTAAACTTATGCAGTTTTTTTTGTTTGTTGGAATTCATTATAAATTTCAGATATGAATTCCTTGCCATAAATCGATTCAAGTTTAAGCATACCAAAGTGATACTTTGCTGCTTGTCCAAAATAGTCGCAAAAGGCAATATTTATAGATGCTCCACCAATTGCGCCTACAACTGGAATAGCTTCAGCAACCAGCTTTTCAGTAACGACAATTTCAAAATATGAGGCAATTCGAGCAATAAAATTGATCAAGGCGGGAGCTGAGCCTTTTTCTATATTTTCCAGAACCACTTTGGCTGAATTCACTGCAATAAATTCTGCAGATGCTTTGATAATGTTTTCTAAAGCGAGCCTGCTCGTATAGTAAGCACTATCGATTTCATCATCATGCTCACTTTTGCTTCCGAGAGTGAACACATAGAGACACTCTAATGGCATTGTCGGATCACTTATTCCGAAACCATATGAATTTGCAATTGAAGAGATATTTCTCATCATAAGGGTAGTGGTTAAAGGTAGATCTATTAGAATGCCAGGACCTCCAAAGAATCCACAAATACCTCCACTTACTCCTGATAAAGTTCCATGAAGCCATCTTTTATTAGTTGTTTGCTTCAATGATTCTTCAAAGCTAATTTGAGAACTTTCGCCTAATGTCTTAAGAGCTGTAGCAAGTGAAGCCTTAATGGCCTTATCAATTCCTTTGTCTAAATACTTGGCAACTGACTTTGGCAATGCTTCGTGAGCGATCTCGATTGGTTTTCCAATTGCATTGGTCATTTTGATGAGAACGGAGTCATTCTCAAAGAAATCTTTTGCATCAGCTATAAATTTCATTTCTGAATCATTTAATTTATTCATTCACAATCCAAAATTTCTACTACGCAGCCTTCTTTTTATAATCATCATACGCAAGCGCATCCTCAACAGTCTTTGAATTAATCAACTTTTCATACTCAGCATAAACTGGTCCTTGAGGGGATTTTGCAGTGTTCTCGCCGAGAGGAATGTGCTTGATCTCTTTTGCTGGCTTCTTGAAAATAACTTGCCACTTTCCAGAATCCTCAAAAGGAATTATTTCTTTAACTTCAGCGATATGAGTAATAGAGCTAATAGGGGATACTTGATAAGCGGCGATATATTTAATTTGAGGGATTCGCTTCTCACTAATTCTAATAGCGTACCAACGATCTTCTCCAAGAAAGACTTCCTTGAATCCTTCTTCTTGGGCGGGGACGATTAATGTGTCACATTGCTCTCTACGGTTATGACGGGCCAAGCGATTTTCAATGATGACTTTCTTGTTTTCACCAAGCGTCTTCATTTCTTCAGTCGGTTGGCAAATAACACTAAAGAATGGGGCTGGCTCTGAATCTCCAATCTTATAAGCTTCTAGTTTAACCAAATAAAAGTATTTATCCGAGATTTCATTAAGCCAGTTAATTGCGTTGATATGTTCTTGCCTGGGCTCTTTGCAAACCCAAATCGCTATTTTGCAGTCCATATTAGTTAAGTACGTAATTATTTGGCCCAAATGTTTGTGGTCTGATTGCTCAAGTTGATTTTCAATGATGACACCTTCACCTGACTCAGTTTCTGCCAATATATCAATAGAATATCGACTACCATCTACTTTCCTTTCTTGCTCAGGCTCAACGAGAATACAATCAATGGCGTCGCTCAGCGCATCGAGGTTGTCGTAAAGCCATGAAGTAAAATCAGTGGCTTCATTTTTCCATATTTCTCTAAGCTCAACTTTCTTAAGTCGTCCGACGTCCATCTCGATCTCCACGGGTGATAGTTTAGGCTTATCGGACCCCAATACTCGGGCTTTAGTTAAATTTGTTTAGATATGGGTTAAAAAAAACTTTACTCATGAGTGTTTATTATTAGTCATAGCTTGTCTGATGAGATTTTATTGAGCATAATTTTAGGCACTTATATTCTTTTTTGAAATTATCACGGAGTCGATAATGAATCTGGAAATCACGGATAGATGGCTGTCTGTTCAAGAAATTGCGCAATATTTAGGGATCTCGAAAGAGACGATCTATCGTTGGCTTGATTCAAAGAAAATTCCCGCACATAAAATCGGAAGGCAGTGGAAGTTTAAAACCCATGAAGTTGATCAGTGGGTGAAGGCTGGAGAGGCTGCTTCAGTTGAATAATTAATTAAAAGGAAAAGCTAAATGGCACTTAAAAAATCAGAACTCTATTCATCTCTTTGGGCAAGCTGCGACAACTTGCGTGGAGGCATGGATGCAAGTCAATACAAAGACTATGTACTCGTTCTTCTCTTCATTAAATACATCTCAGATAAATATGCTGGGCAGAAATTCTCACCAATTACTATTCCTAAGGGAGCAACCTTCAGTGATATGGTCGCACTTAAAGGTAAAACTGATATTGGCGATCAGATCAATAAAAAGATCATCGGCCCTCTCGCCAAAGAAAATAAACTCTCTGATATGCCAGACTTCGATGACTCAAGTAAGCTTGGCGCAGGTAAAGAGAAAGTTGAACGTCTAACAGACCTCATCGCAATTTTTGAAAATCCAGCTCTCGATTTCTCAAAGAACCGAGCTGATGGCGATGATATTTTAGGCGATGCCTATGAGTTTCTTATGCGCCACTTCGCTACTGAAAGTGGAAAGAGTAAAGGCCAGTTCTATACTCCCGCAGAAGTCAGTCGCATTATGGCGCAAATTCTGGGGATTAAAAATGCCAAGGTCAATGCAAACACAACTGTCTATGACCCAGCCTGTGGATCGGGGTCACTTTTATTAAAAGTTGGTGACGAAGCGAAGGTGAAGCCTACTCTCTACGGACAAGAAAAAGATTCAGCGACTAGTGGTCTTGCTCGGATGAATATGATTCTGCATAACAATCCCACGGCCGATATTAAGCAAGGGAATACGATTTCTGATCCTAAGTTCAAAGATGGTAACGATCTCAAGCAATATGATTATGTTGTCGCTAATCCTCCTTTCTCTGATAAAAAATGGAGTACGGGAATTGATCCTGCTAATGATACTTATGGACGTTTTCAAACCTTCGGAGTCCCTCCAGCCAAACAAGGAGATTATGCTTATCTTCTTCATATCGTGCGTTCTATGAAAAGCACTGGAGCTGGGGCCTGTATTCTCCCTCACGGAGTTCTTTTTAGAGGAAACGCAGAAGCTGATATTCGTAAAAACCTCATCACAAAAAATGGCTGCTACATTAAAGGCATCATAGGTCTTCCAGCGAACCTATTTTACGGAACAGGTATTCCCGCTTGCATTATTGTTTTAGATAAAAAAGAAGCCGCTAATCGTAAGGCCATCTTTATGATTGATGCTAGCCAAGGTTATATGAAGGATGGCCCAAAAAATCGACTTAGAAGCCAAGACATTCATAAAATTGTCGATGCCTTCAATAAAGAGTTTGAGATTCCTAAATTCTCTCGCATGGTGCCCTTGAGCGAAATTGAGAAGAACGAATACAACCTCAATCTTCCTCGCTACATCGACACACAAGTCGCTGAAGATCAGCAAGACATTGCAGGACATCTTCTCGGCGGAATACCCAAAGCTGATATTGATGCTCTTTCAAAATACTGGGAAGTTTGTCCAAAGCTTAAAAATTCGCTCTTTAAAGAAATTCGTAAGGGATATTTTAATGTCACTTTCGAGAAGTCTAAAATTAAAGCAGCAATTTATGAACATCCAGAGTTTAAGACTTTTATCACATCCATGAATCAGCACTTTGAGCTGTGGAGAGATAAGGCGACCAAAAATCTAAAGAAGCTTAATGAAGGACTTCATCCTAAAGAAGAAATCAGTAAGCTCTCTGAAGAGTTACTCCATCATTATGAAGGTAAGCCTTTGATGGATGCGTATAATATCTATCAGCATATACTAAATTATTGGGCGACCACGATGTCTGATGATCTCTATCTCATTTCAGCTGAGGGGTGGAAGGCAGAGACGTACCGAGTGATTGAAAAAGATAAGAAAGGAAAAGAAAAAGATAAAGGCTGGACTTGTGATCTTATTCCAAAAGAGTTGGTCGTAGCGAGATACTTTTCTAAAGAGCAAGAAGAGCTAATTCAAGACAACTCTGAACTTGAAGGAGTATCTGCTCAGATTGCTGAGATGGCGGAAGAGCATGGTGGAGATGAAGGAGCTTTTAGTAGTTTTGATAAAGTTAATAAGGCTAATGCAGCAGCTGAATTAAAAAAAATATCCAAAGACAAAGAGTCTAAGGAAGAAGCCAGAATTTTAAAAGAATACATTGATCTTTGTGACAAAGAATCTGAACTGAAAAAGAAAGTCAAAGAGCTAGATACAAAGCTTGATGAGCTAGCGATGAAGCAATATTCCAAACTGAAGGTTGAAGATATTAAAACGCTGGTGGTGGAAGATAAATGGATGGCAAGTCTAGCTAAAGATGCTCATGGAGAGTTAGATCGCATCAGCCAGTCACTCACTTCAAGAATAAAAGATCTTGCTGAAAGATATGAATTGGCGTTGCCAGAACTCATCAAGGAAGTTTCAGCATTTGAATCAAAGGTGAATAAGCATCTTGAGCAGATGGGGTTTGTCTTATGAACGATAAAAAAAGTATTTCATCATTGAAAATACCCCAAAAGTCCCCATTGTCAGAGTTTGACACCATTAACAGCACTTTCGGGTGTCGCCATACGAATCCAGATATTTGTAGTTCAAACCAATTAGAGAAGGTTTGTGCATTTGTATGTAAGGACTCGATCTGTCGTAGACCTCCTCGCTCTTGGCCGACAATTTTTTCTCAATTAAAAGAAGGTAAAGATGGAGCTTAATTACACTTATCCCTGGAAATCAAAAAAGATTTTTGATTTTGTACTTGAAAAGTGTTCAGGCGTTGCTATTAATCCAAGCGAGTTTAAATCATCGGGTTTCTTAGTTGCCCATAAAGGGGATGTTTCTTATAGTGGTTATCTTGATCTTTCTGTGCGTCCTAGTAGATTTGTTGAAATTGAGTGCGCTCAAAAAAATAAAAATTCAGTTGTCGATGATAGTTGGCTAATTGTTTCTCTAAGAGACCTTGTTCCATCGGCTCCTCAACTTGGAATAATAAATTCTTTGCGTGCTAACTCAAAAGTACTTCTTGCGCAAGGAACTTTCGGGATAAGGCTTGATAAGTTTCAGGTTGATCCAAAATATATTGTTTATCAATCTATATCTACCCAATATAGAAAAGCCATGTCTGGATCAGCTGTCGGAAGTACTCAAAAGCACCTAAGAAGTACAGAATTTCTACAGGTGCGCATACCGTTGCCTCCAAAAAAAGAACAAGAAGCCATCGCCAACGCACTTTCCGATGCCGACGCTTATATTGAATCGCTTGAAAAACTCATCGCCAAAAAACGCCTGATTAAAAAAGGGGCAGTCCAAGAACTTCTTAGTGGTAAACGCCGACTGAGCGGCTTTAGCAAAAGTTGGTCAGAGGAAAACATTGAAAACGTTTGTGAAGTTACAACAGGCTCAAAAAATACTCAGGATCGAATTGAGGATGGAGATTACCCATTCTTCGTACGCTCTCAAACAATTGAAAGAATTAACACTTACTCATTTGATGGTGAAGCTGTTTTGACTGCTGGAGATGGAGTTGGCACGGGCAAGGTATTTCACTACATAATGGGAAAGTTTGATGTACACCAACGTGTCTACCGAATGTCAAACTTTAGTGAAGATGTTGATGGTTACTATTTCTTTTTGTTCTTTAGTGAGAATTTCTATGACCGAATTATGCAAATGACGGCGAAATCGTCTGTTGATTCAGTCAGAAGAGAAATGATTACAGAAATGAAAATAAAATTCCCTGAAATTAGAGAACAAAAAGCTATCGCTCAAGCATTGAGAGATTTAGATCAGGATCTGAAAGTATTTGAAGCCAAGTTACAAAAAGCTCGCCTCCTCAAACAAGGCATGATGCAAGAGCTACTAACAGGAAGGATTAGGTTAGTATGAGTGATTTAATAGGAAAGCCAGAGAGGGCGACACAGAATCGAATTGTAGAGCTTTTTAAAAATGAATTGGCTTATCGCTACCTCGGTAACTGGGAAGAGCGAGAAAATAATAGCAACATAGATGAAAGTCTCTTGTCTGGGTATTTAACGAAGTCTGGCTATAAACAAGATCAAATCAACAAAGCCATTCAAGCTCTCAAGGCTGAGGCCAATAATTTTAACCGCTCCCTTTATCAAAACAATAAAGAAGTTTTCTCACTGCTTCGCTATGGAGTTTCAGTCAAAACTGATGCAAGTAAGATCGGTGAGACTGTTAAGTTTATAAATTGGGCCGAGCCTGAGAAAAATGACTTTGCTGTTGCGGAAGAAGTGACACTCAAAGGTAAAAACGAGCGCAGACCTGATTTAGTTCTCTATATCAATGGTATCGCTTCAAGTGTGATTGAGCTTAAAAATAGCAGAGTCAGTATCGGTGATGGGATCAGGCAACTTCTTTCTAATCAAAAACCAGAATTTAATGAATGGTTCTTCACAACGGCACAAATTTTATTTGCTGGAAATGATACCGAGGGTCTTAAATACGGAACGATCAATACTTCAGAGAAATTTTTCCTCACATGGAAAGAAGATGAAGAGGATAACACTCGCTTTAAGCTTGATAAGTACCTCTTAAAGATGTGCAGAAAAGATCGTCTTTTAGAACTTATTTATGACTTTGTTTTATTTGATGGCGGAGTCAAGAAGCTTCCTAGAGTCCATCAGTATTTTGGAGTGAAAGCCGCTCAGGATTTCGTGAGACGACGTGAAGGTGGGATCATCTGGCACACTCAGGGCAGTGGTAAGAGTATTGTGATGGTGATGATTGCTAAATGGATTTTAGAGAATAACTCTAAGGCCCGTGTGGTTGTTATCACGGATAGAGAAGAGTTAGATGAACAGATTTCAGAGCGAGTATTTAAGCCTGCTGGTGAAACTATCTATCGGACTAAAAGCGGAAGAGATTTGATGTCTAATCTTGCTCTGCCAACTCCAAGACTACTTTGTACATTAGTGCATAAATTTGGACAGCGTGGAGTTGAAGACTGGGATGGCTTCATTGAAGAGATGAAGACGCAGCCTAGTAAGACTGTGGGAGAGTTGTTTGTCTTTGTGGATGAGTGTCACCGGACTCAAAGTGGGAAACTGCATGAAGCCATGAAGGTTCTTATGCCTAATGCGACATTTATTGGTTTTACAGGAACGCCACTTCTTAAAAAAGATAAAGAAACCAGTTTAGAAATCTTTGGTCGATACATTCATACCTATAAATTTAGTGAAGCGGTGGATGACAAGGTTGTCTTAGATTTACTTTATGAGGCCCGTGATATTGATCAGGAACTTGGTTCGGAAGATAAAATTGATAGTTGGTTTGACGCTAAAACACGAGGGCTTAATAACTGGCAAAAAGATGAGCTGAAAAAACGCTGGGCGACGATGCAAAAACTGATGAGTTCACGCTCACGCATGGAAAGAGTTGTGTCAGATATTGTTTTTGATTTTAGCGTTAAAACAAGACTCAACAATGACAAAGGAAATGCCATCTTAGTGGCTGGAAGTATTTTTGAAGCTTGTAAGTATTTTAATCTTTTTCAAAAAACGGTCTTCAAAGGAAAGTGCGCCATCATCACGTCTTATAATCTTGATAAGAAAGACACAACCGTAGAAGAGACAGGTGCCAATAATGAAACTGACAGACAGTTCATATACAATACCTATAACGAACTCTTAGAAGATGTGCAGCCTCTGCCAAATCTCAATAAGACAGAAACTTATGAGAAACAGAAGAAGAAGCTCTTTATCGAAGAGCCTGCGAACATGAAGCTTCTCGTGGTTGTGGATAAGCTTTTAACGGGCTTTGATGCTCCATCTTGTACTTATCTATACATCGATAAGAGTATGCAGGATCACGGCCTATTTCAGGCGATTTGCCGCACTAATCGTCTTGATGGTGATGATAAAGAGTTTGGCTATATTGTGGACTATAAGGATTTATTCAAGAAAGTTGAAAAAGTTATTTCGGTTTATAGTTCAGAGTTGGATACCAGTGCAGAAGGAGCAGACCCCGAAATTTTCATGAAATCGAGAATTGAAAAGGCCCGTGAGAAGCTCGATGAAGCTGAGAATAAAATCTTTCATCTACTTGAACCAATACCGCAGCCTAAAGGTGAACTGGAAAGTATTCATTACTTCTGTGGTAATACAGAAATTGTTTCTGATTTGATGGAGCGAGAGCCTCTAAGGTCAACTCTTTACAAAGAGGTTGCTAACTTCACGAGGGCCTTTGCAAATCTATCAAATGATATGGATGAAGCTGGATACACCAAAGATGAAATTGGTCGTATTAAGTCCATGCTGACTCAGGCAGTTGATCTGAGAAATCTTATTCGCAGAGCAAGCGGTGAAGAGATTGATCTTAAAGCCTATGAGGCCGATATGAGGCATCTTATCGATACCTATATTGAAGCTTCTGATCCTAGAAAAATCTCTGTGTTTGAAGATGTTCCACTTATTGAGTTGATTGTGAAGTCTGGTATCGCTGATGCGATGGCCCAGAAGTTTGGGAATAAGCAGCCTAAGGATAATAAATCGGTGGCCGAGATAGTTGAGAACAATATCAGAAGTAAAATTGTTAAAGAGCATCTCAATGACCCCGCTTATTACGATCGTATGTCACAACTTTTGGATGAAGTTATTAAGTTAAGAAAAGAGAATGCTGATAATTACGAAGAGTATTTAAAGAAAGTCGCTGAGCTTGCTAAGCAAGTTCAAAGTGGTGGATTGTCATTGGCACCTTCAACCATCAAAACTCCAGGCCAAGCTGCTCTTTACAACAATCTAGGTCAAAACGCTGAGCTTGCTCTTAAAATTGATTCAGAAGTGAAAAATAAGAGACCTGATGCTTGGAGAGGCGTGACAGCAAAAGAAAATGTGATTAAGGGAATACTCTGGAATATCCTGCAAGATGATGCTGAAGTTGAGCGAATTTTCATCATTATTTTTAATCACGAGGAATTTTGATGCAGATTGAATTTGGTGACATCGTCATCAATGTTACATTTAAAGAAATTAAGAACATTCACTTGAGTGTGAATCCCCCTTTTGGAGATGTTCGCATTTCGGCTCCTTTAAAGATGAGTCCTGAAGCTCTTAGGGCCTTTGCGATATCTAAGATACCTTGGATTAAAAGTGAAAAAAAGAAATTCGTTGAACAAGAGCGTGTGCCAGAGCGTGAGTTTCTAAACAGAGAGAGTCATTATGTTTGGGGCAAGCGCTATTTGTTGGAGATTGTTGAAGTTGATCATTCCCCTGAAGTTGAACTGAAGCATTCCCATCTTTTATTGAAAGTTAAAGAGGGGACGAGTAAAGAAAAAATGAAATCCATTTTAGAAGAATGGTACAGAGAACAAATAAGATCTGCTGTTCCAGAATTAGTTGCAAAGTATTCATCAAGGCTCAATGTCAGTGTCGATAAGCTATTTGTTCAAGATATGAAAACTCAATGGGGAGGAAGTAATCCATCTCGAAACAGCATTCGACTCAATACAGACTTGGCCCGTAAAGACCCATTGTTCTTAGAATATGTTGTTTTGCATGAGATGGTTCATTTACTTGAGCCAACTCATAATGTCCGGTTTGCGTCGCTAATGGATTTTTATATGCCGAATTGGAAGCAGTATCGAGATGATTTGAATAGACTTCCAATTAAATCTGAAATGGGAAATCCTAGTATATGAGAGGAAATAATCGTTTAGAATTTAAAGGCTTGAACAGTTCGATTATTCATTTGCAAACTCTTGATTGTGAGAATGATAGGCTTAAAAATGTTCATGATTAAGCAATGAAATTAATTAACCTTATAGAAGAACACGAAAGATATTTTTTAATAGTAAAAAAGAGGTTTTACTTCTTAGAGAATATTTTAAAAGAACTTGATTCAACAACGAAATCAAAACGATTCAATATTCGCGGTGATGTCATATATCAAATGCTACGGGATAGTTACTCTATGTTAGTTATAGATCTTGCGAGTATTGGTAGAGGGATGATTAGGAAAAAAGGCTTTTTCCGTAAGTTGCCAAATTTTGCTAAGGAATTAGAAAAACCTACTCAAAAGTTAATTGCCAAATCTTACTTCGCAGCTCATCAAAGGCAGGACTCTTTTCTTGAATCCTTAATTTTGAAATCATGTCTTGAATCTTATGGAAGGCTTTTTCCTGGCTGTATTAGTAAAGGCAAAAGTATGCCTACTCAAGATGATTTTAATGATCTAAAAGAGAATTTTTATTCTATTTGTGAAGCGATTATAAAAGATAGAGATAGAAATCGAGCCCATAGTTATGAAAATGCAGAGACTCGTAAAGAATCTGTTCGGTTGCTTACAATAAAAGATCTTGAGGAAAAGTTTTTCAAATTAGAAAAGTTAATGAATGACCTTCGTCTTATTTGTTCTAATTCTAGCTACGGTAGTAATGATGTTAATTTTAGTAATTCAGAAGGGATGGCTAAAAGTATCGTTGATCTGATATTAATAGGGGATCATAACAGCATTAACATCGCTTTTGGTATTTCTCAAGATATGAAGGATTCTTTCGGAATTTACCCATATGAATATAGAAATCCTTATTATGAAGAATTACACTACAGACATGAAAAAAAGATTCAGTATATAAACGAAGAAGAGGCAAGGAAATTTAGGGAAATCCATGGTGATTATTCAAAAATTAAATTACCAATAGTTTCGCTAAATTTTGAAATTATAGTTAAATAATTGTTTAATTTTTACACTACATTTTAATGGAAAGTAATTCTAGTCTTACACACTTTTCTTTTGAATAAGTAAGTTGATATAGTTCAGTTATTCATTGCCTTTTTCTTAAAAATATTCTCCCCATGCCACTTTAGAAATTTTTGATGAGGTAAAAAGTTGTCGTCGAGGATGGAGTCGGTGATGGCTTGGCCTTTGAATGGTTCGAAGAAGAGGTCGGATCTTTTGTCGAGCAGAAGGCTTGAGCTCAAGATGATTTTGTAATTGGGGTCGAGGCTCCAGACACCTTTGTCAAAAGTGTAGTGGTGAGTGGGACAGAGGGAGAGGCCGTTTTGTTCGGTACAGGGGCCGCCGCGGGCCTTCCACATGATGTGGGCGGCTTCCATTGAGAGGTCGTTGTGATTGAGTTTGATTTTGAGATGGCAAAAGGCGCAGCGGTTGTCGTAGATGGCGAGCACACGCTTTCGAAAGAGGGGATCGCGCTTAGTACGTGTCAGCTGAGCATCACAGTTAGATTGATTTAATTCTGAAAAATAAGTCTAAATTTAGACTCACACATTGAGATCTTTTCCAAAAAAGTTCTTCCGTTTGATAAAAGGTCAGATTGGAGGATTTCTATGAAGATGGAATTGGTAAGTTCGAAGATTGAAAATTCAATTGTGATAACAAAGAGTTGGAAGATTTGCGACCACAAATCTACTAAGCTATCAAAAATACAAAAGAAGAAACTTGCCGTATTTTTTTACTGAAAATGGTGTGGCCATGCTGTCAAGTGTTCTCAATTCAAAAGTGGCAGTTCAAATCAATATCGAGATCATGCGAATTTTTACTAAGCTTCGAAGTTTTAATGCAATTGGGGAAGAGCGTGATTTGAAAATGAAAAGGTTCGAGCAAGATACGAAGAAACTATTCAAACTTGTTTTCAAAAAACTCGATGAACATGATCATTTGCTCAAATCGCATTTACATGGTGACCGCAAAAAGATTAGACTTCGTTGAAGCCCTAAAGCACCGCTTAAACGATTTGATCCAGGAGAGATTAGTACAGCAGTTCTTCAAGATTTATTAGTTTATTTTCTTTGAAAATTCTTTCTTTCGATTTCTCATCGATGTACTGAAATTTAACTCTCAGCTCTCGAATGGTTCCTTGAAATAATCCCTTTTGTTTGGCAGTTAGGCCTCTTGATAAAAATTGAAGATAGAGTGATCTGATAAGTGATATTTGAGTAGGGATATCGAGCATGACATCAATATTTTCTTTTAGAACTTCAATTCCAGTTTCTTGTGAATGTATTAATTGAATTTTTAGTAACTTATCCAATCTTTCAAGTTTTCTCATTGTTAAACATTATCAAATATAGATTTTAATTCAAACTTTAAAATTCCAACACGTTTTTACTTAAACAGTGCTTCACTATTAGAAAGATATCTGGCTAAGTTTTCATATGTGAAATAGGTGGGCTTTTTGCTCCATATCTTCTGGCTATAATACTGCTTATCAATTAAAAGCTAATATCTAAAACACTGATACTATTGATCTTTTGCGTTTGATCTCAACGAGTAAGATCAGTTATTATGGAGGTAACTTGGACATAATGATGAATCAAAGTTTAAATCAAAAAGCACTTACCCTTTTGCCGAAGTTTAGTAGCGAGCTCGAGGCTAAGTTGTATTTTTCTAGTGAATTGGAGCGGATTGAAAGTGAATTCAAACTTCCTCCGGAGGAACTGACTCTATTGGCAGAAACTCAACCTAATAACACAAGACTTCAGCTATATCTTCGCTGTGATCGTGCACTTGCTCTTTTAAACCGGTAGTTCCTTGTGACTAAGCATGGATGGAATACTTAGGAGGTGAAGATGGGGGAGTTAACTGCGATAAAAATCGAGGCCATGATTTTCCAAGTCCGAAGTGTAAATGTTATTTTAGATACAGATCTAGCAAAATTGTATGGTGTAGAAACGAGAATATTAAATCGAAATGTGAAAAGGAATTTAGAAAAATTCCCTGAGGATTTTCTTATCAAACTATCAAGCGAAGAATGGGAAAACTTGAGATCCCAAATTGGGATCTCAAGTTCATATGGCGGTAGAAGATATACCCCATATGCGTTTACTGAATATGGGATTGCTGCGCTTTCTGGAGTGCTAAATAGTCCCGTTGCAATTGAAGTTAATATCAGGATCATTCGAGCTTTTGTTAATATGAAAAAATCCAAAACAGAAGGTTATGATATTTTTCAGAGAATCTTGAAACTCGAAAGTGATTCAGAGGAATTCGTTCAAGTCTTTGAAATCATTTTTGAGAAAATAGATAAACTTCAACTTCAATTGCCTTCACATCCTAAAAATCGAAAAAAAATAGGATTAATCAAATAGTTCCAATATCTTTTTGCTTTAACGCTGTTTCATCATTCATAAGTCGTTTTCAAAGGTGCCAATATGTCACCTTTAGCAAATCATCTCCTTGGATCAAATTTTTCATTGCCTTGATAATGCGTGCGGAATAATGCACATTCTTATTCTGAACGTAGGAAATAAAAATGGCCAAGCGCGGGACATTAAAAAAGCCCAAAAAATCAGGGATCAAATCATTGAAGAAGCATAAGGCGTTTAATAGTTCGGAATTAAAAAATACTGACTTAGTTGCTGATACATTGCTTGAGTGTATTAAGACTGGCGACTTGGATTCATTCCGCGAGGTCTTAACAGCTCACTTGATGACAGTGAATAAAACACAGATTGCTAAATTGGCGGGAGTGGGACGTCGAACGTTGTATGATTTGATCGATCCCGCAAAAGAGTTTAATCCTGAGCTCTCAACCATCTCGGCGATTATTCGGGCGCTTGTGGCTTAGAAAGTTTCAACACCTTTTATCTTAAACAGTGTTTCATAATGATCAAAAGTCATTTTTGATGTTCCAAATTGGAACCTCAAGATTCGTATGAAATCTCATTTCATATCTTTAGCTCTCCTAAAGCTCTTATTGGCCTTGAAGTACTCTAAACCTAGGAAATGATGATGATTTGAGGTTTTACACCTGTAGGTGTAAAATAAGGAGTGGCTTATGCCGATAAGTGGTAAGGAAATGCTGAAACGCTTTCTAGAAGATGGCTGGGAGATATTAAGGCAAAACGGAAGTCATGTGATTGTTGGCAAAGGTCTTTTCAGGGAATCGATACCAATTCATGGCAATCAAGACTTGAAAAAAGGTCTTGAGAGAAAATTGTTAAAAAGTTTGAAACGAAAAATTTAACGATGGGGAAGATGATGTTTTATCAATTTAAAATTCATAAAGAGAATAAGGGATACTGGGCAGAATGTGTAGAACTTGATGGTTGCTCCACTCAGGCTGATACAATGGATAAATTGGTAAGGAATATGGAAAATGTTTTGAACTTATTTCTGGCAGAGCCAGAAAAATCTAACCACATTTTTCCCTTGCCCAAGAAAACTTCAAAAATAACAGGGAAGAATATTGTTCAAGTTCCGGTGCATCCTTCTGTGGCCTTTTCAATGTTAATTAGACAAACTAGAATTAAAGCGGGGCTGACCCTGAGGGAAATGGCAGATATCCTTAACTATAAAAATATCAATTCTTATGTGAAATTGGAAAAAGCAGAAACCGCCAATCCACAGTTGAAGACCCTAGCAAACATTAAGGCCCATTTTTCAGACTTTCCAGTAGCTCTGCTTTTTTAAATAAGTTCCAATACCGATTGAGTTAAACACCGCTTCAACGATTTGATCCAGGAGAGTTAAAGGGTTCAGAGCGGCTCGAAAAACTCTTCAAATCCGGCAGCAAGGTCGCTATAACTTTTTAAAGAAAAATGTTGATTTGTTAATGTTATCTTTTGAATTCGATCTATTCTAAATAATCTTTTGTCTTTCTTTGTTCTATCCCAGCATAGGAAATACCACACAGGCCAATTGAGCAGAATCATTTGAGGTTCAACTTCTCTTTCAGTGGTCGCATCTTTTCCATCTGTGTATTTCATCACTAGAGTTTTTTGATGAAAAAAAGCGGTATTTAGGGCATCAAGTATTGAATCTTTTGGAGCCTGATAAGAACTTAGCACTTCTGTTGAGGCCAATTTGCCGACCAAGATGCGGCTTCGGAGTTTTTTTATTAAGATTCTTTGATCCTGTGGAAATGAGTCAGAAATCCTATTTCTTATACTCTTAAGATTACCACCTAAAACAGGCGTTCCAATTGCTTCGGTTACTGCTAATGAGACTAGCATGCTGATGACCTCCTCGTTGCTTAGGAGAAGCTTTGTTAATCCCCATCTGCCGCGCAAAGATATTCCACCCCCACGTCCTTTGTCTGAATCAATGGGATGTCCAATTTCTCGAAGCTCAGCTAAATCGCGCATTAGAGTCCGATGACTAATAGATAGCTTTAGACATAGTGACTCGGTAGTCCAAAAATCTTCACTTCTTAGTAAAGACAAAATTAATGAATGTCTGTGAGACTTATCTCTCAGGCTTCCTTTTCCCATACACTCCTATCCTCTTTTTTAATATGTCATATAGTGACATATTTACAAGTATTATTCTCAAAAAGGAGATTACATGAAAGTTAAAACATTGCTCATAGGAGGATTATTTATGCTAGGTTCAAACGCTGCAAAAGCAGGAGATGTTTTCGAGATCGTATCATTTAAGTTTAAAGAAAATGTTTCCATGGAAGATCAAAAGAAGGCCCTCGAAAAATTAAATACCTGTGTTAAGAAATATGAGGGCTTCAAGTCAAGAGAGTATTATTTTAGTAAAGAGAGCAATTCTTGGATCGATTCTGTTGTTTGGACTTCGTCCGAGGATGCAAAGAAAGCTGCTGAGCAAATAATGAAAGACCCAGAGACTGGAAAAATATTTTCATTGATGGATGACAAGTCGATGGTTTTTTCTCATTATGAAAGAGTTGGCGGAACAAGGAAATAGTGAAATTGGCCCATATTGAAAAGTTTGAATATTCTTTCAGAGGCAAGCTGTGGAAATACCGCGGAAAAGGGGGATGGTTTTTTGTAACCATCCCCAAAGCCCTCGCAAAAAAAATAAGAGATGTTCATTATGTCTCTGAAGAAGGGTGGGGACGGCTCAAGACGTCTGCGACAATTAATCATACTCGCTGGAGCACAGCAATCTGGTATGACACCAAGATTGGATCATACATTATCCCTGTAAAATCTTCCGTTAGAAAATCTGAATCTCTGGCAGAGGGAAGCTCTGTTAGGATTGATCTTGTTTTTAGTTTAGATAAATGGCTTTCTAACTTGCTTTAGTGCTCTAAAGTTCTCTAAAGTTCCAACACCTTTTTGCTTAAACACTGCTTCAACGAATTGATCTTAGTGAGCTTTATTCAATTGTGAAATAAGTGTCTCGTAAGCACTCGTTCTCATTGCTGGGCTGTTAGACAAGCGAATATAATCCCTTGATTTTGAAGCATTTTGTAATATCACAAAAAATGTGATATCGTTAAGGAGGTCTTGTTGGATTGGAATATTCGATTCACGAAGAGAATGACCAAAGAGGTAGCTCGGTTACCTGAGATATTAAGCTAAGGCTCTATGCCTTGCTGTCGAAGATGGAGCAATACGGGCCTTATATTGAGTGCTGGGCTGATACTGAAAGAGTTAAGTTTAAGAATTATGGAAAGCTTCAAGGACAACAAGATCGCTATCATTGTCATTTGAAAAAAGGTCAGCCTACTTATGTTGTTTGCTGGGAAATTGTGGAAGAAATTATTTTAGTGGAGTTTTATTATGGTGGAATTTTATTATGTCGGAAGCCATGAAAAAGCGCCGTACTGAAAATGTGATTGTGAGCATAGGTGAAAAAAATCCCAAACGATTTGCTCTGCCCAAAAATGAAGCTCAGGGACTGATTCAGATGTTACGGCAGTATGAAATTAAGGAGAGTTCTCCTTGGCGCGATAGTTTTAAGGATTTGTTGAAGCAAAGTGGTGAAGGAGGATTGGCCTTGCGAGCTGAACGCGAGCTTTTGCAACTTACTCAAGTAGAAGTTGCCGAGAAAATTGGTGTTCCCCAACATGTCATTTCTGAAATGGAAAATGGCAAACGCCCCATCGGTAAAAAAATGGCTGAGCGCTTGGCTTTTGTTTTTAAGACTGACTACCGGGTTTTTCTTTAGTCTACGAATGGAGGTTCCAAATTGGTACCCCCAAAAAGAATTCTTAAAATTTGAACATTTATTTTATCAAATTGATCTGTGAGATTTTTAGTTGTTATAAAAATCAATTACGTTCGTGATCAAGTTAAAAAATCCTTACTGCAGTAACTCCTTCAAAGGAGTTGCAGTATGCCGACTATTTCTCAATTTTATGGAATTAAAATAATTCTCAACCCAAGGGATCACAACCCACCTCATTTCCATGTGCGCTATGCTGAGTTTGAGGCCGCTATACGAATTGCTGATGGGCAAATCTTAGCAGGATTTTTGCCTCCTAAAGCACGTGGATTGACGGAAGAATGGAGACTTATCCATCAAGAAAGACTTTTAGAGTCTTGGGATTCCATGATAAACTTTGGGAAGGTTATCAAAATTGCAGGACTCGATCAGTAATGGAACTAAGAAAAATTATAGAAGTTCAAACAATGCCAGGCAAAGTGCTTAGTCTGAAGTTTTCAGATGGGACTGCTGGTACGCTTAACTACGAGCAGTGGTTTGATTATCAAGGTGTCTTCTCTGGTTTAGTTGATGATCAGATATTTTCGCAAGTCACGGTCAATGAGGCCGGTACAATCGAATGGCCCGGTGAAATAGATCTTAGCCCTGAAGTTTTATACGCTATCGTTCATCATCAAAAAATAATCGTCGATGATCAAATTGTCTTTGATCCTTCTCTTGGCAAAGGCGCCTGGCTCTAAAGTTCCAACACCTTTTACCTTAAAAAGTGCTTCATAATGTTCAAAAGTGACTTTTGCTGTTTCAAACTGAAATCTTTTAGTAATTAAAAATTCTAATTTCAAAGTATCAGCTCGTTTATCAATGTAAGTCCCTTGCTAATAATCCTGACAATATTAAGAAATTGCAATATTAACCAATTTGGGTTAATAAATAAGTGTGGTTTTAATTTTTAATATAAATAACAGCCATGGGATATTTGTCCGGAGGGATTATGGGACGAAGAAGTGACTCCTATGATGAATATATTGCGACAAAAATGCAGGATACAAAGTTTGCGCGTGGGAGTTTATTGTCGCTCATCAATGAGTTCGATGCTTCATTGGAAGATGCCCTTCGAGAAACAATTCCTAAAATGGGTATTAAAGAATTTTCAGAAAAGGCGGGAATTCCTTTGCAGAATGTTTCAGATTTTGTCAGAGGCAAACGAAAACTTAAGCTCGAGACCTATGACAAGTATCTCGCCGTTTTTAAATTGAAGACAAAACTTACAGTCGAGCTAAAGTAGAATCGAATTAATTATTCCGAAACCGCGAATTCCATTTTCATCGCCTTGTGGTCTGAGCCTTTGACGTTAGGGACGTCGGCGTCGAGCACTTTGAGGCCACGGATGAAAGTGTGGTCGATCAAGAGTCGAGAGAAAGTTGATTTGCGACGGCGATCGTTTTTGAAGCCGACGGTGTACATGCCTTGACGGAAAGAGAGACTCATCATGGCGTTCAGTTTGTCGATGTCTGAAGTGTTGAAGTCGCCAGCGAAAATCACCGGGCCCTTGTGGGCAGCGATGAGTTTTTCGCAAGAGAGAAGTTGTTTTACGAAATCAGTATTCTCCGTCATGTTGAGACCGTGAATATTAATCACTAGCAGTTCCGTGTCCATTCCTTTGATGGGAAAGGTCGCAGCAGTTACCGCTTTTGGCGTCAGCACGATAGGCTCAAGCTCTTTGGTTCTTAAAATAGCAAAATTACTTTTTTCAACAGGTGAGCCAATCATGGTTCCCGTGGCCGCGCCGGTTTTCTTGGTAATGAAGCTGACACCGAGATCAAATTGAAATCCTGAGAATTGATCAAGCACACTCATCATGTCTTGATTGGTCTCTGCTTCTTGGATCATCAGGACATCGCGATCACTCGCAAGTTTTTTGAAATCGGCTGCGAAGGATTTTTTGCCTGCTTTATAAATGTTCCAAACTAAGACTTTGATGTTGGCAGGATCAAGAGATGTTTCAGATGTGTAGCCTGTTTGAATATGACTGTTTTCAAAAGCAGGGACTTCGAACTTATCGGAGATGGGGTTGGCCCACGCACGAGATGTAAACGAAAATAAACCGATGCTTAAAGCGAGAATGAGCTTCACGTAATCTCCTTGATTATGTCGATAAAGCCTCTTCGTCTATTTTGCCTCAGGACAATTTTACTCGGGATTGCACCGGCAAAATGTTCGACTCTCTTTTCAAATCCAAAAGAGCATGCTCCAGAATAACCATGGCTTACGCAGAATCAGGGGAATGAGAAACAAGAGATGAAAGAACTCGGGTTTATAGTTGGGGATAATTTTTGCAGAGCTCGCGAAGAATTGCATGAGGTCTAATTGGTAATGACTGAGCGTCGTCCACTTTAAAAGATAAAGCGGAAAGAGCAGAGGAAAGAGCGCCGTGATCAGCATGCCTAAAAGGCTGGCGAGCAGATTCCATTTTTGCTGAAAGACAAAGCAGACACATATTTGCGCTAACATCAGATGAAGAATTCTCGTGAGAGTTGATTCCGATAAAATGATGATACTGATAAAGAGAAAGCTCAGCGAAAAACTATAAGGAGCTTGTGAATAACTGCCAAAAATAAAATCGATCACAAAAACCAGGAGAAAACTGAAGCGATAATCCAGTTTCGGTATCAGCGCTCGCAATAAATGAAAGAGGGTCATGCGCTTAAAGGCCTGCAGCTTTTCAACTCCGTGAAAATAACCCCAGACAATCAAACGCAAAAGAAAATGGGCCGCTTTCTTTTTTCGCAGCCACAGCATGAGTGGCGATAGCAAAAGCGCGAAGCTGGTGTAGTGCAAACCAGAGGGAGTCATCAAATGCAGAAGTTGCAGCTTTTTATGCAGCTTCTTTACTCGGGGAGAGAGACAGGACTTATCACCCCAAACATAGGCCCGAGCGAGATCGGTGCGAGACTCTTTGGAGCAGACGGGTTTAGGCTTTGGCGTGAAAGGCTTTCTGGGAATGCTGGTGACGAGTCCAAAGAAGAGAATAAAAGTGAGTAAAATTAATAAGTTGCTCTTCTTCATCAAGTTTGCATTTCAAAGCAAAATCAAGCTTTAAGGCCCTTAACTTATCGTTTTGACAGAGCTATGTTGCACTCAGACCTATATAAAGGATGAGCTCGGTGGCAACTTTTGAATCCCAGCAATTAAAGCGCGATATTGAACGCTTTCTTGATGAAGATGATTTTTTTAAGCATCCGCTTTATTTTTCAAAACTTCCTCGTCACGAAGTTGAGGCCCAGCTTTTTATCAAGAGTGATCTGACTCTTGCGGGCACGCCGTGGTTTGAAGCGACTTTTGATTTTTTAGGTTACCCACTTAAAAGTTTAAAAGAGTGGGAAGGCCAGCAACTTAAAAAAGGGACGCAAATAAAATTGAATGACGGCATTCCTTTCGCTGTTGCCTTAACTGCAGAGCGAGTCGCACTGAATTTATTACAGCGAGCTTCAGCTGTGGCGACACATACGAAGAAGTTTGTGGATATCGCCCAAAAATATAATATTAAAATTTTAGATACCAGAAAGACTACTCCCGGACTGCGCAATCTTGAAAAGTATGCGGTTGTTCAAGGAGGAGGTTTTAATCATCGCATGGGTCAAACGGATTTATGGATGATTAAGGATAATCATAAGAAATGTTTTGGTGGCGTGAAAGAAGCGATGGATTTTTTTCAAGGCCTTCAAGCTTTTTATACGCCGATTGAAGTTGAGATTCACGATCTAAAAGAATTAGACACGGCGATGAAGCTTGGTGTTCGCCATATGATGCTGGATAATTTTTCTCTCGACCAATTGAAGGCTGCCTTGTTGGTGAAACAACCAGATGTGACTTATGAGATCTCGGGCGGTGTGACGCTGGAGAACCTTGAGAGCTATTGCTTGAAAGGAATTGATGCCATCAGTGTGGGCGCGCTTACGCATAGTGCTCCGTCTGTGGATATCTCTTTTAAATATGAGATTAAAAAATGAGTGGAAGTAGCTACGAATTTGATGTGTTGATTATTGGAACGGGAGTCGCTGGACTTTCCTGTGCCGCCACCCTTGCAGAAAAAGGCTTGCGCATAGGTCTCGTCACTCGTGAAAAAGATCCCAAGATCACCAATACCTTTTGGGCCCAAGGTGGAATCATTTACACCAAGAATGATGAAACTCTGGTGAGCGATATTCAAAAGGCCAGCGCTTATACTTCTTCTGATGAAACGGCCCAAATGCTGTCTGATCGCGAAGGGCAAATTATCGATGATCTCTTGATCGCCAAAGCTCAAACTCAATTTGAGCGCGATGAAGAAGGAAAACTCAAGTATACTAATGAAGCAGCCCACTCTCATTCGCGAATCCTTTTTAAGGGAGATTTCACGGGGCGCGAGATTCAAGTCTCACTGCTCAATTATTTAAATAATCAAACTCGCTTTCCCAATGTTTCTATTCTCGCCGGACATACGGCAATCGATCTTTTAACGCCTGTGCATCACGGGAAGAAGATAGAGCAGCGCTATGAAGAAAACAAAGTGATCGGAGCTTATGTTTTCAATCAAGAGCGTGGCAAAGTTGTGAAAGTGATGGCGAAGAAAACAGTTCTCGCGACAGGCGGAATCGGCGCTTTGTATTTGCACCATTCTAATGCCGAAGGTGCGCGCGGTGACGGCCATGCCATGGCAAAGCGTGCTGGTGCGACTTTAATTAATATGGAGTTCATCCAATTTCATCCGACTACTTTTTTTGATAAATCGTCTCACCGACGCTTTCTGATTTCAGAAGCGATGAGAGGTGAAGGTGGCGTGTTGCTGAATTCAAAAGGCGAAGCCTTCATGGGCAAGTATCACCCCGATCGCGAACTCGCTCCTCGCGATGTGGTCGCGCGATCCATTGACGAAGAAATGATTGAAACCAAGCACGAATGTGTTTATCTCGATATCACTCACAAAGATCCCAAGTGGATTCAAGAGCGCTTTCCAACCATTTATCATCATTGCCTTGAAAAAGGTGTCGATATCACCGAACAAAAAATTCCAGTGGTACCGGCTGCGCACTATACTTGTGGGGGAGTGAAAACAGACTTGCAAGGAAAGACAGATCTCAAGAATCTCTATGCCGTAGGCGAAGTCGCCTGCAATGGCCTTCACGGCGCTAATCGTCTCGCTTCAACTTCACTCGCCGAGGGACTGACTTGGGGAGTGATCTCTGCGGAAAATATTTTAGAAGAGATTGGAGAGTGTGAGCAATACTCATCAAACTTTATTAATGATTGGATTGAGTCAACAGTGCCTGCCGATCTTGCCCTGATTCATCAAGACTGGTTAACACTCAAACAGACCATGTGGAATTATGTGGGACTAACACGAACATCGACTCGCTTAAAAAGAGCACAGGCCATGTTCCGTGAACTCTATGATGAAATTCAACGCTTTTATAAAGACGCTCGATTACACGATGAATTGATCGGTCTTCGCAATGCTGTTGAGGTTGCTTCAAGTGTTCTTGGGGCCAGTCGCAGAAATAAAAATTCAATTGGTTGTTTCTACCGCAAAGACTAATTTAGAATCTAAAGTAGATATAGCTGTCAGTGTGATTTGTCGCTCTCAAAAAGATTAATCCGAAGGTTACACCGAAGATAAAAATAAATTTCGTCAGCATAGATTTTTTTTCCAAGAAATTTTCGACTGTTTGATTTCCCTGAAAGGCTTGGAAAATTAATAATCCAAAACTCAAAAGGAGGGCGAGTACGAGATCGGTTCTAAAAAAGAGTAGAAATTGACTAAAATGACTTAAGTCTCCGTACAAAAGTTGGAGGTGATAATGAAAACCTTCAGTGAACAATTTACCGATGGCCTTCATTGCTTTGGCAAAAGCGGAAAGACTATTGGATCTAAAATACAAACCAATCAGTGGTAAGAAAATAAAAAGAATATAGAAGTGTTGAATAGATTGCTTAACCAATGGAGAGATTGGGAACTTTTTCTTTATGTATTTGAGATATAATCTTTCAATAAGATGGAATAAAACCATTTGAAGGAAAATAACGATTCCCCAACTCGCATAAATCCAACTGGCTCCATGCCAAAGACCCATAATAAACAAGGCCACAAGCAAAGCGAGGATCGGAGTTCCAAACTTCATGGCAGCAGGAAAGTAGAGATATTTTGTGATCCAGTCAGTAAGTGAAATTTGCCAACGTCTGAAAAACTCGGAAGGACTGTGGGCGAAGAAAGGGTTGCGAAAATTATCCATAATATGAAAGCCAAAGAGTTTCGCCAATCCACTCGCAATATTACAGTAACCCGAAAAATCGCAGTATAAATTAATCCAAAAGAAAATGACACCGAGGACATAAATGAGCGAAGAATTAAAGCTCTCTGTGTTCTCAAATATTGCTTGAACCATTGGCAACAGTCTGTCGGCGATGACAAGCTTTTTGAAATACCCAACCAAAATAAGAAAAAGACCTTTTACAACATTTTCAAAATTAAGACTTCTTGATTTCTTCACTTGCTGCAAGAGATTGGATGCCTTTTCGATAGGACCTGAAACTAATTGCGGAAAAAATGAAACGAAGACGTAAAAGTTAACGAAGTCTCGCTCAGGCTCAATTTCGTCATTGTAGACATCTATACTGTAGGCCATCGATTGAAAAGTGTAATAGGAGATACCAATGGGCATGGCCAAATGAATAAGTGTGGGAGAAATGTCTACGTTTAAAACAGATAAAAATAAAATCGCTGAATCGACAAAGAAGTTGTAATACTTAAAAATAATAAGCATCGAAAGGTTGGAAAAAATACTCAGCATAAGAAAACGCTTTCTCTTCATGCCTTGGCTGTCGAAGATCTTGTTTCCGCAATAAAAATCGATATAACAGGATAGAAAAAGTAATCCTAGATATTCTGGATTAAAGCATCCGTAGAAGATTGAGTTCGCTACGAATAGAATGGTATTCTGCTTTTTTAGTGAATGTGTCGACCAATACAAAGTCAAAATAAGAATGGTGAAGGAAAAAAAAGTTAGAGAATGAAATACCATCGAAGAGACCTCTAAAGAATTATAGATTATCGAGCCAATAAAATCTATTCCAGCATCAGCTCTTTTTTGGTAAATTGACCTCATGAAAAAGAAAAGTCTTTTCTTGTTCGGAATCTTACTTCTAAACGCTGTTTTACTACTCGTTTTTCTCTTTTTTAGTAGAGAATCTGGAAATGAGATCGCTTTTCAGAAGCAATGCTTCGATTTGAACAAAAATAAAATGGAAGTGGTGATAATTGGGCATTGCGAAGGACAATCGGCCATCAATCCTTATTATTTTGATCAACCAACCTTTAACTTAAGCCAAAGAGATCAAAGTCCACTTTATACAAAAAAGCTTACTCAATTTCTCAATCCTCAGGATACTCCATCTCTAAAAAAGGTTTTGATCAACATCAACCCTTTTTCCTTTTCTAGTCGTCACTTGCCGACTTCACGCTATGTGCGGGATCTTTTTTTGTACTTTGGGGTATTGCCTGATTTTAATCGAGATTTACGAGATGGATTAGTTAATTTTTCTTTTTTCTATGATGAGATTGAAAGATTCTTTGCTCAACATATCTATAAAACAACTGATCAAGGTGTTCATCTTGCTACAAGTGAATATAAAAAGATTGAATCATCAGAGAGTCCAACTCTTTTTTGTAATGGCTATCAAGAAAGCACTAATATTTTTGATACTCATTTAACTAAAGAGTTCTATTCACAATATATACAGAGTTTTGACTTTCAAGACACTGATCAAGGAGTAGAGAACTATGACTCTATTTTGAATTACCTTGAGGATCATAACTATCAAACCTTTATTATACTAGGACCGCGAGAAAGCACTTATTTCGAATATTTAAAGCAGCAGAAATCGGATCTTATGCAAACGTTTAACCAAGCAATAGAGACGTTAATTGCAAGACATCCGAATGTAAAAGTTTTAAACTTCTCGGAGAGTAAACTTTTCGGGAACGAAGATTTTTTTGAACCAAATATTCTCAATCAAAATGGAAGTGAGAAAATTTCAAAATATTTAAATAAAATTTTAAAATCCAACAACCTTGAAAAAAGAGTATATAAAGGTGTCGAGTTGGATCTGTTAGCTACAGGGGAATAGACTATGCAAAATGATGTGATCGAATCGAATCTAATCTCTATCCTGGAAGAAGTCTTTCCTACGTTTGATATCGCAGAAATAGTAAAAAATGAAAGATTTATTGATCAAGTTCCCTTCGATAGCATTGGCCAAATGATGTTGTTGATTAAGATTAAAAAGAAGCTTGGTGTGGTTATTAACCAAAACGATTTGCCGCAAGTTGAAACCTATGATGGTTTACTGAAGTTTGTTTTAAGCCGTAGTAACTAGGGGAATTTTGATGAAACAATGGTGTAAAATCTTCGACGAAAAATTCAAAAATCAGATCGCTATTGTTGATGAGAATGATTTAGAGATTACTTATGGAGAGCTTTATCAAGCTTGTTTTTTATTGCATAATAAAATTAAGGAATCGCTTGGTCTAAAGCGTCGAAGTGTACTTCTTTATCTCAATCCAGATGCTGACTTTGTCATATCTTTTTTTGCTATTTTAATGGCCGGACACACGCCCTTCTTAGTGACTATGGATTTAAAGAATGAGCTTGAAAGCTTGTCGCAACATTTTGATTCTGTATTAACAAAGAGTTCTTACTATGATTACTTGTCCAAGTTTATTGCTTTAGACAAACTTGATATTGTCGAATTTGAAAAGGAAAAGGGCGAGCTTTCGTCCTATAAAGATTTTGTTTTTGATGAGAATCAGGCCATGTTTAATAGCCATTCATCAGGATCAACAGGAGTGCCTAAGCTTATTCCCGGCACATTGAAAAAATTTCTTAAGACGACTAGAGGGAAAACGATTTCTCAAATGGTGAGCTCAAATGACTTTGTCTTTTCTCTCGCTCCCTTTAATCATGCTTATGGTTTTCTCGTCGGCGTTTTTATTCCGTTTTATTATGGTAGTAGAATTCGCATTAAAAATAATGGATTTTCCTTTCAAGACATTTGTAATGCGAGTGTGATTAATGAAACGACGTTGGTCGTAAGTACTCCACCTGTTTTTAAATATCTTGTTGAGTACATGGATACCTTACCCAAAAACTTTTTTGAAAAGTGTCGTTATTTCATCTCTTCTGCAGCAAAGCTCGATGAGAATATTATTGAAAAATTTAAAGAATATTTTAATCTGAAAATTTTTGAAATATACGGCAGTACGGAAGGATTAATTGTCGGGACGAGAGATACTTCTCAAACGCTTAATTGGAAAATAGAAGAAGAAATTGAATGGAAGGTTGAAGCGACTCAAGAGTTGTTAATTAAAACACATTTGAGACCAAACCAGGAAGAAGAGATTTGGTTTTCAACTGGTGACCTCGTCAATATCTTGGATGAGAGCAAAGGCATCTTTGAACTTTCTGGAAGATTGGAAAGCTTCATTAAAGTGAAAGGGGTTAAAGTCTACGTTCATGAAATTGAGCAGTCTCTCAAGCAATTGCCACTTATTAAAGAAGTCGTCGTGATCAAGCATCCTGCCGAAGAAGAATCGATTGCCTTTATTGTTCCCACGGAAGAAGGCGATCCCAAGAAAATTGAAAGGACCATTCGCGAATTTTGTTCTCAAAAAGTGGCCAGTAGCCGCATTCCTAATATCATTAAAATCTTGTCTGAAATTCCAAGAAATAAAACAGGCAAAGTTGTTCTCTCTGATTTAAAAAAGCTCATTTAAAAAAGAAGTAGGCCCAACTTTCGTCAGGCCTGGGTGAAGAGGGTTGTGAGGGGTCCAGTGGTCTCCATGACCATGCTCTGGAAAAGGTGGGGATGATCGTTTCTCAATAAGATTGGATTCGGCCAATAACTCCTTGAAACGATCAGCGGTTATTTTGCGCCGATTAAGCTATTTTAAATTTGTTAAAGAGAACCTGAAGCACGTTGTAGGTTTTTTCATCTCCTGCTACCGCGCCTTCATCTTCGATGGCGACTGAGGCATAGCAAGAGGCGAGAGAGTTGCCTTCTTTTTCTGAGAAGTAAGCCGTATGAGTATCAAGTGCACAAAACGAGAAAGCACACTTGGCCATAGGTGAAAAATCCCAGACCATAGAGTTGAATGAACACGCTCTAAAGTCACAGTAATCAACATGCGAGAAAGAGAACTTACAATCGATGAACGTACAGTTGATAAAAGTACAGTTCTCAATTTTCGAACCAAAGAAAACACAAGACTTAAAGGTAACGCTCTTAAAGGTTGTGTAGGTTATGAGAGAGCCGGATAAGTTTAGATTCTCGAGAACGCGATTTTCGAGAGTTTCATTTTCAATGATCTCGTAGATCCCGTTTTCTAAACCAGCTTCGAGGTTGGTTTGGGTGTGTGTGTGGGTGTTTTCTGCGAAGCTGGCATTTAAGAATCTGGTGAGTGTTTTCATGTCCGTCCCCTTAAGTCCTGTGTTTGAAGCTTCCGTTTTGCATTGCATCGTGAAGCTCAATTTCATCATACAATTCTTGACCAATTGCGTCAAGGAATAAAATTGCATTAAGAAATTAAATTTCATTCCGATAAGAATACTAAGGGGTTAGATCGCTTTTGTAGCAATGCAAGCTATTGAAATCTCATAAAACGGAGGCCTTATGGCGGAATTTCATCGTGAAAAATTGGATTTCTTTTTGGGCGTAGTTCGCAAGTATCAGCAATTACGTGGCGTCCCCAACCAGAAGGATTTGAGCGAACTCACTCAGATCGGGACATCAACCCTCTCCAGACTCTTTAACGGCATGATTCAGGACTTAAACCCCCAGATGATCGCCAAGATTGTAGCGAAATTAAAGATCCCCAAGGCCGAAATTATCGATTTCGTCGAAGACGGCTATACCGATCAGTTTTTGAGACTGGTGAATGCCTATATGGCGGAGAAAGATCCCGCGCCTCCAGTACAGAGTGCGCCCCAATCTGCCGATGAGGAGTTTGATGAGGCGATTGCTGGCGTTTTGAGTGGCGAGGATAGTTCTGCTCAAAAGACAGTGAAAGGCCATATCAATATAGGTGGTCGTTCTAGTTCAGTGGTTTATCAAGCTGAAGGAGGCTCTGCCGGACAACAGTTGATGGATAAGTTGCGAACGTTGACCAGCAGACAAAAAGGTTTCTTAAATGACTTTATGAACCTAGATATGGATGGACGCGATTTGGTGGTGGATATTGGAAATAATATTATTCGCTATCTGAGACAAAAGGGAATTGAGTTTTGATTAAAAACGCATTCTTGATTTACAGTCTTTTATTTTCAGCAAAAGTTTTTGCTGATCCACAAACTATTGATGTCTATTTTCTCTCTCGTTCACCCAGCGCCTTTCTGCAATACATTTTGCCAGGGACCTATCAGGCGATGGGGTCCGTTGCCTTAAACACAGCGGATGAAGAGAAGAAATGTGTCGATATGGGAGACTTTTGTTTTGATCCCCAGATCGGCATGGTGGAAAACAGTACTTTTGTGGTTGATCAAGAAAAAGCTTTTAAGCAACTCGATGAACCAGAAGCGCCCAATCCTGCCAAAATGATTAATGCAGTTGAAACCAACATGATTGATTGTGATAAGAATTATTATTTCGATATGTATTGTGGCAAAGGTAAGCCGGTCAAAAGCAAAGAAGTGAAGCTGGAAGTTTGGATTGATACTTCGGCCAGCATGAGAGGCGTCGACTACCATTCGCAAGATGGTTTTTGTGATCGCCGACGTTTTGTGGCCCAGCTGCAAGATTCTTGCGGCAATGGATCAGGAATGAGCGTTTCCGTTTTTGATACGGGAATAAAAGAGTTCTCTTCACTTTCTCAGTTATGCGATTATCGCGGACTCAATGATGGGAAACGCATGGTCGATTGGATCAAAGGCACAACGACCAAGCATCTGATCATTGTGACGGATGTCGAAGAATATAATAATGAATTTCGGGAATATCTTGATCGAGTTAAGGCCAACATTCATGGAATCGGCGTCAAACCAATGATGTCAGCATCGCTTCTCGATGATCTCTCGAAAATGTCCAAGAAATGCCAGTAATCAAAGATTGAATTTCTCATTTCTCCATGAAATAAACTCTATCAATGAAAGAATTATTTAAATGGTCCTATGGGACCTACCACCATCTCCCTTGGCGGAAGAATCGATCCCTTTACGGAACTCTGGTTTCGGAAATCATGTTGCAACAGACGACTGTCTCAACAGTGCTCAATCATTTTGAAAAATTTCTGATTCAGTTTCCCGATTTACAAACGCTCGCCCGTGCCAGCGAAGAGCAAATCGCCATCGCTTGGAAAGGCTTGGGTTATTATCGTCGCGCTCGCCATTTGCATAAAGCTTGTCAGTATATTGTGAATGAATTGCGGGGAGAAATCCCACTGGACTTTGAACACTTGGTCGAGATTCCCGGAATTGGACCTTACACTGCCAATGCTTTGATCGCGATTGGCTCTGATCAGAGAGCGCTCGCCATTGATGCCAATATTGAGCGAGTCGTTTCTCGCATGTTTTCACTGTCGGAGATGAAAGGACCTAAGCTACAAAAAGAAATTGAGCTTCTCTTTCAAAGTAAAAAAATCTTTTCCAAAAAACCCTCAATTGGATGGCGGGGATTGAATGAATCGCTGATGGATTTGGGACGCGTTTACTGTCAGGCCCGCAAGGCCCATTGCCAAATGTGCCCGGCCAAGAGCGAATGCCTAGTGTTTACAAAAAAGAGCGACCCTTTGGCTTTTCCTGTTCAGAGTGATGTGAAGAAGCAGGCCTTCCACGATCTCAAGTTATTGAGATTAGTGGTGAGAAATCGCCAAAAACTACTGGTTTGTCAGAGAGGCGAGGGCAAGTGGCTGTCTGGTCAATTTGAGGTCCCAACTTTTATCCTTTCAAGCTCTGATAAAGGTCTTAGTCAATACCCGTTTGTCTCTGTAAAAGAGCTTCAAAAGCATGTAAGTTTTCCAAAGACGGTGTTCAAAAGTTCGATTACCAAATATAAAATAGAGAACCATGTTGTTGAAATTAATCAAGAGACTTTTAAAGAATTGAAAAAGCTTTTTAAGTTCACAGATAAAACACAGTGGCTAGATGAACCAATAGAAAAACAAAACATCACGACAGCAACTCTAAAAAGTATAAAGGCCCTTAAATGAAACTGACAATCTTTGCTCTTCTTTTTTCAACTTCACTTTTTGCCAAAGAAATAAAAGTGATGACCTACAATTTAGGACTGGCCCACACTTTTGTGAGTTATGCTGATGAGAGACTACCAAAGCTTGCTCAAGCTTTAGCGAAAGCGGATGCTGATGTGATGTGCTTGCAAGAAGTTTGGGATAAGAAGGATCGCAAGGTCATTGCAAAAGCCGTTGAAGACAATTTCAATGATGTCTATCTGACTAAAATTAAAAATCAAAAATCTAAGCACGCTCCTACGTGCAAAATTGGCGATCTTTTCGGAGAAGGAAAATTTGTTTCTTGCATGAATACTCAGTGTAAAGGTCTTGATGGAGATGAGTTCACAGATTGTATTATTGACAAGTGCGGTGGTTCACTTCGCGCTCTTAAGGCCAGTAATCGCGAATGCGCGACTTCTCTCATGGCCCAAGTGGGGAAAAATCCCATTCTTTCCATGTTAAGACTTTTAAATCCTCTCAAAAAATCGACTCTCTTTGCCTATAAGGGAAGCAATGGTTTGATGCTTTTATCAAAGCTTCCTTTGAAGAATAAAGAATTGGTGGATTTTTCAGACATCTCAACTTTAAACAGAAGACAAGCATTGAAAGCTCAAGTTGAAACTGAAGGAAAGACGGTTGATGTCTTGTGCACTCACTTAACTTCAGATCTCGAAACAACAGTTCCTTATACAGGAGTGTTTGAAACTTGGGGCCAGGAAAATTTAGCTCAGATCGAAAGACTTAAAAGTAAAACTCAAAATGCTGAGCACCTCATTTTAATGGGAGACATGAACTGTTCAGTTCAATCTGCTACCTACGCCGGTGAGCTCGAAGAAAATTGTCTGAAGTTAGGACAAAATCTTGATGACGTTTTACCGCAATTCGCCAAAGAGTGTACTTTTTGTGGCAGCAACACTTTAAACGGCCCGGAAGTAAACGATACGCAAATTGATCACGTCTACGTTAGAGGTCTCATTCCAGTATCAGCTAAAGTCGCGATGACTGAAAAGGTGACGATTTCACCAAAAGAAGGTGAGGTTCAAACCCATTTATCAGATCATTTTGCAATTGAAGCGATTCTTTCTCTACCATAAGGTTGACATACCTTGTGTGATTTCTGACACTTATAATGTCAGACATCAACAAGGAAGTTCACCATGCAGAAGGCCCTCCTTCTTTTATCATTAGTTGCATTATTCACCTCATGTTCAAGCGTCAATCGTTCGCACTTGAATCAAGGAATTGATATTTCAATCGCTAGTCCCATGGACGCCCAGATTGATGTGGATCTCACGCGTAAGCTCACAGGTTATGCTTCTGGCGGTTACCTCTTTCATCTCTTTAAAGTCAGCGGTGATAATAAATACGCGGATGGCGTAACTTATAATGGCGACAACGGTGGCATGCTGTCATTTATTTCAAAAATTGAATCAGTGAAAGCAGCCGCTGCTTACAATGCGATTCGCACCAGTGAATCAGAAGTTCTCGTTTCTCCTCAATATGTGATTGAAGAGAGCAACTGGAATCCGTTCTACAAATTAATTAAAGTGAAAGTGACTGGATACCCTGGTCGCGTTGTCAGTATTAAGAATAATTTTAATAAGGCCCGCTAAGATATGCTGAAGAGTTTTCTTTTCTCATTCATCATTTTTTTATCCCAAGCACAAGCGATGGACATAGATTCAAAATTTGTGGGAAGAGTTTTGGGAGTTTCTGATTCAAAGAAGACTGTTCTTATGAATAAGGGACATGAGTCGGGATTAAAAGAAGGGGACCATGCCATTATGTCTCTTGCCAGCGGAGCCGTTGCCCGTGGTTTAGTAGCGAAGCTTTCGCCTTCACGCTCAGTTTGGTCTATCTATCGCTTTTATGATTCAGACAAGCTTATGGCCAACGTCGCACTCACAGTGAAGATCACGGCACCAGCTAAGCTCACAGGTGATGAATCAAAAGCGCTCGGTGCTCTCTCTGAAAATTATGGCGAAAAAACGAGTGAAGCCATTCCTGAAGATCAAGTTTCCACCGGAGTGGTAAAGCAACAAAAAACACTGGCCCGTGGTTTTGAAAAAAATGAAAAGCTAGGGCAGTTTGATAATTCCGATTATACAGCTCTCGACGACAACATGATTCCCCAACCTCTAGACCCCGATCTCGATTGGGCGGCTTTAGATGGCAAAAAAGACTTAGATAAAGTTGACCCATCAATTGACTTTAGTAATTTGAAGTAAAATTTCAAAAAGCTAACAATCCACTGACAATGAAATTTTAACCTCCTGTATTCTATTAACAACAAGGAGGTTTATATGATTAAACCATTTTTAATCGTTCTAATGCTAATCGCTTCTATCAAAATGGGTTTTGCTGATGATCAATGTCATCACAAGAAGTCTGTTGGGCCGGCAAGTGTAAATGAGATAACCACCAATGGTCCATTTACAGAAATTAGAAATCCATCGAGATAGGGGGGAAGGAGCGTTTTATGAAGCTCTTTTTAATTATGGCCCTAATCTCGATGAGTGCAGCACTTCATGCAAAAGAAAATCTCATCTGCGCAGTCCTCAACCAAACGGGAAAAGTCCTTCAAAGGGCTGCGCTTGACCTCGATTCACCCAGACTTTTTACCTCAGAGTTTTACCGAAATGATAGTCGTTCCCTTAATCTTGAAAAAATGAATAACGATACTGTTATCGTTAGTGTTGATGGACCAAATCAGATGCAAAAAATTGAACTTGAAATAGAAAAAATTCAGTCAATTGAAAAGGCTCACTCATTTGGTGTGATGACAGATTTTGATCACGATCGAATCATATGTTACGACATGAAAAGAGAGGACAAAGCGCCTTTCGATTTAGCTTTTTAAAATTAAGAAACCTGAGAGAGAGTTTAAGCCGGATTCTGTCGAGAATCGTCATTCATCTAGTCTTGCCATTACTAACAAGCTCAAGCACCCTACCCGCCTAATTTGAGCTGGCCGCTCTAACTCCTCTTGCGAGAAGACATAGGCCTATTTGGATTTGCACCCCGTAGAGTTTACCTGTTTTCACTACAGCAGGTGTTCTTGCGAACTCAGGATTGGGCCGGCTTTCGCTACCCCCAACGCCTTCAAACCCCTGTACATTCTTTCTGTTGCACTTGTCCTCACCTCGCGGTGGACGGGCGTTACCCGCTACGGTGCCATGTGGTGTCCGGACTTTCCTCCCGCGGTTGCCCGCCGGCGACGATCCCTCTTTCTCAGGTTATTTAGTCGCATTTATGCATCACGAAAAGAGGTTAGTCAATCCGATCTCCTTGTGCTAAAAAGTGGGCCAGTTTAGAGGAGTTAACCATGAGATTTTTGATACTCTTTTTGTTTGTTTTTTCATTGCAAGCACAAGCCAACTTATCCCAATTGGCCCAAGACTATTTAGATAATAGCGTTGATGTTTTAGAGGCCAATAGTGGCAAACAAAAATCAGCATTAGATGTTCAATCTTTTCAAGCGACAAGAACATGGAATCTCACGGCCAGTGGAACCAAGCTCGATGCCAATTCGGAAAGCTCGACAACTTATTCCGTTACTCCTTACGACAGCACTGCCTATTCACTTGGAGTCGCAAAAGCTTTTGAATGGGGAGGAACTCTTTCTCTTTCAAATTCATTAACCAATGTCAAAACAAGTACGTTGGAGAGAAGTGGATTTTCACAAGGACTAAGTTATTCACAAGATCTTGGCAAAAACTTTTTGGGTTCGACATTCTTTAAAGACGTTGCTGTTTTAGAAAAAGCAAGTCGAGCTACAGAATTCGCGCAAGACCAACGAATCCAAACTGGCCTTATCGGTCTCGCTAACTCTTATACGAGTGCTCAACTCAATAAATCACTTTTTGATCTTCAAGGTGAAGCTGTTGAGCGCGCTCAAAAAAGACTTGAACTCATTAAGGGACGTGTTCGCGATGGTCTCAGAGAACAAGTTGATCTGATTCAAGCGCGGATTGCTATGCTGAGTGCCGAAGAGCAGAAAAAGAGTTTTGCGATTGGCCTATCTTCTTCAATGGAAAAAATGGCAGGATATGTTCATCGCTCAGTCAAAGAAAATGAAATTATTCCCTTTCAATTACTCGAAGATAAACGAGGATTACCTGAAGGAGATATTTCAAGCAACTTAACCATTCACGAACTTAAAGAAAGGCTGGATCTCGTTGCTATTCAGAGAGAAAAAACAGATTTGAGTTATTTGCCAGCTATCAATTTAACAGCGGCTGTGACTAATAATGATTATGACCCGAATCGCTCAGAAGCCATCTCAAAAGGTAAACTAGGAGAGTCTCAGAAAGATGTTTCTGCGACCCTTTCGTTGAGTTGGGCGATTGGCAATGCGCCTCAAAAAATTGAAGACCAAAGAGTTGCGATTGACGAGAAATTGTCCATGGCCAAGTCAGAGAAGCTCACCGTTTCTTTAAATGAATCTTCGAAAGAATTTGTAAAACAGATCAAGTTGCTTAATGAAACAGTGGACTCAAGTCGTAAAAGATTAAGTCTTGCGAAGAGTGCTCTCGATGAATACACCAAACTTTATAAGCGTGGTAAGGCTGATCTTGATCAAGTGATTCGCGCAGAAGAAGATCTTATTTTGACTGAAAGATCTTTAGTGCAAAACATTTCTCAGCGTCAGTCTTTACATTTTACGCTTTCTTCACTTTATGGAAATTTAAAAACTTATCTCTTGAAGGAAAAATGAATACTATAATCAAGTTTTTTGTCGATCGACCGGTCATTGTAAATTTGTTAACAGTTGTCGTCTTGTTAGCAGGCATAGTCTCTATGGTGACTCTTCGAAAAGAAATGTTTCCCCCCGTGGAGTTTGATGTCATTTTGATTACTTCAAGCTATCCAGGGACGTCTTCAGAAGACGTCGAAAAGCTTGTGACCATTTCCATAGAGAGAAAACTTAAAGGTGTAGAAGGGATAAAGTCTCTCAATGCCCTTTCTGCCGAAGGCCGATCCATTATTTATCTTGAAGTCAATCCAGACGCCAAGCTTGCTAAAGTTGTTGATGACGTTAAAAGTGCTGTAGATACCGTGGATGATTTACCAGAAGACGCCACGATTCCAGTTGTGACTAGTTTAACCAATAATCAACGTGCGGTAATCAATATTCCTCTTTTTGGTGCTGAAGAGGATGTCCTAAATAATGCAGCTAAAAAGTTGCGAGATCGATTAGAACGAATTCCTCAGATTGCCATTGTTAATCTTCAAGGCTATCGCCCTGATGAAATTAAAGTCACGGTTGATCCCAAAAAATTAGCGTTTCATGAAATCACCATTGATGAAGTTCATAAGGCGATTAAAGAGCGAAACTTTAATTTAACCGCAGGGATGATAGAGTCTGACAGCGGTGACATCATGGTTCGTACTCTGGGAGAGTTCAACTCTTTAGAAGAAATTAAAAGTTTAACTCTTCGTTCAAATACCAGTGGTAGTCGAGTGACAGTTTCACAGGTCGCCAACGTTGTTCGGGAGCCACAAGAAGGCGCTGTTCTTCAGAGAACTAATGGCGAGAGAGCAGTTTTTCTCGAAGTTAAAATCAAAGAAAAATCTGACATCATCGATTCTGTAGAAAAAATTAAACTTGAGACTGATGACTTTTTTAAAACACCTGCTTATTCAGGAATTAAATTCAGATACGCGGATGATCTTTCTTATTGGGTTAATCGTCGTCTTAACGTTTTAAAGGACAACGCTCTGATGGGAATGGTGCTCGTCTTTGGTTGTTTAATGCTCTTTTTAAATTTTAGAACTTCATTCGTGACTTCTATGGGGGCACCGATTGCCTTTATGTTCTCCTTCATTGTGATGGATGCTATGGGCATGACCATTAACTTGATTTCGATGTTCGGCCTTATTTTAGTTTTAGGGATGTTGGTCGATGATTCAATCATTGTTGCAGAACAATTTTATCAAAAACGTGAAAAGGGTCTTAGCGGGCGAGACGCTGCTTTTGCTGCTGCCAGCGAAACAGTATTGCCAGTAATTGGGACTGTCACGACAACGATTGTGGCGTTTGGTTCGCTCTTCTTTATGGGCGGAATCATGGGTAAATTCCTATGGGCGGTTCCTGCTGTCGTTATGATTTGCTTGGCCGGATCACTTTTTGAATGCTTTGTTATGTTGCCTTCTCACTTAGCTGAATTTTGTTCTAAGGGCGAAGCTGAGCGCCATGGACGATGGTACGATTTTCTTTTAAAAGGTTATGGCAAGACTCTCGATTTCGTTTTGAAAAAACCAAAAACGATTATCTTCTCTTTCTTTGTGCTTTTCGTTGTTTCTCTCTTTGTTGCAAAGTCGACTCCTTTTGAACTCTTCCCTGGTGATGATGTTCGTGTTGTCTACTTGCAAATTAAAGGCAAGGTTGGAATTCCGCTCGAGACAACTGATGCGGCCATGACTAAATTGGAAAAAATGGCGCTGGAAAACCTCAAACCAGAAGAGTTTGATCAAGTGAAGACTCAAGTGGGAGTGTTCCTCGGTGATAATGGGCGCAAAACGGGCAGTCATTATGGCTCTCTTGTTGTTTATCTTAATCCTCCAGATGATCGCGAAAGATCTGCTGATCAAATTATTAATGAATTAACAGAACGATCAAAAGTTCTGATTCCTGAATTCGTGGTAACTGTGAAAAAGCTGCAAGGTGGGCCTCCGAGAGGTAAGGATGTTGAAGTCGAGCTGACTGGCGATTCAATTAGCGAATTAAAAGCTTCTTCTAAATTGGTTGCTGCCGAACTTGAAAAAATAAAAGGGGCCTCAGCAATTGAAATTGATTTCGAAGAAGGAAAAGAGCAAATTGTTGTTAATGTTCTCGATTCTGAAGCACGCCGACTCGGTTTATCCACGACTCAAATTGCTCTTGGACTAAGACGGGCCTTTTCCCAAGATTCGATTACTGAAATTCGTGAATCGGATGAAGATATCCCTATAAAAGTTTTGTTGGATGAAGATTCGCGTACAAAAGTTGAAAGTTTACTTAATCTTGAAATTTTAAACAACCAAGGTCGCTCAATTGCGCTTTCTCAAGTTGCCAAGTTAGAGAGAAATCCAGGTGCTTTTATTATTCGACGCTTAAATGGCAAAAGAGTATTCAGTGTTTCTGCCACGCTCGACAGAAAAGTGACCACGCCGGTGAAGATTGTTAAGGATTTTAAACCAGCGTTGGAGCAAGTGCTTTCGGGCTTTCCCAATATTTCTTATAATTTTGGCGGAGAGAATAAAGACACTGAAGAGTCGATGTTTCGTCTTGGAAGAGCAGCTGTGCTTTCGATGATTGCCATTTTTACTATTCTTGTTTTGATTTTTGGCTCTTTGATTCAACCGCTTATTGTTATGTCCGCCATTCCACTTGGTTTGATTGGAGTTATTTTCACTTTTAAACTTACAGGATCTTCACTTGGCTTTATGGCGATGATGGGGGTAACAGCTCTGGTCGGAGTTGTGGTCAATGATTCGATTGTTTTGGTTAACTTTATTAATGAGTACAGAAAAGAGCATCCCGATTTATTGAGTGCTATTTACGAGGCATCACTTTCTCGCTTGAGACCTGTTCTTCTGACGACAATTACTACTGTCGCAGGTTTGCTTCCCTTGGCCCACCCGTGGCTTGGAAGAATAATGAAGTTTGGTCGTTCGGTGGATTCAGATCCATTCTTGCAACCGATGGCCTTGAGTTTTGCCTGGGGCTTGGCATTTGCCACTGCCGTAACTTTAATTTTTATCCCGGCGCTTTATTTGATTGTTGAGAGCTTTAAAGAAAAGAGAGCAAAAAAGAAATTAGGTTCGAGCGTGAGTGGAGATGAGGATACTGTTGCAGCCACTGCAAGCCTCCACTGAGTATCCATTTTCAATTTTTTGAATAGTCGATGTTTCAACGACAAAACGGCATTTGGAACATCGATTGCCTTCTATGTATTGAACAAAATTCCATATTTTATGATACTTGATAACGTAGTCAAAAGTATCACGAGCACTTGGACTTAAGGCTTCGATCAGCGCTTTGATTCGCATTTCAATATGCTCCATATCGCGCATTTCATAACCATCCTCAGAATAGACATCGGATTGAATCTCTTTCAGCGTATTGGCCGATCCTGCAATAAAACTCTCTGCATCTTTAATTGAAGTCGTGCATTCGTCGATGCTCATTAAGAGTTCAAGGCGACGATCCTCTGATTCATCTCGAGCTTCTTTCTCTAGTTTTTTGAATTCTTCTTCAGAGGCTTTGAGTTCTTCTTGTCTCGCAATGAGCTCGCGCTCGCGTAAAGTGCGTTGAAGCTTAATGAAGTCAAGACGCTTCTTATTTTCCTCTATTCGATCCAAATGAATCTTAAGGGCACGCCCCAAGCTCTGCATCTCAATGATATTTTTATGATCTTCGTAAGACACGGTGTTTAATTCCTGATTAAAAAACTTTAAAACATAATAGCTATAACCGTCACGGGTTAATTTGGCTATAATAGTCTGAACTTTGAAAAGGATCAGGATGCGCGGCAATACCTTTGGAAAAATGCTCTCAATTACTAGCTTTGGTGAATCCCATGGCACGGCCTTAGGTGTTGTGGTTGATGGAGTTCCGCCTGGTTTAAAATTTAATCTCAAAGATTTGCAAAGCGAGCTCGATCGTCGCGCTCCTGGAAATATTGAAGGCACGACTGCTCGTAAAGAGCCGGACACCGCCGAAGTCTTGAGTGGAGTCTTTGAAGATCAAACTTTGGGAACCCCCATTTGTGTTATCGTCAAAAATACCAATCAACGAAGCAGTGACTACGAGAAAATTAAGGAAGATCACAGACCTGGGCACGCTGATAAAACGACCATGTTAAAGTACGGTATTCGCGATCATCGCGGAGGTGGTCGCTCTAGTGGTCGAGAGACACTGGCCAGAGTTATTGGTGGTTATTTTGCCCAATTGATGATGCCTCAAATGAAAGTTCGCGGCTGGATGACCAAGCTGGGTCCCTTTGAATCGCGCGATATTTCAAAACTCGATATCAATGGTGATTACGGCCCATACTCATATCCCGATAAATCAAAAAGTGATGAGATTAAAAATTATCTCCTCGATCTAAAAAAGAATGGTGAATCTCGTGGCGGTCAAGTTCGCGTGATGGTTCAAAACTGTCCGATGGGTTTAGGTGAACCTTCTTTTGATAAGCTAAAAGCTGATTTGGCGAAAGCAATTCTCTCCATTGGTGCCGTAGTTGCATTCAGTTACGGTTCAGGAGAAGAGATGGCTGAGCTCGATGGCTCCGTAGTCTCAAAGGATTCAAGTCATTTTGGCGGAATGGAAGGTGGAATTACGAATGGTGATCCCATCGTTCTTAATATTACATTCAAACCGACTTCAACAGTTGGGGACAAAGCGAAAGAGGGAAGGCATGATCCATGTATTATTCCTCGAGCTATTCCAGTTGTAGAATCGATGATTAAGTTAACTATTGCTGACCATTATCTACGTCAGCAAGCATACGCAGGATTTAGCAAGTGAATACCAAGATTAGCAAAACCACATCAGATAATTTAAAAAAAGAAATAGCAAATCTTCCAACAGATTTAATTTTGATCATTATTGATCACAATATTAGCTCGCTTTACTCTAAAGTTTTGAATCTTCAAGAAATTGATGGAAAAAAAGTGATTGTATGGAAAGCTCCAGACGGTGAAAAGGTAAAAAATATAAAAGAATACGAATCATGTGTTGAATATTTTCTTGATAAAGGGATTCATCGCAAGACTCACTTGATTGCTTTTGGTGGAGGTGCAACTTCAGACTTCGCTGGCTTTGTAGCAGCTACTCTGCTTCGTGGTATCAAGTGGTCGGTCATCCCAACCACATTGTTGGCGATGGTAGATGCCTCAATCGGTGGCAAGGTCGCGATCAATTCAAAAGAAGTTAAAAATCTTATCGGTGCTTTTCATAAGCCAGAACATATTTGGATGAATTATAAATTTTTAGAAACCCTTCCTCCTGATGAAATGAAGAGCGGTAAAGGGGAAATCCTAAAGTACGCACTTTTAGAGAAAACGATTCACGATCTTGTTCAAAGTGATTCACCAATGGAAGAGATCATCAATGCTTGTGGAACTTTTAAATTAAATTTAACGGAAGAAGATTTTCAAGAGACAGGAAAAAGAAAAATTCTTAATCTTGGTCATACTTTTGGTCACGCCCTTGAAAAAATTTACAACCTCTCCCATGGCGTCGCCGTTCTTTGGGGAATGGCCGTGATGGATATTATCTACAACAATAGTAAAAATCTTAAGACGATTAAAGAGTTGAAATCAAAACTCAATATCGAGGAAGAGAAGTCTCCGTGGATTAAACGCGATTTTCCAATGGATAAAATCATTGAGTTGGTTAAAAAAGATAAAAAAATGGTGAGCAACTTTGACCTCGAGGTCATCATTGTTCATGAAATAGGGAAACCGGAAATAAAAACTGTCGATCTCGAGACATTGGCCAAAGATGTGAGCAAAGTTCAAGATGAACTCAAAAACCTTAGCTTATAACGTAATAGCTGGACCGATTTCTAAGCATCTTGAAGTTCCGACTTCAAAGTCACATGCCAATCGCGCATTGATCATGGCAGCAATAATTCCAGGACCAGTAACTGTTGAAAATCTTCCCCAATCTGAAGACGTGGAATGGATGATTAAAAGTCTCGTTCAAATCGGCCTTGTGATTGAACGATTCGACTCCAATGTCAAAATTGAAAATTCCTTTCCAGAATGTGAAACAGTCGACAAGACTATCCATTGTGGTGAAGGTGGAACGACCACGCGTTTTCTCGCGGCGATGTTGGCGAGAGGACAGAAAAGATATGTGCTCGAACCAGAAGGCCCGATGCGCGAGCGTCCCATGGAAGATCTCATTGAGTCTCTTGAAAAATTGAATATTAAAATTTCTCAAAGTGATCAAGAGTGGCTCACCATTCAAGGTCCTTATGATCAAAGCATAAGAGACATTGAAATTTCCTGTGCCAAATCCACACAATTTGCCTCGGCCCTCGCCATGGCCCTTTACGATCATAAAAATAAAGTGATTCCAACAGATCTTCACTATTCAAAAGATTATTGGGAAATGACGCTCGATTTGATTAAGCAAAAAAAGAAAAAACATTACCGAGTACCAGTTGATTTTAGCTCTCTCTCCTATCCTATCGCTCTGGCTTTTGTGACAGGTGAAGTATGGGTGGATAATTGTCTCGACCGCGATATTTTTCAAGCTGATGCTTCGCTGGTTGATTATATTGGAAATTTAGGTGGCTTGGTCCGATGGACCAATAAGGCTCTCTACGTTGGAAAAGTTGCGGGCTTCTCCGGCCTTGATGTCGATTGTTCCACTCATCCTGATTTGGTACCAACGCTTGCTTATATCGCCGCTCACGCTGAAGGCGAAAGTCATTTCTCCCATGTTAAAATCTTGCGGCACAAAGAAAGTGATCGCATTGCTGAGGTTCAAAAGATTCTCGCTCATTATGGCGTTAAAAATTTCTATGATGAATCTAAAGATATTTGGACCATTACTGGCGGTGTAAAAAACACATCCGCTTTTCAATATTCTCCGCCCCGCGATCACCGAATGGTCATGACCGCCTATCTTTTTATGCGAACTCATCAAGGCGGAACGATTGAGCATCCAGAGTATGTGAAAAAGTCGTTTGCCGATTTTTTTGAAGCCTTAGCGTGACATAAGAGATTAACGACAGGTTTTTTTAGAATTACTCATCAGTTCAAGTTTTTCTTTTTTGTATTGATCAATTTCCTCTTGCGACCACTCCCGGTAGGGATTTGCAGCATTCGGGTTTAAGTTCGTTATATTGAGCTCTAATTTCTCGTTTAACCAATCAATCAGTTTAGAATGATAAGACATGACAGCTCCGCCACTTTCATGAGGAGAATCCCAGCGCCCAAGTAAGGAATCGCCAAAGTGAAATTCACTTACTTTGTCCTTATAGAAATGTCTAATAACAGGATGGAGAAAAGCCGCACAATTGGTATCATTGGGATCAGATGGCCCAAGAAAGGTGAGTGAAGATTTGTCAAAATGTTTAAAACCAAACTCAAGCGTGAGCATGAGAGTGTGTTTATTCTTATCTTTTGTTTTTTCAATAAAGCCGACAGGAAGCTCTTGGGAGACAGTATAGCTTTTACGATCGTCTGAGAATTCGATTTTATCTCCTAGAAAACCATACAATTGAAAAAGGGCAGCAGAAAGAGTGAATCTTTCATAGAGATTTTTGAAAAAAACTTTTTCATCAAAATTGCTAAATTTAATATTCTCTAAATCACGATTTTCAAATTTGTGTAAAAGAATATTGGCGAGTGATCTGATATTATACCTAAAACCATGAATGAAGCCGGAAGCTGATGTTCGATCAATCGCTTGCATCGATCCACCAATGAAATAGAGATGGGGAACATTCACTGATTCCCAAGTTTCATTGAGCAGGGGATACTTTGAATTTTGTTTTGCCTCAGGCTTTATTGAGTCATCAAACATTTTTAAATTAATCCAATTGAAGCCTGTGCAATTAATAATTTCATCATATTCTCGTGTCAATTCGAGGGAGCCCGGTGGATTCGAATCGGGATAATCATAAGTGTGATTTGTTCGAAGTGTTCCATTTGGGAGTTTTTCAATTTTTTTAACTTTGGGTCGCAAAACAGCATGCAGCGATTTGAGTTGATAGAGATCGAAGATATTATTATTAACCGCTCTAAGATCTCCCACAAAGTGAGTTTCCCAGGCCATTTTTACAGGATGCTTAATCAGGACATGGACAAAGGCCGCCACTGAAGAGAGGTAATCTGCCGTTTCAAATGCAGAGTTCCCACCACCTAAAACAGCAATCCTCTTATTTTTATAATGTTCTAAATTAAGTGATTGTTTTGAATATGGTGTTGTGTGCTCTATTCCTTCAATTTCTGAAGGGCTAACTTCAGAAACAGCACCTGTTCCCATGAGAAGCACAGAACAAGTATAGATTTGGCCGTCAGTGAGTTTTACTTCAAAAAGTTCGTTGTTTTTCTTCACCTGCTCAACTTCTGAAGAAAATTTAATATTTAGTTTATGTTGAGTCCCAAAATCATTGAGATACTTGTAGAGAACGTCCGCATGAGGAAAGAGTTCATCAGAGTATTTGGTTAATCTGAGATTCTTATCATGGGACAAAAGAGAATTCCAATCGTGTCTCATATTGAATTCATCTTCCTGAAAGAAATTGTTTTTTTTGTTTATCGATATTAACTTTCTGTGAATGGGAAATTTTTTAAAAAAGGCTCCAGAGCTTTGTCCTTTTTCCAAAATGACATAATCCATTTTGTTGGACTTTAGAAAGTAGCCCATTTGTAAGCCACCTGGCCCAGCACCAATGACAATATATTTTTTATAGATGCTATTCATTAGCTCCTCGGAATTTTTTTTGAAAAAGGGAGAAGTTTTACTTCTTCAAAACAATTAAAATAGGGGTCATTTTGAATAAAGGATTGGGCCATTTCAAAATTAACATCTAAAAAATAAACGATCTGTTGATAGGGATCAGCTTCTGTTTCAACGATGCCTGCAAAAGAAATATTCTTCTCATTTTGAGCGATATACCGAAGGTGAGACTCTCTTGATTTCAAGAGAGTGGGCAACTTCTTTTGATCTATAGTGCAAATAATCATGACTTGTGATTGCATTTCAACTTTCTTTTATGAGTTTAAACTTGTCCTATTATATACTAACATTGTTGTAGGCAAAACAGAGAGGATTGGATGGGTGTTATACAGAAAAGAGAATTCAAGACGTTTAAGGAGTTCTATCCCTTTTACTTGGTTAAACACAGCAAAGGTTGGACAAAAAAATTGCATTTTATTGGAACTTTTTTTGCTATTTGCATTTGGATTTATGCAATTGTGACAAGACAATGGTTGTTCATTCCACTCGGGCTTGCTGTCGGTTATTTTTTTGCTTGGTCTAGCCATTTCTTCATTCAAAAAAATATTCCAGCCACTTTTCAAAATCCGATTTTAGGATTTCGAGGCGACTTTTATCTATTCTACGAATTGCTTACGAGGAAAAGAGATTTTCAAGACGAGAAAATTGATCAAATTTAAATTTATGTTAAAAAGTTAAGTATGGTGGGGCATTGCGGTCACTTTATGAACAGGCCATGAATAGATCATATGTTATTGATTTTATAAGGAGATGTTCCAATGATAAATACCTTGATCTCAAAAAGTTTTTGCAAACAAATCAAGATAGAAACCATTCGATCAATTCTTTATCTCGTAGATTTTTAGTAAGTCGATTTGTAATAAGAAAGAAGCAATATGAAGAGGGTGTAAAACGATCATATCAATGTAATAAATTAGTGGTCGATACTAAAATCATTAGAGAAATTTCCAATTTACGGAAAAATGGTCAGTAATTTGAAAAGATTGCATATTCTCTCAACTCGAAAAATGCACCTACTAAAAGTGGTAAAGGTAAATGGCATGCTAAGACAGTTCGGGAAAACGTTCTTAAAATGCAAAATTAATAAGCTTCAATCAAGTAGGAAAAGTTAATAACGGGAATCCCCATTGAAATTAGGTTCGGTTTAACAGAGTTTATCGTTGAAATTATAGTATTAACGGAGGGAGTATATGCAATTGTTGCAAATACAGGGTGATTACGATCAGTATCAGTGGTGTCAAATAATATGTCTAGAAACTTTTGGCTACCTATACCAAGTCTTATAACACCCAAGTGATAACTCATTGGAGGAATCTTCTCTAGAAGTTCTAGGCGAACCTTGCTTAGAACTTGAGGGACATTGTTTAGGCTTGAACTTAAAGATTTTCCTACATACAAATTCAAATCCATTATTGTTGCTGAAGTTGTAATTGCTGTTGTCGGACTTGCTTTGTTTGGGTTTAAAAAAATGTTGAACAAATTTCCGATGGAAAGAGCCTTGCCATTGAGGTGGTCAGCAGAAGTTCTAATTTCGCTATGTACGGCAACAATTAACGTATAAGGGAAAAAATCGTAGTACCAATTAGTTGGATCGTCTCCACTTGTCCTCTGTGATGAGTATTTAGATGGATCAGGAGCTTTTGCCTTTAATCCTACACGATTGAATTGTGTTTGAATCCCAGGAACTGAATATTGATGTGTTGAGAGCTTTGCACGAACATTAGGGCCAAGGTTATCATCATGCAAATATATGGTATCAATTTCACTATCAGAAAGATTTACCATACCATTTTGCAAATTAGTTAGTTTTGCTTCTCTGAATCCTGAAATACAAATTGCGTGGCCGTTACCATTTATAGCTCCCAAAGCAATAACTGGATACCCTGATCTGATAAAAGAAGCACAATTACTAGCAAATCTTTCTGTAGAAAAAAAAGCGCTGGGTTGATCTCCTGTTAGTACCATTGGAGTTAGACCCATTTCTTTAATGGCATCGCAAATTTGATGAACATTTAAGCCAGAATTTGGAAAAACAGGTAAGCCAAGATTAATGTGTTTTGTTGCAGCCTTTGTTATCTGAGCAGTTGTTGGAACTGCATGGTATTCATCAAATGCTGAGGAATGTAAAGCTGACCAAAGTGCAACTGTTGCGCATGCACCAACACCTGTGTCTTGTTGTTGCCAAGAAAGGCCTTCTACGCACAGTGAGATACCCGATAGATGCACGTGATAATTCCTGAGAGCTCTGATTCTTTGGTGAGATGTTGATAGGTCTGGGTACCATTTTAAAACGGTGTTTCCAAAAGGAGCTACTGTTATAGGTCTGATTACAGAGAAACCAAGATAGGAATCTTGGATTTCTTTGCAGACTATGCTGTCTTCACCTAAAAGTTTTTCAAGCTTCTGTCTGTCGATATCGCATGAAAAAAAATGAATGCGCTTGCAAGAGTTTGGGTAACCTCTTGAGCTTGTAGAATAGAAATTAGCAAATTCAGAAAGGTAGTCTTTATCAAAATAATGAGGTTCAATTACAATTGATTTAGCACCTAAATCTTTTAAGTAACATTTGATGTAATTCCCTTGAGTAGAACCTTGAAAATCATCAAGAATATTAGCTTGTTGAAAATCTTGTATTTCTAAGGGGAGTGGTTGATGAAACACTTATTTTATTAACTTGTTTAGAATCTCTAAAGATATTGGCGTTTCAAATGGCTTAATTCTGTCATTGAAAGATTTAATCCTCTCAGAAATATCTTTTACATCAGAATTTAGATCATCTGACTTAATTTCACCCAATGGGTTTTGCCATTTGTTCTTAGGCAATGTCCATAAGCTGAATTCTGTTTCTGTAGTGGTTGCTGCTAAAATCATATCGGTGTTTTTACACTCACTCTTTCTCATTTTAAAGCCCCCCTATAGCTATTATCGGTCTTGTCCCAATTTTTGTTAGCTCAAGAAGTATTTGCCGTCTCACTTATATTGTACAACATGGACTATAATATAGTCTATTTTATAGTTTTTGTTTTAATGGTTGGTGTCAATTGTTCAATAATATTAGTGGGATATTGAATAATTTGTCAGATGCAGAAGCAGCGAGAGGCTATATTATAGTTCCAAGGGAGCTCATAGAGGGCCTTTTGAGCATTTGCAGAGAAAATGCCAGTGCAAAACTAGACCAGCTGCTCAATGAGCATTTGGCAGATTATTCAAAAGAACTGTCTCCAGACGACAAGCTGTTACACCTAGTAATTAGGCATCAAAGGAAGAAATACAAAATATCTCAAACAGCTCTTGCAAGCAGAGCAATGGTTAAACAACCGGATATTTCGGAATTTGAAACGAATGGTACCTCAGGGTTTGAAAGAGATCGTAAGCAGAGAATTATAAATGCGTTAAAAGAATTAATTAGCGAAAAACTCGCAAAGCAATAATCATATAAAAGTCGACTCTATTCCTCGGCCAATATTTTCTATCATTCACTGCGTATAAACCCAATTTATTGGCCGATATCAATCGAGGCCGATAGGTTTGAAATACACACACTTAGTCATATTTTTTACGGAGGAATGTATGATTAGAAATTTTAGGTTTAAAACGGGAGAACTGCCTCGAAAATGCGTTTCTAGAATCGTCAGACACCTTGATCGTGTAGGCCGAAATAGGGATCAGGTGAGATGCAGGAATTCAAAAGGCTTTCTTTATTGCTTTGCGATAAAGAAAATCAACTCGAAAAGTTTTGAGGCTTGGGTCGCTGGACCTGACAACAATCAAGAAAGATGGACTAGAACAATTTTTGTACATGTCCGAGTCACTGAAAATGAATTTGAGCAACCTCAGATTGATGTTATCTCAAGAGATGGAGCGACAAGCTACGAATGCGCTATGAAGGTAGCCAAGCATGCCATCAATAAAATAGAGAAAAGTTTAGAAAAAAAGCCTCTCAAATTCGACGATGGTTTGGATAAGAGCGATTGGGATGGATTCTTCTTATCTCATAGTGGAAAACATGACCTCTGGGACGATTTTGACGAGGTATTTGATAAAGCCATCTCTGAAAACTACTTCCCCAAAGAGTTTAAAGAAGTATGTAGAGAAATTGGATTTAATATTGAGCGTTGTCATCGAAAAACAAGCTCGACCAGTACTCAATTTCCTCAGATGTAATTGGTATAAAGCTCGCTGATAGATAATGTCTTTCGCAGCCATGATAAGGGGTTTCTAAACCAATATAGCCCTTTATTCTGATTGGAACTGAAGTTTCAAAATCGTGCCCACATCCACGGCATTTATGAACCGTTGGTTGTATTGGATATTTTGCGATCCATTCTTCTTTGCTGGTTTCGACGTATATCATAGGTCTATTATAATTGCGCGTTGCAGCAAGACCAATACTATGTGCGTTGTATGTAATTAATTATTAGAAGATTGTGGAAATGTGCAATCTTTGAATACACTGAGACCATAGATCTAAACCTGATATCGATATGTTAAGTGTAGAGCAATGGATAGCTTCTCATTGTTTGGTTCAATGAAATTTTTAGTTGGTATTTTGCTTGTGAAAAAATTAAGCAGATCTTTTTTGTTCAAACGCGAAGAAAACTTTTTTGTGAAGAGATTGTTTAAATCAAATTGACAATTAAATATATGGAATATTTTTACAGGCAAAAATTAGTCTCATATTAAATTATTAATTTCTGAGCAGGTGGATTTTTTTTGGTGGGACCAGTAGGACTTGAACCTACGACAACCCGGTTATGAGCCGGGGGCTCTAACCAACTGAGCTATGGTCCCTTGAGCCTAAAAGTATGAAAATAGTAAAAGTTGTTATAGCCTTAGTGAATAAATTTGTCCACGAACCTTGATGACGCGGTGATTAAAATGGCTACGGCATTTTCTTATTCAGCTACAGGAAATACCTTTCTTGTTTTCGATAATAGAGAGCTTGCGCTCGATCCTAACGATGTTAAAAAATGGAATCAATTAGCAATTAAGCATCATGTCGATGGCATCATTTTTCTTCAAAAATCGGACGGTTTTGATTATGAGATGGTCTATTTAAATGCTGATGGTCACAAAGAAGTCATGTGTGGAAATGGAATGCGCACTCTAGGGCAATTTGCCTTTTTACAGCTGGGGCTAAAACCCGGAGCTGATCATTGTTACAAAGTGAAGACGGCCAATGGAGTTTATCGAGTGCGGCCTCTTGATCCACTAAGTGTTGAGATGAGCGAAATTTTTGATGAACAAAAAATTGTTGTTTCAGATCTCTATTCTCCAGCTAAAAAAAGTTTTTATATTAATACTGGTGTTCCTCACACAATCTTTGAAGTGGATGAAGTTAAGAGCTTAGACCTCGCTAAGATCGCTCCTCCTATTCGACATGATAAGCGATTCGAAAAAGGATCTAATGTTAATTTTTTCAAAATTATCGGATTCAATGAAGTTGAATTGCGAACTTTTGAGAGGGGAGTTGAGGGCGAAACCAAATCTTGTGGTACAGGTGCAACGGCGACTGCGCTTGCTTGTGCTCGACTTCTCGGTTGGACAGAGAGAGTAAGGCTTAATACTCCAGGTGGTATTCTCGATGTTACATTTGATGAGAATTTTAAAAATGTTTGGCTATCGGGTGCTGTGACTTTGGTTGGACAAATTACTTTTTAGATCCAAATCTTTGTTCAAGAAACATTAATGGTGAAAATTTTTGGCCTAGAAGAATTCCGGCAGTCACTCCCAGCGAATTTGCCAAAACGTCCCACCATTCAAAATCGCGACTTACACTAGGCTGAATAAATTCAATTCCTAATCCCCACAAAAAACAAAAAGTTCCGACATAAAAAAGCCAAGAAGGTTTGATTAGTGAGCAGAGATAAAGACTCAATAAGAGATAACTTGTAAAATGAATGAGTTTATCCAAATTGGGGATCTGATCTACAGGAGCTCCATCAGGTGGAGTCAAAGAGCCGACAGTTATCCCGACCAACAAAAGGATGGCACCAGTAATCCAAATTGAGCTAAAACGAAATTGACGGATCATAATCATTTCCAATTACATGAGACAATAATAAACTAAACAGAATGAAAGTGATAATTTCTTTATTGTGCCTCTTTTTAATACACGACGTGCACGCTCGGCTTTTCATTGATGTTGAAATGAATGCTAAGCGAGTGATTGACCAAAACCTTAAACTTGCCAGCGAAGTTCATGTAACCAAAGAGATTTTTGATTCTTCTCAAATCGTTGAAGTCGTCATGAGAAACGGCTATCGCCTTTTAACTCAAATTGAATTCTTGAATGATGCCCAGGATACCCAATTTATAGGTCCGACTCATTTTTTGAAGATGCGGTCTAAAATTGTAGATCCTCAAGGCAAGTCTTCAGACAGTGAAAGCCAAATTGAGAAAATAATTGAACTCGGTGGCATCAAAGACATCGACATCAAACATAATGATCTTCAATTCACGATCAAAATCAGGCCATATTTAAAATGAATTCGAGAGTTCGAGCAGATGTCGGATTAGTGGAGAGAGGACTTTGTAAAACCCGCAGTCAGGCATCTCAGTTAATTGATCAAGGCGTCGTTTGGGTTGGCGATCAACTTGTTAAAAAATCTTCTCAGTCAGTTGATAGTGAACAATTAAAAATTATCAAAGAAAACATGTACGTCAGTCGAGGGGGAGATAAGCTTGAAGGCGCACTAAAAAAGTTAGGTCTGAATCAGTTGCAAAATTTAGTTGCCGCAGATGTTGGTGCTTCTACTGGTGGCTTCACTCAATGCCTTCTCTCTCAAGGTGTTTCAAAAGTTTATTGTATTGATGTGGGACATAGTCAATTGAGCCCCGATTTAAGAGTTGATTCGCGAGTCATCAATCTAGAGGGTGTGAACATTCGTTATGGAATTGAGCTTCCCGAGAAAGTTGATCTGGTTGTTGCCGATTTAAGTTTTATTTCGCTTAAATTAGTTTTAGAAAAAATGTTTGAGCTGCTCAAAGAGAATGGCCAATTGCTTACTCTGGTTAAGCCCCAATTTGAAGTCGGCAAGGGCGGGGTTGATAAAAAGGGAATCGTAAAAAGTGATGAATTGAGACTGGAAGCACTGCTTTCTTTGCGAGAATTTTACCTTGAACATAAATGGCCGATCAATGCTGTTTGTGCTTCACCGATCCTAGGCAGAGATGGAAATAAAGAGTACTTTTTTTACAGCAAATTGAATGAATACAAATGTATTGAGACTTCGGAGTTTAACGAATTATGAAAAAGGTTTGTGTATTTTGTGGTTCTAGTATGGGCAAAGATCAGGCCCTCGTTGATTCTGCTCAACAGCTAGGTGTCTCTCTCGCTCAAAAAGAAATTGGCTTGGTTTATGGCGGAGGTTCCGTTGGTCTCATGGGTGTTATCGCCGACTCAGTTCTTGAAAATAAGGGACAAGTTTGGGGAGTGATTCCGAAATTTTTAGCCGATTGGGAAGTTGCGCATAAGGATCTGACTCATATGGAAGTTGTTGTGAGTATGCATGAGCGAAAGAAGCGCATGTATGATCTTTCAGATGCCTTTTTGGTTCTTCCCGGGGGCATAGGCACTTTGGATGAATTTTTTGAGGTTCTCACCTGGTCTCAGTTAGGGCTCCATCAAAAGCCCATTTATTTGATTAATGAAAGTGGCTTTTATGATGCAGCTGTGCAGCATCTTAAGCATATTCATGAACAAGGTTTTCTCTCTAAGAAGCATCTCGATCTTGTTCGTGTAAAAAGCAGCTGCGAAGAAGCAATAACTGACTGGATGAGCATGTAGTTTTCTGGACGTTTTCGTTCTCTTCAACTAAACTCAATGCAAAAATAGCACCTTACAGGAGTTCAAATGACTCGCATAGTCGCTTTCGGAGCCTTTTTATTAGGCTTAGTTCTGGTTCTCAATCTTCGTCATCAGCAAGCTGGACATGTCATGCATGGAGAGTCTGGTGAAAGCAAAAAAATAGAGCGTTTTGATTTTGAAAAAACAAAACAAGAACACGAAAAACATGTCGCAGAACATGCACGTTTAACAGCTCCCGCTGAAGTCGTTGAAAAAGTTGAAGTTAAAGTTGAAGGGCCACTTGTTGAACTCACAACACCTGAGTTGCAGAGAGGAAGTGAGCTTTATAAAAAGTGTATTGCTTGTCACGGCAGTGATGGCAATGGGAAAAAAGCACAGAATGCTCCACGGATTGGTGGTCAGTACGACTGGTACATCACTCTTCAATTGAACAACATAAAGAATAAAGTGCGAATCAATAAAGTCATGGATCCTTTTGTTTCTCGTCTTTCAGAGCAAGATATGAAAGATCTTGGGTCTTACGTTTCAAAAATTCCTTGGAATCATAAGTAGTATGCCTCTTTACTCTTTTCATGGTGATCAACCTGAAATTGGAGAGGGAAGTTTTATTGCCCCTTCTGCTGATGTTATCGGCAAAGTCAAAATCGGAAAGAATGCCAGTCTCTGGTACAACGTAGTTGCTCGCGGGGATATTAATCGAATTGAGATAGGCGACAATACCAATGTTCAAGATCTCACGATGTTGCATGTTGATTTTGATCTTCCTTGTCTGATTGGTAAAAATGTAACCATTGGCCACAATGCTATCATTCACGCTTGTACGGTCGGTGATCATTGTTTGATTGGCATGGGAGCTATTATCCTCAATGGCGCTGTCATCGGAGAAAATTCAGTTGTGGCGGCAGGCAGCGTTGTTCCTCCCGGTAAATCGTTTCCCTCAAATTCAATGATTATGGGCTCGCCGGCTAAGGTTGTAAGAGAATTAACTCCTGAAGAGAGAAACAAATACGGTCAACATTTTCAGTCATATATCAAAGCAAAAGATCGATTTTTAAGTGCCGAAGGCCTAAAGAGAATTGATTAGGCTTAGCGTTACAAAATTTTACAGACAACTAACAAAAATGTGATCTAAATCATCCAAAAGATATGGCATTGTCATATGATGACAGTCACAATAATGACAAAATGAACTCGAGAGAGGAGGATTTATGAACTTAGAAATTACATTGCGTCACTTAGAGCACACTGAAAATATTGATGAAAAAATCCGTGAAAAAGTGGAACGCATTTCTCGCAAGCTAACTCCGACGGCCAATCTTCATTGGACTTCTTGGGTTGAGCATGATGAACATTATTCAACATTATTGGCCCATGATGCGGGCAAAGAATATTTTGCAAAGGCATCATCAGACAATCTTTATAAAACAATTGATCTCGTGATTCAAAAATTGGAAGCACAGATTGCTCATCATAATCACGGTTAAAAAAGGACGATAAAATGGAAAATGCAGAAATGACAGAATACAAAAACGATCTTCTTGGCAGAAAAGAAGCTTTAACAAAAAGAATTGAGCAATTAGAATTAGACAAGCAAAGATCAAGAGCTCCGCTTTCAGCTGATTCTGAAGAGCAAGCGGTCGAGTTGCAAAACGATGAAGTTGTTAATGCCCTCGATGCGATGGAAGTTAATGAGTTAAATTTGGTAAATCTCGCTCTCAAAAGAATTGAGGATGGAAATTACGGCGAATGTGCCTCATGTGGAGAAGCAATCTCTGCCAATCGCTTAAAGGCAGTTCCTTTTGCTACAACTTGTATCAACTGCGCCAAATAATTTATAAAGCCAAGGATTAGGCATGAAGTTTTTAGCATTTGTTCTTTCGATGACACTTTTGCTTTCGGCATCGGCTGCTGAAAGCAAAAAAAAGTATAACACCACCAAGCAAGCGATGGATGACATCTTTCAATCGTTTGTGAACCTCATTCCTTACTCGACAGATGAGATGAAGTGGAAAGATCCAAATGCTAGGGCTTATATTCAAGGCAATCTCTCCAAAATATCTGAAGCTTTTAAAAGTGCGAAGCATTTGAGTGCTATTAATTTGCCTGGCTTTCGCCCAAGCTTTGATGTGGTGAGAGAGCATCTTGAAGCGACAATTGATGCTTTTAATTCGAATCATAAGATCTTTGCGAGAACCAGACTGAAGGCGACGACTCAGATTTGTCTGAGCTGCCACTCTCAGCTGCCTCAGAATAAGTCTCAGAGTTTAATGAAGTTGGTTTCACAAAAAACTCGTAATGATTTTGCCACTGATTTTGAGTATGCTGAATTTCTCTTTTTAGTGAGAGATTATCCTAAGGCCGTTCGTTATTATGACAGCGAAATTCAATCTCGAATTAAACTTAATAAAGATCTTAAGAACATTCATAACAATGAAGACTCTCATTATTTAGATTTCTCGATCGAGCAATCATTGCGCAAAGTTCTAACAATTTATACGAAAGTAGATTATGCACCTCAAAAGGCGATAGACTTTCTTGATGGATATAAAAATCAACCTGAATTTAATGCTGGCTTAATAAAAGAATTGAACCTTTGGATTAAGGATCTTAAAACTTGGCAGGCATCAAAATTTGATAAGAAATTAAAAAATAATAAAGAACTAGACGCTTTTATTGCTAAGCACTTGGCAAAATTTGAAAAGACTCCCGCGACTGCTGGGGGTAATGATGTCACATTGCTCATCGCGAATGGCGCACTTTACTCATTCTTAAATGCACATGCAAAGTCAGACAAAGTACCAGAGGTTCTTTTCTGGTTGGCCGAAACGGATAAAGTTCTCAATCAAAGTTACTTTTTTTCGCTTTCAGATATTTATCTAAGAGAGTGTGTTTCCAATTATCCAAGAAGCCCTTTTGCTAAAAAATGCTATAAGAGCTACGAAGATAGTATTTTCTTTGGATACACTGGTTCAAGTGGCACGCACGTTCCTAAAGAAGAACTTGAGAAACTAGAAAAACTCAAATCTTATCTTGAATAAAATCTAAACGACATTCATTAATAGGATTACTGAAGCGACTGGTAATCCTATGATGACTGTTCCTAATAATGTAAAAAAGAGAATCTCATCGAGAGAGAGCTTTCTCTTAGTGACAGCTTGGTCCTTGTTGTCCATAAAAATGAATCATCCTTATTATAATTGTTCCAACGCCGAAGCTTATTAACAAAACGGAAGTTAATCGAGGAACACGTTGGGCAAGCGGGTTAAGAAAGCGTCTAATAATTGATGGTGCGATCACGAGCGAAGGTACTGTGCCAAGCCAAAAGGCCAGCATGGCGAGGGCCGAAAGAATGGGAGATTGGAGCAAGCTCACAGCGAAAACGGCACCATAAAGAAAACCACATGGCAGAAAAATCGATAATGAGCCAAGCCCGATCGACTTCAAAGAACCATTTTTAAGACTGAAAAAAAACTTCCAGCTTTTGTTCATTTGATTCTTCGCAAATGAAGGTAGAGAGATGTCCAAGCTTTTCTTTTTCCAGACGACCACTCCCCAATAAATAAAGAAGAGGCTCATAAAGACACTAGAAAAAATAAAGAGGTTTTTCGGTAAGACTTGAATCTGAATTTTGCTGCCAATCCAGCCTGATAGAAAACCTAAAAGGACATAGGAAAAAACTCGGCCTATTTGATAAAGAAAAATTCCACTTTTCTTTTCACCAGAAGCGGCCAAGGTGAGTCCTCCGCACATTCCCGCACAGTGGAGACTTCCCCCCAGACCGGTTAAGAATGCTAACCATGGGATGGCCCAGAGTGATGCTTGATGAATATTATTCAAGTGGTCCAACAAGTTTGATATCCCTTTTTTCTATAACTTTAATAATGCCATTTTCTTGTACATCAATGAGCTCTACTGGAAAGGTCAGTGAACCGTGATCGAGAACATCCTGAGAAAAGCGAAAAAAGACATTGCCCTTAGTGTGGCCATCTTTAATAAACGTAGGATTTTGCGGCATAACAATATTAATTTTATCGGCAAGATCTGAATTCACTGCCCTAATAGATAAATTAATAGGTGCAGTACCGGTATAGTCGAATGTTAATTTATAGTGGTTTACGATTTCATCAGGATTGCCCTCTCGCTCAATTCGCTGAAAAGGCGAGTGGCTACCGCGCAAAAAGGTCACCCGTAGATCAGCGCTCTTTGAAAGAACAAAAACAAAAGTAGTTGCAATCGCAAAGATCAATGTTAAATAAATGGCCGATCGTAAATGGAATGTTTTCTTCTCTTTTCCTTCAAAGCCTAGTTCAGAGTCGTAACGAATGAGTCCTGTGGGTTTACCCACTTTGATCATGACTTCATCACAGGCATCAATACAATTGGTACAAGCGATACACTCAAGCTGGGTGCCGCGACGAATATCAATACCCGTTGGGCAAACTTTCACGCAGTGATAGCAATTGATACAATCGCCTTCATTTTCTTTTGGCACTTCAGCTGAACGGCGAGGCTCTCCTCTTTTGGCATCATAACCAACAACTAAAGAGCTTTGATCCATCATGACACTTTGAAATCTTCCGTAGGGACAAGCGATGATACAGAATTGTTCACGAAACCATCCAAAATCAAGAATGATAATTCCGGTAATGACGAGCATCGTGATAAAAAGATGCATGTGCTCCGCTGGTGGATTCAAAGTGATGGAGAAGAGCTCTCTTGCTCCGACGAAATAGCCGATAAAAGAATGGGAAATATGGAGTGAGACAATTATATATAGTGTCCATTTGAGGGATTTTTTTAAAATTTTAGAAAGTGTCCAGGGTGCTTGATCGAGCTCTTTGCGAGCTCTGGCTTTGCCTTCAATAAAGCGTTCAATTTTGCGATAAATGGCGTCGATAAAGACAGTTTGTGGGCAGGCCCATCCACACCAAACTCTTCCCCAGATACTTGTGATGAAACCTAAGGTGAATACAAATCCCAGAAGAACAAGGACGAGCATCGGAGCATCGTGGCCGTAAAAAGTGGAACCAAAAAAGACGAACTCTCGCTTAGGAATATCGAGGAGAATAATTTGTTTACCTTTGAAATGAATCCAAGGAACAACCATATAGAGGAAAATGAGAAACCAGAAAAAGAGTTGTCTCTTATCTTTCCATTTTCCTTTGACGTCTTCAGGGTAGAGGTAAACGCGGTGACCAGATTCATCAGTGGTCGCTAGTCTTTCTTCATGGAGTTCAAATCTATTTTTATTCATAAGATTGAGTATACCAAAAAATTGACCACGATCTTTGATCGTGGTCAAGCTTAGAAAAAAATTACTCTTGAATCAACTCACCTTGAGGTTCTTTTCCTCCGGCGGCGTTTGTGTTTTTAAGAGTAGAAACGTAAGAAACGGCAGCCATAATATCTTCTTTAGAGAGAACTTCTCCCCAAGCCGGCATCCCGTTTTCTTCTACACCGGTGAAAACGACGTGGTAAAGAGCTTCCGGATTTACTTGCTTAACGTTAATCCAATAGGAATCTGTTAAGTTCGGACCAATATCTCCGAGACCGCCTTCTTTGTGGCAAGAAGCACAGTTTTCATTAAAGACTTCTCGTCCCTTATTCACACCATCATTAGAAGCAATCCAAGAATTGTACTCATCATTGCTAAATCCGCCACTCTCTGCAGCAGCTTTTTCGCGAATTTGCTTAACCATGGCCATTTCTTGATTGTATTCATCTTTAAGCGATGGAGCGCCTAGAAATTGGTAATACATAATGTAAAAGAAAGCGAAAACGATTCCTCCTACAAATGTCCATACCCACCATGAGGGTAGAGGAAAATCAAATTCTTGGATTCCATCGTAATTATGATCGAGCAGTAATGTTTTCTCCTGCTCATTTAAAATTTTATTTTCGTTACTTTCTTGACTCATAAAGAGCTCCTTCTTCAAAAGGGAGATTTTCCGCTTGTTTTAATTTTTGACTAGAATCCTTACGGAGCACCAAATAAAGTGCTCCAATAAAGATTGTTATAAAAAGAAACATGATCACAATGACGATCTCTGGAGTTGCAGCATTCATCAAAGCTTCGTTTCTCATAATTACTCCTTTCCGCCTAAGTCTCTGCCTAGTCTTTGGAGGTAAGCGATCAATGCAATGATTTGCTTATCTTGCATGTTCATTTCCACACCAGAAGATTGGAGTCCTTGAGTAATTTGTAATGCTTGAGCTTGAGCATCCTGAACAGCTGAATCAATCTGTTGATCAGTGTATGGCACACCTAAGGCCTTCATCGCTTTTAACTTAGTAGGCAAGACGGCAAACTTAGTTTTATCTGCAAATAACCAAGTGTATCTAGGCATGATTGAGCCTGGAGTCACTTCACGCGGATCCCACATGTGACGGTAATGCCACATATCTGGATATTTCGAACCGACTCTTAAAAGATCTGGCCCAATTCGACGTGAACCCCATTGGAAAGGACGATCATAAACGTACTCAGCCGCTTGAGAAACTTTTCCATAGCGAAGCGTTTCTGCAGCAGCGGGGCGGATCATCTGAGAGTGACAAACGTAACATCCCTCTTTCACATAAATGTCACGGCCAGCAAGCTCGAGAGCTGTGTAAGGCATGACGGCCGGATTCTTTTCGACAAACTTGTCAGACATTAAAGCCGGAACGAGTTCAAAGAGAGATCCAATTATGATGGCTACAAAGGCTAATGCTGAGAAAAGTACAGGAAGACCTTCAAGCTTTCTGTGTTTACCTGCATGAGCTTCCACTGTTTGCTCAGACAACGGAGCGGCCATAAATGTTTCTTCTACCTGATCCTCTTTCTTTGCACCTGTGATTGTTTTAACCAGGTTGTAAACCATGATTAGGTAACTAGTGAGGACAAAGGTTCCACCGACTGCGCGGATCCAGTACATAGGAAGAATGCGGATCACTGTTTCTATAAAGTTTGGATAAACGAGACGTCCTGCTTCATCCATTGCTCTCCACATAAGACCTTGAGTGATACCCGCAGTCCACATTGACATGATATAAAGAAGAAGACCAATTGTTGCTGTCCAAAATTGAATATTGGCGAGTCTCCAAGAGTGAACTTCTGTTTTCCAAAGTTTTGGAACGATGTAGTACAACATACCGGCAGTCATCATATAGTTCCAACCGATCGTTCCGCTGTGAACGTGACCAATAATCCAGTCAGTAAAGTGGCCAAGATAGTTCACTGACTTAATTGAAAGTAGCGGGCCTTCAAAAGTCGACATACCGTAAAAAGTAACAGCTGTTGCAAAAAACTTAAGCATAGGCTCAGTTCGAACGCGATTCCATGCACCTCTCAGAGTTAAAAGTCCGTTGATCATACCACCCCAAGATGGTGCCCAAAGGGCGATTGAAAAGGCCATCCCAACTGTTTGCGCCCATTCAGGAAGCACAGAATAAAGCAGATGGTGAGGACCGGCCCAGATGTAAACGAAAATCAAAGACCAAAAGTGAATAATTGATAAGCGATAAGAATAAACCGGACGATTTACAGCTTTTGGAATGAAGTAATACATCAATCCTAAAAAGGGAGTTGTTAAAAAGAAGGCCACAGCATTATGACCATACCACCATTGAACGAGAGCATCTTGTACTCCAGCGTAAACGGAATAAGATTTCATGAATTCAACAGGCATAGAAAGGTTGTTCACAATGTAGAGAACGGCAACAGTAATAATCGTTGCGATATAAAACCAGATCGCAACATAAATATGCCGTTCGCGGCGACGAATGAGGGTTCCAAAAAAGTTAACAGCAAAAATAACCCAAGTAACAACAACCATCAAATCGATTGGCCATTCTAATTCGGCGTATTCTTTACCTTGAGTAAAACCTAACAAAAGAGTAACGGCAGCAGAAACAATAATAAGTTGCCAGCCCCAAAAGTGCATACGACCGAGAAGATCATTAAAAAGTCGTGTCTTTAGCAACCTTTGAATCGAGTAGTAGACTCCTGCGAACATAGCATTACCAACAAAAGCAAAAATAGCTGCGTTGGTGTGAAGGGGTCTCATTCTTCCGAAGGTCGTCCATGGCAAGCCTAAGTTCGCCGGCCACCAGGCGAGTTGGAAGGCGATGATAACGCCTAGCAAGAGAGCGACAGCTCCCCACAGAATTGTAGCATTGACAAACATCTTAACGAGCTTGTCATCGTAACTGAAGCTTTCGAGCTTCACATTACTTGATTTCGCAGAATCACTCATGGTTCTC
>PCTW01000038.1:124491-188041 GCA_002786715.1 Bdellovibrio sp. CG22_combo_CG10-13_8_21_14_all_39_27
TACCGCCCAAACAAAGACTCCAACAAAAAGCAGTCCAAGTATTAGGGCGAAGGGAACGAGTATGATCATAGCGTTCATAGAGTCTTTCCTAATTGGCGCAGCCTTTTTGTGCCAAGGATGGTTGAAAAAAGAACAGTTAGTGAACTCAAAGGCATGAGTACTGCACCCCAAAGAGGTGTAATGAAGCCAAGCAACGCTAGCGATAATCCCAAAAGATTATAGGTGAGCGAGAAAGCTAAATTTCTTTTTACAACAAATAGAGTTTCGCCGGAAATGTCTAACAATTCTATGACTTTGATCAACCTTAAATCACTGATATGAACATCTGAAGCCTTCAGTGCGGCTTCAACACTTCCCTTGAGTGAAATTCCAACAAGCGAATGTGAGATGGCCATAGCATCATTGGCACCATCGCCAATCATAACAGGGTTTTTTATTGAGTTGAGAAAATCATTTTTTAATTCGGGACTGACTTGAGAGTGGCGTGAGTGACTAGGGACATCGAGCTCCTTGCCAATTTTTGCGACTTGAGATTCATTGTCGCCGGAGAGAATGACGACAGAATAGTTTCGATCTTTTAAGCTTTGAACAACCTTTCGGGAATCACTCTTGAGCGAGTCTTGAAAGACAAAAGTTGCGAGGAGAAGCTCTCCTGATTTTAGAGCAATCATTTTTTGATTTGATTCGCTTTCTACATCTTCTAGTGAGTAGGGTTGATTGTTGATGCTACCAAAAAGACCTTTCGTTGATAGCTCTTCTATCGTTGCATGAGGGAGGGGGGCTCTCAGGCCGGGAGCTAAGTGTAATCCAATATACTCTTTAAAAGCTTGGGCAATAGGATGTTGAGAATTCCATTCAAGAGTAAGGATGATTTGAAGAATGTGAGGAATATCATTAGTAAAAAAATGAGCATCCACAATTCCGTAATGACCAAGAGTCAACGTTCCTGTTTTATCGAAAACAAAAGTTTCAGCGTGAGTAAGTCTTTCTAGAATAGACTCATTTTTAATAAAGATATTTTTTTTCGCAGCTAAAGATAAACTTCTAATAAAAGCTAGGGGAGTCGCTAGTCCAAGAGCGCAAGGACAGGTGACAATGACAATGGCAAGCGCCACATTAAGCCCCTTGTGCCAATCTGAAACGATAAGATGATAGCCAAATGCAGTTAGGGCGATTGCAAGGACAGACCAAACGAGCACTTTGGAAATTTGATCTGCTCGATTGGAAATGGGAGCTTTTACACTCCAACCATCTTCAATCTGTTGATAAATTTTCCCCATTCTCGTTTGATTACCAATTTCTTGAACTTCAAGATCAAAGTCTGGACCGATATTAGTTGATCCTGCAAACACTCTTTGTCCGATCGAAATTTTTTCAGGACGAGATTCGCCAGTAAGGCTTGATTTATTAAGCGAAGAATTACCTCGAACAACGACTCCATCTACTGGCAAAACGTCATTTGTTTTAATTCGAACGATATCTTTTGGAGCCAATTCATTTTCTGAAATAAGAATTTCATTCCCATCAACTAATTTAGTCACCGCTTGATTGGAGAGTAAGTTCTTGAGTCCAATTTTGTTTAAACTGCGATGTTGTGCTTTTCTGAGAATATAACGAGAAGACAATAATAAAAAAACTAAGACACAGACGGAATCAAAGTAATTATCGGGATATCGCATGAGGGTATTGGCGACTCCTACAAAAAAAGCTGTCAGGATAGCGATAGCGATTGGAAGATCTATCGAAATGGACTTGGCCAAAAGACCACGCCATGCAGATTTATAAAAGGGAATTGCAGAATAGAAAACAACTGGAAGTGTAAGAGCTAAATTGATTAAATTAAAACTTTCGGCATAAATGCCATCAGCACCACCATAAATGCCAATAGCATAGATCATCACATTCATGCTCGCTGCTGCAGAAACTCCAATCTTTAAAAGGAGCGAACGATCTTCCTGAAGAATCATTTTCTCTTGGTCATTCTCATCTCTTAGAGGAAAGGGGCGGTAACCCAATTTATTTAAGAGCATTGCTACTTTGGCAAAAGATGCACCCTTTTGGATCGTCACTTTTAGGGTTGAAGTGGAAAGATTGAGCCTTGAACTTATGATCTGAGGATCGAGCTGAGGTAGTTTTTCAAGTAGCCATAAACAAGCAATACAGTGAACTCCCTCTAGATAAAAATGAACACTTAGGCTCGAATCGGATTCTTTTTTAGAATAATTGTTTAAAAAATTTTCACTCTCAAAATGTTGGAAACTTTGTCCTTTTTCAGTGGCAGGAATTGTTAATTCAGAAAATTCATTTTTATATTTGTAGTACTCACCAAGATTATGAGCTTGAAGAAGGCCGTAGACGCTTCTACAACCAGCACAACAAAACGAATGACCAGCTTCATCATTAAAGAGATAGGTAATGTTTAAGCCACAATGATCGCAGGATTTTTGAGTTAAATCCTGCGTCCTCTCGGCCTCTAAGCTAGGCATACAAACCTTATTTTTGTGGTCTTAAGATATGAACGTCGCATGGAGAATACTTCACTAAATGCTCAGCAAATGATGAAGAGAAGAGTCCTGCAATACCATGCTTGCCTCTTGTGGCCACAATTACTAAATCTGCCTTTTTCTCATCTAAATACTCATGCACGCGTTGCTTTGGTGATTGAGTAAAATAAACGTGTTTTTCAGTGTTTTTTAGTTGTTCAGGAGTACAAATACTTGAGGCTAAGCCATCGAGAATTTTTAAGGTTGCAGATTCAATCTCTGGATACTTGTCTTCAGTTGGATAAATGAAAGGTGAAAAATCTGAAGTATAGATTTGAATTTCAAAGCAGTGAATAATATGAATCTTGTTCCCCTGAAGCAATGGAGAGTCTTTGAGAGTTTTTAACAAATCTAAACTTTCATCATTCAAAGCAGCACAAATCACAACATTTTTCATATTCAACCTCATGGAGATAAATCCTTAATCTTGAGTTTATTATAGAACTGATTGTGCCATAAAACATGACTTGAGTCACATTTGCTTAGGATAATTAGCACCGTAATTGATTAAAAAACAAAGGGACTAGAGAGTACTTCATTGAGAGCTGTTCGAATGCTGTCAGAAGCGTCTCGTTTAAGAATTTCTTTAACCGTTGTGAGATCGATAAAAGAGATGATGCTATTAGGACGTACTGTTGCTTGAACTCCTGAGGACTGTTGATTTACGAGTTCTTTGAGACCTAAAACTTGACCACGATGCAAGGACATTCTTTTGCGGTTATTCTTAAGTAGATCAATCTGCCCCTCGCGCACAAAGTAGGCAACAATTGGGATTTGTCCTTCGTAATAAAGGATGGATTCCGATTTAAAATCTTTAAAATCAAGCAAGCTCTCGAGTGTTTCGAGCATTGGGGGTTGAATGGTAAAGACATCGATTTTCGTTTTCATCTTCTTATGATCATAACGGATCACGTGGATAAAAAAATAATCTAGGTCACGTTTTTAAAAATTAATGATTAGTAATTGACGTTGGCCCATTCTAGAAGTTCAGCTTCATTTGTAATGAAAATGGTTTTACCTTCTTGCTCGATTAAGCCGGCATCTTTGAATTCAGAGATAAAACGGATCAACGTTTCATTAGCAGTCCCGATCATTGTCGCCATCTCTTCGCGAGTAAGCTTGAGATCAAGCTTCCATCTCCCGTCATCAAGTTTTTGACCATGAGTATCTTTCAGAAGAAGAAAGAGTTCAGCCAATCTTTCACGCACATTCTTTTGGTGCATTGATGTGATTCTTGATTCAGCAGCACCCATGTCGCGAGAGAGCTTATTGATAATCTCAAGAGAGACTTCAGGATTTTCAGAAATGGTTTTCATGATATATTTTTTATCAATGAAACAAACCTTGGTATCTTCAAGAGCTGTTGCAGTCGCAGAGTAGAATTGATCAGTGAAGAGAGAGCGGTGGCCTAAAATATCACCGGCTGAAACAATTCTTACGATTGATTCTTTACCGTCACTTCCAATTTTAGATACTTTAATATTGCCAGATGATACACAGTAAATTCCAAAAGGATGATTGCCTTGAACAAAAAGAGTTTGACCCTTTTTGTAAACGTTTGTGACTTTGTGATTTGAAATGTCTTCCAGAGAAGCTAATTCCATGGCACAAAAAATTCCGTTCTCACGTGAAGGGCAGTCTTTACAATGAAGCGAGCCTTTGTTTGAATTTGTCTTTTGCATAGAACGTCATCCTCTTGAAATTCAATATAACATTTATCAGGTGATTCTCCATGATGTAAATCATTTAAAATAAATGTAAGTTATTGAATTTCCGTTATTCTAAAGAGGGATCGCTGTTATCCTGCTCACCAGTCACAACTGCTCTTTGATTTCTGTCAAATAAACTCAAAATCTGCTTATAAGTGACCTTAGATTCATAAAGTGAATTTACCATCGCCATATTAGAACGAGAGTTCATATGAAAATAGCTGGGCATCGCATTAGTTATGATGTCCAAATACTTATCTGGTGTTGAGTCAGGATTAAGTTCGAAATGGGCCTGTTGAAGTGAGTCATCAACATAAGCAAAGGTGTCACAACCATTGATGAGGAAAATTTGGTATTGATCAGCAGCAAAGTTACCCATTCCTGCCAGTGCACGAATATTGGCCCCAAGACCAGAGTGACCTGAGTAGCTGATGAAGTCAGAGTTTATTGTTCTTTGATTATATTTTGTAGCGAAATCAGATCGAGCGACACGAATTCCTTCAATTAAAAAAAGAGCAGCATCAACAGTTCCTTTCGGTGTTTCAAAAGTTAAATAAATTTCTGGATTTTGAATACCACGCGAAAAAGTATTACGAGTACCCAAAGTCACACTTGAAGATGTAGGCTTCCCAAATTTGTTAAGAAGCTCATTTACTGTCGAAACGTAAGCCGAAACTCCAGCATCGTATTCAGATGTTGCACCTTCAACTGCTTTTCCAAAGATAGCAGTGATAACGAGTTTCCCGTCTTCCCAAACTTTAGCGTACTCTGGATATTTATTTTTTGTGTTTTCACTTGAAACATTAAAATAGGCAACGGTGTGAATAACATCTTGGTTCGATTCCGATTTGAGTGGGCAGCTACTTTTCTGAGGACGATAGTAATACCACAAAATTCCGCTGGTCACATTATGAGCTTCCCAAGCTATACATTTCTTACTTCCATGCTCATCAGCTCCATAGGTTTTGAAAAACTGAGAAATGGCATTAGGGCTAGTGTTTGATGGCAAAATAAAAGTAAATTTTTCTGGTACCTTTTGCTCAATTGGCCAGGCGATCATGAGCTTTGCCGAGTATTTAACTAAATAGCTACCGCGCTCTTGAGCGATGATTTCTTTAATTTCAATCTCTGTTCTACTGGTATCAGGAGTTCCGCCTTCGAGTCCATTGAGCTGACCAATGGTATAGAGTAATTGTTCTTCGATTTGAGGTTTGACCATCCATTGAGAAGGACTATTGGTAACGATTGTTCCCTCTGGAATAACTCCTTCAATGAGAATAGAGTGAGCTGAGTCAAATTTTTCATTAGCATAAGATGGAAGTAAGCTTAAGAATCCTAAAGCCAGGATGATGGTTAGTGATTTCACGTTCTCTCCTCGAAAATCAAATATTTGTGAGAGATTTCTCAAATCAATTGCGAAACGTAAAGCTGAGAGTGAAGAAATTACAGTATTATTAAACTTCTATGAGAACAAACGCCATTTCACCGACTTGAATTGTGGGGAAGGTTGCATCTTCGTTTAAATTCCAGGCTTCGATTTCATCTGGCAAAGGGCAAACGACTAGACCATCGCGAATCCATTCTTGAAGATAGCTTTGAGAATCATCAGAGAGAACTTGAAGAAAAAGTTCTGGCTCAATTGAAATATCAACTAAAAAAAGATTTTCATTTTCTTGAAAAGGCAGAATTTCTTTCCAAGGTGTAAGTTTTACTGAAGGATGCAAGTTTTTTCCAAAAACAAAAGGGAGTCCGAAGACTCCCCATTTGTAAAAAATTAAAAGTCGGCAGCTTTAACTGTCTTACGACCATTTGAAACGCAACGCTCTTGAGCTTCTTTAACCATTTGATGAACTTTTTCATTGAGCTTATCAAGAGCTTCTGATGAAACGTTCAGTCCTGTTGATTTAAGAGCATCTTTAGTTTTTGAACCAACGAGCAGCATTTCTGTTTCTTTGTTTTCCATGAGCATTCTCCTATGTGGTGCAGAGGTTATCTTAGAGAGTTAATTCTATTGAGAAAAATTCAATGATCAATGACTAAGTTTATTTTTTGATAAGTAATTTGAAAGTTATTGATTTTTTATTCAATGACGAATCAAATCAATTAACTTTTTTTCACCTTCAAGCAGTTGACTTTTTAAAACTGAAGCATATTGATCGAGAATTTCTGATTGATCACTTCGATCAACAACAATGGGTTCACCATAAGAGAGATAGATTTTTGAAAATGGTTTTGGAATTCGAAAGTCATCCCAACTCTTATTGATCACCCAAAATTTTTCAGGATAAACGATGTAAGGAAGTACGGGAATGTTTGTGAGACGTGAAATTTCGAAAATTCCTTTTTTAGCTTCGTGTTTTGGCCCCTTGGGTCCGTCTACAGTAATAGCGCCAGGCAAACCAGTTTTAAGCAATCTAATCATAGCTTTCATGGCTTCTACGCCACCACGGCTGGAGCTCCCTCTGGCCGTTTTATTTCCTAATCTTTCGCAAGTGACTGCCACCAGTTCTCCGTCTTTGGATCCCGAGACGATAACAGCATGTGGATTTCCAATTTCAGAGAAAATCGCACCAATTAAATTTTGATGCCAAATCGCATAAATGTAATGAGGAGGAGAGGTCGTCGCTTTGAGATTTTGAAGTCTTTCCGGATTTAAAATTTTGAATCGATAAGTTGTCGCAAGGACTCTTACGATAATAAAAGTTAAGAAAGAGATGATCTTAATTTTCAAATTCATTTCACTTATTCATATGTTAAGAATCTTTTACTGTCCATCGAAGACCGAATTCAAAGAGTAATTCCTCTTCATTTTTTGAAAGAAACCATTCACCGCGATGCGGATCTGCGATTTTAAATTGCGATCCTTCATCAGTCACCCAGGGCGCTGTTATAAAATCGGGACCTTTTTCTCGCGGAAGACTTGTTTTCATTCCGTAGCTTTCAAAAAAGAGATGGGCCCAAGTGTCAGCATAATTTTCAAAGATTTGGCTTAACTTAATTTGATCTTCAGAGTTTTTAAAATACTGTGTGTATCTCGCAGCCAAGTCTGTTGCTAGTTTGCCAAATTGAAAGAGGCCAGGTTCCAACATTTTGGGAATTTGTAGTGCAATTAGTTGAGAAACGTCGTCATGGGAGCAAGCCGATTTACGGGGTCCATGAACGAGGTCATTACTTAGAGCTTTCTCAATGGATTTCTTAATATCAAGAGGAGAGATTACTGGACCATAATGCGATTTATAGACCGGAAGATAATCGACTTGGTTATTGAAAAAGGAGTCAAATTCAAGATGTCCACCCCATGCGGTTAAAAGTGCTCTGTGACCATTTTTAAGTGATCTCAATGCTGCCATTCCAAAGTTCTCATCCGAATGGAGGGATGGGGAGATAAAAGTATGAGAATGGCTGAGGTAATTTGCATTAAGCTCTTCACGGTCAAGAAACCCATGAAACTTAACTATCGAATTGAGCTTAAGCTTAACCACTAAGTCTTCAAGCGTTTTTAAATAGGCAGTAGATTTTTTGCCCATATTGGGACTGCCCAGGTGGTCTTCTTTTCCGAAAATGTCCAAAACAATTTTATTTCGGTTTTCTTCGTTTAATAATGAAATTCCCCAAAGGAGAGTATGAAGATTTTTTTGTTCAGAAATTCTTCCTGTAAAAATAAAATGATGGAGGTCCTTGGAGCGGGATTTTTGTTCAAGTTGTTGATCATCTATTGAAAAAGGTATTTTAAAAACTTTGGCTTTCAAATCAATTTTCTGGAGACAATGTATATCGGCATCTGAAGTCACAACAAAAAAATCGAATGCTTTCGTATTTTGAAGCCAGCCCCATTTTTCAAGTGGCCATAGTCCAACAGAAGCAAGCCCATGGAGATAGAGCCCTATCGGGATTTCAAGATTGAGTTTTTGACGAATAATTTGATGAAGTTGATTTGCTTGAAGATTAAAGGCCGTAAAAAGTATTAAGTCAGACTTGAGAACAGATGCGAGTATCTTGGACGTTGAATCCTCTTCAACTTGATGGATAATAACCTCATGGCCTTGCTCTTGAAAGGCCTTGGTCCAATCCTGTACAATTCCGGGCAAAATTTCAGTCATACTTTGCCAAGATCTGTTTTGAAGGGTGTCAATAATGGTAAGTACTTTTGTCAAAGCTAGGCCCTATTTTACCGTAAACTCTTTCATCATGGATTCTGGTAGATCTGGTAAAACTTCAACGCGATTGCATGTCTTACAAGGAGTGTTCATGTGGCGTAAAGCCTTGCGAAGTTCGTATCTAAACTTTTTATACTTCTCGCTGTTCCAAATATTGATAAGAGTATCTTCGCCAACATTTCCCATCATATTATTTTGATAGAAGTCTTCAAAGCAAGGAAGAACGTTGCCGGCGACAGTGATGGTCACTATTTGTTCCGGAATGTAGCAAGGCAAAAGAACTGTGCTGCGCTCTGGCCCAGCTTTAACCACACCACCTCGATTGCTTTTTTTCAGCTCCTCATGAGTTTGATATTTGACTAAGCTCTTTTCTTGGTCGGAGAGTTTCTTCCAAGTGTGGTCAAAGCAATACTGATCTATCCCTTCGTGCTTGGTCACGACAAAGTGATCAATTCCGAAACTTACGAGTTTTTGAAATTTATCATAAGTTAACAATGTACCATTGGTATAGAGTTCAATGGTGCAATCGGGAATGTATTGTTTAGTCATTTCGACATACTCAAAAAAATGGGAACAGAGCATTGGCTCATTAAAGAACTCGTAGGAAATTCTTCCTTTGAATTGAATGTCTTGGAGTTGTTGCATGATTCGTTGATAGATTTCAGGGGCCATTTCACCTTGCTCAATTCTTTCTCCAACACTATTAGGACAATAGCTACAAGTTCGGTTGCAGCGACTGTTGATCTCAATCTCAACTGCATAGAAAGTCTTTCCGTCCGTTGAGTACTCAACAGGGAAGGGGTTTGTTTCATAGTTTTTCTTAGGTGACACCATCCTCTCTAGCATAAGCTAAAACTGGAATTGCTCCAAGCACTTCTAACCTGAAATCAGTTAGTTAGACAAAAGAAACAGTCCCTTTTTAGGGATTTATGATAAACTTTCAGCATGAAATACTTGGGTCTCTCTAAAACAATGTTTAATTCGGGAATAAGTCTCATTGAGGACAAGGGAGATTCAAGCCAGCTCTTAACCCTGATTACTGAGAGATGGGATCGTCAAAAATATTCTGGAGCATGGCCGGCCAAAGTTCTTCAGCAGATAAAGAAATCACATGAACTTAATCGATTGGATTTGATTTTGGAAAACCGAGATGTCATGACTCCCACTGAAAAAGAAGAAATGAATGACCAGCACTATCCCTTTTATGAATTTCTTAAAAATCAAGATTTAGAAAAATTTGTTCACAAAAATAACCCACAACTTAAATTTGTCAGTCATCATCTTTGTCATGCATGGGCTTCCGCCCTTTTTTCACCATTTGAAAAGAGCCTTATCTTAGTGGTCGATGGTTCGGGGAGTAGATTCTCTGATTTAGAGCTTGATCAAAAAATGAAGAACTCTTCACTACAAGATGAGAATTTAAGTTATGAGTGTTATTCTCTATATGCTTGGAATGGAAAAGAGATAAAGCTTTTAGAAAAGAATTATCACCAATATCAAAAAACGGCTCATGGTCCTTTAAAATTTTCTGAAGGTCTGGGAAGCATGTATGAAAAGGTTGCGCAGTTTATTTTTAATGAACCGACAGCATCTGGTAAAGTGATGGGATTAGCTGCTTTCGGAAAACCTGTGATGAAAAAGCAAAGTCATTTTGATTTTCTCAATTCGCTTAATTGGAATAACAGTTTTAATGGACAACGCAAAAAAGAGTGGCAAGAGTCTCCCCATCTCGAAATGTATAAACAAGTTGCAGCTGAAGCTCAGTGGCGATTTGAAGAAGAATGGCTTCATAATGCGATTGAGCTCAAAAAGAATTATCCCGAATATGATCAACTCATTTTGGCAGGGGGATGTGCTCTTAACTGCACTGCTAATTGGAAACTTTATCAACAGAAGATTTTTAAAGATATTTACGTTACGCCTTTTCCAGGGGATGAGTCGATTTCTATCGGCTTGGTCGCAAGGCCTTATCTAGAGAAAACCAACAAGAATGTTTTTCGACAGCACCAGATTTCTTTTTGGGGCGAACCTCTCAATGCTCCTCAACTGAAACTAAATCAACTAGAAATCCTAAAAGCTAAATTTGAAGTGGTTGAACCTGAAGATATTGCTTCATTTACGGCTGAACTCATTTCTCAAGGACATGTCGTCGGATGGTTTCAAGGTCGCAGTGAAATTGGACCACGAGCGCTAGGGCACCGAAGTATTTTGTGTCGACCTGATACAGGAAAAGCCAAAGAGCACCTCAATAAGTTTGTTAAGTTTCGTGAAGATTTTAGACCCTATGGCAGTACCGTTCTTTTTGAACATGCTGCTCGCTTCTTTGAGACTCCAAGAGGTTTTGATAATTCTTTTATGTCCTTTGCGGTGCCGGTGAAAGGGGCATGGAAGGAATTGCTATCTGATATCGTTCATAAAGATGGTACATGCAGAATGCAAACTTTAAAATCAGAACAAGATGAGCTTTACTATCGGCTTCTCAAAGAGGTTGAAGAAAGAATAGGTATGGCTTTAGTTCTCAATACCAGTCTTAATATCATGGGACAGCCCATACTTGAGACGTTTGAAGATCTTTTAGAATTTCTAGAAAAAGTGAATTTAACGGGAGTCGCTTATGGGAACGTTTTCGTTTATACGAAAGCTGGCACCAAGGCTCCTCATTTAGCAGGGAAATGATTGGAGATGAGTAACTTATTTGATCATCCAATAATCAAAGCTCGTGCGAAGGAAGTTGCCGAGAGTAAAAAAAGGATCGAGTCGAAAGGACTCGATTCAGAAACATTTTGTCTCATGCCTTTTGTGAACTTAATCCTTGAGCCAGATGGTTCAGTGGGACTTTGTCGTCAGAAAGGAACTGATTTCACTCTCGGCTATATTCAAGATCAAAGCATCAATGAAATATGGAATGGGCCTTTTGCTCGCCGTTGGAGAAGAGAATTTCTTCAAGGGAAACCCCATATCTGTGAAACGGAACTCAAGCACAAGGGCTGTCAGCTTTGTCCTTCTCTGAATTCGATGTTAAGCAAAGCCGTTTTAACCGAAACACAAGCTCCGACACCTCTAAGGTTGACTGCCAATTTTAACGGTCGCTGTAATCTGCAGTGCCAAATGTGCGATGTTTGGAAAATGCCAAATGGACTATATAATGACGTCAATTTTTGGGAACCAGCAAAGAAAGATATTTTTCCCTTTCTCCATGAAATCGATATGCTCTCTGGCGAACCTTTTATTCAGCCGGACACCTATAGACTCATTGATGAAGTGTCTGCAGTTAATCCTGATTGTTTATGGTCGATCACAACCAATATGCACTGGAAGCTCAATGATCGCATTGAAAAATCCATGGATAAAATAAAATTCAAAAATCTTATTATGAGTATCGATAGTCTCAACGCTCAAACTTATTACAAGATTCGTTATCCTGGAAAGCTAGATATCGTCATGGAAAACTTTAAACTCATTAAAGATTATGAAGCTCGAAGAGTTCAAAAGGGAATGACAGGTTTTAATATTCATATCAACTTTCTTATTCAGAAGGATAATTGGAAAGAAGCTAGAGAGATGATTAAGTTTTGCCTTGATCATCAAGCGATGCCTTTTCTCACTTTTCTCTATCGACCTGAAGAGATGAGCCTATTAGATCTACCAGAGAATGAAAGAGAAGAAATTTTGGATTATTATTTTCATGAGTACGACTGGTCAGAATTGGTTTTAATGCGTCGAGTCTGGTCCCCGCTTGTTGATTCACTACCTCGCCTCTCGAAAGCGAGCTATCTCACCCAAATTCAAAACATAAAATCAAATCACACTCTCAAGTATGGGGAACAAGATTTAGAATTGACATAGATTTGACAACTCTTTGATCGTCTTTCACATGATTCAAACATAAGATAAGCTTCTCAAAATTGGAGGTTTATTTATGAAATTTATCATCTTGGCATTGTCGCTTTTAGCAAGTCAGGCTTTTGCCGCAAAATCAAAACCAACTAGCATTACAATCGATACGGCGAAAAGCTCTGTCGTTTGGGTTGGTAAAAAAGTGACTGGTGAACATACTGGTAATGTAAATATAAAAGAAGGAAATCTCACCGTCGAAAATGATCGTCTCGTTGGCGGAGAGTTTGAGCTCGACATGGCCAGCATTTCAAATAGTGATCTCTCTGATGCAGAATGGAATAAGAAGCTCGTGGACCACCTAAAGCATGAAGACTTTTTCAATGTCGAAAAATATAAAACCGCCAAACTTAAGATTAAGAATGTGATCTTAGGCAAGGGGGGTCACTATGATGTTATGGCCGATTTAACGATTAGAGGAGTTACTAAGCCGGTGCTCTTTAAAGCAGAGTTAGAGAAAGAAAAAGATTCTAGCTATAAAGCCTCTTCTGAAATTGTCTTTAATCGCGCTGATTATGGGCTAAAATATAATTCAGGTAAGTTTTTTGATCCAAAAACACTCGGTGATAAACTCATTTATGATGATGTTACGGTGAAAGTTTCCTTAAAGACTAAAAAATTATAATTTCAAAGCCTCCTTCGGGAGGCTTTTTTATTGGCCTTGAATCATTAATTTAATTTTCTCTGAATTGATAGTCGGATCATTAAAATAGTCCCGAGCTTTTTGAATAAGGGCCTCATCAATCGACTTGCTTCCTTCTTTAATGGCACGGAAAGCTTCAAAGATTTCACCTTCACGATCAGATCTTTTGCGAGCAATGGGAGCATAGAACTTGGCCCAAAAGAGAAGACCCAAAAGGACGGCCATCATTAAAAAAGCGATTACTTGAAAATTCACAGGAACCTCCGAAAACACCTTTATAAGTCCTTAATTTTGAAAGGGCAATATTGTCTAAACTTCAGACAGCATGGATTATTTTTACACAATAGGCCTTCGCATTTTCCCCTATTTAGGACCCCTCACAATGGCATTCCGCTTGCATTTAAAGCTTTGAATCAACTATGTGAGGAGAAAAGAGTATGAAGAATTTAACTTTAGGACTAGTAACATTATTAATGTTCCAAGCCCCAACACTTTTGAAGGCAGAAGAGAAGCAACACCCTTGTGATTTTATCAAAGAGCGCATTGCTGCAAAAGATCCAAATTATGGAACGGAAGATTTTCAATCTTGTTTGAAGAGATTTCCTGATTATAAGCAAAAGCATGACGGCGTGGTTCGTCGTGAAGAAGAAAGACAAAGAGAACTAGATCAGGAAGCTGATCAGGCGAGAATTGAAAGAGAGAGCAAAATCATCGTAAGAATTAGTGGTGATGCCTTAAAATCGGCAGAGTATAATTTTTTAAAACTTCCAATCGTCGCTCGAAAAATTGAATATGGTTATAACGGTCGTATTGATAGCAATAAAGTTGTGACTACTCCGGATGATGCTTGTAAGTATATGGGCTTTGAAAAAGCTCTCAAAGGATCTGAGGTTGTGGGCTCACCAGACGACGAAAAAGATCGTTTTGGAAGATCTTCAAATCAATCAGCATTAGTTATCGATAAGGAATGGTTCTTAGGATCAAAAGAGCAAAAAGTCGCTCAACTTTATAGAACAAGTAACAATCGTCATGTTCTTTATGATGATACCAATGGTGCCTATATGCTTTACAAGTCTCTCACTTGTGAAAGAAAGCGCAAGAAGACAGAGCCGGTTCAAAAAGAGATTTTAGAAGCTGGTTATGTCCTTAACGATCATAGTGGAGCAACTGAAACGACAAGAGTCGATGACTCAAGAAGATCAAACCGCTCAGTAGATGATATTTATGTAGGTGATTCTTCTAGCCGCGATGACTTCTTTAGACCTACCTTCAGTACATCTAAATAAAAAAGATTAGAAAAATACCTAAAGACCCGCACTTGCGGGTCTTTTTTTATGTTGAAAATTAAGAACTGAGGTAAAATGGACGGAGATGAGTCAAAATTATTCTGAAGTTTTATTAAGCAATATCAACCCGGAAAAACCATTGCCGGCAGATCTCTTCGTAAAAGTTGACGGGAAATTTATCAAGTTTCGAGAAAAGGGTGACCCTCTAACCACCGAAAGATTTGATCAATTTATCTCCAAAGGTGTTAAAAATCTTTATATCGCCTCATCACTTATTATGTCATTTCTTGAATGGGTGAATGAAAGTAAAGAAAAAGAGATCGAAGAGCTAATTCAGATGGCCGGTGAAGAGAATAGAGGTTTTTTTGCTCAAGAAGGAGAAGTGAGAGCTTCAGTGTACGAAACCTTTTTAGAGCAAGAACTTACAAATGAAGTCGTTGAGAATCTTCAAACTTCAGTCAAAGGATTTGTTTCTAATATCAGTAAAAATCCTATCACTGCCAAAGCTATTGCAGCGCTCGCCGATAAGAATTCTACGATTGCGGATCATTCTATCAGTGTCGCTAATCTTGCTGTCTATTTGGCCCTCGTCTGTGGACATGGCCATCAATTTGTACTTGAAAATATTTATATGGGCTCAATCTTTCACGACTACGGAAAAGCTAAAATTCAAGCAAAAGATCTCATTAGCACTGATGGAAGACTTTATTCTCAAGCGATCCAGGATCACCCGGAGAAAAGTGCTAAAATGATTCAAAAAACGGAAGGAATGCCTCCCCAAGTTATTAATATTGTCCTTCAGCATCACGAGCAATTTAATGGGCATGGCTATCCTGCTGGACTGGCAGGTGAAGATGTTTATGAATTGGCGCAAATTGTTTCTATCGCAAATGTTTTTGATAATACGTTAAAAGAAAATGCCAAGCAACCAGTGGCGGAAAGAGTTAAGCGAGCCATTAAGGTTATCGAGTATGATAAAGGTAAAAACTGGAATCCTAAGTTTTTTCCCCGGGTCACTGATGCTCTAAGAAAAATCGAAGAAACTATCATCGAAAGAGAAAATCAACGTTTATAATCTTTCGCCAATTTGCTAGGAACACGACCAAGCTTTTGTTCTTTTCGAAGAGCTTCAACATTCTCTGGATCTCTGTTAACTGAAAATTCATCATCCTTGTTGTCGGTTACAAATTTTGCAAGGCGATCAAGATAAGCGCTATCATTGCAGGAATAAAGAGAAGCAAATTTCTTAACTGCAAATTCCTTCTTCCCGTCATTGGTTTCAGTCGCATTTCGAGATTGGGTTAGCATATTGATCCCGATGAGTTTCTGAATATCATGAGCGCGATCAAGATTGATTCCAGATTGCTCATAGAATTCCTTTAATAAAGAAACTTGATCAAGAGTTGATTGATGAACAAAAGCCTTCTTAGAAGAAAAGCCGCAGTCATCACTCGCTTCAAGCTCCATGCTCGAGACAATTTTTCCAAGCGCCATTAAGTGTTGAAGCTTCTGCTCTTTTGAAGCTTTTTTCTCATCGATAACAGGAATAGATTTTGAGGCAAGTTCATTTAAGCCACTATAATAGAGAGGTAAAACTTCATAGTCAGTTTTCGCCACTCCTGATTGTTGGACATAGCTTTCATTTCCATAAAGAACCTTCCCGTCGACGACAACAAGATTGATATCAGAGCTATAAGTCTTTCTCACGAGACTTGTATAGGGATCTTCATCAAGCTGTGAAGCTGCAATAAGTGTTCCCATCGCACCGACTTTTAGTTGGCCAACTCCAAATTCGCCTTTGTCATTGTTGATCTCAAAATGATTAATCATTTTTGCCGGATTCTCTGTCATAAGAAGATAGAGTTCCTCGTCGGTAAAAATTTTCTTGAGTCCTTCTCCGTCAGGGTCTTTATCAATGTAAGCAGCAGCAAGCTTCGCTTCCTCTAAAATTCCACGTGAACCCGTTGGCAACCAATCCGATCCAAGAGATAGAGTTACTCCTGCTTCTTTTGCAGATTTGATATCAAGAGTCTGTCCATAGAGGAGGAGGTTAGAGTAGGGTGACCAGATCAGTCCCATTCTATTGGTCCCCATGATTTTCATATCTTCTTTACTTATTCCTACGCCATGAACGAAATTGACATTGGGCTTGGCCATATCCAGTAGTTTAATAATCTCAAATTCAACCTGATTATAAGGATCATCTCTTCGTCCTTCTGCAAGGTGAGCAATAAGGGCTGCTCGTTTTGAATCTTTAAGGTAAGCTTTTTTGGAAGCAATTGTAGGATGAATCCAATAAACATATCTAATAAATTTGGGGTGAAGTTTTACTTTTGTGCATTTCTCTTTCAAGAGATTCTGGTCTTTCAGAATTTTTAAACCTTCGCGCGTATTTACATTCTCTGCTGTAATTCCTGGAATATCGCAGGCTTCGTTAAACTTGACCGCCAAAGCTTGTTCATAAGTTTTACCGGCCAAAATTAAAGGTCTTAATTCGTCCCAAACAAAAGTCATATCATTAGGAATGACAAGATCAGTAGGCGCTTGAACTGATTTTTTCTTTGATCGAATGGCTTTGGAGTCCTCAACTTGATGAATCGAAAAATTTTCAATACATGAGCTCGGACCTTGGAGATAAGTTGTGCCCAATACCATCGCTTGAAGTTCTGACCATCTAAAAGAAGCACATTCGATGGCCTTGCCGAAACCAATCCAAGGATTCATATTTGAACTAACGCTGTATTTATAATTTTTCCAATCTCTCCATTCGAATCTGTTTTTAAATTGCCCTTTGGCAAGATCCCATACTCCTAAGCTGTTTTGCTTGGTGTGATTATGCAAATCGATCAGTCCTGGAAACAGGAAATCATATTTAGCTTTAAAATCAGCTTTGTTTTCAGCATTAGCATGAACGACGACGGCATCTTTAAAAGACTTGAGAGTATCTTTAAAATCAGTAGCACTATGTATTGCTCGCATTTCACTAATAACATCATCTTGCATACGAACATAACCGAAAGCGTAAGGTTTACCTTCTTTTGATTGCAAATAACGATGAGGAATATTTCCAAAGACAACAAGTTCTGCTGACCATGCCTTAAAAGGATCGAGCATGGTAAGTATAATAAGAAAACCTAAGACCATTACTTTTTTCATATCAATTCCCTAACTATATTCTCAATTCTTTTTTACTTAAAAACTCAATGAGCTCATTACTAAATTGAACGCTCATCACCATTTCGAAAGATTCTTCAGCCCCCGCGATCTCACCAGAGTCCGGAAGGTCGAGATTGGAAAGTATTTGAGGAACTTTTCGAGTAGAGGCATAAGTTCTTATTTTTCGATAGTCATCTTTGATTTGTTCTCTCGAAGAGAATTTCACGCTTTGCCATTTCTTTAAGTAGCCGACTACCAATTTTTGTTTGCTCGTGTTGGATACAAAAACATCGTAGTTGTCTTCTATTTTATGGCTTAAAGCTTGAATCATTTGAAGTCGCTCAAAGCTTTCTGCATTCTCAGTTAATTCAGGCTTCCAAATTGGACCGCCTTTTTTACGTACATCTTCCTCATACATCATCATGACTTGTTTCAGAGCAAAAAGTGAGTCTACGGTCTCTTGGCTATCTGGCTCCACAATTTTTGAAGAGACAATATAGATTCCGGCTTCATTCATAATTTTATGACTAGCAATGAGATATCTAAAGAGCTCGACCACTTTTGGGTTAGCGGGCATGAATTCTCTTGCTCCTAATTCACTTTCGAATGTTTTAATTTGAGAGAGATAGGTAGCAACCCTTTTTTTAAAAATTTCAAAGACGTGAAAGCGAGGATTTCCTCTGGGATTCATACTCTTGAGAGTTTCATCAATATGAGACTCTAGTTCTGCCAATCTGTCTCTTGCCGACATACTATAAAAATCAGTATTACTTACGGAACGACTTATAAACTTGGTTTCCTTAGAAGACCAAAAAGAACAAGAAGATAAAGTAAGTATCAGTAAAAGAATCGTCCACTTCATATTGTCTCCAAAAAACTACCTACAGTTCAGACTTGTTGAATTTCTCAAGTGATTTTAACTCTTCAGCATTCAAGTCTTTAACACTTGTTCTCCAGCTTGATGCCCATCGGGGAGCGATCACGCGGTAATAGTCACCGTTATAAACTTTTTTACCACTAATCGTTTCTTGAGCTCTCGCAGCTCTTGAACCACTGGTTCCCATCCACCATCTTGTATAGGCAGGTAAGTCTTCACGAGGAATTATGGAAACACTTCCCGAATATGAAGAAGACGGTTTTGAATCAAGATCTAAGTTAAGCTTCTTAACTTCAGCGAGGGCCGAGTTCCATTGTTTTTCGTGTCCCTTTTCAGGAGCTGTCAAATGAACAACAGAGAGCGATCCCCATTTTATTTTTTCAGCAATCGCTTTTGAGACTTCACCTAAGGTTAGAACAACTTGGGTTTTACCATTTTTCAACACTGATTGAATGATTTCATCTCTAGAATCAAAAACCCCAGGGTTTAGGGCAACACTCATTTTTTCTGCTTCGCTCAAGTCCATTGTATCGACAGGCAAGGATCTTAAGATAAAATAAGATTTTGTGGCACCCATGGCATTGAGAAAACTTTGAAGATACTGTCCGCCTGCACCAGTTAAGGCACGACCTGAAAACATGTCATCAAAAGATTGTTGATCTGCAAGGATTAAAACAGAAGCATTATCAAAGCGACCTCTGTAAATACCATTAGGACCAAAAGATTCGTGTGCCGTTACACCAAGAGAGGAGTAAGGCTGTTGAAAATAATCGATAAGCATCTTCCCATATTGACCAGGACCTTCATCATAGAGTCTTCTTCCGTTGACGGAACGAGGACTTTCATTTGGGAAATCCTTTTTATCCATATCAGATGGTGCAGAATTAAGTAACGATGGAGGATCTGAGTAGGTCAAACGGTGAACCGTCTCCTCTTTGCAGCGTCCATCAATTCTTTGAGTGTTATTATAACAACCGTTTTCACTATAGACCTGAATTGAGTTCTGTCCTCTTCTGTTTGATGTCGTTCCTTCGTTACCCATAACCCACGGTGTTCCAAAGGCAAAATCTCGATGTGGTATGGCTGCGTATCCATAGCGAAAGTCTTTGGTGAAATCTCTTTTCATGTCAGGATCTGTCTCAAGTTTGATTTCTTTATTTTTAATCAAATCTGCTACGATTTGTGCTTTTTTATTAAAATCAATTCTCAATCTTGCGCCTGCATCATCTCCACCATTTCTTGCCGAAGCAGCTCCTGGATGTGAAACACCAATGATTCGAACATTTTTTAATTTTCCTGTTCCAGTACAGTATCCTCTGCTTAGTTGACTTGAACTACATTTTCCACCATGACTTCTTACCCAAGTTGCAGCTGAATCTTTACCCGCAGTTCCAACTCCAATGACAAGACTTAAAGTCTCTTCATTTTGCTCGAGCATATAATCAAACATTTTGTGTCGATGCTGAACGACGATGCTCGATTCATCTTGAGCAAGCCACATCAATCTTTTTAGCTCTTCTACTTTTTTGGGATTCTTAGCATCTTCACCGAAAAGTGAATATTGGCCAGTAATCGTGTAAACAAAAGTATTCATGAAAAGATAAGAGCGATCGATACCGAGATAATTTAAGAACTTTTGCATTCTCGTTCCAGTTGAGCCTGTGAACGAACGATTGGAAACGTTTTCGTCTTGAGCGCCTTCCTGTCCAATAACAAAAACTTTAACTTCATTTTTTCCGAGTCGACCTCGATACCACATTGGCCCAAATATCCATCTGAATTTTTCACCAGTGCCTTGAAGAACTGCTTTACCAAAAGCGCGGAAGTTAGGAGTCTCTGCAAAGAGATCCGGCCATTTTGAATCTTTTGGTGCGCCGGGATCATATTCCCAGGCATAACCTCTATCTCCAAAAGATGAGATATGACGTTCTCCCTTGGATGTAAATTTTGAACAATTTACAATCGAAATGGACGTCAATAATAATGACACCAAAACTAATAGGCTTCTCATGAATGCGCTCCTTATCTTCTCAATTGGGCTACACGATCCCAAATAAATTCTGACTATATTTTCTTCTGAATATGCTTTGAGTGATAGAAGACAATTTTTTCCGTCTTAGAGAAGTTATTGAAATGAGAGAGCAGAAGAATGAGAAAAAGACTTTATCCGATAGAAATGATAGGGCTTTTGAAAAAAGTGAGATAATCATTTGAAAATAATTACATTTTCCCTTATAACCTTGATTGAGGGGATATGAAAAAATTAGAAAATGATTTGGCCAAATTGATGGATCAAGAGAGTTTGAAACTTCTCCATCTTATTGGAATTAATACGGCAGAACAGCTTATAGGCCAAAATGCTGAGAGCCTCTTCGAAAAAATTTGTAGAAAAACAGAACTTCAACATGGCGGTCAGCTTAAACACTCAATTGAGCAAGCCGTTGCTAAAGTAGAATTAAAAAATAATACAAGGCAAGCTCGTAAAAAAAATCCACAGCTTTTAAACTAATTTAATCAGTTAATTTCAATCACAACTTTTAAGGCATTTGATTTTGTTTGAGCACAAACAAAAGCTTCTGAAATCTGATCAATCGGGAAGCGGTGAGAAACAATCGTTTCTCCTAGTTTCTGAATTTCACTTTTCCACTCTTCAATTGTTTTAACAAAAGAACTTTTTGGAAGGCCGCGAGTCCACTTTATGCTCATGCAAGTTGTACCAGCTAGACGAGGGTCAATTTTAATATCCTGAGAATATTTTCCAACAACGACTAGTTTGGTACCAATTGTTGCAAAAAGGGGGAGGTATTTCCAAAGACCTGGAGTACCACCATTATCACCGGAACAATCGACAATAAGATCAAATTGGTGATGGGATTTTTTATCCATTAACCATTCGCCCAAGGATCGAGCAGGCAAACCAAGCTTTAGTGCGCTCTTGAGACGAAAGGGTTCAAGTTCGAGCATTTCAAAAGTGTAACCTTCGCGCTTTGCTCTAAGGGCCGTGAATAATCCAACAGGACCGGCACCCAAAACGAGAAGCTTTTCTTTTTTGTTTGATAGTTGCGAAAGTTGATTCATTGATTCATCTCCAACAGCAGCAACTTCAAGTAAAGTGAGAGAGCCATAATCAGCAACTCTATCCATTTTCAAAAGGGCACGCTCAGGTAAGCTTGCCCAAGTTCTCAGCATTCCTTTGTCTTTTGATCCAATATAAATTCCATTATTGCAAAGATTGCCAAGATCCTCTTGGCAAAACTTACACTGGCCGCAACCAATTAAAGCTCCACTCGAAACGAGGTCTCCTACCATATACTTTGAAGTTGAAGAGGTGACAGCAACTTCTCCGACCCACTCATGTCCAAGAAAAATTTCTTTATCTGGCGCAAGTGTTTCAATAAAATTCAAATCAGAGCCGCAAATTCCAACGGCCAAGGGGCGCACAATTATATCTCCATCAGCAACTTGAGTGGGCATGGCCTCCATATCGCGAACTTCGAATCCCTTATTTTTGGTAAATACGACCTCTTTCTCCAAATTCAAACTCCTTAATTTCGGTCTCTGCTACTAGAATCAAAGGTACCATAACTCTTAATAAAGGGGAATGAGCAACTAAAACGATCGAGTATAGTTTTGAAGAAGCATGATATTATATGAGCGAAGAAACAGATTAATTTAAGGGTGTAAATTTGTCTTCAAATTCAGAGCTTAAAAAAAAATTCCTTTGTCCATTGCCATGGATTCAGCTTTGTATTCATACCGATGGAACTCAAAAAGTTTGTTGTCACACAAACTTGCCTCATCATATTTCAAACACCAAGAACACACCCGCTAAGTTTGGATCGAAAGAGGATATGAAAGATTCAACAAATAATCCAGGCTTAGTTGAAATTCGAAAAACAATGATGGAAGGACGAATCCCATTGATGTGCCAAACATGTAACCAAGAAGAATTGAAAACAGGTAGCTCGCCTCGAATTGAGATGCTGGAAAAATTTGAAAAAGACTTTGAAGAATCATTTAAAAGAACGGACAGCACTGGAGTCATTACAAATCCCTCAGTAAAATACTTAGATTTTTCTATTGGAAACGAGTGTAATTTGGCCTGTCGAATGTGCAATCCCTATTACTCTTCAAAACTTGAGCAAGAATGGAAAAGGGAAGGAGTCAAATTTAATTGGGAAAAAGTAGAAGAGGCGCATCTTTTTAGTCGATCGAAAAAAATGTTACCAGAATCAATTCAAGACCTAGAACTAATTTGCTTCCAAGGAGGTGAACCCTTAATAAATAAAGGGCACCTGGATATTCTTCAGAGTTTAATTGAAAATGGGAAATCACAAGATATAAAAATCGAATACAATACCAATTTATCTGCATTACCTCAAATATTACTTGAGTTGTGGTCACATTTCAAAAAAGTGAAACTCTTTGTTAGCTTAGATGGCATTGGTGAATTGCAAGAAATAATTAGGAGACCTTTGTCATGGGATAAGTTTTTATTGAATTTAGAAAAAGTAAAAAAAATGGATTCAATAGAAATTGAATTTGTGACGGTTGTTCAAGCATACAATCTTCCTTTCTTGACTGAAATTTTTGACTTCGTATCAAAGTTTGTAGGCAAGCCAATATTGCCAAATCTAATCTATCTTCAAGAACCAGGTCACTTAACGCCAGAATCTTTAGATGCAGATTTATTAACGCAATCAATAATAAAGATACAAAATTACCTTGATTCAAGCTTTATAAACAATGAAGGGAAAGAGCTTAAAGCATTCCTTCAAAAATTGAAACCTGACAATGAGAAAAGAATGCTTTTTACGATCTTTAATAAAAAAATAGATCAGAGAGAAGATAAGAAATGGACTGACTATATAAAAAGATTGTTGAATAAGTGAGTCGCGATCAATGTCGTTCGATACATTAAATTATTATATTTTCTTTCCTCTTTTCTTTCTTGCCTACTGGCTATTTCCTTTCCGTTGGCGTGTCCCTCTAATGCTTGTCGGAAGTTATTATTTCTATGCCTGCGTCAAGCCCATCTATCTCATCCTTATTGTGTTTTCTACGCTCGTTGACTATTTTTGCTCGAGAAAAATTGAAAGTGGAATCTCTAAAAAGAAATATTTGTGGATTTCTCTGGGAGTCAATTTATCTTTATTATCAATATTTAAATATCTAGATTTCTCAATAGCAGTTTTAAACGACTTGATATCACTCATGAATTTTGACTACAGCATTCCTTTGCAAAAATTAGAATTTCCAATAGGTATTTCCTTTTATACGTTACAAACCCTGAGTTACACCATCGATGTTTATAGAGGGGACATTCCTGCAGAGAAAAATATATTCAAGTTTTCACTTTTTGTTTGCTTCTTTCCACAATTAGTTGCGGGACCGCTAGAGAGAGCGGGAAAACTGCTGCCGCAATTTAGTCAAAAAAGGGAGTTCAATTATGATAGGGCAGTTGATGGGATTCTTTTAATTTTGTGGGGACTGATCAAGAAAACGGTTGTGTCAGATAGGCTTGTATTGATAATTGAGAGTGTTTATAAAAATGAGAACCATTCCTATTCAGGGATACATTTCGCGCTCGTTGGATTAATGATAAGTGCAAAGTTTTATGGTGATTTTTCGGGTTACTCAGATATGGCTGTAGGATCGGCCAAATTGCTAGGAATTGAACTGTCCAAAAACTTCGACATTCCTTTTTGGTCAACGAGTATTACAAAGTTTTGGAGAAAATGGCATGTCACTTTATCAAACTGGTTGCATGATTATCTTTACTTAGCTTTTCCTATCTCCAAAACGAATAGAAATGCACCTGTAAGGTATCTCGCTGTCCTCGCAGTATTTATTGTGAGTGGACTATGGCATGGGCCGGCTTGGACTTTCGTTATATGGGGGACGATTAATGGTGTTCTATGCCTCATTTATATGTACACAAGTCGTATCCGAGATGAAATTGCAAATCTCATGGGTTTTCAATTCATTCCATCTGCAATAAAGGGCATCATATCAGTCGCAATTACAAATACGCTAGTTGGATTCACGATGATCTTTTTCATGTCACCAAACTTGAAATTTGCCACAAGCTTTTTACGTAAAGTATTTAGTGAGTTTTCGCTTTTAAGATTTGAGGATTTTCTGAAAGCCTATGGATATTTTCAAAATGATTTAATTATTGCAACAGTCGTCATTGCAATCATCGAATTACTGAATTTTGCAAAGAACAAGAATATGAAATTTACCAATATTCGATGTATGCCAATTTGGTTCCGATGGCCAACATATATAGTGGGATTAAGTATCTTCTTAATATTAAGTTATACTGAAAAAAGTGCTTTTAGCTATTTTTATTATTGATGAAAAAGTTTCTTTTAAAAACATTTATGGCTCTCTTTTTTGTTTATCTTCCCTGGATATTCTTTGTATCTTTAGGGCGAAATTATTACACTCCCATTGATTTTGCGAGCTGGGATTTTAAACACAAATTAATTAATGATGACAAATTCAATCCGAAAGAAATTGTCATTGGTGACTCCTTGGCCATGACTGCAATAAACCCCAAACTGATTAACCCCGATTTGTATAATTTGGCACAAAGTGGCTCAACTCTTGTCGATGCCTATTATTACCTCAGGAAGTATTTGGCCGCAGGAAAAAATCCAAGGAGAGTCTTTTTAAGCTTTGGTACTACTCATTGGCAAAGCTCTGATGTTTTCAGAGAACAGACAATAGCCTATGGGTTTTTAAAATATGACGAATTTAATGAGTTTATTAATCTAACAGAGAAGCTCCCTCTTTTTTACTCGCCTGAAGAAGTTATAAGTATTTTTAAAAATTGGATTCCCTTTAATCTCTTCTTTAAGAATGCTATTTCAAGATTCAGAAAAGAAATAACTTATTTTGATTTTTTCATGATGCGGGTGGGACTTTCTCCAATGTTAATTAATCATGTAAAGAATAATCTTTTTGAAATTGAGAAGAATGTTAAAATTAAAAAATTAATGAAAGTTCAAATGTCTGAACATGACGGCCAACACTTATTTGAGAAAAAAAAGAACGTTAATGTGGTTAATCCCAGAGTCCAGTATGACAAGTGGAATGTCCATCCCATCAACAGGCTCTATTTTGAAAAAATAATCACCCTACTATCAGAACATAAAATAGATATAGAAATAGTTTTTGTCCCAAATAATCCCAATTCGTGGAATCAGTTCAGTAAGGCATTTTTTAACGGAATGAATCAATTTTTTGGTTCTTACCAAATCTTTAATGGAAATTTGAAGTATAATCAAATTGAATCCTTTGCCATCGATAAACTAGGCGATATGGATCACGTTAACGAAGATGGGATGATAGAATTTTCTCATTTATTTAAAGCAAGGTATTATAATAGATAAGAATCAATGAAATCTAAGGGATGTTGGAGATTATTGATAACTTTTTGAAGGAAGATTTTCATGAATAAAAAGATTTCATTACCAATTATAATAGTAAGTTCTTTATTGTTAGGATTTTATATTGGTTATATTAAGGCAAAAAAATCTGAGATGAGTATTTCGGATATGTATATTCAGAAACAAAAAGAAGTAAAACGAAGCTCAAATATGCAATATGAATTTGAAGGACCATTGATCATTGTAAATAGTCGTGAATTTACTTTTCTAGATCTTCCTTTGCAAACTCAAAAAACAATCATTGGTGAAAGTATTGAATATCGTCAAAGACTTAATGAGATTTTGAAAGGGTTTGGAGTGCAATACATGGTGGCTATTACGCGCAATCCAAATCAAGAGGTAGACTCGAGTGTCTTTACGGACATTGTGAGTTTTTATGACGGAATAGTCACAGATCAAGAAGTGGAAGATGTTTACAACAAAAACATAAAAGTATTTCCTGTAGGACATGATAAAAAATTAACGCTCGGGAAAATAAAAGTCCAAATGATAGTGAATAAGATTACAGAATTTACAAATATGGAAGGCGCGAAATACTTATCGACTGGACAACTTGTATATAAGATTAAAAACCCTCCTTTGCCTTCCGCCTGGCTAAAGTATGAAAATGCTCCGATGCTGAAATTTTCTGATGATGCGAAGATTAAAATAAAATTAGTGATGAATTATAACTGTGAGAGGTGTGGTAACTTGCAAAAAGACTTAGGGGAATTGCTTGAAAAGTACGATCCTAAGAAATTAGAAATTACTCTATTGCATTATTCTAATAAGCACCTTGATACAAGCTATTATTTTAACAAAGCGATTCTCTGTTTACGAGATCAGTCAGAAACTGCTTTTTGGAAGCTCAATTTAGAACTATTAGGAAGAACAAAAGAGATTTCTTTGCTTAAGGAAGATGATCTCGACAAGTCTCGTGAAATTCTTGAACAAATACTTAAGAGCGGAACTTTTGCTGATGTTAATCAAGAAAAGATTTTTGAATGTGTCAAAGATGAAACCAGCGGTAATAAAAATAGAAAATATCTTCTTACTATTCAAAATGATTTTCAGTACTTAACAAGATTACCTTTTCCACTCGTTTTTATCAATGATACGAGAATAGAATATAGTTCAGGTTCTTTGCTTCAGGCAGTAGAGAATTTTGTAAATTAAAAATTAGATAAAGTAGTAAATTTTTCTTTTAGCTTTTTTCCAAACGAAAAGAGCTAAAAGACTTATCACAACACAGAGAATGGTCGCTGTGAAGAAAGATGGAGCTATCTGAATCTCTCCATAATTATTCAATACCAGTTGAAAAGGTCGAATCACTATATAATAGGGATTGAAATTGACCAGCCATCGATAATTCTCGGGAATATATTCAGGTGAATAAAAAATGGGTGTTAGTAAATATAAAATATTATTTATAAATTGAGTGATGAATTGGACATCGCGGAAGAAGACTTGAAAAGTCGCAAGTATGGTTGTGAGGGCAAGAGTAAAGAACAAGAGAAGCATAATCGCAATCGGAAGCAATAGTAGAGAAGTATTGAGAGCAGGGGAATAAATAATAAGTGAAATGAGTAGTAAGGCAAAGGCTGCTAAGAAATTGATAAAGTTATCAAGCGTTTGGGAAAAAAGCAAAGCGAGCGGAGATAGTGAGAAAGATCTAATGATATCTCTTTGAATAACAAAAGTGCTTGTGGCCATCGAAATATTGTTGGTAATAAAAATCCAAGGCAATAAACCCCCTAAAAGGAAAAGAAAGTAATTTGGTATATTAACCTTGAGAATGGCCTTAAAAATGAGAGCATGCACACCAAAGAGTAAGATTGGATTAAGGACGACCCAGAGAAAACCTGCGATTGTCTTTCTGTAGCGCGATTTCATTTGGGCCCTCGTGAGGGTCAATGATATTCTAATAAAGTCTTTTAAATTCAATGCCTTACCCATTCTTTCAAAGTGATATATAATAATGTCATAGGTTTACCTTTAAATAACTGTAGTCTATCAACGAAATATTTACCAAAGGAATTTTTTACGAGATGAACGTGGCGAAAGAACTTATCAATATCAAAAATTTTAACGTCATATACGATGTACCATTTTATGGAGAATCAGCATTGACTGTAAGAGATCTCATTACATCTATTGGACTGAAGAAATTCTTTAATAAAGCAGGACGAGAAAAGCTTCATCTTTTGAAAGACATCAGTCTTACTGTGAAAGAAGGCGAACGATTAGGCATCTTGGGTGTCAATGGAACAGGAAAAACGACCCTGTGTCGTCACATCGCAGGACTTGAAGGCGAAAAAAATCTTTGTAACGGCAAAGTTGTTGGAATTTTTAATACAGCAATTGGTGTCATGCCTGAGCTAACAGGGAGAGAAAATGCCAAACTGCTCGTCGAATTATTATATGGAGAACTGTCGAAAGAAGAAAAGAAAGATATTGTTGATTCAAGTCTAGAGTTTTCTGAACTCGGAAAAATGGTTGATACACCCTTCAAAGTTTACAGCAAGGGAATGATGGCAAGATTGTTTCTTTCTGTCGTCAGCTCAAGACCGTCAGAAGTACTAATCTTAGACGAAGTATTCGATGGAGCAGACGTCTTTTTCAATGAGAAGATCACAAAACGAGTCATGGAAATGATTTCAAAATCAGGATGTGTACTCTTTGTGAGTCATGATAATCCGAAGCTTCTCGAGGTATGTAATAGAGGCATCGTTATCAATAATGGCAAAATTCAATTTGATGGAGAGATTTCAGAAGCTATCAATTGGTATGAATCAAATTGTCGGCCAAAGGCAATAAAGCAAGATGAAAAAGTTTAAAATAAGTGGAGACAGTATGAATCCATTATTTGAAGATGGTCAATTCGTTGTCGGCAATACTCTTTTTGATTTTGATCAATTGAAAAAGTTCGACATTATTGTTTATGAATTTAATGGTCAACATTTCTGTCATTACTTATGGAAAAAATTTAATAATTTTGAAACCCAGGAAAGGGATATTGTTCAAACTAGACCACTCAATCCAGTTTGGGATTATGACGACTATATAGCGAAAGATAAAATAGTTGCAGTAGTTGTTAATAAAAAAATAAGTAAAATGAGGCAACTCTATATCGAGTTTATATCGCTCTTTGTAGGGAAAGGAAAAGTGTAACGATGAAAATAGTTTCATTAATGCTATCAATCTTAATTTGTGGAATTGCTCAGGCCCAGAGTCAATTTTATATGAAAGCTAATAATTGGTTTGATGGAAGTGAATTCCATATTAATGAAACAGTATTTATTAAAGTTTCAAAAGGAGTAATTGATTCAATTTCAACCTCTATCCCCTCGAAAAAAGAAAAACTGATTGATATTAAGGACGATGTATTAATTCCTGGGCTTATTGATGGCCATACCCATGTGCTTTTTGAAGACGCGACAAATGGTAAAGATTTTCAAAAGGCCTTAATAGCAAATTTACACATGAATCGAAAGAAAAGAAAAAAAGAAGGTGAAAAAGTTCTCCAAGCCTACTTGGAATCGGGATTTACCACTTTGATAGACCTTGGCAATAGTGGTGAATTTATCGATCTGGAATTAAGAAATAGGAAGCCAAGAGTAATGGTATCAGGTCCAGGTATCTCGGTTGAGAAAGCCCAGTTTAGCAAAGAGAGTTCATTAAGTGATGTAAGCAAAGAATATCTCATTATTGATTTTTCAAAGAATATTAATGAGCAACTTAGAATTTACAAAGAAAAGAAAGTTGATTTTATCAAAGTATATGCAGATAACGATCCTGGTTTAGGAATAATGAGTGTTGAGCAATTAAAAATTATTAAGAAGTGGTGTGATGAGAACAATTTTCAACTTCATGTTCATTCCGAAGAAAGTCCATCAATAAAAAGAGCTTTAGACGCGAAGGCAGATTATATTCATCATGTTTATGACCTTGATGAAGAAATTCTAAACCGTCTCGATTCCTCAACTTCAATTCTCGTTCCAACTTATTCAGGTTGGGCTTTAAAAGACTATATTAGTGAAACACGTGAAATTAATGGACCATTTTTAAATCAGAAAAAATTACTAAAGTCTGGTCATGCAGCCTTTGGCTCAGATGCGTATTTTAAGATACCTCAAATGGATCGAGGGCAGCAAGCACTGGAGAGCTTAATCAGTCTAACAAAATGGGGATTGTCGACATCCGAAATATTAAAATTGGCCACTTCAAATTGGAATGTAAAATTCATGAAAAGACCTATTGGTGTCATTCAAAAATTTGCAGTTGCAGATTTTATCGTGGTAGATCATGAAATCTTGAAGTCAATAGAAGGGTTACGAAAAATAAAAATGGTTTTTTTCAAGGGTAAGAAAGCTCATGAAAAGCACTGATTTAAAAAACTCTAATGATGTTTTAAAATATTTAAGGGAACATGACTTACCTGAAAATTTTTGCATTATCCCTTTTATAAATCTTATCCTGGGGCCTGGCGGAGATGTTTCCATTTGTCGCCAAAAGGGCAGTAAGCACGTTGTTGGACACCTCAATAAAAATTCGATCTCTGAAATTTGGAATAATGAGTATCTTCAAAGGTGGCGTCAGGAGTTTTTGGATGGAAAGCCGAAAATCTGTGAGCATGAAACAAAGTACGTTCACTGTCATTTAGCACCTGAACATTATTGGAATACTTCTTTAACTGATTTGAAGAAAGAAATGCCTTATCCCTTTAAAAAACTAACAGCAAACTTCAATGGTGAATGCAACATGAAGTGTGTCATGTGCGACGTGTGGAAACAGGAAAACAACTATTATGATGAGGATAACTTTTGGAATGAAGCGAGAACAAGTATTCTTCCTTATATTCAAGAAATTGAGATGTTGTCTGGCGAGCCATTAATCCAAGAAGATACTTTTAGGTTGATTGATGAGGCTTTAGAGATCAATCCCAAAATTCAATGGTCTTTTACGACAAATGGATTTTGGACATTTGAAGGAAGAATTGAAGAATCTTTAAAAAAGATTCCTATTAAGAGATTTATTTTCAGTATTGATTCTTTGAATCCTGAAAAATATAGAAAAATACGAATTGGCGGGAAACTTGAGGAAGTTCTATTAAATGTTAAAAAGATTGCAAAGTTTGGACATCGGTCATCCCAACCCTTTTCTGTGACAATACATTTTTTAGTCATGAGAAATAATTTTGAGGAAGTGGCACCTTTTCTTCAGTTCTGTAGAGAAAATCAGATTAAGTATATCCTTGACCTCTGTGAATTTCCCAACGCTTTATCCATTTTAACCTTGGATGATACTCAAAAGAAGATGATCTTAGATAAATGGCTAGATCAATCAGATAGACAAAGCTTGCAGGGAATGAGCGGTATTGTGATAAGACTTCTTTCACAATTAGAATCTGTTGAAAAGAAAGGTTTTCTCATAAAGCTAATGGAGCGTATAATTGACCAAAAGGAAAATATTTAGGAGATTATGAAAAAAGTAGCAGTTCTGCACTCATCTCATTTGGTAGAATGGCAAAGTTGCCAGACTATCGGAAATAATCTTCTCTCTGCCTATCAAATGATGGCAGAGGATAAGAATTTTGATGTGAAATTCTGTAAAATCTCAAACAAGAACGAGCTTTTGGAAAATGTTAGAATTTCCGAAAAGTTGCTAGAGTGGGGCGTCGATAGAATTGTTTGGATCGAGTATAGTCCAACTCCGTTAAATTTTTTAAATATTCTTGAAAGTCATTTTGTGGGCAATTCTAATCGACCAGAGTTGGTCATTCACGTCTATGGTGATTTCGTTCTTAATATAGCGGATTGGAATTCCATGCAGGACTTATTGGCAAAATATTCAGTAAAGTTTATCGCGGCTTCTGAAAAGCAAGGTGTTCTGGTATCAAAGCTTCTTCAAAAGGGTTCAAGCTTAGTAGAAGTATGTCCGTTCCCTGTTAATTGTGATCAATTTAGATTTGATGGAAAGAAAAGAGAACTCTTTCGTCAAAAATATCATTTTGAAAATAATGAATTAGTTATTTTGTATAGTGGGCGACTTTCTTATCAAAAGAATATCTTTCATCTTCTTTATATAGTTAAGGATTTTGTAAAGCTAACTTCCTCAGATGTCCGTTTAGTTCTTGCTGGCCCTATAGATGATTTAGGAATGCCTTATATCGGATTGTCTGGTCCACTTGGAGCCTTTTTCGGACAATTTAAAATGGTAAGAAAAAATGTCAGGGAACTTTTTGATACTGGCAAAGTTCAAATATTGGGGAACGTGGATCAAGAAGAGCTTAGAGGGCTTTATTGCGCAAGCGATCTCTTGGTGAATTTATCGACCCATAATGATGAAGATTATGGAATGGCCCCTGCTGAGGCTTTGTGCTCTGGGCTTCCCGCATTGCTGTCTGCATGGGGAGGGTTCTGTAGTTTTAAATCACTCTTTAGTAAATTTGTTTTTTCTATTCCTTTGGTAATTGAAATGGGCAGATTTCTTCCATCATATAAAAAAGGGCTAAAAGAACTCATGTCGTTTAGTGCTTTGTCAAAGGAGCAAAGGCTTGAGCTTTCAGAATTGGCCAGATCAAAAATTGGAATAGAATCTATCGCGCAACAGTTGAAGAAAGTCGAGACTGAGAAATTCGAGGGATTCTCGCAAGACTTCGTAAAAGTTTTGGCAGCCTTTTCAAGTGTTAACAAAGGGCCTTTTAAAGGACCTCGGGGACAATTGAGCCAGCTCTATTTTAATATCTATAGCGATTACGGAGAAATGAATAATGAGTAAGTCATGGGTACTCAATAGTGCCGACGAAATGGAGACTTTTAATACCAGAGACTTCTGGACAGAAGAAGATGGTTTAGTTGAAAGCCTTACTCTTTCGCTGTCCCCGCACTCTGGCTTATATTTTAGTGATCTGAGTCCAATTTTTAGCTATGAGATCCAAAAAATGGAAAGCTTGAATTTGTTTAGCCATTTGCATTTACGTGATGGAGCTTCACTTCTACTCAATTTTTTTCTTAACAATCCCAAGCCTTCAAACATCAGAACTAAAATCTCAATTCATGAAAGTTTAAAAGACCTCGTTCCTTCGGATTGGAGAGATCAAGTTCAGTTTATTGAACTCGTTTCATTGCGGCAGGCTTCAAAGAAAAGAGCTTATTATATAATGGGAAGTAGTGTCGGATTTGATACTTTTACTCATGTACAAAAAATAATAGATGGTGGGATAGAAGAGGTTGTCTTTTTAGCCTCAATGGTTGGAACTTTGGGCAGTAGTGAAAGAGCAAGCATGGGAGCACAGTTTATAAGCTTGTCTAATCAAATTATTGAAAAGTTTTCTAGCATTAAAATTAAATTTGAAGAGCTTAAAAAAATTAACCTCAATGATGTTTCTCAGTCGTTAGTTGCGATTGATCGAGATTTGTTTAATTACTGTTCTGATAGTTATGTTGCTCACTTGCTTTTGAGTCAAGGGGCATGCACTGAAGCTTTATTTGCGGGCGATCCCACGCGATTTATAGAGCTAGGTTTAAATTATGGCCAACAACTTGTAGATGCAGAAATTGATACAGATAAGAGTAAAGAGCTTTGGGATTTTATCCAAAAAATGAATATTAGTTCTAGTAATGATAGAAATGTTAGTCGCGAATTTGGTCAACTCGAACAATATTTGAATCCGGCCCTTATTGATTTAGGGCGTACGTTGATAGAAGGGAAATTTTTTAAAAAATGAGCCTTTCAAATTTAAGTTATTTTCTCTATCTGCCTTTTTATAAAATTTCTAAATATTTTCTCGAAAGTGTTTGTGATCATGTTAGCACAAGGCATAGTTTTTACTTCAAAAAGATAGTTTTCCTTATTAGTGATATTGATTTCACCCTTTTTGTGAAAGGGTCACTTTCAAAAAAGGGCTCCATAAAAATTAGAAAAAGATTCAATCTCCTAAAGAAAATATTCCCGATTCTGGGTGAATGTAATGTCTATGACCAAGAAAGTATTGATCAATTTATTCTTTTACTAAATCCGTTAGAGGCAGCAAGAGACCCTTTTCTGTTTTCTCAATTAAAATTGACTCATGAAATAAGTTTGTCCCAAAAGCTGATTTTCTTGATGAGACTGTTTAAGGGGGATCAGAGTAATTTACAATTTAGACTTCAAAAAAGATTTCAGAAGCTATCTTATTGTTTTTCCCTTTTCCACCCTAAGAGGGAGTTATTACCCTCGGATGTCTCAAACCTCGATTTTCTTATTCGATACCTGAAGCAAAATGTCATTGAAGAAGAAGGATGGGCTTTTTTAGACTTTCTCATCTTGAAAACCCTTAGAGTTGAGCAAGGTGATACAGTATTTGAAAAATTGTGGAATATCGATATATTTGATTCTCGCGAAGGAATTGAGTTCGATAGTCTTTCAAATGAACTTTTCTTTCAGAATATTTGCTGGGAATTCTGGGGTCTATGCTCACAAATACCTTTTATCAGAGACTATCGAATTGCCACTAACTATTTATTAATTCAGCAGGCCAACCTCCTGTCGGTGGGAAAAGAGCGTGACGATATTGAAAAGTATAAAGAGGTCACTGACCAAATCATTGAGCAATTTCAAAACTTTATCGATTAAGCCTAATTTTTATCAAGTCGATTTTAGCAAACTCGATGCTATAATGGTCGAATGGATCAGATGTCACTTGTCTTACAGCATTTTCAGAACGAAAAGGATTTCGTCGAAGTCTTTTGGAATATTGACAAGAATCCAACTGCTGCTATTTGGGCAAAATTACTAAAGAGTTCACTCGATCAAAAAGCATTTTTTCACCCTCGCTATACTGGGTTTCTTCACGGTCCCAAGAATATGGCTTACATGACTGATCTTTTGAATCGCTGTATTGATATAATTAATACAGGTGATCTTTATAAAATAAAAGAAAGAGCTGAGGGGAAATGGTCACAAGAGTTTTCAAACATTATCCACCATCATTTTGAAATTCTTTGCGGAACTGTAGAGAATCATTCTGAAATATATAAAAAAAGCTCTCCCGAAATTAGAAATGCTATTCGTGGCTTGAATCAAGTGACTCATGATATGGAAGCTTTTTACCGTGCCAAGGAACGAGTTGAACATTTTCCAGAAACTTATTTTTCGTCAATTATTATGCAGAATAAAGATGGCAAACGTTATGAATTTCCTGATTTTGTGTATGACCAATTCAAGCTTGCAACAAAGTTTGGAGCTGTACATCTCAATTATTTTCAAATTGGAAAAACGTGGTGGGAAGTCTTTTTAGATGAAGATGAAGAAATTTTTCCTGAAGCTATATCTCCCCATCGGGTAATGAGTGGAGGCTTTGATATCTTTTTTGGGGAGTACTCACCACCGCCTGAAGTGTGGCAGAGATTTGAAAGGTTCTTACTTGCTCATGGTCAAAATATTCATGATAAAAAGCTATGCATCGGTTATTGCCAAGTGGCCCAATTGGCCAATCCTGACAAGTATTCTAGAGAACAGTGGCGGCAACTTATTGGTGAACACTGTCATGTTAAAGAAATAAGACTTCATAATGAAGGACAGATTGTAAGTCGGCTTGAATTACCAGCGAAAATTGGCGATGAGTTTTAATCTTTTATTTTATAGATTTCACTTTTAAGTATTTTTTTCAATTTCCAAGAATAATACCAATAGGGCATATGCAATTTAATCTGACCTAAGATATGCTTTTTTTTAATAGACCACTCAAGGGGATGTCCTTTAATATTGGAGACAATGACTTCATCCGTCTCGATGTTGACAATAAATCCATAGAGAAGGGACGTATTTTGCCAATAGACAATGGGAAGATTTTTTTTCAATTCTTTGAGCGGAATAACAACGATTGCTTGTTGAAGTTTTACAAAAGGAATCATGTCATCTTTTAACGCCGTAAATGAAAGTCCCTTCGAGATGGCCAAAAGCTTCTTTGCCTGTGCAAATTGAAAATCATCTAAATGATAATGGATGGATTCAATTTTTTTACTCAAAATTGAAAATCTCTTTTAAGTTCAGAGGTAGCTCGGTGACTTTTTCAAGGTAGGCGATATTCGAATGAATGCTTTTTAAAACTTCTTTCAACTGGGGGAACTGCTTTATCGCTTCAGCGGTGACTAAGATTTCAGATGATTTCATTATGTCAGCCATGGCCCACTTTTGTGAAACTTGGGTACCGTCCAAAATGACTTTTTTGGAATTTACATAATGCTCTTTCTCAAAAACTGAAAAGAGCTGTTGGTTTTCTTCGAGATTGTTTGTGCCAAGCCTCGATACAATAATGACAATATTATGAACTGCTTGAGTTTCAAAATGTTTTTCAATTTTGCGGATAAGTTTTTTGCCTTCGTTGGAATCGGCGTAGGGGGCGAGTTGATCTCGTGAAAGAAGCACGGCCAGAGGGCCAGCTTGTTGAACAAATTGCTGATGGATTGCAGACAAATCTGACCGATCAATTGTCTTTGGACGTGAAAAATTTTCTGAGGTTAATGACGAAGAATGGTTCGGTTGAGATTTCGCAATTTTGTTCGCGATTGATCTCGTGAGAGCAAGCCTTATTCCCAAAGGGGTCAAATCAGTACTTAGGAGATGAGAGGACACCTTGAGATGATTTTTAAAGGCAATGTCTTTATAACCTCCCCAATCACTAGTAATAGTGGCAATTCCTTTTTCATGAGCTTGTGCTATTGATACGCCAAAATCTTCCATGATAAAGCGCGATAAGGAAATTAGTGTGCTCTCCTTAGTTAAAAGACTTGGCCATTCTAAAGATTTTTTCATGCCTTCGAAACGCGGCGGTTGTTTCCATTTCAAATGAGAAACCAACGACAAAATTTCTGATTCAAATGATTTCTTGAATATCATTCTTCCCTGATCTTGATTGTATTCATCATCAAATGAGCCAAAAAGTGTTAATTGGTACTCGGGAGAGTGGATATGTTGAAGAAAGTATAAAGTCCAAATGAGATCGAGAATATTCTTTTGTCTCGAGATCCTTCCGGCATAGATTAACTTTTTTGTCACTGGGTTAATGTCTTCATTCGCCTGATCAAATAGGCTTCGAGGGATTACAGATACTTGATTTGGTTCTAAACCTAAAATTTCAATAGCCGCTAACTTTGAAGATTCTGACATTACCCAAAGATAAATATTTTCCCCAGGCCAATAGGGCATTTCTGCTAATGACCTTAAGAGATTTCCATAAAGAATGATGTGTACTTTTGAAGCATTTTTTTTAAAACGAATCCACTGGGTCGTATCGTCAGGGAACCATAACTCTTCCTGAGGAAATTTTATTTCAAAAAACGCCCTAATCTTTTGACTTAAAAGATTTAAACTTTCTTGGCATAAAAGGTCAGCATCGGGGATAAGTTCATGAACTTTCATTTGTTTAATTGTATCTCTAAATAGGTCTTCGTGCTACTATGTTCAAGTGAATACAACATCTTGGAAAGATCGTAAAATTATTCAACTCCTCTTTTGGATTGGGGTGGTATGGTTTTTTTACGGCTTCACTCTGTTTTTTGACTTTTTTGTTTTTGATGATGGGCTTCATATTTGGGATAATGCCATTACGGGAGTTCGCACTCCGAATGACTTATTTTATTATTGGCGTTTCTCTTTGACCCCAGTTATTTATTTTGTTTGGCAGTTGGTTTCTATTGTTTTTTCCAATCAAGATCCGGCACCCTTTCGAGCCTTAAATTTTGTGCTTATGGGAGGCTGCTCTTTTCTAGTCTTTGATTTAAGTCGCACCTATTTAAAATTAATTTCAAAAGGTTACCATGCATTTGAATATTTCCTTCCTTTTTTAGCAGGTCTTTTCTTTCTTCTGCACCCTTCTCAAGTCGAGTCCATTGTTTGGGTTTCCTCAGGAAGGACATTGCTTGCAACATTTTTTGCTCTTCTTTCTTTAAAATCTCTATCCCTCGTTGAGGAGGAATCTGATTTTTCTAAGTACACATTCTTAACTGTCGTTTTTTTCGTTTTGGGAGTTTTGTCTAAACCATCTATTGTGACCCTTCCTGTGCTAATGGCAGGCTTGCTTTATTTAAAAGGGAAAAATATTAAGCAAGCTTTGAGCGTACTTTGGCCGATTATATTAATCGGAATTGTGATGGGCTTTCTCCATATTAGTGAAGTGTTTACCCCTTATCTTAAAACTCTGAGTTACGCAGATCGATTGATTATTGTTTTAGATAGTATTTCGAGCTACTTCAAAATTTTATATTTTCCCTTTATTCAAAGTTTTGATTATGCCCGAAACCCGGCCAATGTTCTGAGCGAATGGTATGCAAACAAATGGTTATTCCTCATTTCTCCTTCGTTAATACTAATATCTATTTTTTCTGGTCTCTTTACGAAACGTTTTAAGACATGGTCCCTCTTTATGTTGGGTTTTTACGCTCTTTTACTGCCTAATATGGGCTTTATTTATTATGACTTTCAGAACATAAGTACTGTCTCAAGTCGTTATTTACATTTACCTTTGGTCATCGTCTCTTTTGCCATCATTCCTCTTGGCCTATTTCTAATTGATAAATGGAAGAACTATTCAATCGCTTTGGCATGCTCTACTTTGGGAGTATTTATTTTAATGGCCCTGATTAATTTTAATTACGCTCGCTTATGGGTTAATTCATTAGAAGTTCTATCGCATAGTCGATCCATTACTGGTCCCACATATCCTCTTAGTATGTCGATGGGCAATCTTTACATGCGATCTGGAAAATATAAATTAGCGGAGAAAGAATTTTTAGAAGCATGGGACTTAGAGCCAATTGACTATGGTCCAGTCCTTGCCTTGATTGAACTCTATCAAATCTATAAATTTAAAGGTCCGATCGATAATTTTTTGACAAAGGTTCGCGAAAGAGGAGTTTTTATTACTCCGGACAAAAGTTTTGAGATTGCAAAGCTTTACGCTGAAATTGATAATTATGAGAGAGCGCGCCATTTTTCTAACATTGCTTACAAATCAAATATTGAACCCGAAGCCAGCAAGGCTTTTTACTTGAAAAGTATTGAAATGCTCAATAGAAAAAAGATAAATCATTATCTTTTTGTGATTAAGAATTTTATTGAATTAAAGAAGTTTAAAATGGCGCAAGATATATATGAAGTAGCAACTTTAGAATTTCCAAATTCGCGAGAATTATTAGATCTTAAGAATAATCTACCTAGTACTAACGGTGAAAATTAGATGAAGCGCTCAAGTTTAATCGCGGTTATTTTTTTATTGCTTTGGGGTGTCTACCATCTATCATCTCAAATGAATTGGGAAAGGGAAGTGGCCCTCGTCACCTCTATTCGAAGAAATCAATGGATTAAAAATGAAAAGCTGAGTCCACTTACTTATCCAGTCCAGCGGAGTGAGAAAATAAGACTTTGTCATAGGGATAGTGAGCGCATTAGCGAATTGTTACTTTTGAAAAGTGGTCGATTTACTTTTAAATTGTTGGATACGAAGGGGAATCAGGATCTTAGGAGCCGGTCTCTCGAAGGTTATTATTCCATTAATAGAGGTGATATCTTTTTTGCCGAAGAACATCAATTTCATGGTGGTAGCATTCTTATGCTCAATAGTGATTTAACTCCTAAAGTGATTTCTTTTGGTCGGACTTTGCTAAGCGTTGCTGATTGTAAAAATTTTGCTTTATAATCCTATTGTCTCTCATTTAGTTTATAATGATAAAGATTCTATTTTTTGGAGGAATTGTGGCTAAATCAGGCGGAAGTAATTATGGAGTTATTTTTGGAATAGGAGCCTTGATTGGAATTGGACTCCTTTTGAAAGTAGTTCTTGATCATAATGGGCAGCTAATTGCCCAGGAAGAAAAAATCCAAACTTTAAACAACCAAATTGTTGAACTTAAAACATCATTTGAGGTGGCCCTAGGGACGATTGATACCAAGCTCGCTGCTACTCGCTTGGAAGCGTTAGAGAATACGAAGACTAGTAATGTTCAAACAGTAGCTGCTGAAAATCCTTATGTTCAAAAAGTGCCCGCCAAGATGTCAGTGAAGAAAGGCTATTTTTGTCAATCCGATAACTCTGGAAAAAGTACTATCGTTTTTTTTGAGGGCGATTCGAATATAAAAGCTTGGGCCGACACCGATGACACATTGGCGTCTATTAAAGGCAAAAGTCCGGATACAGTAGGAACTTATAAAATCAGTAATGGGTTTTTATACCTCTCACTCGTTCAAGCTGGAAAAAGAGTAAATAGACGGGCCGCGATTATTACTTTCGATGAAGACGGCGTAATCACCGAATTCGACTATTATAATAATATATTTAGCGCCCTCACTTGCCCCTTCTAGTTAGGTAATTTGCCACAAATTCGTTGCATTCATTCATTTGTCAATATTTTATATTTACATTTAAGTATTCCTTAAGAAAGACCGAAAACTAAGTAATTCCATATTGTTAAGATAATTATTCCAAGTCTCTTGGTTGAAACTATTGGAATAGGGTTAGAATATTAAAAATAATGCCAAGTGTCTAAAAGTTGAAACTAAAACGGCTTAAGTGACACTAATTTGGCTTAAAACTAGGGTAGTTTTATGAAAAAGCGAATGAGTTTTTTAGCGATCGTCAAAGAGCTGCTGACCAGTAAAGACCAGCATGGTTTTTCTCTGGCGGAAGTTATGGTGGCTGCAGGTATGATGGGCGCACTCTCTTTAGTAGTTGTGAACTTATCAAAGACTGCTAACAAAACGACAAAAACCATTAGCCAGACAGTCGAGATTACAGAGATCCATTCGACTGTGTTGCGAGCTCTTTCGATTGAGTCAGCCTGTCAGGAGACAATGACGAGATCGACTTCTGGAGGACCGGCATTGAATGTCGATGGCATCACAGGGGCACCTCAACCTGTTGTCAATATTTATGGAAAGATCACTCAGCTTGGTACATTTCCTGTGGTTATTACTTCTGACCCAACGGATGTAAATGGGGACGGTAAACCAGATAACGAATATGGTGATCAAGCAGGGACAGTAAACGTTCAAGGTATTCAAGTTGAAAATTATATTCAGACTGGTACATCAGCTGCAGCTGGTGAGCGATATGGTTCAGTTGATATTCGTATTACTTATCGTAAAGGTCACCAAAGTGCCGTCGGTAACGATAATATTATCAAAGATGGTTCTTATGGCGGTGTGAATGCAACGAAAATTATTAGAGGTGTTCAAGTTGTAGCAACAACTGCAGGTGACATCGTTTCGTGTCGAGCAGACTCAAGCCAGTTCTTACAAGCTGCCTGTGATATGTTTAGTGGTGAACTTTTATCGAGTACCGTTTCTTCAGGTTTCAAATGTCACAACATAAAACTTTTCAATACTCCTGATGCTGGAACAGGAAACCTTAATAATAAATTTTCTCTTATCGGTAGACACGATGCCGCTTCTCCAAATGCCGAAGGTTCAATTAAGGCGGAAGGTGGCTTAGTTGTCGGTTCAGCAGGTGGTATGCCTCAGTTTACAGATGACACAGTAGCTCCTGGTCAGGGTAATGCTCTTATTCAAAACACTTTATCTGTCGGTGCCAATGGCGCCTACAATGCGACAGCTGCAGTTGGTGCAAACGGTGCACTGGTGCAAGGGGCATTGATGGTTTCGGGCTTGGCCCTTTCAAAACCAGCTGGCGCAGGTGTCGGTGACGGATATTTTACTGGTGGGTTAACAGTTGGGACTGACATGACTTCAACTTCGACTTCTGCTAATACGGCCGGAGATTTGTCAGTTCAAAGTAATGCTAAGATTCGGTCGAGCTTATACGTAGGACCTTTCCCTGCTCCTGCAATTACGGACATGGTGAGAATTAATGATACAGGTGCTGGTGCTTTTACAAATTCTCTTTCAGTAACAGGTGGAACAACTTCATTGGCCAGAACTTCGGATGGTGTGGCTTTAAGTGTTACCAACGGTTCAACTGCAATGAGTTATGGGAGCACTATTACAAATGTCAGTGCTGTAAAAAATAGTGCAGTAACAGTTAACGTGAATAGTGTTACAGGATATCCGCTTGAAGTTAAGCAAACAAATCCAAACTTTAGAGTTTCTAATAGTGGAGAGATTACTATTTATAACGGATCCGGTACGTTGCCGGGCAATGTCGTAACCCAAATTGCATCGGGCGCAGGTGCGGGTTATAGACCTTCTTATATTTACAATATGCCAACGTATTCATCAGGAAATTTAACGGCCTCTCAATATAATGAAATTCCCAATAAACGTTGGGTTCTTGAGGCTGTGTATAACTCTCTCTCGGATCAAGTGGATAAGACATCTTTATTGAATGCCGTTTCAAATATTGCAGCCCAGCCATTTGACGCTATTATGATGGCAATTTGCGATAATATTAAAGTGAAGTCGATGAGTACCGGAGCGTATTCGTCCGGCGCCGTTTCTGGTGCAAACTGTATGATAGATTCTTATGTTTGTGGGGATAACGGGACAACTCAAAGATGTTCCACTCACTATTCTGTAAATTACAATGCAACAGGCACACTTACAGTCGGCGGGACAGCTTCGATTACTGGTAACACGACGATAGGTGGAAATTTAACTGCAAATGGTGGTTATATTTACGCTACAGCAGGATATATCAGATCAGCCTCCTACGTTCGCGGTGATAGCCATGTTTATGGTGGAACCTATGTTCAAGCTGGTGGCTCTGCTAAAACCGGCTTATCAGGAATTTGCGGTTCAAGTGGTACATGCGCAACTCGATTTGGTCGCTATGTTTGTAATAATGGTGGTGTTGTGATTGGTATGGTTAACGGACAATTAATCTGTGCTCGAAACGGTGGTGGTGTATCAGGTCCAGTTGGAATCTAAGCCCTGTGCTTGATGACTTGTAGGACCTCTGCTAGACTAAAACTGAGTGGTTTTATTACTAAGGAAAAATGTTATGGCTGAGCAACAAAACGAAAAGAAAAAAGAATACTCTTTTGGTGGAATCAAAGAATTCAATTTGGAAGAAATCGAGAAAGAAGTGCTCAATGATAGCGTTTATCTCGATGTGTTTGCGGGCTCTGATTTGGCCTTCAAAGAAAACATTCAACCACTTTTAAACCCACTTGAAGCCTTAAAGAAACTCGATGGAGTTCTTTATAATTATAAGCCTGAGACAGGCTTAGAAACTGAACTTCGTCCTGGATTTATTGCTCAGAATGTTGAAAAGGTTGTCCCTTTAGCAGTTGCTGTTGATGAGTCGGGTCTTAAATACGTCAACTATTCAGCGCTAGCACCAATGCTGGTTGAATCAGTTAAAGAGCTTGCCAAAGTTGTTGAAGCCCAAGCGAACGAAATCGCTGAGCTCAAGAAAAAGCTTAATCAGTAATTTTTTATTTTAATAATTTTTTAGAAAGCAGGCTTGAAACGAAAGTTTCAACGTCTGCATCTAATTGTGCAGAAGTGACGTTATAATCGCTCATGATTTGCGCTTTAATGTCTGTGAGATTCATTTTCTTCTCTAAGCCCTTCCAGACTTCAGCGGCCACGCCGTCGATTTTATAGAAGAGTTCTGAGTCGTCCATTTTCATAAGAACGAAGGTTCCATCTTGGTTGTTTCGAGAAACAACATCTTCATGGACTTGGTAAACTTTATTCTGGTCTAAATTACTCATGATACCCTTCCTTAAACTCTGTTCAATCAATTCTTAGACGACAAGAACCTACTGTCAATATATCATAGACTAAAGGAAAATTCGGTTGAAAAAAGATAAACGCTACCAAAAAATAGACCAAATTAGTCCGAGTTTTTGCTTGGCCAAATGGCTACAGGTCACTATTGATCTCAAGCACGGAACAAATCATAGTTGTCATCATCCAGAGCGACACATCATTCCTACCCAGTTATTAGAAAACAAGCCTGATGTTCTTCATAATACGCCCTTTAAAAAGCGCCAACGCAAACTGATGCTCGAGGGAGTTCGACCGCCAGAGTGTAGCTATTGCTGGACCGTCGAAGACGCGCCCGGTGAGCATATCTCTGATCGTTATATAAAGTCGACTGATCCCTGGGCCTGGGACTCGCTAGAGAAGATTGCCAAGTTACCGTGGGATCAAGACATTAATCCAACCTACGTCGAAGTGATGTTTGATTCGATTTGTAATCTTTCCTGTAGTTATTGCATGGCCGATATCTCGACTTCGATTATGAAAGAAATGAAGGAATTCGGGCCTTATCCTGTCACAGATCAGCAGCATAGAATGCCAAAGCATGCAGACCGAGTCGATGATGAGGAAAATATTTTTCAAAAAGCTTTTTGGAAATGGCTCCCTACTTTGAGTCAAGATCTACAAGTTTTAAGAATTACGGGAGGAGAACCGCTATTGTCTCCGCAAAATGATAAGCTTCTTGAATTTTTTGAGACACATACTTTTAAAAAACTCGAACTCATCGTTAACACCAATCTCTCAATGCCATCTGAATTTGTGCGCGGGAAATTATTAAGAGTTAAAAAACTGGTCGATAACAAAAGAGTGGCTGGTTTTGAGCTTTATACAAGTCTCGATGCCTTCGATTCTGCCGCTGCCTATATTCGCAGTGGTCTTAATCTCGAACTTTTTTGGAAAAATATAGAACTCGTTCATGAGCTTTTTCCAGAATCTCAAATTGTCATCATGTGTGCTTACAATATTCTCAGCATGGGAAGTTTTGATGAGCTGATTCAATGTGTTCGATCCTATAAAGAAAAAGGTTATAAGTTGGTTCTCGATTTATCCTATGTTAAAAATCCTTTTTATCTGCGAGCCAATTTGGCCACTGAAGACTTGAGAACGAAGCTCGAATCTTCCTATGCGCTCATGAAGTCTCTTTGTGCCCAAGGCCTATTTTCGGCACATGAGCTATCCAAACTAGAGACAGTTTATAATTGGGTAAAATCTCCTAATGAACAAAGTGATATTTTAAGAGGAAGAAGAGACTTTTATTCATTTATTAATGAATATGATAAGCGAAAGAAAACCAATTTTTTAAAAACCTTTCCTGAATATGAAGCCTTTTATAAAACCTGTCATAAGGTTTTCGAGTTCACTGAAGCTGATCGCCTAGCCTCGAAGAAATAGCTGAAATTTGCGAATACGTTTAATTAAAGTATGTCTAATGGCATTTTTTAAGTTAAAAGGACGTGGCTGATAGTTTTTAGGAATCATATCTCCGAGGTTTCCAGGGTTAACAATTTTGTCTTTCAGACGTTCATCTTTGAGGACTTGCAAAAATTGCTGATGCTCGGGATGATCGGGGAGATAGACTAGTCGTTTTTTAAATTCCGCTGGAGAGTAAGTATTCCAGTTGACGATCTTTTGAAAGAAAACTTCATCTGCGCCTGCATCATGGCCAATATCAACCAAACGAGGCATTTCTTGATAGTTATAATCTTGAACGACAAAGTCGAGTCTGAGTCTCTCGATTTCACCTTTCGCCCGCAGTTGACCCAAAAACTTAATATTTTGCATGAGAATTTTCCAATTGCCACCGACTCTCGTTATTCCATAAGTCGCTTCTGAACCAGCATCGAGAGAGATGCAAACCAGACCGACGTGACCATGGATGTTCTTGAGTTGTTCCCAGGTTTTCTCTGTTAGCATGACTCCATTGGATACAATTTGAATTTTTAAATTTTTATAAGTGTTGAAATCAATTTCGCTTAAAAAACTTCTAAAGTGCTGACTAGAAAAGGGGTCGCCACTAGAGCAAAAAATAATCTCGCTAGCGTTGGAGAGTGCTTCCTTTTTGATTTTTTCACCAGCTCGATCAATAGTTTCTCTTTCGGAGGGATTATTATTATGAGAAATATAATCTGTGCGACAACTTGGACAGGCCAAATTACAAGTTTGATCATAGTTGAGATTAAGAATCTTAGGGCCATAATCTAATTTGGTTTTTTTATTTTTTATGATATCCCACATCACCGGGTCTTCAATAATCAACTTGTCAGGGAGGCTTCCTGATTGAATCTCAGGACAATCTTCAATTTTACAAAAACGATAACTACCATCAAGAATACCACTTCTTATATTTTGAAAGGACTGACTGTTCCAAATCTGTTCAACGGACTCTTTGGAAAAATCTCCAACTTCCTCTTCTACCAATTGTGGGCAGCAAGCAAAACACGGCATTCGACCGTCGTCTCTTTTTGAGCCGATTTCTAAATATTGAAAGGGTTTAGGGCAAAATTTACTCTTTAAATCCATAAAATTTTTGAAAATGGGTTCCTGCCAATTGTTTATAATCTTCTAAGTTTGAAATCATTTTATGCCATTCATCTGTTCCCGAAAATCCAGACACCGTGAAAAAATAGGGTTTTTGATCAAAGTTTTTCATCTCAAATTCTTTAAGCTCGAGAGCCTTAAATTGTGGCATCTTGTCCCAGTCAATCGCATAGCGGGCAACGTCCTTTAAATAGACAACCATGGCATATGAAACCTTATCACAAATGATGATATCTGACGCCTTTCTTGTATTAGATATAAATTTCATAACAGGAACCAGGTCGGACTGGGGTTGAAAGGTAAAAGTGGAGGCTTGCATGAGGACTAAGGGCCCTAGAAAAAGGCTTAGCCTTTTTTGCTTTTTTGCATCAATATCGCTGAGGATTTCCAACAGAAAAAGCGTAACCGAGATAAAAGATAAAGCATGAAGTCCTAGGCTATAGCGTTCTTGAAATGAAATGGGGGAGATTTTCATTAAGTCTAAAATAAAATATATACTGAATGAAGCAAGTATGAAAAATGAGATTTTTTTATGTTGAATAGTTCTTTGCTCATTCTTTTTAGTGAAATGTAAATAAGTTGGATAACTAACAAGACATAAAAACAAAGGGTGGGAGAAAGTGCTTTTTAAAGCATCCCATCCACCAATACTAAGATACAACTGATCCGTATAATGAAAATTAAGATCCGAGAGTTGGAACCTCATTGTGAAAAAAAGAGTGATAAGTATATAGGCAACGGGAATTAAATTTATAAGGATAAAATTTTTCTTTTGAAGTTTAGTTTCTAGATAAAAGTAAGTGAAGATAAAATATAAAGTATAACTAAACCAAAAGGTGTATCGGCTTCCTAGGAAAAAGAGCAGGATGAGGGCCATCGACCATTTGGGTTTATCTAATGTCGCTTGTTCAAGTGACATTAAGTAAAAGAGATAGAACACTCCGCAAATTTCCATCATATAAGGTCTGACAGTAAACGCATAATTGATAAAAAGAGGATCTAGAAAGAAGAGCGAAATGACGAGAAAGGGGATGAACTTCGTCTCTTTAAGATTAGCTAAAGATTTTGAGAAAATAATGATACTAAGAAAGAAAAAAGACATAGGAAGCAATCTTAACCACAGAGTATGGTTTGAAAGAAAACTCCAAAAATGCAAGAGATAAGTAAAGAGTCCTGGGTCCAAGCTTCCGCCCCGTCTGTTGACAAGCCAAGTCTCTAGTAAGCCATTTGAAGAAATCCTACCTTCAAAAATTTCATGTACCTGTATTCCTTTCGCAGTGAAATAAAGAATGACTTCATCGAGATTAAAATTATTGTAAAATAATCCTTTTCGTATCAGAACAAGAATTAAAAAAAGAAAGAGAACTAAAGGTAGTCGATCATAATTATCTTTTTTCTTAATGTACGAAATTAGCTCTTTCAAATTTCCAAAATTCCTTTTAACTCGGTTGATCTTTAAACAACAGAGGAAGTACATCTTTCATTGAGTCGCCCCGTTTTTGGTCAAGTTTTTTACTAAAAAGAAGAAAATCTAAAAATTTTTCTCCTGGGTTTGCCTTTAGTGCGGTGTCAATGAGAGAAAATAATTTAGAGATATGCACTGAATGTCTTTTACGAATGGAGCCATCCAGGTCATTGCTTTCAAAAAAATGGGTAATTTCATTTTTTATTTTCATTAATAGCTCTTTCGGAAGAACATTTAAATTAAGAGTTGCTGGGGCAAAAACTGGATTGAATTCTGGTATGGCCAGTTCAGCAATCTTCAATGAAAAAGTGAACTTTAATAAGTTAACCAGACCCAGTAGTGAGTAGGCACTTAACGTCGTTACAATTTTGAGGTCGTATTTTGGTTGCTTAGATAACTCTAAAAACTTATCCAAATTTTTTTTAACTTCATTCCAATCACATCCATAGCGAATATACTCAGCCAGTTCCTCCACTGCGTCTATACTGCAGAAAAATGAAATTTTTTTAAATTGTTTAAAATCTTCCAAAAGATGATTGGGATAGGTCGTGGCATTGGTATAAAAACTGAGCTCAATTTCAGAGGCCCTTGGATGCTTGGCCATTTTTTTAATTAAAAACTCGACGTAAGGAGAGAGAAAAGGCTCACCTCCCGTAATTTTCATCTCTGAAAGATGATCGAGCAAATTCTCTAATAATCCGTTTTCTTCAACAAGGAGAGAAAGTTTCTTCGTATCGATAAAAAACTCAGGGTCATCAGGTCTTACGAGTCCAAGCTTTTCCCATTCATGAGCTATTTTGACAGAATATCGTGGATGGCACATTCGACATGCAAGATTGCAAATGTTATCAGTCGAATAATGGAAATGCTTTATCTCAACCTCGATTGAGCCATCGGGTTGAATGGTCGGTGCAATTTTTTCTAGGTCGGTGTGAAATTCTCTAAGATATTCAATTCGAGGTGAATGCCCTGAAGAAATTTCTGATTGATGACAATTCTGGCAAGCAGCCGGGATTTTATTTGAGAGCATTTCTAGTCGAACTTGCTTGAGATAGTTACTGTTGATAATTTCAGAAATATTCTTGACCTGAGTAAAGCGGAGAGGCTTGCCTGAGGTGTCTTTAATCATGTCACGTTGGGAGATATGACAGCAGAGGCGAACGCTTTGATCACTCTCTACACTTAGTCCGATAAATGGCATTGGGCAGACGAACTTATATTTCATAAATTTTCATCCTCTCAATCTCCGAAATGATATACGAGTTGAGCTCCTGCATACCAAATATTTTCTTTGAACTGATAAGTCGTATTTAATCTATTTTTAAAATCTTCAGAAGACTCCCAGTTAACGATTCGGTTGGCGAGTAGTGGTCCAAAGCTAACATTGTTCGAGTAGTGATAGCTATAAGTAAAATATGTCCAATATTCTTGAATCGCTGAACTTCTGGTTTCCATTGGAATGCTCAATTCTTCCATCAGAGTAAAATGTGACTTTGTAAGAAAGTAGGAAATTCCAATTCTTGGTTTTATGAATCCCCGTCCAACAGTAAAATTTTTTTCATAAGTGAGTCTTACTTCATAAGTCATACGATCATTAATGAGATTTTTATATGTAAAGTCAGTGAGAAAACTATCTTGTCCTTGAGTCTTGCGATCCAACCAGTGCCACGCGCTCTCTTTAATCCAATCGTTATCATGACGAAGGCCATAACTTCTTTGATAAAATAGACCTATTTTAAAATTTCGAGAAAGACTTCGTCGCAGACCTAAACGAGCACTTTGAAAGGCTTGACTCTCTTCCCATTCAGAAAATTTAACTTCGGCGAAGTATTGTGTTTTATTTCTTATGTAAAATGTTCGAGCTTCTACTAGGGCTTGAACTTTTTCATGCTGACGCGTTGGAATGTTGCCCGCAAATACTGCTTCTGAGAGGAAATATATTACTAAGAGGTGAAGCTTCTTAGTCATAGTCTCGCCCTAAGAGATCTGTATAAGCTTCTTCAATCGACACATTATTCTCAAGATTGCCACTGTTCTCATCCATGGACCAATTCAATTTTTTGGTCCATGCCAATGGCTTTGGTGGTGACATTTTATCTTTCTTAACACCAATTCCTTCACCAGCTTTTACGAGGGCCTTAGTCTTTCGTGACTTTGCCTCAACGAGCCCTTCGTTCACGCACATCCATACGTCTTCTTTAGGATTTTTTCCGTAAGAAACAAAAAATTCTGTACCTCTTACACCGAGCGATACTTGACGAGTTTTGACTTTAAATTTTTCTTTTTGAAGTTTTTCATTCAAAGCCTTTCTAATTTTGAAAAAGGCAGAACCGGATATTAAGCTTGCGGTTGTCGGAGTTTCCTTTTTCGCGTTTTCAACTTTTAATTCTGTATTTTCGTTTATTTTAATTTTAGATTTGTCATCGAGTTCAATAATGGCGAGAGATTTGCTCTCAACTTTAACGACGTCTTTGTCGTTGAGCTTTGACCCTTTCGTTGCTGGTTTGTTATTGACAAGAACCTGCCCTTTTACAAATTTAATTTCTGAGGCGAAAAGAGAAAACGCTAGAAAGTAGGCGAATAAAAATAACCGATTCATTTAGTCTCCAATGAATAATTCATACTCTCTATTGTAACGTGAAATAAATAGCTACAGATGGTTTTTTTCGAATTCGATGACTTGTTCTAGAGATTGTTGATGAAATTTGATAGCAAATTCTCCTAGAGAAACCGCCAATTCAGGATTGACCGACTTAAAAGTTCCTTTCTTATCAAAAGATAGGTGAGGATTTTGATTTTCAATTTCTTCAAAAGTGATATTGGTAACAAACTCGGCATGCTCAAATCCGGCAATTGTATTTTTGCCTATCTTAGGCGCAGGAACTTCGACGAGAGGGATTACATAGTCTCGAAAAAGTATAGGTTCAAACAATTTGTAGGTACTGATCAATCTGCCATTGACGTCACTTTCAATCAACAACTCGCCTAATTTAGAAAATATTTTCTTTGTTTCTTGATAATGACTCTCATCAGACGTTCTGTAACAAACATGATCAATTTTCCAATCATGAATTTGAACAGAGTGTTTTTCAATAAGTGTGAAAAGTTGCGTGAGAAATTGTATGGCCAGTTTATGCATGTATCACCCATGAGCAAAAAAAAAGCCGGATTGGGTTAAATCCGGCTTTAATATGATTCACTCCGAAGAGATTACCACCTAAGTGTTTTGAGAAGTGATTTATACGCTTTTTGAAAGGTGATTGCAAGGGTCAATTATTAAGAAAATTGTCTTTTAAAATCAGTTACTTATCAAGGACGTCTTGAAGTTTCGGCTTCCATCCCTTGTCCATCAGACCGGTGTCGTAACATCTTCTTAAAAAATCGAGATCTGAAAATTTCTCTAGGCCATAGCCCTGGTCGTGGAGTTTTGAAACTGGAAGATCAGGAAAGGGAGATTCTAGCAGTGATAAATAATCTCCTTCTTGAACAACCCCTTCTTCGAGCACACGGTAAAACCAACCGGTTCTCCCCGAGCGAATGATTTCCTTCAACACACGTTCATCTTCATAGCCATAATTTAAAGTAGCGCAGGGTCTACGACATACAGTCAGTTGAATCTTGGCCGTACCTAAAGAATAGATATCGCCAATATTGAGATCAGTCTCAGTAAGTTCTTTTGTTAAGAGGTTTTCACCAAAAGAGCCTGGAATAAAACGCGAAGCAATTTCAGGAAATCTTTCTTTTAAATGTTGATAATTTTCTTGAGAGTAATGGTGAATGACTCGCATATCACCACCGTGATATTTTCGATTAACCACTGAATCACCCTCAATCCCATGTTGAGTGACTCTAATAGAATCGCGACGAATTTTTTTTATGGCGCTTTCAATCCCATTTGATAGTTTTGCTCCAACGCCAGTGAAAACACCAATCACTTGAAATTTTTTATTCATAATCCTCTCTCTTTAAGCGATAGAGAACATGTCGCTCAAGTTTGTGTCCAACTTCAACTCTGGGATGATTGAACTCACCATTCAAATCGAGCTTCATGTCGATTCTTTTCATCACATTAATCGAAGGCTGATTGAGAACTGCGGTAAAGGAGACGATCTCTTCAAGCTTCAGTTGATTAAAGGCAAAATTTAAGACGGCCTTAGCTCCTTCCGTTGCGTAGCCGTTACCCCAATGCTCTTTATCAATTCTCCAGCCAATTTCTGTACAAGGAGTAAAATGTGTTTCGTAAGCAGGATGGGCCAGACCAATAAAACCTAAAAATTGGTGATCACTTTTACGTTCTACTGCAAATAATCCATAGCCTTGTTCTTGGATGAGTCCAATCGTCTTATCTATAAAAGCATTGCTTTCTTCCTTGCTGAAGACATTTGGAAAAAAGCACATGGTTTCGGGGTCTGCATTGAGTTTACAAAAAGCAGCTCGATCAGAATCGATCCATTGTCTTAAGAGAAGTCTTTCAGTTTCAATCATAAAAAAATTATTTTCTTCTTCCCATAAATCTCAACAAGAACAAAAAGAGATTGATGAAGTCGAGATAAAGAGCAAGGGCTCCCATAATCGCAGACTTTGTCGCCATTTCAGAACCTTCAGTTTGATAGGGCGCCATCGCTTTAATCTTTTGTGTGTCATAAGCAGTAAGTCCAGAAAAAACCAGAATCCCCACCATGGAGAAGACCATATCCATTTGACCGCCTCTCATGCTTGGTACAAAGAACGAAATCAAACTAAAGATGATGATTCCCCAAAGTCCCATATGACAAAAAGTTCCAACCGGTCCTAAGTCTCTTTTTGTGACATAACCGAAAAAAGATAGACCCGCAAAAGCACAGGCTGCTGCTACGAAAGCATTTTGAATACTCGCACCTGTGTAGATCATTGAAAAAATGGAGAAGGTCACTCCGTTTAATGCCGCATAAGTGAGAAAGGCCAGTATTGCTGAAAGGGCTGACATTTTCTGGAGACGAGCTCCTAAGTAAATCACCAATCCAAACTCAGCAATGATAATTCCGTAGAAAAGAACTTGGTTTGAGGCCACAGCGTAAAGAATTTCTTGGTCAGATGCAATTAAGTAAGCCACAAAAGCAGTGAGCGCCACACCAAGAGTCATCCAACGATAAACCGTCGTCATAAAGATTGAGGTCATCGCTTCTGCTCTTCCTGGAGCATGAGAGTAGTTATTGTTTTGGATTTCCATAAAACTTCCTTAATTAAGAGATGGACCTATTTTGAAGGACAAAATCGCAAATGTCATATTATTCAAAGCTAGAGGTAAATACTCAAGAAAAGGGAAGATGTCCGAATTCCGCTAGTTTGCTTCTCTTAACTCTTATATATTCTACAAATGCCAGAACTAACTGATGCAGAACTTAAAAAAATTATTGCCCGCAGAGATCCTCGGTTTGATGGCCGTTTCTATTTTGGAGTTAAAACAACTAAGATCTATTGTCGTCCAGTGTGTCCGGCAAAACCAAAGCCTGAAAACATTCTGATTTTTAAAAGTCATTCTGAGGCTGAGCAAAAAGGTTATCGACCTTGTAAACGGTGCAAGCCCGATCTCTTTCCGGGACAAAGAAGTATCGACTCTAAGTATATTCAAGTCGGATTGGCGTTGGAAATAATTGATGCAAGTGAAGACTTTTTAAGTGTTAGTGAAATTGCTCAGTCATTAAGAATAACAACCCGACATTTAAGAAGATTATTTGAAGAGTATTTAGGGGCATCACCAATTGAAGTGATAAACTCGAATAGATTGCATCTCGCCAAGAAGTTTCTAACTGAGACTAAAAGATCGGTAACTGAAATCGCCTATGCTGTGGGATATAATTCGCTGCGAAGATTTAATGAATCCTTTAAAGAACTCTACAAAGTAACGCCTTCACAATTAAGAAAAGAATACTCGCCAAGAGAGAGTTCTGTTGACTCGATTCAGTTAGAGATTTTGGTGAGAAAACCCTATGACTGGAATTACGTCATTCACCACTTGGATAAACATCTCATTTATGGCTCAGAAATTATTACCAATGGAAAATATTTGCGATTTATTCCTTCTTCGAAAAACCAATGGGGAACAATTTTAGTTTGCTTTGATGAGCAAAAAAGTATTTTGTCTTTAGAATGTTCAAGGCTTTCTCTGTCAGAGATAAAGTCGCAGTTGCCTAAAATTAAAAAGCTATTTGATGTCGACCATAATCCTAACAATATTCCATCATCTCGAAAAAACGATAAATCGATGAGAGTGCCTGGTTGCTATAATAGCTTTGAAATTGCAGTTTCAATCATTATTGGTCAATTGATCACAACAAAACAGGCCAAAAAGAAAGTAGAAGAACTTGTGAAAAAGTTTGGAGAAAGGTCAACTGGCCCGACAAGTGAACATGACATCATCTTCTTTCCATCTCCCGCCATTTTGGCCAATGCTGAACTTGAAGTTCTTGGATTGCCTAAAGTAAAGGCTAATGCCATTCGAATGTTATCTCAACAAATCAATCAAAAGAAACTGGAATTATCTTATTTAAAAGATATTGAATCGACAAAGTTGAAGTTACTGGAAATCAAAGGAATTGGTCCCTGGACGACAGAGCTTATTGCCATGAGATGTCTTGGAGATATTAATGCTTTTCCTTCCTCAGATCTTTTTATTCGAAGGGCATTAAACGAGAACATGATTAATGAAGAAAAGTGGCAAGGTTTAAGAGCTTACTTATGTCATCTTGTCTGGAGAGATTTATATAAGGAATTATTAAAATGAATGAAAGACAAATGAAATTTAAGACAAATTTTGGGTTTATCTATATCTGTGCCACTTCAGAGTTTGTAACAAAAGTATCGTGGCAAAAAGTAAGTGTAAAAATGGCCAGCGATAAAAGAGAGAAAAAACTCATCGAAATGGCTTCAACACAAATTTACGAATATCTGGATGGAAGGCGAAAGCAATTTGACCTTCCTCTTTCATATCAAGGGACGTCATTCCAAGAAGAAGTCTGGAGCAATCTTCTTAAAATACCGTACGGTCAAACTCAAAGCTACACAGAGTTAGCAGTTCAAATAGAAAGGCCACTTGCTGTTCGAGCGGTAGGAACTGCAAATGGACAAAATCCTCTTTGCCTAATAATTCCCTGCCATCGAGTGATTGCAAAATCAGGTCAGCTATCAGGCTATATCGGCGGGGAGAAAATCAAAGAAAAACTTCTCGAATTAGAAAAAATGATGATGTCCGGTTTCCGCAAGTAACTACGTAAAAGATATTTTACTCTGTTGAAAAGGAGTTCTTATGAATATCGAAAATAAAGTAGTTTTTGTTACAGGAAGCAATAGAGGAATTGGAAGATCTTTAGTCGAGGCGGTTTTAGCGAAAGGAGCGAATAAAGTTTATGCTTCTTCACGAAATGCTTCGTCTCGAATTGGTTTTAACGATGAAAGAGTTGTTTACCTCAATTTAGATATAACAGAGCTAAATCAAATTAAAAAAGCTTCAGAGATGGCTCAAGACACGCAAATTTTGATTAATAATGCAGGCATACTAAACCAAGGAAATATTCTAGAGGGAGACTTTGAGAATATTCACTCAAACATGAACGTCAATTTCTTCTCAACTATTAATATGATGAGAGAGTTTGTTCCAATATTAGAGAGAAATAAATCATCGGCCATTATTAACATCGTTTCAATTGCCGCATATTCAAATTTTCCTTTTATTGCTGGATATTCTGCTTCGAAAGCGGCACTTTATTCGGCAACTCAGGCCGCGAGAATTGAGCTTAAAAAGAAAGGGATTCAAGTCTTTGCTGTTAATCCGGGAGCAATCGATACAGATATGAACAAAGGTTATGAAGGAGAAATGACTAGTTCCAAAGACGTCGCCTTGGCGATTTTGAATGAACTGGCATTAGATGTTCCCGATATTATTCCAGACAAAGTAGGTAAAGCCATGTTTGAAGTATGGAAAGCAGACCCTGCTGGATTAGAAGCGATGGCTTCAAAAATGTATCATAAAGAATAAGCTTGAATTTTATTTAACCATATGGTTAAATAAGGAAATGGTAGCAACCGACTCGCTTTCACTTATTTTCTCGGCCTTAAGTGATCCTACTCGTAGAAGTATTCTCGGGAGGTTAGCTCATGGAGAGCTTTCTGTTACAGAGCTGGCAGGCCCTTATGAAATGAGTCTTCCGGCCATCACAAAACATCTCAAAGTCCTCGAAAAAGCAAAGCTGATAACAAGAGGCAAGGAGGCGCAATGGCGTCCCTGTCAGCTTGAAGCTAAAAGTCTAAAGAAAGCCGACGATTGGATTTCTACCTATCGCAGTCATTGGGAAGAAAGTTTTGATCGGCTCGATGAATACTTAAAAACAATTCAGAAAGACGAAAATCAACCAGGAGAGAAAAGTGGCAAAAGCAAAAAAAGAAAATGAGCTAAGATTAGTTCGCGTTTTTGATGCTCCGGCAAAACTCATTTGGGAAGTTTGGACTGATGAAAAACATGTCGGTCATTGGTGGGGCCCGCGCGGATTTAGCATTACTACAAAAAGCAAAGATGTGAGGCCTGGAGGAAAATGGATCTATACTATGCATGGACCAGACGGCGTCGATTATCCAAACATCACAACATATTACGAAGTCGAAAAATACTCAAAGCTTGTTTACGATCACGGTGCCAATGAAAACCAAGAGGCCTTATTCAGAGTGACTGTCACTTTTGAAGAATTCAAAGGTAAAACAGTAATGGATATGACCATGGCCTTGGCGACACCTGAAGCGGCTAAAGAAATTGCCAAATTTATTAAAGCAGCTGGTGGCAACGCGACTTGGGATCGCCTTGGTGAATATCTCGAAGAACAACAAAAACAAAAAGATGTTTTCATCATCAATCGCTCATTTAAAACAGACCAAAAAACACTTTTTGAAATGTGGACAAATCCTGAGCATTTATCAAAGTGGATGGGACCAGCAGGTGCGACTATGGACTATATCAATGTCGCTATCAAAGAAGGTTCAAGTGCACATTATAAATTAACAACTCCAGATGGTGATTTTCACTTCGGTAAAATGGATTATAAAAAAATACGACCACATGAGTTTATCCAGTACGTACAATCTTTTAGTGATGAAAAAGGCAATCTCGTCAAACCAGGCTTTGCTCCAACTTGGCCCGATCAAATGTTAACCACTGTCGTTTTCACAGATGAAGGAGATGGTGAAACTCGTCTGGCTTTATCATGGGAAGTTTTTGGCGATGCTACAGAGATTGAGCGCAAAACATTCCACGATGCTAAAGCTGGCATGACTGGTGGTTGGAGCGGATCGTTCGATAAACTGGAATCTCTTTTAAAGAACTAAATAGAAAACCGTCGTCAAAAGTAAGCTGGCCATAAAATAATTAAAGATTCTTAATTTTTTATGGCTGCTTAAAAATCTTCTAATTTGTTTTCCTAAGACCACCCAGGTGCTGACCGAAGGAAGATTAACAACTCCAAAAGCCAAGGCGACTTTCATCACTTCTTGAAATGTATTTGAAGGTGCGTACAGAGTGATCGCACTCAAGGCCATGGTCCATGCTTTGGGGTTGACCCATTGGAATAGTGCGGCCTGAATAAAAGTGAAAGGCTTACTCTGCCCAGTTGTTTCTGGCGATACAGGAGCTGCGACTGCAATTTTATAAGAGAGATAAATGAGATAGGTTATGCTCACTACTTTCAAGATTTTTTGAATGATGGGATAGATAGCAAACAACTGCATTAACCCAACTCCAACGAGACCAACCATCAACGCAAAACCGATACTCACTCCCAACATATGAGGGAGTGATTTTTTGATTCCAAAATTAGTTCCAGAGCTCATCAACATAATGTTGTTAGGTCCTGGGGTGATGGATGAAACCAAAGCAAAGGCCAATAAAGCGAAAAGTGTTTCGTTGTTCATGTTTAGAATATAGCAGGGAATCGTTTTTTGGTTCTTGCTATTTTGAGCATGAAAATGCTATTTTACGCAATAAATGACTACAATAGACGAATTTGACGAAAGAATATTGCAAGAATTAAAAGCTAACGGCCGAATCAGTAATGCTGAGCTGGCAGGTCGAATTGGCCTTTCTCCATCAGCTTGCTTGAGACGAGTGCAAGAACTCGAAAGATCAGGTGTCATCAAAGGCTACGGTGCCATTATCGACAACTCACTGTTGGGAATTGGCTTTACCGCCTACATCACAGTTGGACTCTCTGTTCACACCAAAAAATCTCAAAACGATTTTGAAAAGGCCATCGTCAAATCACCCGAAGTTCGCGAATGCCACAACGTCACAGGTTCATTTGAATACATCTTAAGAGTCGAAACTAAAGACTTGGCCTCTTACAAATTTTTCCACACAGACGTTCTCGGAACTTTGCCACAGGTCAATTCCATCTCAACTTATGTGGTGATGGAATCGGCAAAAGACGAGAGACAATAAAAAGGAAAATGATTTAAGACATTTTAAGAAAACTCATTTTTAAGCGCTGTTTAATAAGGAGTGTGCTGGAACTTTCGAGGGAGACTAAATGGATTATCAGACTCGTTAAATGGGGTCAAAGCTAGAACCAAAACAGGTAAGGGCAAGTGGTGGGCTAGAGCAGTTCTCGAGATTTATAAAAGATACAAATTAGAGACCGAAAGCATTTCTAACAAACTGTGACATTGCTCACAGATGACGCATTGCGGGGCCATTTTTATCATATTAATACCTGATATAATTAAGAGATCCTGAGATAAATTGAGACGACTGGTCACTACCCAATCGTCTCAAATCGGGTCAATCAATCCAGAGGGCAAAGCCCAAGGACAAGGATTATTGACTAGCATGAGCCAATAATAATCCCTGCCCAGATTTTGGTCAAGCCCTCGCAACGCTTTCCGTCAATATGGAAAGAGGGGGTGAGGTATGAGTGGTTAGCAGATTTCATTGATCAAAGTTGTATGTACTAACTAAAAAAACATTATTTCAAAGGAAGAAAAAATGAGTAAACAAAAGAAAACCACTCATGTGGTACCAAACAAAAAAGATGGCGGCTGGGATATTAAACAAGGCGGAGGTCAAAGATCTTCTGGGAACTTTGACAGAAAGTCAGATGCTATCGATAGGGCAAGAGATATTAGTAAGAATCTTGGAAGTGAACTTTACATCCATAATAAAGATGGAAAAATTGGCTCTAAAGATAGTCATGGGAATGATCCTCACCCTCCTAAGGGTTAACAAACTCAGGGGGAGGATTTCCTCCCCCTTTTTTGAAGGAAAGAATGATGACAATAAGAGAGATGATTGAATCATTAAGTAAATCGAATCCCACGAATCAGTTTGCGGCCTTAAATAAAAATTTGAACGCATTTAATTCTGTTTTTGAGAAATCAGCTATTAATCAAATGGCAGAGGCAATGTCTAAGAGGAGTCTTGGTATTGAGTCATTGATAAATCAGTCCGCGCTAACGAATCTTAGCGTGGTCACAAAAGCTTTTGAAGCAAACAACTTAACTGGGTTGAGTAATACAATCAAAGTTATTTCTGAAATGAATAAGGCTATCGCACCAACTATGACTGCTTTGGCTCAAATTCAATTAGCTTCAGCTAAGAGTATGATCCCAGTTATAAACGCAACTCGATCCATCTTGGTATCAAATGAGTTTCAGTCGACCATTCAAAGTATCGTGAACTCAGATGTTACTAGAGGATTGGTTGCTTTTAACAGGTATGCTGAGAGTGTTAATTGGAGTGAGGATAAGTTAAGGCATTTATTTGAAGAGTATTACCATGATGAAAATGAAGTACGTTCTGAACCTGAAAAGAATTTAGTTCAGACATTATTTGTCTTGTTAGCTTTTCTTACCGGACAAGATTTTTCAAATCTAATGGATGAGAAGAAAAGAAAAATTTTCATTGCTCAGTTAATGTACTTAGCCGTAACTCTTTCTGGTACTCGAAATATTTGTAACCACTCTAGCTCTATCGTTAATCAAGCTCAAATTGAAAGAATTGTATGTGTTGCCTCAAGAGGTTGTGTTATTAGAACTGGTCCAGGCTACGAATTTAAAAGAGTAAAGGTTGTACCTAAAGGCTTTGTTTCAAAAAAGCTTGAGCAACATGAAGAATGGACAAAAGTCGAATTTTATTCTTTAGAATCGGGTATCAGCGAAGGATGGATAAAAACCAGCCTTTTACGTTTGTAAAAATCAGTTCCGGAATTTCCTAGTTCTGGAATTTGAATATTTTTAAGTTCGCAATACCCAAAGTAAATAGTATTGGTTCGCATAGACGAGGAGAGATTTTGTTTAAATATGATTCCTACGGCGGAAGTTACCGCCCAAACCATTTTATCATTACGATCGGAGCATCGAATAAAGTCTTAGAAGAAGGGCAGCCTGGCCTTGACCAACTTAATCGAAGCCAACTCTCTTTATTTGTGCATGAGTATTGGCATTACCTACAAAATATTTCTACTCCAGCGGGAGTCGAAGAAATCACCATTTATCAAGTACTATTGTCTTTGTTATGGAGGACACTTGAGATTGGAGAAACAGTAAAATCATCGAAGGAGTTTAGCGCTTCAGACATTGAAGAATATGAAAAGTGTATTGATTTGCTAAATATACTTCAAGGGGACAGATATCCTGCTGGCGTCACGAGAGATCAAAACAGGCAGATTAATTCTTTTAAAATCATAGATGTCGTTGAAGAACAGTCTGGCTATAAATTCCTGAAGCAAAGCCGCTCTGCTTTAAAATTATCTTTAGAGTATGAAAGCAAGAGCTTAGATAAAACTCAAACTACTACGTTTAATTTTGGAAAGCATGCTTTATTTGAGGGGCTTGCCTACGAGATTGACAGGTCAGTGGAAAAGGGGGCGAGTATTGATGGCGTAGGTGGAGAAGATAATGCTTTTTTATTTCCTTACCATGTAATGAGAGAGCTCGCTCTTTTCAAGTTTGACAATATTTCGCGAATAGAAATTCTAGCATTAGGAACTTTAGCCTTGCTATATCCCTCTCCTGGTGTCCATTATTGGAAACTGCTCCAAAGTTATCAAACCATCAGAAAATCAGGGTTTGATATTTCTTCTTCTTTAGAAAAGCTAATCTCTATATCTTTAGAGGAGAATGAAAATTATTTCAAAACTTTAATGATGGAACTAGAAGACATCTCTAAAATACACCAGCGAAGAGGTGTTACACAATATGCGTGGGAATATCTCATTTCAACCTTCAGAAAACTTCTATCAAGACGAAAAGATAATCCTTTATTTGACCTAGAGCCTTTTGCCAAAAATATGGCAGAAGATGAAAAATTGCATCGCCTTATGATGGAATACCAACCTTGCATTGTTCTACAAGAGAATTTTTCTGTTACAAACGATGATATTCAAAAAGATTATTTGTTTTCCTTTTCAAACTTGAAAGTGGCTGGCTTTTCGCTCTCTGACATGATGGGAACATTACAGTGTCTACACCATTTCATGGAATCTCATCGAGGGAGCAAAATTTTTATGAAGACGGACGATATAAAAAGAACTTGCCCAATGTACTCATGCTGTAATTTACCAACAAGAAAAAATAACCCAAAAATCTGTAAACATACTCCCTGGAAAGCCTATCAGAGAAATCCTTCTGATACTTGCTGGTATGGATCGGCATTGGCTTCACTAGTGGGGGCGGTCGAAGTAAGTAAAAAATAATTAATAGTGGAGAGGCATTTGCTTAGCTGAGAACATAATCAGTGCAACGTCATTATTAAGCATTTTTAAAAACTTTGCCCCTGAAACTCCGTCAAATTGATACCCTTCTGCTTCAAAAAATTTATAAGTGTATGAATCAAAGATTAAATCGATTGCCTGAAACAAATGAGAATTCTCAGCTCTATGCACCTCTCCCTCAAAAGGAATCATAGTTTCTTCTTCTGAAAAATCGGCTTTTGCTGTAATTTGCCTCCAGTTGTCTTCTGTAATCCTGACAACAAGATCGCTAGCCCCTAGAGTGTTAATATCAATAGTTTTTAGCAACCCCTTAATTTGATCTTGATCAGAAGCAGGCATCATATAAAACTCTTCAGGTGAATAAAGCAATAAGGCTGAAAATAAAGGACAATTTATCTTTTCATCTTTTTTTAGCGATTCAATCTCTGCTTCAAGCTGATTCTGCTGCTCATTTGCAGAAAGGTTTCTAAATGATGAACTTATAATATTTCCCACTATCGTTCCTTCCTTCGTGAGAAGTATTTCGACCTTATCTCTTTCATCTACGACATATTTTTTGACAAAATGATCTAAAATAATTTTTTCTTTTTCATTTTTCATGAATATATCCTTGTCGCTTTAGCAAGCTCGATTGTTAGAGAGTGCATTTTATTATTGAAAAATATCAGAACATCGTTTTTTGAATGCCAATTGATGTCTTCATCTTTAAATAGTCCTCGAATATTATGAGAATTCAAGCGCTGATAAAGTTTTTTGTCTGATTCATATCGATCAGTGTTTTTCCATAAAAGCTGTAACATCTTGATACTTTGAGCTGACTTTGCCAATAATCTGTTACCAGGCTCCTTCGTAATTGCTATATTATAAAGTTTTCCAAAATCGTGAGCATGCTTTGGCAATGACTGGACAGGCTCTCTTATTATAAGGGCCCTCAATGCACATTCCGCAGCTAACCCAAAGAGGTAATGGCTTACAGGATAGGGATTTTCTCCTATTTTTTGTCCTGCTGTTACTAGGCGTTGGAATGCGCCTTCATATGTTGATCCGTCCCATTTACTTTTCATTGTTACATTTTCATACATACCGAGTGAACACTAATATTTGCTGGTTTCAATAATTATTATCTACCTATTCCGTATGGTACTCAAGAAGAAAAAGAGTATTCACTTAATTAAGGATCCTTAACTAGGGCCGATCATCACTATCTAGAATATTCTCGACTGATTCAAAAGCTGGGTTTGAGAGTAGCTTAAGGTTGTGGGCGTAACGAAGTGTTGTATCAATGTAACAAAGGTTCCAACACACTCGTCCTTAAGCACTGTTTAAAAGAAGAGCGCTAGAAGAACAATCATATTTTTTCTAGTGTGATTCGTCTTTAGGGCTACCGTTTCATCTTAACTGCAATATGGTAATGGAAGTTGTCTATTGGTGGCTTTGGAAAAACCCAATTTAAAATTCCATTTTGTATAAAGCATTGTGAAGTATCATTTTTAGACCAGTTTGCTGTTGTTGAAATCCCAAGTTTGTTTATTTGAAATACAACATCTATGTCATCCATCTTGCGAAGTTGCTTTCCACATCCACTTAGAACTGTACTCAAATAATAGCCAAGCATCTTAGTTACTTGTTCTTCGTATGCGCCACCGCTTTTCGTTTTACTATGTTTTTTGGCTACCTCAATCATTGGTTGAAGCTGAGCCTCGGATACAGCTTTGTAATCGGGGTTGTCAGAGTAGAACTTATAAGACTGCACTAAAGCTCTAAAGGCGTTGATAGACTTTGTATATTCTTCCTCATCTCTACTTGTAAGTACCATTAACACAATTACTTTTGACTCTTCAACATATGCGACGACTTCATGGTTACCCATATTATTTAGCCATTCTTTAAGAATGATTTTTTTATTATTTGCAGTGATTGTTTCTAAGTCTCTCACTTTTATGTTTGGGGATTTGGGCTTCATTTCATTTAGATTGAAATTTACAAGTTCATCAATATTATTCTGACCTGTTCTCTTTAATGCTACATTTGCATACATAACTGCTTTTGAATTTGCCCAAGAGCCGCCAATAGGATGAAAGACAGCATGAAGCCCATTGTTTCTTCCTGATACATTATCTAAAACCCAACCCTTTGGAGCTTTTAAACTGAAAAGGTGGCTCTGACCCCAAATGATGCCAGTGTCATTTGCAAAAATGCTTGTAGATAAAAAAATAGCAATTAAAATTAAGATTTTTTTCATTTTTTGCACTCTCAATATTTAGGTCTCTAATTTCTGGTTTAACTTGATGGTAGTGTTCCAGTTTCTTATCGTAATAAGTTTGTACTCAGGTCTAGAAATTATTTTCGATAAGTAACTTTTAGATGCCTCGCTTTTTAATCTCGAAAAATAAAGGACATCTTTACCAACCGACAT
>PCTW01000038.1:188060-285812 GCA_002786715.1 Bdellovibrio sp. CG22_combo_CG10-13_8_21_14_all_39_27
TCATATCTATACTTATCTGGATCATTGCCAAAATCTTTAGGTGAAGATGAAACGATTGTTTTTAATTTTTTATCAGATAAAAGCAGTATTGGTTCTTTGTAGCTAAACTTTTTTAAAAGTTCTCTCTCTATCAATTTGGTAAGAGCAGAGTTTGCTTCCTTTGAGGAGAAGATGACATTTCCACTTTGAATATATGTTTCCACATCTTCAAAGCCCATTTTTTCGAAACAGGATTTGAGATCACTCATTTTAATAATATTTTTCCCGCCGACGTTTATACCTCGTAGTAGGCATATTTTTTTGCCCATATATCCGCCTTGGTTCCATAGTTCATTTAGAAGTCGATCTTATACTATTGAAATTGTACTGGGAATAAGATGGGGTTACTACTTGGATGAATTCGGAATGGATTGCATGGCATTGGCAATCTAATTTTAAGTACTTGTTGAAAATTAGTTTTGAGGAAAAGGACAGTCTTGGAACTCATTTTACTTATTGTACGTAGATATAATAGTCGTCGACGCTACAGAGCTAGTAAAAAACTGTTCTTTAAATTTTAAGTATTCACTATTAGAGAAAAACGAATTCAATTCCTCTTCACTTGGAAAATAAATAGTAAAAACTCTATTAATGATATTCTCACTTTCACTTTTTAAGACTTCGGCTATTTTAAAATCGTAACCAAATCCTCCTCCAATCGACTTCAAAATAGGCGTCATACCTTCCCTATATTTGGTATAGTCAGAATCATTTATAACATTTAAACCTACTAACATTTCGATCATTTAAAGGCCTTTGTTCCAAAGTTGATTAAAGGGTTTGATATATATTATTGAAATTATACAGGAAAGAAAATGGGGTGGCCCTTGATGGTGAACACAATCATGTATAAACACGCGTCTTTATCACGGCTCTTTGTAACTCAAGCTAGAGATATTTCAAAGGTTCACTTCTGATGAGACAGACATAAAAAACGATGCATTTTAAATGCCTTTGTGCGCCGCACTGGTTTCACGAGACAGCGTCCAAACTCTGACTTTTATGAATTAAATAACGTCGAGAATAACTTGTCCGCTCACTTCGATGCTGAATTTACCGCGGCCATTTGGTCTGAGTACAATTCCATGGTTTTTTGCTTCGAGACGTTTACGCAAAAGAATTAGTCTGGTTTCAAGATTGTCTTTGAAATCCGGCAACTGCAGCGTTTTATCCAGACGCAATTCACGATTGCTGAATTCTGTTTTACCCTCGCCAGAGTAGGCTTGTAATAACTTCCATAAAATTTTTGCAGGGGTGCTGCGAATGAGATATTCACCATCAATAAATATACATTCGTCATCAATATAATATGTAATGTTGATTTTCTTTAGACTAGATTCTTTCTTTGTTGCAACAGTAATTGGCCCTAGAGCAAACATTTCCGGTTCATTATGAAACTGTAGGTTCTCAATGGCCATGGCGACATAACTTCCAAACGTCATCATGAAATCTTCATCGGATTCTTTGAATTCAACAGAGGCGAGACTTTGCACTTCCAGAACTCCTGCAAGTTTTCCCCGGTTGATCAGCGGGACAGCAATGATACTTGCTGCATCTGTCAGCTTGGGCAAGGCAATCGCTTCTGAGAAGAAATTTTCTTTATCCATCTCAGAAAAATTTCTTAGTGAAGTCTGTGCATAGATGTATTCCCGCTTTAATCCCATGAAGGCCAGTGGCTTTTGAGTTTGTGCCACCTTTCCGATAATACCTTCACCGATCTTAACTTCCGCGCCTACACCATTAAGATTGTACCCTCTCATATTGATGGTTATTAATTTATTTGTGAGCGAATCAGGAATGAGCAACAAGCTATGTTTGAATCCAAAAGATTTTTCGAGTGATTCGAGAATTAAATCATAAAGGCTTTCAAGAGTGTTTGCTGTTTGAATGTGTTGAATTGCACTTTGCAAGTTGTAGAGTGAAAAAAGATTCTTGTTATCTTTTTGATTCAGCAGGTACTGAAACTCTTCAGGAACTTTTACTTCTAGAACTTCAAAAATCTCTACTGATTGAAGTGTGAATCTTCCTTCACCGCCAATCTGTGAATCGATAGCTTTAATTCTCTCCGAAATGAGCGAGAAAATATTTCCGGTGTTTTGCGATTCCTTCCAGCACATAATCAATTCAACATGGCAGACATTGATTGGATCGAGAACGATGGCAGTCGCCAGAGGATTAGCCGAAATATTTTTTCTCGTTTTATTTAAAAATTGGCCAGATATTGCAACATGATTTTGATCTACGTAATAAACATGACTAATGTAATTCACGTTAGGAGTTCCATCGGCTGCACATGTGTAAAGTGTTGAGGGATAGACTCCCTGAAGACAAGGTTTAAAGTCGCCTAGTTTCATATAATGCTTTCACCTGATGATGATCCCGGAGTCTGACTGAAGACGGATTTTATTCTCATATTAATCGCGATGGCCGGCAATGCTGGCAATGATTTATAAGGTTTTGAATCGCCACCAAGTTTTTCTACGATGTCAGCAAAAAGGTGGAGATATCTTTCTATGATTAATTGATCGCGAGCGTCTGCATGACGATGAGAAAGATAAGTGCCTTTCACCTGAATCGCTCTATAGTCAGTTGGTCTTCCGAAGGCCAGAGCCAGTTCTTGATTATCTATAAGGTGAGCTTGCAAATTTTTAAAGGCAATCGCATTGACGTAAAAAGTAATTTCATCACTGGTGTTATTGACAACGGCACCATACGCCCTCGTTCCGTGAGCGACATTACGGTCATCGCGAGTGGCCACCATGATTGCCACTACTTCCTGGATAAAATCTTTCAAGTCGTTATTCAACATAGAGGAAACTATACCTCAATAGTGAAAATTTCAGAATAGTTTAGGAAAGTTTTAGGAAATCATTTCTCCTTTTTTGCATTAAATTCATTGTAACAGGGGGAATCAAATGAATGTTCTAGTTACATCGGGTACCGGAAAAGTTGCCCGCGAACTTATCAAATTGCTAAAAGAAAAAGGCGCTAGTCCAATAGTCATGAGTCACTCGAAAGGGAATCTTCAGCAGCTTCCTCAGGGCGTGAAAGGGGTTTTCGGCGATTTTAACAATGCAGAAACGTGGGAATCAGCCTTTTCAGGAATGGATACTTTATGTCTTATTACGCCACCGTTGGAACGTGAAGCTGAAATAGCCACTGCTTTTGTTGCAAAAGCCTATGCGGCCGGAATCAAGCACATTGTTTTTCTAGGAGTGCATAATGCAGAGAATGCCCCTCAGATTCCTCACATCGGGGCCAAAGTTATTATCAAGCAAGCTTTGATAGCCTCAGGGAAACCGTTCACGATAGTCGAGCCCAATAATTTTTTTCAAAACGATCTTTGGTTTTTGCAGGCAGCCCGAGACCAGGGGGAATATCTCCAGCCTATCGGACAAATCGGGTTGAGCAGAGTTGACCTAAGAGATATCGCTCTTGCCATGTCTAATGCGGTAACAGATGAAAAACATCAATACAAAGTTTATCCGCTTGTCGGCCCGGAGCCTTTAACGGGCGAAAAGACGGCAAAAATTTTGTCAGAAATTTTAGGCAAGAAAGTTATTTATCCAGAAGATTGTATGGAGAAGTGGGAAGTCATGCTGAAGCCGATGATCCCTGACTGGCTCCTCGCGGACTGGAAGCAGATGTATACCTTTTTCATAGATCAAGGGCTCCGTGCTTCGCCAGTTCAACTTATTCAACAGGAAAAAATCTTAAACAGGGCACCCCGAAAATATGAAGACTTTGTTAAGGAGAATGTATGAGAAAATTAATATGGATCGTTTTATCTTTTGTTTCATTGGCAGGGAATGTTCGTGCCAATGGCGTTCAGGGAAAAAGCAGAATCGAACAGGGGAGATGGCTTGTGAGAATTGCCGGATGTAATGACTGTCACACGCCAAATTATTCTCAGCTTGAAGGAAATGTTCCAGAAAAAGATTGGCTTGTTGGAAGTGAAGTGGGGTTCAAGGGACCGTGGGGAACTTCTTACGCGACAAATTTAAGATTAACAGTGGAACAATACACTGAAGCTGCGTTTGTTTCTTATCTTCGGCAAAAAAGATATCTGCCTCCTATGCCCGGATTTATTTTTAAACATCTGACTAATGAGGAAATTGCTTCCGTTCACGCTTATATTAAACAGCTGGGAGTTGCCGGAAAACGCACGCCTCGAAATCTTCCACCATCTCAAAAACCAAAAGGGCCCTATATTTATTTTGTCCCTCAGGTCGATAGTAAGTAAAAAAAAGCCCGGTAGGGAACTCCGGGCTTAATTATGACTACCTCTTGCGAAGCTCTCAATTATCATCGGAGAATTCTCCAATTTACCTCTACACCCCAATTGCCAAGTCCCTTTCTTTATTTTCTGGATTAAATTTGTTCGACGACCTGGTCATAAATTTGAAATCAAGAATTTATTCGGTGGCGAACTTCCTAAAAAACAACGACAACGAGGGGACACTTCCTAGAATAAGTACTATGTCGTAGTTACTGATATGAGTGATGAAAAGATTTTAAAGTTTTATCGACGAAGATCACAAGTGGAAAAAATATTAAAAATGGGATGGATTTCCACCATTTCCCTTGCATGAAATTGAAGGCAAATAATGTGTGGGGATTGATTGGAGTGATTGCCGGTGAAGGATTTGGGCTCAATTTGAATTTTTTTAAAAAATCCATTCTTGAAAGAATGGGGTCCCTAATGACCACTTAGACAACCATATACCATAGAGGTACTCCGCCACAAACTTTTCCGACCTATCTAGTCGTTTTTTTTAGCTTTTCCGGACGTCCTCTCGCCTTTGGTGCATTGTGACTGCTGGAGGTGTGCGGAGAGGGCTCCTCAAAAAGGGGTAGCGTCCTATACAAGACCTGCCTCTGAAAATGTCTTGCAAAGTTTTCGCGACCACAGCCGTGGCAAAGCAAATGTGCCCAAGGTTAGAGGATGACGCAATAGTTTTGGTGGACTGACTCTACCTTTTCAAAGGTTAAGAAGACAAGCAAGATAAAAAATTCTTCTTCAAGAATTCTTTTCCTGTTTCCAGAATTTCATTTGCCCTAACAGGATCTTTCATTGTCCTGGCCATAGTGAGGATACCTACTAAACCAGAGTACAAATTGAGTGCTTTCAGATGGCATTCGTGTTCTGAATCGTCAGGAAACTGTTCTTGCAAAGCTCTAGCAAACAATGAATAAATGCGATTCATATAGTTTTCGTATTTGCCTCTGTGTGAAGACTTACTTCTTTGCATGTCGCTGCTTAAAGATGTAAAAGCACATCCTCCTTCAATATCTGTAAGACTTTTTTCAGAAAGGTGATCATCAATAATTCTTTGCAACGCTATCGGACCATCGTGTGTAAATCGGTGGATCAAAGTTTTCTCTAATCTCTCCAAGTCGTGACAGACGGCATTTACGAACAAATCATCTTTAGACTTGAAATGACTATATAGAGCACCTCTGGTCAGGCCCATGTGTTTCATTATCTGATCAGTGCCAGACCCGCCATGCCCATGCTTTTTAAGGTAGCTGATTGCCTTATCGAGAATTAAGCGGCGTAGCTTTTCTTTCTCACCTTTTTTAGTTTTCATGACTCTATTATTAATTCATTTCGGTATTAAAACAAGTCAAAATTTTCCCGTGATTTCAAGAACTTGAGTTGGCTCGAGTGAAATGTGTTGTTTTTAATACAGTTTTGTATTAAAATTAGATAAAAGGAGGACCAATGAATTATCCATTTGAAGTAAATAGTCATGAATTTAAAAACAAGCGTGTCTTGGTAACAGGGGGAACTAAGGGGCAGGGAGCGGCAATTGTTCAGCGATTTCATCTTTCTGGAGCAAATGTCTTAACCACTGCACGTAACAAAAGTAATGATCTTTCCGCTGGAGTTCATTTTGTTGAAGCAGATCTCATGACTATCGAAGGGACTAATCGTGTTGCAGAAGAAACTCTTAAGCAACTAGGAGGAATTGACATCATTGTACACGTGGCTGGTGGATCGAGTTCTCCTGGTGGAGGATTTCTTGCTCAAACAGAACAGGAGTGGAAAAAAGCATTAGATTGGAACTTGTTTATCGCTGTTCGTTTGGATCGATTGCTTGTCCCGACAATGTTAAAACAAGGATCAGGGTCAATCATTCATATTTCGAGTATTCAAAGATCATTACCTCTTCATGAGTCAACCATAGCTTATGCAGCTGCAAAAGCGGCCCTTACAAATTATAGCAAGAGCCTATCAAAAGAAATTGCCCCGACTGGAATACGAGTGAATGTGGTTTCTCCAGGCTGGGTTTCGACAGATGCTTCCAATGCAATGATGGAAAGGATTGCAGAAACAAATAAAATTACAGTGGAGCAAGCCGTCCAAAATGTGATGGATGGTTTGGGAGGTATTCCTATAGGAAGACCAGCGAAACCAGTTGAGGTGGCAGAACTTGTTGCATTTATATCTTCAGATCGAGCCGCATCAATAACGGGGCATGAGTACATTATTGACGGTGGGACTATCCCAACAATTTAAGGAGTAGCAATGTCTGCCTATATTGTTTTTACCCGTATCAAGACTATCGATCAAAAAGAATTGGAAATCTACTGGGCTTCAATTCAGGAAACCTTGAAAGGACATCCAATTGAAATCCTTGTTCCTTATGGAAAGTTTGAAGTTTTAGAGGGAGAAGAGATTGAAGGAATGGTCATTGCTAAGTTTCCAACCATGGAAACAGCTAGAAAATGGTACTTTGGTGATGACTATCAAAGAATAGTAAAGCATAGACAAAAAGGTGCGATTTATCAGGGGATTCTCATTGAGGGAATTGTTTAAAGGAGAAGTTATGAAACTAAAATTACCTAAAATTATTGAAACATATGTTGAAGCATCAAATGCTTCTGACTTGGAAAGTACACTCTCTTGTTTTTCCCCAAAGGCTACAGTTCTAGACGAAGGAGAAACTTTAAGTGGCCACGATGCTATTAGTACTTGGTTTAGGAAGACACGTGCAAAATATCAATTTAAGGCTAAACCCATCGCCTTTGAAGATAAGGGCGAAGAGGTCATTCTTAAGGCACAAGTCTCCGGAAACTTTCCCGGTAGTCCAGTGAACTTGGACTACAAGTTTAAAATCAAATCAGGCTTAATTGAAGATTTGAGAATTATTTAGTACTTTTGTTGGCTTTTTTATTCTGCGGTTTTCTCGCATTATAATGGATAGCAGCCTTGGAAAGTTCTAACTTGTATAAGGATAATGAATTATATTTTGATGGGCTTTTCTAATGTCCGTGATTCTATGATTTCGGGTTTTACTTATCAGTTCCGTACAAGTCTTTGACTTCCTCATAGATAATATCTTTTATATCAAAAAAGTCAGCCCAGCACATTAGCTGATGTACTAGAATTAAGTTTGATAAGTGCAGAGGATAAAATCCCGAACCTTGTATTTTTATCTGAAAGGTGTATCCATCAAAGGAATCTCTCTCTGATTCTCTCATTCTGTCTGAAAGGTCTGTAACATGTAAAGATGCAGAAGATTCGGCTTTAACGTGATTGTAAAAATCAAAAATATTTAAGTTTTTAGTTAAGCTTTTAATTTGCTCTGAAGAAAGGAAGTGATTTCTTTTACTCAGTTCTTCAAATTTTTCATGATTGCACTTATACTTTTCTTGAATCTTTTTCCGAAGCTTGAGTATATCTTTATCGTAGCTTTTATTAGGTAAGGCTTTAAATAAATCAAAGTTTTTAGATTTATTTAAATTTTGGCTCATTTTGATAATTCGCCAATCTTCAAATTCTTCAACTCTTTTATGAATTTCATTTAGATCATCTTTGGGTTCGAAGAAATGGGCTACTTTTAGAAAGCTATCAAACTGAGGCCTTAACAGCATCAAGGCTTCAAGACCGTAGTTTGTAATACACAATTGTTTGATTGACTCGTGATGAGCAATTGAAGTGTAATGAATTCCTAAGATATCTGCAAAGAACTCAAAAAAATTCCTAACCTGTAAATCATCTCTATTTGATTGCTTACAGTATTCAATTATGTTTTTTGCAATGTCTGTTAGTTTCTTGGACTGAGATAACGGAAGATCGTTTTTAAGGTTATCTAAAAGGTAATCTTTGGTGAGTGCTAACTTATGAAGTAGTAATGAATCAAAGATTTTTGCCACGGTCCTAGACTATAGTTGTACGAAAAAATAAATGGGGTGGCCGACACCCCTTTGGACAAAATTATCATCCTCCATCTGAAATGGCTAATATTATTGATTTTTTCCATGAGCGTGAAGTGCTAACGAGAGATTTCCTCCATCAAAAGTATACTCTTGAGGGACTCTCATGTGCTGAAATATCTAAACTTGTAGCGTCCTCCAGAACGACAATACTTAAAAGGCTTAAAGAGTGTGGAGTTCCAATTAGAAAAGTTGGAACGAATCAGAGAAGAAAGAGAGGTATTGCTTTTGGTCAAAAAATTGTTGATCGAAAACTTAAAGCTGATAAAAAAGAACAAGAATTAATTAGAAAAATATCAGAGCTAAGAAATTGCGGATATAGCTATAATTCAATCGCATCAATTCTTACTAGCATGGGTTTTAAGACGAAAAATAAGGGGGGAAAGTGGCATGGAAAAACAGTCTATTGCATTATCCAAAGAAATAAAATCATTTCTTAGTAAGAATATTTTTTGCACAAATTTAAATTGCTTAAATTCTATGTACTCTAATGAGTTAGTTGGCTTCAAGCTTCATGGAAAGCCAAAACTGAAAAATGCACAAGTTTTGGCCAGAGTGAAATGTATGGGTTGTGGGAAAACAATTAGTCTCTTAAATTGGAAGATTGCAAACACTAAAAGAGGTCGGAAATCTTCATTGATTTATAGAAAAGAAGAAGAATTCAAAAATCAATATCACTTTTACTTTGTTGAAATTGTTATCAAGATTGCAAATATACTTAACTTACAGTTTTACGAGTGTGCTTCAGAAATTACAAATAAGAGTCAGAGGTCAATACAACGAGCTTTGAGCAGAGATAGCAAGAGTATAGATATTAAAACTTGCCTTAAATTGTTTGTTTTTTATAAAGAGTTGATGTTTGTTCAAAATCGCCTTGAGTTTGATAGTGCGAACGTTGTTAGTAAGGTACAATTTATGGCTGACAAACTTGCTAAAATCTATCGTCAAGAAAATACAAATGAAGCCAATTGAGGTAATTAGCTGTTTTTATGGATGAAAATTCAAGCTTTTTACAATATTAAGCCCATCTTTAAATCAATGCAGGATTTGGGGTAAACAAAATTTAACTTCTGAAACAAATTTATATTCCGATAAGAATTGCAAATAGGGATTTGGAGGCTTTTTGCAAGAGGTTGACCTTGTATTAAAAAATTTGATTAGTGCAAAATCATCAGCCAAAAGAGCTGGCTCTAGGGCTTCGAACCGATTTAATTTTCAAGCATCAGAATCCCTACTTTTACTTTTACAACAATACGAAAACTGTGAAGATTTTGAAGCGGTTTTTGACTATCATGAAGATTTTATTTTATTTCTAAAGGTAAATGGGAATGTTATTGGGAAATATTACCAAATAAAAACTGCTACAGCTAAATGGACAGTTGATTCACTCATTAAAAAAGATAAAGCATCAGGTTCTATAGTATATAAAATGTTTACTATCGCTACTCAATTTAAAGCAAACCTTCTTTTTTTTATTTCTAATAGAACTTACCTAATGAAAAAAAATGGTGATTTAAAAAGAACAGCGAATTCTGAGGTTAGCCTAGGACAACTCCATGTAGATGACAAAAATATACTATTAACACATATTACTTCTGAAAAAGTCGCGGACTACACGGATATAACGACTTGCCAACAATCAAGTTTGCCAATTAATACAGCAGAGAGGGAAACTATGTTGAAAGGAAGTCTTATAACATTCATTGAAAAAATAATACCAGGAGCTAAGTATTCACCTATTCTTGCATATCTTACGTTAATGAGAGAGGTGACTCGAAGATTGGAGTATGAAGAAGAGATCAAATGTATTGGTGACTTTAGAGATTCCAAAAGCATAGAGAAATCTGCTTTTAAGGAAATGATTGATTCAATGGTGCAAAAGGAGACATTGGAAAAAGACTTAGTAAGAATTGAAGCACAATTGCAATCAGAGGACATTGACTATGCTGAAATTCGAAAGATTAGAGCAGGTATTCAAAAAGGGAAAAGGTTAAAGATTGGCAAGCGTAATTCATATATACTATTATCAAGTGCAGTGTTAGATATATTAAACACCAATTATCCTATTGAAAGTGAACTTTGTGAACAAGCTGATTCGGTAGTAAAGCTGTTGCAGAGTAATAAGAATTTAACAACTCCAATTAAAAATTTAGGCTTAGATAATGATGAGCTCAAGGCAATAGTGTTGTATGAAATCTTTAAAAATTAAAAAGCAGGGGACACTCGCGGATTTGGTTTCAAATAATCGAGAACTTAAAGATGAAAAAATTATTAGTAAAAGCTCTTTGGCTGGTTTCTTTCAAAGAAAGAAAGGGAAGAAAGATAGAATTCTCCCCAAAGAAAAACCTGATAAAGGGTGAGAACAATGTTGGTAAGTCTCATTTAATAAAGAGTATTTTTTATGCTCTTGGGGCACAGCCACAATTTGATGAAGAGTGGGTTTCTGCACAGATAAAAACATGCATAGTAATATCTGTTGATGGCCTTGAATATACTATCTATAGAGATGGTAGCTTATTTGGGGTGTTTGACCAGAGTGAGCAGTTATTATTGAAAACAACTTCGATTACGAAAGAGTTAACTCCATTCTTTTCAAAACTCTTTGACTTTCATCTTTACTTACCTGATCAATCTGGCGATTCATCTTTAGCAACACCTGCATTTCTATTCTTACCATTTTATATTGATCAAGACAGAGGCTGGAGAGAATCTTTTGACTCTCTCCAGCATTTGAAGCAATTTAGAGGCTATCGTAATCCAACTATCGAATATCACACAGGAATTAGACCAAAAGAGTATTACCAGTTACAAATTGATAAAAACAAAAATAATTCCCAAAAGGAAATTTTGGAAAGAGAAATTGAGCTTTTGGATAGTACATGGGTGAAGCAGAAAAAGAAGTTAAATGACTTAGGTACATTTAAAATAAATATTGAAGAATTTGAAGAAGATATTAAAAGATTACTAGAGAAAATTACAAATTTAAAAAATGAACAGAAGAAACATAAAGATAAAATTCTTGAATTTAATGAGCTTTTGGTGGTCTCGACTGCACAGCTGATGGGTTTAAAAGATGGTTTAAAAGCGAGGTCTTTAGATTTTGATTTTTTAGGTAAGTCTCCTGTCCATCTAGAATGTCCATTATGTAAAACAGAGTTTGAAAACAGTTTTCAAGAAAGACTCGAAATAGCTGCAGATATTGGTGACCTTAAGGGGTATGAAAGTGAAGTTATTGAAGAAGTTGAGACATTAAATAGAAAGATTAGAGATCAGTATGAAAAATTAAAGGGATTAGAAGTTTTACAGGCTGAAATTGAAGAGATTTTAATGGAGAAAAAGGGACAAGTCTTGCTTCAGGATTATCTACGCCATGTCGGAAGAAAGGAATTTATTGATGAACTTCAGGAAAATATTTCTCAATATAAAGTTGAGTTAGATAAAATTCTCTTGGAGATAAAGCGTATTTCCAAAGAAATGAAAGAGATTTTAGATGAAGACAGAATTTCAGAAATAGAAAAAATGTTTTTTATTAAGATGAAAAAATATCTTACTGACTTAAATGTAAAGCTCAGTGAAGAATATTTTAAAGAACTGACTAGTCATAAATTTGAAAAGTCAGGCAGTGATAAACCAAGGGCATTGCTTGCTTACTTTTTTTCAATATTGAGTATTGTTAAAAAATATTCAACTTCTACTTTTTGCCCAATTATTATAGATTCTCCTAATCAACAAGATCAGGATAAAGAAAATGCTCCATTGATGATTAAGTTTATCTTGGAAAATTGTTCAGATGAAGATCAGCTTATTTTAGGTGCAGTTGATACACATGGTGTGGAATTTCCGGGAAAAATAATAGAACCCAATATAAAATTTTCCGTCTTGAATGATGAAACTTTTTCAGAAGCTGTGCCGATGTTTGACAGACTTCAGGAAAAAATATGTGAATAGCAACTAGGCGCGATTTTAGTTATTTTTCATACTCTGACATAATGGCATTAGTAGATTTATCAAAACTAAAGTTTTGAATTCGTAAAATATTATCAATTTGGTTGATAATGTTAAGTTTTGAATTAGTCAGAGAATCATGGATACTAGAAAATGGAGGTCGGATGGATGCATTAATTTATGAAATGGCAGAGATTATTCGAGATTATCAACATTTGCCCCCAGGTAGTGTCGAAGATCATGTTCGAAATTGGATAATGCAATTTCCCAAAGAAGTACAATACGATTTGATGGACGAAATGGTCCAATTAATGAAAAAACATTATATCTCACAGGAATCTCTTAGGAGTTTTTTAAAAGCGGTGCTCCATGATCGAAAAAATCGTATTCGAGGAGGGGTGGACCCCGTGGCATTTTGGAGAGGGACAACTTTTTTAGACATTCAATCAAAAGGTAATAGTCAAAAAGATCTTTTAGAAGAGCTTGAAATTGTCCTAGCTGGTGAATTAGGTATTGATATAGATGAATGCGATGGTTCGGAAGAGCAAAGATATTTATATATTGATGATGGAATGTTTTCGGGAACTCGTATAAAAAATGATTTAAAAGAGTGGATTTCAGATAATTCTGATTCGCTTGAAGGTTTGCCAGTAAGGATTATTGTCATAACGGCTGTTGCATATAGTTTAGCTGAATTTTTTCTTAAGAATGAGATAAGTGATCTTGGGAAAGAATTGAATCTAGATTTAAAATTAGAGGTTTTGGCATCTCATTGGCTTAGCAATTTTAAAAAAAATTGTGAAAATTCAGATGTACTTTGGCCAAATGAAATTCCAAATAATGCAGCGGTTCAAGAATTTTATCAAGCAGAGAATAAAACGGGAAAGGTTATATTAAGAACTGGAGAGCTGGTGGGAGGAAAAAAGGTTTTCTCATCTCCAGGGAGAAGAAAAATACTTGAGCAACAACTGCTTATAGAGAGTGTAAAAATTAGAAATAGTTCCGGCTACTTTGGTAAAGGGCATAGGCCTCTTGGCTTTACACAGTTTCCTTCGTTTGGTTTTGGGGCTACAATCGTTACATACAGAAATTGTCCGAATAATTGTCCTTTAGCATTTTGGGCAAGTGCAGGAGATTGGATGGCATTATTTCCTAGGAAGAATAATTAGTCGTGGCAAAAGAAGTCGAGTATCGGTCATATAAAAGAAGTGAGAGTGTACTTTTCTGGAAGACTAAAGAGAAGTATGGTGAGCTTTCAAATATGGCTGGTGGTTTCCCCCTGCTTATCAATGATGTAAGAATACCTTCATCAGAGGCGTTGTACCAAGCTTGCAAGTTCCCTCATTTACCTGAGCTTCAGAAAAAAATAATAGATCAAAGCAGCCCATTATTGGCAAAAAAGATATGCAAATCATATGAAAGGCAAGAAAGAGGGGATTGGTATCTAATTCGAACTAAGGTTATGAGATGGTGTCTACGGGTAAAAGCTGTTCAGAATTGGCTTAAATTTACACCAGTACTTTTGAATACTGGGGATTTATCCATAGTTGAATACTCTGAAAAAGATGATTTTTGGGGTGCCTTACCTTGGGATTCAGAATTATTGAACGGTAGAAATGTTCTAGGAAGACTACTCATGGAACTTCGTGAAGAAGTTAAAAAAAATACACAAAAATCCGATTGGGAAATTGGTCTGCCAAAAATAAATGATTTTAAAATTTTCGGTAGAGAAATCGATCCTCCAAAAGATTCAAATGGCATAGATAACGATTTTTCAGATATTTGGTAATTTGTTCAAACACATTTAATCTTTTCAATTTGTAGTTTAGATTTATTCAAAATCTATTCTTAAATATGTTAGATAACTACGACTATATTACTATTTTTTATAAACTTTTAATTCGTGGAAGATTGATTTCTTATACTGTAAAGCGACACCATGATTATTCAATGATTGATGACCTAATTGAAATTTTTGAAATTTGCCATAATCTCCCCCTGTTGATTAAGAATGGAAGTAATGAGGAAATTGAAATGTGGCTTTCTCTTTTTAATCTCAATAAATATTTAAATGATTAAAAAGAATGGATGCTGGTTCATAATGATGCTACGAAATAAATCAATATGGAAAAAGAAATTATTTTAAATCCTGAAAGTTCAATTTCTGAGCTATTTCCTATGATGGATTTCAATACGAAAGGGGCTTATTTGGTAGAGGGCCAAAATTCAAAAAGAAATGTGTTATATAGTGGAGGGGAAAAATATCACTGTGATTGCACAACAAGTTCATTGTGTGAACATATATTACTTTTAAAGAAGTACCAAGGTCGACATTCAAAAAGAGCTGCCTATTACGAATTTGTAAGCGCACTTCACAAGTCTATCCGGTCTAAAAACTATATTGATTGCATTTATTGGATGAGGGCTCTTCTATCTGCTGGGTTTAAAGTATCAACCATTTTAAATTATATAAAATTAATAAACTTAGAGGAAAGCTCGAACTTTAAACTTCAGGCAGATTTAGAACAGGCACATTCAGAAGATTTATTTAAAATGCTTTTGAGAGTATGTTCGTCGATTAAGAAAAATGAACTTTTTCTTGAAGCTCCACTTCAAAATTTATGGGCAAAATCAACATTGTTAGTAGCGAATGTCGATGGAAATGAAGGGTCAGACGCCTACTTGAAAAAAGTAATGGAAAGTGGTTCTAAATTTCACATAATGACACTTTTTAATTATTCAAAGTTGCGATCTCAATTTTTTAAAATTTTGCAAGTAAATGGAAGATTTGGAGACTGGGAATTACCAGATGAACTGCACTGGGTCCCATCTTTTGAAATGAAAAATCCCTTTTACAAAGCTTTTCATCTTCAATTAGCACTAATTGTAGATAAATATGATATTAAAAAATTCTGTTTTGAAAATGAGTTGCCTAAAGAAATAAACTATCTGGATAATGTTGTCAGGCAATTACCTTCAAGTACTTATGATATTCATACAAGTTTGGGCATGCGTAAATTTTCAAAATTTTATCACCGAATACTTCCACTATCGAAAATGCCGGGAGGTCTAGACCTTCGATTAAGCGGAGGTCTTCCCTTTGTAATGTGGCGTGAGCATGCTTTTGAACAATTCGGTCCAAAAATATTTGATGCTGGCGTTAACTGGGAAGATGTTCAAATTTCAAATCAACAATGGAAAATTTATCAATCCATGGATTGTCTTTACTATCCACAGAAAATGAAAAGAGTTTTGGCCGATCAATTTTACGATATCAAGTCTCCATTTCGAATAGACTTTGAAAAATCATGGAAGTCTGACGACTTTGTAGAATTTAATTAGTCAAAAAATTGATTTTTCCGCAAACGCTTGCACAAATTGTTTTGTGAAAAAGGTGTTGCCTGTTACGTTTTTCGTATGAGGAGCGATATTAAAAAGGTTGCTTTATACATAAGAGTTTCGACCCTTGATCAATCAACTGACATGCAAAGAGACGATCTTATAGAATACTGCGTGAAGCGAGGACTCGAGGTTTACAAGATTTATGAGGATAAGGCATCTGGGACAACCTCTAATAGACCTGCTCTAAATGATCTTTTAAGTGACGCTCATCAAAGAAAGTATGACACCGTATTATGTTGGAAAATAGATCGTTTCTTCCGCTCCTTGAGGGATTTAATAAATACACTTCAGTTACTTGAGCAACTTGGAATAGAGTTTATAAGCTTCAAAGATCACAACTTCGATACAACTACAGAGCATGGAAGACTTATGATGCATATAATAGCAGCACTGTCAGAGTACGAAGTCGCCTTGCTAAAAGTTCGAGTGAGAGCTGGACTAGAGCATGCCAAGAGAAAGGGTATAAAGCTTGGACGGCCAAAAATTAACAAGGGTGGTGATATTCAAAAGCTAAGAAAAGAAGGAGATTCGATTCGCATGATTGCAAAGAAACTTGGAGTTTCCGTAGGAACAGTTCATAGGTCGATTTTAAGATGTTCCAAAAACCATTTGGAATAAGAGGAAAAAAATGTTGCTAACTACACAATATCTCAACGTTGAGTTTATGAGCGAAAAGCTGTTAATCAATGTTCGAATTACACTTCTTTTTGGAACGTAAAAACGAGATTCCGAATTGTTTGAACGAAAATTAGAATTATGCTCTGGGAATGGTGCAAAGTGAACGATAATTCGTACATGCTCAAAAAACCAATAATGCAAAAAGTGTTAAAGAAACTAATAGATGACAATGGAATATCTGCTCGCAAAGTAGCAATCGAAACAGGAATCCCATCAAGCACATTAAACTCGCTTCTGGCCGGAAGTGGAGGTACCAAACCGGAGCATATATATGCACTTGCAAAGTATTTCGACAAGACTATGGAGTTTCTATTGTATGGAGAGGAAGAGAAACCTACCAATTTTCAGTCTATTGAAACAGAAGAAATTTTTGAAGGTTGGGTAAAAATTAAGATAGAGCAAGTAATTTCAATGGATGAAATAATCAAAATTAAAAAATGAGGTGTGCAATGAAAAAAAACGTCATGCTTATAGGATGCACTTTACTGATCGGTTGCTCGACATTCCGACCAAGTCTTGATCAGGGGCGACAGAGAGAGTTTGAGGAGGTTGAGAGACATCTAAGTCAATATGAGTTTAATGAAGCCCTAGAGATTCTTAGTTCTTCCAGATTTGATAAATATGATTTTGTAAGTAAAAACATTGCTGAGCCTGTTAAGGATTATGAAAAAATTAAGCTTTTGGGAATAATAACCATCTTTAAAGAGTATTCTGAAAAATGTGGTTCCATTCAAGCTAAGTTATTCTTTGAACAAAAGAAGACACTATCTTGTTTGAAAAGCTCAATTTCTGACACATGGTTGCCAAAAGAAGCTCCAACAATCAGTGAAAAGTTGGCGGCAGTTTCAACTTCCGGAAAGAAAGTATTTCCATTTGTTTTTATGCAAAATGTACCAGTATACAGACACTGGTGGGGAAGATACTTACGAAAATCAATAGAGTCCTTAGAAAGTAGAGTTGCTTCGACAATTGAAAGTGAAAGAAGAAATAATTTAAGAGGTAATAAGCAGTTTCAAAAATGCAGACTGATAAAAGATGTCCAATTTCTACAGTCTCAGATTAATGGTGCAAAAAATCAGCATAGCTATTATGAGAAGCAGGGAAAAATAAAGGGCTTTTATACAAATGGTGATTTGCAACAAATGGGTTATCGGAAGCAATTTATCTATGAGGCTTCAGAGAATTTAAAAGTTAAATCAAAGGGATTGAGTGCTCTTACTTCAGTTAAGGTAGATGCAAATACCTGTGAGAAATGGAATGAATTCTACTAATAAATCACAAGTCTAATTCAAAAATGCTTAACAGTTTTCATTGGTTATTAAAATAATTCAACTTTAATACCGATAACCCTATATGGGGAAAATTTCATTAGAAAAGAAATATAGATGGAAGTTTTTGAGATTAAATGAAGCATTCAGAAATGACATCGATTGCTATAAAGAGGCAGAGGGCCTGTGGAATACTGTTTTTGAACAAGAATATCTGAAAGTTTATGACCCAATGATAAGAAAATGGGGATTAACTAAATTTTATGATTACTCAAAAGAAGAATTAGAAGAGGATTTGTTCGATTTACAGGGAGTGCTAAATTATCACCTGCTTGATAGTAAGAGTGCGCCAGGGTTCGAAAAAATTAGAAATCAGATTTCAGATTTATCAAATGATGAATACGAAGGTCGTTTTCTGAATATGACTTTTGATCTCAAATCAATTGAAAACAAAAAGATTTTTTTAAAAGAGGTAGATCGTATTGTTCAGCAATATGGTCCAGAAATGAAATACAGATCACAAGAGAATTTTCAAATAGATACATTGGAAAGATTGATTCAAGTTTATAAGCTGATGGCTCCTCATTTGAGTCCTGACAGAACGACAAATGGTCATATTTGTCAAATAGTCGGAATCAATGATGAGTCAAATTTGAGAAAATCTTTTAAAAAAGCAGAAGATATAGTGACTCAAATACAGTGGTTCCGATTTACTGTAAGATAATCCAGTCGGTAAATCTTTATTCAAAAATGTACCTCCCTAAAGAGAATAGGCTCTGCTAAAGATAATAAATATCATTCAGAAGTAATTAGAGGAGTTCTTATGACTAAGAAGTTTTACTACAGCAAAGTTGATAAATTATTGATGAATTTTAAAGAAAATCTGAAAGAACAAGTAAACCCACGTGTAACAATTGAAATTGATAATGCCGGTCAGTATGTTGAAACCCACATGATGATAGATCGTCTAACAGTATCATTCTCATATCCAATTGGAATAGACTGGAAAGATATACCAAAAATTCAGAAGTCAATCTATGGAACAAATCCGAAAGAACTTGATGAATGGGGGGTGCGTTTAACTACCAAAATAAAAGCAGACACTTTAGGAGACCTAGGCTCACTGTATGGATGGTGTGAAATTAATGGGAATCATCTACTAAATGGGCAAAAGGGAAATTGGGGTAGATCAAATACTGATACGCTAGATGGTAAAAGTAATGTGCTAATAAATCGTCAAGATGCAGGTTATGGCAGGAACTTAAGAAGATTCATTTATAATCGGCTTATTCCAGAAATAGGAAACTGCTTTAGCAATTCGATTGAGTCAACTCTCGGGCAAGAATTCCCTGTTCCATATGGGGTAACTACTTCTTTCAATCATGTTGAGCATTGTCTAGACATAGTCACTACATTAGTTGGAACGAGGGATTTTATGAGAATGTTCACCTACCTAAGGGATGAATTTCGAATGATTAGTGTGTCTCCTTCGAGCAAAAATGGGATTCTCAAGGGAGCAAAATTTGAGATAGAAAAAGGTAAATATATTGTAATTTATTTTAAATCTATTGATCTAATCAGATTAGAGATTCGTAATGAAAAAGATTATATTCAGGAAAAAATAAAAAAATATAGAGACATCTTTTTATTTTGCGATGAACTTCAAAAAATTGATACCTCAATATTCAAAAATACAGTAGTCGAAGCTTCAACATACAGGAGTGAATTAGATGCAGATGAAGCATTTTTGGAGTTAAGAAGTATTATTAAGGAGAGTTACTTTCCATCTTTTCTCAGAAAGATATGTGAAGGGGATGGTACGTTTGTTGTTAAGTCGAGTAACCAAAATCAATATAGGGAAGTCAGGAGATTGCTAAGGTTAGAGATTGTTAAAAAGTGGCCGAAACAAGGAACTTATATTTTAAATCAACGTTATAAAGAGTTGATTAAATTGCGCGGGATATCCGCTCGAATTTTGAACCAAAATGAATTTAAAGAAGCTGAACTTAATACACTATCTGTGTTGAATCCAAAAAGAATTACTAGCGATTTAAAGATTTCAAAAGGTTGATCTATATGCTCCATAAAAGAAGTGAATTTAATTTTCAGAACAACTTGATCTATAGACTTCTCAAAAGACTCAAGAGATGAAATTCTGTAGTAACCCCAATTGTATTCGCAGGGAAAGCAAATTAGATTTGTCTTGTTTTTATAAAAAAGCTGGTCGATACGATTCACGCTGCAAAGAGTGCGTTAAAAATTTAAAAATTAAGAACCGTAAAATGAAATTAAGGAAAGTACATTCAAAGTTTGAGGTGATATTTGATTATCCAGATCAAAAAGTTTTTGCAAGTGCAATGATGCCTTTAATGTTTGGGAGAGATTTTGAAGACTGAAAAATTTGTACCATGTGTAATATACGGTAGAAGTTCAGACGATGAAACAATGTCTAAGGATCACAATTCGACTGAACAACAGCTTTACATTTGCAAAGGACTCGTTGAAATTGTAAGTCTTAAAAAGGGAGCAGAGTATCGAGTAATAGAAGAATTAATTGAAAATGATGCAATCAGCGGAGCAACGAAAAAACGTCCAAAATATCAAGTTATGATTTCCTTAATAAGGCAGGGAAGAGTTAGAGCGATCTTTGCAAAAGAACTATCTCGCCTAAGTCGCAACATGGGAGATTTTTGTGAGTTGATTTCTCTTTGCAAAGAAATGAATACTTCAATTTATATGAGAAATATAGAATATGAGTGTGGAAACGTCTTTGCTGAGATGATGGTTAAGCAATTAGCCGTTTTTAGTGAATTCGAGAGAAATATCAATATTGATAGAACTAAATCGAGCATTAGATCTCGAATGAAAAATAATGCAATCATTCATGGTGGTCCAGTTATTCTTGGTTTTAAAAAAGATGAAGAAAAAGTTGGAACTTGGATACCTTTTCAAAAAGAAATTGATCAAGTTGTGTTCATATTCCAGCTTTTTCTTGAGCTTTCCACTTATGCAAGTGTTTGCAGGAAACTTAATGAAATGGGAATAAAAACAAAAACCAATCGAAAATTTACTAAAGAATCATTGAAGAGAATTCTTACAAATACAAAATATATTGGAAAGATGCGAGTAACAAAAGATAAAGGGGATAATTCTCCAGATGTATTTGTTGATTTACCGTTTGGGGAAATAATTACTGAAGAGATATTTAGAGATGTTCAAAATAAAATTCATGATATTGAACAAAATCGCGGTAGATATAATCGTACAGGTAAGAGAGTTTATCCCCTGACAGGATTATTAAAGTACGAAGATGGTTCATCTTTTACCGGAGAGGTGGGCGGAAAGAAAAAGCTCTATTATTATAATCAAAAACATAGAAAGAGAGTTGATGCACTTTCAATTGAAAATGCAGTCCTTATGTCGTTCAATTATTTTAGTGATGATCAAAAAATGGCAGCTTACGTTCGAGAACTTAGAAAGGGTCATAATACTCGCTTGGAATTAGTTTCTTCTCAAATTATTGACGTCCAAAAAGAGATAGATAGCTTAGATGGTGAAATTGATGGATATCTAAAAAGTTTGTCCATCATGAATTCAAAACACGTAGGTATTGAGACAATTGAAATTTTAGGTCGTCGAATTTCAAGATGCAAAGAGCTTCAAGATGAGAAAAAAAATATCCTTGAACAGCTTGTTGAGAATCGAGAACTGGTAAAGTTAGAGTCGATTGAATACATGCCACTTGCTAAAACGATGGAAATTATTTTCTCTAAACTTAGGAGCGCAGACAACGAAGTAAAGAGAGGGATTTTAAGAAACGTGTGTCGCGAGATTATTCTCCTAAAAAATAATCAAATAAGAATTGAGTGGTCAGCTAAGTCTTGTGGTTCTGGAGGACAAGACTTAGCTTTAAGGGATAAATGGGGTGGCCGATGGGGCTCGAACCCACGACAACCAGAATCACAATCTGGCGCTCTACCAACTGAACTACGGCCACCATATTCACAAGAACTGAATTTATAAATGAGTTGGAAGTTGTTCGTCAACCATAGTTGCAATGATTTTATGCTGATTGTGCGTGGCGCATGGGAGAAACCGACTTAAATCCTTTGACGGCAAGTTATCGAAATGCCTAAAATTAAGATATTAAATACTAATTTTCTCATTAACCAAGGAAGGGTCAATGAAATTTATTAAAGCAATTTTATCTACAAGTGTTCTCATGGCCGTTTCAGGCGCTTTTGCGGCCGGAACTGGTTACTCAACTTATCCTCTCAGCATGGAAAAAACACTGATTGGAGCCGAGTTTACTGGCATTACTTCTAATGGCGGTGGTGTTGGTGTTCAGGGTCGTTTTACTCAAAGAGTGAACAGCAAATTTAATTATGATGCTGGTATTGGTATTTCTGGTGGTCAACGTTCTTCAAGAATTTTTGCTGGTGCAGATTACGAACTTTTTCCAGATTATGAAAATCAACCAAAAATTTCGTTGAAATCGACAATTCAAAATTCAAAAGATTTTGATCGTCGCGTGAACTCAGTGAGCCTAGCCCCGACTGTTTCAAAAGGCTTTAGCTTTTGGGGTGAAGAAGCTTTCCCATTTATCTCGCTTCCTTATGCGATTAATTTGGATAGCCAATCAAGCACATACAATACAAGTTTTAATGTTAACGTCGGTATCACTGGTAAACTTCCAATCGAAGGCTATAGCAATTTGATTGGTATGCTAGAAGCTACAGTGAGCGTAAAAGACAGTTTTACAGGAATTTTCGCAGGTGTATCTTACCCTATCAACTAAACATGTAATAGTGTGCCGTTGTTGATAGTAGAAACCGAAGTGTGCCAGAATGGATCACTTCGGTTTTTTTCGTTTGGGGATTATGAAGCCAAAAATCATTTTTTCAGATTTTGATGGAACACTAACAGATGGAGTGAAGTTCACTGCTGAGTTCTTACAGGTGGTTGATCTATTGGAAAATAATAATATTCCAATGGTGATTGTTACTGGTCGCTCAAAATCTTGGGCCCATTTTTTTCTGACTCATTTTCCCAGTCTTAAGGTCGTTATTTCAGAGGGCGGAGGCGTCATTAGTCGCGCAGGAGACGACACCATCATTTCTGATGAGCTGATGGTAGAAGTAGATGTGATTGAGAAATTAGGGCATTTTTGCCATAAGCTTCAGGTTCGTTTTCCCAATCTTCCATTAACAGCTGATTCTTTTGGCCGCCAATGTGACCGCGCCATCGATTTAATCGATCTAAAAAAAATCCCCTCACTTCAAGATGAAGTGGAACAATTTATGAAAGAAGAAGAAGTGAATTTTTCTGTTTCGAGTGTGCACTTGAATTTTTGGTGTGGAGATATTTCAAAGTTTAAGGCCGTCGATTATTACCTTCATCATCTCGGGTTATCTGAAAGCAATTGTCTCTACTTTGGAGATGCTCCCAATGATCAAAGCATGTTCAAACACTTCACTCACAGTGTGGGCGTGAGTAATATAGAGAAAGTTATAGATCAGCTTACATTTAAACCGAAAGTGGTGCTTAAGGGCGTGGAGAATCGGGGACCCATGGGTGTGCTGGCTTATTTAACTGATCTGCTGAAATAATTTTCAATCTTATCTTTGATATCTTGTTCTAACTTTTCAATATTAACGTCTAAGTTTTCTTTCATCCAGTCGGCGAGATCGTAGGGGAGATGACTGGTAAAAATTTGGTTTTGGCCTTTATAAGGTAAACAAACCGAAATGGCGTGCAAGGCCTGTCTTGGGATTTGCATAAGATCATGATCAGACTCTTCGGCCAGCAAATCCTTAAAGCGTTGAAACATGGGATAGCCACCGAGATAGAGTTTATCTCCCAAAAGAGGAAGCCCGTGAACTTGGGCATGAACTCGGATCTGATGTTGGCGACCCGTTTTGGGATAGGCCAAACCCAAGACATAATCTCCTTGTTGATAAAGGATATTAAACTCAGTTTCTGCATGTTTTCCAAATTCAGAATCTTGGGGAAAGGCTTCAATTATAACTCGGCGAGGTCCTTCGTCTTCACCGCCTAGTCTTTCATTGGCAATAAAGAAATCAAGATTTTTAAAGTTTTCATTTTTAATCGCAATAAAGAAATAGCACTTACGAACGCGATCATTTTCAAAATGATCTGTCACGGCCGCGGAAGCTTTAGGATTTTTTCCCAGCATGAGGATGCCTGAAGTTTCACGATCTAAGCGATGAAGGGAATGGATTGTTTTGTCGTGAAGATTTTCAAAGAAAACAGTAGCACAATAGAAAAGGTGTTTTCCCGTGGGGTGAGTGGTCATGTAGGGAGGTTTGGAGATCACAATAAGATCGTCATCTTCAAAAACAATTTCAGGATCGACGTCAATATCCAGTTTTTTTCCACGCCAATATTCATCTTCATGAACAGTTCGATGAATTTTCAAAACGACATGATCGAGATGATGAACCGTTGAATTAGGACGATGCTTACCTGGTCGGCCAATGATTTGAATTTCACCGTCTTTAATTTTTTGCTTAATTTGCTCGCGAGAAAATCCGCCTAAGTGAAGCATGACAAACTGATCGAGCCTCATCCCGTGATGGGAGGGCTCGGCTTCATAGGTCGCTTCATAAGTGGTCGAAGTAAATTTTTTGTTAGCAATCGCCATGAAACATTAATAGCGCTCTTTAATGATCATTTTCAAGAGGGTAAGTGCCCCATTATGCGAATATCCATACTTTTTCTGGATATTAACGAAAAGTTTCTCGAGTTGGGCCCGATTTTCTTTCGAAAGTGGGGTTTTTGGGGTGCCACTCTTGTCATTGAGCTCGGCCTCATAAAAAACCACGTTCTTGGCAACATTCTCGATCGCTTTCTTTTGCTCCAAGCGAAAGCTCTCTTTCAAGTTCTTAACCAAGTCTTTAAAGACCTCGGTGTAGACAATCGGCTTACCTGGATTATCGAGTGAGTAGGCACCCAGTTTTGAAAGATGATGCGATCTAAACTTATCCGCATCTTCTTTCAATGAAATATTGATTTCGAATTCTTTTACGAAATAACTGTCCACTTCTTCGTAGCGTCCTGTGATTGTATTTTTGACTTTCTCTTTTTTAATGATCGCAGTGATATTCTCGATGTAACGGCGGATATAATCCTCGTAAGATCTTTCATCAACCATTCCAAGTGAGTCTCGAAGCTCTTGATCAAATTGATCGAGGCAATGGGACTTGATGAGATCAATAAAGCGTGCCGGATTATGATAATCTGCCATCGGAGTCATATTTAAGAAATCATAATCGTTCTTCTTGGTGATGAGCCTTTGCAGATACTCAATGATTTCATAGAAAGTAATATTCTTATGGCGAGAAGAGAGCTTGTAGATGATATTTTTTAAATCTCGTGGCGAAATTCCAAATTTACCTTCATAGAGTCCATCATTTTCAAATTCGGTTAAGACCTCTTCATAGCCTTGAAGAATGATCTGACGAGATTCCATATCAAGCTTTTCGGGAAGACGTTTTTCCGCTAGAAATAAGGCTTTTTCCAAAGGATTCATATTCGTGGCAATTTGAGCGAGTTTCTTATCCTCAAAGTTTTTTACTTGAGGACAGCGAATTCTAGAAAGGACAGAAAAGAGACAAAGTGCTTCAAGTGAATGAGGTTCAAAAGTAACTTTATCTTTTAAGCCTTCAACTTGTTCTTTATAAATTTTCATTTCTTCTTGGAAGTTGAGAAGGTACGGCACTCGGACAAAATTAAACCGTCCCTTAAATGAATTAAAATCTGGGTGCTGTTTGAAAGCAGCCAGGTGAATTTCGTTTGAAGTACCAAGAAAGAAGACATCAAGCTCTGTTAAAATTCCACCGAGATTAATATTTTTTGTCTCCATCGTCATGAGGAGATATTTGTAGGTATCAAGTGGTCTCTTCAAAAGGTCCGAGTATTCAAGGACTCCTCGGTTTGAAAGGACAACCTCACCTTGAAGTGAAAAAAGATTAAGTGATTGAAGCGAAGGTGGAAGAGCACCTAGGCGCTTATCCATAGTAATTTGTTGCATGCGAGCATCAACATGAATTTGAGGTTCAATTGTAACGGCCGAAGTTGAGTATCTTTTTGAGATGAAGAAACGCTCAACGCGAATATGCTTTAAGACATCCTGATGCTGACCTTTGTAGTTTTTCAAAAGTGCATCGTAGATCATACGATTGCGTTTAGAGAGATCTCCTGTATACAAATAGGATTTGCGAACAGAATCAAGCACATCAGGAAAATCCACGAGCATTTCATCAATCATCTTTTGACGATATTCCATCGGTATCAACAAAATGGGGTGATCTTTTAGCTCAGAAGGTAAAATAGCACTGATATCTTTGTCTTCTAGGTAGGCAAAGGTATTAAGATCGCCTTGGGTGGCAACTGACTTTAGGCCGAGTGACCCTTTGATGAAGTTATCAATGGGAAAAACCCAACTAAATGAATAAAGGGCACCGTCTTCAGACTTTGAGTACTCTTCAGAGCCTTTAATAAATTTTCTTACCATTGATGATTTTGAAGAACCGTTGGGTCCAACCAGCAAAAGGAATTTATTATTAAAACCTTCTTCCTTGAAATTGATGAGGTTTTGAAGGAGATGTTCTTGAACTCTTTGCTGACCATAGATGGCAGGAGAATCGGTGTGATCCATTTCAAAAAGTTTATATTCCCCGTTTTCACCACGGCCAAAGAATTGGATCATGTCTAAGAAATATTGATAAGAAGGACGAACTTCGCGACGAGGATTCCTTTGTAGGACTTCCATATAGTCTTGAAAAGAAAGAACTTCTTTTTTCCCCTCTTCTTCACGACTTGCTTTATCAATCCAATCCAAAATCATCCTCGACCTCCCGATCTTGTACCCCTATAATTTTACTCTCGTACAACTGAAGTCGCATTATATTTTCATGATGAGAAAAAAAGCCCTCCTTGCTCTCTTATTTATCACGCCATTCGCCATTTTTTATGGCCAAAAATTCTTATTATCTGAGAAGAATGTTCAATTGAATTACCAAACAGTCAAAGAAAAGGCCCTTTTAGTCTCAAATGAATGGTTAAATCCTAGTTGGGGCAAAAGAGAACTTGAACAAAATTGTCCCTCATTATTTCAAAAGATGAGTCAGGTTGATGAGCGTTATTTGCGCTGCAATCCGGAATACTTAAAATGTCGCTTTAAAGACACTGGCAAAGCTTGGAAAGTAGATTTTTTCTCAGAGAAATTTCCTCAGCTCGGCTATTCCCCTGTCTTTAAAAGTCTATCGCATAACACCTCTTATCCTTCGAAGGGGTTGGAAATGGCTTTAGTAATCAATGATCAAAGGCAAATGATCTTTTTGGAGAATGAGTGCCGCAAAGTATATCTGCCTCAAAGGCGATACCTTTATCTCCATTCAGATATCAAAGAAAAATGGTATTGGGATAATTTTAAACGGTTTATTTATATTGATCAGTACATGGTTCGCAATCAAGAAGTTAAAGAATGGCAGATCGTAACCGGTCAAGCGGTGCAATCAGAATTAAAAACTTATGCACCAGCCACTCATCTATCGCTCTCTGAAATGAAAAACTATTGTTCCTTTGTTGGTGGGCATCTTTTACAGGCGCATATCTATGATGCCGCGGCTGTTTATCCCAAGCAGCCCAATGATCCGAAACCTGACTCTATTACAGCAGGTCCATTTCCATGGACCACGAAGCGAATGAGTGAGGAACTTTTTCTTTTTCAAAAAAATCCTAAGCGCCCTTTTAAAATTGAAAAAATTTGTGCCCATATGAATTCGCAAGAATGTTCGCAATTCCATCAAATTCTTTATGGCAACCAAGCTTTCAGCTCTTGGTCAGGTATGAGTGATATTATGAATGGTGTTAGTGAAGTGCTAGACAATCCAATTGAGCCTGAAAAAAATGTGGTTTTTTTTGACCAGCAATTATCTTCTGCCTCTCCCTATTTTCAACTTGGAAAAAGAATACATTGGGATGAGCAAGAGAAAGAGGAAAGAAATTTTCCTGAACTTGAAAGTTTTCCTGAGTTTAAGTGGCCCCTTCCTCTAGGATTTCGCTGTATGTATTACTCTTGGGAGAAAGCCACTCCATGAAAAATTTATTTGCTTTAATGTTTTTACTTGTTTTAAGTTCATGTCTTGAAAAAAAGATCGACCTCAAAACTTCTATATCTCATTTACAAAATACAATTTTCACAAGCTCTTCAATCAAGACTCTCATTAAAGAAGACCTGATATGGCCTGAAGTTAAAACTCCACTTAATGTGAAGATGGCCTTTTTCCAATTGGATCAAAAATGTTTGTGGGGACTATTAACAAAGGACGATCTTACGCTTGGACTATCGCTTATGAAGGATGAAGGCGAATGTCGAGATCATCTAGCGCATGATGCCCTCTGGTTAATCTCTCTCAAAAAAAACAGTGCTGTGCGATTGGTACGTGATCAAATGAAGTATATTCAGATCAAAAGCAATTCGGAAAAGGCAATTGATTTTAAAATTGAACTTCCAAGCGTGGCGACAACTTCACCTTTGGCGTTTCAACGATTTGATGATGGATTAAAGCTGAGAGGTATTCCTTCTGTTCTATTTACGACAGATGAGACGTTACAATCAGATCAATTTAAAACTTATGCTTCATCTACGGCTGAGTTCACGACTACTCGTCTCAACGTTTGTCATCAAATGAACGAGTTTTGTGAAGTCATACATGAGTATGATTGTGAAAAATGTGATCAGGGTTGGATTGAAGTCTTTGATCATGGCTGCCCTGGAGGTGGATCTAAGTATTGCGCGCGGGAACAATGCGGGAGAAAAAATCAACCGGCTTGTCTCCTGGGGATCGATTGGGTAAGTCCTGATATTGCTAAGAACTGTACGATTGAAGATCCACGAGTCTTTTGTTCACCTGGAACAACCATGTATTGTGATTCAGATGGTGTGGCGATTTGCTTGTAGTTAAGGTTGAATCGTTTTACCTAAGAATAGCGCTGGCTCGATGGCAAAGTGCTCATCTTTAATGATGTCGATTCGCTTTGCTTGAATTTCTGGATAATCAGTTTCGACATGACAGTCTCCAGTACCCTTAAAGAAGCGATGGCAAAGCTTAAGGTAGGGAAGGAGGATTTGATTCTTTTCATTATCATCTTTAGAGAAGACGACAGGTAAAACGTATTTACCATGAGTAGGAATTTGAGCTATGGGTATCCCCATATACTGACCACGCCCTTCTCTCTCCATGCCATTGATGACGATGAGATCGACTCCTTTTGGTGGAATAATCTTGAGGATTTTCTCTAGGGGATCATCCTTGGGGCAGGTCACGGTAAAAGGTGTAATAGTATGAGAAAAGTCGATAGCTTCTCTCGCCGCAGGAAAGTGGCAACGATGCTGAATATGCAGTGCTAGGATGATAAAATCGTAGTTTTGCTTGCGAGCACTTGGCCAATCTTCTAAAAACATCTTGAGGGGGTCATCAAATAAAAAGCGATTATTCTTTTTATTAAACTCATCGCTGAGTGAAAAATAGGAAATATAGTTGATGACGCCAACACGAAATTTTTTAGTGCGAATTTCTTGAATCATTCCAAGAGGCTGAGCTTTCTTAGCATCTTGAATATTACTTATAATAAATTTTTGAATCGGATTTTTTTCAAAGTCCCGAGTGAGTAAATGGTTGAGGTCGGCTTCATCTGGAAAAATAAAAGGGGCCATTTCCTTGGCATCATCCTGGCCACGCAATCCAGAGCGAATAATAAGAGTTTGGTCGCCCACTCTTTCTTGAAGAATGCGATTATAAATACTCAGGATTTGTTCACCGCCGGCAGGCATTGGTGGAAGTTTGGAATTAGTCGTTTGATCTTGCTCAGGCGAAGGATTAAAAGGCGGATAGATCGCCACGAGAAGGCTATTCTTTGTGAGAATATGATCGAGTCCAGAAGATTCCGGAAAAGAATAGATGTGTTTTCCTACTTCTTGTTTACAGCTAAAAGCCAAAAGGAAAACGAGAAGAAGCCCGACTTTCATACATGGATGTCTATTTTTAACAATTTGTTAAATGCTGAAGTAAGTGATTTTAAAATGACTGAATATTCATCACCCTTAGAGCATAAGCCTAAGCTGATTCTAATTGCGCCGCGGCCCACATCATCTTTTACGCCCATGGCCTTAAGAACTTTACTTGTTGTCGGAGAGTTATCTGAACAGGCTGATGAAGTCGTTACAAAAATATCATCACTTTCAAGCTCCATTTGAACAGCTTGACCATGAACTCCTGGATAAGAAATAAAGCTCGTCGTTGCTAAACGATCGGCTTCGCCTCCTAAAATAATCAGTTTCGGAAATTTATCTTGAAGGGCTTTTTCAAATTGGAGTCTGTTTTCTTTTAATTCTTCGAGGCGCAATTTCTTCTTATCAAATTCAGTGAGCGCCACTGCAAGTGTTTCATAACCAAGATAATGTTGAGTACCCCCACGCAGGTTTCTTTCCTGACCACCGCCGATAATCATTGGAATCATGCGTGAAGGTTCACGCACCATAAGAATTCCAGTACCAGTCATCGCACCAATTTTATGACCAGAAAGAACAGCGTAATCAACACCTGACTCATCGAAATTGAAAAGGTCTTTTCCAATGAGTTGAGTGGTGTCACAGAGAAAAGGAATAGTATGTTTACGACAGAGTTGAGCGATTTCTTTATAAGGCTGAATTACGCCCGTTTCATTATTCGCGGCCATGATAGAAACGAGGAGAACTTGTTCGCCATCTTTTGCCAGCCATTGCTTAAGCAATTCAAAGTCCACTGTGCCATTGCTGAGACAAGGAAGTACTCTATGCTCAAGATTAAAATATTTTGCGTAATGATTAGCGGAATTGACAACAGCAGAGTGCTCAATACCTGAAGTGATGAGAATTTTCTTCTCTTTAAAGTGAGTTAAAACTTCCGAATAGAATACGTGAGAGATTCCTTCAGTTGATCCTGAATTGAAATAAAGATGTTTGGGAAGTGTCCCTAAAGATTTAGCACACACGGCTCGTGCATTTTCCATTCCCATTAAAACTTTTTGTCCCATAAAGTGTATGGCATTGGGATTGGCAAAAGGACCTTTCACAATTCTTTGGCTTAAGTATTCTTGAACGTCTTGGCAAAGAGGAGCAGAGCCATTGTAGTCTGCATAGATCATGTTTTACCCCATTAAGATTCTTAGTGGCTGAGATCAAGCATTCGCTGCAAAGCTTTGAGCGAAGATGACTTGATGTCTTCTGACACACTAATGATATTGATGGGCTTATCTTCCTTTATTGCTCTGAAACTGGCAAGTAACCAGCGCGGTCTAACGCGATACATAGTCGTGCATAAACACTGGTAAGGAGAGAGAGAAAAGATTTTTTTATCAGGATAAAGATGAGCAAGGCGATTAACTAAATTAATTTCAGTACCGACAGCAATGCTTGAGCCAGCAGGCATCTTTTTAATTTGGTTGATGATATAAGAAGTCGATCCCGCATCATCAGCGCCTTGAACAACTTCAAAGTTGCATTCCGGGTGTACCAAAATATGAGTCTGCGGAGAATTTTTGCGAAGAGCGTGAATGTGATCGAGGGTAAAACCTTGATGAACAGAACAGTAGCCGTACCACAAAATGACTTTGGCCTTCTGAACTTGCTCAGCAGTTAACCCACCATTAATTAATTTCGGATTGTAGATGACCATCTCATCAAGTTTGAGACCCATTTTATAACAAGTATTGCGACCTAAGTGTTGATCGGGAAAGAATAAAAGTTTTTGGCCAGTTTTAAAGGCCCATTCAATAATTTTTTGAGCATTAGATGAAGTACAAATGGCGCCGTCATGGTCACCGACGAAAGCTTTCAGCGTAGCAGCACAATTAATGTACGTTATCGGGACAATTTTATCAGTTGTTGCAGAAGTTAAAAAACTCCAACACTCATCAATGTCAGATCTCTCCGCCATATCGGCCATGGAACAACCGGCGCGCAAATCGGGTAGAACAACTTTTTGGTGAGGCTTAGCAAGAATGTCAGCGGTTTCGGCCATAAAATGTACGCCACAAAACATAATATACGGCTTGTCGAGTTTAGCTGCTTCTTGTGCTAGCGCTAGAGAGTCACCTGTCACATCGGCAAAGCGAATAACATCATCTTGCTGGTAGTGATGACCTAAGACCACCACCTGATCAGCAAGTTCTTTTTTGATTTTAGTTAATTCAACTAAAACTTCTTCGTCACTCAATTCGGCTTGAGGCACAGGTGGTGTATGAGTTGGTTCATTTCCAAAAAGATTAAGCATTGATAACCCTAGGTATGAGGAATTGAAACGGGAAACCCATTCTCAACCCAATCCAGAATTCCGCCTTCGAGGTTATACAGATCTTCAAAACCTTGATCTTGGAGATACATGGCCGCGCGCAAAGATCTTTTGCCACTTCGGCATTGAAGGACGACCTTGGCTTGCTTGTGTTTTAAAACTTTTGAATCTTCCTCAAAGCTACTAAGAGGAATGAGAGTGGCTCCATGAATATGGCCGTTATTCCATTCTTCAAGTTCACGGCAATCCACAAGGATAAGATCTTCTTTTTTATCCATTTGCTCTTTGAGTTCTGAAACAGTCATCGAATTGATCATAAATATTCTCCTTAAGCTAAGCTCTTTTTGACATTTTCATTATAAAGCGTCCAGTTTGAAAGTCTTTGATGTAGATTAAGTCTAAAGGGCATTTATTGTGCGCTGCGCTTCGGCCTGCATCTAAATTTTGACGAACCGTGTATCGTTCCATACAATTTTAAAGAGTTATATACGGAGGTGATTCATGGAAGTTATCACAGTGGCCAACAACAAGGGTGGCGTAGGCAAGACGATGCAGTGTTATCAACTGATTTGTCATCTTGCAAACAAGGGCCATAAAGTTTTGGCGATCGATCTCGATTCCCAAGGAAATTTAAGTTCTACTTTTGATGTGCATATTCAGCGCACTCTGATTCCAGAGTGGCTAATCGGTGATGTGAACCTTGAAGATGTGGTCGTGCCTTCTGAAGGAAAAGAAGAATTCCATCAGAACATCACATTGATTCCAGCTTCTCGTCATCTCTCTAATCTTTCTAAACTTTTGATTTTATCAGAGGCAGAGATTAGAAAAAATGCTGGAAGAAAAGAGCGCCTTTTGAAAATGAGACTGAAAGAAGCCGAAGGAATGTTTGATTACGTCGTAATCGATACTCCTCCCATGCTTGGTGATGAATTGATCATGGCGCTTGTGACTTCAACTCGAGTGTTGATTCCTACTCAGGCTCAAGATTATTCAATCGATGGTCTTGAAGAATTGATGGATACTTTTGAAATCATCAAGGAAACAGAAAACTCTAATATGCAATTTTCAATCATTCCTTCGATGGTTAATACCAGAAGAAAAATTGAGAGACAAAGACTCGAGGAACTTGAGCAATCATTTGCTTGCACTCCTCCAGTTCGCAATCTTGTTCAGATGCAAGAATCTATTTCCACTAAGAGACCAGTGTTCTTAATGGGAAGCAAAAGTTCTGGCAAAGAAGATTATGCGAATCTTTGGAAATCATTAGACCTGTAATAAACATTTGTACTCAAGGACGAGGGTAATTGTATGGCAAAAAATTTTGCTCCACGGACATCTAAAAAAGAAATCAAAAAAGTAGATCTCAGTGCAAAGATTGGTGGCAAAGATATTTTTAGAGCTGCCGATGAAAAGCTTCTTCAGGGCGCAAGACTCGATGATGTAGAATTATCGAAGATTGTGGTTCGCGATCAAGTTCGTACTAAGTTTAATGATGACTCGATTAGAGAACTTGCGGCCAACATTAAAATGAACGGTCTGATTCAGCCGCTCGTTATTCACCGTGAAGGAAATAAGTTTGTTCTGATCTGTGGTGAGCGTCGCTTCCGCGCTATGACTTCAGTACAAATGGAAAAATGCCCATGCTTTATCCTCGAAAATAAAACGCCACAAGAATTAATGGCGATTCAGTTCTCGGAAAACTCTGCCCGTGAAGAACTTCATTATATAGATAAAGCTGATGGTATTTTGAATTATCATATTGCCACTAAGGCCTCTGAGAGAAAAATCGTCGATGCTTTGGGCATTTCTAAGTCAGAAGTTCATCGTGGATTAATCATTGCTCGTCTGCCTGAGAAAGTGAAAGAAGCCGCTAAGAACTTTGATATCGAAAAGTACGTTTTACTTGAGCTTGATGCTCTTCCCAAATCAGCACTTAAAGACAAAGTGATCGCTAAAATTGTTGAGGGTGGAATTTCAAAGCGCCTTCATTTGAAACGTTTTTTAAGTGCCGGTTCTGCAGTCATGCCTAAGAAGAAAACAGGCAAGAGTAAAACCGCCACAACTAAGGTTTCGGCCAATGCCCTGATGAAGCTTCTTCAGAGCAAATCGAGCGATCTCGATCCTAAGACTCAAAAAGCACTTAAGAACCTAATGGAAGAGGCTCGCGAAATCCTCGCTTAAGCCCTTGATATAGCATAGCTTCTTTGGCATCAGCCTTGCTTATATATACCTATGAAAGGGGTATATATGAGAAATTTAAAGCATTTAGAAAAGAAAACAAACACTGAAAAAAAGACAGGCCGTCTAAATTTTAGACACTTTGTTTTGGGCCTTACGGCTTCAGCTTTTTGCCTCTCTTTAAGTGCTCAAGAGATGGTGCAAGAGCTTTCATTTAAACAATTAAATCCAGATTATAAGATTCGCGATCGCGCTCCATCTAATTTTATTCCTAATGATGAAGTTTGGGGTGCTCCAGTTGAAAATAAAGAATTTATTCAAAAAATCTTCGTTGAAACAGACGAAGGCACCTTAAGAAATGCCAATAATCAATTTATCGCTTGGGAAGAGACAGCTGAGTACGCACGTCTATGGAACTTAGAAACAACAGGTCTTTACGTAGTTCCTGATCAAAAGGGAAGAAAAGCCTTTTTTGATCGTCAACTTCTTCAATATGCCGACAAAAGATTATCTGGTGAAGTGAGAAATGCGGAAGAGGGAAGTACAATGCATGCAGTAGGACAAGCGCAAAAAGCACTTCGTCCCAATGCGGAGGCTCAAATTTTTCCATCGGTTAAATTGAAGTTTAAGGCCCGCGTGCTTCAAGGTAAGGCCTATATGATTGTCGATAATCCTTATGTAGACGCTCAGGCTCAAATCAATATGAAAGGTGAAGCTTCGATGAATGTTAAGCGCCAGTTTGCTTCGCTTGGAGTGGCGACTGAAGTGGATTACCAAGTAAGTAGTGAAAGTTGGGTAGCAAGAGTTGATAAAACGATCACAAATCGAATAACGGCCCGTGTTACTTCTGCTCAAAGTCAAAAAGCCATGGCGTTTTCAAATGAGTCAAATCGCACGGTTGAATTAGTCTTTGGAATGCCTTTCTAAACACTGTTAATCTCGATTAATTTCCGTTAAATTAACCCCAAATTTTTTAAATGAGTACATTCACTTGGGAAGGAGTTTGGGATGAACTTAATGGATAATCCGCTATACAAAGATGCACTTGCTCAGCTTTATCAAGCCGGCAATACAATGGGCCTTGATCCGAATATTCTGGAAAGACTAAAGCACCCGAAACGCGCACTTGTCGTTTCAGTTCCTATTCGTCTTGATGATGGTTCTGTTCGCACGTTTATGGGCTATCGAGTGCAACACAATATGACGATTGGACCGGGAAAAGGTGGTATTCGTTTTCACCCAAATGTGGATTTAGCAGAAACTGCTGGTCTCGCAATGTTGATGACATTTAAATGTGCTCTGGTTGGACTTCCTCTTGGCGGTGCCAAAGGTGGCATTAACGTCGATCCTAACGAACTCTCTCGTCAGGAACTTCAAGCACTCACTCGTCGTTACGCTACAGAAATTTCAATGATCGTCGGACCTAACATGGATATTCCTGCACCAGATATTGGTACAGACGGACAAACTATGGCGTGGTTCATGGATACATACTCTCAAATTAAAGGTTTCGCCGTTCCTGGCGTTGTTACAGGTAAGCCAATTTCAGTTGGTGGTTCTCTCGGCAGAACGGAATCAACAGGTAAAGGTGTCGTTTATTGTGTGAACTTCGCAGCTCAAAAAATGGGAATGAAAATAGATCACACTACTAGAGTTGTTATTCACGGCTTTGGTAAAGTGGCAATTCCTGCAGCCATGGATCTTATGGCCCAAGGAGCGAAAATTATCGCTGTCTCTGACGTGTCAGGGGCGATCTATAATCCAGAGGGAATTGATATTAAGAAGGCTGTTGAATGGACTCGTGAAAAACGATTCTTAAAAGGCTTACCAGGTGTTGAGCATATAAGTAACGAAGAGTTGATTGGCATGGAGTGTGATGTTTTTATTCCCGCGGCCATCGACGGTATTATTACTGAAGCGAACATGCATACAGTAAGAACAAAGATTATTGCAGAAGGAGCCAACGGCCCACTTACAAAAGGTGCGGTTGATTATCTTCACAATAAGGGCGTTTTCATTATTCCAGATATTCTATGTAACGCCGGTGGTGTGATCGTTTCATACTTCGAATGGGTACAAGGTATGCAGAATTTCTTCTGGGGATTAGATGAAATCAATAAGAAACTTCACGACATTCTGAAGCAATCATTTTCAGAAGTTGTTGGAGCTGCCGATCAATACAAAGTAAATATGAAGACTGCAGCCTTAATCGTTGCTCTTCGTCGCCTCGAGCGCGCTATGAAGCTCAGAGGATTGTTCCCAGGATAATGCGATTTTCTTTAATTCTTTTTTTCTTTTTGTCATCATGCTTGAGAGCGGAAGTTCTCAAGCACGATGTTATCGCTCGAGATGAACAATACATTGCTTTCAATGACGTTTGTGAATTCATGGGACACAAGCACAATCTGATTATAGAACATGACAGTTTGACCACGCTTGATTGTATGGGATCAAAAGTAAATGTCTTTGAATATTGTCTAAAGAAATATGGAAAAGAGAAAAAAATTCTTCGCGGTTACATTCAAACAAAATTAAAAGAAGTCGTCTGTGAAAGTGGAGAGCAAGTGACTCTCTCTATTGGCTGTGACAAGCGAGACCAGCATTTTTGCAAAGATCCGATTAAGGGCTGTGAAGAATTGCGAAAGATCTATGCTTATTCTTTAACGCTTTTCCATCATTCGTTTATTCCTAAAGATGTCGATGATGGGCTCAATTGTTATTATAGCTTAGAAAAAAATGAAGCTAAGCCAAATCCAAAAAATCCTTAAATTCATAACTTACCTCACGTCTTCATAAAAGAGACTTTTGCTTTCTTTGACTTTCATCAAAGGAGGTCACAATGGTCGATCAAATTTTATGCGCCCTTCCCCTTGGTCGCGAACAACTGCTCACGCCCATCTTTGGCTACGCTAATAGAGGAGTGCCAGGAATTGAAATTATTGGCCTTGGTCAACAAGGGCGAAGTCTCAAGGAAAAAATGATTTATCTGAACAAACTCAATGGTTGGGATATTCCTCTAAGGAAATACCTTTTGTGTTTAGAAAGTGAAGAATGGGAATTGGTGAAGAAGGGAGATCGCAGAAATATAGAGCTTCCCCTATGGCTTCTGTATTTAAAATTAGCAGGCAAAATTAAAATGCGAACGATGAAAGATGTCATTGCCGCCGGAAAGATAAGTTCGCGTGGAGAGATTGAGTGTATCAACTTTCATCCGGCCGCTAGAGCAGAGTGGAGTTTGCAAGAATTGATTCCTATTGTAGGACAACTGGAACAAGGGCAGCGCTCTATTCTGCTTGATGAGCTTCTCCTACCCTTGAGACAGGAAGCTGAACCCAAACTTCGCTTGATAGAAAATTGTTTAAATGGATAGTGTTTTAACCAGCTCCATATTTTGAGGTAGGTACTCATCTTTCTTCTTCAAGCATTCTTGAAGAGGAACAGAGGTCACTTCACCTTTGATATAAGCAGTAACAAAAGCTTGTTTTCCTGCCAGAATTTCAGAAACGGCCCGGTAACCCATTTTAGAAGCGATAAAGCGATCTATCGCAGATGGGTTACCCCCTCTTTGAATATGACCCAAAATACAAACATGGGCATCGATTCCAAATTTTTCTTTCAGTCCTTTCTGAGCTTCATAAGCAAGTCCTGGCTTATTTCCTTCGGCGCATATGATAATCGAAGAATTTTTTCCACGAGACATACCGCGCTTAATATCTGAAGCAATCGAATCAAAATCGATTTCATCTTTAGGATAAATAACATTTTCTGCACCGGTGCAAACACCTACATGAAGGGCAATTGCAGGAGAGCGTCTTCCCATTACTTCGACGATAAAAGTACGAGCATGTGAGTGAGCAGTATCGCGAATCTTATCCACAGCATCCACTGCCGTTTGAACAGCCGTATCAAATCCAATGGTGTAATCAGTTCCGCTAATATCGTTATCAATTGTTCCTGGAATACCTGCGACGATGACTTTATGTTCTTCGTGGAGGGCCCAGGCGCCATTAAAAGATCCGTCTCCGCCTATCACGACGAGGGCATCAATCTTTTTACGTCTTAAGATATGGGCAGCTTCTTTACGAATATCGGGTTCGTGAAATTCTTTGCAACGTGAGGTTTGAAGAATCGTTCCACCGTGTTGAAGAATATTTCCTACACTCGAAGCATTCATCGGAATAAAATTTCCTTCGAGTAAGCCTTGATACCCTCTGACTATTCCATAAGGTTGAAGTCCATTATTGATGGCCGTTCTCACAACAGCGCGAATAGCACAATTCATCCCAGGAGAATCGCCGCCGCTACAAAGTATGCCGATATTTTTAATTTGTGTCATAGCTTTATCCTTATTCAAAAATGGTATTACCTTCAAATGTTGGTGGATATTCAATATTGAGTCCATGAAGCACAGTGGGTGCCACATCTTTCAATGCTTTCTCTTTATGAGTTTCAATGAGCTGCTGATTTAAAAGTTTCGGATGAATGGCGCAAAAAGGAACAGGGGCTCCAGTGTGAGAAGTGTGAGGAGAGCCGTCTTCGTAAACCATTTGATCACAATTGCCATGATCAGCAGTGACGAGCATTAATATATTTTCATGCTGACATTTTTCATAGAGAAGTTTTAAACACTGATCGAGAACTTCAACAGCTTTCACCGCTGGAAGATACTTGCCAGTATGTCCCACCATGTCGCCATTAGCGAAGTTCACTAGATAAAAAGTATAAGTAGGATCAGATAGAGCAGCCAGCAATTGCTTGGTTACTTCAGGGGCGCTCATTTCAGGCTTTAAATCGTAAGTCGCAATTTCCTTTGGAGAAGGAATTAGCGTTTGCTTCTCTCCAGGAAAAGGCTTCTTCTCCCCACCATTAAAAAAATAAGTGACGTGGGCGTACTTCTCAGTTTCAGCAATTTTAAATTGAGAATATCCTTTTTGGGACAGATATTCACTTAGTCCTCCAGGTACTCTTTCTTTGTCGAAGAGAATCGGCAAGGGGACTTCATCTGGCACATAGGGAGTCATGCATAAAAAATAACCAAGCTTTGCATCGGTTTTGAACTCCTTAAATTTCGGATCGGTAAAGGCAAGTGTTATCTGAATGGCGCGGTCTGGACGAAAGTTAATAAAAAATAAACAGTCATCTTTTTTTATCGCATAATCTTTCTTAAACAGAATTGGATTTACAAACTCATCATAACGTCCATCTTTGTACTCACTCTGCAAATACTCTAGTGGATCAATGGTCTTGATCTCAGCTTGGCCCGTCATCATTTTATAAGCGCGTTCGATTTTTTCCCAGCGACGATCGCGGTCCATTCCTATCGATCGCCCCTGCATACTCGCGAAAGTGAGACCCGGAACTTGATTGAGCATCTCGATATACTTCCCACCACAATCTTGAGCTGTATCTCTTCCATCCATAAAAGCATGGAAATAGATTTCAAAATCTCCATGTGATTGAATAGCTTTAACGGTTTCTATCAGATGATTAATGTGGGAATGGACTCCCCCATCTGAGAGAAGTCCCATCAGGTGAATGCGTTTGGTTTTAGTTTCTGCAGTCTTGCAAAGCTCGATTAACAAAGGAAGATTGGCAAAACTTTTATTTTCTATGGATTCATTAATTCGTACGAGATCCTGACGGACAGGCTTTCCTGCTCCAAGATTCATGTGTCCTACTTCGGAATTTCCAGGAACACCTTTTGGCAATCCAACTGCAGTGCCGCCAGCTTCAATTGTTGTGAAAGGATAGTTGTTAAAGAGAAAATCAATAGTCGGCTTTTTGGCATCTTTAACAGCATTTTTCTGAGAGTTCGCATTGATTCCAAAACCATCTAAAATAATGAGGAGAACTTTTTGCGAAATACCTTTAAGAAGAGCCATTTGTCACCTGCGTCAAATATGTCTAATTTAAGCCCTGTTTTACCTTAAAAGGTGTAAGTCAGTCCAGAACTCATGGTTAGAGTCTTAACTATTTGAGAATCACGCCTTTTTCTCTGAGAATTACTGAACGAAGCGTTGAATGAGAGCTCTGGTAAAAATTTGAATTGGTAAGTATAGGAAGCACCGAAATACCACTCAAGGTAGCTCTCGCTTTGTTCATTATTCGTTTTGCTCTCGATACTGAGATCAGTAAAGAGTGCATGTCGATCAGCAAGGTCACTAAAATTACTGATAGAAAAAGAAGTTAATTCAGAATGGCCCAAGGTCGATGTCTCCGTTTTTCGTGGAGTATGCCTTAAAGAGTATGAAGGCATAAAATACTTTGAGAAGCGATACGGAGAATAATCAATCTGAAATGAAAGAGCATAAGTATTTTCGGAACTTGATGAGACCGTTAAATCATAGGGAAGTGAATAGGAAATAATTCCTGATTTTAAAGAGTGTGAGTATTGAGGAGTGATAATGTGCAATGTTGAAGATTGTTGTATGGGATCTTCAGTAGAGGGCCTTAAGTAAAAAATATTAAAATTGTAACGAAGCTTCCACTGACTTTTATCTTCTGCACTACTTTTAAGTTCAGTGGTTAAGGCCATGGTTCGACTGTCTTTTAAGTTGAGGAGAGGATCAGCCGCCTTCTCATCAATAAATGTTCCACCAAGAAGAAAATTGAGATCTGATTCGAAAGTGTGAAGAAAGAACGCATTGAAGCCACGAGAATGAACGTAACCATTTTTTTTCTTATAAAATGTTTCGTTGTTGGAACCTGTAAAATTGCTGAGTTCCTCTTCGGTTAAATCGTGAGAGTTGCTACTATATTTTAAATTATAAAAAGCACTTGTTGAAATCAAAGTGCCTTTGAGAGCTTGAAGATAAGCAGATGAGAATTCTTTAACGACGGGAGAGCTTTTACTGTCGAGATATACAGACTTTAAGTAGAGACTGCCAGCATCTGTAAATCCTGATTTTAACAAAGTCTCGCCTAATAAAAATTCTAATTCTTTTGATTTGTTTTTGTCAGGATTCTTATCGTGCTCAAAGAGTTCTTGAGCCTCAAGAATATGATCAATGGCGATATCATAGTTTTCAAGCTGACTATTAATTCTTGCAAGGGCCATTTGAGTATCAGCTTCTCTAATTTTATAAAACTGACAAATGCTCAAATATTTAAAGGCGAGGAGAGTCAGCTGATTTTTAGATTGCGGTAAGCCATCTTGCTCTATTGCTTGAAGATAGAGAGAAGCAATTTCAAAATAAAGTTCTTTGGCTGTTTCATTGGGAACTGGAACTCTTTCCAAAAAACGAGGAAAGGATTTAGTCACTCTCGTTTTAAGCAAATAGGGTCCGTGAAACTTTCTCACCAAATAATAATAAACTCGAAAGCCTTTAGCATAGTCGCGATGATCGAAATGATAGCGGGCCAGAAGTTTAAAACTTGGAACATGAATTGTTTTAGAATTGAGGTTCATGGTGAGAAGGCGAACGGCATCAGCTTCACGACCATCAATCATCGCCAACTCGGCCTTGGCGTAGCGAACTTCTTGGATCTCCGCTAAGGAAATAGCATGAACGCTCAAGGGCATGAGAATTAGGTAAATCAAAAGTAATTTCACATATTTAGTTTAAGAGATGGGGCTACTTTTGAAAATGAGGGGAAAGATAGGTCCTTGAATACAGGTGTCGCCTATAATTGTTGACGCTTTTACTCAAGAGAAGTCCACGTTCAGCCGATAAGTCCTTGTAACTTCGAAGTTAACAAAGTCTGGGGCTATTATGAAAAAGATGAAAATGGTGGCGATATTTCTCTCAATTTTTACCTTCTTCTTAAGCAGCGGTGCTTACTGTCAGGACCATGCTGGAAGAATCGTCAAAGTCTTTGGTGAAGCCAAGCTAATCAATATCGATGGTCAAGAAAAGTCTCTTCATATTGGGGACTACGTTCATGAAGGTGAGCAGATTGAAACAAGTAAAAGCAGTATGGTTAAACTGCTTATGAACGATGATACCCTTTTTCACGTGGGACCCAATTCCCACTTTGTATTAGAGAAGTTTCAGCTTATTACAAAGTCGGATCGCCAAGCGGTTTATCATCTTTTGAAAGGAAAGATGCGCTCTTTATTTACAATTAAAGCTGAGAAAGACCAATTGAAAATTAAGACACCAAATGCGGCGATGGGTGTTCGAGGAACGGAAATTGTCTCAGATGTTTATATGAAAGATGAAAAACTTCAAACAGACATTGCTTTAGTTTCAGGCAAGCTCGAAATTGAAGGAATTGATGACAAGGGACAAGGTAGTGTTTACGAACTTAATGCTGGAGAGCTTTTTTCGGCCAGAGTTTCTGAGGGAAAATCCAATGCTATTAAGAATGCGATTAAGCTTGATGAAAAAGTATTGCAACAGTTAAGAGGAGGAGAGAAATCTGGAAAGCTTTTTCTTCACGATGCGATGAAAGCAGCTGGACAAGATATTACAGCTCGTTTTGATTTCTCATCACAAAGACCACGCTTCAGACGAAAATCAGAAGATCGAGCTCCCGCATCAGTAAACGAAAAGTCTCTTGAGGAAGATAAGCATATTAATCTGAGAGAAGTTTCACAGAGCGTGAAAGGCATCCATGAAAACATTGCTGATTCGATTCGAGCAGCTGTCGAAAAAGTAGTGGAATCAGAATCAGATGCCAAAGCTGACGTCGAAACTGAAATGAAAGCACTCTCTATAGCACGCAAGAAGATTAAAGAAGTGAGAGATGATATTGTTCGAGAAACGGCCGATGAAGCTACTTCAAAAGCAACTGATATCATTTTAAACAAAGGGGATAAGCATTTCAGCTCTACTTCAACAGGGACTGGAATTAGTGAAATTGCACGCGAGGCAAGAGAAACAGGAAGTACTTTCGCTAAAAAATTGGCGATTGAGAAATTGGAAGACCGAGCAGCTTCTAAAGTCCAAGGGCAAGTTGAAAACGAGATCTATAATAAGACCATGGAAACTGTTGAGACTAAAACTATGGCCAAAGCTCTTAGTGCAGCTTTGGCCGCTGCTAAAAAATCTTCGATGGAGTCAGGTATCGAAATGAATAGCGATATCGAAAAATTGGCGAGGTCTCTTGCTGAAGCGGCGACTCAAAAGGCTTCTGGAATTGCAGCAGATAAGGCGGTTCGAGAGGCTTCGCAAAAGGCGATGGCCCAAGCGGTAAAGGAAGCCTCTCAAGAAATTGCAGAGCGAGCGGCCAGGATAGCAGGCGATAAAGCAGCTAATGAGTCTGTTCGCAAAACTCAAATGGAGATTCGCAATCGACTGATGAAAGGCAATATCATGGAAAAAAGCATGCGCCTTCCTGCTAGCGTTCAAATGGATCAGCAAAGAAGAATTGATAGAGAAATTCAAAATACCACCATCCTTAATAAGGAAACGGAGCAAATTCGCCTTCAACAAGAAGAGTACAAGCTATTGCCTCCGCCGGACACAACACTCAAATGCGGATCCACTCTAGGGTGTTAAATTGTCTAAACTTTAGACACAGGCATCAAACATTAGACATTGAGTCCCCACCTAAAAGCTTGATTTAAGAACAGAGTCTTTGGCATCGCCATTGCATCTCACTTCCATGAAACAAACTATAAACTTAATAGACAGTCTAACTGTCACGTTTTTGGAAGGAGTATTTTATGAAGCGCAAGAATTGGTTAAAATTCTTTGCCATAATGGGGCTTGCCGCGGTGGTAGTCGCTTGTGGAAAAGATAATAAGAATGCTGGCGAAGCTGTAACGGCTGTAACAAACCCAGTCTTTGTGGGTCAAAATCAACAAGTATCTGCTGATTATAATTCGTTTTTGAGTCGTGTTGATAACTCTCAATTTGCTGCTGTCTCACAATCAAGAACATTTTATTATTCGCGATTAAGTGGAACATCAAGTGATAATAACTGTAAAACTTTTTTAGGGTTTATTAATTACTGTAGCTACTCAAGCTCATCAAGCTATTCGACAGCTGGATCTTTTACGAGATACTACTCAGCTTTCAATGGTGCAACGACTCACGAGCTTGGCACGAATATTACTGATGTCCATAACAATATGAAAAACTTAGTTCGCAACATTAAAGACTTTAGAATTGGAAATGGTTATACACAGATTTTTTACATCTTAACTAACGATGATATTGTGTATGCTTTCGATTTTAGTCAACCATTAGCAGCTAACCCTGTATATCAATCAAAGGCTGATGGCACTGGTTATACTCTTATTCCTTCATATTACTAAGCTTCCCCCGGCTTAGTGAGTTGTCAAATAAAGCCCTCTTCCCCCGGAGGGCTTTTTTACGTCTAAGTGCTACAGTCAATTAATATCATCTTTTCTCCACTCCACATTCGCGGCATAATAAGAAATCTAGAAAATGTAATTGGAGAAGAATCATGAAAATGTGTGCTGTCGTTTTATTGGGCTTATTATCCGTTACTCCTTTGATGGCCCAAGATTATTGGAAAAATGCCTGCAGCACATCCAAGGAGTATATTACGACTCTCAATTTTCTAAGAGATCACAAGGAATTTGGCCTAGAGGAAAAAGGGATTCAATCGATAGCAGATAATGTTTCAAAGGGATGTACGGATTCAGCTCTTCGATTTATTAAGGCGACAGATATGTTAGTAAAGGCCAGCCTGCCAACAGTAACTGCGCTCGAAGAAGGGCAAAGATTGGCCGTTAAAAGCAACGCTGAAACTGAAAATTTTGTTAGCATTTTTAAGAGAATCTACTTGGAGAAGTTTTTTGATTTACCCGCCAGTGATGCCTTGGCCCTGGCCAAGAAAATCACCGTGGAGTTGGAACGCGATCACGTCAGAGTGTTGAGCGATTTTAATGAACTCTCTGACTTCTGTCTTAATAGAAAAGGTCTCGATCTCTCGCTTAAAACCTGCAGTGATATGATTGGAAAAATTATTCCCAAAGGCGAAGATCAAGCTCCAAGCATCGCCCGCGCATTCGTTGATCTGATTGAATTTATGACTGTCGATTCTAAAGGCCCACAAATTCCACTTAAACAAGCGATTGATGAATCTATCAAAATTCTCGACCATGGATCACGTGCTGCTGATAACTATATTTTGGCGTTTAAATTTGCGATTTCTGAAAAAGGTTTGAGCATGAAAAATAAAGATGCCATGGCCTTTTCAGCAACCATGGCATCACGATCTGTTAAAAATTAAAAGAAACTAAAAGGGCCGGTACTATTTGATCTTTACCTGGGACTTTCATCAGTCCAGTGCTTGCTACAGGTGCAAAGATTTTTCTCTTGTAGAGTTCTTGTTCTCGCGCAGTATCTTCCCATTGATTGCTAAAAAGCATCGGAAGAAGAGATCCAACAGCGGCAAGCCCATCAATAATTTGTGACTTTGTATCTTTCTTAGAATTTGAAAGGAGATAAAGTGAAGCGGCACCATTGGTGGCAAAAGAGAGATACCTCATCGTCTTTCCAAGTCTTCCTAATCGATTGATTTGCTCTTCCGCAAGACGCTCTCTTGTGAGTTGTTCTCTTTCAGATTTGACAGGCATATCCTTAATTTCTTGATAGGCACGACGATAACCTTGATAGCTGAAAGACATGTAGGCATTGAGAGCAAGCCACGAACCACCAACCACGATTCCAACCAAAGGTGAACGTTTTTCGGGGTCACTTGAGGTATCTACGTCTTGCATGATACCAGCGGTAAGAGTGAGAAGCGCAGAAGCAGTGATAGGCATTTGAAATCCAAGTCTATTTTGCGACTCTTTGTCCGCTTCAATTTTGAGACGATCCGATGCTCTTGGGGTGACATTGAGTTCCGGATAATCAGAGGCAAACGCTAAGCCATTCATAGAAAAAGCTAAAAGTAAAAGAGCAGCTCGAAGAGAGTTCATTTCTTCATCCTTGAAAAGAGTTCATAGTGTTATTATCCTCATTATAGATTGATCGATAAAAATTCCAATGAATAAAGGACATGTCCATGAAAAAACTTATCTCTTTAGCAATTTGCTTCGGACTGAATTGGTCTTCCTTTGCAAGTATGGCCAAGGTTAAAAAAGTCAAAGGCGAAGTCACAAAACTTTCAATTGGAATGAGAGAAGCTGTGTTACTGAAAGAGGGGGATGCGCTTTCAAAAGATACCTCACTGCTTTCTCACGATAAAAGTTTTGCCATTATTGTCTACGAAGATGGAACTCAAGTTACTTTAGGTCCAAATAGTAAAATTATTATCGATAAAATTGAGAAGACTGATCAGCAATTTGTTTCTTTGTTGACGGGGAAGATCAAAGCCGAAGTTGAAAAGGCGACTAAAGAAAAGAAGAATTCAAAAATGTTGGTTAAAACTCGTTCTGCAGCGCTCGGCGTTCGCGGAACGGTATTTCAAACGACTTATAACCCAGAGTCAAGAATTACTTCCCTTATTACGTTGAGAGGAAAAGTGGCGATGGCGAAAATGCCGGAGAAGGCTCAGGTTCCGACCAAAGTCGAGGCCAAGCAAGTTCTTCAAACGGAAACTCAGCAGATGGATAAGCTTTTGAATAAATCTGGGGTTATCGTTGAAAAAGGTGAGTATTCTGGTGTTTCTGATAATCTCGCTCATGCAACAGCTCCTGTTTCTATTGCACCAGAGCAAGTCGCTAAATTAACTTTGAATAAAACCCTTGGTGCTACTGTAGAAAAGTTTGATCAGAAAATTGTAGAAGCACAAATTGTAAAGACCACAAAAGAAATGGAAGAGAAGGCCAAAACAGAAACTCCAATTAAAGAAGCTAAATTTGATGCTAAAAAAGAAATCTACACTCCTCGTCCTGGGGGGTTGGTCGACATCGACTCAGGTGTCTATGTTCCTCCTGCTAAAGAGTCTGCATATATCGATAACCTCAACGCCTTTACTGCTACCAAAAAAATTGGAAGTTTAACTGAAGATGGACAATACATTCCACCGAAGGGGCTCAAGCTAGAAGCGGGGAAAGGATTTGTCGTTACCGATGAGGGGCAAAAATCTAGTGAAACTGTTGTTGCAAGCGCTAAGGAACTTAACCAAGATATTGCTGCACAAATTATTAAACCGAAGAAGGCTAAACTCGAAGAGTTGGAAGATGACGCCTACGAAAAATATTTTAATGCTGATGAACTTTAATAAGCATTTCAAGGTATAATATTAAAAATATAATTAAGCAAAGGACAACTTATGGCCAAGTTTAGAACTGATCTCCGTGACGTCTATTTCAATTTATTTGATTATCTCAAAGTTTCAGACGGAACTGATTTTCAAGATCAAGATTTAAAAGACATTGTTGAACAATTTAATAAATTCGTTGAAAGCGAAATTTGGCCAACTCGTGAAGTTGGAGATCGCGAAGGTGTAAAACTAACTGCTGATGGAGTTAAGGTTCCAGCTTGCTTCAAACCCGCATTAGAACAGTATTATCAAAATGGTTGGTTTGCCCTCGGTAAACCGGAAGAAATTGGCGGCATGCCAGCTCCTCACTCTGTAGGCTTTGTTTGTACCTCTATTTTTTGTGGCGCAAACATGGGCTTTTCTATGTATTCAGGATTATCAGAAGGGGCCATGAACGTTATCAATCAAATTGGTGATCAAAAGCAAAAGGATCTCTTTATTCCAAAAATGATGGAAGGTACTTGGGGCGGGACAATGTGCTTAACTGAACCTGGTGCAGGTTCGGATGTCGGAGCCTGTAAAACATCTGCAACTCCTCAAGCTGATGGAAGCTATTCCATGAAAGGAGTTAAAATTTTTATCTCTTCAGGTGAAAATGATCTTTATAAAAATATTATTCATTTGGTCTTAGGTCGCACTCCAGGTGCTCCAGCTGGAACAAAGGGACTCTCTCTTTTTGTCGTTCCACGATTTCATATCAATGACGACGGAAGCTCTGGCGCAGCCAATGGAGTAAAGTGCACCAAGATTGAAGAGAAAATGGGAATTCATGCTTCTGCAACTTGTGAGCTTACCTTTGGTTCAGATGGAGAATGCAAAGGCTATCTTATCGGAAAAGAATTTGATGGCATGGCCAACATGTTTATCATGATGAATGAAGCTCGATTATTAGTCGCCATGCATGGGGAATCACAAGCTGCACTTTCTTACCAATTGGCTGAACAATATGCTAAAGAGCGCATTCAATTTGGTACGGAAATTGTTCACCATATGGATGTTAAAAGATTGTTGTTAAAAACAAGAGCGAAGTCTCGCGGTCTTCGTGCTCTCAATTTATTTGCGGCCCATATCTTAGATCTCTCTCATAAAAATCCAGACTATGAGAATCTTTTGGCCCTCTTGGTTCCCATCTGTAAAAGCTATTGTTCTGATGAAGGTTTCAATGTCTGCGTTGATGCAGTTCAAATTCATGGTGGATATGGTTACTGTTCTGAATACGGTATTGAGCAATTTGTTCGCGATGAAAAAATTGCTACCATTTATGAAGGAACAAATGCCATTCAAGCGATTGACTTCATTATGAGAAAAATTTTGCGTGATGGTGGAAAAACATTTGTTTCCCTTGGGGAAAGAATGAGCAAGAGTTTAAAAGATAATGCTCAAGCTGACTGGAAAGTAGAGCAAGAAATGATTGCTCATTTTTTACAAGAATCTCAGGCAATTGTAAGCAGAATGGCCGATTGGGCGAAAAACAATAAGTCTGATTTGATTTTGTCTCAAGCAACTGATTTTCTCAACTATTGTGGTCATCTTGTTTCAAGTTGGATTCTCATGGAGCATGCGGCAATTGCGCACAAGGCAATGAGCGGTGCTTCAGGTGAGGAAAAGCAATACCTTCAATCCAAAATTGATGACTTTCGATTTTTCTGTCGTCATGTGTTGAGTATGAATTATGGTCTCGTTCATAGATTTTCAATGTCTGAAGAAATTCCTGTTATGGAGCTTTAGAGAATTAGGTGCTAGCATTGAACCAATTATACTTTTAACGTTTTTTAAATTTTAGGGTTTTAATGGATTTGAAAAGACTTTTCGAGGAAATCTCGGTCTTTTCAAAGGAGAAGCACGGCAGCACCGATTACTACAAAGAAGAGCTTTTTGTAATGGGTGAGAGCGAGAACGAGTTCGCTCCTTTGAAATACCTCATCAAGAAATTGGATTTCCTACAATCGGATGCCGATCTTAAATCGCAAGGGTTTGTTTGCGACTCGTATGATCTTTATGATCTCAATAGTTTTGATAAATGGTACGAGTATCAATTCTCTCAAAAACTAAAGCGTTCATTTGCCAAGAACATAAGTCTTCTTTTGTTGCCAAATAATAAGGCCATCTTTGATGCCGTTGAACTTGCTCATAAATCTTATGATGTTCTCAAAAAACAAAATATTCTTTTAAATAGCAAGAATCTTCCTGTGCAGTTAGGTGAGTGGTACAGCAAATGCATTTTTGGATTGAATCAAACCAAGTCCGCTTCGCAAAGAGGATTTGATTTTTACATCGGGGACAAGAGAGTTGAGATCAAAGTATCTTGGAACGATGTCACTTCTCCAAAAGGCGTGAAGATTAGAAAAAGTTTGGTAGATCTCTCCGACTATTGCATTATTATGTACATCGGTCGCAATTTTATGATTCGTGAAATTTGTTTTCTCGATTCAGACTTTGTCGCGAGAAAGTTTGGCGGTAAAGGACATACGGTCTTTTTAAAAGATTCAGATGTGTCTCAATACTTTTTTAGCCAAAGTACAAAGCATGTCGACAAGGTTTCAAACCCTGTTTCTCTTCTCAAATTTTCTAGCCCCACATTTGCTATGAAAATTGCAGAAAATTTCCCGAAACAAAATTAATAAAGATTGTAACGGACGAGACGGCTATCAATGTCTCCGTTGCGGAGTTCAATTCTCTTGGAAGTCTGTAGGGCAATACTTTTGCGAAGGTTTGGATCTCCCAAAAGAAGATAGGCCCGAAAACCTTTAAAGTTTTGCTTCATTGTTTCACCAAATTCGTGAATAAGTTCTTGGGCCTCTTCCACTTCTTCCATACGTTTACCGTAAGGAGGATTGGTGACGATGATTCCACTTTCCGCAGGAGCCGAGAGTGTTTGCGCCTTTTGACGAGTGAGTTTGACAATTTTTGGAGAGAGTCCAAGCTTTAACAAAGATTCTTCAACCATTTCAAGCGCTCTTGGAGCAATATCGTTCCCATAAAGTTGCAAGCTTTCGGCCACGACTTTATTTTTCTTAAAAGTATCTTTCATCTCTTCTACACAATTCATCCATACATCATGTTGAGCGTTATTGCGTTTAAAGTAAGCGTGATTAAAAAAAGCAAAGCCATGAGTGAATCTAAGAATTGATGGAGGAAGACCTGCTCCGATCATTGCCGCTTCAACCAGAATTGTTCCCGATCCACAAAAGGGATCCATAAAAACTTCTGTGCGATTCCAATCAGTGTGAAGAACGCAACCTGCGGCTAAGTTCTCACGCAAAGGAGCTTCGTGTCCTTTGCCTCTGTAACCTCTGTGATGGAGAGGCATGCCAACGAGATCGAGAGAGAGGGTGCATTTCCAATAGCCTGGCTTTGGTGTCTTTTCAATGCGAAGGAGAAAAGACATATCTGGAGATTGAAGTTCAATATTAGGTCTCTCGCCCCACTTATCTCTTAGGCGATCACACATTCCATCTTTAGTTAACTGAGAGAGATAAATGCTGTTTCGAAAAGTTCCTTGAGCTTCTTTATCGAGAAGGGTGGTAATCTTGAGAGTTTGATCTCTCATAAACCATTCTTCCCAAGCAAAGTTCGAAACTTTTTTGACGATTTCCTTTTCGTTAGTGATCTCAAATTCCGTAACGTTTAAAAAAATACGACTGGCAATCCGAGTCCATAGCATGAATTTATAGAGGCTTTCCCATTCACCTTTGAGATGAACGCCACCTCGACCAGGGAAAGGGTTGAGGTTAAAAGCTTTCGCCTCTTCATTTAAAAGCGTCTCGAGTCCCATCGGACAAGAGGCAAAGTATCGGTTCATGCCCACTCCATTTCAAAAAAACTCAGGGCCCTGTTTAGCAAATCTTGGTAGGAATTGGCCATTTTCCGGTCAAGTGCGCCTTCCTTAAAACGTTTAATCCTCCATAAAGCAATAGAGTAGAGCCCCAGCAATATCGCTTCTTTTAAATGGGCACGTTCTTCAGTTGGGAGAGGTCTAACAGATTGATAGCCTTCTAACAATGAATCAATGAGGGCAGGGTGAATTCTACCCTTTTCAAGGCAGGTTCCTGAGATACAAATGCCTAAATCGAAGACCAATTGGTCTATTCCGGCCTGTTCAAAGTCAAGAATGGCCTTTAAGTGGTTTTGATCAAACAGGGTGTTGTCGTAATAAAGGTCGCCGTGGACTAAGCCACGCTTGAAGTCTGTTTCTCTATACGCCCTAAGTCCATCTGGAAAGAGGGTAAAAAACGATTCACGAAAATCAGGTGGGCAGATATCAGACTGGGCATACTTGTTAATCACATTAACTGGAAAGCCAACTTCTTCGTGTTTTCTGATTGCCTGCATTTCTCTGTCGCTCCATTCGATTGAATGAAGTGCCGCAATTCCTTTTCCAATTTCACAGCAAGTGCTATCTGCAGGTCCTGGAGGAATTCCTTGAACAAAGGGAAAAAGAACTCCATGCAAATTTTTTATTTCATAGACAGTCTTTTTTGAGTTCGTTGAAAGAGGAGCAATTGAAAATTTAAAACCCTTCTTTTTCAATGCTGATAAAATATCCATTTCCTGTTGGATTTGAATTTTATTTTTATCATTGGAAACTTTAAGTAAATAGGTATCTTGAGTGGTCTGCACTCGGTAATTTGAATTTGATATTCCAAGCGACAGAGATTTAAATTGGAGAAGATCTCCAATATTGTAATGTTGTAAAATTTCTCGCAATTGATCTTGCGTCAGCTTTGTATAGTCACCCATGGCCCATCATAAAATGTTTGAGTTTAGAAAGAAAGACTTTATACTTCTTGAATGAAAACTGATTTAAGCGATATAGAACTTTTTCTTTTTGATATGGATGGGACCTTGGTAAATACTGAGCCTTTTCATCTGATGGCAATGAAGAATGTTCTCAGTTCAAAAGGCTTAGCTATTGATTTGACTAGTCAAGTAGAGCATTTTGCAGGAATGACTGACCAACTGGTTTTAAAAGAGCTTTATCCAGATATGTATGACGATGAAATCAAGGCGATTATTGAGGCTAAAAATCAGCAATTGGTAGCAGAATTTTCTCATTTTTCTCCATCACATTTAAGTCAATATCTCGCACCAGGCATCCTCCCATTTTTAAAAAGCATTAAGTCTTTGAATAAAAAGATGGCCGTCGTTTCGGCCAGCGAAGACATAGTTGTTGATGCTACTTTAAAGGCTTTCGAATTAACAAATTTCTTTGAGTTTTGGCTCGGGCGCAATCAAACAGAGCGAACCAAACCTCATCCAGACCCGTATTTACTAGCTATGCATCGCACGAAGAAAGGGCCAGAAGTTACTGTCATCTTTGAAGATTCAGTCAATGGAATGAAAGCGGCCAAGGATTCTGGTGCTCATGCTATCCTTGTCTCACCTTTTGTTGCTCAAAATGGTCATAAAAGCTTCGATGTTTTTTCTCTCTAAGTGAACAATGGTTGGATTGTGACAACAGTCTTGCTATAGTTTGGTGTTTTTTAAGAACCAATTGTTTCACTGCGCCATGAGGAGGCTTCATGAGTTTTACCGATTATAAAGTTAAAGATATGTCCCTAGCTGATTGGGGACGTAAAGAAATAGAAATCGCCGAAAGCGAAATGCCAGGATTAATGGCCCTTCGTAAAGAATACGGCCCAAAGAAGCCATTGAAAGATGCACGCATTGCTGGTTGTCTTCACATGACAATTCAAACAGCGGTGTTGATCGAAACATTGGTTGAGCTTGGAGCTACCATCAGATGGTCATCATGTAATATTTTTTCTACTCAAGATCACGCTGCTGCGGCCATCGCTGCTGCTGGCATTCCTGTTTTTGCTTGGAAAGGCATGACGGAAGAAGAATTCAACTGGTGTATTGAAAAAACTCTTTATTGGGAAGATGGCAAGCCACTCAATATGATTCTTGATGATGGTGGTGACTTAACAAATATGGTTCTCGATCAATTTCCACAATTAGTGAAAGAGATCAGAGGATTATCTGAAGAAACAACAACGGGTGTTCACCGTTTGTATGAAAGAGTCAAAAAAGGCACTCTTCCAATGCCAGCAATCAATGTAAACGATTCAGTTACAAAATCAAAATTCGACAACCTTTACGGATGTCGTGAGTCTTTAGTAGATGGTATCAAGCGCGCAACTGACGTGATGATCTCTGGTAAAGTTTGTGTGGTTGCTGGTTTCGGTGATGTTGGTAAAGGTTCAGCTGCTTCTCTCGCGGGAATGGGCGGACGAGTAATCGTTACTGAAATCGATCCTATCTGTGCTCTTCAAGCGGCGATGGAAGGATATGAAGTTATTCCTATGGATGAAGCGGCTAAGCGTGGGGACATTTTCGTGACATCAACTGGATGTGTAGACGTTATTACTTCAAAGCATTTAGATAGTATGAAAGACGGAGCGATCGTTTGTAACATCGGTCACTTTGATTCAGAAATTCAAATCTCTCACCTCAATAATCATCCAGAAATTAAAAAAGTAAACATCAAGCCTCAAGTGGATATGTATGTTTACCCTAACGGTAAGCGCGTGATCGTTCTAGCAGAAGGTCGTCTCGTGAATTTAGGTTGCGGAACAGGTCACCCATCATTCGTGATGAGTAATTCATTTACCAACCAAGTAATGGCGCAATTAGAGATTTGGAACAATTATAAAAATTATGAAAATAAAGTTTATATGCTTCCAAAACATCTTGATGAAAAAGTGGCTGAGCTTCACCTGGCAAAAATTGGCGTAAGATTGGATAAATTAACTCCAGCTCAAGCTGATTATCTTGGTGTTAAGCCAACTGGACCATTCAAGCCAGATCATTACCGTTACTAAGAAAAGGGGATTGTGATGGCAAAGCTCTTCATCGCTTGTGATCACGCGGCTTACCTTGAAAAAGTTGAGCTCATTAAATTTCTAACCAAATTAGGCCATGAGGTCCAAGATCTTGGACCTCATTCAGCCGATCGAGTCGATTATCCAGATTTTGCCCGCGAAGTTTGCAAAGAAGTTCAACATGAAAAGGGGCTTGGTATTCTTTTGTGTGGCTCAGGAATCGGAATGTCGATTGCGGCCAATCGTTACAAGAATATTCGAGCTGCCCTTTGCCGAACGGAAAAAGAGGCTGAGCTTTCTAAACAGCACAATAACGCTAATATTTTATGTCTTGGTGCGAGAATTAACACTCAAGCAGAACTAGAGAGCATTACAAAAGCATGGCTATTGTCTGAATTTGAAAAAGGTCGTCATTCAGACCGAGTCGCTAAGTTTAATGATTTAGGAGAGGTCCTCTAATGGAACTTCCACGTAAAAAACTTGAGATTCTAGGTTATGCTTTTATCTTCACCCTTGCCATTCTTGGTCAGTACTTTGCTCGCACAGACCTAGCTTTTTTTGAAGGTACTTATGTTCGTGAAGATTCTTTTATTGAATGGCTTCAATTTACAGGTTTATTTTTTGGTTTTTTAGTTTGTCTTTATCGAATGATTATTCTCAAGCCATTTCGCAGTTGGACGTTTCTTCTGGGCTTAGCTTTACTTGCTTTTCTTTTCTTTTTTGGAGCGGCAGAGGAAATTTCGTGGGGACAAAGAATTTTTGATTTTAAAACACCTGAATGGTTTATGGCCCATAATACTCAAGGTGAATTCAATCTTCACAATTTAAAATTTGGAAACTTTAAAGTGAACCGAATCATCTTTGGAACTGTTTTAGGAATTATCATTGGATTCTATTTTTTAATCCTTCCACTTCTTTACAAAAAAATGAAGAAGCTCAAGGATTTTGCAGATGGTTTTGCCATCCCTGTGCCAAAGCTTTATCACATCATCGCTTATATTCTTCTCGCCATAATTGCTAAGAGTATTCCTAGTCCTAAGAAAGGCGAGATTTTAGAATTTGGTGGGATTTGGATATTTATTCTGATGATTTTTGAACCGTATAATCGCGAATTTTTCAGTCGTAAATTAAAGCCTATTCACGAAACGCCGCCACCGCAATCGTAAGACGGCAAAGAGCGCTTCAAAAATAATTCCTCCGGCCATTTTAGACTGACCATCTCTTCTTTCATAAAAGATAATAGGAACTTCTTTGACGTTGAGTCCACGACTCCAAACTTTGTAATTGAGCTCGAGTTGAAAAATGTATCCGCTGGAGATGATGTCATCGAGATTAATTGACTCAAGGGCGCGACGGTTGAAGCATTTAAAGCCACCAGTTGTATCAAAAACAGGAATACTCGTTACAAAACGGGTATAAATTGAAGCCAGATAAGAGAGAAGAAGCCTCTTGAAAGGCCAGTTGATAATACGAATTCCATCGATATAACGAGAACCAATCACGAGATCATTGGTTTGAGCAGCTGTTAGTAAATCAGGGATTTGTTTAGGATCGTGAGAAAAATCGCAATCCATTTCAAAAACAAATTCATACTTTCTTTCAAGCGCCCATTTGAATCCTGTGACGTACGCTGTGCCTAAACCAAGCTTACCTGTGCGCTCAATCATAAAAAGATTATTGGGATATTGCTGTTGGAATTTCTTAACAACATCAGCTGTACCGTCTGGTGAACCGTCTTCGATAATGAGAAGTGAAATCGCTGGATAAAGAGCAAACAAAGTCGTGATCATTTTCTCAATATTATCAATTTCATTATACGTAGGAATGATGATGAGTGTTTGGTGGTAAGGCAGCAAGGTTGCTCCAGTGAAATTTTAGAGACTATTATTGTTTCTACTATTACACCCGAGACACCGTTTTATCAAATCTTTGCGCAGTTTATTGGTGGTTTTATAGAAGTAATCAACTGCTTTTTGGCCCATTTTACTATCGAGGAGCCATGTCCATTGGGAGACTTTTGGATTGAGTTTTAAAAGCCATTCCACGGCCTCTGGACCGCGATAAATCTTACCTTCGTCACAAATGACATGGACTTCGTCCAAGCAAGCGTCAGGGTCTAATTCTTTAAAGAGCTCATAAGTTAAGGGAGAGTTGATATCGAAGTAAGAGAGGTTTTCAAAACCCTCTGCTCTTTCGAGAGTTTGTTTAAAGCGAGTGCACATAGGGCATTCGCCATCATAAAAGAGAGCTGGTACTTTTCTTTCCATAAAACCATCCTTGGTTTCGCCAATTTTTATTCAATACTTAATCTTCTCAATCCTGTGATTTGGTAACGGCGAGAAATAATTTCAAAAATAGGGCGAGACTTATCTTTATTTATTTGAGCTTCTTGTGCCGCTTTTTCTGCGAAGTCTAGAGATTTAATACTACTACCGCTTGATTTTTGCTTTAGCTTATTAAATGGATTTTGAAAACCTGATGATGAACTAGCTTTGCGTCCATAATTGTTTCCACCTGAGAACGAAACAGTTTTAACACCAGAGCTTGAACCTGAGTATTTGGCATAATAGGGAGAGACCTTGCCCGACTCTTGAAATCTAGCGAGGTATTTACCGGAGCCAGGAACATTGAGATTTGCTGCAGCTAATGTTTTAGCAAAGCTTGATGGAAGCCCCATATTTTCTAGTTCGCTGACGAGTCCTGCTTTGCTGGATGGTACAGAAGGTGATGTTAACCCGAGTTGATTTGCGGCTTCTTGCATTCTTGATTTATTTCTTGCAGCTCTTTGTCCAGCTGTCGCGAGAGTGGTTTTTCCATTTTTTAGTTCACCACGAGTAAGAGCTTTAAAGGCATCTCCATCTGGTGATCCTAAAAAGGCATTCCCAAAATTAGTCCCGCCAACCATTGAAACAAACTCTTTATCAAAACATGTATTTGAACCTAGACAGCGACATTTTGGATCGGCCTTGAGTTGGTTATCAACACAAGTCATACGAATTGATTCTTGAGCGATTTTATTATTGCCAAGATAGGGAGCACAGGCAGAAGTGTCATACATTGTTTCAGGTTGAGCACAGTAACAATCAGTCTCTGTAATTTTGTTACAATCGCCAGCTCCTGGAAGTTTGTCGGCAATTCCTTTGATCTCATCTGCATATTCATTATTTTTCTTGATTTCACTCATATAAAATGAAGTCATGAGACCTGCCCCTGCGAGCTTCACCCAATAACTTGTAGTAGGCGAAATACCACCCATAGTTCCCATGTAGACATAACAACCTAATGTTCCGCCCCAGCCAACTGCTGCGATAGTTGAAGTTTGCGCTTTGGCTCGATGAGAAGCTGCGGCCTTATAGAGCAAGGTCTTTTGTACGTTTTCGCCTGGTTTGTTGACGCCACTAATATTGGATTGTTGCATTTGCTGCATCACTTGACCGGCCATCTCTGTTCCCATGGCCACATAAGCGCAATAATCTTTTTGAGTTTTTTCGTCCTTTGGAGTGTCTTTAGGCCATTCTTTTGCTCCGTCTGGAGGACTTTTCTCAAATCCGCTTCCAATATTACCTACAATCATAGCGTACATACTTGAGAGCATTTTAAACATCTGACTATCGACACCCATAAACTTGGTACGACCTTGACCTTGGCAGGCATTAGGATCATCGAGCTTGGCACATTCTTCTTGCATGGTTCTTTGCGAAAGTCCTTCGTGAATGAAGGTTTTAGTTTCGTATCTTTCTTGATCGGTCATATCCATATTGTTTGGGTTTTTCGGATCATCTTTTTTATCTTCCGAACCATCGTGGCGTACCACTTGGGCCCAAGCGAGTTGAGAAAGTAGGCACAAAATAAGAATCAAAAACTTATGCTTACGCAAGGCGAAACCTCTTTGATTTAGTCCTCTTCATTTTAACATCTGCTTGATTTCTGGCCTAGTAAGCAAGAAATGCAACTTTTTTCAGGTCATAAAATTGATGAGTTAGAAGATTTTTGTCGTAATTTCGGATAGTTACAAAATGGGTCCAAAGATTGGCGGTTTGACACTGTCAAACTCTAATTTGACGACTATGACAAGATGCTTTAGAACTTCACTTATGACAAACAAACATCAAAATCATCAAGAAGATCTGCTTTCCCATTCCATGGTTCATTACCTACTCACTATTCATAAACTTCGTGAGTCAAAAGGTTATGCGCGAGTTACAGATATTGCGAAAGATCTGGAGCTCACAAAAGGTAGTGTATCAACGGCCATTAATAATTTAAAAAAGAAAGAGCTGGTTATTGAGGAAGAGGATTCTAAGTTTTTGCTATTAACTCATGCAGGTCATGATGAAGTACATCGCATTTTATCTTCGCGAACTTTACTCTATTACTTTTTGAGAGATTTTGTAGGTGTCGGAGAAGAATTGGCCGAGAAAGATTCCTGCCAAATGGAACACCTTATGAGTCCGGAAACAAGCCACAAGTTTTTTCAGTTCATGAAAGACTTGGCCTGTTCATGTGAAAGAGCTGAAAAACAAGGTGTAAAGCTTCCTAGCCATTTTCAATTTCAAACCGCCCTTGATTTTTGCCAATTCGAAAACATGGATCAATTCTCTGAGAGTCAAATTGGCGATAAACATCTACCAGAGCAAAAATAATGTTTTTGAAGTTGCTGATTCTGACTACAATCGTGAATGCTGAAACAGTAAACTTTTGCTTTGATCGAGAGATTCCTCTTGAAAGAGCAAAAAACGAATTATCTACAATCTCCACTCAAAGCGATCAAATTGATATGCGCCGCGGGCCTCATTGTCTTGAGGTCACTGTATCGGAATCGAGAATAGAGCTCTTTGATAAATATTTAAGAAGAGTTTTTCCAGGCAAAGTGAGTAAGCGAAATATTTTTTCAGGTTTTGATGAACCCAAGCCAATGATTCCTGATTCTCATTGCAATATTGAAATTGAGCAAAAAGGAACTGGAACCTCACAAGGTAATCAGTACAGAGTTGGATCAGAAAATATGGCCAGACAAACAAACATCAATGAAACGACTTCTTCAAAAATGAGAATGGTTTTGACTAAGGGAAGAACAGGAAGATTAAAAGTTAATGATAGAGATGTTGAGATCTCCTGTTTTCCTCGAGGTAGGCAATTTCAAGTAGATGTATCAATTGCTCAGTCAAAAGGTTCAGTCGCCACTTCTCTTACGGTGTCATCTGGACAGCAAATTGATCTGGGGGATATTGTCGAACAATTCGAAAGAAATGGCAGGTTGCTTGATATTAATCAAGGCGTACAAGTGAACAAAGAGAAAGGACAATTGAAAAGTCAGTATTTTCTTACTGTTCAATAGTGGGTCTTAAATAATAGTGCGAAATAAATTTTTGACCATTGGGATTCCAGCCCTCGCGTGTGAATAAGTACCAAAAATAATTTTTAAAATTCATTTTTTCAAAATCTGGCCACCACCAGTAGCGAAGCGGAATAATTTCTCGGGCATGAGTCGATGAAAGTTTTTGCTCCCATTCTAAGTCCGGTAAATCTACGAGCACATGCTGATAGTTGCTAGCATCGCTTACATCAGGGTTAAATACGTAGCCCTCTTTTCCATAAAGAAACCAAGTGAGAGGCCAAGTATTACTGTCTAAGGCGAGTATAGAACTATGAGTTTGTTCTAGTTCTTGGGCGAGACTATTAGAGAGATCTTCATAGCTTTTACTAGTGTGCACTTGGGAGATTAATTCCTGTGCTTGATGGGAATCGAGGAAATTAATTTGAATTGCGAGCAGAATATTTACTGAGAGAAAGATCACCATCGCAATAGATGAAGGCCAACGACCGATAAGCTGTCTGATATAAATCCAAAAATAGATATAACCAACGACGATAAAATACATTGTGAGCCAAGGAACTTTTTCGCCCAGATAAGAGTAGGTAAAAAGCAGAGAGAAAAAGGAATAACTAAGTAGCGCCAAGTCTTGTCTGCGATCAAGTAAATGCTTTGTCGTAAAGCCAATTCCTGAGATGAGAAAAATCCAAAAAAGATAGGCATCGAGAGGGATCTTGAGTTTTAGCCAAGTTGAAAGAAACTCTCTTGAAAAGTGATGTTCCATGCCCCAATGAGTAAGGACTCCAAGCAAGATGACTAATAGATAAGTGAATTTCGTTTTTAACGTTGATGAGAAGAAATTGTGAATATAATAAATGACCATTAAAAAAAGAAGTGGAATTTCGTACCAACTTAAAAAGAGAAATGAATAGGAAAAGGGGCCAGATATTCTTTCTTGATGGTGTTGTTGAACCCAATAAGAGAGACTCTTTCGGTAAAGACCGTCGAGAATTCCCTCGGGATAAACAAAGCCAGCAGAATAGAAATAAGCACAGGAGGCAATCGCTAAAACAATTCCGAAAAAGAGAGGAATGGGAGCGCTTGAAAACCAGGGAAATATTCTTGAGAGGTAGGGTTCAACTGATCTTTTAGTGGAAATGATATACTCATAAATGAGAAAAATAAGAATTAATAGTGCATGTACATAACTATTTTCTTTCACACAAAAAGCCAAACCTAAGGAACACCAGAAAAGAAGTTGGCGAGACCAATCGTGAATGAGGACGGTCGAAATGACCAGGGTGCAAGTAAAGGCCAGCATCAAAAGGTCATGTCTTAGAAATCGTCCCCAATAAATTAAAGAAGGAGAAAGGGCCAAGAGGAGAATGATTTCAACAGTTCTTCTATTTCCCAACTTTTGACGAAAAAAAAGAGGAGCGATAAGGGGAACAAGTGAAAAGAGCATAGTGAGCAGGCGCGCACTCCATTTGGAAACGCCAAAAAAATGGTATGACCAAGGAAGGAGATTATAAAGAAGTGGCCCATGTAACATGGGATCGTAATGATAAAAAAGATTTTTGGCATCAGTGTAATAATAGAGTCCATAAGTGGCATGGAGGGATTCATCATGATGGAACGGTCGCACATCAAGATTATGATAGCGTAAAAGAAAACCAAGTCCCAAAGCCAAAAGGGTCCATAAAACGAAAGGTATAGTTAGTTTTCTTTCAATTGTTCTCATGCTTGAAAAGTCAGCTCCTTTTCATTATTTTCCATTCTATTTACCCATTCCACTCCCTGCATAAAAGAATGATCTTGATTACTCACCTCATACTTCCAACCACCAAATCTGCCTCTAGAGAAAATCTGAAGGTCATCTAAAGTTGGAATTATTTTCTTTAAACGCGTATCGCGATCAAGAAAAGGAGTAGGGTAGCCATGTTCTGCAAAATATTGCCATTTCGAAACGATTTGATCTTGAGCTGAAATTAGTTTGGTATTAATCAGTCCTTGAATAACTTCTTCGACTAATGCATCTCGACGAACTTTTTTAAAATGAGACTCGCTCACTTCAACCATAAGTGAAAAATAGGGCCCACCTTTGTCGGGGACATTCATAGGACTATAGTTTGAAAAAAGTGTTACTCGATAGAAAGGACAATTATCTTCAGGGAAATACATCCAGCACTTGGTTGAAAGTTCGTGATGTGGCTTGCCCTTGATTCCTATGCCAATGATATGTGTTGATGAATATTTAAAGTCTGCCGCTTCTTTGACTATTTTTTGATCGAGTCCAATGATTTTTTTTGTCAGATTATCTAAGGGCATCGTTGATAGAATGTGTTCATATTGAATTTGATTCCCATTGTCGGTATTTATTGTCTTCTCATGAGCATGAATACTTTTTACCGCTGTATTAAGACGAATTTTGTCAAAGCCAATTTTTTTACTTAAGGATTTCCAAATAGCGCCAGTCCCACCTGACTTTGGAAAACGAAACATATTATTGGGTCCCCAGGAAACATCATCTCGATTGAGTTTAATGTTTTCTTCAATTCGCTTGATATCAATGGTGCTTACTCTTTCACCAACCCAAGAACTATTCATTTGGTGAGGTTCATAGGCCCAAACTTTAAAATTATAGGGAAATAGAAAATGGCGAGCGATTCCTGTTCCAAATTGATTAAGAATCCAATCATGGAAATTTTTTATTTCTCGTTGTGGATTATTTTTTAATTCTTTTAAACATTCGTCGCGAATTTCTGTAGGTAATCGGTGAATATTATTTTGAAAAGGATAGGGAATAAATCGATTGTGCATCCAAACCCAAGATTCTCGCTGATGATCAAGCCATCCATCGGTACCTAATGCAATATCCATTGCTTTATCAAAATAAGGATAATGTGAAAATTGAACATGACCGCCGATATCCCAAGTGAATCCCTGTTCATCAATGAAACTCGTGGCCAAGCCTCCATAAAAAGAAGACTTTTCCAAAATAATAAAATCGTGAATTCCTAATTCTTTAAGACGATAAGCTGCTCCGATTCCAGTCGGACCACAGCCAATAATGGCGTATCGAAATTTTTCCAAGCTCTTCCCTAAGCAACATTATCGAGATTTGTACTCTTCTCAATATTGTCGAGGGAATTGATTCTCTCGTAAAGAGAAAGTTTGAAAGAAAGGACTTGGTAGAGCGAACGTGCGCAAGCTTTAATTAAGCCCCAGCTGATAAGCGAAGGTTTACCCGAGAGCCTTTTTTGATGTTTCACTGGATATTCTGGAAATGATTTGAGTCGAATACTTGATATAACTGATAAAAAAACATTCGGTGCAAATAAGTCTGGGGGAAGAACAGAAAGGGAATTTCTTAAAAAATCACTTCTCATCAATCTAAATGGTGTATTGGCATCTTTAATTGAAACTTCGAAGAGATAATGAAGAATTCCTTTTAAAAGTCGGCTAATTACTTTTCTCTTAAAGGGATCTTGTCTTTGAGCTCTTATTCCAACGAGAAAGGGAGAGGTTTTTCTGTTCTCCCACAGTTTTTCAAAATCTGTTGGATCAAATTGATCATCACTGTCAGTCTGAAAAATCCATTGAGGATGAAAAATGAGTGCTTGGTGATAACCCGCCATGATGGCCTTACCATGCCCTTCATTCTCCTTATTTAAGATGTATAATCTTGGATTTTGCTTTTGAAAAACTTCGAGCGCCGCTAAGCTGCCATCGGTTGAGCCATCGTTGACGACGACCATGGTGTAAGAGAGTCCCATGCTATCAAATTGAGCAGACCATTTCGATAAAACATCAAGAATACAAACTTCTTCATTGTAGACTGGCATGACCAAACAGACAGAAGTTCCTTTATGGATATTCATGTGAATTAACCTTGATTCCGCCACCAAAATCGGTGCAACTTTAATTCTAAAACAACGAACTTTAGTTATGTAGCGGGCAAAGCTGTCCCACTGGGCACTAACTATTGAAAATTTTTGAAGAAAACAAGAATGATCGGATAAGGAGACAGTTGAGAAAAATGATTTTTTAATTTCAATGTCACGGCGTGCCACACAATCAGACTTTTTGTCTCAATCTTTGTCCAGGAACTTATAGCAGCAAACTTGTTATTGGGAGTACCTCTGGTATTATGGGTCGCAAATGGGTCTTATTTGACCTTTAATTTCATCAATATTTAAGTCCAGGAGAATGATATGAATAATCCATTATTGCAGAAATTTGAAACACCCTTTGAAACCGTTCCTTTTGATTTAATCAAAGAAGAACATTTTCTACCGGCACTACAAAAAGCGATTGAGTTAGGAAAAGAAGAAATTACAAAAATTAAAACAAATCCAGAAAATCCCAATTTTTATAATGTATGCGAAGCGATGGAAAATGCGGGGCACTATGTGGATGTTGTTGCGGGTGTCTTTTTTAACCTTCATGGTTCAAATACAAATGAAAAACTTCAGGCAATTGCTAAAGAATTTTCGCCAATCCTCACTGAATATTCAAATGACATCACTCTTGATGTTGAATTGTTTTCAAAGGTTAAAGCTGTCTATGATCGCAAAGACTCGCTTAACTTAAATCAGGAAGAAAAAATGCTTCTTGAAAAGCAATACAAAAACTTTGCTAGAAACGGTGCCCTTCTCAATGACTCACAAAAAGATGAAATGAGAAAAATTGATAAAGAGCTTTCAAGTCTTAAGCTACAGTTTGGTGACAATGTTTTGAAAGAAACAAACGACTATCTGATGTTGATTGAAAAGAAAGAAGATCTCTCCGGACTTCCTGAAGGCGTTGTCGAGGCAGCTGCACATGTGGCAAAGGAAAAAGGTCACGAAGGAAAATGGGCCTTCACTCTCGACTATACTAGTTATGTTCCCTTTGTCACTTATGCAGACAATAGAAAACTCAGAGAAGAAATTTCGAGAGCCTTTGGTTCTAAAGCTTTTAAGAATAATGATCACGACAATCAAAACATTGTGAAGAAAATTGTTGAGTTTAGAGACCAAAGAGCGAAACTCTTGGGATATGCGACTCATGCCCATTTTGTTCTCGAAGAAAGAATGGCGGGCAATCCTGATACCGTAAATTCATTCATCAACAATATGCTTGATCACGCTAAACCTTTTGGGAATAAAGATGTTGAAGAAGTAAAGGACTTCGCTCAAAGAAATGGATTTACAGAAGAGTTTATGGGATGGGATTTTTCTTATTGGTCGGAAAAACTCAAAATGGAAAAGTACAGCATCGATGATGAGGTTCTTCGTCCTTATTTTAAGTTAGAAAATTGCGTAGAAGGAATTTTCAAAGTCGCCAATCTCCTCTACGGAATTAATTTTAGAGAACGCAAAGACATTCCAACATATCACGAAGATGTAAAAGCCTATGAAGTTACTGATGAAAGTGGTCTTCACTTATCCGTCTTCTATACTGACTTTTATCCAAGAGCTGGCAAGAGAGCAGGGGCTTGGATGTCGGGATTTAGAGATCAGCACATGTCAGAAGGCAAGGATCATCGTCCTCATGTCATTATCGTTTGTAACTTTCCGAAGCCAACAAGTAACAAGCCTTCTCTCTTAAGCTTTAGAGAAGTAACAACTCTTTTCCATGAGTTTGGTCATGCCCTTCATGGTATGCTTTCTAAGTGTAAGTATCAAAGTTTATCAGGAACTTCTGTCTACTGGGACTTCGTTGAACTTCCTTCTCAAATTATGGAAAATTGGGTAACAGAAAAAGAATGCTTAGACTTGTTCGCTGTTCACTATGAAACAGGAAAGAAGATTCCACCAGAATTGATTGAAAAATTAAAGAAGAGTTCAAACTTTCAAGAAGGCTATGGAACTCTAAGACAGTTAACATTTGCTTCACTCGATATGGCTTGGCATACAACGACTCCTTCTGAGATCAAAGAGGTTTCAGAGTTTGAAAAAATGGCAACTGAGAAAACACGTCTTCTGCCTAGAGTAGAGGGAACTTCTATGAGCTGTTCTTTCTCTCATATTTTCCAGGGAGGATATTCTTCTGGTTATTATTCTTATAAATGGGCCGAAGTTTTAGATGCAGATGCTTTTGAGCTGTTTAAGCAAAAGGGTATTTTTAACAAAGAAGTGGCCAAGAAATTTAGAGATAACGTTTTATCTCGCGGTGGGAGTGAGCACCCGATGACACTCTTTAAGAAATTTAGAGGTCATGAGCCTTCGCCAGAAGCCTTACTCAAAAGAGCAGGTTTAGTTTAATTCGTTCTAAATTGTCGTTTCAACATAAGCCTCTCGATGCACTTGTGTAAGAGAGGCTTTTTTTAATTCTTTTGTATCTTTCATAAAATGCCGAATAAATATGACAGTCACGAAAAAGAGGGAAGCCCCAAGTAAAATAGAATGGGGAGAGTAGATGTTGCCAATAACTCCAACAATGGTGCTACCCAAAATGTTGGGCGTGATAAAGGACATCTCAGAGAGGGACATCACACGATTTAAATATTCTGAATCGACAGTCGTTGAAAAATAATTTAATTGATTGCTAACCCTGAGAAATACAGAAAAGCCCCAAATGCCAAAAAGGACCAAGCATAAATAGTAATTAGTAATATAATTGAAAAAGATAAAAAGAATTCCTTCGGTCGTAATGAGTAAAAGTATAAGCTTTCCTAAATGCATTTTGATTTTATTGGTCGAGGCCATCGTTCCACCAATAAAACCACCCAACCCAAAACAGGCCATCAGAACCCCATATTGATTCTTGGACCATCCCAAACTCTCAGTGGTGTAGGGAATGAGAAGAGAAATTAAAATACCAATAGAAAAACCAGCGACGCAGTTGTTTATCAAAATTGCTCGAACATCTAATCGTTTCGACACAAATTCCAGACCTTGTTTGAAGTCTTGAATAAGAGAGAAAGCAGGAGGCTTACTCGTCTTTTTCAATTGTATTCTACGAAGTAAGTATATTCCAAGGACATAAGTTGAGAGATCAAAAAGCAAAATTTCATTGATGCCGTTGAGCAAAGAGTAGAGAACGGCTCCGAAAAAGGGGCCAGTAATATGAAGTACAGCGAAGGTTGAGGCAAAAAGAGAATTGGCATTTTTCATTTCCCCTGGAGGAACCACGTCGACAATTAAAGTTTGGCGTGTAGGTCTGAAAACACCTGTAAAAAAAGCAATAACAGCAGTTGCTCCGATTATCGTACTTGGAGTTTGGACAAAGAACAAAAGAATGATAGCAGGCATTCTAAAGAATTCGGTTGCGATTAGAATGTTTCGGCGATCGTATTTTTCTCCGAGGGGTCCTCCGATGATATTTCCTATGGTCATACTAATCAAAAAGAGCGCACGAGAAATACCGAGAATGGCGGCATTTTTCTGAGAGAGATCAAATAATAATAATGTAAGAGCAGTTTCTGTTAAAAACGAACCCAATTCAGAGGTTAAGCCCGCAACATATAAACGTGAAAAGTTTTTATAAATGAGGGCCCGAAATAATGGAATCATGAGAGGCTAAGTTGTCCTAATTTTGCATGGGCCGTTTTGTATTCGCCTATGATTTTATCGACAAAGTCCTTAACTTTCATTTCTCGATCAATGAATTCAATTGAAGGACCGGCACACCAAACCGTTTTATAGGTGGCAGAGAAAGCAGCTTTCTCAAGCGCTTTCATGCCTTTATAAAAGGTGAGCATCTTGGCATATTTTTTTAATTGTTTATTTTTATTTAAAACTTTCTCAACCACATTTTGATCGAGACCAATTTTCTTCACGTAAGGAGTTACGATCACTGTACAAGGCGAACCAGAAACTTTTGTCGTCAGAGCAATATCTTTAGCACCAAAATCTAAGCAAGCTTTTTTATATTCAGCACTCACTGGGCTCTCAACGCAAGAAATAAAAGGTGAACCAACCGAAACGCCTTCTGCCCCAAGGGCAAGTACAGATAAAAGTCCTTCGCCTGTTCCAACACCACCTGCTGAAATTACCGGAAGTTTACAGGATTTTCTGAGCATGGGGACCAGAATTGAAGCAGGAATGGGCCCTGCATGTCCGCCAGCTCCAGAGTTTACGGCAATGAGTGCATCAGCCCCAAGTTTTTCTACTTTGAGAGCATACTCAACATCCACAACATCACAAAGCACTCGCACTCCTTTAGGTTGTAAGCGTTTAATTGTTTCTTCAGGACTGCCTAATGAAGTGATGACAAAGTCAGGATTAATCCGTTCACAAATTTCCATTTGCTTTTCAAGGACGATATTTGATTTGTTAACAATAAGGTTGACTCCAAAAGGGCCCTTGCAATTGTCTTTTAGACGTTTCATTCCTTCTTCGAAAAGTTCTGGGGTTCGATAATTCAGGGCCGGTATGCAGCCCATGATTCCACTTTCGGCGGCAGCAATGAGCATCTCTTCGTTGGAAACGAGAAACATGGGGGCCATGATAATGGGGTACTTAATGTTGAACTCTTTAGTAATCCATGTTTGCATTTTTACTCCATGCGGATCGCGTTAATCCTATAATAGCTAATATTCACTGACACTTGAGGCCCAGTGTAAGAACATATTAGACCAATTTGAGGTCTTTTGCCTTCTGAAAAGTTACACTAACTGAAGCTTCAAGGATGAGCGATAGTTATATTTACGGAGGTATTATGAAATTCCATAGGACGTGGATCACTTTAGGGGCAGTACTTTTTAGTATGCAAGCCTATTCACAATCTTTTTGGGCAACAATTGACAAAGATGTACTTAGCACAATGGAAAAGAATCAGTTTTTCGGTGAAAAAGGCATTAAATCGACAGGCGATAACATTGCCGTTGTTGAAATTGACGAAAGAAACTTAGGACATTTAAGTTCTATCATGCACGAAGAATTTCGCCGTTGCGGTGGGTTTGTTCGTCACGATTCACTCGAAGAAGCCATGGGAGTTCTCGACAACGAGCAATTCATGAAGAGCATGAACAAGGCGGAAGTTGCCAATTACACTATCGATCAAGATGCAACTGTTAATACCATGATTGCACAAGTTCAAGAGATGAACATCAGATCTCAAATTGAAAAGATGTCTAGTTTCAAAAACCGTTATTACAAATCTAGCACAGGCGAAGATTCACAACGCTATGTCTTTGATACCTGGTCTTCACTTATTCAAGGTCGCACTGATGCCAAAGTTGAATATTTCCGCCACTCAGGATGGGGACAACCAACAGTTATCATGACCCTAGAAGGTGCTTCATCTGAAACTATCGTTTTGGGTGGTCACGCTGATTCAATTGCCGGATGGATGGGCGGAGCTAATGCGACGGCACCAGGTGCTGACGACAATGCTTCAGGAATTTCAACACTGACTGAAGTTATACGCATTCTTATGGCGAATAACTTTCAACCGCAAAAAACGATCAAGTTCATGGCTTATGCTGCAGAAGAAGTTGGACTTCTCGGATCAAAAGAAGTGGCAGCTAGCTTCAAAAAAGATAACTTGAATGTTATTGGTGTAATGCAACTCGATATGACGAACTTCAATGGTTCTCAAGAAGATATCGTTTTAATGACGGATTACACGAATGAAGCTCAAAACCAATTTATTGGATCATTAATTGATCATTATCTTCCAGGAATTAAGTGGGGATATGATAAGTGTGGTTACGGATGTAGCGATCATGCATCATGGCATAATCAAGGTTACCCAGCTTCAATGCCTTTCGAATCACGCAAAGGTGCTATGAATAGAAATATCCATACCTCTCGCGATAGGTTAGATGTTTCTGGTGGCCATGCACGTCACGCTCTTAAGTTCTCACAAATGGCCATCGCATTTGTCGTTGAATTAGATAAGTGATAAAATCATTTTAGTATTTCTTAAGTGAGCGCCCCTAAATGGGGCGCTTTTTTTTAAAGGGTGAAACCATAGTGTCATCAACCGATATTCCCGATCTGATCGATTTCGACTCTCTCTCCTCAATCCTTGAATCCGAAAGAAAAAGCTTATTGAAGATCAATAACTTTTCTCAAGACGATGAAGGTTTTGTTCGTTCCACTGAAGATGCCAATAAGATTTTAGAAACTCTTAAATTTATTCAAAAAGATTTATCCACATTGTTTGGAGAGTTTCCCACATTAATGGGACTTTTCGACACTGAGTTTGTTGCTTTTGAAGAATTTATTCAAAGAGACTTTATTCTCGATATTCTCTTTCTCGAAGATTGTATGATTCCTGAAAAGGAAATGTTCTTCTTTGGACAAGATGGTGGTCTCAATCCCAATATCTTGGAACTCCATTTAAAAACATTGCGCGATTGGATTGCGCTTAAAAAAGATAAGCACGTCGCCAATCAAACGCTGATTAAAGACAATTTTAATATTGATATGAAATCGCAGGCAATGGAATGTCAGTGTGTTGCTTGTCAGGCTGATTTTAGAACTCGGCTCAGAGAATATCTCTACGATCAATGTGTAGAAATTGTGAATGCCGGAAAAGCTAAGATCGAGGAAGTATTTGAAACGGGTAAAGGGGATGTTAGCGAGCTCTACACAGATATGCAGAAGAGCTTAGATAAAATTTTTCACAGTGTTCGTTTTAAACTCAAACGTTCAACTGTCAATAGACTTGAATCACAAGTTAAGTCTTATATGCGTGAAATTTTTACTGCTCCTTCAGAATTGGCGGCGAAGCAGAAAAATTATCTTGTACCTTTCTTTAAGAAGTTAATGGTTCAAGAGGAATTGAATCAAGATTTGATCACAGATGAGGAATATGATCGCTTTTTGGCCCAGTTAAATACCAATATTTGGCGCAATGACCGATTTCTCGAACGAGAATTTAAAAAACTTTTAAAGTCTGTGATGTTTTTGAAACGCAAAGATATCTCAGGCAAAATTTTGCAAGATTATCTCGGAGAGTTTTGGATTCACTCTCAAGCGCGAACCATTACTCGTAAAATTATCTATCATATGGGTCCTACCAACTCAGGTAAAACCTATCATGCCATCGAAGCCCTATGCCAGGCTAAGAAGGGCTGCTATCTCGCTCCGTTGAGACTTTTGGCGGCTGAGCTTTACGATAAAATGAATACTAAAGGTGTGACAACGACGCTTTTGACTGGTGAAGAGATTATTGAAGTGGAAGGGGCAACCCATTATGCTTCAACAATCGAAATGGCCAAGCTCCATGAGTATTTTGATTGTTGTGTCATTGATGAAATTCAAATGATCACCGATTCCCAGAGAGGATGGGCCTGGACACGTGCCTTAGTTAACGTCTTTGCTGATGAGGTTCATATTTGCGGTGACGCCAGTGTGCTCAATCTGGTTAAAAAGATTGTCGAACTGTGCGGAGATGTTCTTGAAGTTCGCAATTATGAAAGAATGACTAAATTGAATGTAGAGAATCGCCCAATAACTTTGGGTGAACTTCAAAAGTCAGACGCACTCATTGTCTTTTCACGGCGAAATGCCTTGAAGTATAAAACGGATCTAGAACGATTAGATTTTAAAGTTTCTATCGTTTATGGTCGACTTTCTCCAGAAGTAAGAAGGGAGCAAGCCCGTAAATTTGACCAAGGTGAAACCGATATCATCGTGGCCACAGATGCCATTTCGATGGGGATGAACCTCCCTATTAGAAGAATCGTTTTCTCGACACTCACTAAATATATTGATAGCAAAGAACATCCCATAACTGAGAGTGAGATTAAGCAGATTGCAGGTCGAGCGGGTCGTTACCAACGTTACCCAACAGGCTTTGTGACTTGTTTGCAAAAAGAAGAAAATGGACTAGACCAAATTCGCGATGCTCTTGAGGCAACTCTCGAGCAACAAGATAAATGTATGGTGGGTCCCGATTTAGAAATCTTTTCGCAAGTGAATGAAGCCCTTGAGAGCAATGGACTTTCACGCTTGAGACTCTCAGAGTTCTTGCGTCTTTTTAACACGATGATCTTTCAATTACCTTTCTTCTGTGTTGATTTGAAAGAAATGATCGAACTTGCAGAAATGGTTGAAGATGCGGATGTCGGCAATAAATTAACAAGTGCAGAGACTTTTGGATTTGCCTGTTCGCCAGTAAATCTTGGGTTGTTAGAGCATGTTCAGTATTACGTTTGGATATTGAATAATTATGTCACTGGGAACATGATCCATAATGAAAAAATTGATTTTAAATCTGGAGACATTGATTATCTCGAAACTACAATTAAGTGCGTAGAGCTTTATCAATGGTTATCGCGCCATTTTGGAAAGAATCTCTTTGTCTTCGATGAACAAGATCTTCTCCATAATAAAGGTCAAGCGATCGAACAGCTCAATACATTATTGTCGGATAAAATCGTACCGACGTGTTCGAGTTGCGGGACTAAGTTATCAGATAAATCGAAATTCGCTATTTGCGAAGAATGTTTCAAAACGAGAAGGTTTAGAAATAACCGCGGATCTCAACGAGGTTTTGGAAATAAACCTGGTAGAGAGGGTGACAAAGGTCCTGAGTCTGGTCCCAATAATAATCGCAATAGAGGACCTCGGAAATTTGATCGTCGCCCTGGTGGCCAGAAGAGCGGTCCTGGCGCAGGTGGACCTCCGGGTGCACCCGGAGGAGGTTCTGATAATGGACCACGGCGCCGACGAAAGCGTTCTAACTTTAAAAAGTAATTTGAACCATGAACATTGATCATTATGCTGAGACATTACTTCATCAAGGCGATTTAGATCATAAGTTGATCTCCCCTAAGCTGGTAACGAGCTTTAACAAATTTCAATTGCAGAATATCCCAGACTTGCCTGGCCGCTGTGAGAAAATGAAGATTTCCGACGAGCGAGTCTCTTTTCCTAAAAATTTAACAGATCTTAATCAAAGAGCAAAAGCTCTGCACTTTTTTGCCAACCATGAGCTGTTGGCGATCGAGATGTTGGCGGCAGCATTATTAAAGTTTGATCTCGATGAAACTGCCCAGAAAATTGTTTTAGCGACGATTGCGGATGAGCAAAAACATTTTCGTCTTTACTGCGAACGTATGAAAGACTTTGGTTGCGAGTTTGGCGACTATCCCGTTAATGATTTCTTCTGGCGCCAACTTTTAAAAATTGAAACTTTTGAGTCTTTTTATGCACTCGTTGCACTATCACTTGAACAGGCCAATTTAGACTTTGCTCAATACTACAAAGACGTTTTTATTCGTCTGGGAGATCCACAAACAGCAAATGTTCTCGATATTGTTTTAAAAGATGAAGAGCGGCATGTTCATTTTGGAATCGATCATCTCGCATCTAAAATTGAAAATAGCGAAGAACTTTGGGACTATTACCAACAACTTTTACCCTACAATTTCACACCAGCTCGGGCCCGTGGCAATATGTTTAATGAGCAATCTCGAATTAACGCAGGTTTCCCTGAGCACTATATAGAAAAGATTAAAAATTTTAAAGATGAATATAAAATTGTGAATCGCAAGCAATGGAAGCAAAAATGAGTTTTCTTCCTGGCTTTAATTTTGAACAACGACTTTTTTTTCCTCAACAACCAGTAAATAATCTAATCTCTGAAGAGTTTGATTATTTAATCTTATTGCTAGAGTATGAGGCTCTTGCAACGGATCGAGTTTTTGATCAAGACTATTTATCTTATTTAAAAAAGATTAAAGAGGACGATGTTATCATTTCTTCAAGTAAAGATGGAAGTCATTACTGGTGGGGAGAGATTACGGATATTGAATTAAGCCAGAAAATAAATTCTAAAATTTTTTCTCATCAAGTAGCGAAAAACTTCGACCTTGTTCCTGAATCATGTCGACTCATCGAAAATGCCTTTGATTTTAAAAATCATATTCAACAATATAAAGAATATCATCGTTGGGTGGTGAAGAGCCCTTATTCCTTCTCTGGTCTAGGCAATAAGGTCTTTGATAGTACGCATCTACCTCAACTCGAGTGGAATGAGCCGGTGCTATTAGAACCTTGGTTTAACCGAACTCTGGATATTGGAATGACATATTTAAAGCAAAGTCGATTTCAAGATTATTTTGGAGTTCAAAATTTGAACGATCCACAAGGCCGCTTCAAAGGAGCTTTGATTCAGCCTTTTATGCCAGAAGTTGAAGAACTTCATGGGAAACTGAAGCCTGCTCTTCACTATCTCTCAACACTTTCCCCTGAAAATAATTTACAGATCGATGCCTTTTACTATCTCGAAGAGGGTGAGAGAAAAATTTATCCCTTGGTTGAAATTAATTGTCGCAAAACTATGGGCTGGGTGACGTGGAGCTTGTGGAAGAAATTCGGGACTCAGAATATTGGAGTTTTCTTGATGTGGCCTACAAGCGCTTTGAAAAAGAGTGAATCGTGGAAAAGTTTTGAAAATAGTATTGGTGATCAAATGTGGACGAAAAATACAGCGAAAGGCTTTTTACCACTTTCGCCATTAGACCGAAAATTTATGACTTTCTTTTTAGTCGAATCAAATATTAAACAAGCGCAGAATCAAATAGTGGAATTATGGAACAAGCTCTCGAAGAAAGAGAGTCCACTACCGCTTGAATTTATGATTTACTTCTAATAATAATTCGCCAGCCTCATCAGCCGTTCTTCCCCAGGATACGATCCCATCCTGATGACCTTTCATTACGAAGAGACCTGAAGGTTTATTATACGTTAGTTTTTGAACAGCAACGGCCATATCAATGGTTCCATAGGGAATCGAAGCGGCTGTTGAAAGATAATTGTGATTTATCATTTCATTCCAGAGATGTGTATCGTGACCATGAAAGACAGCGCTAATTTCTTGATTCGCTAAATAAATTGCAGCATGAGTAAGGGACTCACTCGAAGGTTTCATGGGCCCTTCTGAATTAACAATATTCTTTTCAAGGTCATAACTGTGAACGAGCGTGTATTCATTTGCAGTGAGAACGGGAAGGTGACCAGTTTGTGTTCCAGTGATTAAGAACTCTGGTTGATCGTTTCTTCCAAATCTCTTTATCAAAAGGGAGAGGTTACCATATCCGATATGATCACTCTTATATTCACCGATTAATTCGATGGCGTAGAGCTTTTTACGCCAATTCTCGAGTGAATTGATCGTGTTAATGTCCACCTTAAGCGGCATTTCTTGATTGTTTAGTGTGAATTTAATGACCCCATCATCAATAATTGTCATAAAATTAAAGCCTCGATCTGAATTTTCGATAAGTTATCTACAAGAATTTAAAATTCATGTACGATAGAAATTATAGACTAAAACACTGGAAGTAAAATAGTCGCCATGAGTAAGTTGGATGAACTAAAAGAAAAGTTTGAAGAAGTCATCGAAAGTTTGAAATCCAAACTGAAGCGCGGTGGCAAATCTAAAGACGAAGATGAAGACGATGAAGACGAGGAAGTCGACACTGAGGAAAGTACCAGTGAAGTCGACATAGATGAAATTACAGAGAAAGCTTCTAAGAAAGTAAAAGCTGATGCTGACGACGAAGATGATGAAGACGAAGAAGATGACGATGACGATAAGACAGATCCTAAAAAAGTAGCACCGACCGACAAAGAAAAGAAAAAACAATTAATGATAAGAGTTGGATTGGGAATTGTTATTCTCTATCTTGCAGCTGATCAATTTTTATTAACTGAATCAACAGATGAGTTACCGGTAGTTCAGGAGATAAAACCCAAAAGACCTAAAAGAAAGAAAAAACCAAAGACCGAGACAGCAGCTCCGAATGCAGAAGCAACGACGCCTGATGCTCAGGCGGTTCCAGCTGAGAATACTGCAAGTGCTGAGCAGCCTGCAGTTGATATTCCACCAGAGACTCCTGCTGAGGTGATGAAAACTCCTGAAGAGACTGTGCAGCCAGTTGTTGTAGAAACACCAAAAGAACCGACTCCTACACCAGTAGTTGAGCAGGCACCCGAGATTGTTGAACCACCATCGATGGGAGTTGAAGAAACTCCAGCCATAGTTGAGACAGCCCCTGAAGTAACAGCTGAGCCAACTCCAGCAGAGACAACCATTCTTGATGACCCAGCTCCAGAGACGACACCAACGGTAGAAACCACCACTGGTCAACAAGATGAAATGAGTAAAGAGATTGATACTTTGGTAGATAATGTTGAAGAACCAAAGAAAGACCCAGTTGATAAGATGAATAAAATGTTGGATAGCAAAGCTGACTTCATTGCTCCTCCTAACTATGAAAGAACTGGAAGAGGATTGGTTTACAACTGCACAGGAAAACATTGGGCTTGCGTAGATAAGCTAAGTTATTTTCAATGTCGTGGGAATGAAGTATGGAGTAAGCAAAATAAGAAAAATCCAGAATGTGTTATTAAAAACGTTTATGCCTCTGATAAAGACTGTGAAGCGATACAAGGTTATTACGTTAAATTCAATGAGCCGACGGGATTTTGTACAGATGCAACTCCAACGAAAACTCAAGTCGAAGAAACAGATCTCAATATGTAATTATTTTTTTAAGCGGCGTCTTTATTGAACTCACCTTCAATAATAGTGAGTTTGAAAGTTCCTTCTTTTTTGGCTTCTTCTCTAGCCATCGCAGCACAGAAGTGTTCAACCAATTGAGGATCAAATTGTGAGCCTGAAAACTCCTTGAGTTCGCTGAAAGCAACTTCATAAGCGAGACCTTTTCTGTAAGGGCGCGTAGAAGTCATGGCATCAAAGGTATCAGCAATAAGAATAATTCTTGAGAAAAGGGGAATTTCTTCTCCTTTGAGTGAGTCCGGATACCCACGGCCATCGTATCTCTCATGATGGTGTTTGGCATATTTGGCAACGAGTTCAAAGGGCTCGAAGCCTTCAAGAATTTCAGCAGACTTTGAAGGGTGAGCTTTCATTTCTAAGAACTCTTCTTCTGTCAGGCGCGCTGGCTTTAAAAGAACTTTATCAGGTACACCAATTTTTCCAATATCGTGAAAAAGGGCGGCGAGTTCTAAGTCATAGAGTTCATCACCACTAAGTTCCAATTCTTTACCAAGGACGAGAGCATAATAGGTTACTCTCATGCTATGACCAAAAGTATAATGGTCCTTACAATCTAGGGCGTGAAGAATCGCTCTTACTGCCATTTCACAGAAATCTTTTTGCTTGCGTTTAAGGTCTTGAACTTCGCGAGATAGGTTCATGAGCGCAACATTAGTTACGATTTCAGTCATAGAAATGACATTGTCATTTGAATACTCTTCGCCTTTTTTTAATGCTGCTTTCGTTGCCATAATCTGCCTTTTCTAACACTTAGTGTAATTCTAACTGAACCTCTCAGGTTTTTCGGAATCTAGATCAGTAAACTTGAGCTAAAGCTCATGAAATTCGAGTTATTTCAGCTAGCTGCCATAATTTCGACAATTTAAAGTGATGCCCAGAAATAGGGGCAGAATGAAAAAAATCATCGTTGTTTTAATGGGTTAGCGCTCATCTGGGCTAGCCCCTCAAGAGTGAACATGTTAGTCTTTTATCTACATTTTGACTTAGCTAAAGGATTGGCTTCATGGATCAGATGGCCGTCTTATATCACGGTAAACGGATCAAGGCGTATATTTCAACTCTCGAAAAGGATTTCAGTAATGAGGTCAATGTCGAGTGGGTTAACCTATCAAGTAAAGAAGATATTCTCCATTGGCTATCACAGAACACCATCCGATTTTCAGCAATTATCGTCGAATATTTTGGCGAGGAAATTGATACTTCATTACCTGCGATGAGAACTCCTATTTTGCTCGCTGCTAATTTTCAAGAATTGGGAGATGACGAATGGGGGCTTCGACAAATCTGTTCTAAAAGTAAAAAACTTCATGGAGTCATTGATACTGCGAGAGATATCCAATTCTTCTATCCATTGATCAGAAGTTCTATTCAACTAGGTAGAACATTATTAGAAATGGCGAATCTCTCTGAGACGGGAATGAAAATGTCTCACATCATGTCGATGGCGTTAGGCGAACTTACTCGAGTTAAAAAACTTCACGAAAGATTAGTTCCTCTTCGCAATGAAACTTTTAAAGGACTTAAAGTCTTTTCAAAATTTGCGGCGGGAGAGAGTTCGGGAGGAGAGTTCTTTGATATTTTTACCACAGATCAAAAAATTAATATTCTTCTCTCTAGTGCAACTTCTTATGTTGCTTCTAGTGTGATCCTTTCGCATTTCGAAAATTTACGAAAAATAGTAAACATAGATAGATCTGTGCTCGAAACCTTTCTGGAAGAATTGACCTGTGAACTGCGAGATCTCGAATTGATTGATCGCGATAGACCGGAAATGCTTGAACTCGCCATTGCCCAAATTGATTTAAGAACCATGGTGTGTTCTGGATTTTTCTTTGGACGCCAAGAAATTATGACAACTAAAGAAATTGCTGTTGCGGCCAACCAATACCCCTTGAATGAAAACTTTTTTGAGACGGCCTATCAAGAGTTTAAGTTAAAGCGAAATGAAAAATATCTGGTTTATTCACCTGGAGTTAAAAAGAATACCAATGGAATGATTAACAATCTCACTTATCGTGAATTCTTAAAGTCTCAAGACGATAAATCCAGTAAAGAAATATTAAACGAAGCCTTTTTTCAATTGAAGAAAAACTCGGCCAAAGACTTTTTAAAATATGACGCCACCGTCATTTGTTTAGAGGTAGATCCCAATGCCATTGTACAAGTTTAGTATCTTAGCCTTATCATTACTTTTTTCCATCTCAAGCTGGGCTTTTGACGACAATGCTTGTCTGCAAAACTCATTTGATGTGGTGGTCTCTCATAAAGCTCCACCTTTGGGGTTGTCCAAAAACGTACTGACCATTAAAAAAGATGGATGTGTTCTCAATATTGAACACACGAAATGGTATTTCATGAAGAAAGCTTGGTTGATTGATGTTTGTCGCGAGCCGGTTCACATCAAACGAAATAGTACTTCGGTCGAAGTCTTAAAGCGTGCCTATGCTTGTTCAAGCGAAGATCAAAGTGATTTCTGTAAAGACTATTACTTAATGAGAGAGCTGCTTCAAGACGATGGACTGATCTTTGCTGAAGGTGAAAAAGAAAATTTGAACTCTGATCATGGCAAAGTTTATTGCGCTTACGTTCTTCTCGATGCCCATCTTCAAAAGGGTATGGTTTTAAGCCGCGATCAAGTTTATGAAGGCGTGATTGTTCCTTTGACAGGGAAAATGTCAGCTCCTTCAAGCTCTTCAACTACTGAGAAAGAAGAAGTAATAGAGGATTCAGCACGTCCTCTTGAGCCAACTAAGAATGATCCTTCGACGGGAACGTTTTAGCTTTTAGATTTCTTAAACGCTCGATCAAGATCAGCCAAAAGATCATCAATATCTTCAATACCAACTGATAAGCGAATTAAGTTGTCGTGAATGCCCAATTCTTCGCGAATTTTCTTAGGAACTGAAGCGTGAGTCATGATCGCTGGATGCTCAATTAAAGACTCTACTCCTCCTAAGCTTTCGGCCAGTGCGAATAATTCAACAGACTCCAAAAACTTGCGAGAAGCTTTCAATCCACCTTTGATAAAGAAAGTGATCATGCCGCCGTAACCAGACATCTGCTTTTTCGCAATCTTATGTTGAGGATGGGTAGTGAGACCAGGATAAACCACAGACTCAACTTGAGGATGCTTTTCAAGATATTGAGCAACGATCATGGCGTTCTTGGCATGGGCTTCCATACGAAGAGCTAATGTTTTCACTCCTCGGAGTACCAGCCAACTGTCAAATGGTGACATGCAAGGACCGATTGAGTTTTGTAGACGGAAAAACTCTTTTGAAAGTTTCTCATCGTTGGTCATCAAAGCACCGCCAACCACATCAGAATGGCCATTGATATATTTTGTCATCGAGTGGAGAACAATGGTTGCTCCAAGCTCGAGAGGCTTTTGGAAATAAGGACTCATGAAAGTGTTATCAACAGCGACTATCGCTTTCGCTTTCGTCGCAAGCTTGCAGATGGCTTCAATATCAGAAATTTTAAGCATTGGATTGGTTGGACTCTCGAGCCAAACCAAAGCTGGCTTATGTTTCTTGATGGCAGCTTCTACTGCCTTGACGTTTGTTGTGTCGATAAAATGAAACTTATGAAGAGAGCTAAAAACGGTTGTGAAAAGTCTATAAGTCCCACCATAAACATCATCACCACAAAGAATCGTTGAGCCTGGTTTAAGCGTGTGCATGATCAGCATTTCAGCAGATAGTCCGCTGGCCGTGACATGACAATGTTTGGCATTTTCGAGGGCGGCGAGACATTGTTCAAGCCTCGTTCTGGTGGGATTGTGAGAGCGGGTATACTCATAACCTTTATGGATACCTGGTGAAGATTGCACATAAGTTGAGGTTTGATAAATCGGAGGCATGATCGCACCGGTTGTTGGATCTGGTTCTCCTCCAACGTGCAAAGCTTTAGTTGAAAAGGCATGATCATTTTTTTTCGTTTTCGTCGTTTTTTTCGTCATATTAAATCTCTTTATGAATTTTGAGTTACTGATACATATTGAAGAACATCAATATCGGTCAAGATATCGACAATCTTCTCACCTTGAGTAACGAGGGCCACTTCTTTTTTCAGAAGGCCGTCGGCAACACTAGAGAGAAGATCATTGGCATCGACAATTCTGAACTGAGGATTAATCGCCAGTGAAATATTGTCGTCTTTTTTGAATTCACCCATAACAACAGGTCTCAAAAGATTCTTTTCAGAAACAATCCCAAGAACACCATTTCTTCCAATGACAGGGATTTGTGAAACACCATTTTTTTCCATCAAGTTAATGACTTCACCAATTGTTGATGTATCTTGAACGGTAACGACTCCGCGATTGGTCTTACCAAGAAGTTTCAAGACATCTTTGATTTGAACGTTAAATGAATGATCGAGATAACCGTTATTACTCATCCAATCGTCATTAAAGATTTTAGAAGCATATCTGTTGCCAGAGTCGTGCAACATCACAATGATTTTTTGAGGTTTATCGAGACCTTTGGCATATTCAATAGCACCAAGAATAGCAGCACCAGAAGAGCCTCCAGCGTAAATTCCTTCTTGCTTTAAAAGTTTACGAGTCATGATAAAGCTTTCTTTATCTCCCACTGTAACCCAGTGATCAATGACACTGAAGTCGTAGTTTTGAGGAATAAAGTCTTCACCAATTCCTTCGAGAACATAAGATTTGGCAGGAATCATTTTTCCCGTCTTGGCATAATCGGCGAGGATTGATCCGACTGGATCAACGGCAACGATTTTTACATGAGGCATTCTTTCTTTAAAATATTTTCCACATCCGGTAATAGTTCCACCCGTTCCAACTCCGGCAACGAAAGCATCGAAGTCTCCTTGAGTTTGGTCGTAGATCTCAGGCGCAGTCCAGTGATAATGAGTATCGCGGTTATTGAGGTTGTCGTATTGATTGACGTAAAAAGCATTCGGAATGGTTGTCGCTAATTGCTTTGAAACTGAATAATAAGAACGTGGATCATCAGGTTCAACATTGGTAGGGCAAACTACAACTTTGGCACCAAAGGCGCGGAGGTTGTTGATTTTTTCTTGTGACTGTTTGTCGGCCAAAACGAAAATACACTTGTAACCATTAATGGCCGCCCACATGGCAAGACCAACACCTGTATTTCCCGATGTTCCTTCAATGATTGTTCCACCTGGCTTCAGTGTTCCTTCTTTGATGGCCTGATCAAGCATATAGCTACCGATGCGATCTTTAGTCGAACCGCCCGGATTCATATATTCCATTTTGACGTAGATTTCAGATTCAACACCAGTGACAACTGAATTGAGTTTCACAATTGGCGTGTTTCCGATTGCATCGAGTACGTTTTTTTTCGCACCTTTCATCATAAAAAATCCCCTTTTATTTTAGTGCTTCTTCAATTTCAAGCGCCGCTGCCCAAGTTGAGAGGCGGGCGATAATTGAATAGACTGCTTCCTTGCACTGATAATCATTATTTTGTTTAATTTCACTAATACAGTATTTTCTGAAGACAGCGCCTTTGGCATTCAAGTTGTCAGTTGAGCTGCGCTCTTGATTGGCGCGCATAAAGCCGCCAAGACTTTTTCCACCGACAAGATAGATCGTCACTTCTGCTGGCATATCATCGTAGCGAATTGCCGTTTCAATTCCTTCTTGAATGATAACGGAGGTAAATTTGATTTTATTTTTGCCCACATCCATCTTGTTGCGTTCACGACGGTTCATTTCAAGAATTTCTTTTCCTGATTTGACCACCATGATGCCCATGCCATAGGTACCTTGGCTGGCTTTTACAAAGATCGATTTGCCTTCGCCAACTTTGGCGATCAGTTTATCCACTTCCGCTGCTAATTCTTCAACGCCTTCTTTAGAACTGAAGTCGATATTTTCCTTAGAACTAAATTGAGCTTCGAGCAGTAAAGGATCGATTTGAAATTTATCCGCAAAGTTAAGAACCACTTTATTATAAAATGAAAAATGCTTGATCTTCTGACGAGCAAACCAACCAATGAGTGGAGTTGGCACGATTGGCGTTGTGATTGATTTCCACGGCATTTGTAGCGGAGAAGACTGGTCATTATTTAAAATCGCCACATCGACTTTTGTCTCTCCAGCAAAAAGCTCATTGTTCACTTCTTTGAGTTGAACAATTTCGACATCATATTGAGATTGAGAAACCAGTGCGAGTTTGGGCGATTCTTGGAACAGTGCCTGATCAGGTGAGGCGATAATAACAGTGAAGCCTGCTTCGCGAATAGTTTTACTTAAAATCGCTAAATGATCGAGATAGAAAAGATTTTTGGTGTGCGACTCTGGAATGATAGCAATTGTCTGTGCATCGCTCTTAAGTGCTTTTATTTGAGTTTTAAATTCTTTGGCACAGGCTTCGAGGTCAAGTGAGCAGACATTATTAAAACCTGCTGGGTACATATTGTGATCGACTGGAGCATATTTATCTAAGCTCTCGCGAATATCGACACTAGAATAGATAGGAGTCGGAAGTGTGCTCATCATTTGGTCGATATATTTGTTGATATCGTTCCAACGATGACATACAAAAGCATCGAGCATTTCTTTGGTTTTAATCATTTCAGAATTCATATCAGCCTTTTAAATAGGGAAGTGGATGCTCCATTCAGTGGCCAATTTCCCTACGTGTTCGGCGGGTGAAGTCTCGAGAACTTCAGGAAAAAGGATGCTGGAACGAAAGCTTTGATCCTGCATAGTTTTTAACCTATTTTCCTTATCGAGCATAGTGTGTCGTAGCTTTTTCAAGTATTCATCTTGCGGAAACCAATCCCCCAAATACTGAGAAATCGACTTGTTGATGAGAAGATAATTATCATTGTGCATAAAGCGCACAGCTTCTTCGCGCAATTCACGCGCTTCGCTCTGCTTCATTTGTTCAACGCTGGTAACCAAAAACCAATTGGAAACTTCTTCTTTTTGCAGCTCTTCTTGAAAGGCCATGGCCTTAAGAAAGGAGTCGCGATTGCGATAAAGACCAACGATGGCGTCGATAAAATCGTTCACAAATTGCGCGCCTGTAACTTTCTCAAGGTAGGATAAAAGCTTCTTGATTCCGGTTCTGACTAGAATCGAGAGCATGCCCGGAGCTTCGCTTTGTGTTCCCACTGATTTGCCGAGGTACTTAAAAATTTCCACAAAAGTTTTATCAAAAAAGCGCTTAATCTTTTGAGTCGATAAAAGAAAATCAATAAAATGCTTGCCCGGCGGAGTATCTAATACAATGCAGTCGTATTTCTTTTGTTCCATTTGATACTGAACTTCAATAATCGCCATGATTTCATTCATTCCACCATAAGGGCGAACCAATGTTTTCATTATGCGATTGTCGAAATCTTGAAAAGATTGATTTCTCTCGGCCATGCGCTTAAGCGTGTGTTCAGGAGACATGAGAAGAGCATCAAATTGGTAAGGAACATTTCCTGGTTGATGACGAAAAATATCTGATTGAATGGTGGTAATTTCGCCAGCCGCTTCATCAGTCATATTAAGAATTTCTTTTAAACGTTTGGCCGGATCAATCGTAATCAAGAGTACTTTTTTTCCACTGGCCGCCAATTGAATCGCTCGCGATGCGGAAAGTGTGGTTTTGCCCACTCCACCAGTTCCGCAAAAAATTTCAATGGGTTTTTCTCTCATCATTTTGAACCTCCAAAATACTTGGCAAGTTCGGTAATAGATTCGGCCATACTTTCATTGACCAGATGAGGAAACGTATTCGTAATTTCACTCTTAAATGACTCTATAATTTGAGATTCAATTTGATATTTTTTACTGAGAAATTCTGGCAATAATGCAACTCTTTCTGGAGTCATCTCAGGAATACTTGGTAAGGATTCATTCATGACTATTTTAACGTCTTGAAGCCCAAATCCAAGGAAGGCACTTTTTAATTCACTCGCTTCATGGATCGCCATTTCAGTCGGTAGAGTCACGACATTAACTGAAACTTTGTCGCCACTGAAAAGAAAATCCTGCATGCGATTGAGATCGTTAAAGAGCATGCCTGAACCGAAAATCTTTTTGAAATTATGAGTTGATTCGAACATCGTCATGGCATGCCCAGAAGAAGGCGAGTCCATCACAATAGTCAGAGTTGGATCTTTTTCTAAGCGATTAATTAAATGCCCCATGATGATAATATGACCAAGACCGGGAAGCATATGAAGCAAGGAAGAGAAGAAGGGAGTCTTCATAATCCAGCCTGCGATCATATGAGAACCTAGTTTCTGCGCCATATACTCTACAGCACTTTCTTCTAGTTCGAGATCGAGATGAGGAATTCTTAAGCGATCACAAAGGCCGTAGTTAGGAAATTGATCAAAATTATTATAGAGAACGTTCTTACCAGACTCTTTTAAAGAAAGTGTTTGCGCTAAGGATAAGGTCGTTTTTCCAACGCCACCTTTTCCGGTAAATACGATGAGCCTTGCTGACATGATTAAAAAGAGTACATTCCGTAAATGAGAAGCTTTCCATAAGAACCTTCAACTTCAGGTCCAATTTCTTGTTTTACATCGAAAGGATTGTGAATTTGCGCCATCACTCCCATCGTCACTCGACGATTGAGACGAAGTTCAGCACCAAGTCCAATATGATTACCAAAAACGATTTTGCTTTTTGATTCTACTAAATCGTTTCCTACTGGGCGCTTAACCATTGGAGCATAAAACCCAAGTCCACCGACAACAAACGGTGAAAAAGCATCAAAATTAAAAATTTTAGCCTTAATACCTAAAGCTAATCCTGTAAGACGAACATAACGTCCGCGAAATTCATGTTTTGAATAGTGAAAGTCGGCGAGAAGATCAAAAGAGTTACTCGCGCTATAGCTATAAAGAAGATCGGCGGTGATTTTATCTTCGCCATTATCTTGAAATTTTCCATTGAGAAATGTTTGACCTAATCCCAATCCAATTGAATGAAGATTGACGGCGCCAGAGGCGGCAGCATAGGTCGGTGCAGGTGAAGAAGTATCTTCTTCAATCTCACCCTTTGATACTTTCTTGGCCGTTTCTTTAGAAGTGAGCTTCTTAATTGAAACAGGTCCTTCAGCATGGGCTAAAAAAGTACTGGTCGCAGATGCGACCAGTACCAATAAACAAATTTGTTTAAAACTTTGGTTCATGACCAGTAGTCCTCGAAACTAACGTTTTTAGATGTTAGTTTAAAGTGCTTGGTGTTTCAACCGAAGTTGTGAACACAGGAGTTGCAACCACTTCTGGCTTAACTTCTGCAATCTTTGGCTCAACGCCTTCAAGAGTGCGGATATAACCTGTGAATGTTCCTTCAAGAGAACGGATTACACGCTTCAACAATTCAGTATCACCTGCTTTTGTTGATTTCTTTTCTTGATCAAACAAAAGTTGGATTTGAGTTGTGTAAGTGATGTCGTTCTTTGTCTTGTTGTCGATCACTTGGATTTCGTGACCTTCACGGATAATCTGAGCGATTTCCTCCAAAGTTACATAGCAACTTTGGTGAGTGTCATAAAGTTTTCTGTTTTGGTAGCGCTTGATGATTCTTACGTCGTTCATCTTAATTTCCCCTATTGTTTGATGAAAGTTGTCAAATTCCCATCAGGTCTAAAAGTTACTAGTACACATATTTAAAGGCGCTTTGTCTTATATACTCAACGCCGTAAAAAGTTAATGCATAGTGTAGATTTTTCAGGAATTCGAAGGGTTAACAACAAATATTCCTTATTATCTCAACCACATAACGCTGGGCCGTGTCCTTAATGCCTTGCCATAACTTACGAACATGACTTGTAGCAGTTTTAAAATGATGCTGTCAACAATTTCTCCCTAGAAAAATCCTTACTCCTGCGCGATGTCAAAAAAACCTTAGAAATTAACAGGTTATGACACATTTCTGAACCCCAAAATAACCTAGAGCGTCGCTGAAGTTTACTAAAAAAGCCGGAAAGTCTTGCCTTCAAAAAAAGAAATCAAGCGAACCCAATTCTTTTTCAAGATTGGTGTCTAGCCTGTCGAAACGAGACTTAGAGTCATCTTTTTATTACATTTAAGATGGTCAAAGGATTGCAAAATGTTATTTAAAAAATCAACCACCGCTGCAGCACTTGTCCTCACACTTTGGGGTTGTGCCAGTCACAAAACGGAAAGTAAAAAAACTGCCGAAGCAACGGTTGTGCCTGAGCAAAAAACGGTCGATTTTAAAGAATATTTTCAAGAAACAGATTCTAAACTCGCCACCCTTACAGTTGAAGCCCAAAAGCTGGGTTCTGATGCCGTAGAGTACTTGGCCAGTGATCTCTTTTTTAAAGCAACAGATTCATCCATGAGAGGCGACTCTCAAATGGCAGCCTTCCTTTATAAACATTTGTTAACGCTTAAACCTCAAGACCGCTTTATTAAGCGCAAGTTTGCTTTAGAGCTTATTCGTTCCAGCAATTTAGTTGATGCGGAAAAAGTTCTCGAATCTCTTTTTAAAGACGAAAAGGGAAAAGATGAGTCGATCGGACTTGTTTTGGGTGGTGTTTACACAGCTCTAGAGAAAAAAGAAGAAGCACGTGAAACTTATGCCCAAGTTTTGAAGCAATTTCCAAGAAGCGAAGAAGCTTGTATTTTCTTGGCCAAGTCTTATGGTGTGGACAAGCAATTTAAAAAAGCGAACTCTCTCTTAGAATCGTGTTCAAAACAAAACAGCAAGAATCCAATTTACTCTTATTATCAAGGGAAATTGGCCATGCATCAGAACAACACTAATCTTGCGATTAAGTTTTTTGATCGCGCCTTGGCCATCGATTCAAGTTATTATCAAGCGGCAATCGCTAAGGGGATGATCTACGAAGAGTCCGATAAAGATGAAACAGATCAGAAAAAAGGACTGAAGAAAGCCATTGTAGTCTATAAGAACTTTCTTAAAAAGAGTCCAAACAATTACGCTGTCCTAACCCGTATCGTTCAAGGGCTTTTTGCCACTGAACAATTCAATGAAGTTATTCCTTTTGCTGAAGCTCTCTCAGGAATCGATGCCAGTGATCTCAATCTTAAAGTGAGATTAGGTATCCTTTATACAGACAAAAAACGCTTTGATGATGCCATCAGTGTTTTTAAAGAGATTTTAGCTGCTGTTCCAGATTCAGATAAAGTTCTCTACTATCTTGGAGCTCTTTATCAACAAGTCGATCGTTACGACGATGCCATTGCTCAATTTTCAAGGATTCCTTCTTCAAGCAATCTTTATCACGAAGGGAATGTTCAAATTGCTCAAATGCTAATGGTGGAAGCTAAGAAAGAAATGCATAAAGGCGGAAGCCAAAAAGTTTCTCGCTTCACTTCATTCGTCGAAGAAAAGAGTAAAGAAAGTGCTTCTTTAAAATTAGAAATGAGCGTCATCTTAACGACATTTCACGAGACATTTAATGAATATAAAGAAGCTATTCAATCTCTCGCTTCAGTCCGTGGAATCGAAGGTTATAATGAAGGTCATGATTATTACCTCGCTTCATTATATGAAAAAAGTAATGATCATGATTCAGCCCGCAAGTTGATTCAAGATATTCTTGATAAGAATCCAAAGAATGCCCATGCGCTCAACTTCTTGGCCTATTCGATGATCGAAAAAGGTGAGAATATGGAATTGGCTTATTCTTATGTCAACAGAGCAGTAACACTAAAACCAGATGATGGTTTTATACGCGACTCTTTAGGTTGGTATTACTACAAAGTGGGCGAGTACCAAAAAGCTTTAAAAGAAATCAAAAAGGCCAAAGAACTAACAAAAGATGACGTCATCATCACGAAACACTTAGGTGTTGTCTATAAGGCTATGAAGAAATATGATCTTGCTAAAAAATATTTAATAGAGGCACTACAATATTGCAAAGTAGAATCGGAAAGAGACGAAGTATTAAAAGCAATCGACGAACTCGATTCGGCACGCTTGCCTGCGTCTCAGGAATAAGTCTTCTCGCAAGTTGCGCAACTACTCCAACTAAATCAATTCAATCTTCGACAGTCGCTGAGCTTAATCGCTTTTGTTTTTCAGGTGACGGCAAAGTTCGCGTGACCAGCGAGGGCCAGAGATATGTCACGAGTTACGAATCTTTATTTGATAAATCCAAAGGTAAATTTATTTTTGCAGCCTCTGTTCCGGGAAAAGGCGAAGAAGTCTTAGAGATGAAGTTGCCCCAAAGATCGGGAGAAAAAGCTACGGCGCAGGGAGCCTTTTTAAAAGAAGTTGAACCCAAGAGACAAAAGGAGCTTGGACTTTTTGTGTCAAAACTTGCTTCATTTCTGGAAATATACCGCAATGCAGAGTCAGATCAAGAAGCCTATCAGTGTCAAAATGGCCCAACAAGTGGACTCTGTACAAAAGATAAACAAGCTGTGCTCACTTGGCGAAAAGAGGAGAGTTCTCTTGAAGTGTTGATTCCTGGTCGCACAACAATTCTTACTTTAACTGGTGAAAATCTTGGAGATAGTTACTATAAAAAAGCGACTATTGATTTCCGAAATAATGCTCAAAACAAAAATATTTTGAAACTCGAACTCTTTTTGACCAACTGCAAGTAATGTAAGATTCCGTATTTAATTTTGATTAATGTGGTCAAGCGTAGACTTTTTTTGTATAACCCTACAACTGAATTGAATGAGTCAGCGGCTTGTTTTTAAACAGGTTTACCACGTTTTGTTCTTATTTAAAGGAAGGGAATATGAAAAAGTATCTCGTACTGCCTTTGGTCCTTGTTATGGCCATTGTTGCATCTTGTACAAAGAAACAAGTAACTAATGAAAAAGTATTGAACGTTTCTGTACCTCAAAAAGTGAAAGGTATGGATCCAATCTTTGCAAGTGATCGTTATTCAAATAACGAAGTTGCAAAAATTTATGAAGGTCTTCTTGAGTATCACTATTTAAAGCGTCCTTACACTTTGGTTCCAAACCTCGCGCAAGATCTTCCAAAAGTTTCTGATGACGGTTTGACTTATACATTCACTATTCGTCAGGGCGTTTTCTTTCACAATGATGCTGCTTTCACAGGTGGAACAGGTCGTGAATTGGTTGCTGAAGATTTCGTTTACTCTCTAAAGCGTCTTGCTGATCCAAAGCTACAAGGCTTGGGCTGGTGGTTGATCGACGGAAAGATCATGGGTTTAAATGAGTGGAGAGAAAAGTATGCTAACGCTGATAAAGTTTCTTATGATGAGAAAATTGAAGGAATTCAAGCTCTTGATAAGTACACTCTACAATTCAAATTGACGAAACCATTTCCTCAATTCCTTTATGCTCTCGCGATGCCATTCACATTTGCTGTTGCGAAAGAAGTTGTCGAGCACTACGGACCAGAGTTCATCAATCACCCAGTAGGAACGGGACCTTTTGTTCTTCCTAAGTTCGAACAAACAAATAGAATCGTTTACACAAAGAACCCAACATTTAGAAAGAAGACTTTTCCATGTGAAGCGTCTGAAGAGTTTAAAGCTGAAGGCTTAACTGCCGATTGTGGTAAGCAACTTCCTCTACTCGACAAAATCGTGGTTGAAATTTTGATTGAAGATCAGCCGCGTTGGTTAAACTTCTTAAAAGGAAATATCGATTATGTTGGTGTTCCTAAAGACAATTTTTCGTCTGCTATTCCAGATTCAAAAAACCTCAGCGAAGATCTTAAGAAGAACGGCGTAGGTCTTTTAATCTCTCCCTCTCTTGATGTAACTTATACTGCTTTCAACCACGATCTTGATCTATTCAAAAACGTTAAATTGAGACGTGCTCTTTCTCTTGCTTATGACGTAAGCCAGTCAAACAAGTTATTCTATAACGATACAGCCCTTCCTGCTCAATCAGTTGTTCCTCCAGGAATTGCTGGTTATATGGAAAGCTACAAGAACCCATACAGAAGCTATGGTGAAGCTGAAAATATTGAAAAAGCTAAGAAACTTTTAGCAGAAGCTGGTTACCCAGACGGTAAGGGTCTTCCTGAAATTACTTATGATTGCCCAGCGGGAACTGTGTCTCGTCAAGTCGGTGAGTTTTTCAAAAAGCAAATGGAGCAAATTGGAGTAAACACAAAAGTTGTTCAAAACAGCTGGCCTGAACTTCAAAACAAAATCAATAAAAGATCTGTGATGATGTACGGAATTGCATGGGGCGCTGATTATCCAGATGCTGAAAACTTTTTGCAACTTCTTTACGGACCAAACAAGGCTCCAGGTGCTAACGGGTCAGGATATAACAATCCAGAATTCAATTCACTTTTTGTAAAAGCTGCAATTATGCAAGATTCTCCAGAGAGAACTGCTCTCTATGAGAAGTTAAATCGTATTGCCGCTGAAGAAGTTCCTTGGATCTATGGTGTTCACCGTCAGTCATTCGTTCTTAAGCATGCCTGGTTGAAAAACTACATTGCGACAGACTTTGATGCCGGCCAAGAGCAATTCCTCAACATTGATGTTGAAAAGAAAGCAGAACTTTCTAAGAAACTATAAGCTGAAGGATACAGTTAAGTGAATACCTGGACATATATTGCTCGACGAACTCTCTACGTGATCCCTGTGATCCTTGGCGTTTGTTTTTTGATTTTCGTTTTGTTTAATGTTTTTTCACCTGATCCAGCAATGATCATGTTGGGAAAACATGCGACGGCCAAACAAATGGCAGAGTTGAGAGCTGAGCTCGGACTTGATAAGCCTTTCTTTATCCAATATTTGGATATCGTAAAAGCTTCTTTCACTTTCGATTTCGGTCGTTCATGGTCCACTAAGCAAGAAATTTTTCAAATGATAAAGCAGGGAGCGATACCATCTTTAACGGTGACGCTTCCTGGTTTTCTTCTTTCGACTTTGATTTCAATTGCCATCTCTTTGTTGGTCGCTTTTTACCGCGGCAAGATGATTGATAAGGCAGTTGTTTTCTTTTGTGTGGCCGGAATGAGTATTTCATCCTTGGCCTACATTCTTTTTGGTCAATGGTTCTTCGCCTATAAGCTCGGTTGGTTTGAGATTTCAGGTTATGAAGAAGGATTTCCTTACTTTATTCCTTATATCATTCTTCCTGTGATTATTTGGGTGATCCTAAGTATCGGACCTGATGTTCGCTTCTTTAGAACGATTATCCTTGATGAAGTTTATCAAGACTATGTTCGTACCGCGCGCTCTAAGGGATTAGGGGAAAACCATATTATGTTTAAGCACGTGCTTAAAAATGCCATGGTTTCCATTATTACTTACGTTATTATTCAGTTACCGTTTCTTATATTGGGAGCCCTTCTTTTAGAGAGCTTCTTTAGTATTCCAGGTCTTGGGGCGATGACATTAAATGCCATCAACTCTTCAGACTTTCCAGTGATTAGAGCTATGACTGTGCTCAGTGCCGTCGCTTATATAATTTTTAGTATCTTAACAGACGTGTTGTACACCGTTGTTGATCCTAGAGTGCGTTTACATTAAGAGGAGTCGAAGTTGTCCACAGTAGTGAAATCAAAATCTTTATGGAAACACGCTTTTGAGCAATTAGTTAGCGATCGCATGGCCCTCATGTCTTTACTCATTGTTATCATTTATTCATTAGTTGCTGTTTTAAGTGCCACTGGCTTACTTGCTGGTAATTGGGCCGATGAAATGGGCCCCTCTTATGCTGCTCCGTCAGGAGAGTTTCTTTTTGGACTCGATATTTTCGGAAGAAGTGTTTTAGCTAAAACAATTAAAGGGACAGAAGTTGCGATGTCAGTTGGGCTCGTGACGGCTTTGATTTCCGCAGTGATCGGTATTGTCCTCGGGGCAGTCGCTGGATATTTTGGTGGAAAAGTTGATGAGTTTGTCGTTTGGTTTTATACAACCTTTACTTCAATCCCTTCGATTATGCTTTTGATTGCCATTACTTTTATTATGGGCAAAGGCTTAGTGGCTGTTTATTTGGCCTTGGGTCTCACGAGTTGGGTGAGTTTGTGTCGTTTGATTCGTGGAGAAGTTATTCGCCACAAAGATCGCGAATACGTTCATGCGGCTACTGCCATTGGTGGGAATGATTTTAGAAAGCTTTTTAAACATATTCTACCTAACGTTCTTCATATTGTGATTATCAACTTCTCGCTCACATTCCAAACGGCCATTAAGTCAGAAGTTATTTTGTCTTATCTTGGTCTTGGAGTTCAGGGACGTCCAAGTTGGGGAACCATGATTGATGATGCTAAGTTAGAATTAGCTCGTGGTGTTTGGTGGCAATTGGCAGCAGCAACGCTTGCCATGTTTGTCGTTGTTCTAGCTTTTAATATATTAGGGGATGCGCTTCGCGACTCTCTAGATCCGAAACTAAAAGGGAAATAGAAATGGCCGAAAAATTACTTGAAGTACGCGATCTCGTGGTCAAGTTTAAAACTGATCGTGGCTTAGTCACAGCAGTTAATAATGTAAGCTTTGACGTTTTCAGAGGTAAAACTTTGGGAATCGTAGGTGAGTCTGGATCTGGAAAGTCAGTGACAGCTCTCTCTATTATGCGCTTGATTCCGAATCCTCCTGGCCAAATTGCAGGTGGAACGATTTCTTTCAAAGGGAAAAATCTTCTCGATATTCCTTTAGATAATATGCGCTCAATCAGAGGTAACAAGATTGCCATGATTTTCCAAGAGCCTATGACTTCTTTGAATCCCGTCTTTACAGTAGGAAATCAGATTGAAGAAGTTTTCAAGCTTCACCAATCTGAACTTTCTAAGGCTGATCGCAAAAATAAAGCAATTGAAATGTTGAAGCTTGTTGGTATTCCTTCTCCTGAGAAGAGAATCAACGAGTATCCTCACCAACTCTCTGGTGGTATGAGACAACGTGTGATGATTGCGATGTCACTAGCATGTCAACCTGACATCTTGATCGCCGATGAACCAACAACGGCCCTCGACGTAACCATTCAAGCTCAAATTTTAGAGCTTATGAAAAAACTGCAAGACGAACTAGGAATGGGAATCATTATGATTACCCACGACCTCGGTGTTGTAGCTGAAACATGTGATGACGTTGCCGTTATGTATTGTGGAAATATTGTTGAGACTGCAGATGTGAAAACGTTGTTTGGTCATCCTCAGCATCCGTATACCAAGGGATTGATTGAATCAATTCCTTCATTTGATTCAACGACGGGAATTAAAAAAGAAAGATTACCAACTATTGAAGGCATGGTTCCTTCACTCTTTGATTTGCCTAAGGGCTGTAATTTTCAAGATCGCTGTAAGTCGGCGAGTGATAAGTGTAGAGGCGGCAATGGCGAGCCTATCTTGGCTGAAATTGCATCAGGACATCAAGTGAGTTGTTTTCATCCAATGAATTATTAAAGGGTCGATAAATGAGTGATTATCTTTTAGAAGTCAAAGGTCTTACAAAGCGTTTCCCGATTAAAGGTGGATTGCTTGGTCGTGAAGTCGGCGCTGTTAACGCCGTCAATAACGTAAGCTTCAGCATTAAACGTGGTGAAACACTTGGGCTCGTGGGAGAGTCAGGTTGTGGTAAAACAACACTTGGACGCTCACTCCTAAGACTTATTGAGCCATCTGCTGGACAAGTTCTTTTTGGTGGTCAAGACATTACTAAATTTGATGCTCTTCAAATGAGAGAGATCAGAAGAAAGATGCAAATTATTTTTCAAGATCCTTATGCTTCTTTGAATCCACGTATGACAATTGGTTCAATTTTATCCGAGCCGATGGAAATTCACGGTTTGTTTTTAGGAAGAACGGAAAGACAAAATCGTCTTTATCAATTGCTCGATCAAGTGCAACTTCCAAAAGATGCGCTTAATAAATATCCCCACGAGTTCTCAGGTGGGCAACGTCAACGTGTCTGTATTGCTCGCGCGCTTGCTGTTGAACCAGAGTTTATCGTTTGTGATGAGCCAGTTTCGGCCCTCGACGTTTCAGTTCAAGCCCAAGTCGTGAATCTACTGATGGATCTTCAGTCTGAATTGAAGCTCACTTATCTTTTTATTGCTCACGATCTCAAAGTGGTTGAGTACATTTCAAACCGCGTTGCCGTGATGTATCTTGGAAATATGATTGAAGTGGCAGAGTCTTCTGAGCTCTACGGTGGTGCCAGACATCCCTATACTAAAGCATTATTCTCGGCCATTCCTAAGCCCAATCCAAATATTCACATGGACCGAATTCTTCTCGAAGGTGATATTCCAAGTCCTATGAACCCACCAACAGGATGTCATTTCCATCCAAGATGTTGGAAAGTAACGGATCAATGTAAGGCCGCTTATCCTGCAGTGACTGCTCAATCACAAACTCATGAGTACCGCTGCCATAATCCGATATAATTAGTCAGGATAAGTTGTACATTTCTTAAACAAATCGCTCTTAGTTTCCGAAAAGAAGGAGACGAGGAAGGTTTGTAACTCATGGATTTAAATCAAGAAAATAGCGCGAACTTTCTCTTGGAGGATGAACAAAAAAGTTTTGATCCTTGGCTTCTTTTTGATGAGTCAAAGATTTTACTTGGTGATGTTTATTGGAAAAGTCCTCGGGGGAAAAAAATATTAATGCATCGATGCTCGAGCTTGATAACAAGTGAGCAACGAAGTCGTATTAATAATAATCGAAATCAATTTGAGTTCACGGTTACAGTAAATGAAACTTTCTATCGTCATATAAAAAATCTACTAGCGCGATTGGCTTCTCGTAGTCGTGAAGTTCATGAACGACTTGAGTTACAAAAACAATCGAGAGATGAAATTCTTAAAACAATTCTGCCATGCTTTTGGTTTGGAGAAGAAGAAGGAGAGCTCTTCGATGTTGTTTTAGCGTGGAATGAGCAAATGAATTCACTTCCTCAAGAAATTGAGAGTGAAATGATTGAAAAAAATGAAAGTTTATACAAAAGATCAATGCTGATTGGATGGACCCTCAACGTTTATGCCTTGATGTTGGGGTATTCTGATTATTTCTATCTGAAAGAAATGTATAATGCGATTTTCTTGATGGATTTCTCGTTAGTTCAAAAAGGCCTTTCAACTCTTGATAATGATAAGATGGAAAAAGATATTTTAAACTGGGACAGCGGAGCTCATGCTCTTGAAAGTCTGAAAAGTGTTGAGCATCTCAAAGATCAATTTAAATATAAAAGTTTGTTTCGCATGATCGAGCGTCATCATGAAGATTTACATGGTAACGGCCCTTTAAAACTGAACCGTGATGAAAGTCTTGATCTCGAAAGTATATTGGGACATCTCAATCGAAAATTTGGTTATTCCCATGAACCCTTTGATCAATTCCAAGCGAAAGGAATATTGGCAGAATTGATGAAGGTGGAGGAAAAGGGAGTCAGTATTAAGAAGAGAACCTATTTCTTTATTGAAAGTGCCATTAAGGCCTTTGCTGTTGAAGATAATGATTATTTATCCGTGGGGGGATTATAAAGTAGTGAAAGTCAGTATCTTTTGGAATATTCAAACTCTCAAAGTTACTCAACCAAATTGGGGTGAGGAATTTGAATTTGGAACAAGTCCAGAAGCCGCAATCATGTTCTCGGATAATCTCGAAGAATTAAAAGCGAGTTCATGTGAGAAAAAAATTTATGTTTGTGAAGACTTTCAGCAAGATCTCGTCGATGAAGAAATCTCCCAAGTATCACCGGAACTCATTAAGGATATTGGTTTTTCGACTCTTTTGATGAGAGGACTCTCTGAAACGGGGTCGATTCATTTGGAAGAAATTCTCGGTGAAAAAATTACAAAGATTACAAACTTTAAAATGATCGATACTAAGGTCAGAGGTCAGTATACTGATCTTTTGAGTGATATCGTTGAACGCGGAGGGCATTCCTCATTAAGAATTGGACAATGGTTCAATCAAGTGACCCTCTATCTTTCTTATCTTGAAGAAAAGGGTATTGCTCTTTTTCCCATCGATGTTGATTGTGTTGTAGTTTCCAATTCGATGATTGTTCAATTATCGGTGCCAGTCGAAAATTTTTATAAAGACTATGTGACTAAGGCATTTTCTCCTGATGCATCCTTCGAATCGCCTTTCATTAATTCTCTCTATCATCTTGAAGTACAGGCCCAAGGTAATGACATCACATATCTCGAATCTAATAAAGTCGTTTTAATTAGTGGGCATTGGAATCGATCTGTAAAAAATTTCACCCCAGGTCTCATCTTTCACTCTGTGCCACGCTTTGAAGCTGAGAGCAAGAAGGAATACAACTCTTATCGTCTTGAGCAAATCAAAGAAGCTGCGCTCAAGGGACAGATCTCTTTGCCTGGGTCATCTGTCGAGATGCATGAACTATCAGCATTTGAAAAAAGTGCTAATACAGTTCAGATTAAACAAATGGTCAAATTCTTTAAAGAAAATGGCGATCTCTCAAACATCACAATCGAAGGAATGGGAGCTTTGGCCGAAAGCTATTATAAGGTGAAGGGGGGAAGTCGATTGAGTCCACAAGAACTCAAGATGACCTTTCAAGCGCTGACTGATCCAGACACTTTGGATGAACTCAACACTGTTATAAACTCCTTAGATTCAACCCTTCCTTTAGGTGAAGAAATCACTAGAGTTGGCGGGTTGATTGAAGAGATGGATCTGGATGAATTGATTAGAATTACAGGTCAAGCTCAGGCTCCAGAAGAGAAAACGCGAATCAGTGGTGTTACGCAGAAGTTGACGACTGAAACTTGGAAGGTAAAACGTTTAGAAGTTGCTGAAAAGCTTGAAAAAGAACTTTCAAAGAAAAAAAATGTGACAGCTGCTGATGTTAGAGAAACTTTAAACAGCATCTTTGAAGAATCCATGGGATTTAGCTCCGCAAATTTGGTAGATAGTATTGCTGAAGAAGGATTGGCCGGAGCACAAAAGAATTGGTCACGAGTGAGTGGTTCCGATATTACTTCTCAGCAAAAAATAAGCCAGCTTGATTCTGCTCTTAAGAGCAGAAATATCATGATTGCAAAGATGAAAAATCTCCTCGAAGAAATGAAAAGCGCCAAGCAAGCTTCAGCTCCTGCAGCGACCAGCATTATTACTGAAGTTGATGCCAATAGAACAGATGCCGTCCATCTGGATCAATTAAGACAGAGCAATGGCGAACTGCTTGCAGCAAAAGCCCGCTATGAAGATGAAATTCGCATGTTGAAGCAAGAGATAAATACTCAAGCTGCAGTCATTAGCCAAAATCAAAATAATGAAGCTAAGGTTGAAAAGAGCGCTGGAAATTTTGAATTAACTATTCAATCTAAAAATCAACAATTAGAAAAAGTGACATCAGAGCTTAGGCTTCTTGAAGACACCGCCAAAGCCTTAAATATAAAAGTAAAGTCTCTAGAGCAAAAAAATAAAATTCTTCAAAGTCAGCTTGAAGGAGCTTCTAATGAAGCAGAATCTGATGCTACAAAAGTTGATACTCGCTTTGTGCAAAAGATTAAGCAGCTTGAAACATTGAACGGTAATTTGCAGGAAGAAAACAAAAAGTATCAAGTCGAACTTCAGGCAAAAAAGGCCGAAGCTCACAAGCATGCCCTCGAAAACAAAACCATGAAGACCAAAATGCATCAGCTTGAGCGGCAAGTAGCTAATCTTTCAAAGAAAAGAGCCGCTTAATTTCGCTCTGCGTCCTGTGAAATTACTTGTCATTAAATGCGCCAATCGGTAAAAATAGCATCTCGCTTTTCATGCCCAGGTGGCGAAATGGTAGACGCACCAGACTTAGGATCTGGCGAGCAATCGTGGAGGTTCAAGTCCTCTCCTGGGCACCATCTTTAAATTTTCGCTTTAATCTCTAAGACTTATCAAAAACAAAAAATCTCGCTGGGCCGAATCTGGGCTGAATGGGTAGATGTGTGTTTACATTTTAATTATGAAATTCTTCAAAAAGACGTTTCATTCCCTTAGAGCAGTCATTATTTTGGGGACTGTCATAGGTTGGCAGTGAATTAAGAGGTGCCCACTGCGAACCGAG
>PCTW01000072.1:0-31532 GCA_002786715.1 Bdellovibrio sp. CG22_combo_CG10-13_8_21_14_all_39_27
TATCACAATAATTATTTAATCTAATATTTTCTCTTTCACTCAAGAGATTTTTTTATAGAAATGAACACCACGATTGTAGTCCAGTTTAAATTATTTCTTATTGAATATCTTATCAATTTTTTCAATTAATGTTTGAGCAGAAAAAGGTTTAACAATGACGTTATTCACTCCTTCTTTAACAGCTTGAACAATTTTTTGTTGATCTGAATCTGAAGTCATCATGAGAAAAGCGATTTTCTTAAAGGTGTCGTTGGCTCTGATTTTCTTCAATAGCTCTAGGCCGGATGTCTTGCTTAGATTCCATTCACAGATAATAAACTCAACTGGCTTTTCAGTCGCTGACTCTAAAATAATGTTCCACGCTTTTTCTCCGTCACCGGCTTCAGAAACATTTTTAAATCCTAAGTCGGTAAGCATTTTTTTAATTGACTGACGCATACCTGGTGCTTCGTCAGCTAATAAAATTTTCATACTTGATTTCAAGGCCATTGCTTACTCCGTAATATTAGGCTGCTTCCGATAGTATATCTTCTGATAAAAGGAAGCTTAATGCTTCATAAATTGTATCGCCAAATTCAATTTCGAGTCCAGGACTTAGCGTTTTGTTTTTTAAATTTTTAACGATCACTTGAAGAGGAGTTTTAGTTCCCGTAATTCTTCCACTGTAATACTCAAGTATATGGGCACTTGCACCAATGATAAGTGCGAGCGGCTCAATAAAACTTCCTTTGGTATTTTCAGGATAGCCAGAGCCATCACATCTCTCATGGTGCTGATTAATGAGTTTAATACATCTATCAGAAAGTTCGACTCCGCTCTTTCTAATCAAGTGATGGGTCAGGCCAGGATGTTGTCTATAAGTTTTCTTTTCCTCATCATACATCTCTAATTGGGCCTTTTGAGATAAGTAAAAATCCATCTGAGTTAAGCCTAAGTGCGAAAAGTAAGCTGCACAGATGAGGTCTCCTAATGTTTCTTCATCCTTCATATTACAGTTGCATGCCATATGGTATGACACGGCGACAATCCGATTGATGAAATTGTCCTCGATCAGCAAATGCTCGGCCAGGTAGGCGGCGAGACTTGTCGTGTGATTTATATAAGGAGAAAGGGCCATCAGTGACTCTCTCGCTGACTCTATGAGCGTCTCAAAATTATCGGCCAGGGCTGCAAGAGTGATCTCAGATTTCAGATCAAATGGACCTCTCGTCTTCTTTCTAATCGCCAGTTTCGCAACTCTATCTTCATATTGTAATTCAATATCGTGAGGACCTTTTTGCTGTAGGCTTGGAACATCTTCTTCTTTGATTTCTCTATCAGTGAGAAAGGTCTTTTTTTGATTTGTGGCAACTGCAATCTCTCCACCTTTGCTCAAAATAAAATTGATGAACTCGCGCTTCTCATCATCAAAAGGTGAGTTGGCCGGTAGAAAAAGAGAATAGGATTCTGATATAGGATGAAACACATGGAGATGAAAGGGAAAGAGCGTGTCTTCTTTCAGCATTTCCAGTTCAATATGAAAGTAGTTTTGATCAGTTGTCATGATGCCCACCCAAACAGTTTCTTGATCATGCCACCCTTTTTGTTCTCGTCTTTTGATTCATCTTTTTTGGCAACTTTTTGGCCATAATTTTTTCGAGTTCCAGCGAGCTCATGGAAATGGTCAAGATAAAAGCCTCGAGCCGTTTCCATAATCATTTCTATCGTTTTGGTTTTATCTTCAGTCATGCCATCTTGGAATGTCACTACGGCAAAGCCCATGGACTGAACACCCTCAAAGAAAGGGTAAACAAATTGGATTTCTTTCTTTCGAAATGTTGTATCCGACCAGAAGGGAAGTTTTACAAATTGCCAAGAGTTGAATTCGGAATCTTTGATCAATTTCCAATACTCATGCAAAGTCTCAAAATCATCACGGCCCTTTATTGATTCACTATGCTCAGAAAGGGCATAAGATTCTTCGTACTTACCAGTGGTCTTATTAAAGAAATAGAATGCACTTTGAGCACCGTAGAGCTTAAAGACTCTCTCTCCAATATGAGATAGAATTTCTTTGGCCTTAGTTTCTTTAATTAAATAAAAACTTAAAATTTGAGTTGCAATATCAAGCCCAACAGGATTCGGGACATAGTATTTTTGCTTTAATTCTTCTGATTCTTCAACGACTTCTTCTATCATCACGACTTCAGTTGTTCCGTCATCATGATAGATCGTTTTTTCAAATACTCTGATTTCTGCTTCTTTCTCTTTTTGTTCACCGTAGATTTTTTTCTTGTTAGAAATACCATCAAAAGAAATGGACTCAAATTGTTCTTTGAGTTTTTTATAATCTATCGTTTGCTCGCCTAAATCTTTCTTATCAATGATGAGTTCATTCTCTTTTGGTTTCTTCTTAAAGTCTTCTGCTTCTTTTTCTTTTTTCTTCCATTTGTTGCCCCAGTCATCATCATTATGCTTGAGACTCTCTTTACTTGAGTAATGGGTCTTTATATGATCAGCTCTAGCATCAGATTTATTATGTCCGTCTTTCTTTTCGTCTTTTATGGAATCCATAGACTTTCGTGACATATTGCCACCGAGGTCATCTGTTTGATACCCTGACTTCTTCTTCTTCTCGTTTTCTGTTGGATTAACGATCGCCCCTTTTCGTGGGTGATCTTTTTCTTCTTCCTCTTTTTGCTCTTTGGTTTTTAGTTCTTTGTCCTCGTTGTCGACTATATTGAGCTTAGTTTTAGCTGCTTTATCATTGGACTTAACTTCATCTTGTTCACTCTCTTTTTCCGAGAGCTCATCATTGGAGTTTTCAAGATTAAGTTTTACCTTAGGCTTTTTGCTTGCTTTTTCCGAATCCTCAATTTTTGCCTGTTGCTCTTTTTCTTCTTCATCTTTTTGAATATTAAGTGTTATCTTGGCTTCTTTTTCCTTCTTTTCCTCTTCTTCCTTTTTTTGACGCTCTTTGAAAAGAGGGGATTCATCTTCTACATTTAATTTTATTTTTGGATCTTTCTTCGTTTTCTCTTCGTCTTCCTTTTTGTCGACAAAGTCAGCTTGCTCATTTTCTATTTCTACATCGAGTTTGACTTTGGGCTTTTTGCCTAAGGTCTCTTCTTCAGTTTCTTGAGTATCAATAAAATCATCAACGCTGAGGTCATTTTCGATTTCTAAACGAGTTTTCTTTTTTAATTCAGCATGGATCTCTTCCAGGCTATTGTCTTCATCAAGAAAGTCTTCTTCATCTTCTTCAACGTTAAGTTTCTTGGCAATTTTTCCCTTATAGTGACCACCTAGGTCTTCTGCTTCTCCTTGAGTTCTCTTTTTCTTGTCCTCAGGAGTCGCTTCAACGATAAGTTGCGCTTTTTTCTTTTTCTTTATACTTTCTTCAAGCTCTGCAATTTTATTTTTATCTTCTTGCGAAATATCTTCTTCTACAGACAATTTAACTTTTTGCTTCAGTGATTCCAGCAGCTCTTCTTCGCTGAGTTGTTGTTTTTTTCTTTTAGGAATTTCTTCTTCTTCAACAGACTCGGATTTTTTTGTATCGCCTTTGTAATAAGTTTCAATTTCTTCTTCTTTGTAGCCCGAACGTTCTTCTTCTTTACCTTCTAGTTCTTCATCTTTCTTTTTTGTTTTGCCTTTATAATAACCGTCGATAGGAGCTTCTTCGAAATTACTTTTTTTCTTGGCACGATAATCAACTTCATCGACTTCTTCAGTTCGAGTCTTTTTCTCTATCAGCGTTTCTTCTTCTTCTGGAACTGTGTCAGGTGAGCTTTTTGATTCTTTAACAGACTGTTCTTTTTCTTCCTCTTCTTTTTGATCCAAACCAAATTTTGTGTTCATTTCTCCGCCAGCTTTTTTAGTGGCAATAGATCGAACGAATAAGTTCACTTTGTACAAGAGTGTCTTTGGCGCAACTGGCTCTACGATACATTCGGTCAAACCAATTTTCATAAATTTTTCAAGAGTGCGGTACGGGATAGCTTTTGGAGAGAGAAGAATGACTTTTGATTGGAGAGCACGTATGACTTTTCTATTTCCCTGAAGCATGAGGGCACATTTCTTAGGATTGCTGGTAAGAACCACACTCTGTCCCACATTGGGTAAAAGCTGTGCCATCTCCTCAACGCTTTCAGCCTCGTAAATTTCAATACCGTCTTCCTCAGCTGATTCATTCATAACTTCTTTCAGCTTAGTCAGTGACTCAGATAGGGGGTTGAGAAAGATGAGTGGTTTTTTGTCTTCCATACCCTGATTTTTTCGGCTTTTATAGGCCCAAAATTTACTTTTTCTTTCCTTATATGCCCAAAAGTCAAAATAAAATCACATAGACTTTGTCAGGTATTATTTTTTAATAATAGTGAAAATTTTTCTCAAGGAATATTTTTCTGCTCCGAACAGTATTCATGCTTGGCCACGGTGGCCGAGTAAAAAATTTCAAGGAAGAGCAGTAAGCTCATTTAACCTCAAGGCGAGGACAAGACCACGGAGATGGGTCCCTATAGCAAGGAGGAATTATGGGTTTGCGGATTAACACCAACGTTACGTCGCTCTCTGCACAGAGAACACTCGGCGTAAACAACGCGGATCAGGCAAAATCTCTCAACAAATTGTCTTCTGGTACTAGAATCGTTCGCTCTGCTGACGATGCTGCCGGTTTAGCAATTTCTGAGAAATTACGTGCTCAAATTCGTGGTACTAACCAAGCTGAGCGAAACGCTAATGACGGGATCTCAATGATCCAAACGGCAGAAGGCGGGCTCAATGAGGTTTCAAACATTCTCGTTCGTTTAAGAGAGCTTGCTGTTCAATCAGCCTCTGACACAGTAGGTGACAGTGAAAGAGCCTTTACTGATCTCGAGTATCAAAACTTGAAGCAGGAAGTGGATCGTATTTCACAAGTTACTGAGTTCAACGGAAAAAAACTGTTGAATGGTGCTGGAGAAACATACGATTTCCAAATCGGTATTAACAACGATGCATTTCAAGATAGAATTTCTTTCAACACTGAAATGTTGAATTCTACGCTTAGTTCATTGGGAGTAGATGGTGTTGCAGTAAATTCGAAAGAAGGTGCACAGGAATCGCTCAATATGCTAGATGATGCTATCCAAAAAGTTTCAGGGCAAAGAGCCGAATTGGGTGCTAAACAAAACCGTTTAACATCAACAATTCAAAACTTGCAAATTTCAAGTGAAAACTTGTCTGCTGCAAACTCTCGTATCCGCGACACTGATTACGCGGCAGAGACAGCTCAAAATGCTCGTTTGAACATCTTGAATGCTGCTGGTACTTCTGTACTTGCTCAGTCAAATGCTCAAGGGCAAGGCGCTCTCAAACTTATTGGCTAATCTGCAAGCTAATTAAGAAAATTAAACAGTATGTTTTAAGAAGCCCCCTGAATAGGGGGTTCTTTTTTTTCATAAGAAGTAAATTTAGGAGTAAGAGCGACGCTCGCTAATACGATAAAAGCTCCTGTTAACCCTAAAGTCGACAATTTTTCATCAAAAAAGATAAATCCAAAAATAGCAGAAAAAACAGATTCCATTAAAAAGATTAAACTCACGACATGGGGTTTTAGTCCCTTTTGGGAAATGACTTGAATGGTGAAGGCCAACATTGAAGAAAAGACGGCAACAATGAGAAATCCATCGAGTGACGATCGGTGAAAGAGCTTGTCTAGGCTTAACAATGGTTGGAGTGAAACTGGACCTTCGCTAAAAAAGGCAATGGGAAGTCCAATTAATCCAATGATCACACATTGCCAAAAATTGAAAGCAATGGGATTTTCGCTGTTGGCAATTTTATCAACCACTAAAATATGCCAGCTGAAGACAATCGCAGAGAGCAAAATGAGAAAATCGCCTTGATTAAAATTATCGATTTTGAGCTCACATAAAAAAAGGATTCCTAGCATAGAGGTGAAAACAAGAAACCAATAACTTTTTCTAAAACGTTGGTGTTGGAAAATCATGCTAAAGATAGGAGTAAAAATCGCATAAAAAGTTGTGAGGAATCCACTTTTAGCCAGAGTTGTGATTTTGACCCCAGCGGTTTGAAGTTGTAGGGCCGAATAGAGAAGAATGCTGGCAATGATCATCGATTTATACGAATTTAATTTTCCCCTTCTTAGCAAATAAGGAAGAGAGAGGAGACCTGCGATGATAAATCTTAATGAATTGGACCATAGAGGTGAGTAGTCAATCAACGTCCATCGAGTTCCGACAAAGCCGAACCCCCATATCATTGTCGCTAATGTGAGTAACAGCATATTGATCATTGATGCATAATATCAGTTGTTTATCATTGATAAAAGTTTAAAATAGTTAAGATATGAGGATTGTTTTTTACTTTTTATTGGCCTGCTTGGCGACTGGAGCGCTTTGGGCCCAAGAGAATTTGCCTTCGCAAGAAGTGGAGAAAAGTTCATTTATTGATGATGCTCATAAATCGCTCTCTTCTTCTCTTTTTTATTTTTCAAATAGTATCGATTCCTTTTTTGGAGGAGTTCGTGCCGATGATCTTCCTAATGGATCTCGTCTTCGTCTTTATTGGTTAGCGAATAAGGAAGAAGGAAAGGCGTTGAAAGGAGAATCTGCTGTTCGGGCCAATATCGTTTTGGTGGAAACTCAAAAGAAATTTAAAGTGAGTTTTAAAAATAAATACGAAAAAGAAAGTGAACAAGGAAAAGGACTTGATCAAACTTCTAATACGAGTTCACAAACGCAAGTCGTCCCTTCCGATTATGATCCTAATGATCTCTTAAGATGGCGCTTAAAATTTGATTCAGGTATACGTTTGGAAATTCCTCCTGAACCCTTTGCTCGTTTAAGGCTTTTGAAAAGTTGGCATTTTGGTGCCTATGAACTAAGGCCTTCGCAAGAATTTTTTTGGTTTTTAACAGATGGTTTTGGCGAATCAACCAAGCTCGATCTCGATAGACCTATTAATGAAAATTTTTTAGCTCGATACGAAAATGACGCCACTTGGACCGATAAAAATGATTACTTTACTTTTTACTCGGGACCCGCCCTCTTTCAAAAACTAAGTGATAAAAGAGGTATAAGCTATAATGTCAAACTCTCTGGTATTTCAAAACCTACTTGGTTCGTTAATGATTACCGGTTTGAAGTGACCTACCGCCAACTCATTTTCCGTAAATGGATTTTTATCGAACTAACTCCCTTTGTCCATTTTCCCAAGACATACGACTGGAAAAAGGTATTAGGCTTTAATTTCAGACTAGAATTGGTCATTGGGAAATACTGATAATTATCATTTTTTAAGCCGAGTTCTGACACCTTCATCTTAGTTTAATCATTCTAGAATAAGCTTGTCCGTAAGAAGAATAAAACTCAAAAAGGAGAAATATATGTTTTATGAAGTTGAAGGCGATATCAGGTTATCTCAAGCAGATGCCATTGTTCATGGAGTCGCTCCGAACGATGATTTCAAGCATGGCCTTGCTCTCTCTCTCAGAGAAAAGTGGCCAGCGATGTATAAAGATTTTCGTCATTATTGCAAAACTACTCATCCAAAACCAGGAACTTTATGGGGATGGAGTGGGGCTGGATTGCGAGTGATTAATCTCTTTACTCAAGAAGGTAGCTTCGAGAGTGAGCACGGTCAGGGCAAGGCAACTGAACATAATGTAAATGCTTGCTTGCATGAACTGAAGAAGGAGCTGGAAAAAGGTGATTACAAGAGTCTTGCGATTACTCGTTTGGCGACTGGGGTCGGTGGTTTAAGTTGGGATCATGTCCTCCCAATTCTTAAACAACAGCTAGGTGACCTTAAGATTCCTGTTTACGTTTATTCTCAGTACAAAGAAGGACAAAAGGCAATTGAAACAGTTTAATCAACCGGAATAATTTTTATTCCTTTTGATTTTAAAAGGCGGGCGAAGATACCATCCCCGCCTTTTTTATTTCCGGTAAAGCTGCCATCGTAAATTTCTCCACAACCACACATCGGCGATCGTGATTTAAGATAGGCCAATTTGACGTCATCATTTTTAACAGCTTCAAAAGCTTTTTGAGCTCCATCGTTATACTGTGAAGTGACATCAACTCCTGCTTTCGTTTCAACTTTTCCATTATTTTGTATTTCAGCGGGTGGTCTCGGAGTAGGAAGTCCTCCAAGTTCCTCAGGACACACAGGGATAAATTCAAATTCATTTTGCTTATCTATTAAAAATTCGCGTTTGCAATGCTGGCCGTCATAACGACATTCAACTCCAAGTAGACAAGCTGAGATCAAGACCTTTTGTTTCAAAGTGCACCTCTTAATAAGGTGTCAATCAGACACCAGTGTCAGAATACTTCTGAACTTATCATACATGATGCTAAAAGTCATACCCGTATTCAGTCTCTTGATGCTTTGCTATTTTTCGCGGCGTCATGGTCTAATGATTGCAGTCAGGTAAAGAATAAGTACATTTTTTTTATGTTCAAAAAAGAGGGGAGATCTTTATGTTTCAAAAAATCTTGATGCTAGCTTTACTGCTAGGATCATCAGCGAGCTTTAGTGCTACTGAAAAATCTATTTCATTTCAAGGCCAAACGGGTGAAGTTTTCGATCTCGAAAATTGGTTAAAAGAAACTCGTTATCGCGAAGAACAAGTCCCAGACACTTGTTACCGTCAAATTCCATACACTGAAAATGTGTGTCGCGATGTCACTCGTTATCGCCAAGAGTGTCGAGTTGTTCCGGGTCATCAAGATTGTCGTATCGTTTATGATCCTGTCTGCCGTTATGAAACTCGTTACCGTCAAGAGTGTCATACCTCTCCAGGTCGCCAAGTTTGTCGCAATGTCACTCGCTACCGTCAAGAGTGTACTAATACAGGTGGAGGCCAGACTTGTAGAACCGAGCCAGGTCGTCGCCAATGCCGTAACACTCCTAATGGAGAAGTTTGTCGTGATATTCCACCAAGACAAATTTGTGACAACAAACCACCTCAACGCATTTGTCGTCAGGTTCCTTATCAAGATCGCGAATGTACAACTGAGCCAGGTCAAAGAACTTGTCGCCAAGTTCCTTACCAAGAGCAAGTTTGTCAAAACGTTCCACGCAATCAATGTGATTGGATTCCAGATCAAAGAGTTTGTGAAAACATTCCTTATAATGAAAGAGTTTGCCAAGATGAAACTCGTTATCGTCAAGAGCCTTATGCTTGCACTCGTACAGTTCAAGTTCCGTACGTTGTTACGGTTAAGACTCATAAAGCTAACGTGACTGTTGATTTTGATCCGAAAGCAGCTGGCATTGAAGCTAATTTCATGTTCGAACTTACAGAGCAAGGTGATCTTTCTGTTAAAGCAACAGAAGTTCCTCCAACTCGTTCAATCATTTTCTTGAAGAAGACAATTGAAAATCAAGATTCAAATGACGTGAATACCATTGATGCTAAGTACGACCTGATCATGTTTGAAAGATCACAGATCATGAAGGCCCTTGATGGTGGAATTCAGGATATCTATCTTGAGTCAGAAGCTCTTGAGTTTGTTCTTCCTGGCAATGTTGATCTCTCAAGATCTTCAATGGATCTGAGAATTCGTAAGAAGGATGAAACGAAGTTTGAAAAATCGCTCGTCGCTTCTCAATACAAAGGTTCATTTGATGGTCAGAAGACAACGATTAAAATCAATCTTAAAGCTTTGGGAGCACCAAAGTTGGGTGGATTGTTTAGTAAAAAACATCAAGTAAAGATTGTCTTTAAACTTGATTACAGTGATCTGGGTTCATTATTGGTTCCTAATACGGCCAATTTATCTACTCAAATTGACCGCGAAGTTAAAGTCCAAGATTAGTTAAGTCGCTAAAAAGACAAGACTTTTAAGCCCCTCTTCGGAGGGGCTTTTTTTTTGACACCCCTTGAATTGATTACACGATACCTACATCCGGAATCCTTACGCCATTAAGATGAGATCAATTAAAATAACGCTTAAGGAGTCAACATGAAGAAGTGGATCATGGGATTAATGGTGCTAGCGACTATGAGCTCAGCCTATGCAGTAGAGTTCAATCTCAATATGGATTTGAAAATAAATTCAAATGAATTTTTTAAAATTGAAAAAACCACTGGAAAGTATTATCGCGTTTATTCCATAGTTAACGGAAATACACACATTCTCTTAAAGGCTGATGATCAAGTTGTCGCTGATGTTAATCAACCCAACTCTCAAAGAGTAGATGAAGAAGTAGAATATTCAATTCAGCCCCTTGATAAAAATACAGTACGAATTATAGATCGTACGGTAGTTAATGGAAAAAAATTAAATATAGACGCTATTGTTCAAGCAAAAATTGAAAGAAGTATTTTGGGAACACTCAAGTCTATTCACATTGAGAGCGAAGAAATTTTGGCCTTGTATCACGATATTTTAGATGACATTGGATTGACTTCGCTTAGAGGTCTAAATATTCAAACTGCTGAAGCTGAAATTTCAACTGATTCTAAAATGAAAGGTATTGATTGCGTCGTTAAGAATGATTCTATGTCTTGTGAAACAGGTGTGACTATTGAAGTAAAATTAAAAGCTGAAGAAGCACAATAAGATTCTATACAAATAAGCCTCTCTTATGAGAGGCTTTTTTTATGCAATTACAATCGCTTTTGATTATTCTTCTGGGTTCTGTTTTTCATCTCGGTTGGAATATTTTAACCAAGAAAGGGAGAGACCAACTCCTATTCCTATGGCTTGCTTTGGTCATTCCGGGATTATTTGGTTTTTTCTTTTTGCTTTTTGAACGCTATTCTCAAACGACTCATCTCTTTATTTTTGCCACCAGTATTATTCATTCCCTCTACTTTTTCCTTCTCGCCAATGCATATCACTATGCTGATCTTAGCTTTGTCTATCCTTACTGTCGGGGCATTGGAACTATTGTGGCTACGATTGGTGGGATCTTGTTTTTAGGAGAGAGCCCTAGTGTTCTCGGTTGGACCGGTATTTCACTGGCCCTGTCTGGGACACTGATTGAACCCATCTTGAGTTTAAAATCCAAACGAAATGCTCTCCAAAAGAAAGGCATCTTGTTCACCTTGTTTACAGGGATTATGATCGGAAGTTATTTAGTACTCGATACCAGAGGTATTAGAACACTTGAGCGATCGGTTGATTATGTGGCCATTATGTTTTTTTACTCAAGTCTGATGTTGGCGCCTTTTGTTTTTCGCTTTGAGCGAATCAAAAATGAATGGAAGCATTCTGGAATGAAGCCTTTTTTAGGTTCGGCATTTATGGCCGGAGCTTATGCGATTATTTTATTAGCGATGCAAACAACACCAGTAAGCTACACTGTCTCGGCCCGCGCTAGTGGCATTATTTTAAGTGCGCTTTACGGTAAATTTGTCTTTAAAGAAATTGTCGGTATCAACCGAGTGATCGCTATTGTCTTTATTTTGGTTGGAGTGGTTTGCTTGGCCTATGCTTAGTGACAGTTTTTCACACTGACAGCGACTCCCTGACCAACACCGATACACATCGAAGCTAAGCCTTCTTTGAGGTTCTTATTATTCTGCATAATATGAGTGAGTGTTCCTAGTATTCTCATTCCAGAGCAGCCTAGGGGATGTCCTAAAGAAATAGCGCCTCCATTGAGGTTTACTTTTGTTGGATCGATTTCGAGATCTTTCATACAAGCGAGAACTTGTACGGCGAAAGCTTCATTGAGTTCTACTACATCAAAGTTTGAAACTTTTTTATTAAATTTTTGACAGAGATTTTTAACTGCTTCAATCGGACCAAGGCCCATGGTATTGGGATGAACTCCACGAACTCCGGCGCCAGTGATTTCAACAAGGGGAGTGAGGTTGTGGCGTTTTAAGAATTCTTCAGAAACGAGGACTCCCATTGATGCTCCATCATTCATCATCGAAGCATTGCCGGCCGTCACTGTTCCGTCTTTTTTAAAGACGGCGGCGAGCTTGGCCAACTTTTCTAATGTCGTGTCTTCACGTGGTCCTTCATCTTTACTCACAGTAATAGTTTCTTTCTTAAGTTTCATCGAAACAGCAAGAACTTCGTCTTTAAAGGCTCCGTTATTCCAGGCCTTGACTGCTTTCATGTGGGAGTTATAGGCAAACTGATCTTGTTCTTCTCGAGATATTTTATAAAGTTTCTGAACTTCTTCAGCTGTCTCACCCATGCCAAAAAGAGGGAACATTTCTTCCATCTTTGGATTAGTGAAGCGCCATCCAAATGTTGTATCGTAGATTTTTTGATCGCGACCGAAAGGAGTTGCTGTTTTAGAAAGAGCATAAGGGGCGCGAGTCATGCTTTCTACGCCACCAATCCATATACAATCAGCGAGACCTGCTTGAATACGTGACCAACCCCCAATCACTGCATCTAAAGATGAGCCACAGAGGCGATTGAGCGTCGTCGCTGGAACTTCGTAGGGAATCTTCGCTAGTACCGCACTCATTCGACCGACATTGCGGTTGTCTTCACCGGCCTGATTGGCACATCCAACTAAAATATCACCAATTTCTTTAGGATCATAAGGGAGATCTTTCAAATGCTCTGCAAACAGTGTCGCCAATAAATCATCGGGTCTAAAAGACGAGAGAGCGCCGTTTAGTTTTCCTATTGGTGTTCTTTGAGCGTGCACAAGATAGACTGGCTTCATATGGATTCCTAGATCATGAGTTTAAGAGTTCTTTATTATAGAAAAGAAATTGAGAATTGTCAGATGAATCAAAGCGTTAAGATTACTTTTCTAACAGTTGGACCAACTTTTTAGCGGCCACAGTCCAATCGGACTTTTTGAGGTGTTCTAGACGTTCTTTGCGTCGATTCTCCCTCTCTTCCGGGCTCAGGCAACGCAACTCATTCAAGGGAATAGGGGCGTAGCGTGAAAAAAGGTGAATGCCTGATAAGTTTTCCAGGACTTCACTTGCTCCCACTTCTTCTTGAGTGACTAAGACCGTGAGTCCCATGACTGCTGCTTCAACAATCACTAAACCGTAGGGCTCGTATTCGGTAGGAAAAACAAATGCATCGGCCAATGAATAGAAGAGGGGCAATTCTTTGGTGAATGAAACTTCTTTAACTGAAACGTTAGGAGGAATTTGCAGAGAATGTCCCTTTTCAGAGCGACCGACAGCAATGAGCTGAAACTGTTGTTCTGATCTTTGCCCCATTTCTTTAAGCAAGCGTGGAAGTCCTTTGCGCTGGAAGGCCCCAACAAAAAGAGCGATAGGCTTCGACAGTTCTAGTCCTTGAAGTGAGGGATAAGATTTCAACATTTCAGAATAAAGATTCTCGCGAGACAATGGGGATGGCGCAAAAAAATGAGTATCTGCACTTGAATGTGCTACTGCGATCTTCTCTTCATCGATTTGAAAATCTTTTTGCAAGGCCCTTTTTAAAAAATCAGCAATCACTAAAAATCGGGTGGTGGATTTTCTAAAAAGAAAATCTTCGCAGGCATTCAGATACGCAAAAAGTATTTTCTTATACAAAGTGGTGATGATATTGGCCTGATTTTGAACAAAGTATCTTTGCGACCACTGACGGTGGATAAATTGAATATTAACAATATCAACTGCAATTGAGGCCACTCCAATGCCAATTTTGATCACGTCATTAGGGAGATTCTTTGAAATAAACCAAGAGCGAAGATGATACCAAGCAAAGCGAACGAGTGAAGGTTTCAGGCCATTGCCTTCAATTTTATGAATGATGACTTTTCCCTTAAAGTTGGGGAAAAGTTGACTAGGTTCTGCGGTTTCATAAACCACTAAATGAAGTTCACTGACGTAATCTTGGGGAAGGTGTCTGATGTATTCAATCAGGGCCTTTGAATGACCAATTTCATAAAAAAGCTCGTGAACGAAAAGCGCTAGTTTCATCACTTTAGTTTAGCTGATATAATCGATACATGGCCAAAAAATCTTTTTTGATTTTAGGGCATCCCTTGGTAGTGGATGCTAATCGTACAGTTTGGAATGAAATGGCCAAGCTGCCTGACGTTGAAGTGGACTTAGTAGTTCCCTCCAAATGGAAATCTAATTTAATTAAGCATCTTCAATTTAAGACAAATAGTGAAACAGATTCCCATCTTCGCCATATCTATCCCTTGTCAGTTCTCTGCGCTGGCAAGGCGAGTTTTTTCTTTTTCAATCCCATAAGGCTTTGGAGTATATTGCGAAAGAATAAATACGACGGCATTTTACTGACTCAAGAAACTTGGAGTTTGGCCTTAGCAAGCCTGCAATTGATTCGTTTCTTTTCAAGCAATAGACACACTAGAATGTTTTTGTGGGTTTGCCAAAATATCAAAAAAGAAAAATTAAAATGGCTTTGGCCTTTTGAGAGATTGATTACGAAAAATCTCAACTCTATCATGGGCTGCTGTCATGAAACAGAAATGGTCCATGAATGGAAAGGTCTAAATCCTCCTTCTCGCTATCTCCCTTTTTCTTTTGATCCTCAACTTTTTAAACCTCATTCTGAAGCTAGTTCTCATTTTCGACTAGGATTTATGGGAAGAATTTCAGAAGAGAAGGGAATTCAAATTCTCCTCAAGGCTTTTAATGAGCTTCGTCTGCAATATACTCATCTCGAATTGGTGATTGCAGGTGATGGCCCAATGAGAGCTGAATTAGAAAAATGTGATGGTGTTCGCTACCTCGGGCTTTTGCCTCATCAAAAAGCTTTCGAATTTTTTCATCACATCGATATGTTTATTTTACCTTCTCTGACTAAGCCTTTTTGGAAAGAGCAATTTGGCCGTGTTCTGATAGAATCAGCGGCATCAAAAGTTCTGGTTGCTGGATCAAGTTCAGGTGCTATTCCAGAAGTTCTCGAACAACTGCAATCTCCTTTTTGTTTTCAAGAAGGTGAGGTGTCTGCGCTGAAAGATGTCATTGTAAAGGCCATCAATTTAAGTTCCTCTGAGCGCCAGCAAATTCTTGAAAAGTGTTATCAAAGCGCATCTGAGCGCTTTTCTCATCAGGCAGTAGCGAAGTTGGCCTATAAAATAATGGTCGACCAATGACGCCTTGCGCCCTGTGCATTCGGTCAACCTTGTGATAACTTAAATTTATACACACTTTGTACCTCATAGGAGTTGCTCGATGAGATCACTCGCTCTTTTTCTCATTATGATTATATCATCTTCAGTTATGGCCGCTGATTCAGGCTCAAGTTCAACTGAAAATTTTCCCATGCCAACTCTTGGTTCTCGGGTACAACGAGTTGCTGTAGGGCTTGGACAAAATTCTCTTGGCGGCGATTATGGAGATCTTGGCGATAACGGATTGGGCGTCGATGTTTATTATGGCTACCGCGCCAGTTATATGTATGAACTGATGGTGAATGCTCACCATTTCAGCATGGATAACGAACAAAAAACGCAAACGATTAATATGACTTCACTCAATGCTTCAGTGAAAGGTAATCTCTATTCATTTGATTCACTAGACTTTTTTGCTCAAGGTGGCCTAGGACTTTACTGGCCTCAAGCTGAGCGCAATATCAATGGACAAAAAATAGATGGCGATGCCAAGGCCGTTATGGGCTGGACTGCAGGTGTTGGCGCTGATCTTAAACTTAATTCACAATATTCTACTGGCGTTCTTGGCCAGTACCACGATCCTTTTGATCAAAGAACGGAAGACGGGCAAAAGCTCGGCGGTCGTTATTTTAAATTGATGTGGACCTTTTCTTACTATCTCTAAAGAGTTTGATAACGATCGGAGTGGGTTTCTTCTCTGAGATCTCTAAGAATGAGATCAATGATTTCTTTTCCAATTTTTGCTTCCCATTCTACAAGGCCGAGAGGGTAATTGACTCCATACTTCATAGCGCGATCGAGATCACTTACTTCTGCTAGCCCATCTCTCACTGCAAATCGGGCCTCATTAATTAAAGTTGAAATGACTCTTGGATAAGTAAAACAGTGGCCTGGAGATTGTACTTCTACTGGTTGCAGAGGAAATATCTCTAAGAGTCCAAATTCTGCTTCTGGATCTCTTTGCCAAAGTTCATAACTTTCCTTTGGTGACCAGCAGGCGCTGGCAAAGGCGGTTTGAAGTTCAGGAAACTCTTTGATTAATAGTGAACCGTGACAAGAGGTGAGATCAGCGTGAATCTGTTGAACTCCCATGCTTCTGAGTTCTTGATAAAATTCTCTCTTCTCAGATGTCGTGCCAAGAGTAAAATCCCAAACGACTTGAGGTCTTTGCGCTAACATTTCACTTCTTGAATAATGATCCAGTTTCGACTTTATTAAAAGCGCAAGCAAAGGATGCTTATTATCATGTACAATAATTTCTTTATTCATAGGAAAAAAATCCTTTTTTAGTTTTTTTACCGAAGCGGCCATCCTTTACCATTTTTTCTTGGAGAGGATGGGGAGCGAAGCGAGGATTTTTATGAAAGGCATTCCAAACGATATTGGTTACATCGAGATTGATATCAATTCCAATCAGATCCATAAGTTCAAAGGGACCCATTTGAAAACCGCCGACTTGTTTGAGGATAGAGTCGACTTCGCGTTCTTGTTCAGTATTTTCATCTCCGACAATGCGTAAGGCTTCGCCATAAAAACTGCGGGCCAAGCGGTTGACGATAAAACCTGGGCCATCTTTGCATTGAGCTGCTTCTTTACCGTGCTTTTGAAACCAAGAGGCAATTTGCATTGCGAGGCCATCTTCAACATCTGAAGTCCCAACCACTTCAACCAATTTCATAATGGTGGCAGGATTAAAGAAATGGAGACCGAGAAATCTTGCTCGTCTTTTTACAGAAACTGCTTGAGAGAGTTCGGCAATAGAGAGAGAACTGGTGTTACTTGCAAAGATGCAATGGTCGGGTAATTTTTCGTCTAGGTCTTTAAAAAGTTGGTCTTTGATTTCTTTCTTCTCGACAATCGCTTCAATCACTAAATCGCAATCATTCATTTCTTCAAGAGATTTCGCAGACAACATGGTCTCAAACATCAGCGCTTGTTCTTCTGTAAATTTCTTTTTTTCAACCAGCTTCTTCCAGCTCGCGATAATTTGGTGACAAGATGTTTGAGCAATTTCGATTTTGGTATCGACAAGTTGAACTTGAAAGCCTTGTTGAGCAAACCACTGGGCAATCCCTTTGCCCATGGTTCCTGCGCCGATCACGGCCATGGATTTTAATTGCAAGGCCATTTTATTTTCCTTTAAATACAGCGGGTCGCTTTTCAAAGAAAGCTTTGAGACCTTCTTGATAATCATCACTATTGCCACAAGTTCTTTGTGCGCCAATTTCTTCTTTTAAGACGTCGCTAAAAGAGTGGTCGCAAGCAAAGTTTAAATTCTTTTTGATCAGCTTGACAGGAATCGGGGCCATCGCATTAATTTCTGCACTTTTCTTTGTCGCCCAGGCCAATGGATTTTCATCGATAGCATTAATGAGTCCAGCAGCATGCATTTGTTCGGCCATCATTGGTTGGTTGAATAAGAAAAATTCCATTGCTCGAGCGCGGCCAAGAGCTCTGACAAAAACGTGGTTAGAGCCGGCATCTGGAATCAAACCAATTTTTGAAAATCCTGAAACAAATTTTACTTGAGCATGAGCAACGATGAGGTCACAGGCCATGGCGACTGAGACGCCAGCACCCGCACAAACGCCATTGATCGCTCCAATGACAATCTTTTCAGAGGAACGTAAAGCTTGAACGAGAGGGTTCCATTCCGTTTCTAGGGTGTGTCCGAGATCAACTCTTTGGTCCTGAGATTGAACAGTTCGGTCATTTAAATCCTGACCTGAACAGAAAGCCTTACCTTCAGCTGTTAAGATAATTGTTTTGACTTCAGAATCTGCATTGGCCTTTTTAATCAATTCAATCAAGGCCAATTTTGAATCTCTATTGAGAGCATTAAAAACTGTTGGGCGATTGATCTTTATTAAGGCCGTTGAATTTTCCACAGAATATAAAAGTTCACTCATATTATTTTCCTTAGAATGAAGTTATTCCAGCTGCTCCGCCAAGAGTATAGTCATCTCTTTGAATAGTGGAGGAGTATTGGGAGTGGGCATAGCCCGCTTCTAGATTAATAAAAAACTTAGTATCAGCTTCCAGTCGAACACCGACATTGCATCCCTTCACAATTGACTTTTTATTAATTTGAACTGTGGGGTAACTGGTGCTGGTTAGTGTCGCATCGGCCTTAAATTCTCGGTAAAATGGAGTGAGATAAACGATATACATTTTTTTAAATCGTTGTCCTAATGAAATCCCAAATTCATACATCGAAACATTAAGCTTTGAATCGTACTCTCTGGAACCACCAGAGCCATTGGTGGCCGTGAACTTTTCGTCATCGTCCATGCCTGGGCCGTAGCCTCCGAAAACTAAAAGTTTGAAGCCATCAGCTTTTTTTATCGCACCTTCGCCCAAGACTTGAAATTTTCCACCAAGAAGATCGGGAGAGTCCGCCAGTGCTCGATAATAAAGTTCAAACTTTTTACCAAGACCTAAAGCCGCTTGAGCGGAGAGCACATTATCTTTTGCCATGCCCGAGCTTAAATCGACATTGATATTTGAACTAAAAATATTGGATTGTTCTAAAGTTGCGAGCGAAAATTTTGTCGAGTTTCCAAATTCAAGTTGTCCACTGATCCCCATGGTTTCACCTGCGACTTCAGGACTGGTGTAAGTATTGGTGCTTCCTTGGTAATCAATTGTTGTACTGCATGATGAAATGAAGCAAAAAGTACTAAAGAAAATGACTTTTCTCATGGGAAATCCTCTCAAAAAAAAATAGTACCAAAGCTTAGGGCGAAGCAGCTTATTCGTCCACCATGAAGTACTTCACGATAGGTTGAAAATGTGTTCAACTAGGTCAATTTTTGAATCGAGGAGTATGTATGTCTGGACAAAATTATTTGGGTCTTCGCGGCATTGAATTTGTAGAATTTGCTTCACCTGATCCAGAATCTTTACACAAACTTTTTCTCGAGTTTGGGTTTTCGCGTATTGCCAAACATAAAACGAAGAACATCGATTATTACAAGCAAAATGATATTCATTTTTTCATCAATAGAGAAATGGGAAGCTTTGGCGACAATTTTAAAAGCAAGCATGGCCCATCAATTTCTTCAATGGGATGGAGAATGGATGACGCTCGAAAAGCGCAAAGCTTAGCAGTCGAGCGAGGAGCAAAAAAAGGGCCTAGTGATTATTCTAATGATAAAGGCGAGATTCCTAGTATTTATGGAATTGGCGACAGTCTTATTTATTTTATCGAAGATTTCAGCGATCAAGAGCGCTATGCCAAGATGGGGTTTGTCCCTCTTGAGAATCCTGACCTAGGAGTGAATAAAGGATTTATCGCCATCGATCATCTCACCAATAATGTTTATAAGGGTGAAATGTCTAAGTGGTGTGATTTCTATAAAGGCATATTTGGTTTTACTGAAGTTCGCTATTTCGACATTCGTGGCGCCAAGACTGGTCTCACTTCATTTGCACTCCAATCTCCCGATCGTTCGTTTTGTATTCCTATCAACGAGGGCACCGAGGCCAAGAGTCAGATCAATGAGTATCTTGATGAATACAAAGGACCAGGTGTTCAACATTTGGCCTTTATTACTCATGATATCGTAGCTTCTCTAAAAAAACTTGAGGGGAGTCCAATAGAGACTCTTGATATTGATGACGAGTATTATGCCGAGGTCTTTGATCGGGTACCTAATGTAACTGAGAATCATAAAGATCTTCAAAAACATCAAATTCTAATCGATGGTGATGATAGAGGATATCTTCTGCAAATTTTCACAAAAAATATCATTGGTCCTATCTTTGTTGAAATCATTCAAAGGAAGAACAATTTTGCTTTTGGTGAAGGGAATTTCGGAGCTCTATTCCGTTCTATCGAAAGGGACCAGCAACGTCGTGGTTATTTGAGCTAATTGATTAAGACATTGTGAACTGACATCTTCCTGTTAGAATAGTCTTAGGATGAAAATTCTCTATATTGGCAATGATTCATTTTTTTGGACTCAGCTGCAGGCGCGGTTTAAACTGAATTTTCCCACTGAAAATTGTCAGTTTCAAACACTCTGGCCAAAAAATCCAAAACTGATACATCAAAGTCTTTCTCAGGTTGTTGCAATCAATCCTCAAATTGTCATCGTCGACTTCTCCTTAGAAACCCATTTGCTTCTGTCCTTTACGCGAAGTCTTTTTAGAGTTTTCGATCCCGTTCCCGGAGTTGTTGGTGTATGGAATTTACTGTGTAAGCGCGAACTTCTCTACGAAGGGAATATGTCAGGTGCTAAAGTGAATCATTTTAAAGGTTCAGATATCGATGAAATCGTAACTCATGCCATGCTTTTGGGTAAGCAGGGAAATTCTCCGCTTCGAAAGTTTGCAACAGCACGAGCGATGGATGAACTTTGGAAGATTAACATGTTTCATCGCATGAAAATTGGTTTTATGACGAAAAGTTATATTCACCTTGAACATGATGTTCCGCTAGAAGAGATAAATCCTATTCTCTTTATACAGCATTTTGGTGAGAGCTTTCCTCAAACTCATTTTAAATTCTTGAGAGCTTTGAATAAAAATTATTATTATCACTTTAGGTACAATTCTGATATTGGAATTTCGGGTCCTCAATTTCCGGAACCGATGGCCGATGAAGGAAGTAACCAAAAAATTCGTCGACTCAAAATGGAAAAAGAGGAGAATGAGCTCTTTCATTCTCGACTCGAAAAATTTATTAGCACTAAATCGAAAGGAACAGACCTGATTGCCAAAAGAACCAGAGTTCTGGTTTTAGACGATCAATTAGAATTAAGTTCGCTTTCCGAAAAACCTTTGGATAATTATTCTTTTTCCATTCGTTTGTACAAGAAATGGAAGCGTGGTTCGGGAATGTTCACTCGCAGCTGGCCAGGAATTGTCGTCTATTGTTGGAACAATGAGACGGGCTCACAAGACTTAGTAGAAATGGTTCATGAAATTGAACAAATCGAGAAGTATCATCCTTTCATCGTTGTGTTTAAATCTCCCTTAGCGACCAAAGAAATGAAAGAGAAAGTTCAATATGAGTCTATGCTGTGTGAACAAGCTCCCTTTGCCATAGATCAATTTATTAAACTTTGCGAATTGTATCAAAGTAAATCGGGCAGAGAGAAAACTCATGATCAAGATATGTCCTTTCATACAAGAGAAGAGAGGTTTTATCTCGATAAAAATAATCCTGATTCTCAACTTTCACTCAAGGTTGAAATGAAAGTTCATGAGGTTTCAGAATCATGGTTTAAGTTCTCAAGTCCTTTGCTATTACCGCTTTTTTCAATATTTGAATTGGAACGGCCGATTCGACTCTTTCTCACGATAGTTGAGAGAATTGATGAGTCTCCTTGGTACCAAGATGGCGAGTATCAGTATAAGGCCATTATCCATGGTCTTGACGAAACGGCTCGTGCCGAACTGCGTCGACAGGTTAATAGTTCAATAAAACTGGAAGAAGATAAGAAAAAACAGAAATCTGACAACAAGGCATGAAATTCACGCTTGCTCCTAAGGACTATCTGACCCAAAATAAATCCACTTAAAATGATGAATAAAATTTTTATACTCCTATCGCTGGTTCTTTTTATTTCTATTGATGCTTGGTCAATCGGTCCTAGTACTATTCCAGATGAAAATGCTTGGAAAAAAGAAAAAGAGATTGAAGGCTATACAATATACTCTCGTAATGAAGAGGGAAGTAGCATTCTAGGCTTTAAGCTTGCTGGTAAGATTAATGCTCCTATTGAGCAAGTGATGCAGCACCTGAGAGATGTTGAGCGCTCTTCTGAGTGGACTCCTGGGCTCGTGATAAAACAAACGATCGAAGACAAGAGTGATCTTGAGGCGATTACATATTCAGTTTCTGAAATGCCTTGGCCATTAAAAAGTCGCGACTACATTATGCATAATGAGCTTTTCCTGCATAAAGAGAAAAAGCTCCTCTACGTTATCAGTTATTCCATTGATGATCCTAGAAAAGGAATCGATGACAATTATGTTAGGGCCGATATTGGTTATAGTAATATTGGAGTTAGGCCTGTTTCGCACAATGAAACTTATATTGAATGGACAGTGTTTGCGGATCCAAAGGGAATAGTTCCTGCTTTTGTCGTCAATTTTTATCAAAAAAAATATGGCATAGAATTCTTCAAAGCTCTGGAGAAGCGTTGTCGCGATAAAAAATTAGATTTGAGACCAGGTCTTAAGAAGATGCTGGCTCAATTGAGAGGAATACTCAAGTAACAAATCCTTTTGAGAACACAAACTTCAGGTTAAGATATTTGCATATTAATGTCCTTAAGGAGAATCTGACATGAAATTTATTAGTGTTCTTGTGGCGCTCTTTTCTTTTTCCGCCTTTGCGAATCCTCAGCTCGGCGAATATATCGTTCATCAAGGTGTAGCAGCGGGAAAAGCTGTAAAGCTTAAAACTTGGTACGCCATGTACTCTGAAAGCAAAATGATGATCAGAACAGAAACGACAGTTGCAGGTTCACCTACTCAAATTGATGATGAGTGGATCGAAGAAGCAGAAATATTCAATCATGGCACGGCCATTCAAATTTTAAATCTTTGTGCAGCCTTAGGCGGGAATATTGAAGCACTTCAACTTCCTTTGGGAACTTTCAATACTTGTAAAGTGAAGGGGACGACTCTTTCTGCACAAGGTTATTCAGTTCCTTCTTTTCTGGGAGATGCTTGGATTTGGCTGGGTGACTTGCCGATTACGGGTGTAGCGAAGGCGGTTGGAGATGATTTCTCGTTAGAGCTTTCAAGCTATCAATGGAATTTTTAATAAAGGCCCCGAAAGGGGCTTTTTTTTTGCCTTTTGAGTTGGACAAGGCACATCATCGCTTTTACAGAATGGTCTAAAAATGAGATTATCACAGACACCCTAAACTCGATTAATGGAGTCTCGTGAAAACAGCAATCCTCAATGGCAATGAACTCATTATTCAAGGTGGCCTTGAAGCTGGATTTTCACTTTATACGGGTTATCCCGGATCGCCGCTCGCAGATTATTTCAATATTCTTTTTGAACAGAAGCAAAAATTTTTAGACAAAGGAATAAAAGTTGTCATCGCCAACTCTGAGGCCAATGCAGCAGCAATGGCCAGTGGAGCTAAGCAAGCAGGCAGAGACACTTTAGTGGCAATGAAGTCCATGGGGCTTCATGTGGCCGCCGATGCCCTTTCGGTTGGAAACTTTGCAGATCCTGGGCCCAAAAGCACTGATGGTAAAAGTCCCGGAGTTGTCGTGGTAGTGGGTGATGACCCGTGGTCAATTTCAACTTCGACAGCAGCTGATTCACGCTATCTTTTTAAGCATCTTCACATTCCTTTTCTCGAGCCTTCAACTCCTCAAGAACTTAAAGATTGGATGAAAGCAGCACTCGAAATATCGCGTGAAACTTCTATCTACCAAGGTCTCTTATTGACAACATTCATGGCCGAAGGAGGAGGGAGAGTTGAGCTTTTCCCTGAAGTTAAAGTGAGTGCCGAAAAAGTAGAACTCAATCCAAAAGAATTTAATCTGCAAAAAAATGTTATGGTTCCTCCAAATTCATTACTTGCTGATGTGGCGATGATTAATGAGCGTTTCCCAAGAATCAAGAAAGCCTATTTGAAGGCCAATCTTGATAAACGCTTTGGCAATGAGGGAGCTAAAATTGGAATCATCTCAAGTGGAATAGCTTTTGAAACGCTTAAGCAAGTTCTCGATGAAAACCAATACCTCCAAACGGTGAGCCTCTATAAAATAGCGTCAAGCTATCCGCTTATCGAAGACACGCTCGTTCCTTACTTAACAAACTTAGATCATTTAATCGTGGTAGAAGAGAAAAGAGGCTTTCTAGAGAATGAGCTGTACGAGTTGATTGGAAGACATGGATTGGCAGTAAAAGTTTACGGTAAAAAATTCTCTGAAACTGAAATGGGTTTTCCTTCCCATGGTGGTCTTACTTATGAAGTGATCAAAGAAAAATGCGAAAGTCTTCTCAACAAACTTGGTGTAAAGCAGCAGTGCTTGGCCGGCAAGACTCCTACGGAACTTGGAATGGATCTGCCTAAAAGACTCCCGACTTTCTGTCCAGGATGCCCTCACCGAGAAACACTCAGCCTTTTAAAAGAATTGCGTACCGACCTCGATAAAAAAGGCATCAAGCTCATTAGCCATGGCGATGTTGGTTGCTACTCATTGTCTTTTCTTCCTCCGTTTAAAGAAATGCACAATCTCTCGGCAATGGGACAAGGGGGGGCCCTCGGTTCTGGTGTTGATATGTTCACCACCAATCCATCAGTGGTCTTAATGGGTGACTCTACCTTTTATCATTCAGGTATAACTGATATCTCGAATTCTGTTCAAATGGGTCACACTATTACTTATATTCTTTTAGATAATGACAATACGGCCATGACAGGCCATCAAGTTTCTCCGAGTACTGGTATTTCAGTTGATGGAAGCGCACGACCCGTGCAAAATATGTTGGCCGCGGTTCAAGCCTTGGGTGTTCAAGATGCGATAGAGGTTAATCCTAGTGATCGATATTTTTATAAAAATACATTAGGTGAGTGGATCGAACGATCTGGTGTTAAGGTTATCATTTCCAATAAAGAGTGCGGACTGACTTTTCATGGTCGCAAAAAATCTGTTGAGAGGAAAAAATTTGCTAATGGTGAAACTCTTCCTGTTCAATCTTTTTTTCAAATCAATCCAGATGTTTGTGAGGACTGTCGAGCTTGTGTCGATATGACGGGGTGTCCAGGTCTCACTTTGACTGATGATGCCTACGGATCAAAAGTCATGATCGATCCTCAAATATGTGTTTCCGATAGTTATTGCACTAAGATTAAGGCCTGTCCAAGTTTTGAAAGAGTGGATGTGCTTAATTATCATCCCACGAAATATAAAAATCTTAGTCCTCAAAAAGAGTTTCATTTTGACCAGATTCCACTTCCAAAAGTCCGCAAAAGCTTGGAGCAAATTGCATCAGGTCAAGTTTGGAGAGCTGTTGTTACGGGAGTCGGTGGTTCCGGCGTAACAACCATATCAAAAGTTCTCTCTCGTGCAGCTTTAGAAATGGGGGGGCGAGATGATCTTGATTTTAAATTTGTCGATCAAAAAGGATTGGCGCAAAGAAATGGAAATGTGACCGGCCATCTTGTTATCTATCCGAAGAGCGTTTCTCAAGGTCCTGTGACTCCCATTGGCGGAGCTGATTGTTTGATGTCTCCAGATCTGCTTGATGGACCAACTCATTTGAAGTTTTTATCTGATGATGGGCTCTTGATTGTCGATGATCACTTCCAAGTTCCATTAACGATCATGCTGGATCAAAAGAAACCGATGACGAGAGAAGCTCTGATTTCACAATTGGAGTTTAAACTTTCAGATCGTTTAAGAATCCTTCCCTTGAAATCAACTAGCGCTGAGAATTGGAATAAAAGTGTTTATGCTTCTGCCATGATATTAGGAGCAGCTTTTCAATTAGGCATGCTTCCTTTTTCTCTCGAGAATTTAAAAGAAGCTTTTAATGTTTCGATGAAGAAGTCTGAACTTGAAACCAATTGGCAAGCATTCCAACTTGGTAGACAGCTTACTCTCGCTCCTCAAAAAGAGAGAGTCGTGATTGAAAACAATGATGAAAAACACTTGCTAGACTCTATTAAAGAGAGTGCTCTTTTTGGCCCATCAACACTTGAGAAAAGCTTTGTTTCTAAAGTTCAAGAATTGACTAAGCTCTTTCCGCAACTAAATCGCGTTCATCTGAGTCAATATGTTCACGATATCTTACTCTATGATAGAGGATCTGAATGGAAGCGATTCTATGATACCGCAGTAACCATCGCCAATTCTCCTCAACCAGATGACGTAAAGGCCCGTGGACTTCGAATTGCAGCTCGCACTTTTTGGATAAAAGATGAAGTTTTTGTGGCCCATAAAATGGTCAGTTCTTTGCAGAAAAGACGTGATCAAGAAATGTATTCACAACTGGGGACAAGCTTTGACGTTGTTCATATAAATCGCCCTCGTTTTGATCTTTTCGGCAAGAAAATCGAGTTTGATATCAGCCCGAAGGATTGGATGCTGAAGTTGATGAGACATGCACGTTTTTTACGATTGATTATGCCGAGTTGGCATACCAAAGAGAAGCAAATCTCTCAAAGAATTAGAAATGAATTAGTAACAAACATCACAAAAACGGATTCTACAGTTATAGATACACTCATCAATTTAGAGAATATAAAAGGCTATCGAGAAATTCGTTACCAAAAGGCAAAAGAACTATGGGGAGTTTAGTTTTTCTTTTAATTTCACTTAGCTTCGGTCAAAAATATTTTAATAGTATTCACGAGCAATTGGTTAATTTAGAGAAAGAATTTGAGAATCCTCAACAATTTGCAGAAAAGCATAAAAGAATTGCGCAACTTTCAGAAATGGATTGCGCTCGTGAATTATCTCAGATGACTGGGACTCATATGGGAGTTAACGAAGATTGCCATACTCGCCTTTGGAAGGCGACCTTTAGATATCTTCATTATTCTCAAATGGAAAAAATTTCTGAAGAGCTTGATCACAAGATGAGTTCGTTGCCCGTCCAAGATATGGATCAAAAGAAGAAAGTTAAAGTCCTTAAAGAAGTTAAAGAGCTCAAAGATCTATGGAAAAAAGTTTTTGGAGATAGGAAAGCATGAGAGTCGCGATCACCGCAGTTCTTACCTATCAAATGGAAGTTTTCTTCATCACACGCCAAAATCATTTGACGGCCTTTCCTGGATACACTGCTTTCCCAGGAGGAACAGTCGAGAAAAGTGATCACTGTGAACATCCCAAACTCTCTCAGTTTTCTCCTTCTTTAGCAGGTGCTCTCGTCCGAGAATTAAAAGAAGAGTTAGATTTTGATTTGATCGAGTCCTTGAATTCTGATCAAGTGATCTCGCTTACCCCTTTGGATGTGGCGGTGACCCCAAGCTTTAATCCTTATCGTTTTGAAACTCATTTTGTCCATATTGAGCTCAGTCAAAGGCTTACTTTTAAATGCGACGAGCATGAGATCTTTGAAGGAGCTTGGCGCGATCCAAAAAATGTTCTCAAAGAGTATTTTCAAAACGATATTGTTTGTGTGCCACCGACTTTGAGAGTCATTGAGGCCTTTGCTTCTCCTGTTCGACCGGTTCAAGTTGATTTTTCCCGCGATCATGATTTACATTCGGAAGTTCCCTTTATTGAGGTTCTCTCTGGTGTCATTCAATTGCTTCCTTTATCAAATACTTTTCCTCCGGCCAATCGGACTAATGCTTTTATCATTGGTGATCAGAAAAGGGTTTTAATTGATCCTTCTCCAAAAGATGAAACTGAATATCAAAAATTAGTCAAAACGTTAAAGCGGTTTGAAGTCGATGAAATCTTTCTTACTCATCATCATCCTGATCATCATGAGTTTTCACCGCGATTGGCCCGAGAGCTTTCGCTCTCAATTTCAATGTCAGTTAAAACCGAAGAGTTGATTCTTGAGCGCTGGGGGAAAGACTATTTTAAAGGACTCGATCTCATATACAAAGCTGAAGGTGATCGTTTGACTAGAATGCGAGACGTGGATGTCATTCTATACTCTGTCCCCGGACATGATGAAGGGCAATTGGCCCCCGCAGTTGCTGATCTAAAATGGATCATCGTAGGTGATCTCATTCAGTCCGTTGGAACCGTTGTTATTGGCGCACCTGAAGGTGATATGGCCAAGTATTTTGAGAGTCTTAATAAAATGATTCAGCTCAAACCTAAGTTTATCATTCCATCCCATGGGATCACTTTGGGAGGAACCGATAAGCTTGAGCTTACTCTTAAGCACCGCGAGCATCGCGAGCTGCAGATTATCGAGCTGCTCAAGCAGGGGCAGAACCAAGAGCAAATTCTCGAACATATCTATCAAGGTTTGGAAGCTGGATTGGTCAAGTATGCGCGCAAGACGATAGAAGCTCATATTAAGAAAATCATGGACCAAAAACTTATCTAGATCATATTTTTCCAGCACGAGCTCAGGCAATATGCCCCTATGCAGATATCAAAAGAAATGATTGCAAAGTACGATCAGCAGGCGCCACGGTACACATCATATCCTCCTGTGCCATTTTGGTCAGGTCCACCAAGTGAGGAAATGTGGTTTGATCATTTAAATCAGCAATACAACTCTCAAATGGGAGCTGATTTATACTTGCATATCCCTTTCTGTGAAAAGCTTTGCTATTACTGTGGTTGTCATCGAACTATTAAAAAGAACAAATCAGGAAATGCTTCATTTATTCAAACCCTGATTCACGAATGGCAACTTTATCTAAAGAAAATGGATAACCTCTATGCTCACTCAATTCATTTAGGAGGGGGAACTCCCACTTTCTTAAAACCTGAAGAGCTTGATTTATTATTGGGGCATCTCGTTTCAAATAGGCCTTTGAAGCTAGGCTCTGTTGAAGTTGACCCACGGACCACGAGTCTCGAACACCTCGATGTTTTTAAAAAATACGGTCTTTGTCGACTGTCGATGGGCATACAAGATTTTGATCTCAGTGTTCAGAAAGAAATTAATAGAGAGCAATCTTTTGAATTAGTTGCAACCCTCGTCAATGAGGTTCGTCTTCGCCAGTTTGAAAGCATCAACTTTGATCTCATTTATGGTCTTCCTAATCAAACGCTTAAAAGTATTGAAGAGACGGTTCAGAAAGTTCTGACGTTAGCTCCAGACATGGTGGCCTTTTATAGTTACGCCCACGTCCCTTGGAAAATTTCTAATCAAAAGTTAATTAAAACGGAGCTCATGCCTACCGGACATGAGAAGCACTTGCTCTATTTAAAATTGAGAGAACTTTTTCTGGCTTCTGATTACGTTGAAATTGGCATTGATCATTTTGCCAAGAAAGGCTCTCCTTTAGAGCGGGCCCAATCAAACTCTGCATTGATGCGAAATTTTATGGGTTATACCGATGTTAAATCGAAAACTCTGATTGGCCTAGGTCCTTCTTCCATTTCATCTTCAGGTAGAAGTTTTATTCAGAATCAAAAAGACTTAGCACTTTATAGCGAAGCGATTGAAGCCGGAAGATTGGCAATACAAACGGGCCATATTCATTCCAATGAGGATCAATCGGTGGATGATATTATTCAAAGTATCATGTGCAATGGTCGCTGGAGTTCCTCTCTTGAAGATTTTGCCCATCAAGCGGAAATGACAAAGGAATTGAAAGCGATGATTGATGATCAATTAATCATTCTAGAAGGGGATCATTATGTGGCCACAGCTAGTGGACGATTCCTGCTTCGGAATATGGCCAAGATCTACGACCACCATTTGCGCGTCAAAAGGGGCGAGAATATCTTCTCTCGAACCTTATAGTGGCGCATTGGGCTATACGAATATCAATTGCTTAGAAGTCCAATTTTTAAGATTTTGTTAAAAAATCTCACAGCTAGTGGCCGAAGCCTATTTCCCCGTTTAAAACAGCTTCTCGTTTCTTTTGGGGGTTTTCTATGTCACGACTTAGCGTTCTTTTAGTAGGACTTTTGAGTCTCGTTGCTGTTTCTGCTCAGGCTTCAATCATCTATCCGGTTGATTCAAGATTGAGAACAGAGATTAAAAATCTCATTCTCAAAGAGATCACGGCCCGTTGTCCGATTACTATGAAAGAACATAACTTCTTTGCGGTGAAGATCGATGCTGAAGTTGATGAATCTGAGTCCTTTTATGTTGTCTCATTGGTTGGTATCAATGCCGCTGGAGACATCGTTAACAACATGAAAATTGGTATTGAAGAGTGGTCTGATGGATACGAAATCACTGAATTCGGTGCCGCTCAATGCAAATAAGCTGTCACCTTTTTTGACGGCCCTGTTATTTTTATCCTCTTAACCCATCTCAAAGGCACTTTCTGGCATTCTTAAGGGAATATATTCATTCTCAAAGGGATACCTATGAAAGTCATGTTTTTTACTTTGTTGCTTGGTCTTGCGACCCCATTGTTTTCTGTTTTTGCAGGTAGTTCGAGTGCTAACCAACTTCAAGTAATGGATGATGGAATTCTTGCCTTAAACCAGAGACTTGAGCTGATTAAAAAAGCTAAGAAGTCGATCGAAGTCGAATATTTTATCTATTCCATTGATCCTGTGGGGAGAATATTTACCCAGGCCCTATTAGACAAGGCCCGCGAAGGTGTTAAGGTTCGCGTTCTTGTGGATAAATCAGCCCCTGTTTTTGAATTGAAACCATTCTACGTTTTAGGAATGAAAAACTCATTACCTGAAGATAAGCGCGAAAATATTGAAGTAAAGTATTTTAACCCGACTATGATTCTTCAATTTTATTCAACTCAGTTTAGAAATCACAGAAAACTTTTAGTTATTGATGATGAATTTGCTGTCACTGGTGGACGAAATATAGCGGATGAATATTTTGATTTAAATCCTGAATACAATTTCCTCGATCGCGATGTGTTGCTCACAGGACCACTTGCTAAAGAGATGAGAGAAACCTTTGATCTTTTTTGGGATGCTAAGTATGCCAAAGATGCCAAGTTGCCAAAGGAACCTAAGCTCAGCGACTTTCATTGCAACCACGCTGATCGCAGTTGTAATGGAGCTACTAAAAAACAAAAATTTAGAATGGCGATGAGAAGATATGAAAAGAATTTGAATAAAGGTCTTGATTATGTCACGCCAAACGCTGACGATGCGGTTCTTCTTGATGGAATTCAAAGAGAAGGTGAGCGACTTAACAAAGGTTCTCAAGAGGTTACTTGTAATGAAACTTATTTCTACACAGATACACCAGGTAAGAAAAGTCGCAATCAATTGCTAAAAAATGAAATTGCAAAGCTGATTGCTGAAACGAATGAGAAGATAGTTGTAGAATCGCCATACTTTGTTTTGTATTCAAAAACACATAATGAAATGACTGAACTTCTCGATAAGAAAGTTAAACTCACTGTTTTAACTAATAGTCTCTACAGTACTGATGCCGTTTATGTGGCTGCCGTTTTCAATGCTATGGCAGCGACTTATGTTCAGGAAGGAATGCAGGCTTATATCTACAGAGGAAAAAGCCCAATTGAATGGGGTGGAGTAAGCGAAGAAGCCCATGAAGGAATTTGGGGAATTCATTCAAAGTCGGCCACATTTGATGATAAACATACTTTTATCGGAACCTATAATGTGGATCCTCGTTCACGTAATCTCAATTTTGAAATGGGTATTGTTTGTAAAAACAATCCTGAACTTGCCAAGCTTGTGACATCTCATATTCAAAAGCGAATCGATGGTGCAGTGAAGTTAAACAATAAGGGAAAACCAGAAGATGGATCAAAACTACTCTTTGATACATCATTTGGTAAAAAGGCCCTTTATTGGGGACTTATGATTCCATCTCACATCTTTAAGTTTTTACTCTAAAGTCCTGCGCCTTTGATGATCTCATCAACAATTTCAGGGTTTAGTAGAGTTGACGTGTCTCCAAAACCAGATTTTTCATGGGCCGCGAC
>PCTW01000072.1:31557-56920 GCA_002786715.1 Bdellovibrio sp. CG22_combo_CG10-13_8_21_14_all_39_27
TAGGTAATCCGCTCACCACTTGAATGACATCTAGTTTTGCAATAGGTCCGATGATCTTGATAATAATTTTATCCAACTCTGGCTTGAGAGACTCAGCGGTGTGCTTTTTGCCTGGATTCAAAATAACGTAGGCATAAATTCCTTGGCCTTTAATATCATGGGGGCATCCAACGACAGCGCTCTCGACAATGTCGGGGTGTTGGTTAATTGCATCTTCAACTTCTGCTGTTCCAATTCGATGACCAGAAACATTGATGACATCATCAACACGACCGGTGATGCGATAGCGACCTTGATCGTCTCGTCTCGCTCCATCTCCAGTAAAATATTTTCCAGGATAAGTTGAAAAATAGGTCGTCTTATAACGATCATGATCTCCGTACACAGTTCTGGCCATACCAGGCCAAGGTTGATTAATACAAAGATTTCCTTCAGCAGGGTTGCCTTTAATCTCTTGCCCTTTTTCGTCTACCAGCAATGGCGCAACTCCAGGCATTGGATATGTTGCATACGAAGCGAGTGATTCTGTGACTCCGGCAAGAGAGGAGATCATGATTCCACCTGTCTCCGTTTGCCACCAGGTATCGACGATTGGACATTTTTCCTTGCCAATATTTTTGTGGTACCACGCCCACGCTTCTTCATTTATTGGCTCACCAACAGATCCTAAAACCTTGAGCGAATCGAGTTTATAGGGATTCACAAAATCGAGTCCGCAAGCTTCAAGAGCACGGATTGCGGTAGGAGCTGTATAAAAGTGAGTAACCTTATACTTGTCGATGACTTGCCAAAAACGACCAGCATCTGGCCAAGTTGGTACGCCTTCAAAGATCACTTGAGTACAACCATTGAGAGTCGGGCCATAGGCAATATAACTGTGACCAGTGATCCAACCAATATCAGCACTACACCAATAGAGGTCTCCTTCTTTCATTTGAAACACTTGATTAAAAGTTTCTGCTGCCCAAACCATATAGCCAGCAGTTGTATGCATCAGTCCTTTGGGTTTTCCGGTAGAACCTGAAGTATAAAGGATGAAGAGTGGGTCCTCCGCTTGCATTCTTTCTGGAGCGCAAACTTTAGCAGCAGAGTCGAGTAGTGGAGTGAGCCAATGATCGCGTCCCTCAACGAAACCTACTTCTTTGCCTGTTCTTTTAAGAAGCAAAACATTTTTAACAGTTGGGCAAGTCTGTAAGGCCTCATCAGTTATTTTTTTCAACGGAATGGTTTTATCACCTCGATAAGCTTCGTCATTGGTAATGACCATGACTGAGTTTGAATCTTGAATTCTTCCCGCTAAAGATTGGGCCGAAAAGCCTCCGAAGACGACGGAGTGAATAGCGCCGATTCTTGCACAAGCAAGTACGCCCACCATCAATTCTGGAACCATGGACATATAGAAACAAACCACATCGCCTTTTTTTACACCAAGATTTTTCAAGACGTTTGAAAATTGGCAAACGCGATCGTGAAGTTCCTGATAGGTCATCTTTAAAGCAGCTGCTTTAGGATCATTGGCCTCAAAATGAATGGCCACTTGATTACCGCGAGTTTTGAGGTGGCGGTCTAAGCAGTTAACAGTAATATTGAGCTCACCGTCTTCAAACCATTTCACGTTGAGGTCCTCAAAGTTTCCAGATCTGACTTTTTGAAAAGGTTTCATCCATTCAAACGTTTCGGCGACTTCAGACCAATATTTTTCAGGCGTCTCTGAGGCCTGCTGATAACTATTGAAATATTCACTTTTAGTGGCGATTTGCTTGTGGGTCATTAAGAGACTCCTAAGGAAAGGGTGAATGATAAAAACTGTTTAATTAAACAAAGTTATACTGGTCATGACAATATTTTGAGGCACTTTATTTTATTACATTGAGCTCCTTCTCTTTCACTATTTCAAGTATTTAGGTGCGAAGTTGACACCAACTTCGGTGATTCCTTAATTCTTTCATGGGTTTCAAGCCCTTCGCCGTTATAATCGTACATAACAGCTCAAGTAAGCGAACCAAGTTCCCGATAGGGTGAAAGTGGAGAACCAATTTATGATTATTAGAAAATTATCTGCTCTTCTCGTTTCATTTTCCCTCGCTTGGGTTCCAGTATCGATGAGCTTTGCCTCGACAGTTGCTGTAGAACCTGTGGCAACTGAAGCTGCTGGATTTGGTAACGGTGGATTTGGCCCAACTGCTGATTTATCCATCATGCCTTCTTCAGTTCTTTTAGCTGATCCTGTAATAACTTTAAATACCGATCCCGTAACTCCTTATAGAAGGGGAGAAGGTCCAGTTCTCTCTCCTTCGAGTGAAATTGATTATTCAAGCTCTTTTCTAAGTGGCTTATCCTATTCATGGAATTGGATGACTGCAGGTCCGTCTACAGATAGTTGTTTAAATTGTACTATTTCGCACTTTTGGCAAAATCAAAGAACCGCATATCCCAATTTAACTCGCCCTTTAAGTTATTTTGATGATTATTTTAAATTTACAGCAGCGAGTCCAGTTGCTTCTAATCAATGTTTAATCAATTATGATTCTACATTAGTCGATAATGGAGAAAATTCATCACAAAGAGGAAGAGAGCCTTCAACTGAATTGTGTTTCTGCCTCAAAAATTCTGAAGACACACAAGCTGCTCTGGCGAAAGAAGATATTGATAAATTTGGAAAACTATATGAAGCCGAAGCAATAGAGAATAGAAAAAAAGAATTTGCTAACAATAAAGAAAGGATGATTGAAGACTTTGCTCAGTTAAGAGCTGCTTTGTATTACGATAAAAACTTTAATAGATTATCCGAGTCATATTATGGAAGTAATTCACAGTATTTAGAAGAAATTAATCCTTGCTTAGGTGATTTAGAAAGTCTCATGAATAATGTTCAAACTTCTGATCCTCAAAAAAGTTGTGGGGCAGAGGGAGTTCAAGAAATGGTCAACTTGTTTGAAGGGGCAAGTATTGGTCTTGCGGCAAAAGAAGTTGCTGTAAACCCAAAAGATTCTCCGGAGCTTCAGACTCGAAAGGCAAATCTTGAAGGTACCTTGAAAGAATTAGAGTCTCAAATGAGAGAGAAATCGGTTGGGAATTTAGATATTTTTTCGACATTGTCCATGTTTAGAAGTCTCAATGTCGACCCTGAAGTTCTTAAGCAAGAATTTGAAAAGTCTAAAAGTGATAGCTCCATTGATATCAGTGAAATCTTAAGAAATACGTTAGATCGAACCATTCAATTGTCCACTCAACAAGCGCTTGAAAGTAGAAATAGCGGTTACTCTACTCATAACGAACATTCGCCAATTGATCTCACAAAGCCACATGAAGTTCTTAGTCACAACGATGAGATTTTGATGTCTCAAAGCGGAAGTCAGGTCGTAGCAACTCAAAACTTTGGATTAGCTGGGAAAGCTTTTACAGCAATCGAAGCTGCTGGTAGTAGTGTTTTAAATAATCTTATTCCTTCTTTACCTATTAATCTTTCAAGTGAAAGTCCATTAGATAAGAATAGATCTCCAGCAGCAGTTGGGGGAAGAGGCAATCATTCGAGCAATTCTCATTACTCGAATCTCTCCGCTGAAGAGAAAAAACTTGTCGATAATTTCAATTTGTTTATAAGTAGTTCTCCAAGTATCAGAGGAGCACTTAAATCAAATTTCATTTTTGATGATTTAGGGCAAAACTCACATATGGCGCGAAGAATGTTGCACTTTGGATCAGATAAAGAGAGTTCTCCTGGACGAATGACCGCTTTTATTTCTTCAGTTTGTAGTGGCGAAACTAATTCCAATTTAGCAATCTGTACGGGAAAGTTTGATAACGTCGATATGAAAACGGAAATGGATAAGTTTTCTGAACTTGCCAATATTAAGGCCAGTGTGAATTTGAATCTGAGATGCAAGAAAGTCAAAGATAAACTTCTCAATACTTGTCGCGCGTTTTCAAATGTAAAACCACCGCTTTCAAGTACTGATGCCAGAAGCTTCCTCTATGACAAATATTTGAAGTATCCTGATGCTAATATTACAGCTGCTAATGCAAATGAGCACAAAATGAAAGTTGCTCAATTGAGTTGTTATTTCACAATGAGAGATAGGGCCATCGCTAAAGCTGACCAAAACGAAGAAGAAAACTTTCGTTGTAATGAAGTTGAAAATAAATTTTTGAAAGATGAAACAGCGAAAAAGGCCATCTCGAGTAATAAAATATTAGGTGAGGGCTGTAAAGGATCTGGTACTCCAAGTATTGCTCAGGGAGCGGTTGGAACACAAGGATGGGCTGCAACGATCACTTCAAATCCTGGAAAAATTGATGCTGCAGTCGTCGCTGCTTCAACGGGAAGTAGCCAAACAGCTATTTCAAGAAGAGAATCAAAAGGTTCTCGAGGCATTTCATCATCTTCTTCTGGTGAAGAATTTGGAAGTGCTAATAAAGCTAGAATTTCAGGAGTTCCAATCGAGTCTAACACTTTACCAGGTACTAAAGAAACCGAGCGTTCAAGTGAAATCAAACCTACATTTCCAACAACTTTTGATTCAGGATCTACGCTTTCGCCTACTATTACCCAGGAAAAAAAGCTTACTCCTGAAAAAATGAAAGAAGTCGATCCGGTTAAGGCAAATCAAATCTCGGCCAGTGATCAAGCGATAAAAGATTTGCAGAGAAGACTTGATGAATCTGAAAGACAATTGAAAAAGAAACAACAGGCTGGCGATCAAGCTGGAGCCGCTCAATTGTCTGACTTGATTTCTCAAATGCGCCAACAAAGAGAGCAGATGAAAAATGAAAATGAAAAGCTACGTAAAGATATGTTAGAAATGATGGCCGCAAAAGAAAATAGTCGTAAGGCGGAAGCAGCGAAACCAGCGCGCTCGATTGCTTCAGGTCCATCTTTTGCTCCAACTCCATCTGCTTCAACGGGGCAAAAATCAAGCTCACCTGTCGCCACTCCAAGTAGTGGGGGAAGTGGCTCGTTCCTGCCTACCAACTCATCTTCATTGGGAGCAGGAGGAGGCTCAGTTAGTAGTCCTAAGGTCGATGATTATGGAATTTCTGGCAAAGGTAGTTTTAATCAAGGACCGACTTTGCGCTTAACAATGGGAGAACTTGCTTCAGCAAGATTTGTCAAGGCCAATTCAAATCAAGATATCTTTAGTGCTATCCTCTCTGCTCCAAAGGAGCCGGTTTTTGTAAGAGAAGACGGAATCATTGTGAAGTATGTGGCCCAATTAGATGAGGATGGAAATCCAGTGTTAGATAAAGACGGTAAGCCAATCCTTACGAGCTATAAATTTCAAGATCCTGAGTTTGATAACAAAAAGGTGACTGATCGCAAACCTGCTGCCGTTACAAAGCCTGTGGTCATCAAAGAGCGCAAGTTCACTAAAAAGTGGAGCGAGGTTGAAAGTGTTATTAAAGATACGGTACAACCTCAATAATTTTATCTATTAAGTCCCAGCAAAATGGCCTATCATAGAAATATGAAGGCCATTTTTTTTATCACAGTATTTTTCTTTAGTACTCTCTCCTTTGCAGACGACGTCAAATACAGCGAAGCCCTTGATGTGCTGTTGTTTGTTGATGGGCTTGCTGGAGTTCAAAACTCAGAGTCGTATATCAGTGTTCTTAGTGAAGAACAAAAAGCGACGTTAGCTAATTTGGCCAGTGATCTGAGTGCCTATAAAGAAATGCGTGTTCGTTTACAACGCAAGCAAGTTCTTGATTCCAAAATATGGGGCGAAGTGGTTGTCGAAAAAGACCTGCTGATTCCTTTATTTGCTGAGGCCAAAAGTGTTGATGATGCGCTCAAACGAACGGTGGCCCTTTATAAGAAAGATGAAAAAAAACAGTTCGAACAATTACTGATTAAAATTAAACCTCTGATCACTACTTTTATTGCCCAAGGGGCAGCTCACCAGAAAATGGCGAAGGATTTACGACGTGATCTCAAGAAATCTGGCTTCTTTAAAAAAGTGGATCAAGCAATTAAATTGCTGGCCCTCCAAGGAAGCAAAAAACAAAAAATTATGCTTTATCTGACTTGGAATAAAGCGGAAGAAGAAATGGCGCTTAAAACTTTAGGCCCTGTGATCGTACTTAGCTTGCATCCCTCAAAACTGAAAGAGCTGAAAGATTTTGATGAAGTTCTTTATCAAGTCTTCCAAAAATATCCGGCCTATTTAACCGAATCAGCGCAGCAATTAATCCTTCAGGCTTTCAAGGATCATTGCCCGTTTCCTGAGGGAATTGATCGACACGATATGTTGACTCGGCCACTGGCCTGGGCACTCTCGCAAATTGACCCAAAGGCCAAAATAGTGCCTGTTTCACCGGTCCACACCATCTCTCCGTGGATTGAAGTCTATTCTCAAATGCTACTTCCAGCATTAATGCTCGATATTAAAGAGCGCCGAAATCTTTTTACCGGTCAATGGATCCCTCGTGCTGTCAAAAGTTGCGACCAATTGATGGCCATGTCTTCTTTTTTCAACGCCGTACGCTAAGCCTTCAAAAAGTGGACGATTTCTTCTATCAAAGGGCATAATAAGGTGACTCAAATTTGATAGTGGAGAATAAGCATGGATGTGCTCAGCACCCGAATTGATCGCAATTCACAAGACTATAAACTCAATCGCGAATTTCACTTTAATTTACGCAATGAAATGTTGACCAAATTGGCCCATGTTAAAAAGGCCGGTGGTGAAAAGAATGTCGATCGTCATCGTTCGCGCAATAAGTTTTTGGCCCGCGAAAGAATTGAGCGCATTTTAGACGAAGGTTCACCTTTTTTAGAGTTATCTACACTCGCAGCCTATGGCATGTATCAAGACGAAGGTGAAGTTCCTTCGGCCGGAATTATTACTGGAATTGGGCGCGTCCATGGCATTGAATGTATGTTTGTGGCGAACGATGCTACGGTAAAAGGCGGAACCTATTTTCCCATGACCGTAAAGAAGCATCTTCGCGCGCAAGAAATCGCAATGGAGAATCGTCTGCCCTGTATTTATCTCGTCGACTCAGGGGGGGCTTTTCTCCCGATGCAAGATGAAGTCTTTCCCGATCGCGATCACTTCGGTCGCATTTTTTATAATCAAGCGCAAATGAGTGCTAAAGGCATTCCGCAAATTGCCATCGTCTGTGGTTCTTGTACTGCTGGTGGAGCTTATGTTCCTGCCATGAGTGATGAATCAGTTATTGTTAAGGGCAATGGAACCATCTTTTTAGGTGGCCCTCCACTAGTTAAAGCGGCCACTGGAGAAGAGGTGACAGCTGAAGATTTAGGCGGGGCACGCGTTCACTCTTATGAGTCTGGAGTCACTGATCATTTTGCAGAAACAGAAGAAGAAGCACTTCATATTGCACGCAATATTATTGAAAACCTCAATCATCGTCCTCATTCAAGAGTTGAAGAAACCATGGCGATGAAACCAGTTCTAGAGCCACTTCATTCTCCGGAAGAAATTTATGGTGTTCTTCCAAGGGATACTAAAACTCCTTTTGATATTCGCGAAATTATTTTGCGCATTGTAGATGGATCTGAGTTCCATGAATTTAAAGAAAAGTATGGAGCAACTCTCGTGTGCGGCTTTGCCCATCTTTGGGGGCATCCTGTCGGGATCGTCGCTAATAATGGGATTCTCTTTTCGGAGTCTGCTCAAAAGGGCGCTCACTTTATTGAGCTTTGCGGACAAAGAAAAATCCCTCTGATCTTTTTGCAAAATATCACCGGCTTTATGGTGGGACAAAAATACGAGTCAGAAGGAATAGCCAAGCACGGCGCTAAGATGGTGACAGCAGTCTCTACCGTTAATGTTCCTAAGTTTACTGTCGTGATTGGTGGTTCTTTCGGTGCTGGCAATTACGGTATGTGTGGTCGCGCTTATCAACCCCGTTTTATGTGGATGTGGCCGAATGCTCGTATCTCTGTGATGGGCGGTGAGCAAGCTGCCGGAGTTCTCTCGACTGTGAAGCAAGATGGTCTCAAGGCGACGGGTAAGAAACTGATGACGGAAGCTGAGGTAAAAGAATTTCAACAACCGATTCTCGATAAATACGAAACTGAAGGCTCAGCTTACTATTCAACCGCAAGAATTTGGGATGATGGAATTATTGATCCTGCCCATACTCGCGACGTTTTAGGTTTGGCGATTTCGGCCTCAATGAACGCTCCCATTGAAGACACCAAGTTTGGTGTTTTTAGAATGTAATAAGGAATAATTGTCATGGATCTTTTTTTAGCCAAACGCGACCAGCAAAATATCGAGACGATTACTTTAAATCGTCCCGAATTGCATAACGCTTTTAACGATGAGTTGATTGTTCAGCTTACCCAAAAATTTGAAAGTTTAAACCAAGACAAAAAATTAAGAGCAGTGGTTCTCACAGGCGAGGGAAAATCTTTTTGTGCTGGCGCCGATCTCAATTGGATGAAGGCCATGAAGGATTACACTGCTGAAGAAAATTTTAAAGATTCTCAGGCCCTCGCGGGACTTTTTGAAACCATTAATAATTGTCCGGTTCCGGTTATCGCTCGAGTCAATGGTGCTGCCTTAGGTGGTGGTGCTGGATTGATTGCTGTTTGCGATATCGTGATTGCGGTTAAAAAGGCAAAGCTGGGTTTTACCGAAGCCAAACTTGGCTTGTTACCGGCCGTGATCTCTCCTTTTGTGGTAGCGAAAATAGGCGAGAGTCACGCACGTGCGACTTTCCTTACTGGAGAAATGTTTAGCAGTGATCGCGCGGTGGATATGGGACTCGTGCATATCGTGTGTGAGCCGGAAGAACTCGATCAAAAAGTCTCTGAGCAAGTCCAAAAGATTTTGGAGTCAGCTCCAGAAGCTGCCCGTGAGGCCAAGCAATTAATAAAGGGGCTCATGGGATTTTGGAAAAAATCTGATTATGCTCCAGTTAAAGAGTACACTTGCAAAACAATTTCTCGCATTCGTATTGGAGCAGAGGCGCAAGAAGGCATGAAGGCCTTATTAGATAAGCGCAAACCCAGTTGGATAGAGGAGAGTCGTTCATGAAGAGTATCAAACGAATCTTAATCGCCAATCGCGGTGAAATCGCTATGCGAATTATGCGCACTTGCCGTGAAATGGAAATTGAAACGGTCACCGTTTATACCGATGAAGAGCAACGCTTTCCTCATGTCTTCACGAGCAATCGCAGTGTGAATTTAGGTAGTGGCCCACTCAGCGAAACCTATCTCAACATGGACAAGCTGATTGAGATCGCCAAAGAACATGAATGCCAGGCCATTCACCCTGGATATGGATTTCTTTCAGAGCGCGCGACCTTTGCTAAAAAAGTGGAAGCGGCTGAACTCATTTTTATTGGGCCATCGGCTCGTGCCATTGAATCTATGGGTGACAAGAAAGGATCAAAAGAGATTGCAATTAAAGTAGGAGTCCCCGTTATTCCTGGCTATCACGGCGATGATCAATCGGCTCAAATTTTATTAGCTGAAGCCAAAAAAATGAAATGGCCTATTTTAATCAAAGCCTCTGCCGGCGGCGGTGGAAAAGGCATGAGAGTTGTCGAAAAAGAAGCTGACTTCAACGAGGCACTTGAAAGTGCCAAGCGTGAGGCCATGAGCTCTTTTGGTGACGATCGCATGTTAATTGAAAAATATATTGAGCATCCTCGCCATATTGAAGTTCAAGTTTTTTCAGACTCTAAAGGCAATCATGTCCATCTCTTTGAACGAGAATGTTCGATTCAAAGACGCCATCAAAAAATCATTGAAGAATCGCCATCAATGGCCTTAACAGCAACTCTTCGTAAGCAAATTTGTGAAAGTGCGGTCAAGCTTTCTCGTCATATTAATTATCTCGGAGCAGGGACAGTTGAATTTATTCTCGATCGCGATGGTAGCTTTTATTTCCTAGAAATGAATACACGTCTACAAGTCGAGCACCCTGTGACTGAAATGGTGACAGGAACTGATCTGGTAGAATGGCAAATTCGCGTCGCTCGCGGTGAAGAGCTCCCTCTTAAGCAAGATCAAATTAAGCAAAAGGGTCATGCTATTGAGGCGCGTATTTGTTCCGAAGACCCTGATAATAATTTTATGCCCTCTCTTGGTCATCTCCATTTTATTGGAACTCCAAGCACTTCTTATACTCGTTTTGAGTGTGGCATGGTCAATGGCAATGATGTTCTGCTTAACTTTGATCCCATGCTCGCGAAAGTCATTTCTTGGGGAGAAACTCGTGATCAAGCTGCCTATCGGCTAACTCTTGCCCTCGAGGATTTACCTTTTTTAGGTGTCAAAACAAATGGTGAGTACATTGCGCGTATTCTCAATAATGATCACTTTTTAAAGGGTGAAACATATACTCATTTTGTTAAAACTCATGCAGAAGAATTAAAACCGCATCAACTAACTTCGATCGAGAAGGCCTTGATGATGGCCCAAGTTCATTGGCATAAAGGACATGATACTAAAGGGCCAAGTACAGAGGGTTCTTCTCGTGAAAGCGAAGCTTGGGGCCAATTGAAAGGGTTTAGGAATTCATAATGAAAAAAAATATTAGTATTGCAGGCGAAACAATTGAATATGAAACGAAGAATGGGGAGTCCCATAGTATTGATGTTCTGTTTAATCAGTTTGTATATTCTTTTAAATTAGTTTTTCAAGATAAGTTTTCGCTGGTTCTCTCCGATGGAGTTCATCAGTTCAAGTTGTTTAAGCACGGTGATGAAATTTTTTATCGCGGACAAAAACTCCAAGTTTCAGTGATTAAACCGGGGCGAAATAAGTCCCACGAAGAAAGCGGGGGCTTGAAATCTCCTATGCCTGGTAAGATTCTTAAAATAGAAAAGAGTGAAGGTGATCAAGTTCAAAAAGGTGAAACGATCTTAGTGATGGAGGCCATGAAAATGGAACATGCTATTCGATCACCGGCCGACGGCATACTCAAAAAATTAAATTTCAAAGCTGGAGATCAAGTTCCCGGCGACGTTGCACTTGCTGAAGTTGAGGAGACTCCCAATGCTTGAATCAAGGCCTGCTGAAGTTTCTCTGATTGAAGTGGGTCCCCGTGATGGACTCCAAAATGAAACCAAGGTTTTAACGGCGGAAATTAAGGCACGTTTCATCAAAGAGCTGGCCGCGGCTGGTTTAAAAACAATCGAAACGACTAGTTTTGTTCGCGCTGATAAAATCCCACAAATGGGTGATGCCAATTCGCTTTATGCTCTAGTTAAAAATCTCAAGGGAGTCGATCTTCCTTGTCTTGTTCCCAACGAAATGGGTCTCGATAACGCTCTAGGCTCCGGTGTGAAACATATCGCAGTCTTTACGGCGACCAGTGATACTTTTAACAAAAAAAATACCAACGTAACGATGAAAGAGAGTTTTGATCGCATTGGGCCAGTCATGGATCGCGCCCATAAAGAAAATCTCAAAATTCGAGGATATATCTCAACAGTTTTTGGCTGTCCTTATGAAGGCAAAACTTCTGTGGATCGTTTAATCGAAGTGGTGGAGTTTTACCTCAAACACGGAGCGGATGAAATCAGTGTGGGCGATACCATCGGAGTGGCCACTCCGATCCAAATTAAATCTATTATTAAAGAATTGAAAGCGGTGACGGAGCTTAAAAAAATCGCCATGCATTTTCACGATACGCGCTCCATGGCGATGGTGAACACTTTAACCTCTCTTGAACTCGGCATCACTCGTTTTGATTCTTCTGCCGGAGGCCTAGGCGGCTGTCCTTATGCTAAAGGCGCTACCGGAAATGCGGCGACTGAAGATCTGGTTTATTTGATGCACTCTCTAGGAATCAAAACCGGCATTGACCTCGATTTATTGGCAAAAGCCTCGCAATATATTTTGGGAGAATTGGGTCGCGAAACTCAGTCAAAGGTCTTAAAGGCCTATTTAGCGAGCAAAGACACCACCCCTTGTCCTTTTTAGGAGTTTCTATGTCATCTGAAGTTTTAGTTGAAGTTAAAAATGCTATTGCTTGGGTTACGCTTAATCGCCCAGAAGCGGCCAATGCTTTTACTATTCCGATGATTGAAACCCTCGTGAGTGAAATGCATCGCCTCGATCGCGATGAAAAAGTTAAAGTCATCGTCGTCACGGGAGCTGGTCACCATTTCTGTTCTGGTGGTGATGTTAAGGCCATGAAGAATAAAGAGGGAATGTTCGCTGGCGAATCCGATGAGCTTCGGCGTCGTTACGAATTTGGTATTCAGCAAATTCCCAAAATGATGGATCAGCTTCAGACTCCGGTCATTGCCATGATGAATGGCCATGCCATTGGTGCGGGACTGGATTTTTCTCTGATGTGCGATCTTCGCTATTGTGCTCGCACGGCCAAAGTCGGTGAGACTTTTGTGAAGCTCGGATTGGTTCCTGGAGATGGTGGAGTGTATTTTCTTATACGCGCCGTAGGTTTTGCCAAAGCTACTGAGATGGCCCTCACTGGTAGAGTCTATACGGCAGAGGAAGCCCTAGAAATGGGACTTGTTCACAAAACTTTTGAAGCAACTGATCTTAAAAATGAGGTGGAGAAAGTCGCAATGGAGATTGCAGCGAATGCTCCAACGGCAGTAGCGATGACCAAAAAAGCTCTTCGCGCCTCTTATAAAGATTCACTTTCAACAGTGCTCGATCTCTTATCAAGCTATCAAGGCATCACTCAAAGAACTCAAGAGCATTTTGATCGGCTAAAATAAATAATTATTTTCAATGACACAATTTGACATCTCGTGACGCTCACGGAAAAATAATATTATCAATGAGATATGGAAGTCTATTGCTATTAGGGCCCGCACTGGTGCTCAGCAGTTGTGCTGAGCTTAGAATCCATTCTCGCGGCCACATTCCAGTCTGGATCGGCCCAAAGCCAGGACACAACCATTACATTGAGATTGAAGGGAAACGACAGTTCTTCTTATGGGGCTTGGTTCCCGATGTTCATGAAGTGAACATTGATGATGAACTCCATGAAGCTGGACTTTTATCAGCGGCCAACGTCTCTGTCACAATTGAGCAGAGCTGGGGATCGTTCTTTAAAGAAATATTGTCATTAGGGATTTACGTTCCTAGGGAGTACAAAATACGTGCGTTTGGGGTTGTACCAAAAGACACTGATTAAAGTGGTGATGCTATCACTGCTTTTAATCACAGGTTGTGCTGGCAAGTTTCGCTTGGATTCACGAAACTGCAAAGCCTCGCGTGGAACTTGGGATGTGCCAGATCGCTTGGATTTTTATATCCAGCAAAAAGTCTGGAGCAATTCATCCATGGATGGAGAAGTCGAACCGATTCGCCTGGCCGAAGTCATGCGAGAAAATGATGTGGATTGCCCCAAGATCAAACGCATGAATGTGACAGTTGAGCGAACGTGGAGTGATGTCTTCTTAAGCTTTATTCCTTTTAGTTCGCGCTCAACGCTAACTATTGAAGGAACTTATTTATCAGCTAAAGAAGTTTTGGAAATAGAAAAAAAACGGCCCATGAAGGATGATGGGTCCCCCTCCAAGGATGGAGAAACCCGTTAACCTTATTCAAGAAGAATGAGCTCGAAGGCCAGGATGGCCTCCTCTTATTTCACTCAAGACCAATTTTTAAGTTTTTTTCCATTGCTTGAGCAATTTTGATAAGTGTTGAGAGTTGAAAGTCTTTTTTTCCATTCAAGAAATTTGATACAGTTGCTTTATTAACATCTTTATCCCAACAAAATTCCTCTGTTGACGAATAATTTTTTGAAATATAGAGCTTGAGAGATTCTCTCATTTTTAAAAACACATCTTGATTTTCCACGATACTAATCTATACTGTTGTTTACGATCGTGAATTTACGAACGTAAACAATTATCTTGAGGGAAGTCATGAATATTCTACTGGTAGATGATGACATTTTATTGGGAACAAGTTTCGCTGAAGAGATTCAACACTTTTCTTCTGAATATGATGTGACTTTTTGTTGCTCGGCATTGTTGGCGATAGAGCTTATTAGACAAAATTCGTATGATTTGATTGTCAGTGATTACCATATGCCTGAAATGAATGGTGTCGAATTTTGGTATCATTTAAAGAAGACAATGGGTCTTGCTATACCCTTTATTTTTCATACGAGTGATTCCCATTCTCTAAAAGAAAAAATACCGATTGAGAGCTCACCTATGGTTGTGGAGAAGGGGTTAGTTAACCTTCTCAACGCTATTTCTCTCGCTCTTAGTGATTATTAATTCGATCTGTTTCTTCTCAAGCTTCCTCTAATATAATCTTTTTTTAGATAGTCTTTTAGAAAAAGAGAGGCATGAGATAATGTGTCTTTTTCAAGAAATTCAATATTATCTTGCGATAGTAGAACCATAAGATCAGCAATGAGGTGCGCAGGAGTTTCATCGGAAAGCAAAATGACTTGAATGAGAAGGCTTAAGATATCAATCGTCTCTAAATTTGTGCTGAGGACAGAACTTACTATTTGCTCCAGTTCCAAGTGCACACGTGAAGACAATTTCATTTGGCGATGTCTTTTTATTGTTTCTATTAGAGGCGATATTGAGAGTTCCATCGTTATCCTGTGCTCAAGATCAAAATCAAAATCCTGAGAGCAAAAGGAAAGCAATGACCCGATCACTAGGTACTTTATTTTTCTAGAGAGTGACCTCTTAAATTGTGAAAAATGATCAGGGGATCAACAATATTTGATCTTCTTCCTATTTTGCAGGATGAAGAACTTCTTCAACTAGCTTTTTAAATTGCTCTTGATTATTGGCTTGGCCGCGACGGCAGTCAGTACAAGCTGGCATCTGCATATGGCCTAAGGCCTTAGCAACTTTGCTATCGAGTTTCACTTCAACCCCAATTTCTTTTAAGAAGTCGCGAGTTTTGATGGCTTCATCCACAAAATCATTAATCTTCGCCTGACGAGATTCAGTTAGGCTTGCATATTTTGAATCCCAATTGAAATAAACCGTTTTGGCCTTAATATAAAGTCCAGCAAGACCAAATAAACCAAACGAAGGCTTTTTCTTAACGTCAGAAACTTTAACTAAAGTCATGGTCATCAAAATATTGTAACGGTAGCGGAGCATATTAACCGCTTCATCGTGCCAAAAGAGCAAGGCATTTTGGTAGGCTTTCAAATCAGAGCGCTTCATCTCTCCTGCATTGATTTTCTTTTGCAAACGAAGTGACTCTTTCACCATAGAGAGCATCGTCACTTTTTCCACTTTTGGATCATTCTTAATCACTAAGTCTTGAGCGTGGTGACTTTCATGCATGGTAACGGCCATAACCATTAAGTTTTGAGCATAATTATCTTCATTAGTAGGTGAGAGATCAGAAGGATCTTTCGCCTCATCCATAAAACGTTGAAGGGCACGGAAATACTCATCAACCGCAGTTTCCATCAAATCTTCGCGAAATTCAGTCGTATCTTGAGCGGTCGAATGATTGGTCCAAAGTTGATACTCAAAACCTTGGTGGTAAGCAGCGGCTTCCGTTAATTTATCTTCAAAAACCGTTTCTTTATCGAGAGCTTCGAAAGCGCGATCGCGAGTTTCTTGGGCCTCTTTAGTGCGAATCTGGTGATACATATTATCAGTGTTGTTCGCCATCTGATTCATGGTGATATTGGTTTGATCCATGCCTTCTTTCATTTGATTGGTGGTTTCACCCATCTTCAAAGTACTGTCCATCACACGATCAGTTTTACAACTGTTGAGGGACAAAAGGATGAGTAGGGCCGCTGCTGCTGACTTTTTCATTAGGATCTCCAAGATTCGATTTAGGTGATTCTAGCAAAATTATTGAATCTTCGAGGCCCTCTGTGAAAAATCTACAAGGACTGATCATTTCTAGATAAATCTTTTAAAAATGAATACTTAACTATCAAGGAGGGAACTATAAAAATCTAAGAAAAGATCAGACTGGCCCTTTTCGCCATTCCTTCAAGAATGATGCTCAATGTTTCTCTGTTTAGAAGAGGATCTAATTCATCATCTTGTATTTTCAAGTTTTCATATTGAAGTTTAAGTTCAGAAATAATGGTTTCAAACAATTCTTCATTAATTGAACATTTCTTTGCTGTTTCAGCATAATGTCTTTTAGATACTCTTTTGAAATCGTAGTGGCCTGAGTTTCCGACTTTCATAGCTAGTTTTAGCTTTTCGAGTGGTCTCTTTTCTCTTTTGTGTAAAAAATAGCCGCTCATGACATCATAAAAAGGGGTTAGTCTAAAACCATCTTCTTCTAAAAAAATACTAAAGTTTTTTCCATGCCCATCAGTTGCATAAAGGAGATCAAAGACAATAATGGCTTTGAAGAAGTTTAAGCGATCATTTGTATTTTTAGATGCCATTAAAAATTTTGAAATGTCTATAATTCCTGGTCCTCCCTCTGACTGATATTTTTGATAGGGGGAAGTTCCTAGAGCTTGGCACATATCCTCTTGAGGGATTCGCAAAAGAATTTCATTTTCATTTAACTTTTTCCATTTACGATCAAATCTTTCTACAATAAGCACTTTTTGATCTCCAAATTGAGCAATCTTGGTATTACATACATTCAGTCCCATCTTTTTCATGATAAATAATGAAGCCCATTCATTATCGACACTGTCATCGAAGTTGATATCTATTCCAAGGGCACCAATTGAAGTTTTAAAGATATGTGTTGTTGGCGTAAGGCCATGTGGCTCTTGCCATTTTCCCTCTCTATTTAAAAAGGCTGTTTTCTCTTGTGCCCCTGCTATTGAAAGGCGAAAGTCGTCATCATCCATTCCAAGGGGGGTGGTGCTGCCTAGAGACTTTAACCTTCTGGCAATTTCAATATCGCTGATTGGTGAGTAGTTCATTTCAAAATCATTTGGAGGTTCATAATCTTCTGGCAAAAATGAAAGAGCTCCGACGCAATCTTTTCCAATCACGGAAAGTAAATCAAATGATCTGGTACTTTCAGCGCCAAATTTTTCGGCCACTAATTTTTTAATTTGGTCATTGTCAGGGAGTAAATTGTCAAAGTATCTTGAAACAATTTCTCCTTTGTAAATATCTTCTTGTAAGGGAAGAGATCTCGATATCTCAAACCCACTTTGTAACCAATCTTCATCGTATTGAAATGAAATTTCTCCACTTGTTGCTTTTTTAAGCTTTCCAACAAAAACAGTATTGAGAAATATATTCAAAGAATTAGATTTTGCTTTTCTCGCCATTGATTTCTCTTTAATTAATCGTTTAGGAGATCAAGAATTTTTCTTGCTTTTGATTTATGGTCTTTATCTTTAGTGAAACTCGAGTTGGAAAGAACGAGATTTATCTTTAAAGCTTGTATAACTTTAAACAATGATTCTAAAGTTCCACGACCGTTTTCGATGTCGCTTATAGTTGCTTGTCTCATATTTAATAAATGAGCTAGCTGATCTTGGCTTACTCCAGAGTTTTTGCGAAGCCTTTTTAGGGCGACTCCAAATGCTGTAGGAGTGTTGATGTTCTCTATGACAATATCTTTGGACATATTCGCCTCATACTAAAGTTCGTATAAAATTAGTATATACTAATTTTAGTATAATACAAAATTATACTGATTTTGGTATATGACAACTTTATACTGATTTTAGTATATTGGTATAATGACTATTTAATTTCAATCAGTTACGGTGGAATTCGCTCATTGGAAAAGCCTAAGGAAGCCACTATACTGCCGCTCATGTTTATCTTAAAACCGACCCAATTTGGGCCCTCTGAATCCCATCAGCTCAACCTCCTATGGCAGCAGGAGCGCGTGTGGGTGATGGATAATCATCGTGCGGCCATGTGGTGCTGGTTTCAGGCCCTTGATCGAAGCAAGAAATATCACTACCTCCATATCGATGCTCATTACGATGCACTGGCGGGCGCGGTCAAAGACTTTCGCGAATGCCAAATTCATCTCTCCGACATTACCCTCGATCATTATTTGAAGCTGACTTCATCGGCGGGAAAACAATCGCTGATTCGTTGGGATAATTACCATCCCATTCTTTTCGAATGTTATAGCGACATGATCGAAAAAGCTTATTTTTGCACTCACCATATGGGGCGCAATGGATGCGCAGAATATATTAAAACGTGGGAGAGCTCCGATCTGATTCGTGAAATTAATCGTCATGAAACAGATGGTTCGAATTGGATTCTCAATATCGATATCGATTTCTTTTTCACAGTCGGTGATCCGAAACTTGATCTCTTCTCAGAAGAATATGTGGCCGAGTTTTCAAAGTGGGTTCAAAAGAAAAAAGAGCAAGGGGCGATTATCACTTTTGCCTTGTCACCTGAATGCAGTGGGGGATGGGAACGGGCCATCGCTTTTTTACAAAAACATTTTAGTTTTCTGTCTTTCCAGCTTTAAGCGCTCCTTGAAATTGCGCTTCACTTTTATGAGTCACAATCGTATGAGACGGAACACTCGCGGTAATCCAAACGTTTCCTCCGACAATTGAATGTTCTCCAATCACTGTTTCTCCTCCCAAAATAGAGGCATTAGAATAAATCACAACGTGATCTTGAATGGTCGGATGGCGTTTGGTTTGCTTAAGTTTCGCTGCAACTGACAGCGCTCCAATGGTCACGCCTTGAAAAATCTTAACAAATTTTCCGATAATAGCGGTCTCACCAATCACAATGCCAGTGCCGTGATCGATAAAGAAGGGATGGCCTATTTGAGCACCGGGATGAATATCAATACCAGTTTGATTATGAGCAAACTCAGTAATCAGTCTGGGAAGCAGCGGAATTTTTTTGAGATAAAGCTCGTGGGCAAAACGATAAAGCGCGATCGCTTTGAGTCCTGGGTAACTCAAAATGACTTCATACAAATTTGTCGCCGCCGGATCTTCCATGGCAATAAACTCGGCATCCTTCTTTAATAGTGGTCTGAGTTTTACTAAGATTTCAGAAAACTGATCTTCGCACCAAGGACAGTCGCCCAAGTTTAGTTGAGAGAAGATATCGGAGAGGAGGGCATAACTTTGATCTAAATACTCGGTGATTTGCTGCTCATTAGTTATTTCAACTGGAGCCAGAGGAGAGAAGAGCAGTCCAAGCACATGCTCACATAACGCTTGAAGATTTTGAGGTCGCAAGCGAATCCGATCATTGGCCACATCCTTAGACAGGTCTTTGATTAATTGTTCTCTGGTATTCATAAAGCGCCCTTTTGAGTATGATAGACTTGTTCTTATTATCTCAGGAGATGCCACATATGAAAACGAAATCTGCATTGATAACCGCTGAACGGCCAATGGACTTGATTGGCAACACCCCACTGCTCAAGATTCAATCCTTAAGCAAGCTCACCGGTTGTGACATTTTCGTCAAATGCGAATTCTTAAATCCTGGAGGCTCGATCAAAGATCGCGCGGCCAAACAAATGGTTCTGGATGCCATGGAACACGAGCGCTTAAAACCTGGCATGACGATTGTCGAAGGCACTGCAGGTAATACTGGCATCGGTCTGGCGCTAGTGGCGAAGAGTTTGGGACTCAATATGGTAGCGGTAATGCCTAAAGGGCAAACGCTAGAGAAAGAGCGCATGATTGAACTGTTTGGAGCGAAGCTGGTGCTGGTTGATCCGGTTCCTTTTGCCAATGAAAATCATTTCTATCATACCGCTCGAAAAATTGCGGACGAAAATCCCGATCAATATTGGTGGGCCAATCAATTTGAAAATACCTCTAATATGCGCGCCCATTACCTCCACACCGGACCTGAAATCGTCGAACAGATGAACGGCAAGGTTGATTTTTTTGTTTCCGTCGCCGGCACCGGTGGAACCATAGGAGGCAACTCAAATTATCTGAAAGAAAATGTTCCAGGAGTTAAAGTTCATTTGGTCGACCCAGAAGGTTCAGGCCTGTGCCACTTTTTCCACCACGGAGAATTTAAATCGCAAGGCAGCTCGCTCACCGAAGGCATCGGCATCATGAGATTGGTAGAGAATTTTAAGCAGGCCCGCGTGGATGATGCTTTCACGCTGCCAGACTCCGACGTGGTCGCCATTTCACGTTACGTCCGCGATAACGACGGCCTGGTTTTAGGTTCGAGTTCGGCCTTAAACGTTGCGGGAGCGGTGAGAACTGCGGTTCGCGCTGGAGCAGGTAAGCGAATCGTCACCTTCGCCTGTGATCTCGGAGAACGCAGCTTTTCTAAGCTCTATAACCCAGAATTCTTGAGTTCCAAGGGCTTAGACTCCACCTCTCCAACAGTCGAAGATTTGATTAAAAAATATCAAACTGGCCTATAACAATGGTGTGAAGTAATCTCATATAGTTATGAAAGATTACTAAATTGAAAAAGTTAGAATTCTTTTTTGATAAATATTATTGGCAGCGCTATAAATGGCTTCATGTTGTTATAAAGTTTCACATCTTAAAGTATTAACAACACCATTATAGTGTCCCAGTTTTAAAAAATAGCAAAAGTAATCTTGAAACAGTGCGTTGAATGCGCTAAATCATGCCCACAAAAATTTTCAGTGGGAATAACAATGCGTATACTTCAAGTCCTATGGGCCTGTCTTTGTTCAGCAACATTTGCGTACAACACTCAGTACGTTGATTTGATGCCAAAGCAAGGCGTGATGTTTGATGTCGCCGGAACTCCGGGTTACGTTTCTCTTCGCTTTGATGTTAAAGGCCAGGACGGATTTGAAAAACCAGTGGCGAAAGTTATTAATCAAAAAAATGGTTTTGAATGCGAGATCGATCGCATGATTCTTTTATTCTCAGGCTACAACTCTCAAACCAAACTGTTCAATCAGCAATGGGAAGTTCGCGTGAACTGGTCTCCCGGCGCTGATCTCTCTGGTTGTGAAGTCGAAGTTACGCATTCAGCTCTTCCATGGGCCCGCGCTGAACTTTATATGAATTATTAAAGTTTAATCACACTTGTCTTTTTGTTCTTCATTTCAACCACTTACTTGTTAAAATTGACTGAGATACGGTAATGTAGTATCATTTAAGAATGATTGAGTCCTTTGGAAACTCTGAAGCTAAGAAAATATTTGAAGATGGAACTTGCAAAAAACTTCCAAAGGTATTGTTAAAGAGGGCCATTTTGCTTTTGGACATCATGGATAATGTCGATAATCTTGAGGATTTGCAGGCAAAGGGATTTCCTCCTGATTTAAGACTCCATAAACTGAAAGGTGAGCATTTAGGGCGATTTGCTATTGATATTAACAAAATTTCAGGATGGAGAATCACCTTTGAATTTAGCGAAGGTAGTTTCATGAGAGTTGCTGTCGAAGATTATCACTAGGAGCTATATGAAGACACTTAAGAGAGAGAAAATGAATAGAAGGCCATCTTCACCCGGAGAAGTTTTGGGTGGCATCTTTCTTGAGGGTAACAATATTACTCAGGCCCAATTCGCACAAGACCTTTCTGATCTAACAAGTGGCAGAATTAAAACTTCAACGATGAAAACAAAGCTAAGCGAAGTTCTTAATGACAAACGTGCCATAAGTGCAGAGTTTGCAATTCTGATTTCAAAGCTTTTAGGCACAAATCCTAAAATGTGGATGTCACTTCAGGCCTCACTAGACCTTTGGATTGCTGAAAAAGAATTAGAGAAAGTTGGCTAAATAAGTCTCCTGGGTGAATTGATTTAAGCGATGTTTAAACGATTTGATCCAGGAGAGATGTTTTTATTTATGATTGTAACTTTTTGCTCAGCACAGTTATGAAATCATCAAACTGATTATCTTTGAACATTTTCTCCGTAATGTGTAAAGACTTACCATTCATAGTTTGTATAGTTATCCTTCTAATAATTGTTCCGTATAATTTTAAGTCACTATTAACGACTGCTTTAATATCGGAATATTTTAAGTCGTATTCACTCTTTTGCCATGGGAAAAAAAGTGAGTCTGCATTTGGTAATGTGATATCTAATTTTGAAATGACAATTTGTGTACCAGAAGATTTTTTAGCCTTAAAATGGAAAAAGACTATTAATGTAAAAAAATAAGTAAAACAAGAATATAAGAAAATATTTAATAACAGCGTTATTCCTCTAGTCGAAGAGTCCTGAGCAATTGTGGCGACATTGCGATCAGCGATATAGAAATACAATATTGCAATCAATGCTATGGTTAAAAGCATATACAATAAAGGCGCTTGGTTTCGAACTCGATAAGTCACGCAATTACTCATATTCTATTAATGCCATCCGCGGTTGAATATACAGCTCATGTCGTCTTTGGGGAGAGAGTCGCATTTAGCTCTTTCGGCATCTGCCATGTCGACAGGGATAGCCATGTTCGTTTCTCCTACAATGTCATCTGATTCAGTCCAAAGATAACGACCTTGAGAACGGACTTGAAGTTTTCGTCTCTCTCGATCGTAGCGGATTTGATAAGGGCGTCCCCATGGGTCGATCCAAACAGGTCTGTGTTTACTCGGGTCTTCACTTCTAAACGCAGGTTTAACATTTAGAGCTTTGCACGATTTTACTTCTGAATTAACTTTTTCAGGGTCATACATGTCTGAAATTTTTTCAGGAAACTGCTTGCAAGTAGAAATATGATCAATAAAGGCAAACTTGTTATCTACAAATGCATTTGCTTCGCTAACTCTACTAAGTGGGCCGCTCGAATAAATGCCATCAGAATAATCTACATTGTCTTCAATATAATTATTCTCAACAACTTTTTGATAAATAAAATAGCTTCCTAAAAAAAGAGAGATTGGTATTAAAAAAATTATATGTTTTTTCTTAAAATTCACAAGAGACCTCTACGTAATGAGTCATATTATTCAATGCAAATAAGCAAATAAGTGCGCGATACTTTTTACTTTTTATTCAAGTCTCGAGAGTAAATCAGAAAAGAAATTCGATTTGTATTCAGTCGCCTCATCCTCAGTCATGTGGCCAAACATGGTGCGGTCTTGTTGGGTGAAGAGTTCTTCGTGATCGTTGATAAAACGAGAGCGGAATCGCGGAACTTTTTTGCCATAGAGTTCGCGTTCTTTACAGAAAGTCATGATCAGTTTTTCGCGGGCACGAGTGATACCGACGTAACAGAGGCGTCGCTCTTCATCCACGTCTTGGCCTTCGCTGATGGTTCGTTTGTGAGGCAGAATTTCTTCTTCCACGCCGACGAAGTAGACGCGATCGTACTCGAGGCCTTTTGATCCGTGGAGAGTCATCATGGTGACTTGATTGGTTTTGACGTCGTCGTCGCCATCATCGTCGCCGTCTTTGCGATCTTGAGCGTCTTGCAAGAGGAGTTTTTCCACGAAGTGGCGAAGGTTCGCCATGTTTTTGTGAATACGGGTAAAGCGATCGGCCGATTCGACGAATTTCATCACGTCGGTTTTTCGGCGTTCGACTTGTTTGGGGTTATCGTATTCTTTTTCAATGAATTGCAGATAATTGATATCTTCAATGAGTTTCATGATCACTTGCGGAAGCGGATGCAGACCAAACTCGTATTGAAATTTCTTAATCAGATTGGTGAATTCGCGGATTGAGGTCTCACGTCTGGGATCAATTCCAGGTTCCAGTTCCATGGCATCGAAGAGGGAAATTTGGCGTTCTTCCGAGAGCGCAATATATTTTTCCAGCGTCGCCATGCCGATGCCACGATGAGGGATGTTAAGGATTCGCCGAATCGCCACTTGATCTTTGGGATTGAGAATGGTCGACATGTAAGCAATGAGGTCTTTGACTTCTTTTTTCTCGTAAAACTTTTGGCCACCGATGATTTGGTAGGGGACTTGCGAGATTCGCAATTCATCTTCGATGGCTTGGGTTTGAGTATTGCTGCGATAGAGGACAGCGACTTCTCCTAGAAATCCGCCCTTGCCTTGGTGTTGAACGATGTCTTCGACGATGACTTGTGCCTCGTGATCGGCATCGGCCATGGCCCAGAGAAGGGGCTTGTCGGTAGACTCTTTGGCCCCCCACATTTTTTTATCGTGGCGATTTTTATTTTGATCAATGACGGCGTTTGCCAGACTCAAAATCGGTTTAGTGGAGCGGTAATTTTGCTCGAGCTTGATAATCTTGGCTCCAGGAAAATGCTTTTCAAAGGAGAGGATATTGCGAATATCTGCGCCTCTGAAAGAATAGATGGCCTGATCATCGTCACCGACTACGCAAAGATTTTTATGTGTGGTGGTTAGGGCCATGACGATTTGAAATTGCAAACCGTTGGTGTCTTGATACTCATCGATCATGATGTATTTATATTTTTTTGAATATTCGAGCGCGACCTCGGGATACTCTTTGAAGAGGCGAACGCACAAAAAGAGAATGTCGTCGAAGTCGATGGCACTATAGAAGCGCAATTTTTCTTGATAGTAGCGATAGACGTATTCGGTGGCGATATCGTAATCGTTTTCAGGATCGAAGTAAGGAGTGGCTCCGTACTCGTCTTCGCGAATGCCGTTATTTTTCAGCCAACCGATTTTTGAGAGGATGACTTTGTTGTCGTACTTCTTTTTATCAGCACTGTAATGCTTGAGCGCTTCGCGCACGATGGCGATCTGGTCGGAGGAATCGTAAATCGAAAATTTTTCGTTATAGCCTAATTTTTTAATTTGTTCTTTTAAGATGCGCAAACCGAGTGAGTGGAAGGTGCAAAGGGTAATGCCCTTTGTTTTGTGCTTTCCGAGAAGGGCCCCGACTCGCTCTTTCATTTCGCCGGCCGCTTTATTGGTGAAACTCACGCCTAAAATATCTTTAGGAGAGATCTTGCAATTGGCAATCATGTGGGCGATTCGATAGGTGATTGTGCGCGTTTTACCAGAGCCAGCTCCTGCCAAAAGCAAAAGAGGTCCTTCGAGAATTGCAGCTGCTTCTCTCTGTTCTGGGTTAAGTCCGGCCAAACTGATCATAGGGGGAAAGATTAACTTTTACGTCTGGAAAGAGCGATAAAAAAACTAAAAGAAATAGCGATAACGCATGCGGACATAAGATAATGTATTGAATTGAGTTTGAGTAAAATAAAGGCAGCAAAAAACTGAACAATGATTGACATCGCTAACAGTGCAAAAACCCATCTGGGCTGTCCTTTTTCCACAAACCACGCTCCGAAGGGGGCCATAAAAGCGACCACAGGGATGGCGGCCCACCACATCCAAAGAGATTGTGTTGAGAAGCCTTTGAAGAGCCATAAACCAGTAATCGACATTAATGAATTGAGGGCCATTAAGATCACACTGGTGGCGGTGGCCTCTTTGATGTCGCGCTTATAATACAAAACTAAGACTGAGAAAGTGAAAAGATCGAGACCTGAACCGACAAGGCCGGAGAAAATTCCACCTACCAGTCCGGTCAGAATGAGTGGCCACTGGATGAGGGCGAGGTCTTGATGAGTGGAGTTGGTTTGGGGTTTTTTTAAGATCAAAATATAAGCAAAGAG
>PCTW01000072.1:56958-66161 GCA_002786715.1 Bdellovibrio sp. CG22_combo_CG10-13_8_21_14_all_39_27
AAGCTGGTGCTGATAAAACTTCCGATCAGAGGGGAGAAGAGACCGGCTTTAAAAAGGGGATGCTTCCTCATGACGAGAACGAGAGAAGCGCAGGTCATACCTACTGATTGAATCATCCAAGAAAAATCCCGTGCAACATAGGGTGAAATTTTGAGAATGAGAGTGAAGACGGGAAAAGCAAAAGCGCCGCCGCCTTCAGAGGTGGCACCGGCCATAAAAGCACCAAAAAACATGGTTAAGGATACTGGCCAAAACTTGTGCCAATGCCCAAACAAATCGTTGTGAAAGGAAATAAACAACCAGAGAGGTAAGACAAATGCAATGCCCCAAAACCAAGGTTTTTGAATGAGTTTCGTTTTCATTGGATTAATGGTGACAGAGCTCATGATTAAAGCCAAGTTTGCCGTGCGCAATTTAAGCTTTTTCTTCAAACTTTACGTTGTTAGGCCCATAATAACTGCAATTCAAATTTAGATTCCTAGAGGGAGGTTTTATGGCCAAGAAAAAGAAGGCCGCACCTAAAAAGAAGGTTGCGGTTAAAAAGAGTGTTGCACCAAAAAAGAAGGTTGTGGCGAAGAAGAAAACGGCCGCTAAAAAAAGCAATCCTGAACAAGCCCTCATGAATTCTTTGGTGGAGCTGATTCGCAAAACCAGTGCGGAAATCCCTGATGATGTTCAAAAAGTTATTTTAGAAGCGCTCGCGCGCGAAGAAAAAAATACCACCGCCGAATATGCCATGAATATTATCCAGGCCAATATAGAACTGGCGAAAAAGAAGAGCCAGCCGATTTGTCAGGACACGGGAACCATTTTGTTTTTTGTCGAGTGTCCGCGCAACTTTGATCAAATCGCTTTTACAAAAATTTGTCACAAGGCGGTTCGCAAAGCGACTGAAGTGGGTTACCTCCGTCAAAACTCAGTTGATTCATTGACTGGGCAGAACGTCGGGATGAACGTGGGCCCGGGACATCCCGATATCCATTTTCATCAGCATGCTAAATCAACGGTGGAAATCCGTTTGATGTTAAAGGGTGGCGGATGTGAAAACGTCGGCGCTCAATACGCTCTTCCTTACAATGAGCTTGGCGCTGGTCGCGATTTGGCCGGTGCTCGCAAAGTGATTCTCGATGCTATTCAAAAAGCTCAAGGCAAAGGCTGTGGACCTGGTGTTCTCGGTGTTTGTATCGGTGGAGATCGCGGTGCTGGTTACGTTCATTCAAAAGAACAACTCTTGCGTCGTCTCGACGATACTAACTCAATTAAAGAGCTCGCCGATCTTGAAAAGGAAATAGTCACAACTGCTAATACTTTGGGCATTGGACCTATGGGCTTTGGTGGCAAGACGACATTACTGGGATGCAAGATTGGAGTCTTAAACAGACTTCCTGCTTCTTTCTTTGTGTCGGTTTCTTATATGTGTTGGGCCTACCGTCGTTTGGGAATTACGCTTAAGGGCGATCTCTCCATCGGTAAGTGGTTATACTAAATTTTAAATGAAGGACTCTCTATGAAAAAATTAAATTATCCTTTTAGCCAAGAAGCCGTTCGCGAACTCAAAGTCGGGGACATGGTATTGATCACTGGTAAGCTTTTCACTGGACGCGATGCTGTTCACAAGTACTTGCACGAAGGAAATCCTTCGCCAGTCAATCTTAAGAATCAAATCATTTATCATTGTGGCCCAGTTGTGGTTCAAGATAAAAAAAGCGGCAAGTATGAAGTGCGTGCTGCTGGCCCTACCACTTCTATTCGCGAAGAACCCTATCAATGGGAAGTGATTCGCGATCACGGAATTGTAGGAGTGATTGGCAAAGGCGGAATGGGCAAGAAAACCCTCGATGCTTGCCGAGAGTATGGTTGTGTTTATCTCCATGCCGTAGGTGGAGCGGCCCAAGTGCTCGCTGAAAAAATTGTTTCAGTGGATAATGTTTATTTGCAAGAATTGGGTTCGCCTGAGGCCATTTGGGAATTGAGCGTGGTGGATTTTCCGGTTGTCGTGACCATGGACTCTCATGGGGGATCTCTCCACGATAAAGTGCAAAAGATGAGTCAAGAAAATTTAGATAAAGTGATGTAGAGAAGGAGAGCGACGTGCCTGAAATTCTTTGGCATCCAAGTGATGAGCAAATTAAAGAGACTGAAATGTTTCGCTACCGCTCACAAATGGAGAAGAAATTCAAAAAAAAATGGAATTCCTATTCTGAATTTCATGGTTGGAGTGTTGAGCACAATGACGATTTTTGGTCTTCGCTTTTTTCCTATTATGGCATTGTTTACGAAGGTGAGTTGATTCCTGCTTGCACCGATCAAGGTTTTGATAGCTACGGTTGGTTTCCCAATGTTCGCTTAAATTTTGCTGAAAATCTGCTCGAACATGCTCGTGCCGAAGATGAAGCGTTGGTTTCAGTGTTGGAATCGGGCAAGCGCAGAGTGATCTCTTATGCTGCTCTTCGTGAAGTGGTAGGGCGTTTTTCTCATTCGCTGCGAGAAATTTTACAACCAAGCGAGGTGCTCGCAGCTTATATGCCTCATATTCCCGAAACCGTGATGGCGATGCTGGCCACTTCATCGATGGGCGGAATTTTTACTTCGACTTCGGCCGATTTTGGGGTTGAAGGCGTGCTCGATCGCTTTTCTCAAAGCCAGCCGAAAGTTTTGGTGACTTGTATTGGTTATGAATATGGCGGGAAATATTTTGATTTAACTTCAAGATTGCAAGAAATTGAAAAGCGACTTCCTTGTTTAGAGAAAATCGTGGTCGTCGATTTCTTAGGGAAAGGCGGAGATCTCTCTGGCCTTAAAAAAGCTGTTTGGTGGAACGATTTCTTGGCCTCTGAAGCGCATCCTATTCATTATGTGCGCCACTCTTTTTCTGATCCACTTTATATTATGTATTCTTCTGGCACTACAGGAAAACCTAAGTGCATCGTTCATTCTCAAGGCGGCACTCTTCTCCAACACATAAAAGAGTTGGGGCTTCACACTGATCTCACTCAAGAAAAATCGATCTTCTATTTCACCACTTGTGGTTGGATGATGTGGAATTGGCTGGTGAGTTCGTTGTATTTCGGCTCTCGCGTCGTCCTTTATGAAGGCTCTCCTGGGTATCCTTCTCCCTCTGAATTTTTTAAGATTATTGATCGCGAAAAAATCCATATTTTTGGAACTTCCCCAAAGTTTTTAAAAGCGTTGGAAGACTCGGGTTGGAGAAATGATAGTGAACTCACTTCGCTTCAAACCATGCTCTCTACGGGATCGCCTTTATTGCCGGAACAATTTGACTTTGTTTATTCCAAAATTAAGAAAGATTTGTGTCTTTCAAGTATTTCTGGCGGCACCGATATTATTGGCTGCTTTATGCTGGGGAATCCTACGTTAGACGTCTCAAGAGGCGAGATACAGTGCTTAGGATTAGGGATGGATGTTGCGGCCTTTGACGATCAAGGAAAACCCTTGTTCAATAAAGAAGGGGAACTGGTCTGTCGCAAAAGCTTTCCCTCTCGTCCTGTTTCTTTTCTCAACGATCCAGAACAATCTAAAATTCGCGAAGCTTACTTTAATCATTTTAAAGGTGTTTGGCATCATGGTGACTTTGTTCAAATCACAGAACGGGGCAGTGTTATCGTCTTTGGTCGCAGCGATGCGACTTTAAATCCTGGTGGCGTTCGCATTGGAACAGCAGAGATTTATCGTCAAACTGAACAGCTCGCTTTTGTTGCGGATTCCTTGTGTGTCGGCAAAGAAGTGGAAGGAGATGTGGACGTTTGGCTTTTTGTTAAACTTCGCGAAAATGAAGAATTATCAGAGGAGAGAATCGCTCAAATCAAAAAGCAGATTCGTGCTAATACCACTCCTCGCCATGTCCCTAAAGTTGTCAAGGCCGTATCTGATATCCCTTATACTCGCTCTGGTAAGAAAATGGAGTTAGCGGTAAATAGATTAATCAATGGTCGCGCTTTGACCAATATTGAGGCCGTGGCCAATCCAGAATGTTTAGAGCAATACAAAGGATTTTAGGATGTATTTAAGACGTGCAGGTGAGCGTGGGCATTATGATCACGGCTGGCTCAAAAGCTGGCATAGCTTTTCATTTGCCGATTATCACGATCCCGAGCATATGCATTTTCATAAATTGCGCGTGATCAACGAAGATATTGTCCAAGGGGAAACGGGCTTTGGTACACATCCTCATCGCGATATGGAAATCGTGACCTATATTATTGATGGTGAGCTGGAACATAAAGATTCATTAGGTAATTCTTATAAATTACGCAAGGGCGATCTTCAGCATATGCGCGCGGGGACGGGGATTCGCCATAGCGAAATGAACGTGCAAAAAGAACCTGTCCACCTCTTTCAAATTTGGATCATGCCCGGTCAAATGGGATTAGCTCCTAGCTATAAGCAAATCAATCTGCCTTATGATGGTACGACCAGATCTGAGACTCAGCTAACAGGCGAGGGTGCGCCTTTTGATCTTAATAATGGGGTCAATATGTTTCGTATCGTCCTCCCGAAAGGCGAAACTCTGAAGTGGTCCAATGAGCGTCCACGTTATATTCAAATGGTCAAAGGACAAGTTCAGAATACAAGTTTTACTCTTTCAAAAAGCGATGGGCTAGGACTTGAAGTTGGTGAGAACCTTGAGATGACCTCAACTGAGAATGCTGAGTTTATTCTCTTTGAACTTTGATCTACAGATTACCCGATGGCGTAAGCGTTAAAGGCTTGGCCTTGTAGTCTTCGAAAATAGTCTTATCCCAAGTTTGCACAATTTCAGCAGTTTCAGAATCGACAAAAGCACGATAGCTTGAATGTCTTCCATCAAGATTAATGTAGCTAACAACCACTTGTTCTACTAGTCTGGTATGTTCTTTTCTGACTTGGACAAGTGAGAGTTCATTTTCAATAATGAGTTTTGTTCCTTGGGGCTGAAAGCGCAAAAGATCATGACCTAGTTTCTCTTTCCATTCTCTATTGTATTGATTAATGGGAGCTCTCTCCATCAAATCTGGGTGATCTCCAATGACTTGGCGATCTGCAAATTGGGGATGAATCTGAAGCGAAGAGGGTTGTCGTGTTGGTTCCTCTTTTTTGGCCTGTTTAGGGTGAAGTTTTTGATGGATACTTTCTTCTGTGGGGGTCATGGGATGTTCAAATAGTCCTTCTTGTCCCTTTTCGATAACAACAATTTTTTCCTCTGAACTTTTTTTCTGGCCAAGATAGTAAAAAAACAAACTGGCTGCAGTTATGAGAACGAGAGTGAATGGAATCCATCTTTTCATTAATCGATCACCGTAAATTCAAAAGGTATAATTTTGTAAGGTTCTCCACCTGAAAATTGGTAGTCGAGAAAATCGTCATTTCCGCTATTGCTATCATGCCAACAATCTTCGCAATTGCTAAATCGCGCTCTGATACGGCAATGAAAAGTTGTACCGGGCGGTGTCCAAGGACTGACTTCAAAGAATAAAACGTTACCTAAACTAAAGCTTGGGCTACCGTTTTCACCTGCAACTGATTTCGCCCAAGTTGTTTTAGGGTCAATCACTGAATAATGAGAAGTATCGGCACCACTAATTGCTCTAATAAAGCAGTCACTTGTTTTAACTGCTGAACCTGAAAGACATTTGTTTTTTGGTAAAGCGATATTTTGTCTTAATGTTTCTTGGTTAACCCATTTCGTTGCAGAAGATTCTTGAACTTCTACGAAGCAAACCGGTTGAAGAGTTTCCTCTGGTTCTCCACCATTTGAACGAGTAATATACGAGCACTCGCCAGCATTTGTTCCCGTTTCTCCTGAAATGTCAGCAGCACCTTCTGAATTGAGTGGCCAATTATCACCGAGATTATTACAAGGAGCTCCACTTTTAGCGTGGTCCCAATCATTGGCCAGAAGCTGTACTCCTGCAATTGTCGTATTTGATTTGTTATAGAGGTTAAGCGTGACCCCTACAACTTCCCCAGGTGAGATTTGACCATTACTATTGTTGTAAGAAAAGTCTCCCGGAATTAAAGAGGAAATCGTTCCAATTTTGCCTTCTTGTTGAAGGGATTGAACCGCCGCCTGGATGTCTGCTGGTTTATCAAAAATAAAGGCGGTCGAAGCCCCCGAAGTAGGGTCAATACTGATTTGGTCTTTAGTTGTGAAAACCGTTTTAATTCGATTGGTAGAAGTCACGCTTCTGTTTGTCCCGGCATGGCCAAAATTCTCTGAGTTGCCATTTTCATTATAGGTTTTAAAGAGTAGTAATCCATAACTATCGAGCAACGCTTCAAGACGATCTTGCGGATAGAAACTTCCGTTGCACAAATTGAGCGAATTCGATCCATAAGTTCTCAAAAAATACTTTGAAAATGTTTGAGCAAACCGTCGGTAGTTCACGGGGTTTGCTGTGGATAACCACAGAGCTGCATTGTCTGGATCAAGGTTATAACTATAATAGGCATGGTTATCATTTCCTTTCGCCGTGAGGTCTCCCATCTCAGCAAAAGATTCGGCTATCAGATGAAAGACGGCGTTGATCGATTTATTTTGATCAAAAGAGCAGTAGCTTTGCATATCTTCAGTGACTGCGACAAAAAAGTGGGAGGCAATAAGGCCTGCATTGTGAACGTCTTCAATAGGAAATTCAGAATTATTTGGATCATAATTTAAAAATGTAGGGTAGTTGAGACGAGAATCGGATTCTTTCGAAACAGATGCCGTATGGACAGAGTCAGTCTCTGTTAATGGACGTGATAAATTAAGAAATCGTCCTAAGGCCCATTCGGCAAAGTGAGTACGGCCATTCATCATATAACTAAAATAATCACAAAGGCCTTCTCCAATGCCACCTGCCTCATCATAGGATTGGTAACCCAATGCTGAACTCACTGTTGTAATACCGTTCACTCTATTTCTCATATTGAGCATAACTTTATTTATAGCGTGACCAGCTTCGTGATAAATGACTGTCGGGTCTTGGACAAACTTAACTTGAGCAAACTCGCTATCAGTTCCAAAACAAAGTGAGTCTGTAGCAGGTGAAAAGAAAGCATTATCTTGAACATCACAATTCGAATAGGCCTTGAGCTTCTCCTGACCTAAAACGAAAGCACCATTAGGTGAGGAATAAAGAGCACTCGGTAGTGCTGTTTCGTAATTTTCAAAAACTCCAGGGTTTGCCACTGAAGTCGAATATTCAAGACGCCCAAATACCATTTTTAAGAAACGATCAAGATGTCCGTAAGTCTGGACTTGATCAAAACTGGTTGTTGCTGTGGGGAAGGCCCATTTTCCACTGACAGGGGCCAAGTAATCAGCTGTAGAATCTTCTCTTACTTCAAAGCATTCAGCGACTGTTTGTCCACCAGCACTACAGCTACCAATCAAATAAGGATTGTCAGTGATATAGTCTTGGCTTCTTTTGAGGAGTGTTCCAAGATCAGTATTTTGACTCAGACTATAATTCCCAGACAAAATAATGGGGTTGTCTGCGAGGATTCGTCCGTAGCCAGCTGAAACGGTTGAAGGGGAGTTGCTTGTTCCTCCTCGACTTGATTTTTTACTTCCACCATTATTGCTCAAACAACTAGAAGCGAGGACGAGAATAAAGCTCATCCCTATAAACGACCGAAGGAGCTGTGAAAGCCCCTCGGTTTTTTGAGAATATGTAAACGTTTGTTTACGTTTCATCATTTTTGAATGCCCATTATGTCACTATTATTAATACTTCTTGCTAGATCATTAACTGACATTTCTCCTAACCCACGTTTACTATCATCTTTAGCGACACAGCTAATGTCTGCCATTTGTCCGAGTCCAAGAGAGTTGTACTTCTCTTTTGCTTCATCTGCATCTTCACTGGCAATGAGTCTGTTAATGCTTGGACTTGAAGAAAGATTTTTTCTGATAGCTTCATTAAAAGCTGATTCATCGGGAAGACTTGCTTTACAGCCATCTAGTGTACCACTTTTATCCTGACAGCCCAATTGACCAATCAGTGTATCCACGGCTTTCGGATAACAAATCCCAAAACGTTGTGGAGTTTTAATATACTTATTAAACTGCGTTTCGGCTCCTGCTGGAGCTGCTGTATCAGCAGGAGTTCCTCGTTCCATGGCCGCAATAATATTTCCGTAAAGAGACTTTGATGATTTAATTTTATCTTTATCGTCGCCCTCAGCTTTGATTTCACCTAGCTTGATTTTAGCTTCAGAAATTTTTCCTTCATTGAGCAAATCTTTTACTGCTTGAAATTCAGTTGAATTACCAGCTGGAACTGATTTTTCTGCTAAATCAAAGAGGCTTCCAAGAACGCTTGAGCTATTTCCACCATTTTCATCACAAAGACTGGCCAAGTCGGAACCTGATTTTTTGCTGCCTTCATCACTCTCTGTTGAGTCCTTGCTACTTGCTTGCACGCTCGAACAGTATTGGTTAACACTTCTCGAAATCGTCGCGGCATCGCGAGAAACTAATGATTCAGTTGCTTCACCTAAAGATTTCATTAGACCTTCAACAGGTTCACCGCAGATAGCAGCAGGGTTGCCTGAAGCGACCTTTGATTTCATTGAAGCAAATTTGCTACAAAACTCATTTTGTTTTTTCTGAGCAGCTTGGGCAGCTTTTTGAGCTGCTGCTTCTGCTTTTTGGGCAGCGGCAACGGCATTTTTCTCTGAGCCTTCACACTGTTCTGCGACTTTCATCCATTTTTCTTTGTTTTTCTCTGTCGCTTGTCTTTGCAGAACGATATATTCTTCAACTTCTTTTTTTACAGCATCTTTCTGTTTTGTAACCATGTCTTTTAGTTTAACAATTTTTTCAGGAAGTTTTTCAAACTCATCAATTTTACCACCGCCACGGAGATAGACACCCAATTCTTCGTTAAGAATTTTTTCTGGCATTGATACGAACAATCCATTTTCTTTGTCCTTGCCAGAAGAAACCCCTGGAAGCTCTACAACCGTTCCTGGGTATGTTCGGGCCATCATTTTTTGATAGAAATCAACTCTTGATTTTACCTGACCTAAGAATCGCTCTTGATTGGCCACAAGACCTGCGACATTTTTGTCATAAGTTGCAGCGAGAGTATTCATTTTTGTTTGACGAGTTTTAATTGCAATATCAATTTCGCGATAGCAGCTATTAATTTGTTGTGAGCAGTTAACAGCTTTCTTAATACAAAATCCAGGTTGATCAGCTGAAAAGTTGTCACCAT
>PCTW01000072.1:66171-78444 GCA_002786715.1 Bdellovibrio sp. CG22_combo_CG10-13_8_21_14_all_39_27
CTTAATACAAAATCCAGGTTGATCAGCTGAAAAGTTGTCACCATTTTTACATTCACTCACTTCAGTTTTGGCGCCACTACAGTTTGCTACTTGCTCGTAGAATTCATTGGCCAGTTCAGAAGCAGCATTCTTACTAATTGATGCTATTTCTTGGAGATATTTTTTACCAGCTTCAATTAAATCTCTTTCAGAGCCTAATTGCTTAAGGGCAGAGCCGCCTGAAGCTGTCGATTGACCATCATTCAGTTTGTTATAGTTTAAACCATCTTTACAGCCTGCAATAATGTTTTGCATATAAGCATAAGGAGTTGCGCTAGTGTCTTGTCCAGAAGTTCCTGTTAATTGTAGGACAATTTTTCCACCATATTGCTTGTCCAAGTCTTGAATTTGTTTTGCTGCTACGTCAGCTTGAATATCACTATTTCCAAGAATATTTGCGATAGCGCGCTTGTAGCGTTCAAGAATGTCTGAATTGGTAGATGAAGTATGGCGAAGCGAAGCCAGAAGCTCACTATTGCTGAGACCTAAGCTTGTTCTTGCACATTCATTGACTTTTTTCTTTGTAAAGAACTCATCTGCGTTTTGAACGAGTGACTCAATACTACCATTAAAGTTGCCGTCGAGATCAGGCACTGTATATCCCAACTCTGATTGCAACTTACCCTTAATAGTCTCAATTCTTAAATTGATTTGAGCACCTTTTGTTTCAGATAAATTCTTGAAGGCTCCTTGAAAGCTCGTAATTCCACTTTTCGGAATAAAAGCACCTTTTCTAAGAACTCCATCAATTCCATTAAGAGCGACAGCTTTTTTGAATTCATTAATTTGAGTGATGAGATCTTTTTCAATTTGAGGACGTTTGCTCATGAGGTTATTAGCTTGATCATTTAAGCTTGCTTGATCGTTCCTTAAAGCCAAAAGCCCTTTGTTCTGACCTTTATAGGTTTCAAGAGAGCTCTCTCCCATGTACTGAACACAACCCGCAGAGAAGTTCTCAGCAAATCTTCTGGCTTTTTGATCACCTGTTTTCATGCCACCATTGAGCTCTGAATTGACATCTTTCATTTGATCGATAATCGCTTTATTTTGTTCTCTGAAAGTTTGATTTTCTTTAGCAATTTTATCTGCGAGATCTTGCAATGAATTGATTTGCATTTGCATTTCGTCCATAGATCTCTTAAGACTGTCTTGGAGACATTGAATACCTACGGCGTTTTTTGTATTCTGAGCCTCGTTCAAAAGCTTTTCGAAGAAATTGGCATTCTGTTCGGCCATTGATTTGATATTTCTAAAAGTAGGAATGCTATTAACCAGACTTGGATCTTGACTGTCTTTAGGACAAAATCCACCTGACGGCATATCTGCCATTGCAGGACCAACTGGACATCCAAAATATTTTGCAGGAACAATTTTAGGCGCGAGTGCGTTCATTTGGGCCATCATCTGCATTTGCTGGGCCATCATTTGTTGTTGCTTGGCAAACTGCATGGCCGTTCCACCAATGACATTCATTGCTCCCGCAGCGGTATGCATTAATGGATTTACGTTGACGGAATCAGCTGCTTGAACAACAACAGAACTCATGGGTGAGAACATTAAGCATGTCACAACCAAATGAGTTGTCAGGATTTTCAGCTTTTTATTGCAACTAAACTTTTTCATAATCTGGCCCTTTTTAGTCTATCTCCCTGTCTTTATCGGAAGATAGCCGGTCTTTATTTAAATTGTTCTTATCCTATTTTAGGGCTGATACCTGTTTAGAAGACGTAAAAAGTCGGTTACAGATTGCCCATCCTTGGCTTTTCAACAAGATAGATTAAAATGATTATGTGCTTTCAAAGAGTTGCCTGTTTTGGCCTTACAAAGCGGGTAGGTTCAAGTTGCCAACAGTTTATGGCATATGGATAGAATGTGTTGAAATTAGGTCCATTATTTTCAAAGTCTAAGCCTCTCAATCTAGGTCTCTACTATAAGGGATGTGGGTTTCTCTTCGATTTGGCCTTGGCCAATCTCATACATTTCTCATTAGTCGTATTAGAACTGCCTTGGCCTTTTGCTGAAGTTTATTCTTTCAAGAATCATTTGATCTCTCTCTACTTATTGACCTTCATTAATCGTTTCTATTTTTCCTTAATATTTGGAGTTTCATGTGGTCAAGCCCTCATCGGTTTTCAATCAGAAAAAGGGGGATGGATACTGAAACGTATGGGCGGTGGACTTAGGGTTGTGATTGAATTTATCGCAACACCTCTCTTTTTGGTGGATAGTTTTTCCAAGAATGGAAGACAAGATTGGAAAGAATTTTTAAGTGGTACTTATCTCTCCATTCAAAATTCACCTGTTAAATTGATAAAATCTGTTGTTATCGTTTTTGGCAGTTTGTCTCTTTTATCAATTGCACCTCTTTTGACCGATCTCAAAAACGCAGATGGTTGGGTCGTCTCTTTCCTAGAATCGCAAGTTCCTAAAATCGAAAAAGGTTCAAATTTTGCTAATTTTAAAATTCATATGAGCAATCGATTTCATTTTAAGACTTTGAGTTCTTTATCTGAAGGTCGTTTTCTTTTGATTCCGGGCTTCGAAATTAAAAAGGCAAATCAAAAAAGCATCATGACACCAATGTTTTCTGTCTACGACAGCCAGTTAAAGGTTTTTGCAGATATTAGAATGATTAAAAGAATTTCGCTAGAAGGACTGATTCAATATTTCACAAAAGGAAATCCCTTTGTATCGCTTCAATATCCTATTTTGACTAAAGAGAAACGTGCCTCTCAAGATGAAAATGAATTTCGTGGACAGCTTTTAAAGTGGACGAGGGATTCCTTTACCCTAAGTGTAAAATCAATTTTTAAATCCCCCTTATTGGCACCGAGTTTAGTTGAATTTAGAAAATATTTGTTATCCATTCTACGGGCGGGAGCTGTTCCAGAGGTCGACCTTCTGGAAATGGGGAATGCTACGTTTTTGCGCTTTAGACAAAACTTTGAAAAGCATCTCGAAGTGACGGATCACTTTATAGAGACATATCTTCCTTTGATTGATGATGAAGTTGTGATGTGGGAAATTATTTGGAAGAGAAACCTTGATGATGCTCTTTCTCGCAAAGAGTTTATGTCTTCATTTTTTTCTTCGGCTGAATGGTACTATGGAGACAAAGATATTTATGATCTTCCTGAAAATGAGCTTGATTTTCGACCACTCATGCTAGTCGATTTTTATATTAAGAAAGATATTACAAATATTCAAAAAAAGTCGATGGAAGGGTATAGCTATCATCTCTTTTTTGACTTGGCCCGAAAATCACTTGAAAGTGAAAATAATGAATTTCAAAAATTGATTTTGGAACGCATCGGTCAGTTCTCTTTAGTTGGAAAAATGAGAAATGCCGGCGAGGACATATTCTTTTCGGAAGAGTATATTCGTCAATTACAAGAGCTCTATTATTCTCTAAAGGCCCAAGACAAAAAATATTTTGGATTATAAAGGATCAGCATGGATTACATTTCTTCAACCATTTACGGAATTATTCAAGGACTGACAGAATTTTTACCTGTCTCCAGTTCCGCTCACTTGGCCTTGCTTCCGCATTTCATGCACATAAAAGATCCTGGAGTGACCTTTGACTTGGCCATGCATATAGGAACTGCCCTGGCCATTTTACTCTATTTTAGAAAAATGGTTTACGAATTAATCTCTGCCACTTGGAGTTGGGTTATCTTACAAAAGGAGAATTCCCACCCTCAACGCTATTATGCGCTTAATATGATTATAGCAACTCTTGCGACAGTGGTAATGGTATTGATTGTTAAGAAGGCCGCTTCTGAGTATGGTCGATCTCCTGAGATGATCGTCTTCAATTTGTTTGTCTTTGGCGTTCTCATGTATATTGCTGATAACTTATCTAAAAGTAATGCAGATCTTGAAATGAAGAATTTTCAATGGAAAGCTTCTTTGGCGATAGGGCTCTTTCAGGCCTTTGCTATCTTTCCTGGTGTCAGTCGTTCAGGTTCGACTTTAACCATTTCTCGCTTTATGCATTTAACCAGAGAAGAGGCAACTCGTTTTTCTTTTCTTCTGGCCGTTCCCATTATTTTTGGTGGAATGTTAGAACATATTCCAGCTTTGGTAAGAGGTGAGGAGAGTTTTGATGTTATCGCTTGCACCATTGGTATCGCCATTTCATTTTTAACTGGTTTGTTAACCATTCATTTCTTTTTGGGAATTGTTAAAAAAGTGGGACTCTCTGTCTTTGCTGTATATCGCGTGATCTTTTCAGTCGTTGTTTATTGGATTGTTATCAAAACCCATTAATTAGAAGTTTGCACAATCTGTAATAGTATCGATTTCCAAATCTTCTGGTACGCAGTAGACGTCTTCATTCCACTTTAATCCAGCATCATAGAGATCTGAAAGTCCGCTAAAATTATTTGCCGTGTCTGAACCATCCACAAAGCGTTTAATAAGTTTCTCACTCGCTTCGTGTCCAGGATACTTGAGGTTAGAGAGCACGATCCCTCTGGCCAGCTTGCCTGAAGCACAAGCTTTTAATTGACAGGCCAATTGCTCAACGGTACTCGCAGATTTGATATAGCCAGTATCAGAATCAATAAGCGAAGTCGCTAAGCCCTTCGCGGCACTTGAAATATAACGATTAAAGAAAACTGAAAGATTCGTATAGTCACGCATCTGACATTTATTTGTTCCAGGATTAATAAAACCAGAACAACAGAGATTAGGATCGGAGCCTGGTGACATATCACTGCCTAGGGGTTTACAGCATGAGACTTCATCTTCAGAAAAGACTTTTTTCATACCATCAACAAAGTTGGAATCATCGATACTGGAATAATACTGAAAACCACTTCCATCTTCGAATTCTCTCACTGCAGTTGCTTCTTCAACCAGTCCTGGAGGAAGGAGGGCCCCAACCGAAGGAGCACTTGACTGGTCATTCGGGTTGACCTTACATGCAATATCCGAAAAATCGGGTCCTTTGACTTTAATTTGCGGAACACCTAGAAGCTCAATTGTATTTAACCAGTCAAAAATAGGTTTGGCCTCTGAATTACTAGTGGCCCTGGCAAAACAAGCAGGGTCATCAGGTTCATTCACATGATTGCAAGAAAACCCAACTCGGCCAGCAGATGAACCACATGTATTACCTGTTGTATTATTACATACACTCCAGTTTAAGCACTCGAAAGAATTCTTCGCGATATTTTGCATTTTGGCCGGAGTCCAAACGTGACCTCCACCATTTTGTACCTTATCAAAATTTCGAACCCAGTGTCCGGTACAGCATGTTCGCTCAGCTGTCGCAGCAAAGGTATTGTATTGCTTAGTGAGCAATGAATCAGCTACACATCCCGAACCACTGGTACAGGCATTTGCTGGTGCACTAAAGAGTGTCGGATAATTTGTCGCATCTTGAATTAAATCATAGACGGTACTTACGCGAGAGTTTCGAGAAGATGAATCCATCGCCTCATCTATGCCTGGGACGGCCGCAATACTAAATTGAGGACGTGAAGCTTCATTGACGTAAGTTCCGATTGTGATGGTATTTCCCATCTCTCGACAGCATCTATTTTCTTTGAGGTCAAAGCCCGTTTCAGTTGGTAGTTTTTCCTGGCCACAGACGAGGCGCTCTTGCCAAAATTTGATTTCATACTTATTAAGGATGGCCGTGTTTGAAGCGTTGGTAGAGTCAATATTGGCGGCACGATCGGAAATAAATTTATTGGCAGCACAATCAAGGTCGCTAAAGCAAGATGAACCAGGTGCTCTTAAGCATCTATTTTCTTGGTAGGCCAATGATGTAATATGCTCAGTTTCAAAATTCTTTACGATCTCGTTTCCAGAGAGATTCTCGAGAATTTTGAGGGCATTTGTTGAGAGGTTATCTCGTCCCGCAAATTTAGTGATGGTTGAATCCGAAAGTAGTTTACTTAAATTACTTGTGGTTTTTGCCAAGTATTCACCAGTCGCATCAAGGGGACCACAGCTACTTAAATAGGCACTGTTATTGAGTGTTGAATCGATCGACATCCCAATTCCAGAGATTTGATCTCCAAGGTATGAAGATGTTAATGCATTTGAATGTGAGTTTGAGAGGAGATCATTCTCTGGATTGCGTCCAGGGATACAAATCGATGAGACATTATTATTTGTCAGTGCTGATTGAGCTTCTGTATTAATGGACTCAGTTCCGTTCCAATCGTAGGGACGCCCAAGAATTCTTGCTCCTAGGCCAACTTGATCAGCATCTGAATAAGGAACGTCTGAACTCGCATTTTGAAAGGCCACTGATTTTCCATATCGAGCAATGCGATTGTTAAATTTGGTCTGTGGAATCCCTTGTGTGAATCTTTGGCAATAGTTATTGCTTGAACACATATGAGTACCAGGGCGATCAGAGTTGTTAAAGGCAACGCTGGAGTCAATATTGGAATAGTTTGTTGTACAAGGAGTTCCTCGGCCTCGATAAACACAGCGTTTTGAGCCTCCGGCACTTGCTCCAAATAAGGTATAGAGGTTTAAGGTCAACTCTGAGCCAGGAACTTCAAGCCCATTTGTATCAAATTGAGGCCACTTTGAGTTGAGAGTCGAAACCGATTCACAAACGTAGTCGTAACCTAATTGAGCAATACAATCTCTATCCACTGAACAGACATGGAACTTTTGGCATTCAGCACCGTCGGAATTAAAATCTGCAGTAACCGTACTTCCAGAAAGAGGAACGGTTGAAGCATCTGAAACGGTAATGGTATACGTACTCTCTAAAGTTTGATCGCCATAGTAAGCATTGATCGCCAAAAAGAGTTTGCTTGTTTCTGCTTTAATTCTTCTTTGATTTCCAACTGAAAACCATTTAACTCCATCAAAGGAACCAATCACAGATCCATAATCAAATCCGAACCAATCTCGCTGATAGCCATTGGCGAACATGAAATGCTGGGCAGATAAGCGCTTAAGTCTTTGTTGTTGTCTATCTGAATCTGGGTCATGAGACCAAGGAAGCATAGTGACTGGAACAAAGCAGGCCCGTCCAAAGAGAAGGTCATCTCCTCTATATGTCGAAGTATTGATCTTGCTTGAAGTTGTGCTATCTGGAACATAGCCTGAACCATTTGAGAGAAAGCTTTGTGGGAAAATTCTTGCAAGATTTGAGTAGTAGTCACTTCCACAGTAAAAACACGTTGAGAAAGAACCGCTATCCACAAAGATGTCGTAAGATTTTCCTTTTTCTACAGTTACTTCTTTTGCCGGTTTTGCAGAGCCAGAAATCAAATTAAAAGAACCATAGATTTCATTAAAACCAATCGTGGTCGAAACGTTATTTGGTTTGAGAAGATTATTGCTAGTGTAGGCAAAGGCCAGACCTTCTTGTTGAAGAGTCGTAGGACCAATTTCCTTTTGATAGACGCCAGATTGATCGAAATAGCGATGTGGAACTGTTTTAGAACTCATCAGTACAGTTTGTTGTAATGGTACTGAGCCAGGAGTTCCACTTGGGTAAGAACAAATATAATCAACGATATTGTTACTTGAATCAAGTTCGGGCTTCAAATTACAATTGAGATCAGCACATTGGCACATCGTCTTTACTGTCTCAAGCGCCTCTCTTTTCTTTTGGAGGACATTATAAGAGGTGAGATCCACAAAGTAAGTGACCTTGACCACTTGAGTATCATAAACTTGGAGTGAAGAACCAATGAATTCTATTCGAGCAGGTGCGGTTTGAATCAACTGCCAATGAGTTCCATTAAGCCTTGTCGTATCATCGACTTCAACTTTGATTGTTTTGTTTGTATCGGCATAAAAAGGCAGAATAAATTCATTTGAAGCCGGGTAGTGGTCGTGAACCTTGCCCAAGTTTTGACCTTGAACATAAATCTTATAACATTTGGCGATGGAGTTATTAACAATGCTACATGATGCATCGATTTTATATTTAATCAATAAATCATCATCTGGAGCACTCGTGGAAGGAGTGTAGGTCAGATTGAGGAACTGAGGATCTGTTAAGTTATCATTTCCACTTCCGTCTCCGCCAGGTCCAAAAGTTAGTCCAGACTTAAGAAATGTAGAGTTTTCAAAGAGTGTTTCACCTGCATAAATCACACGGTCAATACTATGGAGAGGCAATGAGCTTGTTCCGGTATAAGTCGAGTTGAAATTTCGGTCATCATCGCCAGTTGTAAAAACAGTTGTTCCCGCTTTCTGAACATCTTTATGGATAATAGTACAAAGACCCATTTCACCTTCTACGGGATTGATACAGTCATAAAGATTCTTCTTATCATTAAATCGAATGACCGCATCTTCATTTGGATTTGGAGCAGGAGATGGTGTTGGAAGTGGGTATACTTCAGCAGAACAAAGATAATAAAAATTGGGGTAATTATAAATGTTCGCTGGTGTAGCAAGAATATCTTGCTGGGCCTGTAAAAAGTCGAGTGAACTTTGATCGATATTACTTTTTATTTGCTTGTCATTTACACATTGACCAAGCGAGCAGCAATCATAGCCTTTTGCTTTACAAGTAGCACTACTGCTGCAGCTTAAAACATTGTTATCAAGCACAGGAGTCGTTGTTACTTTGATAGAGAGTGAAGTGGTTTGGATATTTGAATTTTTTACTCCACCAATGTCGTAGACAGAAACGGCGCTACTTGCGATTGAAGAGTTCGTACAGTTTGTACAGATGTCATTAAATGAATAAATAAGCGTTTGACTTGGATAGGTCAGTCCAAGCTTATTAATTAAACCTGTTTTTTGGCAAAATGTTTGGTTTGAGGTTTTATCATTTGGAGCTAAAGCATAATAATACTCTTTGCTTCCAGTTGATAAATTATTAAACGACTGAGGCTTTGCTGCTATCACCAGTACTTTTGACTGTGTGGCAAAGGGAACAATCAAACACTGAGTCGTCGTTGTCTGGAAATCGCTGATGAAAGTATGGATTTGATTTCCACGCAAATAAAAAGCATCAGTGGTTTGAATGGCGAGTGTCGTAATGGTGTTACTTGTAACAGTTCCATTTTGAAAATAATTTGATGTTGAAGGAAATGTTGGTGCGGCAGGAGTGTTGCCACCAGAACTTGTGGTCGTTCCTGCTTTAGATGATCTCTTGGTTGCTGATCCACCTTGTTGACCGATACATGAAGAAACGAAAATCAAAACAGCAACGGTCAGCAAATTGCTGAACATTTTTATTGGCCGAATTGAAATACCTTTTCTCACTCTCATAAACCTCAGTAGCCTATCGGGTTAAAATGATCATTTTTTAAATACTTGAATGCTATTTTAAGATGAGTTCAGAACTTGCCGGTCAAGGCTTCTTGACAACCGTACAGAGTCGTCAACTTAGAGGTGTTTATGGCCATGCCAATAAAAAGAGATGAGAGAGGCAACTGCCCATTTTTTAAGGCATTAGTATGGTGAATTTTTCGCTATTCCAAGAGTTTGCATGTTCAATCAGTTTTTGCTTAGGGAATGAAGGGAGTTCGCCGAATAATATAGTCAAGTAATGTCGAGCTCTTTTGGAGGTTTCATGCATCCCACCTTAAAACAAACTGTTTTACTCGCTTGTTTAAGTTTAGGACTTTTGTTTTCAAAAGCTATGGCCGGTGATGAAGATATGATGAAAATGCTACAGGGTATGAATATTAACAAGGCCCAAATTGAGTCGGCCCTGCAACAATTAGAGAGTCAAGGAATTATAAAAAAAGATGAAGCCGAAAAAGCTCGTGCTCAATTGGGAAAAATGAGTGATAGCTATATTAATAATCTAAAAAATGTTGCCGCTGAAAAAGTTGGTAAAGGTGATATTCCAAAAGAAGCTCAAGCTGTTCATCTTGATGATAGAAAAGACTCGAAAGAAGAACCGCCAGAGAGAAGGCCAAGTCAATTTGATATCAATGACTATAAATAATCTCCATTGCTTTCAACATTAGAAGTAATCCGTATTCTGAGAAACGTTGTTTTAAACGCACACGATCTCCAGGGAAGAGATGTTTCTCTGTGAAAATTTTGTCGCCATAAGAAACTCCGAAACAAACGGTCCCCACTGGTTTTTCGACACTACCACCAGTTGGCCCTGCAATTCCGGTGAAACTAATATTGAGATCAGCCCCTAAATTCTTTTTCAATCCTAACACCATTTCTCTCGCACATTCTTCACTAACGGCACCATGTTTTTCTAAAGTCTCAGAAGTGACGCCTAGAACTTTTTGCTTCACTTCATTAGCGTAACAAACCATAGAACCTAAAAAAGTTTGAGAAGAGCCAGAAACATCTGTCAGTCTGGAGGCGGTAAGACCTCCCGTACAGGATTCCGCAAGGGCAATTGTTATCTTTTTTTGACGAGCACATTCAAGCACGAATTCTGGCAGGGGAGTATTACCCCATTGCCAAATATGTGGAGCTAGCGGCGTTGATAAAATAATTTTTTTCATTTCATCATAGGCGCGATCGCGATCCTGGTCTGTCCCATGCATGGAGACGACAATATCGACTCCAATAATTTGTGGATAGCTAGCAACCGAACCTACTTTGAGCAGGCGATCCCATAGGTCGGGAACTAATTGATTAAAAATGCGCTCCTCTGGAATTCCAAAAGTGCGACAAGTGAGCCCATAGTCTTTCGTTTCACTCTTTGCCAAATTCTTTGCAATTAAGGGAAGCACTTCTTCTTCCATCATGACGGCAAGTTCCCGTGGAACTCCTGGTAAAGCACAGATCAACTTTCCCTGATTTAAATAAGCTAAACCGGGGGCCAAGCCTTTGCCATTTCTAAGTACTAAAAAGTCTTCAGGGAAGTGATGATATTGATTGAGCGTTGGTGTCCATTCACGGCCGAATCGCAAATAGTTATCAGTGACTGAAGCCGCGACATCATCGCGAGGAATAATTTTTTTGCCAAAAGCATCGGCAAGCACTTCTTTGGTGAGATCATCACGAGTTGGTCCAATGCCGCCAGAAGTAATTATCACATCGTTCTCGGCCCACTTATCCTGAAATTCTTTTTTCATGATATCAACTTGATCGGGGATAGTGGTAATACCTGTTAACAGTATCCCCGCTTCGCGAAAGAGTTTCGCCATGACCTGGCCATTGGCATCTGCGATACGTCCGGAGAGAAGTTCGTCGCCAATCAGTAAAAGATGGCCTTTTAATTGCTTTTTCATGATCGAAACCTAGTTGAATTTGAATTATAATATCGTATGAGCAAACGGATTCAACTGACAATTACTCTTGGCGACGATGTCGAGGCTGCGTTAAAGAAAGAATGCCCGCAAATGGTAGACTTTCGCGTCATTTCTCAGGCCTTAGACGCCCGTGGGGCTCAAAGAGGCTCTGTTCCCCGTTGGCACTACACTTGTGAAGTGATTGTGGCCGGTGAAAAGTTTGCTGCTTTCACTCAAACTTTCCCGCATCGAGGGCCGCTTAAACAAAAACCTATTATCATCGGCGCCGGTCCTGCAGGACTTTTTTGTGCCCTACGTTTGGCCGAATATGGAGTCCCTTGCATTCTTTTTGAGCGCGGCGATCGTGCTCATGCGCGAATGAAACATATTGCGCGTTTTTGGCGTTATGGAGAGTTTGATCCCGATAATAACGTCTGTTACGGCGAAGGCGGAGCGGGACTATTCAGTGATGGCAAACTGATCACGCGAATCAAATCTCCTCACGTCGATTATGTCATGCAACGTTTTGTTGATTTTGGAGCTCCACCTGAAACCGCTTATATTTCTAATCCTCATCTGGGCTCAAATAAAATTCGCGCCCTCATTTCGAGTATGACGGATTATCTGCGCTCCAAAGGCTGCGAGATTCACTACAACGCTCGCGTTGATGAACTTTTGTTCGATCAGAAACAAAAAGAAAAAATCGTCGGCGTCAAACTGCACGATGGCAGAGTGATTGATGGCGAGCATGTGGTTCTGGCGACTGGTCACTCGGCCCACGAGATTTATGATTTCTGTCTTAAAAATAATATCAAAATGAAAGCGAAAGACTTTGCCGTCGGTGTTCGCATTGAACATCCTCGTCGCTTGATGGATAAGTTGCAGCACGGACAATGGTGTACAAATCCTGAACTCGGTTCTGCTCGTTATCGTTTGAGTTGGGAAAATCCTGACACTCATAAAGGCACCTATTCTTTTTGTATGTGTCCAGGTGGCTATGTTCTCTCCAGCGGTACCGACGCTGATGGTATCGTGGTCAATGGTATGAGCAATTACGCCCGCAATTCTCCTTGGAGCAATT
>PCTW01000085.1 GCA_002786715.1 Bdellovibrio sp. CG22_combo_CG10-13_8_21_14_all_39_27
TTGCCTTGGTGCTTCGGACTCTATTTTATTTTTAAATTATTAAAAGAGAAAAAATTCTCACCAGAACAAAAATCATTCATCTATTCAAACTTAGCAATCATCGCATCCTACTTAATCTTTTTTGGATTTTTTTCAAGAAAAGCCAGTCGTTATATTTTTCCTGCCTACTTTCTTATAATCGCTTTGGGGGCAACTGGAATCGGATATAAAACAAAAGAAAAGTACCATCGCTTTTTAAAAAATAAATTAATTATACACTCAACTCTTTATTGGTCGATATTCACTATCAATTTTATTATTTTTTTAATTGGTGGAAAACAATACTCTTAAATTTGCTGATGTGACTCTTGTGCTAGTCTGAAATGAGTAAACTCTGGCACCAATTCTTTGATCATATAAACGACTGAATCAGGACTCGCTGACTCAAGAGATAGAATCCTGTTTAAATTCGAATGAAATGAATCCAGTAGGGGACGGAACTGTGCCTTTCGAATTTTTCCATGATGAGTAAACTCATAATCCTCTTTGTTGCTAAAGAGCTCTTCAAAAAGCTTTTCTCCAGGTCTGAGCCCCGAGTAGATAATTTTGATATCTCGATCGATTACTAAACCTGCAAGCTTAATCATCTCTCGAGCGAGGTCTACAATTTTAACCGGTTCCCCCATATCTAAAACAAATATCTCTCCCCCTTTGCCCATTGATCCAGCTTGTAACACTAACTGACAAGCTTCAGGAATCGACATAAAGTAACGAATAATATCAGGGTGAGTAACTGTAATATCTTTTCGCTCTTCAATTTGTTTTCTAAAAAGCGGAACTACACTGCCATTGCTCCCCAATACATTGCCAAAACGTACTGAAATAAATTGTGTCTGTTCACTTTGCTGAGAAAGATCAGTCACAACCATTTCCGCGATTCGTTTACTTGCTCCCATCACATTGGTTGGATTAACGGCCTTATCTGACGAGATCATGACAAATTTCTTCACTTTATGGTGAAGTGAAGCTTCTGCAACAATCTTAGTTCCTAAAACATTAGTCTCAATCGCTTCAGAAGGATTATATTCCATCATAGGAACATGTTTATAAGCTGCTGCATGGAATACGATTTGCGGTTTAAATTCACTAAATGCCGCCTCAACTTTTTCCTTATTTCTCACGTCTAAAATTTTAGGGAAAAAAGAAACCTCCGGATATGCTGCCTTAAATTTCATTTCAAGCTCATACATAAAGAGCTCACAATAATCGACGAGAACAATCATTCGGGGAGAAAATTTCGCGATTTGAATACAGAGCTCACTCCCAATAGAACCGCCAGCACCTGTGACCATGACAATTTTATTATTTAACATTTCATTTAAAGGATCAGTATCGAGTTGAACTTGCTCCCGCCCTAAAAGATCTTCAATGTTGAGATTTCGCAAAAGAGAAATTTCAACATTAGAAGATAAGAGATGATCCATCTTCGGAAGTATTTTTAGCTCTGCCTTAGTCTCTTTGCAATATTCAACAATCTTTTTAACTGAGTCACTGTTCGCCGAAGGAATGGCGATAAAAATTTTATCCACATCGAGTTTT
>PCTW01000049.1 GCA_002786715.1 Bdellovibrio sp. CG22_combo_CG10-13_8_21_14_all_39_27
AAGGAGGGCTTATCTCAAAATTTAAGAGTCCGACTAATTTAATGGACATAAGAATTTATTTTGTTTAACCTCCTCAACTCTTTGAAAATATTGTCGAAAAGATCATTATGAGATTAAATTTTTCGCTGCTCGCTTTATTTATAAGCTTTGCGGCTTCATTTTCACTTTTTGCTCGTGAAAACTCGCTAAGCAATCTTGAGTTTTTTTTTGACAAAAGTAAAAAGGCAGATGGATTTTACAATTCTCGAGACTTTATCCCCATCCCGAAATCAGGAATAAATATTCCCTATAATCAAGGCAACGTATGGATCAAGGGAAGGATCACTTCTCAAGATATTAATGATCATCAAACTCATTATTTAGTTCTGACATCTCCTTTGACGGGAAAGATTACTTTATATCTTATGCAAGAAGGAGGATGGAAAGAGCAGGCCCGATCGGGGAGTGCTTTGTCTTGGAGAGAGAGAGATGTTTCCACCTATTACGGAACTTTCAAGGTTCCAGTAAGTTTTATTCAAAAAGGTGGCGAATTTTTAATTAAAAGAGAAGGACATCACTTGCTCGAGGCTAAAATTCTATTTCTAACAGAAGATGAATTTCGAGAATTAGAAAATGAAAAGACTTATATCTTTATCTTTTATGGCGGCGCCGTTTTTGCACTCCTTATATATAATATGTTTCTCTTCTTCTACGGAAAAGAGAATATTTATGGCATTTATGTTGGCTTTTTAATCGTCGTCGCAAGTGCAGCCGCTACCGCGGTGGGCGCCATGGATGCGCTTTTTAGAGGTTTTATTGTTCCGAGTGAGTATCTCTTACTTTTTTCAAGTGCTGCGACTTCTTTATCAGTCGTTTTCACACGGCATTTCATCGATTTTAGAACTTATCTTCCACGAGTTGATAAATTCATTAAGTGGTTGCCTCTTTTGCCAATGTCCATTTTCTTTATCTATCTTTTTTTAAATTCTAGCGCTGAAGTGCGGGCCACTTTAGGTGTGTTCATTGATATTATTATTCCTGTGGTCTTGTTATCGCTCATTACATGTTCCATTTTTGCCTACCGAAATGGTTCACCCCTTGCAAAATTTTATCTTCTTTCATGGGGTGTTTTGACAAGTGGTGTACTCTTTTATTTGGCAGGACTTCACGGATTAATTACCGTTTCAGCATTTTCTCAAGCTGGTATTTTATTAGGAAATTTAGGTGAAATGTTGCTTTTGTCTCTGGCTTTGGCCCATCGAATGGCGCTTATGGAGACTGAGAAAAAAGAAATGGAGCTTAATGTAAAGGATAAGGAGCGTTATAAGAGATTAGTGAGAGTTCTTTGTCATGACATTGCCAATCCACTTTCTATTATCACTAGTTATGCTCAGATGATTGTCAAAAAGAAGGAAGTCTCTCCAGAGAAAAATCACATGATGGCCGAAAAGATTCAAAAAGCATCGTTTATTATTGAAGAATTGTTAATAAGAGTTCGCAATTATGAATCATTGGATGCGACTAAAAACTTGCAATTACTTCCCGTTTATTTAAAGCATGTTATGTCAGAAGCAGAATTTCTCTTGCAAGAAAAGCTGAAAGAAAAAGATATTCAACTTGAATACGATAAAAAACTATTTGATTGTTGGGTATTAGCAGAGCGAAGTTCACTTCTAAACAATGTGATCATTAATATTTTAACCAATGCTATAAAGTTTTCCGAGCCTCATTCTCAAATAAGTATTGATGTAAAAAATAGCAATAATAAAGTTCAAATAAGTATTTCAGACCGTGGAGTCGGAATGGATAGTGATCAGCTCAATGAGTTTAACTTGAGCGGTCAGATTGAAAGTCGATCAGGGACAAAAGGTGAGTCTGGTACAGGTTTAGGGATGGGGCTGGTAAAAAGTTATATGAAAATGTATAAAGGTGATGTTCAAATTGCATCAGTAAGCCAAGCAATTAACGCAAAAGAATGCGGGACAACCGTTACTTTAACCCTCGATAGAACTGAATAAAAAAAGGCCACTCTTAGAGTGGCCTGTAAAAAGATATTAAGTATTTTCTTTAATTACATCTTTTCCATTGAAATTTGTAAATGATGCCCGCTTTAAAGTCAGCAGAGTCTACAGTTGCAAGAACATCATCACGTTGTCTATTTGTTCGGGCCAGCATTGATGAGTTTACACGCAAGTTAACATCTGCTCCACAGGCTGACCAAACTAAGGCAGTCACTCCTAGAGTATTTGTGAACATGTAATCATCATCACGTGGTCCCATGAATGTCTTTGTGAATGTCGGTCCTCTTTGGCCGGCAAAGAAGTACTCTGCTGAGAATCGAGCTTGTCCACCTCTTGGAATTGAAGTGTAACCACGATAATCCACATCTACGATAGAGACGCTGTAACCTTGGGGTACATGGACGGGAATAGCGATATTACAACTCTTCCGATCCAATGTTTTGCCGACGCTGGCACCGGCTTCAACAAGGTACTCATCGAAGATAATCGATAACGCTTTGTTGTCTGGTGAAAGCGTAACTGATGCTGATCCTGCAGGACAACCGTTACCTCCATAGCCTGGCTCACCAAGACTGATATCGTCTGCGATTGCCGGTTGTGCTAGTAGTGCCAGTAGACCAAGAACCATAACTTTTGATTTCAACATACTCTCTCTCCCTTTGTTGAGTAATCGTTTTTTGTGCGTCTTCCGCCATTCGTGGATAGATCGCCTCTTCCATTCAACAATATTTTGAACTTTTATTTTTGAATAGATCAAAAAAGAGTTGATTTGATGAAAGTGCGCCACGTGGTTCATGTCTCTTTCCACCTGGCGCACTTATTAAATGAGCGAAGACAAATCTCTTTTATCTAAACTTTTGATCATCTATAAAGAAAGAGAGGTGAGAAGGAGGATATATGAATAAAGTCTTTTTTAGTATTATGATGTTAACCATGCTCTTTATAGTGATTGTCGCAGAGGCATCAGGAGCAGATTTTAATTTTTCCCAGGTCGATACAAAAGGAAGCGGTTGTCCAATCGGTACAACGAGTATTGTTTCTTCCCAAGACCAAAATACTGTTTCGATACTCTTTGATGAAATGAGAGTTGAGTTGCCTCAGTATAATCAAGATAATGATAATGACGTTATCACGGATGAAAATCCATCTCGAGGGAGAAAAGACGATCCTTATTTTTCTCATAAAACTTGTGCCATCGATATAGATGCCACCATTGCGGAAGGGCAACAGGTTGATTCCGTTGAGGTGAGTATCGATTTTAGAGGAATGAGCTTTTTAGACCAAGGAGTTCAGGCCCTATTTCACTCACAATTTTTAGAATTTAAAGGGCCACGTGCCCAATCTCGTCGCGCTAAAGATATGGTCGCAAGAAAAGTGTGGAGAAACGGGGGAGTTGATGAAGATTGGTTTATTCAGTCGAATAAAGTTATCGATATAAAGTCTGAATGTGCGACTCGTGGAGATCTAAAGGCCCATTTTTCATTACTCAATATTATTAAGGCCCAAATTCAACCTCAATATAGAGGAAGTGAGGTTACTGGACTCATTTCGCTCGATAGTGCTGATTTAAAAGCTGCTTTAAAAGTTAAAGTGAACACTAGTGCTTGTCGTGGAAATGGCCGTCCTAACCCAAGAACTGATGGGCCTCAACGTCCAGATAGACCAGGTCGCGGTCATGGACTTTGTCCTAGAGGCTATGTGTTTTCACCTAGTTTTGGTCGCTGTATCCCTTCAAGAAGATAAAAAGAGTGGCAAGTTGTCACCATCTCTTGGAGTAAGTAATGACGAATTCTGACATCATCTTTCATACACCCGGATTAAGGGCCCTGAAGTCATCAGGGCCCTTCTCTGTTGCTCTAAAGCAGGGCAAATTGAGCAGAAGAAGTCTTGCTCAAGGGAGAGTCATGCAACTTTGTGAACAACTCAAAGAGATGATAGAAGGGCATTTTGTAAAATACCCTCATGTTAGTATCAACGGCTTTGCTATGAAGAGTGGAGTAGGCGCCACTACTTTAAGAAGAATCTTATCTGATTCTATAAAAGGTGATCCAGCTCCTCATACTGTACTTAATATAGCTTCTGCTTTAACCAATGAAAAAAGACTCTCGGTGCTTATCGACCAGTATCAAGGTCCAGTTGGAATGATGCTTAAATCGACTTTCGGTCCCTATGTTGAACAGATGGTTGAGCACAAGAATATGGGCGATCTTGAAGGAGAACTTCTCGATCCGATCAAATATTTTATCTATAAACTTGCCGCCAATAGAACAGGTGTTTCAGAACAATCTCTTTTTAATCTGTTTGGCAAATTAGGTTTAGAAAAAGCTGAAGAACTCTATAACAAAAAGTTTTTAGATTTAAGAGTTAACGGATATCACGCAAAAGAAAAAAAGTGTTCGCTAGATTATAAAATCGTTGCAGGTCATCTTCCTGAGATGGTGAAGTTTTATAAGCCTGAAAACGTATCTCTCGGAAAAAATTTGTTCTACACAATGAGCGAAAGTGTGAATGAACAGGCCATTGCCGAAATAAAGAAAATACAGAAAGAAGCCATCCAAAAAATATTTGATATTCTTGAAAGTGATGATTATCGAGGAGAGATTCCTTATTTCACACTCAATCTTTGTGATACTCTTGACTATGGTCGCACTAGTGAGGTCCTCCAATGAAAAATTTAATACTTGTTATTGTCTTTATTCTCACTTCTCAATTGCTTTGGGCTGGGGAAGTGACAGGAGCCGGACAGCGGGTGGACCAGATTTTAAAAAATCATGGAATGTCTCGCCAGCAATTAGCTTCAAGAGGACTGAAAGTTCTAATGGGAGAAGTTACTGGTGCCGGGAAAACTATTCAAGTTGAAGATCTTGAATTTGTAGTTGCAAAAAACAAAATTTATAATCAAGAGGCGCTTACTCATATAGAGTTTAAAATCCCATCAGCAGCGAGAGTGCTGACAGATATTAAATCTTTAGAGTTTGGATCATCTCAGGTCGATGTTTTGGAAATCGATGCTTTTATCGTCAGATGAAACCTGAGTTTGTTCTTTAGGGGCAGTCACAAAGAACGATAAAATTCCTGAAATATTAAAGCGAGTGGCCGTAATATCATCTTTTTTTCCAAAGAAATGAAACCAAAGAAGTTTTGTGGCACTTGGAATTTTCATTTCTTTAATGAGATAAAGAAAAACACTTTTAACAATCGGTTCAGGGAAGCCTTTCAAGTTACCAACTTGAATGATGAGTCTCTTAAAGACGTTATAAGCTCCATCGAGCTCAGATTTCACGAGCAATCCATTGTGATCAGTATCAAATCTTAAAAAAGCGGCATCTACGTTTGAGAAAGCAATTACTAAACGGGTCATATCTGTTTTAGTTAAGGGAAGAGAAGCATCCGGAATTTCTCTTGAATAGAGTTCAAGGTTGATCAAATACTGTTGAGCTTCTTGAGCTCCATTATATTTAAAATAGCGAGCAAGGCGAGGGAAGTATTTTTCAAGCTTCAATTCATCAAAGAAAATTTTGATGAAATGTTGTCTGTAACAGAGAATTTCAAACGATTCATTGTCAGTACCAACTCTCGGGCAGTAATTGGCCATATGAGAATCAACGTCTTTGGCTATCTTCGTTGCATGAAAGATCGTAGTTACGTATTCAGTAAGTTCTTCGACACTGGCAAGGCCATTGCCATCACCTTGATACTGGAAGAGATCTGAACCATTGACGGCCTCATCTAGAAATCTTTTTATATCTTTCGGCCATAAGCCAATTTCTTCAGCAGCGCCTTTTACTTCAAGCATAAATGTTTCAACATCCAGGGTATCTACTTCATTCCGATAACCACCGGTAGGTCGATGTCCATAGACATTAACGACTTTTGTCATAAGCCATCTGAAAAGAGCAATTTTGTTGAAACCTTTGCGATTTCTTTTGAAAATGGAATCGTAAACGTTAATTCCATCATCATCAGAATAATAACGATAATTTTTGGCAATATATTCAAAATGAGTCCAGTACTCTTTGATTTTATCTTTTGGAAAAATAAGATAACCATCAATTTCGGGTCTACTGATTGTTGTAATTTCTGTTGGAGAGTCTAGTGTGGTTTTATAATGATCATAAGAAATGTCATTAAAGTACATCATTCCGAAAATATCCATGCCCCAGCCTGTCAGGGTAAGAACATCTCTAAATTCCCATACTTTTCTATCGCCACCTAGAAAACGGTATTTAATGTTTTGTACCGAAAGATCCAGGTTCTCTGGATTGTATTTATGATCGAAGACATAGTCGATAATGGTAAGTAAATGATCTTGTTCAAGGATAACTTCGTTCTTTTCCCATGGGTAAAAAAGGGCGGTAAAATCTCTTACAATATCTAAGTAAAAATACCATTCATCTGTTGAACGCTGAAAGTCTTTATCTTTGAGGTTAAGAAAATCTAAGCCTAATAACAAAACTTCATTACTTTTTTCAAGCAAAGTGGCTAGTTCTCGAGGTGATACAGTTTTAGCTTCTCCTCCTAGAATAAGCTTTTTCAAAAAGAGAAAAGCCTCAACCAAATCAGTCTTTATAGTATCATCATCAATTTTTAAAATGCGTTTCAAGTCCTGTAGGAAATCGATAATATCAATGGAAATGTCTTGAGCAGGAAATTTATTAATTACTTTGAGGAGGGCATTACTTAAATCAGATGTTCTATCATAATAAAGTTTTCGATCGATCCAATATTGCCCATCTTTCATGTTTTTAAAGAGCGAAGCTAAAGCGCGACCTTCTCTGTTTGTAATATAGAAGAGATCAAACAGATCTTTGAGTTTAGACACTGAAATTTTATCTTCAGGATCATTAAGAAGTAGAGTATTGAGGCGATAAATGAGAAGTAGAAGGTCCTGCGCGACTTCAGCATTCTCCGGGAAGAACTTTGTGACAAAGCGTTCAAGTTCTTGACGGGAAATAAACTGCGGGTTCTCGCGCCGGACAAACTGTACAAATTGATCGAGATTATTTTCAAGACAGACGATTTCTTTATGAACGTCTTCGTCTAAGATTTTAGCTAACTTTTCTGTGTTTAAAGGACAGCTCGCTTGAAGTTGTCCAAGGTCGAGGACAAATTGATCATCAGCAGCCTTATCTCCAAGACCACACCCTGAAAGGCATAGTATTGTGGTCAGACTTAATAGCAATAAATATTTATTCATGTGCTACCTTTATCGTGACTCTTTTTCAAAAAATGGAAAGTTTCAAAAGCTAATTTGAGGAGTGGATAATTATTCCGGATTCCAAGTCTCAAGCATTGGTTTAAGTCATGAAGATGTGGTGAAGCATTCTGCTTCTTAAATGATATAATGAACATTTCTTAATATTAGATTATCATAATCTTTAATGAAGAAAAGCAGTGCGTTTTTATTCTTGATTTCTTTAGTCGGCAACTCGGTCGATGCTAAAGGTTTATTGGAATATCGACATTACCAAAGAATCAATACTCCATCTACAGAGAGCGCTCAAGATAATACTGTAGGCGTTCAATGGGAGGATGAGGGTCATTGGCGAAAATTTCAAACGAAAGCGGTGGGCGCAGCTGAAATCAATACAAAGAATTCTAGCTTAATGATTTCAGCTTCTGAGTTTTATGTTTCTTATATCCACTCTCGGACAGAGCTTGATCTTGGGCGCAAGATCTTACCCTGGAATGAGCAAGAAGGATTTTGGGGACTTGGTGAAATTAACCCGATGAGGGGATTCTCTTGGCTAGAAACTGAAAGAGAAGGCATCATGGGCCTGCATTTTCGCCGCAAGCAGTGGCTTGAAGTAGGTGGCTTTGTTTCGCCAATAAATATTCCACAAATCAATCCCAGTTTTACTAATAAAAATGGCAAAGTCGAAGGTTTAAACGAATGGGCGAAAGAGCCCCCACGTATTGTTCGATTTAGAAATACAGATATCCCCGTTTACTACGAAGTCGAGTATCCAAAAGTAGAAGAAGTTATCTTTCATCCAGCTGCTGGACTTGATATTGGAAAGCGTTGGGACAATGCTCGGGTCGTTGCTTACGGTGCTTACAAGCCAGAGAACCAAATTCGCGTTAATGCCACTGGCTTTTACGAACAAACGGCAACGGTAGAAAGGGCTTATGTTCGAACAAGACCATTTATTGCTTACCACCAAATTATTGGTGGTGGGACTGAAGTTTGGAACGAGCATTGGAATGGAAAAGTATTTTACGACACCATCAGACCAATTCCTCGAGAAGATAATAAATTTGTGTTTGAATCTCTAAGGATCGAACCAACATATGAGCCGGAACATTACCTAACGGCAAGCGTGGGGCGCAAAAGTGATTTCATTAGCGTTGAACTTAATGCTCTAGTTCGCACAAAGGGCAAAGAAGATAATACGACTGCTTTTGGGAAGATTCCGAAATGGGAAAGGGCCATTGGAATGGAAGCCAAATGGAGTATGAGTGATCGTTTTAATTTACGCTTTATGGGTCGTAGAGATATAAAGAAAGCGGACGTTACCCTTCATACGGAAGTTGAGTGGAGAATAAAAAAACATTTATGGGTTCAGCTAGGGCTCGAAATGATCGATTCGCCACAGGATACTTCATTTTGGTCTTCATATAGAACCAACGACACTGTCACAACATCTCTTGGTTGGTTATTTTAACTTAGCTTCAAACAAAATATTCGTTAATTGTTGCTTGGTCTTGGGATGTTTTAAAGTTCTTTTTAAAACAAAATCAAACAAGAGAGGATTGTAGTCATAAATCTCATTGAGAGATTCTTTTTCTTCCTTAGTTATATAACCTAAGTCAAGAAATTGTTTTGTTCGATAGAGGATATTAATTGCGGGAAGGGGATAGTCACTTCCATCGACCAAGCGATAATGAAGCTCAGGATGCTCAAGGACAGTTAAGAGAGGCTTTCCTACTCGCGTGTAGAGAGTCGTTCCGCTCATCTCGCCTCTTAAATTGCTTTCGTACTTTGGATTTTGAAACATTCGCCAAAAAAGATCGAAACAACTTACCATGACATCGTTGTTTTCATGATCATGACAGTCTCCTAAGCTAGCGAGATGGGCCATGGTGATATTAACTCCCATTTCAAGAGGAAGTTTTAAACGAAGTGGATTGCCTAGCTCTTGGTTCTCATCTCCTTCGACTGCTTTCTCATGGCCAGTATGGACGATGAGAGTGAAGCCATAATCTTTTAGCTTTTGATAAAAGGGGCGGTGTTTCTCTAAACTCGCATCAATCCGTTGTGAATTGGGCAACCACTTCATACAGCGAACACCGACTTTGCCCCATTTATCCAACTCCTGGAGGGCATCAGGGCGGTCAGGATGAATCGAAGCACAGGGAATAAAGAGATCTGGGTATTTTGTTGAAAGTTCCCACACGTACTCATTAGGAATGTGAAATGAGCTATGCTCTTTGTCTAATTTTCCGTCAGGAGTGTAGTTGTAATCGAAGGCGAAGAGTATGCCTTTCCCATAACGAGGCTCAGCTCTCATAACAGATACTAGTCTTTCTACGTATTGCTTATCCGCATGCTTTAGATCTGTAATTCCAGAAGCGTTCATATAGACGTTGTATTGCAAATTTTTATAGGGCTCTAGCCAGCTTGTCATGTGGGGGTTGACCCAATTATGGGTATGGTCTGTTCCCATTCCTACAGCATGTACATGATAATCGAGATGTTCTTTTATCCCTTCAAAGCTTTTATTGATCAGAGCTTTGGTGCGATCCGATACTTTTTCGTTTAACTCTTCTGGTTTACCTTCAAAGTCCCCCGCAATGGGTTTGACGATTATGGAGCAACTCGAAAATAAGAAGATCAAAAGGAATGATAATTGTTGTTTCATATTAAACTCTAGGTAGAGAGTGGGCCCTTAGTGCCTGATAGAAGCTATACTCAAGAAATGATTGGTCATAAATAGAGTCCATCATATGATCTTTGTAAAGTTTTAGGCTGTAACTTGGAGCAAGTCCAAGCCACTCTTTAATTAATGATTCACTTTCTTTTTGTTGCAACCAAAAGAAGATACATGCTTGTCTCAAAGATTTTGGAGTCAGTGTCAGCATGAGCTTCTTGCGCCACTCTTCAAAAATGACTTCGATACCACGGGCAGATAAGCCGCCACCTAAAATAGAATAGGCGTTGGCAGAAAAGAGAAGTTTTTTGAATTGATGGCGAGTATCACTAAGATGACGATCGAGAGACTCGATGTAATCTAGATATATATCGACGAAAATATCAGGCAAAGGAATGGTGTATGGATCGCGCTTTCCATGTTCAATCAATACGCGAGCTTTATTTCCATCTACAGAAACATGATCGCGAGTCAGTTCTTCGAGATCAGAAACTTTTAGCCCTGACCCAAAAATCATCATCACCATGATGAGGTTTCTTTTTGCTAATAATGTAGAGAGAGCATCTCCAGGTTTTTGTGCCTCTTCTAATAAAAACTGCCATAGTGTTTTAATTTCAACCAACGGCGCTGGACGAGGTATATCTAAAAACTTGGGAGAAGTAGGTATTTGGCGAACAGGGTTTTCATTAAAGACACCAACTTCAATTAAGTAATCAAAAAAGAGGCGAAGTGCTTGAACTCTTCTGCGGCGAGAATTATCAGAGTTGTATTTATTCTCAAGATACTCACCATAGTGCTTTATTTGGGCCGGGCCCATTTCGCCTAACTTGATTACCGGGCGAGAATTATCCATGAAAGTTTTGAAGCAATCGAGGTCGGTCTTATAATTTTTGAGAGTGTTAGGAGATTTGCCCTGTCTTTTGAGTTTAGTAAAAAAGTCCTTTTCTAGTTCGTCATATTGAGGGTTTAGGACATTTTTTTCCACAGATGCTTCAGAGATGAAGTCAGATTGCATCGCCACTCCTTGGAGGTCATAAGTAATTGCGTATATTTCTTAGTCCTCTATGGTGGCCATATCGTGACTCTTTTTCAAGCTAGAAAATGAGAACTTGCCATTACCTAGCTCGTCGTGTTAATTTCCGCCCGACATTCGAATATGTGTGATTAAGGAGACGACCTATGCTGCCCAATGAAGCCCGCGAAGCGGCTTTACAGCATTTATTTAATGACCCTGAGGGTTTTGCTCAGTGGCTCATTCTAAAACCAGAGATTCAATCCTGGCTGAGCACATTAGGTGCCAATCATCTTGATAAAAACCTGTTATTACAATCACTTATCCATTCATCTTTTACCAATGAAATTTCATTTAATTGCCAGCACTCCGAACGTTTAGAATTTCTCGGAGATGCAGTTCTCGATCTCATAATCACTGAAGTCATTTTTAAACTTTATCCAGAATTAAGCGAGGGTGAGCTTTCAAAACTGCGAGCAAGCCTTGTGAACTCGGAGCGTCTCAACGAATTGGCATTGGCCAATGATTGGGAAAGAGTGCTTTTAACTGGAAAAACTTTTGATCAAAAGGCACTTAAAGCACATCCTACATTATTATCAGATGCTCTCGAAGCCTTTCTAGGAGCTTGCTCTTTATCTTTAGGACCAGATCAGACCCGTGAAATCTTTTCCCGTATAGTCGCCAATTGGGAGAAAAAAAGCGAGAAAAGCTTTTATGCGAACTCGAGCGTCGACATCGACCCAAAAGGCAAATTGCAAGAATGGGTAGTGAAGCAGTTTGGAGAGTATCCGACTTATTTTTCGAAAGATTTAGGCAATGGCCAATACGAAGTTTCATTAATGGTTAAAGATATTATTTTAGATTCAAGTACAGGTGACTCAAAAAAGAAATGTGAAAGGGCCTTGGCCTTAAAATTTTATAAGCAAAAAGAATTACTGTTTGATCTTTTGAAGGAGAGACTATGTTGATTACTCACCAACACCCGTTAAATAAATCTATTATGGTGGCCGTACTAGGTTCGCCGAACGTAGGGAAGAGCTCTCTTATTAACTACTTGATGGGAATGGATCTCTCAATTGTTTCACCAAGAGCACAGACGACAAGAAATAAGATCAATTGTGTTTTCACTGTAGATCATACAGAAATTATTCTCGTCGACACTCCGGGGCTTCATATCGGAGGTAATGAAATTAATAAGCGAATGAATGAGCAGGCCCGCGAAGGCGTTGAAGGCGCTGACCTCAATCTCGTTATGATTGATCTTACTCGCCAAGTCCTTCCTCAGTTGGCCGAATTTAAAAAACTTATGGGCGAGTCTGAATTAGGAGCAGCTTGGATTGTCTTCACAAAAGGCGATTTAGTTGAAAACTCAGAGTCTCTTCCTTTGGCGGAGCTGGTAGAGAAAGTAAAAGAAGAGCTTCCTTCTGTTGAGAAGTATTTCGTCATTAGTTCGAAAACGGGCGACAATATCCACCAATTGACAGGAGCCCTAGTCGATCGTGCTGAATCAGGACCGCATCTTTATCCCAATGGAGAAGTATCAGATAAGAACGAAAGATTTTTCGTTTCAGAATATATTCGTGAACAAGCCTTTGATCTCTTAAAAGATGAGCTTCCTTATGAGATGGCCGTGGTTGTTGAAGACTTCAAAGACTTCAGAGATCGCGATGGTCGTTGTAAAGCAGAAAGCAAAATCTTCAGTCATATTGCTGCAACAATTCTGGTCAATCGTCCTTCTCAAAGAGCGATCGTGGTTGGAACAAAAGGGATGATGATTAAAGAAATCGGGACTCGTTCTCGTCAAAAAATTGAGTCCATGATTGGTGGAAAAATTAACCTCAATCTTCACGTTAAAGTTTCACCTAAGTGGTTTAAGAACAATCTTGTTCTTGAGCAATTAGGATTACCACGAGCGAAAGATTCGGCCCGTGTATGGCACGCAAGAGAAACAAAAGTTGCCAATAAAGTGATGGAGTAAATTATGAGTAAGAGAAATATGGTCATTTCCATCATTGGGCGTCCCAATGTTGGTAAAAGTTCCGTTTTTAATGCCTTGATGAGACATGCGTTTAAGACCATGACCTATGATATGCCTGGCGTAACACGTGATCGCCACTATGGGATCGCGACATTTGATGATTCGGATTCAGAGGAACCAAGAGATGCCATCCTCGTTGATACAGGCGGATTTTATCCTGATGGCGTGAAGGATAGTGAGTTTAGCAAACGCGATAATATCAATGCCTTTTTCAATATCATGACTGATCAAGCCGCCATCGCTATTGCAGAATCAGACTTGGTTCTTTTTATTGGTGATGCGAGAGAAGGACTGCTTCCTATCGATCATAAAATTGCTTCAATAATTCGGGCCAAAGGAAAACCATTTTGGGTTTTGGCCAATAAAATAGATTCAGATGCTCAATTGGGTCTAGAAGCCGATTATTACTCTTTAGGAGTTGAAGCAGATTGTGTTTTTGCGCTCTCGGCTTCTCACGCTAGAGGCATGTTTGAGCTTCGTGAGCGTATTCATGTTGAGCTTTTAGAATTTGAAAAGAAACAAGCAACTAACCCAATGCTTTCTCGAGGAGTCACTCCAAGAGAAGAAGTCATTGCGAAAGTTGCTTTAATCGGTGCTCCTAATGCCGGAAAGTCGACTCTATTAAATGCTCTTACAGGTTCAGAGCGCGCTCTCGTCAGTGATATTGCGGGGACGACTGTTGATCCCATCGAAGCTTACTTTGATATTTTCTTTGGTAAGGATGCTTTGAAATTAGAAGAGACAACTTCTCGTCCGTGGGATGATCGAATGTTGTGTCGTCAATACGAAGAATTTAGAAAAAACAATCCAGACTTTTATGAAAGTATGCAGTCGAGCTACATCATTGAAAACGATGGTCAGGATGAACTTGAAGAACTCGAGTTCTCTGATGATGAAGAATTAAACTTTAACGATGATGACAGTGATATCTCTCTGGATGCGCTTGAAGAAAATACTCCTCGTGAAATGGACGAAGAGATCTATGAAGTCAGCGATCGAAGAAATAAAGAAATCTATGAAGATGTCTTCGATGAGCAAGATGATGATATGGCGACGGAATCGTTTGAAGACGAAAATGAAGTTTCAGAAGCTATTGACGAAGGAAGTTTCTGGCGTTCAATTCACTTAGTTGATACGGCCGGCATTCGTCGAAAGAAAAGCGTTTCAGGTTTTATTGAAGAGCAGTCTGTGTATCGTTCACTCCGATGTATTACTGAATGTGATATCGTTATTTTCTTGATCGATGCTGAAAAAGGCATGGGACATCAAGATCGCCGTTTGATCGATATTGCTCTCGACAAGGGAAAGTCGGTGATTGTTGCCCTTAACAAGAGTGATCTTATTAAGAAGACCATCAACGATCCTAAAAAGCGCAAAGAGTGGATTCAAAATCTCCGCGATACTGTGCCTTGGCTTGATTTTTGCGAACTCATTCCGGTGTCGGCTTTAACAGGCAGGGGATTAGGTCGTCTTAAAGATTCGATTAAGAAAACAATACTTGTTCGTAAATCAATGGTGGCGACTGGTGAATTGAATCGTTCTATCTTTGGTATCGTCGAGCGTTTTCCTATTATTCTTAAGCGAAGTGGTGGAAAAAGATTTAAGGTGAAGTATGCTTCAATGGTTAAAGCAGCTCCTCCAACAATTCTGTTCTTTACCAATAAGTCGAAAGGCATCCCCGATAATTATAAGCGCTATCTCAAGAATGCTTTGAGAGAAGAGTATGGATTTAACAATACTCCTATTCACTTGGTCTTTAGAACAGGTAGTGATTTAGCCAAACGCATGCAGAAGATTCAATCAGTTGAAGATAATTTAGCTGAATACTAAAATTTCTTTTCGACTAATTTAAAAACCCACATTCCAAGCAACATAGACCCGACCACAATGAAAATTTGTGGTTGGAGTCTCATTAACGATGAAAGCGCCGGTCCTGGACAGAATCCACCGATTCCCCAACCTAAACCAAAAATAGCAGACCCCAAAATGAGTTTCTTATCGGCCTTAGTAAGAGTCGGAAGCATAAATTTAGGTGCGAAAAAAGGTGAGACTCTTCTCTTAACGACAATGAAGAGGATTGAGTTGACAATAATGGCGCCAATCATCACAAACATGAGAGAAGGGTCCCATTTATCTGTGATATTGAGAAAGCCAATTACTTTTTGAGGATTAGTCATTTGTGCTAACTCCAAACCAATGCCAAAAATAATTGCTGATATTAGAGTTGCAGCGAGCTGTCCCATATTACTATTTTTCATTTTTACACTCTCTCTTATATAATTTTTAGTAAGAAACACCCATGAGATTCATTATAAATACGGCGATCATTCCAGTTGCCATGAATGTTAATGTTGCGAAGATAGATCGTATTGAAAATCTTGAAATGCCACAAACACCATGTCCAGAAGTGCATCCACTACCCAAACGCGACCCAAAACCCATTAAAAATCCGCCAATGATTAACCATAGAGTTGATCGAGTGGTGAAAATACTGGGAGTCCCCAATACTTGTTTTGCAATGAAAGCTCCGAGAATGAGACCGACTAAGAGCAAAATTCTCCAAAAGACATCACCTTTTTGAGGTTTAAGAATTCCGCCAATGATGCCGCTGATTCCAAAGATGCGTCCATTGGCCAGCAAAAGGATCGCAGCGGCAAAGCCTATAAGAAGTCCACCATAAAGGGCCGGAAGGGGTGTGAAGTTTACGATCGACATCATTTTCTCCTGAAAGTTAAAATTAATGAATCATAATAGAAATTGGAATAGCTTACTTTGATTTAAATCAAGCATTACCAATTCATGACATAGGAAATCATTATTGAGTAAGGATCACCAGTTAAATCCTCAACTCCGCTGCCACAGCTGGAGTTAGTGTCGCAGGGACGATATTCTTGGGTGAATTTGTCATAAAGGTTAATACGGTGCCACAGAAGCTCGACTCCCAAGTAGGATTCTCTAAGCTTGATCGGGAATTCTAAGCCAAAACCAAGTCCCAAACCAAGACCTCCACCTGTTTCTGTTCCTTTTGAAGTTCTGTCTAGATACTTGTTTGAAGTGTACCAATATTCTAAGCGGCCGATGAAATAGGGATTTGAATAGGTAATGGCAGTCCCAAGATTTGAAGTGTCGACGTAGTATCGATAAGAAAAGAAAAAACGCAACTGACTGACATCAATCAGTCCGAAGCCATTTGGACAAGTCACATCAGAACAACCATTGGTTTGATAATCAAAAAACATATGATGTTTTGAAAACTCAAAACCTAGGCCGTAGTAAGATTGAAAGTCAGAGAAGTAACCAACACTCACTCCGTAGCTTGGGTGATCATCTTGAGTCACTAGCCCGCGATTCCCTTGAAAGGAAGTAACACCAATCGATAGGTTAAAGGTAAAAAATCGACCATAACGATAAAAGCGTTCGTCCTCGACTACGGATGCTTCTTCGACGTCTTCATTAAAATCGTTGAAGATATCTCCACCAATATTGAGATCATCTTCTTCAATGGCAAAGGGATCTTCCGTCGGAGAAAATTGGGCGTAACTCAAAGTACTTTGAGTTACAAGGAGAGTTATAAATAATTTGATTAAAGCTTTGCGCATTTCATCCTTTCAATCACAAATAGAAATGGACCCCTGCGACCAGAAAATTATTGCCGACAGTTTCGATAACAAAATCGTTGATCTTGTTAAAACTCATTCCAAATTCAACACTAAAGGCGATACTTGAGAGTCCGGAGAAATGAAATTCTGTCCCTAGAGTCGCATCAACTTGAAAACCACTCTTATCGGCTCCTGGATTTTTCTGACTGAGGAGAGCGGCCATTAGGGCTGTATAAAAATTAAGTTGAGGTTCATCAAAAATGTTGCGGTAAAACTTCAGTCCTGCGCCATGGCCTCCACCAGTTCGTGCATTGGAGTAACCAACAAGTCCGCCCAAGGCAAAGGCCTTGCTACGCTGCAATTTGAAAGAAATAGCAGGCAGATTGTTAATCAACTGATTAGTGTAACCAACGCCTAAACGACTGCGACGATCTGTGGCATAAGCGTTAGGTGAAAGTATTATGATCATTGCTAAGCACAAAAAGAGCTTTTTCATTGCATCGCTTCCCTGAAGATAATTGCTTAAAATCATTGTTTCATGAGTTCTGATTTTTGACAACTTAAGTGAAGCTTCTCTATCATGAGAGCCTGCAACTTTATTGATCATTGGAGAAAGCGATTATGGCCAGCGAAACTACAGCAGTGACTTCGTCACAAAATATCAATCAACTTATTGAACAAGGCGATTGGGCCGAAGTCGTTACTCGATTTAAAATACCTTTAATTGCTTTATTTGTGATCATTGTCGGTTCTGTTGTTGGTTGGGGAATCTACAATAGCAAGTCGAATGAAATGCGTGCTCATATGGATGACAAATTATTCCAATATGATCGCGATTTCTTATCTCCACTTTCAAGCAAGAAAGTTGAGGCTGTCGCTGCAATAGAAGCTTTTCAAAAATTGAAAGTTGAACTGAAAAATTATCAGGGACTTAATGCTCTTGGAATTCGTTTAGCTGATGTTCTTGAAGCGCAAGGAATTAAAGAACAAGCTCGCCCAGTGATTGAAGATGTTTTTAAGAATTCAGATTCTGCTTACATCAGAGGTTTAGCAGGAATGAGATTGGCCGTACTCCTCGAGAATCTAGGAGATCTTGATGGTGCTGAAAAAGTGTTGCTTCAATTGGCTTCTGAAAAAGTAAAATTGATGGAACCTAAAACTTATTTAGATTTAGGAAGAATCGCTTTGTTAAAAGGCGACCAAGTTAAAGCTCGCGAACATTTTCAATACGTGTTGGACAATACCCAAGAACAAGAGTTCTTAAGAATGGCCCGTCTCTATATTTCACAATTGGCCAACTAAAATGATTAAATTTTTCATTTGCGCTGTTACGATTTTAATTCTTTCAAATTGCTCTCTGGTCACGCCGAGAACGCAGAAAGATTATAGTGAACCCTTTAGAGTTTCCTGGAGTCGTAATCTCGATCCTAAGTACGACACTGGCAATCTTCCGATCGCACTCAATTGGCCATTGGCCTATGAAGGCTTAGTCTTCATAGGTGATAATAATGGTTATATGCGCGCTTATGATATTAAGAATGGTCGCAAGTTATGGGTCGAGAAAGATTTGATTGGTTACCATGCGGCTCCAACTATTTATAAAGAAAATCTTTTATATGGTGATATCGAGGGAAGACTTTATTCTCGCCATTATTTAACAGGTAAGCTTAATTACGTCGTTGATCTTGGGGCAAGTATTGAAACAGAACCGGTTGTTGAAAATGGACGAATGTATGTTCAAACCCGCAATCATAAAATTTTTGCACTTGATTATAAAACGGGAAAAATTTTGTGGGCCTATAAGCGTTCTATCGCCAATCTCACAACGACTCAAAGAGCTTCTCGTCCTTTGATCGTGAAAAATAAGCTTTACGTTGGTTTCGCGGACGGCACTTTAGCTGCTATTGATATTAATGAAGGCGTTCTTGCTTGGGAGTCTAAGCTTGCACCAACTGTAAAATTTAATGATGTAGACGCTTCACCTATTTGGTTTAACGGCAATCTTTTGATTGGTTCATTATCGGGACCACTTTCGCTCGTCAATCCTCAAAATGGATTAGTTTTGAGAACTCTCAATTTCAATGTTTCAAGATCTCCAATAGTAAAAGATGATGTCATTTATTTGTTGACGACAGAGGGGACATTAGTTGAATTGGACAAAAATCTCCAAGTTCTGAAAACAAAGAGATTAGCAAAAAGGGCCCTGTCATCACTCGTTGACTGGAAAGGGGAGTTGGCCGTTTCTTCAGTGGATGGCTACATGTACTGGATTAAAAAATCTGATTTCGAAATCTTGAAGAAACATTGGCTAGGCCATGTTTCGAGTGCGGTCTTTGGGCAAATGGCGATTAGCGACGATAAGCTTGCTCTTATGTCATCTCGCCAGAGACTTTATATTTTCGAGTGAGTTAGAAATTATTTCTGAGTCTTGAAATACTCATCAAACCATTCAACCCCAAAACGCTTGAGAACAGCTTGTTGATAGCTATCTTCGACACTCTTTTGAGCTGATGCTGGCCCTCTCGCGGTTATTTTCTTTTGAGAGCGACCTAAAGAATTGATGATCGCCATGTTGCTAAAGAGAGTTGTCTTAAACAATGTTTTGATATTGTTTAGAACTGGATCTCGACTTTGCTCGTGTCTTTCAATATGACCTAAGAGGTTTTCATAGGCATAGTAGTTATCAGAAGTACCGACTTCACAAAGTTCTGTCAGTTCGCGGTAGGTCTTCATTACGTGGAGCGAGAAGGCCTTATTCATCACTTCGTTGATGCTATCACTATACATTTTTGAAGTTTCACTATTGCTCATGACTTCGCTTACTTTTGGATGTTGATTGTAATCATCTAAAGGAAGGTTGAGTTCAGGATAAGATTCTGCCAGAACAGTCCAGTCGCCTTTATATCTTTGCTTCCAATCCACTTTGTTGAAAGCAGGACCTTGTGGATTGCTTTCTTTGTATTCCACTACAGATGTATGAAAGTGCGGACAATATTGAATCGTTGGTGCGCTTTCATTTTGAGGAATTTTTCTCATCGTTTCATATTGAGTATAGAGAGTACTAAAATAAAGTCGCTTATTTGGTTTTTTTGCAAGTTCATCAACAACTTGATCAGCTTCGGCAGAAGCAGGTTTTCTATTTGAAATTTTAACTTCTTTAACGGGAAGATCAGGAACGACATTGACCATGCTTTTACTTGATTCAAAGCGCGCCATTTTCGCTTCTATTGTTTCTGAGGGACGATATGTACTTGCGCATGAAGATGCAAACAAGGCCAAAGTTACGACAGAATTAATTTTTTTCATGTTACTTCCCCTAATTAATCACATTTGCTTATCGTCAGGAGAGTGAGCTTTTTAAGTGTTTCTTTTGGGGAGAAGCGTAAATAGCCAATAGTTTGAAACAGATTGACGAAAGCGGAAAAAACTTCCACACTGACTTTAGGGGGCCCTTATTTAACTTGCTGAAAATGTAAGTTGAAAGAGCGAATATCTGATAGCGTCACTAGGAGATATTCACCATGAAAAAGCTCAGAGATCTACTCAATCAGGAATCACTAAACGGTCTTCGCGTCCGTTATGCTGATTGGAATCACCGCATTCGCTTCTTTCAAGTCGATTCAATTGATCAAGAAGGCAGAGTATTAGGCACTCTCGACAATGGCGAGAAGGTCACCTATGCCAGTGAAAGTGATTTTTGGAGAGTTTATCACGATGGTGATGAAGACTCGGCAAAAGCCGTTTAAGGGTTTGCAGGAGCCTCTGGAATTTCTTTTTTAGCTTCTGTGCGACGACATAAAAGAAGCAAAGTGAAATTGAGATTTTTTCTTTCATCGAAAAGAACCACTTTGCTTTCGTCGTATTGATTTGAAGCCGAACAGACAGTGTAGGTGGTAAAAGTTCCGGCCTTTTCAATACTGTAATCGCAATGAAGCTCACGACTTTCAGATTCACCTTTTCTTTGAACTTCACCCACTGTGCAGCGCCAACTTGTTTTAGGTAAAAGTGGCTTAAGCTCTGTTGCAGGTAGTGGAATGTGCTTCAGATCAAATTCAGGATCTGTAATTTGCAGCGCCCATTCAATGTTTTGGGCAAAAAGATGAAGAGAAAAAAACATTAGCGTTAGTGTGATTAAAATTTTCATGACGAAATCTTAACTGATTTTAAAAGAGATCACTAGGGCCAGAGTGATAAGAAATTTCCATTGGGACGAAGAAGATCAAAATTGACATCAACACGAGTTGTTTTAGTCTCACCACTGTCGAGTGTTACTATCACTTCATAAACTCCTTGATTGAGAACTTTGTAAAACTCACCGCCACTAATTTTATAGTCACCAATTTTTTGTTTCTGACCATTAATGAGACGATAGAGAGTCATTTTTCCGGACGGTGAATGATCTGGCAATTTAACGCCTAAACCTTGGTGTATTCTTTTTAAAAAGCGAACGAGTGACCAAGCGTTCTCACTATAGTATTGAGGAATATCACTATAGGGTGGCCATTTGGTATGAGAAAGTTCGATCGTGACTTGAAGATCGTTATGATAATAATAACTCCAATCTTGCATTCCTCCATCAACTTCGTACCAAGCATTTCCATTGACGATACCACCAGGAAATTCTGTCGAATTAAAAAAACCATCAACTTTTGAGGCATATTCGCCACTCAATTCAACGATCAAATCGGTAAGTGGAGCAGGATCGCGAGTTGTGTCCCAAGGATAATTAACGACTTTAGTTCCACCATGAAAATTGGCGGAAAGCGAAAAGTTGCGAGAATTTTGCCACGCCATAACAGCCTTCGTTTCAGGCTCACGTCCATCCGGAACATCGCGATTGTCTTGAGTCGAGAAATCAGGAAAATTGCGGTTGAGATCTTTCCAAGCACCATTGCCACGTTGACGTTTAAGTGCGCCATCTGGGTTCATCGAAGGCATGATAAATACTTCTGTATTATCAACCAACTCAATGATGTCTTTATCTCCAGCATTGTATCGATTGCCGATATCTTCAATCAGCTTCAACATAAGTTCTCTGCCGACAATCTCGTTACCATGCATGTTCGCAATGTATTTTACTTCAGGTTCAACTTCATCAACTGTTGGGTTGTCTGAAATTTTCATCACCCATAAATTTCGACCCTCGCGAGTTTGACCTATTGAAGAGAGAGTCATGATATTAGGAAATTTTTGCGAAAGTTTTAAAAGTTGATCACTAATTTCTTCAGGAGTTGGATAATCTCCTGCTGCCTTTTCGTCAAGGCCATCAATGACTGCGAGATCGGTAATGTCTGCGCCCATTGATTCAAGCCAAGTTCCAAGACCATGAGGTCCGTAAACTTCGTAACTTTTCTTGTCCATATGATCGACGACTAAATCTTTATGGCGTTGAATGTGCTTAAGAAAAATTTTATTGGAATCGCGAACTAAAAAACCTTCTTCCACGAGACCATTATGGGCAAAGCTGGAGCTGATCAATAGAGCGAATAAAGTGCTTAAAATCATGCGACACTTTAGTCCCAATCTGAATTCTTGCCAATCCAATGAGTAAAAATAACTCTTACAAAAGATTACTGTTAAACGCCTAAATTGAGAGAGAGAACCACTGGATAATGGTCTGAGGGGAGTCCGTAACGTTGGAATTGGCTCTGAGGAATGGGGAGCGGCCCGTCGGATGCTGCCTTCCAGCGATAAATACCTGAATTTTGGTGATCGACCTGTTTCCAAAGTGAGGGGGGGACAAAACAGAAGTCCATCTGCTGTTCGATCTTCTTGTCCCACTTGTCAAAATAGACATGGGTGATGCGATCGTGATGTTCCAAACTGAGCAGGTCCGCCAATTCTTTATGAGGCAACTTTTTGAGTGCCAAAAACTCTGGGTCCATGGAGTCCCCATTAGCGCGGCCATTGAAGTCACCTCCAAAAATCACAGGAACATCTTCTCCGAAATGCTTATTCAAACTTTTTACCACTCGCTTTAGAAGTTTAACTTCAGCTTCTCTTCGCAAAAAGCCTCGAGGGTCGATCCCTTTAGCATCAAGTTGAGATTTGAGATGAACACAAAGCATGATGAGAAAAGGCTTTTTTGTACCTTTGTGAAATAGGCGAAGTTCAGAAAAATCGCGCGAGAGCTTATGAGAGGCAAAGGGCAGAGGTTGCCCCACTTTTGCGGCCATCTCATTGGCGGCAATTTCGTAGGGGTAATTAAAAGGCAGGTCATAATTTTTATTGGTACAAAGTTCCATCCTATAGGGAAGCCCGCGTTTACTTAAAACTCCAATATCAATGCCGCGATCTGAATTGCTAGGTATGAGAGAGGCTTGATATCTATCATCGAGATAAAGCTTCGAAAAAAGTTGGAGAGATTCAATGCCTCCAACTTCAATGATCCAAACAAATTCTGCATCAATTTCAAATAGGGCATTGGCCAGCTGACGACATTTTTGTGGGTCTTTTTCTAATTGATGTTTGCCAGGATGATCTTTTGGCGTGATGAAGAGGTTTTCAGCGTTGAGAAAAACTATTCTCAAGGGCAACCTCGCGCAAATAGAATTTCTACTTTTTTCTTTGTTTTTATGTCGTAAATTTTTTGACAATAAACATTGGTGTAAAGATGAGTTGGTCTTTTTTCGCTCTTGAAAGCAGCTACTAAATCTTTAGAGCAACGAACATTCTCAGGCATCTCTTCAGGCTTTATTTCATTGATGATTGAAATTTTACCAGATGAAGAAATTTTTATGGAATAGAATCCGCCTTCAAATTCTTGGACAAAAATAGGTGCTCCATTTTCTAAGTAAAGTGGAGTTTCCCCCTTGGGACCAGGAACTTTAACAATATTTTTTTTAGCATCTAAGCTTAGACCATAACGAATAAAGAGGGTTTGATCATCTACTAATTGTTTCAGTTGATCGAGCTCATGAATTAAGAGAAAACTTTGATAAATTTTTTGTCCCTCAATTTGATGAGCCGGACATTGCGATTCCCAATGAACTGCGTGCAATTTATTCAGTTCGAGATCGGGCTTGTTTGACCAAACTTCAAAAGGAATTCCCTTTTTGTTTTTAAAACTTTCTATTTGCGCGAGACTTGGTCTTTTTGAGAGGAGTTTTTTAAATTCTTCGAGGATATCACCACTACTTTGAGAGCACAGAGAGTTTGTGGGGCAACCCTTATAGAGGTGATCCACAATATGGGGACCCCACTCAGCAGGAATGGGGGCATCTTGATCAAAATTTGTGAGGTCGGGTGTCGCTGGAGCAGGATCTTGAGCACTTAATGCGAAGACCCAGAACAGTGTCAGAAAAAATGAGAATACCCGAGTCAACATCTTGAGAAGTCCTGTTAAGATTCCCTCCATTATGCTCTAGACCTCACCAAAACTGCAAACTGACAGTGCGTAAATCATTTGTGGCAGCGCGTGCAAAGTGAACTATATCTAGTACTTCGTCAGAGTTTTGACGGAGATTTGGCACTAGATATAGTAAAAAGAGTTTGACGAAAATTTAGTTTGCACCAAAAATAGAAAGACGGAACACAGTTTTTGACAAAAGTATTCGACACACACACTTCACACAGGACAGCGTGAAGTTCCGAGGGGGACCAAGAGATGAAATTCAAACGCAGCTTTACACAAGAAGGCCAATCACCGTACGCGGCCATGAAATTCGAGAAACGCACCAGTGAGGTCAGACACGTTGGTGGCAAGAAGACGAAGGGCATGGAAGTCAGCGTTCCTGATTTTTGGTCACAAGTTGCGACAGATATCATCGCGCAGAAATACTTTAGAAAAACCGGTGTTCCCTTAAAAGACGAGAAAGGGAAAACCATTCTCGACGAAAACGGCAAGGCCATTCTTGGGGGCGAAACGGACGCTCGCCAAGTTTTTCATCGCTTGGCCGGTTGTTGGCGCTTTTGGGGTGAGAAACATAATTACTTCGACACTAAAAAAGACGCCGACGCTTTTCAAGATGAACTCGAGTATATGCTCGCGAATCAAATGGCTGCACCAAATTCTCCTCAGTGGTTCAACACTGGTTTGAATTGGGCCTATGGAATAACGGGTTCTGCTCAAGGACATTATTATGTTGATCCGGGAACTGGAAAAGTTGCTCAATCAACTTCAGCTTATGAACGACCTCAGCCTCATGCCTGTTTTATTCAAGGTATTGGTGACGATCTGGTGAATGCCGGCGGTATCATGGACCTTTGGACACGTGAGGCAAGGCTTTTTAAATACGGTTCTGGAACAGGAACTAATTTTTCAAATCTTCGTGGCAATGGGGAGAAGCTCTCTGGTGGAGGAGAGTCATCAGGTTTAATGAGCTTCTTGAAAATTGGCGATCGTGCTGCCGGTGCGATCAAATCGGGGGGAACAACCAGAAGAGCGGCCAAGATGGTTTGTCTCGACTTGGATCACCCGGACATCGAAGAATTTATTAATTGGAAAGTGAAAGAAGAGCGCAAAGTTGCAGCGCTTGTGACCGGTTCAAAAATCATAAAGCAGAGATTGAGCGAAATCTTTGCTTCACTCAACACCATGAAAGGCGAAGAAGCTTATCTGCCTAAGAAAAACCTCGCTTTGAAAAAAGCTATTGCACAGGCCAATCTCGATCAAGTGCCGATGAATTATATTTATCGCGTGATCGAACTCGCCAAGCAAGGAGTGAAAGAAATCCAATTCGAAGTTTACGACACCGATTGGAACTCTGAAGCTTATGAAACCGTTTCAGGACAAAACTCAAACAACTCGATTCGTATTCCCAATAAATTTTTTAAAGCGCTTGATGACAATACAGATTGGGAACTTAAGTGGAGAACCAACGGCCAAGTCAGTAAAAAAATTCCAGCGAAAGATTTGTGGAATCAAATCTGTGAAGCCGCATGGAATTGTGCCGATCCTGGTTTGCAATATGATACGACGATTAACGAATGGCACACCTGTCCCGTTGATGGAAAGATCAATGCTTCAAATCCTTGTTCAGAATATATGTTCTTGGACAACACTGCCTGTAATCTTGCCTCAATCAACCTGCTTAAATTTGTCGATCCTGTGACTCAAATGTTTAACGTTGATCAGTTCATTCACGCATGTGAAGTTTGGACAACGGTACTCGAAATATCAGTTCTGATGGCGCAATTTCCTTCTCAAGAAATTGCAGAGCGTTCTTACCTTTATAGAACGCTAGGCCTGGGTTACGCCAATATCGGTGCCACTTTAATGGTCATGGGAATTCCTTATGATTCTGAAAAAGGACGCAATATCGCCGGCGCGATTGCTTCCATCATGGGTGGAGTTGCTTATAAAACGTCAGCATTAATGGCGAAAGAGCACGGCGCTTTTGATCGCTACGAGGCCAACAAAGAAGCGATGTTAAAAGTGATTAAGAATCATCGCGAAGCTGCCATGAACGGAACTGATTACACTGATCTTTCTGTCACACCAGTGGGTCTTGATAAAAATCATCTTGATGCTTATCTCGTCACTGCTGCTCAAAAAGCTTGGGACGAAGCCTATAAGCTCGGACAAAAACACGGCTATCGTAACGCTCAAACCACAGTGATCGCACCGACAGGAACCATTGGTTTGGTGATGGATTGTGATACCACGGGAATTGAGCCGGATTTTGCTCTTGTGAAATTTAAGAAACTAGCGGGTGGGGGATATTTCAAAATTATCAACCAAGCCGTACCTAGTGCGCTTCGCAATCTTGGTTATAAGCCAAAACAAATTGAAGAAATCATCAACTATGCAGTGGGATACGGAACTTTAAAAGACTGTCCGGGAATTAATCATGATTCACTAAAGAGCAAAGGCCTCTCAAGTGATCAAATCGAAAAAGTTGAATCTTCGCTTGAAAGTGCTTTTGATATTTCTTTCTCTTTCTCTCCCTTTATGTTGGGCGAAGCGTGGGTAAAAGATAAATTCAAAATGAATGACGAAGACTTAAATGATCCAGGTCTTAATATTTTAAAAATGCTTGGCTTCAGCGACGAAGAAATTCGTCTCGCCAATGATCACGTTTGTGGAACCATGACTGTCGAAGGTGCTCCTTACTTAAAAGAAAAAGATCTTGCGGTTTTTGATTGTGCTAATAAGTGTGGTCGCTACGGTACAAGACTTATTTCTGTTGAAGGGCATATCAGAATGATGGCAGCGGTTCAGCCCTACATCTCTGGTGCCATTTCAAAAACTATTAACATGGCCCAAGAAGCCACCATTAACGACGTTTCAAAAGCGTACCGCTTATCATGGGAGCTTATGCTTAAAGCGAATGCTCTCTACCGTGATGGCTCGAAACTTTCTCAACCGCTCAACTCAACAGCGTTTGAAGAATTGGCCTTAATGGATATGGCCGAGACTCCGCAAACAGAACAGATCCAACAAGTCGCTCAGAAAATTGTTGAAAAAGTGGTCTTCCGCGATCGTGGTGCTCGCAAGATGCTGCCAAATCGTCGTATGGGATACACCCAAAAAGCGTCGATTGGTGGACACAAAGTTTACCTTCGCACGGGGGAGTATGATAACGGAACTCTTGGTGAAATTTTCATCGATATGCATAAGGAAGGCGCCGCTTACCGCTCGCTGATGAACTGTTTTTCCATCGCCATCTCTCTCGGTCTCCAATACGGAGTACCTTTGGAAGAGTTTGTTGATGCTTTCACTTTCACTCGTTTCGAACCTAACGGTGTGGTCACCGGTCACGACAATATTAAAATGTCGACGTCAGTGATTGATTATATCTTCCGCGATGTCGGGATGAAGTACCTCAATCGCTATGATCTGGTACATGTTAAACCAGAGGACTTGAAGCCAAGTGCTGTCCACGGAGAAGATGCCAACGAAGAACCATTGCTCGCGATGATGGACGAAACTGTCACTCATGCTGATGGATCGACCTCGGTACAAAAAGTTTATTCAAAAGAAGCAAACTCTAAAATGGAAAGTGTTCAGCGTCGTATGCAACAAGCGCGCATGAAAGGATACGAAGGCGATGCCTGTCCTTCTTGCCAATCCATGACCATGCTTAGAAACGGATCATGCCTCAAGTGCGATACTTGTGGCGAAACAACAGGGTGTTCATAGTCATGAAAATTTTAATCCTCATCACTTGCACTCTTCTCGTTCTCTTAAGTGTGAGCTGTTCGAATCAGGCCAAAGAGAACATGAAATCAGAAATCCAATCCGTCGATAAAAAAGTCCAAAAGCGCGAGGGCTATTGCTCTCCGCTGGACAAAATGATGAATAATAAGTGTAAGGAAGACGAATAAGACCTTACCTTGCACTGTTATTCGCACTTCTCTTCTGGTCGACTCTTGCCAGTGCCTCGCTTCATTTAAGATCCTTAGACGTTTTTATGCTGACGGGAATCGCCCTGATCATCGGTTCAGTGTGGGGAGCATGGAGACTCAAGAAATTTAAATTCGATCTCAAATCATTGCTCTTGGGAATTTACGGAATCGTCGGATTCCATCTCTTTTATTTCTTGGGACTGCGAAATGCACCGGTCTTCGAGGCCAACCTCATCAATTACTTATGGCCGCTACTCATCGTTCTACTCGCGCCATTGATCACCAAACAAAAACAAAATCTCAAAAGCTATCTCTTCATCTCTTGCGGATTCATCGGACTCTTAATCGCGCTCGAAGTTTTCACGAAATCAAATTTGCAAATCGAACGCGGCCATCTCTTCAGCCTCGTGGGTGCCATCGTCTGGTCCACTTACTCACTACTCCTTCCGCGTTCAAAGCATTCCGCTTGGGACAACAGTATCGTTTGTTTTTTATCGGGCGTGATCTGTCTCATGATCGCAGCGATCAATCATTCGTGGTTACTCCCCACAACTGAACAATGGCCTTGGCTTGTTTACGTCGGACTGTGTCCGCTTGGCCTGTCTTTCTATCTCTGGGAATTCGGCGCACGACAGGTGAGTGCTTCTCACCTGGGCAATCTCTCTTACTTGACTCCGTTGTTATCGATGTTCTTTTTAAGCTTGGCCGCAAAAAGTTCTCCCAGTCTTTCGTTCTGGATTGGTTTTGCGATTGTCCTTTTATCGAGTTTTCTTTCGACGAGGGGGCGGCGTAATCACTAAAATATGTATAACTTTTCTTCCTTTTTAACTCCTCCTTCATTATTTGATGCATTTGAAAATACTCTAAATAAATTAATTGTTAATGATTCAAATTTAGACATCTTTAAATTACTGCCTGAATAAAGTAATATCTAGGTATAATTTTTTTTACTTACATGAGTACAGATAAATTTGTTCGTTGATCTATACCATTTTGAATTTGCAATTATTTCTTCATTAATATTCCACGCATCTCCTATGGCATTGATAACAACCAGTAAGAATAGCGCTTCTTTATAATCATTACTTCTCCTTCTCCTCGCATTTGTTGTTTCAAAATGTGACTGTAAATTTCCAGAAATAAATTCATCTTCATTATTTGATCGATAATCTCCAAAAGAAGGTCCATTATCAGAATTTATGGGAATAACGAAACCTCTTTCTCTAATAGTAGGAAATAAATTAATTAATTTTGTGATAATTGATAAAGGACCAAGTCCGTAACCAATATAGACCTCATCTTCAACCTTTAGCCTATTTACAAAATCTTTATATGACATTAATTTATATTCTCCTAAACTATTAAGCATGGGCAAGAATTGCAGATCACTTTCTTTTAAGTATTCATATCCAAATGACTCCCCAATCCTAAAAAGTTCACTGTGATAACTTGGTATATATCCCTTTTCTTTGTAACTATTTATGTAGTTAATTATTTTTGGTTTTAGTTCAGTTAATACATCTACGCGTGTTCTTTCTAAATCTGCAGACAATAATTTGCCTCTAGCAGCATCAAGTTCTATATTGTCTATATTAATAATACCGGCAATTCCTTTTAACTGAACAGATTGGATAAAGAACCCCTTAGAGTAAATAAGTAAATCGCCTCCATTTATTGAGGAAACTATTCTGTAGCTCTCTGAGATATGTTCAGGTTGAATTTCATTTTCAAATTCAGTGTATTTATTATTCAATGACCGCTCGTATTCATATATGTATTTTTCTTTTCTATTTTCTTCTATTGGAAATCTGTTAATCCTCCAATTCTTCAAAAATGTAATAAAATTTTCTTGAGATACATTCTTCCACCAATCATCTTCTAGCTTATGAATCGTTTCACCTTCTTTTGAAATTGAAATAGGGATATCTATCATTGCTGCAATTACCTTTATTGCTTTAGTAAGGGATTCCACTGAAAAACCTATCGAATTGAGGAATAAAGTTATTTTTGTTCCTGTCTCAAAATTACCAGTAGATTCATTTAGCTCACCCCTTTGCCCAACACCTTTTAATTTCAAATTTAGTAAAGGGTTATTATGTCTCTGAGTCCTTATTTCGATATCATTTGCAATCATAAAAACTGACAAAAAACCAATTCCAAATTTTCCGACATGGGAAACGTCGCTTCCAAACTCATCAATGAAACCTTTTGAGCTCCAGTAGCTTGAGGCTATGCCTAGTAAGAATTGAGTAATTATATGCTTATCCATTCCTATGCCGTTATCTGCAATGGAAAGTTTGTCATTTGTGAGATCAATATTTATAAAATCATTAATTAATGGATTTTTGAGTCTTCTTAAATAAACTGCATCCCTTGCATTTTGTAGAAGCTCGCGAACAGGTGCAAATGGATCGTTTCCGTAAAGAGAGCGACCTCCCAGAAGCCCAACGATTCTCTCAACTGAGTCAGATCTAAATCTAATGTCAATCGGATCGAATCCCTTCGTTTCAATATATTTAGAAAATGATACAGGATCAGTAATACCAAGAACCCCTTTTAATGAGAATCGATTTACTGATGATTTTCTACTGCTTAAGTAGTCTCCAACAAGGTGAATTTCGTTCGAAAGTCCTTTTGACATTTCATAGAATAGCCACCATGCATCAATGTTATCTATAGGTTTCATTGTATTATACTTTAGACAATCACTTTCCCTGATTGGCCCCGAGATATTCTCCTGTGCCTTCCAGTGGATTAAACTATCCATATCCATATTCAGTCGAAATGATTTCTCAAGCATGAATGCTCTTTCAAAATTTATATGAGCATAGTCAATGATTCTTAATAAACATGCTACATAGCCAAGATCAATATTGTTATAATCTCCTATAGATATCTGACCTTGAGTTCCTAATTCTTTGTCTAATTTAGAAATATCCCAATGATGACTCATACTAATTTTTCCGATACTGTTTCCCCAGAAATTCCTAATGACAGTATCATCAATTAAAAACTCATCTGTTCCCGACATTTTTTCGACTGATAATTCTAATGCGTAATGGGCATGCAGGTCCCTACAAGTTAATTGAGTTGCCAGCCAAACTAAGTATTCCTCATTCTTTTTGTATTTA
>PCTW01000071.1 GCA_002786715.1 Bdellovibrio sp. CG22_combo_CG10-13_8_21_14_all_39_27
TTAAAATGAGGAACTTAATGAAATTAATATTTACTGCACTTATCATTTTAATCGGAATTCAAAATTCTTTTTGCGCACCTGTGGCGAAAAAGAAGCCAGCTTCTAAGGAATACAACTTCTACAAAGTTGGAGATAAGTATCTTTTTATGTTTAAAGATAAAGGAATCTATTACAAAGGGAAACTGGTTGGAGCTTGCACAAATCCGTGCTATTTGGTTTCTCGTGACCCTAATCAGGATATATCAAGAGTTGAAATTAAGTTTAATGATATAAGTTTATTTTTAGAATACTCCGATTTTTTTGACTCAAATGAAAGCAAGCTTGAAGATCAACCAATTAAAGGAAGTCCCAAGTCGGCAGTAATGAAACTAAATGGAGAAGTTATACCTTCACCTGAAGATGCAATCTCCTATTTGCCCGAGTCAATGTCGTTTGACGTCTTAAATAAACGCGGAAAACGCTATTTAAAAGAAAATAAGGAATTTGCAAGTTACATTGAGAAGTTTGCAAAGTGTGTGAAGAAGAAAGATATGGAGTGCGAGATGTTACGTGAAGTTGATAATATGGAACTCAGTGAAGCATACTATCCTTTTATTAGAAAGGCTCATAAAGATATAAAAAGATATATTACATATAATTACAATAAAGGACCGGCTTTATCAGAAAGGGATTTTAAGACATCATGTGGTTTTTCAAAGTACAAAAGTAAAAAATGGATGTTTTATTGTTCCGAAGTCGCAGTATTTTCAAGTGACCTAGCATCAGACGGTGAATAAGGTAATATTAAAAATGCTCCAACACCTTTTTAATTAAGCCCTGCACGACATGGGACTAAAATATTTTTAACTCCCACTGGCTTCATTTTAAAGTATGATTTGTTTATGAAAACCATTTTTACATTCTTGATTATTTTCATCGGAATTCAAAATTCCTTTTGCGCACCTGTGGCAAAAAAAAGGACTTTACCTGTAAAAAAAATAAAAAAACGAAAAGAAATTATCATTCCCTTGCAACGACGTGCTGACGGGATCTTACTTTTCTATCGTGACGTGCTAATCTCGTCATCCGTGGCGTTTCGCTTCTTCACTTTTGGCCTTCGACGAAGAAGTGCTCGTTACGATCTTGGTGATACGATGAATCCATTCTCTCGTTGGCCCCGAACCCTGTCTCTCTTGAATTAGCTTCATGGAATTTTTTTACGATCCACACAGTTTTTTACACAAAACTTTCATTAAAAGTAAACCTATCGTGAAAAAGTAATATTCATAAAATTTATGAAAGGCTCCAGCACGACATCACTAAATTATGATGTCTTTGGAAATCTTCTCTCCGTGAGTATGCCGAGTAAAAACATCAGCTATGTCATTGATCCAAGGATGCTAGATGAGATCGCTATACATGAATGATGAAACTAAAAATTGAAGAATTTGGTTTAAAATAAAATTGAAAGTTTGAATTGTTATGACTGGAATTCAGCAAACTACAAGAGACGTGCTGGTCAGGAAAAAATTCTTACACATTCAGCAAGAAATGCATCCCATGATTGGATAG
>PCTW01000082.1 GCA_002786715.1 Bdellovibrio sp. CG22_combo_CG10-13_8_21_14_all_39_27
AGCCCAGTTCGTACAGTTAAGTTCCTAGACGAAGACGACAGAGTAATTAAGACTCAAAAAGTTACTGTTCCAGCTTGTAACTAATCATTTCCAAGGCCACTAGGCCGCGATTCACGGGACGATCCTCCATAGATTTGTCCCGTGAATTTCAATTTTTAGGGAACATAGGTTTGAGTCGTTTCTCTAAGATTTACTGAATTGTCACACGATTGCGCTCGATAAGATTCAACCACTAGCCCTAAAAGATTTGCAGAAGAACGAGAGTTAGTGAGAACTTTAAACCTTTCAACTTTATAAGGCGAATAAGTGACATCCGTTTTTACTTTTTTTCTGCCATAACGAATTTCATACTCATCATAAAGACCATTAACGAATCCAACTTCCATCACAGACTCACTATCAATTGTGACGACATTCGAAGGAGTATTGCCTTTCAAAACATCATCGCAAATTTTATTAAGTGGTCCATAAATATGAGTCATGATCGTTCTAAAATATGGACGCTGACTTTGTGATAAGTATTGAAGAGGCTGATCAAAAGCAATTTCGGTAACAACAGTATTTAAAAATTCTTGTTCTTTATGTCCATCACAGTAATTTTCTTTTAAATCAAAGGTAAATGGCTTGCCAACGAGCTCTGCTTTAAAGGTCGTGTGTTTTGATTTGAAAGCATAGCAAATTCTTAAGGCGACAGCGACTTCACTGTCTGACAATGGCGCCCCACCGGCTTGAATGGACTGTACCAGGGCTTGTTCTTTTTTAACGGTCTGGCGGTCTGATCCACATGAGACCAAAACGAGAGAAAGTAAAATGGCCATATATCCGAATTTATTCATTAAATAGGACCCAATTGCTTAAGGCCAACCATTGGCCTGTAGACACTTATCGGTCGAAGCAGTATTAAACTTAAGTCTTTTTATCGGGTATAAAGGAGTCTTGGTTTGAGCAATAAGTTGCCTGAAAGCTATCGTTGGGTTGAGACAGAAGACGGGTCAAAAACTCTCTACAGTCCGCTTTTTGATGAAAATTGCCACTCTACTGCCGGTGCCATAGCTGAGACCATTTACACTTATTTAAAACCTAATAAAGTACTCGAAAGAATTCAGGAGTACGGCACCCTATCCATACTTGAAGTTGGTTGGGGAACGGGACTTGGATTCCACACAACTCTGGATGCAGTGAAATCGCTATCATCAGCAACGATTGATTACCTCGCCCTTGAAATAGATCCGATCCTCATCGAAAACAGTCAAGACATGCGCTTTTCTGTCACTCAACTGACCTCAGAGATATTTGTTCATCAGGCAAAAGTTGAAAACATAAATTTGAGAATTCTTCAGGGAGATGCTCGCCGATCACTTCCCTTTCTCAAATCGATTGAACCTCAATTGCAATTTGATGTGATTTATCAAGATGCATTTTCCCCCAAGAAAAATCCTACTCTATGGACTGTGGAATGGTTTAAAGACATCAGTAAATGTGTCCACAAGCACACAACATTATCAACCTACAGTGCCGCTAAAAGAATGCAAAAGGCGTTGCTTGAGGCCGGCTTTGGTGTCTCGATTTTTCCAGGTCATGGAATGAAAAGTAAAGCGACACTCGCTCAATGGGACACTGTCACATCACCTGAGTTATTTGATAAGTTAAAGATCATTGAATCTTTCAAAGATTGAACATATTTGCACGCTTGGCCCAATCGCAACAAAAACGGTACAATAAATCTAAGATAAATTTTGGAACCTTTATGGCACAAGTGATTTTGGTCGAAAGCGACAAAACATTGAGAGAACTTCTTTCCATAAACTTTAGCACCTATGTTGGATGTGAAGTTGTTCCAAGAGAAAATGCCCAAGATGTCATCGCCCTTTTAACCATTCTTCCCAATGTCGATCTTATTGTTTATCACGCCATCGAAACAGATAAAGAGGGACCATTTCAACTCCTCACCTATGTGAAAGAAAATTGTCCTGATACGACGATTCTTTTCACTGGATTTGGAATTGAAGATGAAAGTTTTTCAGTCATTGTTCCTGAGTTTAAGAACTGGGAAAAAATTGTTCAACAAGCTTCGAAAATTCTTGGTATAACGACGGAGAGCTTAAGAAGAAGAGCAACTCCAGACTATATTCCAATACCGATCAATTATTTTCTAACGCTCGATTCTTCATGTTGTGATGTTTTTATTCGAATTAAAAAGGGCGCTGACGATTATCAATTTATCAAGCGTATTCACACCGGTGATACATATTCCAAGGCCATGGTTCAACGCTATGTCGAACAGGGTCTCAAATTTTTCTATGTCGCAAAAGATATGAGAGAAAACTTCACAAATTACGTTTCAAACTTTCTCGTTGAAAGACTTGAATCGAGTTATCAAGGTCCAGTTGATAAGCAGATTGAGCATATCGCTCAAAGTTATGATGTGGCCACTCGTGAAATTGCGAAACTAGGATTTAATACGGCCACCATACAGTTAACTGAAAGTATTTTAGAATCGATGACAAAAACTATTCAAAATTCACCAGAAATGGGACCACTGCTTCGAAAAGTTTTGAACTCCAAGACTGGATATATGTATCAACACTGTCATATGACCGCGATAGTCGCTTCTGAGATTTTAACCACACTCAATGCTGGAACAAAAGAAAATCATATGAAAATGGCCTATGCTGGTTTTTTTCATGACATCTCATTTGTTAATAATGAAGAATTAGCGAAAATTACAAGTTATGAGCAATTAGAAAAATCTGAACTCAATGCTGAAGATTGGGATTTGGTTTTTAATCACGCCCTTGAAGCTTCCATTATGGTTGGACGCCATCCAGATGTTCCTAAAGGCATAGTGGAAATGATTAGGAATCACCATGGTGCTATGAATGGAAAAGGATTTACCATTACAGAACCTGAAAAACTCTCCGCTATGGATAAAATATTCTTCATTTCTTGCGAGTTTGTAAAAGAGCTATTGGCCTACAAGGAAGCTGGTGGAAAACCGGCGCCCATCATCGATGCCTTATATACTAAATATACAGATGAAGAGATGGTTAAAGTCATTCGAGCTCTTGAAAAAACACTTCGTGCTAAAACTAAAAAATAGGATCCTGCATGTATAAACCGACTTCCATCACAAAACTATTGGGAATAGAAACGCCTATCATTCAAGCTGGAATGGTTTGGGTCTCTGGTGGAAAATTAGCAGCAGCCGCCGCCAATGCGGGCGCCTTGGGATTGATTGGTGCCGGATCTATGAAACCAGATCTCTTAAAACATCACATAGAAAAGGCACAATCTTTAACGACTAAACCCATTGGAGTTAATGTTCCCCTTTTATATAAGGACGTCGAATCTCAATTAAAAGTGGCCTTAGAATGTGGCATCAGAATTTTTTTTACAAGTGCAGGATCGCCAAAGAAATACACCACAATGCTTAAAGATCATGGCGCCATTGTTGTTCACGTCACCTCAACTCCAGAACTCGCCTTAAAATGCGAGCAGGCCGGTGTCGATGCTGTTGTGGCTGAAGGATTTGAAGCGGGCGGGCATAATGGACGTGATGAAATCACAACCTTAGCGCTTATTCCTCAAGTCGTCTCAGCAGTTAAAATTCCTGTGATTGCTGCTGGAGGAATTGCCACAGGTTCACAAATTGTAGCGGCCATGGCCCTCGGTGCTCAAGCCGTGCAAATGGGATCTCGCTTTGCCGTCACAAAAGAATCCAGTGCCCATGAAAATTTTAAAAAAGCGATCATGACTTCGGGACCAGGTGACACCAAACTGATGATGAAAAATCTGGTCCCTGTAAGACTCCTCAAAAATAAATTTGCGGAAGAAATAGCGGCCCTTGAAGATCGCGGCGCCGACGCCGAAGCACTCGAACAATTACTCGGCAAGGGTCGTGCTAAAAGTGGAATGCTCGAAGGCGATCTTGAGCGTGGAGAGTTAGAAATTGGCCAGGTTTCGGCCATGATTCGGCAAGATCTCACTTGTAAAGAGCTGATGAATCAGCTGAGTCGTGAAGTTCAGGCAACGATTAAAAATCTTAATGCACTCTTTTAAATTCCAATCGAACTCAACCATTGCTTGAGTTGTGGAAGAGGAAATGCGCCAGATTGTCTCGCCACTTCTTTCCCACCTTTTAGAACCAAAAGACTCGGAATACCTCTTATATTGAGTTCCTGCGACGCTTGTGGATATTTCTCTGTATTCACCTTCACTAATACGGCCTTACCTAAATATTCTCTTGATGCCTGTTCAAATGTGGGAGCAAAGCTGCGACAAGGGCCACACCAAGGCGCCCAAAAATCGACAATGATCGGCAAATCAGACTTGAGTGATAATTTTTTTAGACTCTCATAGCTCAGCTCACTAACGGCAGAATGCATTTCGAGTGGCTGATGGCATTTTCCACAATCAGGTTTTTGCTGTGTTAATTTTTGAGCGTTAATTTTATTAACAGCACCACAATGGGAACATACAGAATAAGTAAACATAAAAACCTCTCTTAGCTTTCAGCTGATAAAGTGTTCTTAAAATATTCTTCTAAGCGTGGATCGCGAATTTTAGGCAAATGAACTTCGGCCAAAACATAAAGATCCCCGCGACCAGCAACGCCTTTGCCTTTTAAGCGAAATTTTTTGCCAGAATCTGTCCATGCTGGAACAGTGAGATCAAAGGTTCCGGTTGGCGCAAAAACTTTCCATTGGCCACCTTGAACCGCTAAGTTCAATGGCAATTCTGCAGTGATATACAGGTCGTCGCCTTCTCGCTTGATTTGAGGATCTTCGTTGACGTTGATCTCAATCATCAAATCCCCTTCTTGCCCCTTTTGAAAGCCTGGACTTCCTTGACCTTTCATACGCAATTTTTGTCCGCTTTTAATTCCCACAGGAATAGCGATATCTAGTTGGCGGCCATCGGGAAGTGAAACTACGCGGTTCCCACCACGCAGAGAATCCATCATTTCAATATTCATTTTAAAATGGAGATCCTGTCCTTTCATATTTTGTTGACGTCCACCAAATTGAAATCCACCGCGACGCTGTTGTCCTCGGTTGAATCCAAAAAGAGAATCAAAGAGATCATTCTCTAAATCTTCGAAGCTAAAATGAAATCCTTGAGAAAAGCCGCCCGCTTGACCACCGAATCCGCCAGCACCTGCAAATTGATTTGGGTCAAAACCGCCATTGTCATATTTTTTACGGGCATCTTCGGAGCCAATCATTTGATAAGCTTCATTTACTTTCTTAAATTCTTCTTCAGCTTTTTTATTGTCAGGATTTTTATCGGGATGATATTTCATCGCCAATTTTTTATAGGCCTTCTTAATTTCGTCTTGGGTGGCCTTTTCGCCTACTCCGAGAGTTTTATAAGGGTTGATATTCACAGCTCCTCCTTAAACATAACTAAGTCTAAGATAGGAGCTGTTTCGCTTTTGGCAAGGGTCTTAACTCAAATTATCGATTTTGTAATGCAGCGATTCTTTTCTCTAGCGGCGGATGGCTGGCAAACAGCTCCATAAAAGCACCACGTGAGCTAATTTGCATGACTTCAACATTGCGAGCTGGTTGTTCACGCTTTTGCATTAAAACTTCATAATTTCGCTGTAAGGCGCGAAGGGCAGCTATCATTTTCTCACGGCCAACGATGGCGGCAGAACCGGCATCGGCACGATACTCACGCCATCGTGAAAATCCCATAACAACGGGAGCAGCAAGAATACCGAAGATCATTTGAAACAAATTATTTAACATAATATAAGCAAAAAAACCTAAACCCCCACCGCGATTATCATCGCGATCTCCACGCAAGGCCTGGTCAATAGCAAAAGTTGCAAGTCGAGCAAAGAACATCACAAAGGCATTCATGACTCCTTGAATAAGGGCCATAGTCACCATGTCTCCATTGGCGACATGAGCAACTTCATGGGCCAAAACAGCTTCGACTTCTTCCTCTCGCATTCCTCGAATAAGACCGGTTGAAACGGCAACAAGAGAGTTGTTACGTGAAGGACCAGTGGCAAAAGCATTCATGTCCGGAGAATCAAAATAATAAACTTCTGGCATTGTCGTCAGTCCTGCTTGACGAGCAATTCGGTGAACCATCTGAACAAAATGTCCCATATGTCCACGCTCATCGATAGGTCGTAGTCCCATGCTAGTCTTTGCCATCCACTTACTAATCCAAAGCGAAATAAAGGAACCACCCATCCCCCAAAGCAAACACATAATCATTAGACTTTGATAATTGATGCCGGTTGAATTGAGATAAGGTTCAATTCCTAATAATGAAATGATGGTCGAAATAACCAACATAATCAGTATATTTGTAATAAGAAAAAGTGAAATGCGTTTGGCCCACATCATGAGCGTATCCTCCAAAAAGTATTACACTCATTGTGGGATAACTGCTGTAAGAGTCAAGGTGGAGAAGGACGATTTGACGAGGATTTGACAATACTTCTAAGTCTTTAAAATTTATTACATATTGTCTGGCCTTTGTCCGATAGACAACCATGTTTTCAAACAAAAAAGTAACCACCAAAGATCTCATTTGGCAGGGCCTTATCTTTTGGGCCATTGTCTATACGGCAGCGGAAGCTCCCTACTCAATTGTCTACCACACTCGTATACATCTGTGGCAAGTGATCATTGATATCGTCATCGGTGCCATGTTCTTTGTTGATTTTCAAAGTCATTATCAAAAGCTAAAAAAAATTCGTGATAAAGAAAGAAAAAAAGGAATCATTGAATCTCATAAGCTCGAGCGCTTTACTCTCGTCATTGATTTGATCGCTTGTATCCCTTTTGATCTGATCGCTTATATGATCGACTCTCCTAACATCCAACAAATTTTGAGTCTGGTACGTCTCCTTCGTTTAGTTCGAGTCATGAAGATCGTCGATATGTTTGGTGATTTGGTTTTCGTTCCTAAATTTATTAAGATGCAAATGATCGTTGTGTGGTCATTGATGGCGGTTCATTGGGTGACTCTCGGATGGATTTGTATTTACCCCTCCGAAGAAGGCTTGAGTTTAGTCGATTATTATATCAAATCTTTTTACTGGGCAGTGACCACTCTCACAACGATTGGTTACGGCGATATTACTCCAAATACGACCGGTGGACGCCTCTACACCATGGTCATTCAAATCGCCGGGGTCGGTGTTTACGGTATCGTTATTGGTAACGTCTCACGCCTCTTTGCGGAGAATGCGCGTATCAAAGAACAGACTCGCGATAAAATTTCTCAACTCAATCTCTTCATGCGCCACTATCATATTCCCAATAAACTCCAAGATGCGGTCTTCGGTTATTATAATCATATCTTCACCAAGCGCTTATCCGATAATGATCATCAAATTATTTCTGAACTTCCTCAAGCTCTTCAACGCGAACTCCAGATGTATATGAACATCAACTTGATTCGCAATCTCACCATCTTCAAACATTGCTCGTTCGAATGCTTGCGTGCAGTTTCCTTATCACTAGAAGAGCGCTTCTTTGCTCCTGGCCAGCCAATTATCAATATTGGAGATCACGGCGAAGAAATGTTCATCATTGGCCACGGCAATGTCGAAGTCACACTGGCCGATGGAAAACCCATTGCCACGCTTACAGAAGGAAATTTCTTTGGCGAAATCGCCTTGCTTCAAGAGACCACCAGAAACGCCAACGTGCGTGCGATAAGTTACTGCGATCTCTTTTTGCTTAAAAAGACCGATTTCCTTCGCATTATCAAGGACTTCCCAGAGCTTCTCTCCTCAATGGAAAACCAGAGAAAGTAGACAAAGTCTCTCAAGCAATGCTTAGATTAAGATTCCAGATTATTTATTTAAGGAACCTTTATGAAATGCTTGCTCGTGCTTTGCTCACTCTTGTTCTCTCTTTCAAGTTTTGCGACAGATATGGACACACCCTATGATCAAATGCGCGATCTCAATATTGATTTGGAATCGATCATGTGTACGTTGAGCTGGGCCGCCATTTACAAGCCTGTGATTCAAAAACTTCCGGGTTCGGATAAGCTCAAGCACTGCACCCTTTCCTGTATGCTGGCCAAGAGCTGTAATGAAGAAACAACATTTCTTTTAGGAATTCTTAAAGAGCTATCAGATATGATGGGACACGGAACCCCAGAATACGAAGATATTCTTGCCAATATCAAAGGCATTCAAATCTCACGCGATCTCGATACACAGCTCATGTGTTATCCGACATGTAAGCAGAGTTTTTAATCTATTTGTCCTGACTCTTTTTAAAATTTTCTTTTGTTATTTGTTCTGTTTCATCAGAGATCTCTTTTAATTTTCTTCCCAACTGATTAACTGAGTTGTCGAGCTTGTAAACTCTTCCATCAGGAGACTGACAAAAGGTTTGATCATTATTAGGAGTACAAAATCCATTTGTATAGACCGGGTTTTGTAAATAAGGATTCATGATATAAGGGTTTGTATTCGTTGGTGGAATATAATTTCTTTTTGCATTTTCTTCTGTAAATTTAGAAATCAGAACACCTACTTTTGTTTGATACTCTGTTAACAACTTTTCTCTATCTTCATCTTTAGCATCGGCCTTAATTCCTGTGAGCTCAGTGAGATACTCCAACTTCAACTTTAGAATAGCTTCCCTTTGCTTTGGTTCTGTAATTCCATAGTAATCAGAATTGATAAATGTTTGTGACTTCGTAAAAAAGGGCTGCACATATACTGGTGATTCTGCAAAAGAATCAGGAACAATAGTTATCAAAAAAAGAAAAGAAAAAAACATCTTCATAACAACCTCTATAGACTTATCGGTAGATATGAAGATGTCTTTAAATAAGAAATCTTGAATTATTTCCCTAGTTTTTGAATCACATGATTTTTCGCATCTTCAATCATCTTTTCATAAACTTTTGGATCTTTCCAACGCTCTTGAGCTTCTGGAGAGAGTTTATGGATGGGATCGAAGTAAGCAAAGACAGCGCCTGGTTTTACGTAAGGAGCAGTCCAAATACTGATACCGTTTTCTTCGTCGTAATACTCGTAGCTAGCAACGTGGCGCTTGCCTCCACCACCAGGAAGATCACAAACAAAAGTAGGCGTATTGAATCCGGCCGTTGTTCCTCTCATCGCCTTTTCTAGCTCTTCAGCTTCTTTCAGCGTCGTTCTAAAATGCTCACATCCCGGAACCATGTCATGTAAATAGACGTAGTAAGGTTGAATATTCATATAGGAAAGTTGGCGAATCAAAAGAACCATTTCGTCTACTGAGTCATTAACACCTGTTTGCAAAACAGCTTGGTTGCGAACGATAAAACCTTCTTGAAAAAGCTTATCCATCGCAAGCACTGACCATTTGGTGATTTCTTTTGGTGACGAGAAGTGAGTGTGAATCACGACTTGCTTTCCAAAAGAGCGACCAAAAGCATGCACATCTTTTAAAGCTTGAAACCAAGCTTCATCTGAAGTGATCTTCATGGGAAAAATGGCAATTCCTTTGGTGGCATAACGAATTCTTCTAATATGAGGAATCTTGAGAAGACTCTCACCGATATACCTGATCTGATCTGGAGTGAGCATATAAGAGTCACCACCAGAAATAACCACGTCTTCAATCAACGGGTTTTTAGCAATATAATCAAAAACCTTGTCCCAATTCTTTTGATTAGCACCGTAAGATTCTTTTTCAACAGCTTCTGTCGAACCGCCAATCAAGCGAGAGCGCGTACAGTACGAACAATAAACAGGACATAAAGTTGTTGGCAAAAAGAGTACTTTATCTGGATAACGATGGGTCAGCATCGGTACTGGAGAATCTTCATCTTCATGCAAAGAATCTTCTTTGTAATAAGGATGATCGGGAAGAAATTGCGATCCGAGAGGCAAGAATTGTTTTCGCAAGGGATCGTTGATGGGATCTTTCCAATCGATCAAGGCAAAAATATACGGAGTGATCCGAATATTCATAGGTGTAATCTTTTGGCCTTCTTCAATATCTTTCACGATCTCATCACTGACGAGATTGCCGAGAACTTTTTTAACTTGATCTACTTTTCTAATTGAGTTTTTAAGTTGCCACAAATGATCACCAAACTGATCTCTAGTGACCGAGGCCCATGCTGGTATTTTTTTCCAAAATTCATCATCCCGAAAGTTTCGGTGCTGAAGTTCAGGTATTTTTTTACTTACCTTAGCAACGGGTGCTGTACTCATATCATTATCCTTTTACAAAAATATAAATTGTGAATCGACTTATAAGCCTTTTTACTAAAATTTTCAAGGTTTTAGCTGTATTCCTTAACGCTTCGTGGGATGGAAGTATTTATGAAAAACAGCTTTCTTGCGCGTCGCTTTCTTAGTGTAAAGCGCGGCATCCTTTTGTTTAAAGGCTTCAATGGCTTGATACATCTCAATCGGAGAGAGAGGAAGCTCTCTACCTTCATGAATTTTGACCAGCTCTTTATGAAATTCTTCCGCCACGATATCGAGAACCATGAACATTTTAAGCTGAGCCGTTTTCATGTTGAGCGGGAACTTCTCTGTTAATTTTTTTCTAATAAAAGGAGTTCTCCTCATCCACCAAGCAGCATGCGCCTTAATCCCCATCATTGCAGTTGGATCAAAAGCATAATTTTCTGATTCCATCCACTTAAAGAAATTTGTGAGGATAGCATCTTTCATTCTTATATCGCGAACCTTCGCTGGATTTCTAAATTCAGCAACAAGCTCCACTCGCGGGTCAAATTCAATATCCCCTGGAGCAAAAGTATCGAAGGTGTCGACGTTTTGTTCGTTAACCGAAATTCCTAATGCACCCAAAAAGGGAATGAGTCCGCGATTAAATTTAGTCTTGAATTTTGGAAGATTAAGCTTTCCTTCTGACGCCATTTGATAGCCGTCGTAAATAACTTCTGAACAGAAGAGTTTTGAATTGTCTTTATAATCCATGCCAAAATCATAGCGAATATTATTTTTCTTATCTTGGCGCTTTTTTACTTTTTCATACATCATTTTTGCTGCTTTATGGGCCATCTTTGCATCTCCAAAACGGAAGACGACTTCTCTGGCATTAAGAGACTCGAGGTGTTCATGGATTTCAGCAGTTACGTTACCTATTTCAATATGAGCTTCTACCGTAAAAAGCTTTCCTGAATCGTCGCGATAGACAAGGGTCAAATGACTAAACTGAGTATCGACAGCGCCAATTCGTGCGATGGCCGCTGATGAATAGGCATTACCGCGTGATAAAATCATGTCTCCTGATTTGAGATCGTGCCAATCTTTAAAACTATCTTTAAATGTTGGATTCACCAGAAGATAAGGTTCTAAACCTTCTAACGATTTATAATCCTCACCTTTCTTATCGCCATTTTTCGTTTCTTTAATTTCGACCATATAATCTTCAACATATCTGAGCACTCGAATCATATCTCGAACCGAGGCAAGACACCCTACTTCATCAGGAGTTTGAGCATCTGTGAGTTGTTTCAGTTTTTCTTTGATTAAAAGACGAGTTTCAAAAGAGCGCTTAATCACGCGGTCAAGATATTCGGATGTGAGAGAAGAAGCATCAAATTTATCCGAAGTTAATTGAAAAAATTCTTGGTAGTATTGCGAAAGTCCTTCATGGCACTCTTTAGCGCTGCTGACTGGATTCTCAACGTCACTCCCTAGTTGGTCAATCAAAGCGTAGATATCTCCCTTCTCTGTATACGAAGCTGGTACTCTCCATTTTTGCCCAAGAGGCGAGCAGCTCACAGAAGAAAGAGAGAGGATAAGTGCTGAAACAGCAAGACTTCTGAAAATCATAAGAAACTCCATTAACTTATTAATAAGGTCACAACCAATCAGCTTCTTTTCGGGAGATTGTGGGATGAAGTTTAAGAGGCTTTTTGTCGCTCTTTCCAAACGTCGTAATATTCTGTTCTATTCAAACGATCGACTTGAACGTGGGCCGATTTGATACGATTTCTAACAACTATCCGAGCAGTGGGGTCGGTTAAGCTATTTGTGAGTTGATCAAGTATATCAACACTCTCTGAGAGGAGGTTGACGAGTTTTTTACTGGCCTTAACGTTCTCTGGCATGAGCAAAGCACAGCTACAGACTTCAGAGCAATCCTTAAGGTAGTTATGGAGCGTAATTGTTTCTTCTGTATCAAGACCTTTTCTTAGATCTTCATAGATATCCTGAATCTTAGAGACGATAACCTCATCAAGCGACTCTCGCGAATTAGTCTCGACAAAAGTATTTACCACTTCTTTGAGTAAATCCACTTTGCCAAATAAATGTTTTTGTAATCTCACTGGATTCTTAATCACGTGCATGGTACCTCTGGCGGTAAAATATTTAACTCTTTGATGATAACACCTACTCCATCGGCTATTGCGTCTTATGGCTTGATAGACAAAGCTTAAAAAAGCAGCACATTTTTTAAACGCTCAATTTCACTCGTTTTTCGTTGTCAAAAACTACTAATTCGCCAAAAATAGAGAGAACATTAATCAACTAAGGTTATTGCCCGTGAAAAGAATCCATTTAGTCCTTTTTTGCCAACTCCTGTTTGCACCAGTCGCAATGGCAGGTTTACCTCCCCTTCATGGCACCCTCCAATGGCATGCTCTCTCCGTCGATGAATCTTTTCAAAATGCTAAAGTTTTTGGTACTGCCTTTCTCTTTTCAATTCCCGATTTAAAAGTGACAGAGTCGATTACGCTAGAAGCTGAAGCTGGAGTGAACCTTGAAATAGGCTCGAATAATTCAACCTACATAAAAGAATTTGCTCCTCAAAGAGAAGTCGTGCTTCGCAAAGCCTATCTCGAATTTCTTCCAGTCTCTTTTATACAAATGAAAGCGGGCGCCATCAACCAACAAGACTATCAATCACCACTCCTTCTAGGTGGACGAGCTTTTGTCGCCGCTCAAGAGCAACTGACGATACCAATTGGAGAATTGAAAAATATTACCTTGCGCTCACAACAAGCCATACCGAGCAATGATACCCTTACCAATCGCATAGGTGCTGTTGAAGGCAAGCCTCCTCAATTCATGATTCATTCACTAGGTGCAGATTTTGATGGAGACGTGATCTCTATTCAGCTTGAAGCCTCTCTATGGCGCTTTCAAACTCTTCCAAATTCTGTCGCCTATTATTCTCGATTCATGGGAAATACTGTCGTCGGAATTGGTACAGATGCCTCACGTTTTTATTATAATTATTATGGAAAAAATGCCTCATTTAAAATTGGTCTCTTTGAAAGTTCGCCAATAAATTTTATCTTCTCCGGCCAATGGGTCAGAAATGACGAAGCAGCAACGGGCCATGATACTGGCCTAATGGCCTCCGGCGGACTTGGTCTCTATGGTCACCGCTTTAGTCTTCATTGGTTAAAAAATGAATCGGACAGCTCTGTAGCATTCTACAATGCGAGCAGCTTAGGTCATAATAATCGCAAAGGATATGGAGTCTCTCTCGAAGGAGCAGTCAATCCCGTTTGGAATTATTCTTTAAAATATTGGAACTTGGATTTGATTGAAAGCAATCTTTATCAATCGGCCGGCACACGATTTCAATTTGGATTAGAGCGTTCGTTCTAGTGACAAAAAGGCAACTGATCCCAATGATTTTTTATAAACTGTCCGATGCGTGCACGGGTTACGGCCTTAGTCAGGACAGACCAATAATAATAGCTGCTCGGAAAGAGTGTTCCTGGCGTGATCCCTCGGCCAGGTTTACCATTCAATTGCTCTTTTAAGATAGAAAGGCCGCACGCCAAATTTTCTTCACCGACAAGTATTGTTTCACTATCAATTCCTCTGCATCCCGAATGATAATAAGCATCGCTTGTGGAGAGTTGGAGTAACCCCTCTGAGTACTTACCTAAGCCATTTTCATAATAACGAAGGGATTCATTAAAGCTTGATTCCTCTTGCGCCATGGCCGCTATAAAGACAATCCAAAAACCTAAACGTTGATCACTAGAACTAAAGGCATAACCTGGACAATTAGCTTCAATGAGATCCTGAGAACGAACCTCTATTTTATCAAATTCCAAATCTTTTGCAGTAAAGGCAACGGTATCAGACCAACCTAAACGCCATTGATGGTTTTGATAAGGGACTTTCTTTATAGAAGGGAGCTGCTGAGGTGTGGGGTCAGGTCTGGTTTGGATGGGTGGATTTTGCGTTATGACTTGCGCGCTATCCACAGCCTCTTTTCCGCAGCCTGTGATTAAGATTACTAAAAATACGTTTTTTAAACAATTCTTCATAAAACAATTGTCACAAATCCCAAATAATAAGAAAGACGCAACAAAACACAACTTAACGCCTCAGTTTTTACGCGTCAATTGACCTCATTTTGTATTTTCTGAGAGTTAGAACTTATTTTCATCTCATAATTCCTATTATGTGAACAATGATGCTTTTAAAAAGAGTAGTTGACGATTTTGCTAATGTCAGTTTTTCGTCAATTTTTCTTTAATAAGTGTTGCGACACCAATAAAATAGCTGAAATGAAAAAAGAAAATTTCCAATGGATGGAAGAATTTTTGGCGCATAACGAACGAATGAATCGTTCGCAACATACTTTAGTCAACTATCGTTTTGACTTGGAAAAGTTTATTGCGTGGTTCGAAAATATTTACGATTTACCTATTACTAAAGTCAGTGCCCAAATCATTTCAGATTATCAGGAATTTCTAAAAAGGGGCCTCAATATAAAAAGGCCTCTCTCGCATTGGGATAAATTTAAATATTTTGTGCAAAAATGGGAGCGCCCAAGGCCACAGATGCTGGCCATTAAAGAAGCTCATTTTTTAGCAGTGGCCTCACAAAAAAGACACTTATCAACGCTCAAAAATTTTTTTGAATTTTTAAAGCAAAGTTATGAAGAAAAAAAGTCATTTGCAATAAATCCTGTAAAAGACAAATTACACGCCATTAAATTAAAAGATATAGATCAAACACATACAAAGCTTTTTTGGAAACAGGATTGGGATTCGCTGAATGAAGCAATCACAAAGCCACAAGATCGTCTTCTCTTGCAGTTACTTTATTTTGCGGGATTGCGATTGTCAGAGGCGACTTTCTTGCGATGGGAACACATTGACTTTGAGCGCGGACGCTTAAAAATCCCTCGAAAAGGAGGAAAGATTCACGAATGGATGCCCCGGCATTGGAATGAATTGTCCTATCAATTAAAATTTCATCTTCAGAAAAGTTCCACATCTTCTTTTGTTTTTTGTCGAAAAAATGGTGATCCTTATTCAACACGAGCAATGTACGGGCGAGTCATGAAAATCATTCAAAAAGCAGGACTCTCGACTGAACTTGGACCTCATTCTTTTAGAAAAGGCTGTGCCACTGATCTCTATTTAGAAACGCGAGATCTCTTATATGTTCGCGATTATCTCAATCACAGCGACGCCAAAGTGACCCAAACCTATATCGATCGCGAATTTCTCTCAGAACAGTATCTTCTTCAGGATCAATCTCCTTATGCTTGAAAAATTTAGAGTAATCATTGTTTCACTTTATCTTCTCTTGATCTCAGCCATTATCTGCCTAGCCTATCTCATCAGACCTTTTCATTATCCTTGGCTGCAAATGACAGGTCGAATATTTGGAAAAGGTGGCTTGTGGTTACTGGGGATTAAAATTGAGGGTGAGGGTTTAGAATTAATGGAAGAACTTCCTTCTTCAGTTGTCATAGGAAATCATCAGCATAATATGGACGTCTTTATTTACTCTTCATTTTTTCCTCCCAATTGTGTCACCGTCGGGAAAAAATCTTTGATAAAAATTCCCTTTTTTGGATGGCTCTATTATCTATCAGGACAAATTCTCATTGATCGCCAAAATAAAAAGAATGCTTGGTCGGCCATGTCTCAAGCAGCGACAAAATTAAAAGATCATAATCTCACCGTGATGATTCTACCGGAGGGCACGCGCTCAAAAGGTAGAGGTTTACTTCCCTTTAAACGGGGAGCTTTTCAATTGGCAAAAGAATCGAATCGCCCAATCATTCCGATTGCAGTCTCCGATGTCTATAAGAACATTGATCTCAATCGCTGGCATGCGGGAACTCTGAAAGTAAAAGTTCTACCGGCCATTGGCCTAGAAATTGTTCAAATGAAGACACCTGAAGAATTGGCAAAGTTGGCCCATGATCATTATTTAGAGGCCCTAAGGCATTTAAATCCCATAGTTGCATAAAAACGAACGATCGTGCTATAATTACACCATGAGCAAAGGACAACTCACTAAAGATCAGATCCTCCTAACCGCACTCGAATTTTCGAGTAAGTTTGGTTTTGAAGCCTTGTCTATAGGCAAACTTGCCGAGGCCGTGGGTCTTTCTAAATCGGGTCTCTTTGGTCATTTTAAATCAAAAGAAAAACTACAAGAAATGATTTTGGATTACACTGCCGACAGTTTTACTTTTAAAGTTTTTCTTCCCGCAACTAAAATGCCACGAGGAATACCTCGCATCGATGCCATTTTAGAAAACTGGGTCAAGTGGACAAAAAATTTGATGAAGGGTGGATGCCCTCTTCTCACAGCGGCGATTGAATTCGATGATCGCCCAGGTGAAATACGCAATAAAGTACGTGATCTCTACCGCCAGAAAATGGATTTTTTCAAAAAAGCCGCTGTCATCGCCGTAACCGAAGGACAGTTTAAACGAGATTCTGATCCAGAACAGTTTGCTTACGAATTTTATTCTTTGATGGCGGGTTACCATATCAATTCAAGACTTCTTGACGACAAGAAGGCCGAGCAAAAACTCAAAACGGCCTATCAAAAACTCATCAACGATTATAAGGTCTAAGACAAAAGGGGGTTGTTATGAACACACCATTGACAGTCACATCTCAAGTACAAAAAAGCACGAACGATCGCATTTTAAAAAGCCTTATTCCTTCAGTTATAGAAAAACTATGGGATCTTAATCCCGAACTTTTTATGGGCACCATTGAAGAACTTTTTATGCGTCCAAAACCGTACCAGATTCGTGACAGAGAAAAAATGTTCATGAGCAAGGCCGTAGTCGACACGCTCTTCATTGAAGACACATTTCAAACCATAACAACCTATGAGTGGCGACAAGAAAAAAGTAATGCTCCTGTTGTTCTCGTTAGTCATGGTTGGGCCGCACGCAGTTCGCAAATGGTGACACAAATGCAGGGCCTTTTTGAAAAGGGCTATACTGTCATCAGTTATGATCAAACTGCCCATGGTCTCTCAACAGGTTCAAGTACAAATCTTTTTGATTTCATTCTTGTTCAGTCGAGAGTCCTCCAGCGCTTTACAGAGGTCGAATACATTGTGGCCCACTCAATGGCCTGTTCAGCAACTCTGGTTAATCTTTCGACCCATCCATGGATACGCAAGGCCACGCTCATTTCTCCCCACAGAGATATTCTCCAAGAAATTGGATATTGGTTTTCGCGTGCAGGAATTCAAGGAAAACTACTTGAACGAATCATCCACAATATGAGTGGACGTTACAACTTAAACTTCGAAGAAGTTCGCGGTCGTATCGCCCATAGTTTAAAAGAAAAAGAACTGCTTATTATCCATGATACTGAAGATAGCGAATGTCCGTATCACGAAGCTGAAAAGCTTCATTATGAAGCGCCAAAATCGAGTTTTATGAAGACTGAAGGTCTAGGCCATTTCAGGATTATACGAAGCTCAAGCGTCCTCGAAAAAATGGCAACTTGGATGGCTGAACCTGCGAAGTTATGATGTAACTTCAGTATGTTATATATATAAATAAAGAAAATCTAAGTTATATCCGATAATGGAAGTCGGATGAATTGGATTAAATCTCTTTCTTTATTTAGCCTCCTTTTAATGTCTGTACCGAGTACTTGGGCCCAAGATTCAGACTTTACCTTTGATCCCAAAACCAAGTCCGTCATTCCAAAATTTTTAGGCAAGGTTTTACTCCTTAAAGGTCAGGCCAATGCTCTTTCAGAAAAGGGCGAACAAAGAGCACTCAAAATTGGCGAAAAACTTTATCTCAACGATACAGTTCAAACCGAACTCTCATCCTTCTTAAAAATTGAAATGGTCGACACTTCCCTCATCACATTAGGCCCAGATTCTTCTCTCAAATTTGATGAGTTCAAGTATAGAACAAAGGAAGATCGAGAATCGGTCTATAATCTTATCAAAGGACAATTGCGAACTCAGTTCAGAGTGAAAGCCCCAAAAGAAGAGGCGATCAAAGTAAAAACCGGAATGGTTTCAATGGGTGTTCGAGGTACTGAATTTGTGGTCAACAGTAAGGTTAATTCAAGAAATGAAAGAATCAGCGAAGTCGTCCTTCTTTCGGGAAAAATTCATCTCTATGACAAGCATGCAAAAAAAGATTTCAATATGAAACCACGCGATCACTATATTAGTATTGAGAGTGCTATCGCTGGTCAAGGTCGAGGTATCCAAGAAGAAATGGATGAAGAAACTTTTGAACAACTCAAAGGCCAAAAATTAGACCCTCGTCGCCATTTCACCCCTCTCCTCTCATTTCATGAATTGTCCCAAACAGCTTCCTTAAATTCTTCATCTTCAACTCGTTCTGCAGGTCGCGGACCCGCTTCTGTTGAACTTGATCGTGAAGCAGATGATTATACCCCTACCAGATCTTGGCGTTCTACTTTGAACGAACTCAATAAGCGACTTAACGAAGATGACTAAACCCTATCAAGATTTTTGTGGAGTCTATCTGCAAGAACAAGGCAATAAATATGTCTTCTTTATCAAAGGCGATCAGCTCCATCTCAGCGCGAATGGAGACCAAATTGTTTTGTCGCCCCATGAAAGCGATAAAGATACGTTTGTTTTTGATCCTACAAAAGTTAAAGTAAAGTTCAATCGTACTTCTCAAGGCTTTTGTCATTTTGTCGATTTTTACTTTGCTGATCGCCATACTATCGCAGTTCGCAAATTTGATGGCCGCAGCAGCCTAGAACGAATCTTAAGCTTTGATAAGCGAGATTTTATCCTACTCTTTATCGGGTTTTGTATTTCATTAGCCTTTTTTGCTACAGTGTTTAAAGTTCGGTACTAGGTGGTACCTAGATGTCGATTAATTTAATATCCAAAAAGAGAAGTTTCAGTTTAGAGCAGAAAGTTTTATTAATTTCTTTTTCATCTATTTTGTCGATCATTCTTTATTATCTATTTCAAAAGAAAGCCTTATTCTTGCTTACCCCTTTAGTCATCTTAGCTTTTTTTCTAGGATTTTTTTATATCTATTGGTCAATGAATCTAAAAATAGAAAAGTATCTCCTTGTTATCCTACAAATACCACTTGGGATTTTGCTTTATTTTAAAATAGATAATTATGTCCAATCTATAATTTTATTCACTTTCTATAATTGCATTATAATGTATACACAAAGATGGTTCATTCTTTCTTCTGAAAAATCACGAATAAAAAAGAAGTTACCCCTTTTAAAGAAGTGTCTCAATTGCAATCAAAATTTGAAGATTGATCAATACATTGATCTCATTCTAGGCAAAGAATTTTTCTGTGATAATTGCAATACAAGTATACAACCTAGCAATATCAAATCTAAAAAAATAAAATATATAGTTATTGCGATATTATTCTCGATGCCAATTCAAATATTGGCCCAATTCAGCGTAGATCTAAGTTCATTTGATTTTTACTTGTCTATCGCCATTAATATGATCATCTACATATTACTCATTTTAAAGATTCTAAAAGTACAGTCTCTCTCAATTGACCTAAACGACAGGTCAGAGAGCAATATTCAGCTCAATAAAAAAGAAAATATCTTATTGATCCAACATCAAAAGGAAAAGGCCTGGGAAATGGCCAGTATGATTTTAAGACGTACAGGATTTAAGTTTATTGACCTAGAATATCAGGGCGATTCATTTAACCTTAAAGGTCCTTTTGGAATGATTATAAAAGCAGAATTAAAGTATAGAGAAGCGACAACTGAGTTCGCATTTTATATAACGTACTTAAATCACTCAAATCTTTTAATGAATATGTATCGAGATTATATATACTCAAATATTGTATCTGAAACAAGTAAAAGCTTTAACCTGCAAAGAGACTTTTTGATCAAAGTTTTAAACCTTATTGGGATTATCATTTGCCCACTCATCATTTTTTCAATAGCACCATCCATTAAAATAAAAGGATACTCGGTATATCAAATGTCTTATTTCGATTGGAGAGCTGGTCTCTATTTTTTGTTGCTCATCTCAATTAGCAATAAGCTTTTCTCTCGACGATACAGGTCTTTCGTAGAAAACTTCATATCGGAATGTAATTTCAAAAATTATTTTTCACCTGGCCAACAATGTTTTTTTTATAAATTTTATACATTTATAAGTTCTTTGAGTCTTTCAATGATTATGATGTTTGCTTTATTAACAATTAATATGCTTTTAGACTCTTCAAGTCCTACATCTGATAAAGGTACTTATGGGCAATACACTTTAAAACAAAGATATCCCGAGGTTAGATGCTTTGAAACTTTATACAGAGGACAATCCTTTCATTCAGGAAAGGAATGTTTCAGTTTTCCAGATCTTTATCCATTTAAAAAGAGCGCATCTTTTAATATTCATAAAGGGTTACTATTCATACCTTGGATAAGTAATATTCACTCCTCAACAAATTTCGACTTCTATCAAATCCTTACGTTTTATGAGCTAAAAACTATAAACGAGTGGCAGATCGCGGCAGTTCCAAAAAATAAAGTCTTTTTTGAGAATCTCAAAAAACTAGAAAATAAATGTAATGAAGGAGATGGAGCATCTTGCAGGATATTCGCTATGGCCATTAAATATGATAAAAGTAGGAACAACACCGATGAGATAACGTCTGAATTTCATAAAAAAGCTTGCTCGTTAAACATTGTCAAATCATGCAGAAAATAAAATCTCACTCTGGTCTTTTTTGAAATATCACAGCTGCTGTACTGATTAAATATAAAAATGTTAATGAATTCGTAAGCCTAGATTCGAAAATAATTACTTTTTTACCCACTTTTAAAAAGTCGCTAGACAGATGGAAGCACCCCAAATAGGGTTCCCGCATTCGGGGGAATGTATGAAAAAACTAGTATTATCGCTTGCTGCAATGGCCTTCACTGCTCCACTTTTGGCCTGTCATCTGCCTTCATACTTAGAAAACCAAAGCTTAGGTACAATTAAGAATTTTGGACGGGAACTCACGAAAAGTGGCTTCAAAATAACTCCCCTGGTTCGCGAGCTGGTCAACAAAGTGATTGAGATTGACGACACCTGCAAGAATAGCTATCTCACCGCCGAGACTTTTCTTTTAAAAAACGGGAAGATCATTCACCTTGCCTACACCAGCGAAGACATCTGTGATGGTGGCAACTCCTATGGAGTGGTTTTAGATGCTAACTTGAGACCTTTAGCTTCGATTCAAGACACTGATTTCTATTGTCCAGTAGAGTAACATTTAAACTTAATTAATCTTTTTGTATTGAGACAAAATTTCAATCACATGTTGGTAGAGATCTTCAAATTCAAAAGGTTTTTTCAACACGTGCATAAGTCCCATCTTATTTAATTTCTCTATAAAATCATGGTCTATTTCGCCTGAAATAATAATGACCTTATTAAATATTTTAGGATCCTTTTTTTTGTAATTAGTAAGAAATTGTACTCCATCCATTTTAGGCATATTTATATCGAGGACCACGAGATCGAATTCTTGATTTGAAATTTTACGAAAAGCTTCAAGCCCATCATTTGCAGTAATGATAAGCTTGAATAATTCTAATTCATTTAACGTTGTTGTGATGAAATCCAAAACTTCTTGGGTATCATCAACAACGAGAGCTTTATGAATTTTTTTGTCCACTTGATTAACCTCACTAAAAAACCGCCTTCTTATTTTCGACCCATTCGGCTTTTGAGTAAAGCAACAAATACCCGACTACCTAAGTTCCAACACCTTTTTACTTAAACACTGCATAACGGGAAGAATAAGGAAAAATCCATGAGAATTGGACCAATTTTCTTTGATAAAAGTTCGTGATAATTTTAAAAAGCTCAAGCATTAAAACGCAGCAACCCATAAAAAAGTATCACGCACTTTAGCTACACTTTAGCTAGAATTAATTTCTCGTAACCTTAATCGCCTTAATTCCAGTCGAACGAAAGTCGCTATCCACGCCTTCCACTGAAATGGTGTTCTCGCCCATATTAAGCGGAACAGCTTGGCAGAAGTATGTTTGAGCGCCCGTTGAAGTACAATAGATTCCATTAGCATTCACAAGATTGAGATCTACCTGAGTTGTAACCTCGACATCAACAGTTGTCGCTATTGTCGCAAATCCATCAACAGGTGAAGTAATTACCAAAATGGGTTCGGGCAAAGCACCAACTTCAGGAAGATCTTTATCGCAAAGCTCAGTGCTCACAATAACCATTTCATCCTTAATCTGCGATTGCCCGCAAAGTTTAGAATGACCAATCATCGTCGCCTCGCCAAACAGCTTGGCATCCTCAAAGACAGCAGCATTGCCATACACTCGAGCATTGCCAAAAACTTGGGCCTGATCGGCAATCACAACTAAGCTGGTACCAAAAGCCTTGGCCCGTCCATAAACCTCTGCATGCCCTGAGACCACCACATTTTTTCCAATTCTCGCTCTTCCATAGACACGAGAACTCCCCTCTATGCGACTTCCCTCTTCCACAATGGCACGATCACAAACTTGGGCATCGTAATCAACAAAGCTATCAGTCGAAACAGTGGCCGTCCTGGCAACAAAGCCATTGCCGTAAATATGTCGCTTCCCTAGCGCGCCTCCACACAAGGTAGGATCAGAGGCATAAGCAAAATTGAGTGAAGCGAGAACTAAAATAAAAAATTTCATTAGTAATTCCTATAAGGAAGGGGAATAGAAGGGGGCTGTCTGCTACAGTTTGAAACAGCATAAGTATTTTCAGTTATGCGCTCTTGAAAACACAAAAAGGTACTTTGCACTTTGGCCTTACCAGAAACGATGACATTACCAAAGAGAATGGTACCTGCTCTTATTTCGGCCTCGTCTAAAACCATGGCATTTTCAGCGATAAACAAATCTCCTGAAACTCTAACTTGATCACGCAATTGAGAGCGACCGAGCATCATCAATGTGGCATTGGCCTCAACAGTCACAGAGTCGGTCACAAGAGCATCTTCATACATATTAAAAAGACTATTAATCGTTGCACTTCCCGAGATATGAGAGTTTTGATTCATTGTAAAAGCAGGTGAATTGACAGTTGCAAAACCAGAGATTCTTGAGTTGCCAGTCATGGTAGAGGTTGATTTAATTTCTTTCGAAGCCCCCCCACTCACAATTGCAAAATCAGTAACAGAAGAGTTTCCTGACATTGCGAAAAGGTTTGAAACGCTAGCATGACCAGAAACAATACTATCATCTCCCATTTGGACATTTTCTACTTTTGCGTAATCTAAAATTTTTGCTCGATCTCCCGCATTTACTGAATCAATGAAAAGATCAATTCCCTCAAAGTAGGCATCGCCATAAAAATATGAACTACTAACTTGTACCGTTCCTAAGATATTTAGTGGGTTTGGATTATCAAATACAATATTGACTATTTCAGTGTTCTTGATGCTAATTTGTCCATCTCTCGCATCAATATTTAAAGCATTTCTTGAAATTCTTGAATCAATAATTTCGATAGCTCCCGCAAAAACAAGATTTGGACCATTAATATGAGAATTAATAACAACTGTTTTATCTGAAAAGGTTCCATTTTCAATGAATGAAGCACCACAGACTTCCATACCTACAGGAATAAAAACACTTGCAGAAACAATTGAATCACTTGAAACGAATCCCCCTCCGTTAGGATGTGGAAGTCCTAAAGCTCCATTACATGGAGGAGTACCTGAGTCATCGTCGACAATCGTTACCGTTATATTGCTCGTATTATCTATTACAATATCAGGATCAGAAACTTCAGTTATAAGTAAATCAAAGGATTCAGTAGTCTCAGGAAGCGAATCATTAATTGAATTAAGAGTAAATGATCCACTAGTTTTACCCTCTAGAATTGTAATACTGCTGGGAATTGAAGAAACATCAATACTTGATGCTGTAGCCACATCAAACAATGGCCTAATAAAAATTTCTAAATCTTTTTTTGCAGGTGAATCGAGAAGAACTCCTACTTCAACCGCACTCCCCCCTTCTACAAGTTCTATATCGATCTGTTCAAAGCGGACCATTTGATCAGATACCCCAGAGATCAAATTCTTTGTTATTGTATTAGATTTTTTAGTAAAGGAGTTCGTAACGGTCAAAGTAACTTTGTGAGTGCCGTTTGAATTGTAGATTTTTGTAGGCTTTGCTGTATCGTTCCCATCGATACTCCCTTTTCCTCCAAAATCCCATTTGTAAGTCAGCTTAGTAGCTCCAGCTTTATCGGGATTTGAGTCGAATGAACCTGTTGCATCGAAAAAAACTCTTTTGGTATTTGTTTGATCAATGACGAATTCAAATTTTGCAACTGGGGGCAAGTAACAATTAGTTTTTTCATCATTATCGCAAGCATAAAGATTGCAAATGAAACCAGAAATGCCAAATATAAATACTAAAAATATATATTTTAATTCATTCATAAAAGTTACTTAAACAATCTGAACAGTAAATTATACTTTTTACCAAGGACACTGATTGCCTCCATCGTCGTTCAAAACAAAATCATCAAAAGATGATGAAGTCACACTTTTAATAACAATTTTATCGTCCTTTTTCCTACGACAAAAGAGAATCGTGGAATCATGTTTCAATACCTGATCCTCAATTTGTTGTCCTGCTCTTGCAAAAAATTTTCTAGGCATAATAATTGATTCATCGTTTCTTAAAAAAATCATTTTAGTGTTAGGCAACCATTTTATACCAATAAACAAGATAATCTTTTTTGATTCGACTTCTCTAAAAAAACAACTATCATCCCAAATAGGACGTAGGCCATCTTCATTAAATATTTTATCAACATCAATTGAAAAATCATTTTTTTGTTTTACAATTTCACCTGTCTGATCGAATTCAATGAAATGGCCTTTTGCAAATTTAACCCCATTTACAAAAGCATCTTTGGCCAGAATGCCGCATTTGAATTTAAAATTAGGAAAAAAATATGCATTAAAATTCTTATCAATTTCAAATTCATCTACTCTAAAATTTATAGGTATTTTTGTTGCGAACCTTAAATCTTTCCCCTGCATTATAATATATGATCCAGCAGGTAGCTCTCCCCCAACAAACTTAACGCTCTTGTTAATAACTCCATTTTTAAGAGGTAGATCATCATTGTTTAGCTTTTTTTTAGCAACGATAGGATTACAAAAAGCACTAGAGAGAAATATTGTAAAGAATAAGATTTTAACAAATATCAATTTTATCATAATAAAAATTCCAGATGATGATGGTAAAGGTGTGTCTTGTCATTAACATATTTGAACACTATCCCAGTTTTTTCTAAACTACATACTCCATCTACTTCATTGCATCGAATAGGTCGATCTATGATTGGAACAGAAATAATCCCCCTCCCTCCAACATTAATAAGATCAAACCAACCTATGATTGCACCTACTACTATTGAGATATTCCATTTTCCTATATCAATAAAATTGCTCTCATCTTCAGCTCCTCTAGAAATAATCAAATTTTGAATTAATTTTCCATTTACTTGATTAAATTCTCCAAGAGCTTTAAATCCTAGTCTCAAATCATCTACCCAATCGGCAAGTTTCTTTAATTCAGGAGAATTCTCTATCTCTCTGTTAAAGACGGCTTGCCTAATAAGATCCTTTCTCTCCAGGTAACGAGCCGACAATTCATTATTTCTAAGACTGTGCGTCAAATAAGTTATGTCTAAATTTTTTCCAATCTTATGTCCTGTTTTGTGAGGTCTAAATGCCCCTCCAAATGGGAGTGAGCCATCATTACATTTTAATCTTTTTGGTAATTCAAGATTCTCGGCAGTAGGAGTTAACATTTTCTTCAAAGTGAGAAATGAATGCCAGGTCAAGTAGCGGTCAATCACATTGCCAAATTCTGGACAAGGAATCAACCTACCGTTGTATAAAGGGATTTGATTAAAAAAGACGGGTGCACTTTCTCTTGCCGTTCCATTTTCAATTGTAGAGACCGTAAATAAAAAATTCACCTTTGTAACAGGAATTTTATCGACCCTATTTAACCAATCAAGCGCTGGATTGTTTCCAATAGAATCAATAGGCAATTGAACAATCAAATTAACGCAATTGAACTCACGGCAAGAGAATTCTTCTTTTTGGACAACACTATACTGTTTATTAGTAAATACTCCTTCTGCATCTTTTTTGCCAAAAAATTGGGTTGTATTCTTATCCTCTTTTTTAGAATCATTTCGCTCAACCGAAAGTCCAAGATCTGCATACTTTTGATTTTTTGGAAACTGCGCCGTTACAGTAAATTCCAAAAACCACCCTTTATTATAGCTATGAGGTAATGGCCCTTTTGTGCCACTTGGAACAGGAGCTACTGAAGTCAAATCTACACTTGTCGGAAAATACTCACTCGTCTCATTTCCATGACCATCAATTCTCTTAATTGAATTTGGAATAATTCTTGGTTGATTTTGTTCGAAAACAACACCGACTCCAATTGCTGATCCACAGCTAGATGAAGGCCCTCTTTTTAATGAAGTGGCACTCATTTCAATTTCAATTTCGATTTCATCTTGCTTAAAGCTCTTTGCTTTTTTTACTTCAATCGTTTCCCAATGTGAGGTGCTTACAGCATCACCAATTTGTGGAAATTCTTTATCTGCAGGGATGGAGGTTGTAACTCGAGTAAAATCAATCGGAGCTTTCCCAGGAACCTTAATAGTTAAATTAACAAGATCTTCGGTTTCTTCACCGATCGTAAAGACTTGGTAAGCAACGATAATTGAATCCTTGTTGGCCGGTATTTTCTTTTTATAATTCAGCTTGGCAACTTTTCCTACTTTATCAGGAGTAAAGACAATCTTTTCAATCGCAAAATTTGATCTCGGGTCCTGCCCTTTGAGTTGCTTTTCAAATTTTAGTAAATTCTTGTTCGCTTGTGGCATTGTCTTTGTTGGGATTTCATTAAAAGAGATGATTCTCTCTGAAGTGAACTGAGGAAAAGCGACGACCAGATCACTTCTGTATTCATCGGCGTATTTTGCAATCAGAAGATAGCCGTCAAAGGGTAGATTTTTAAACTCAAATTCTCCAGAACTTCCAAGTCGAATCTCTTTATAGAGATCAAACTTTGTGCCTTTTAAGATTATGGTGGCGTTGCTTCGATCAGTAACCCTGCCTTTAATTGTACCTGAACCAAAGTAGATATTGGTAATCGTGCTGGTGTGTTCGACTCCTGACTCATCGAGAGCGTTAAAGTTGATTTTAAATTCATCATGCAGATCAATCGATTTCTTAAGGAGTTCTTCCATTGAAATCTTAAGTCTGCCATCTTCAACTCTTGAGATTCCAGAAATATCAAGTCTCGAAGGCAGACCACTACTTTCAACATAAACTTCTAATGCTGATTTATTATCTGCGATAGGACTCAAATTCGGAACCAATTCGATGGCGATATCTTCATCACTAATGGGAATAATGCGATCATCATGTCCAATAATTCTTGAACAAGTGGTATCACCTATTTCTTGTTCACAGTTAACAGTTATTTCAGCGTAACTTGTATTAAAGCCACCAAGCTCATCCGTCACTTTAAGAGCAACGGTAAAAACGCCAGGGCCTATAAACTGATGGATAGGTTTAGGACCGGTAGCAGTGGTTCCATCTCCAAAATCCCAGTCATAGGAGACGACCATACCATCTTCATCACTTGAATCAGACCCGTTAAAATTGACTGTAAGATGGTTTTTCTTAGTGGCAAAAACATCGGCCTTAATAAAGGAGATCGGATCAGTGTTTAGCGGAAGTTCGACTTCGAGAGGCAAAGTAAGAGAGTCACTCTCTCCATTTTTATCAATTGCCGTCATCTTAACAAAATATTTTCCCACAACTCTATACGAATGAGTCAGCTCCGACTTTTCATTTTCTCCCTCATCGCTTTGGTCCCCAAAGTCCCAAATGTATCTCAGTGTTAAATAGGAACCATTTCTTTCAGAGCTATCAATTGCATCAAAGGAGACTTCTCTATTGGGAAAATTGATATTTGATTGATTTCTATTAATTTTAAATTCTGCATAAGGAATCGGACAAAAATCAAATCGATTAAAAACATACTCCGCTCTCTCAAGCTTGTTGTCTTTACAGACTCGACCATTGGCCTCGATTCTCACAGTGCCTGCAATGATCGCATTGCCTTGAACTCGGGCATTGTTTGAGAGTTTGGCGTAACCGTAGATTTTGGCCTTTTCTCTGACCAGAATATGATTGATTCCACTGGCCTCAAGTTTAGCGCCACCAAAGATTTCAACTTGATCTTTTATGGTCACGTTACCCGAAATTTTCGCTCGTCCATAGACTTTAACTTCATCTTCAATTCTTGGAGTATCACTACCTAGTGCTGAGACAATCGCGCGGTCACAGACTTCGACATTGGGTCCTAAATAAACTCCCGCATCGACTTTAGCGGTTAAAGCGACAAAGCCTCCTGTTGGATTGCCCACTTCATCGTTTGGATTGAAGTGCCTCGCGCCCGATTGGTTGTCGCAGTTTCTGCCCCAGCTATTAAAGGAGAGCAGCAGAAGAGAGAGAAATAGAAGAGATCGAGTCTTGTTCATTTAGATTTCATTTCCTCGATTATAATCTCCAGTTATGAGATTTGCTGTGCCGTGGATCAGTGCCGTTCCATGAATCAAAGTATCGCCTCCTACTTCGGCATTCTCAAAGATTTGACCCAGCTCAAAAACTGAAGCTGTGCCATAGACTCTGCCGTTACCGTAAATTTCTGCGTTCCCGTAGATTTTAGCACTATCAGCAACCGAGCTGTCATCATAGATTTGCGCTTTCCCTGAAACTTCAGCAGTTCCTCTCACGACACCGCGCCCGTAAACTTGGGCGTGTCCTAAGATTTTCGCAAATTCAAAGACATCAGCATTGTCGTAGAGGATTGAGTCACCAGATACTTGAGCATTGTCATGCACTTTAGCATTGCCTCTTACTTTTGCCCTCGCACTAATGAGGGCACTGTCAAAGACTTCGGCATTATCAAAAACCTCTGCACGAGAGAGAATTTGAGCATTTCCATAGACTCTAGCATCACCAAAGACACGGGACTTATCACTAACAATCGCGTTGTCGTAAATGAGAGCATTGTCTCCAACTCGAGCGAAATCTGAAACAGTAGCATTACCACTAATTAAAACTTCACCGTAGGCAATAACATTATCTTTTACCGTTGCCGTATCACCAACTTGAGCAAAGTCATTGAGGATGGCAAAGTCAAAAACTTTGGCAAGTGCGTAGACTTGTGAAAAGTTATTAAGAGTTGTTTGCCCGTAAACTTCTGCTGAACCATAAATAACAACTGAGTCATTGAGAGTTACTTTCTCTCTCACAACAGCAGAACCAAAAACTTGGCAGTCTCCATTAATTATCACTTCATCTCTTACACTAGCGCTGCCATAAACTTGTGCTTCACTTTGAGCAGAAAATTGGACAAGACCTACAATGCTGGAAGTTTCAAAAATCAAGGGTTCACCTTGAATAAGCAATTCAGTTAAGGTCGAGTTCGCAACCAACTGAGAAGTAATACTCGCTTGATCATAAATTTTGGCATTGCCAGTAATCGTCATAGGAGCATCAACACTTGTTAGGGTTGCGCTGTTATAGACTCTCGCAAGTCCACTGATGACAATCCTTTGAGCATTATTAGTTGTGACAACCACATTGTCTAAAACTTGAGCTTCATCACAAACTTCCGCATCGACGCCAAGATAAACTGTGGCATCGACGGTGGCGGTGTCAGCAACAAAGCCACCACCGTTGGCGTGAGTACTTCCTGGTACGCCACCGCAATTGATGGCGTACACAGGCAGAGAGAGAATTCCGAAAAGAGCTACTAAAAATGAATATTTCACTTTATTCTCCAAATTATAAACCAAAGTACAGACCAGTTGTGTAAGTTGTCGAACCGGTACTAAAGTCGGCAGAGCCGCGAACAATGGCATCACCTGTAAAAACATTTGTTCCACCAATAATGGCATTTTCATAAACATTAACTTGACCTGAGACTTGAGCCGAATCTTGAATGGTGGCACTTCCACCGATATTAGCTTCACCAAAAACTTTTGCATTGTTTTGAATAGTGATTAGCTCACCAACATCGTAAGATGAAACATAAGCACTGCCATAGATCTTGGCGCTATCTTTGATCACGACATTTGAATCAATATAAGCTTTGCCAGAGATAGAAATTCCTATTCCATCAATCAGTCCATTCTTAGATAAAATAACAAAAGCTTTATCTCCAATATAAGCAACTGTTGTCGGAGTCGTTGTTGTAAAACCACCAACTGCTGCATCACCAGTTACCGTCACGGTTCCACTTAAATTGGCCCCTTCTGCAACAAATCCATTTCCTTGAATAACCACATTGTCTCGGATTTGAGCAGCACTAGTGACATGACCATTTCCTTTGACAACGGCACTTCCACTGACTTTAGCATTGCTAGAGACTCTTCCATTTTCTTCAATGATAGAACTTCCAGATAAACGAGCTGAACCCAAAACTTGAGAAGTTCCTCTGACAATTGTTGTCTCGCTTAAATGAGCATTTCCTTCTACAACGGCATTTTGATAAACCTGAGCTGAACCACCGATATCAGCAGAACCTTTAACCACTACATCATCATAAACCAGAGCATTGTCATGAATTTGAGCAAACTCCGAAACAAAGGCATTTCCATGAATTTTGCCATTATCAAAGACTTGAACGTCGCCAGAGACTGAAGCGTTGCCTTCAACCAAAGCATCATCGCGCAAGACAACGTCTCCCGTTACAACTGCGGTATCGCAAACTCTAGCGTTGACATCCATATAGACAGAAGCTGCGACAGTGGCGGTATCATGATACTGACCACCAGTGCTTCCATCTGGATTAGTATGAGGGAGAAGAGTTCCAGCGTTTGTACAAATTGCAGCATGGGAACTCAAAGTTGCAAAAATTATTGTCATAAAGAATAGTGTTTTCATGTTAATTCCTTTTAAAATTTAATAAATATATTCAACAAAAATTGGAAGCAATGAAGAAGCTACATCAGAGCGACCTAATGGCCCAGAGCCCCAGCACATCAACACTCCCTCTGATCCAGCGCAAACTGAATTTAAAGTTGTCCCTAGGGTTGTCGGATTTAAGCCTTGAAGTACAGGAGTCACTAAGTCAATTCTATTTGTGCCTGATCCAATACCAAGTATGCCTACGTAACCCCAACAGCCCATTTGACCAAAAGCCACCGCACAAACTCCATTATAGCTTGAGGCTAAGTTGGAGACTGCAGGCAAGGAATTGACTGAAAGAGTTGGAATTTCAGTGGTAGCACCACCATGGCCACCTTGTAGATAAGTATTATTCCCCCAGCAATAAACTTCTTCATTGTCATTAATGGCACATGAAGAGACCCCTCCGAGTGAAATTGTTTGAACCGAGCCGATACTTACTGATAATGCAGTCGGTGAATAATTATCAGTACCTATTATTCCGCTTCCCAATTGACCATAGTTGTTTGAACCCCAACATTGAACAGTGTTATCAGAAAGGACAGCGCAAGAGTGATTTTCCCCTACAGCAATATTAATCGCCGTCGTGATCCCTGTTGCCGTTGGAATATTTTTATCAATATTTGTTCCATCGCCAAGTTGACCATGACTATTAGCTCCCCAGCACCAAACACTTCCCGTTGATGATAGGGCACAGTTATGATTAAAACCTGAAACAACTTTTGTGATCGAAGTTAAACCACTTGCCACGACAGGAGTATCTGAATCGATAATGCTGGCATTACCTAGTTGTCCTGAGCTATTTAGCCCCCAACATTCAACGGTATCATTATTTCGAACGATACAAGTGTGAAATGAGCCGGTAGAAACGTCAGTAGCATCAAGAATTCCCGCTACCGCATTTTTAAGTTTGATTGTACTCTGAGCTCCTGCGAAAGAAGGAATCCCTAATTGACCAAATTGATTATTACCCCAACAAATAACCTGTGAGCCATACTGAGATGAACCAATCATACACATATGATGAGAGACTGAACTTTGTGAAAGTTTTGAGATTGAAATTGGAGGAGCGCAATGATTCCATCCTCCTGAGATTTCAAAATCAATATTCTCATTATTACATACAACAGCACTTGAAGTGATTTTTCCTTCAGGACCAACGGTCGCCAAGCCATGCACTGTTGAAGATTCAATATAGCCTCCACCAATTAAGGCGTGACCATAAATTTTTGAAGAGATGATTTTAGAATCACTTATCACTCTGGCATTTCCATAAATTGTGGAATTATCAATTTGAGCATCATCCTCAATCACTGCATGTCCAAAAATTGAAGTTCCAGTCGTCACGTTTAATGTAGGGATGCCAGGAAGTAAAAATCCACGTAAATTGGCAAACCCTCCTACATCAGAATCGTTTATCACAACATTTCCCTCAATTGTTGCAAAGTCGTTAACATTTGAATTATTAATAATTTGAGCATTACCAGAAATTTTGGCATAGCCACAAACAGCACTATTACTAGAAACGACAACACTTGGTGCAACATTGGCGGTAATTGCGACAAAGCCTCCACCATTGGGATGAGCAAATCCAATGTCACCTGCACATTGGGCCCATGCATTTGAAGTTAATCCAAAAGAGATGAGGGCCAACGCCATCACTCCACACTTTTTCAATACATTCATCTTTATCTCCTTTTTATCATCATCTACTGACAGATTTCATTATTGGTTAGGGTCTTAAAACAAAGCTTATTATTCTTTTTGTACATCTCCTTAATAAAGGGCAATTTTTTAATCGCAGAATCTTTCCTTTGAACTTTATCGAAACAATGAACTTCGCCCTCGTTTGTTAAGGAGCAATCATCAATCCAATTAATTGGTTCCGTGAGAGAGCGACTCATTTCTTTTCGATTTGAAATGACCGTGTTCATTCCAGTAAAATCACCACACTTTTGGAACCCAAAAGCCTTATCAATTTCTGATTTGGCCCTAATTTTGATTGAGCAAGACTCGCCTTCTTGAATTTTTTGGTCGCGACAATCGTTATCGAGTAAAACAAGATTCTTTGAATCACGCCCCACTAAACTCAACGGCGCACAATCAAGAGCATCAGCAAAACCAATGTTGAAGATTTCGATGATAGAAGTTTCATTCTTTGAAAGTTTTAAAACTTGAGGTCTTAATAATAGAGTTGGGAAATCGGGATCAATTCCGTTGGCATAGAGATCCCCTTGAATACTTCCGCCTTTTGTACAAGAAAAAGAAACCTGTGCCGTTCTCTCTCCTAACAGCTCTGAAGGAATGGAAGAAATACTACCTTGGCAAAAATCTCCTGGCGCAAGCTCAGTAACTGAGCTACATGGCTTTAAAAGACTGGTATAATCAATGGAAAATTCAATTGAATTTGAGCCCGTTAATTGTGGATTAGAGCACCCTCTTAAGTATCCCGTTCCATTGTTTAAGAAAGTAAAAACTCTTTCTGGACTTTGATAACCAACTCCCACATTTTGAAAGTTGAAGGCTTTGGGTGCCATAACTATTGAACTTGGGAGCAATTTCCCCATAGAATGGAGATTAGCTGTAACGCTTCCACCAATTGAACAAGTTCGTCGCACTTGAGCTTCTTTTTTGGTCAATGATGTCGGCGCCGATTCAATTGCAAACTGGCAATAGTCGCCTGGCGCAAGATCATTGGTACCGCAGCTTTTTTCACTTAGAGTAATGATAGAAAATTCTGCGGCATCAACTCCTTCAAGCACAGGAGCTGAGCAACCTTTAACTGGGCCAGGACCATTATTAATGACTTTGAAAACTTGCTGTTTGGAAATTTGGTTCTCACCGACCACCAAGAAATCATGTTCGCTTGGAGAGAAGGAAAGAGCAGAATTTCCTAGTTTGGCAAAAGTGGTCAAGTTAGATGAAACAGTTCCACCTATTGCGCATACTCTCTCTAAGGTAGCACTTTTAAGACCAATCGATTGTGGCTTCGCGTAGACTTGAACAAAACATGAGGAACCGGCATCTAAATCATTAGTTAAGCATTGATCAACTTCAAGTTCAAAATCAGCAGCATCAATTCCAGTTAATGTAGGAGCGCTACAACCAGAGACTTTCCCTTCACCTAAATTATTAAAGGTTATTTTCTTTAGACTTGAACTATTTCCGACAACCGTTGGAGGAAACTGATAGGAAGGAGGATTCACCGTAAGTGATAGAACACCACTGATTGAATTGGCCTTCAGATCAATACTTACACTCCCACCCAAAGCACAACTATAGTCAAGCGAGGCTACTTTTTGACCAAGAGATGAAGGATGTGCGGTTATTCCAACATGACAGGCTTGAGACGCACCTAAATCCTCGGTCCCACAGGTATCTCTTGAGATTGAAAAGTCTGAAGCATTAATTCCAGAGAGAACCGGCGAAATACAGCTTCGTGCCACTCCTGAACTTGAATTTGTGATAACAAGGTCGATCTCTTTAGTCGCTTGACCTGAAACAATAGAACCAAAATTAATCTGTGACTGATTAGCAATGAGTGCACTTTCTTCAAGCTTACCTTCAACACTTAAACTGGCCGTCGCATCCCCACCAATGCCACAAGCATGACTAAGTTGAGCAACCTTGACTCCCGTACTTGCAGGTCTTGCTTCAACCACAACTTGGCAAGATTCATGAGCATTGAGAGTTGATAAACAACTATCGCTGACAATTGAAAAATCCGATGCGTTAGCTCCTTGAATAATTGTCGCTGAACAATTAAGTAGTGAAGCTACGCCATTGTTTGTGAATTTAAAAACTTGTTGCTTCGAATTTTGTCCAGTCGTACTGTCACCAAAGGCAAACGTGGAAGGAGTTACACCTTGCTCAGAATTCGCTGATACCCCAGTTACCTTTAACGAGGTTTGTCCAGTTCCGCCAAAACCACAAGTTCTGCTGAGAATGGCATTTTTTTGACCTAAGCTAACTGGGGCGGCCATGACTTGAACTTGACAAGACTCTTTTGGACCCAAGTCTTGAGTGGAGCATGTCTCTTGAACAATAGTAAAAGAAGTTACATCTGCACCCGTTAATAATGGTGCGGAACAACTTCGAGCACTCCCTGTACCTAAGTTCGTAAAGCTTAAATTTAATATTTGAGAAGCATGATTGACTCCAATGCTTAAGAAGTCATGTTCCACTTTAGAGAAGCTTAAATGAGAATCTGAACCCTCTGCAATAGCACTTAATTGCATGGATGCTGTTCCACCAATTCCACAATCTCTTACAAGACTAGTGCTTTTTGGTCCAATTGAAATTGTTCTTGATTCTATTGCAATCAAACAAACCGATTGTGCACTTAAATTATTTGAAGAACATTGATCATCGATGATTGAAAATTCGCTGGCATTTCCCCCAACTAAGCTAGCAGGAGTACAGCTTGAAGCCATCCCTGGCCCATTGTTTCTTACTTTTGCGTAAAAAACTTGTCCAGTACTTAAGACTTGCACTTTAGGAAATTGATATGAGCTTTGAAGAAAACTTATCATAGGGTTTGCTGATTCTGAAAGTGATTTTATATCGGCAATGGCCTTGCCACCAACAATACATTCTCTTTCAATGCGCGCAGTTTTTGCTCCAAGAGTCGTTGGTGTCGATGCAACTTCGATTTCACAACTATCCATGGCATTCATGTTTGTTGAACACGTCGTCGTTATGATCTGAAATTGATCGGCATCAATGCCGACCAGAGTAGGAGGAGAGCACAGCTTTGATTTCCCACCGCTGGTGTTCGTGACTTTGAATACTTTGGAAGCTGAAGAATTCCCCATTCCGACTTTAAGGAAATCAAATTGAGCAGGATTAATAGGCATTTTTGCTATTATAGGAACACCTGTGGCGCTCAATGCACTTGAGATTGTTCCAATTAAGGGACAACTAAAATCTAATGAAGCCACCAGAGCATTAAGGTTCGTAGGATGCGCGCTAACGTAAATGTTGCAAGATTGCCCAACATTGAGATGATCAGTGCAATTACTGACAGAGGTTAAGGCAAAATCACTAGCATTTAATCCAGATAAGCCTGGAGCAGAGCAAGAGGTAATATCGATTGGGCCAGGATTTGAAAGAGTAAAAGTATGCTGAGTTGAATAAGCTCCCAACGTAACATCACCAAAATCATAAGCAAGTGGTGTCATGTTAAGAGTAGGATTTGCTGATTCAGCAATCACGGATGATTCGAGGCTGCCATTTGAACAAGTTCTGCGAAGAAGTGTAGACTTCGATCCAAGGGTTGTTGGAATTGCTCTTAAATCGACAGTACATGATTGTCCTATTCCCAATGATGAAGTACATGTATCGCTTCCTGATACAATCTCAAACTCCAAATTATGACCTGTTTCAAGAGTGTAAATCCCACAGCCAGTTGCTACAGCATCACCTGTATTTGTAAGGGTTACTGTCAAGTTTGGCGACGCTTGATTATTGGCCACATAACCAAAATCAATCGGAGCAGGAGCTGTGCTTAAAATTGGGCCAATCCCCGTTCCTGTTAATGAAGCGGAAATCACTCCACCGATAGTGCAAGTTCGCTCTAAAGTGGCCGATTTAAGCAAGCGTGTCGTTGGAGAAAATTGGACATTAACAGAACATGTTCCCCCTTGAGGAGACATATTTCCATCGGGACAGTTCACGATACTTAATGAGAATTGATCGGCGTCTACTCCAGAGATTATGGGAGTTGTACAACCGATTGCCGTTCCATCTCCTGTATTTGTTATAGTAAATAATTGTGGTGTCGAACTCTGAGCGACCTCTATAGTTCCAAAGTCAAATGATAAAGGGGCTATTTCCAGATTAGGACTTACTCCTGTACCAGAAATAGTTGAGACGATCTCACCACCCACGGTACAATTTCTTCTCAAATTAAGGGACTTCACTCCACCACTTTGTGGAATAAAATCGAGAGCAATATCACATGTGCTGTTCTGACCGACATTATTCGTTCCACAACCATCAAGAGAAATGGCAAAATCGCTAGTATCTCCATCAATAGTGGGCAAAGAGCAACCAGTAGCACTTCCAAAACCTGAGTTAGAAATAGTGAAATTTTGAGTCAATGAAGATCCAAGTGAAACGCCACCATAATCAAAAGCAAGAGGAGAAATACTCAATTCAGGAGTATTTGGTCTTGATTCAGCAATTATGCCATTACTCAGCGTCTTAACTGTTCCCCCAATGAGACATGTTCTTGTCAGCGATGCTTTAATAATCCCAAGTTGGTTAGGATTCGTCGTTACATCTACGGTACAAGTAGACATGGCCGGTAGGTCACTACTGCCACAATTATCTGCAGTAATTAAAAAATCATCAAAGTTTTTGCCAGTTAAATAAACCACTGAACATTTCTGTGCATCAGCATTGCCAAGGTTACTGATGGTAAATGTTTGCGTGTTATAGGTTGAGCCAATCGGCGCTGGTCCGAAATCGTAACTCACGGGAGAAAAAGATAATTCTGGCGTTGGAGATAAAACTTGAGATTGAACTTCAAGAACAGTTGTAACGAGGCCACCATTAACACAATTCCTCGTCAAGTCGGCCGTTCTTAGATCAATTCCGGTCGGCTTTGCGCGAACATAGAGAGAACATTGACCAATATTTGCAGGAAGATCAGAAGCACTGCAATCATCGGCAACAATCTCAAACTCGCTTGGATGAGCTCCAGTTAAAGTAGCAGGAGAGCAGCCTGTAGCATCAGTGCCTCCGATATTATTAATCTTGATTTCAAAAGTATCAGAAACTTCACCGATCAAGAGATTTCCAAAATCTAAATTTTCTGGAGAAATTTTAATAACTGGTAGTTGGTCCTCTCCAAATATGGTTAAACCATTGGCCACAGTACTTGCCACACCACCTTGAACACAGTTTCTAAATAAAGTGGCACTACGGGTTCCAATATCTTGGGCCGTCGCTTGCACCGAAACATCACATGACTGACCAGATGCCAATGAAGTGGTACCGCAACCATCACTCACAATAATAAAATCGGTAGGATTCGCCCCCAAGATGACGGGAGCTGAACAAAATTGGGCCAATGATCCAGAATCATTTCTAAATTTGAAGACTTCGACTGCTGAAGGAACAGATAAGTTATATGTTCCATAATGAAAACTCGAAGGCGTGACATTAAGAACGGGATTTAGGGCAGAATAAGTGATTCCTTCTTTAGTCGTAGAAGCGGTACCTGAAGATGTGCAAGTGCGAGTTAAAGTCGCTTTCTTTTCTCCACTTGAAGTTGGTTTAGGTGCAATACGAACTTCGCATTCTCCAACTCTATCTCCAATCACTAATTCATCAAGCAAAGGTGTCGATTGTCCGGTTCCTGAATGTAAATAAGCACGAAATTTAAATTGTCCATTCGGGCCCAGCAAAGATATTTTTTGAGATATTGTTTGTGCGGTTGATGTTTGTGCGAGACTTTCATTGGAAAGTGTCCAAGCAAAACCATTCCAATATTTCCAAGTAACACCATTGTCGTCAGATAATAGGTATCGAATGAGATCTCCATTAATATATGTCGCGCGCTCTTTAAAATTCTTTAACGCTGAAGATAAAGAAATAGCAGTCGCGAGTTCCACATAAGGATTGTCCTGCGGATATGAGAGCCAATCTGACGCTACTGTGTAATTACTTGAATGTTGAATAGAACTAAACAGGGCCAGCTGCGAAACGGAAAAGTTAGAACTTAAACTAGCAATTCGATTTGAACCAATCCTAATTGTAGATGTCGAAACTCCTGAACGATTCACTGTCGCCACGACCGTCGGACCAAATTGAGTCCCATCGACAAAAAGACGTGTTTCTCCATTAACAAAATCCGCATTTACTTCTAACTCATATTCTTGTCCTGCAACAGCATTAAAGATTCCAAATCCTGAAGTTGAAACGAGGACTCCCGTATTGTCCCATACGTATGCTTTAAGCTCTCCTGTGGTAGCATCATGATTAAGTTGAAAGCGGTTAACCTCTGAACTTGAACTCGCAAAAGAACCAAAAAAAGCTTGATTTGTACTTGGTGTACCATTGTAATTTGGAATAATTTTGAGTCTCACGGCAACTAGTTGATCAAAATTGTCCTTCCCTGCCGGATCATAATCAACATAGCTTATATCATTGTGAGCAAGGTTTAAACTTCCACTGCTAATACCTGCTTGACCGACTGCTGTCCCCGTCAGAGAACCAAGGCCGATATCACCATCAATGCTGGAGTTGTAGCTAGCGTAAAATGTGGCAGTTGGGATATAGCCTTTCTTAAGGGCGACTGTTCCATTGGCGACTTCAATTTGAGAAGGATCACTCAGTGTAAATCCAATCGAATTATCAAAAGAATACGTCGTATTTCCACCCGAGAGTAAAATCAGATCACTTGTTCCACAAAAATCCTCCACGATAGAAAATTCATCTTTATCTTGATCGGCCAAAGCTGGTGCACTACAGCCAGTAATAACTTGTGATCCACTGTTTTGAAAAACAAAAGAAGTACTTGAGCTGCTTGTTTCCCCAACCATTGTAGGAGCAAGCGCTGCTTCGAGAGGAGAAACAGACATCAAGGAAGCATCCGTTGCTGTAAAGGAAATTCCTTGATCGATTGTTTTGACCAAGCCACCAACCGTACAATTCATTGAAAGAGTCAGATTTTTGGGACCAATCGTTTGAGGTTTAGCCTTCAATTGAACAGAGCAATAGCCACCTTCAGCAACGAGTATTGAAACCGAACAAGAGTTAAATGAAACTTCAAAATCAGAGGTATCGCCAACTAATTGTGCCGCCGAACATCCAGTGGCATCTGCTCCCCCCTCATTAACGAAGGCAAACACTTCGGGATTGGAAACTGAGCCGATAGGAGTATCGGCAAATACTTTTCGATCTGGATAAAGGGATACGGCTGGAATTTTTGGAGTACTGCTACAGTATTTATGAGTGCTCTTAATAATTGTATTATTTGAAAAGATAATATCATCACAAACTTCAAAAGAAGTACCCTCAGATAAAATTTTAGCATTACCAGAAACTTGAGTTTTCCCATGAACTTTAATTGAAATAAGATTAGCATTTGGTATTTCGAATTTACTTTTTGGAAGTGCGTCGATCGGACCAACATAGGCATTTTCGGTTAAGCGTGCCTGACCGTAAACTTCAGAGAATATGACGATAGAGTTGCCTCTTAAAACAGCTTGACCGTAAATAAGTGAGTTCGTAACATCAACATCGTCGTATAATTTTGCCTGGCCATAAATCCTAGACAAATCTATTGATAATAATCCCCTCGCATTTGTTCCATCCAGAAAAGCATTGCCTTCCACAATTGAATTTAATTGAATCGAGACCTTGCCTTTAACATAGCTAAAGCCAGCAACTTTTGAACCGCCATCAATAGTGACAGAAGAACCATCGACTGTTGCGTAGTCACAAACCATGGAATCAGCACCAATATGAGGATCGCCTATTATTTTCGCAGAGTCAGAAACAAATCCTCCACCATTTTCATGAAAATGACCTGGCTGTCCGTTGCAAGGCTTAACTTGCGCGAATAGCGGGAAGGAAAAGACAATAAAACACACTGCAAGCAATTTTTGCTTGATCATTCTGTTCTCCATTAAAGGAAGTAAATTTTTTTGTAAAAAACTACTCAATTCATCCATGAATTGAAGAAACCACTTCTTACGAACGTAAGAAAAAAGTGAAATTCAATTCTTGAGTCACAAAAGTATAAGAACAATAAAAAGTGATGGTCAATAAATTTGATGGTTAATTTTTTTAACCATCGACAAACCTAACTCTTTAAATTTGCTGAAATCGAATAATATCAGAAGTTAACTCTCCCCTTTTAATGGCAGCTCAATTCTAAATGTTGAAAACTCATCGCTATCGACATAGTGAATTTCACCAGAGAGTTTTTGCGTAATATTGCTTTTGACAAAAGAAAGTCCCATGCCCATTCCCGACTCTGAGGTTAAATTTTTGGTCGAAAAATTAGGCTCAAACAAATAGGGGATATTGTCTTCATTTACGCCTGGCCCTGAGTCGATAACATCCAAAATTAATTTGTCAGTAGTTTCAATGGCGCTCAGTTCAATCCACCTCTCAATACAATTCTGTTCAACGATGGAATGCATGGCATTTGAAACCAGATTAACTAACGATTGCAGGATAATGATTTCACTCCCAAAAATGGTAAGGTTGGGCTCACAATTATACTTAAGAGTAATTTTGTTAATCGCAAATTTCTGGCCGAAGTATTGCTCTATTGACTTAAACAAGTCATCCACCTTAATGCGCTCAAATTCGATTTTTGTGTCATTTGCTATGAGTTTTCGATATTGATTGGCCAGCTTCTCTATTCTTTGAGCACCAAGATAACCTCTCTTTGAAAAGTCGTTAATTTTTGCCATAAGCTCATCTTCCAAGGAGTTTGAAGAGAATTCTTCAATTCCCATAAAGCTCATCAAAACGATTGAATTGAAATTGCTGAGGTCATGAATAAGACCTCCCGCGACTTCCCCCATTTGCATCATCTTCTCTTTTGACTTAATTCTTTCAAATTCTTTTTTGAGAAGAAGCTCAAACTCCTGACGGACAATGGCTACTCTAATGGCATAATCCAATTGAACCTTGTTAAAGGGCTTGGGTAAAAAACCATACATCAAAGTTTGGGTTGCATTTTGAAAGACCTCAGAGTCCATATTGCCAGTGATGTAAATAATCGGAACATTACTTCGATCTTTCACTTTTGTCGCAAAATCCACACCACTCATCTCTCCAGGTAAATTTATGTCAAGCAACAGAAGTTCAACCTCTCCACTGGCCAGATCCTTTTCCAGAGGTTCGAGTTCAATCTTCTCATAAGAGTTAAGCACCACATGCCCCAAGGCCTGAAGTAAGAGCTCTAAATTTCTTCGTACCACAGCATTATCTTCAACGATAATTATCTTCTTAGATAGATTCTCTTTCATATAATCTCCTTAGTCACATGACGATCTGAGAACAATCGCAAATGTTGTATTCTTCTCGTCTTTGTCATAATAAATTTTACCATTAAAAAAACCTACAATTTCCTTGCATATCGCCAGTCCAAGACCTGAACCTTCTGATAAATCTTTCGTTGAAAAGAAAGAATCAAACATTTGATTCTTTGCTTCTCCTGAAATACCCTCTCCTGAATCTTGAAAGCGAATGAGAACTTCTTCTGCCTTCTCATTTTTCTCAATATGAATTTTGATCCATTTCTCTTTCAGTCCCTTTATCGCAAAGACACTGTTGCTGATCAAGTTTATAAAGATTTGGGCCAATAGTATGTGCTGGCCAAAAACGTAAACGTCCATAGCTGCAGGATCGAAATGAACCTCGACGTTATTGCCTCTAATCGATTTCTCACTTAGCTTCACGGCATGCGAAATAACACTTTCCAGATGAGACGTATCGTCCTGAGAAGGAGTATCCTCACTTGATCTAGCCAGCTGTTTAATCAGGTTATTAAGCTCGATCATTTCATTTAGGGTTTCTCTTATATGATTGAACTGCTCAATCACAAGAGGATTTCTCTTGCTCTCATCCTCTAATGCCATTTCGAGAAGTTCAGCAGAACTTAAGAGAGCACTAATAGGAGTACTGTATTGATGTGAAAGAGAGGCACTCATTCGACCGATGCCAGCGACGCTCGCAGCATGAAATTGCTTCATTTTATTTTCAAGCTCAATTTCTTTGGTAATATCAAATCTTAAAGCGGCATATCCTTCAATCTCACCATAGCGATTTTCAATGGGGGCGATGACTGAATAAACCCAATAAGGTGATTGATCTTTTTTCTTATTTTTTATTTTACCGATCCAAACCTTTCCGTCTTTTAAGCAATCCCACATCTGTTTGAAAAACTCTTTCGAATGGGTTCCACTATTAATAATTCGGTGATCATTTCCATAAAGCTCTTCTTTTGAATATTGCGATATCTCCTGGAACATTTCGTTGGCATAAGTAATTTTTCCGTGTTTATCCGTGATACTAAAAATGGTCGATGAATCAATGAACTTGCGATAAAAAAGACCGAGGTTGTAATACTCATCAAGTCCCGCTTTAATTCTGCGGTAAAGAGATGATAAAAGGATAAAGATCAGCACACATCCAAAAGCAATGCCGATAATATACTTTCTCTCCGACCTCACATCAAAAATAGCGCTTAACTTCCATGAAAAACTGGTCAACGAGGCGAGATGGGGCTCTTTTCCACTGGGAGAAACTTCTATGATCTTGACCAGTCTTCCCTGAAGATAGGCCAATAGCCCTTCATTCGATGGAATTTCAGCAATTGATATCTCAAAATCTTTGATCCCATCCAAAATCTCTTTGATATAATCGCTCGAAATATTTAAAACGAGATAACCCCCGTTGTTCAGGCGCGTTCCCACACGAAAGGTGATCTCCTCGTTAATGACAACTCCATTTTCAATATTGTTATCAATGGGGCCGACGTATATTTGGTCATCCTGTATTTTCTTTAACTCTTGAAAGTAATAGCGCTCCCCTTTATTTTGCAGTTGATCCTTGCTCACCTCGACAAAGCTCGTTCCGTAATGATTGAGTCGATAAAGCTCTTGTCCAGCGGAGTTCAAAATTCGAACTTGAGAATACAGAGGAGAAAGTTTTGCAAATTCATAGAGGGTGCTGCGAGGTTTATTTGAGAGATATTTTATATCCCTCACTGAATTAAAAAGTGTATTTCTGAGTGAAGTACTTAAAATCTGAGAGCCTCTAATAATAGAACTCTCTGTTTGTGCAGTTCCAACACGATAGAGGTAGGTAAATAAAGCAATCGTTACAAATCCAATTAAACAATAAAAAATGATCTGCTCGCGCAGAGATTTACTTAATTTCATGACCTACCATTAGTAATAAATAGTAATTATTAAGATAGCTCACAATAAAATTTAAGTATATCAAGCCAACGCTAAATATTTTTTAACTCCCTGAAGAACCAAAAAGATCAAATATTCTCTCTGACTTTTGACTCGGATGAATTGTGTCATTGAATCCATTCTTATGAGTGTCTAAAACTTAGACACCATAGACTTAAACTCTATTGTCATTTTAGTGAGTTAAAGGTCCTAAAATGGCCTCCTTTTTGCTCATAGAATCAACATTGAGGAAGGTTCTATGACCAAAAAAGCGATTATCGTCGCTCTGACATTCATACTCATGGGTTGCTCAAAAAAAGCTGAGCGCCAGCATCCGACGTTGTCGGACATGGGCTTCTCTGCCTCAAAAGTTACTCAAACATCAATTGATCAAGACACCACTGGTGAGTGGGCCCTTATGGGAGATCTCAAAAATGCCAGTCTTATAGGCCTGCAAACCTGTTTAAAAGATCCGCTTCTCGCTCCCTTATATCAAGAGCCAGTAAAGGTGGTAACGCCTTATAAAACTCATCAAGTCGTGGCCGATGCTAACGGCTGTCTCCAGTGGAATGAGTGGATTGAATTTAATCCGTTAGCTCAGCAAGATTTCATGGAATATCCTGTCGAAATTTTAAACAGTAGAAATAATCAGGCGATGATTGAACTTCCCCTTATGGTGAACCCATGGAAGAGTCGCGATAATGTTCGCGATCTTCGTTACGATGAAACTCCTGAAAGTCACAAGAGCAGCAAGCTTGATGAAGCCTCCCCTTTTAAGGTCGTCGCCGTCAGCTTTAAACAACTCTCCCCTGTGCGCGGTCGCAATGGACAATCTCTCTTGCCTTTTCATGCTGAGTTCAGACTCCAAGTTGAACGCTTAGATGAATTTGGAAAAATTGTTCGCACAGATATTAAGCAGGCCAATCTTGAAACGAAACTGACTTTAATAGACAACAATAGTAAAGTCATCGGCATGAGCTCGCAAAGCTCTCGCTCGCAAAATGGAAGTTTTGTGATTGATGGTGAGATGCCTATCATTAATAACCTCACTGGACTTTCATCATTAGAAGTGATTTTTAATATTCAGTTACCAATGACGAAATTTCCTGCGCTTTCAGTTTCCCTTCCCATGGCCGGAATTGAAGGGGGCTCAGTGGCCGAAGCAAGGCCTGTTGAAGACCCATCCAAAGTTGAAGAATTGCGAAGTGATGCCATCATGGCCCAAGCCGTAAAAAAAGATGAAGAGGATGCGGAAAATGATGTCTCTGCTTCACAAAGCTTTATCGTGACAAGAATCGATGCTCGTGCAGGTTCTCTCGTCAGTGACTCTTACCAGAAAACATCTCGTCGTACTCAACGCACGCGCTTGAGTTTATGTCTCGCCGATTCTATTAGCTCTTCGCTCGCCCGCCCGTTAGGAAATATTGATTTTAAAGTTACGAGTGACGTGGGCACAATTGAGCAAACCGAAAAGAGAACGCAGGCCAATGGCTGTAGCGATATTTCGCTTTTACTCGATTATGATCTCTTTGACTGTGAAAACTTTATTCCCGTTAAGTTAACAATAAAAGGCACTGGCGAACTCGAAGGTCATCAGGTCACGAGAGAAGTGGCGGTGAATCCTTGGAATGATGCCGACTATTTTTATGATATTGAACGCCAAGGCGCTGCCCCAAAACTTGCTTGCGTCCCTCCTACACTTTTCATGAGTGGTTTATCGTTTATCAATCAAGGTCTCGTACGTTCAGAACTTAAAGTAGATCGTTACTTACAACTCAATCTCAAGCGTCGTTATCAAATTCAATTAAACCCTCAGGTTCTTGTAGGAATGAGTTCTCTTCGAGAACAAGCTCCACGGGCCTTAAGCTTTGGAAGAATTAAGACCAAGATCAGTCTTTATGCTCCAACCACGGACCAACTTGATTATTTAAATCCTAAAGCATCAGATCTGATGTTTTTAAGCTCTACCGAGGCAGAAGGCGAAATCAATGCCGGTGGGCAAGTGCTATTGAATATTGATCTGCCTTTTGATGTTGCGGACACTCACCTTCTTTCACATAAAAATATTATCATTATTGAATTGAGTTCGGATCAATTTAGTAAAGTAGAAAAAAGCACATTCTTGGCATCATTTATTGCTGGAAGCTCGCAGGGAACAATGTCAGCAACGAAAGCTGATAACAAGCTGATTGAACAACTTGCTCAAATTAAAAAAAGCAGTGTTGAACCCTTAAAACAGTCGCCTGTTGCTATTTATCGTGACTATCTCACTTCTATTCAAAAAGAAAATCACCAATTTAAAAGCTTTGAAGACTTTAAGTCATTAAATGAAGAGCGCCCGCTTGGAACTCAAGACTGGCAACTCGGCCGAGGCATGAATAAAGAGCGATACTTTTCAGAACTATCATTTGAAGAAACCAGAATGATGGCCAGAGAAAATGGAAAGCTTCCAAGCGAAACGTTGAAGAAATTATGCCGCCATTTTTACCAGATTCCACAAATTAAACGAGAGCTTCGTTCCCTTGGTGGAATTAACTATGTGGCCGACGGTGGATCTCTTTTCTTAAAATGCGTTGAAAACCCACGAGCTTATATTAATGTTTTAGGCATGACCTTCATCGATAAATTGATGAAGGAGAAAGAAGGCATGGCCCCTGCAAAATTTATTGCCGACAACAATGGCAAGCTCAATCGTGGAAAAGGTTATTTTGCTGGCAGTGGTGAGCGATCTGGAGTCGATCATACCACCAGCGAAGGTGAATCGTGGATGCTTGCCTTTGGTGGTGAATTTGGATTTCCAAATCCTTTTAGTTTTGGAATGGAAGGTGGCTATGCTCGTACTTACGCCATTTCTGATTCGAAATCAGTAGGTAGCTCGCAGATGGCGATGGTTCGTTACGGATCAAACCAAGATGATCTCAATCTCAATTATGAATCTCTTACTTTAGAGGTCATTGCGGAAACCAAAGAATGCTTTACCGCTGGTGCACAAAAGGCATTAAGAACTATTCAAGTATGCCTCCCAGAAAGTCGCCTCCAAAAGATTCAAGAGACTTGGTATTTTATTGAAGAATCAGTATCGGCGAATAATGGTGTCATTGCAGATGGAACTCGTCCTGGACAAGACTATCTCGCCCAAGTTGTTCGTGGACAGGATAACTTCAATCGTATTTGGGATAAATTTGTTTATGATGATAATGCTATGATCGTTCAGAATTTAGATCAATTAGATATCTTTGAAGCTTTTAGACCTTTTCTCAAAGATTCTCCTGCCGAATATCTGTTTGAGAAAAATAAAGATAATTCAATTCCTGGGGCGATTATAAAGACTGTTAGAAATCCTCATTCCAATACCGTCGGCACTTCTTCGCGGAATCCATAAACTTTCGGCAAGCGCGCACTAATTCTTTTTCAGGATTGATGACTTGATCTTGACCTGTATGTTCCTTAATACAATTTTCAATCAATTCACAAAAGCGATTTTCAGTCATGTCTTGGAGATTGGTGGGTTCATCAAAAATGGAAACACCTGCCGCTTCTAGCTCTTTGGCCATATCAAGAAGGCCTTGCCCGTCTTCTGTCATTTGATCCAGCTTTTCGGCCTCCTGGGTGATTTCCTTTTGCTCTCGATAAAAATCCCAGACAAAATAGGCCGACAAATAGACTCCGATAGCGGTCAGATATCGTTTGCGCAGAAATTGATAATCACCATGAAAACGAGAAAAGAGCTCTTCGTTCTCGCCATAATAATGAAGCTTCACTTTCTTGAGGACCTCATCAGAGAGTCCGTTATGCAAAATGTCCTGTGCTAGTTCATCCGATAGTCTTGAAACCTTGGCCGCCGGCAAATAGAGTGGAGGCATACCTGTCAAGACTGGTAGATTCCAAAATGAAGTTGCAAACAACTCTCCCCACTTACTCTGACGGAATCGAGTCCAGCGTGGGATATTCTCTGGAGCATATTTCGCAATAATGGATTCAAGACCTGAACGTACTAGATCTCGATGCAAAAGACTTTGCAAATGAGCTTCTACACCATCGCTACCAAAACGGAAGCGCTCTGGAAATCGCAAATCAAGCAAGTCATCGACAGCGGCTTCAACATCGCGGAACTCAAACTTCTTTTTGCGTTTTAATTTTTCAATAAGCTTAATCGCCTGTTTTTTCTTTTTTGATTCAAAGGTCAATGGCTCGCGTTTTAACTGGGCCCCCATAAAATCAATCATCGCCACAATAGATTCTGGTGAATCAGGAAGTGACTGGTACGAATTTGCCCCTTCGCGCTCCAATATCGAGAAATAATCTTCATAGGCGCGATCATTCCATTGGTCCAAAGGACGCTTCATAAGCTTACGATAGAGGTCACTTAAGTCGCTCTTCTGTCCTACTCCTAAAATTGATTGCATCAGCTCAAAACAGTCGCCATCAGCGGACGCAGGACTTCGCTGACTGGTTGAACAGCTCCAAGTGATCAAAATTATTGAGAAGAGAAAGGCTTTTCTCATGGTCATCGTATCGGTAAAAAGGGATGAAAACTGAAAGGTTGAGACCCTAAAAACAAAAAACCCACATGTTATATGTGGGCATTCTGAAGTGTGGATAAGTTGTTAAATAACCTATCTAAAATTATTTTATCAAATACTAATTCTTTTGCAAGCCCTAATCATCATGAACTCTTTTTAATCATCAATTGATATTCAGAAAAGATCGTTTCATATTTTCCAGCAAGCTCGTTCAGAAATTTATCAATGCCAACTTTTGGATTATTTTCGCCATCGCTAAATCGATAGTCATCAAAAATGAGAATCCCTTCGTGATCAAGCAAAGGCCAGCAAAGCTTGGCATCCCGGTAAACTTCTTCTGCGCCGTGGGCCCCGTCAATGTATATTAATTGAAAACGCTTGCCATACAATTCGGGCAATATGAGAGAGGAATGCCCCTCAACGACTGTTACTTTTTCTCGTGCTGAGCAGAGTTCAAGATTTTTGAGAAGACGGCGTTCCAAACGAATATCAATTCCGATAGCTTCAGCTCCAGGCCCATTCAAAAGATTGTCGAGGACCCATAAAAATGATCGACCTTCAAAAACACCAATTTCCAAATAGCGCAGATTCTCGTTTTCTGTCAGATTTTTGAGATGCTCTTTCCAAGCTGGAACATGATGCGAAAACCAATCAGTCTTAAACTGATAATTGTATCGGTATTGGTCTTTGGAACTGGGCTGATTGAAAACAAAATAGCGCTCTTGAACAAAAAGGTCATACAAACGCTCGAGGCCATTGAGAATCAGATTAGAATGAGACATAAATTCATTCTACTCACTTTTTTAGTCAAGTCACCTATTGCTTGCTTATAATTTGCTTACAAAGAAGCGAGTTGTTCGTCGTGATAAAATCGACACCTTTATTTAGATATTTTTGAATGCGTTTAGCAGAATCTTTCGTGTAGGCCCCAACTTTTATTCCTTTTGCTTGAAGCTTTTGCACTCTTGAACGATGAATATATTTAGTACTCAGAGCACTGATATTTCCAAGATCGCCGAAAAATCCCCATTTTTTTAAACGTACAGTTCCAATCTTTTGGAAAAAGACGTCTGACTTTGCCTTCTGTTCAACCACCTCAAGGATATTCCTGTTAAACGAAATAACTGAAACCAGCTCTGGTCGATCACTATAATAATTTTTGATCAATTCGAGATCAGAGTCAGTAATGGTCTCATCTTTAAACTCGATCAAAAGTCGTGTTTGCGATTGCGATAGGAGCAGAAGACCTTCTTCGAAAGTGGGAATGACTTCTCCATTTTGAAGTAAGCAGTTTTGCGAAATCTGGGCCAAGGTAAGTTCATGAATAGGCGATTTTAAATCACAATTTTGACCTTTCGAAACGCGCTTTAACTTTTTATCATGGAAGATTATCGTTTTTCGATCTTTGGTATGACGAAGATCAAACTCAATTCCATCGGCTTCACCTTGGATGGCATTGGAAAAGGCTTCTAACGAGTTTTCTAATCCTCCATAGCCTAATGAACGGTGAGCAACACAATAAGAAGGTGTGCTTGCGTGAAGCTGTGAGCTTATGGCCAGAGAAAGACCCAGAATCAGTGTTTTCATTGCCCGATTGTACCTCATACCCCAAAAATAAGGGCAATCAGTGAAAATCTTATAAGGTACCTCCCCCCATAAGTTATGCTTATAGGTTTTAATTAAGGAAGATCATTTCCCTCTTTTTCAAAGGCATGATTAAAAGGCCTCAATTAATCACACATCTGAGGAGAGAAAGATGAAAACATTATTTGCTTTTTTTGCTACCAGTGCCTTATTCCTAACCATGGCCGTAGAAGCCAGATCCATTCAAAAGCCAAGAATTCTTGAGGCTGATATCCACACTTTTAATGTAGATACAGAGGGATCTTTTGCCGGTTATAAAACTCAATATGGCAAAATTTCGGTGAATGAAATCAATCGTACTGTGACTCTTTATTTATCGCTTGGGCCAAAATGCGCGCCAGGAATGATGTGTCCAATGTATCTCATTGCAAAGAAAATTGAACTCCCAATGATTTCGGGAAAAAGAGATCAATGCCATGCTGTCACTTACGTTGCCAATAAAAATGATATGCCCGTTGATGGCGCAAACGAAACACTTGTAGTGACTGATTTTAGTAATAATATTTGTCCTTCATTTGCCTTTGCCGCTTATCCAGAGACAAAAGTAGATTACATCTCAGAATACTTTGACCGCCTTCAAGGAAAGCTCAAGCGTGAGCACAACACCTTCTTGGCCGATAAATTAGAGATCGTTCAGCAATAAATAGAATTTCCCAGGAGATTTTGTCTCAAAGCCTCCTGGGCCCTGTTTTCTATCTCCGTTTGATCTATTTCTGAACCGCTTCGCGCCCAGAGTAGACTCAACGACATTCTTCTCCAAGTGACTAAAAATTAGTCATTTTCCCTACTCTAACTCTCTGTAATTAAATGATTTCATTGGTATGTATCTTGCTTATAACAACACTATAACGAGGTTGTTTATGAATAAGATGATGGTTTCACTTGTTTCATTTTTACTATGGTTTTCACCTTTGGCCCAGGCCCAAAGTGAAATCGATAAATGTAAAATGCTCAAAGAGCAACAACACATGCTCGCACGCGACAAAGAAATGCTAGGAAAAATGCAAACATTGCAAAAAGAAAAGCAAGCTGCCGAAGAAATGCGAGAGCATCTCTTATCTGGTGCTAGTCCGCGAGAAATTGCCCTTTTTACTGAAGATCAAGTTAATGAACTGGCCCTGATTGCTGAGAGTGACGATGTCACTCAAATGGCCGGGGTCGCTTCTGTTGGTGCGCTCATGGTAACCGGTTATATCATTAAACGTCTCAATGCAGATACGCGTGGTCAGACATTTTTAAAGCGTCTGCGTATGCAACTCTTTCCCGAAAAAAGGATTTTTGTAAAAACACTTTTAAACACGGCCTTTCTCGCAACCATTGCAGGCTCACTCTACAGCGGGATAAGATTATACCAAAATCACAATAGAAGATTGGAACTCAATCAGATCATTGCTGAACTGAATAAATTGCGCGATCTCTCTGAGCAAATTACAACAATGAAAGATACGATCGAAAGCCAAGAGATTGCCTTTCACCTCAATGCAGACGAGCTTGAAGAACAGGGTCTGATTAAGCGCAACAAATCGGGCTTTGACTGCAACTAAACTTGAATTGACGTATATATCTCGTTACAATTTCGAAAACACTAATTTCGGAGTTGTGATTCATGCAAAAAATCATTATTGCTACTTTAATTATCTTTATGACTACTTCATGTGGTTTACAATCACTACCTAAGGCCAATAATGAAGTTGAGGCTTCTTGGGCCGAAGTTCAAAACCAATACAAAAGACGTGCTGATCTTATTCCGAACTTAGTTGAAGTGGTTAAAGGGTATGCCTCCCATGAAAAAGAAACTCTTGAATCTGTTATTGCGGCGAGAGCAAAAGCAACCTCGATCAATGTTAATGCGCAGGATTTAAATCCAGAAAAACTGAAAGAATTCCAAGCAGCACAAGGACAATTATCGCAAGCTCTTGGTCGTTTAATGGTTGTTTCAGAGCGCTATCCTGAATTGAAGGCAAATGAGAACTTTAAAGATCTTCAAGTGCAATTAGAAGGAACAGAAAATAGAATTACGATTGCGCGCAATCGCTATATTGGAACGATAAAGGAATACAATAACCTTGTTACAGTTCCACCTACATCTTGGTTCAATTCACTTTTTTACCATTATGACAAAAAACCACAATTTGAAGTTGAAAACCTCGAAAAAGTACAAGATGCACCTGAGGTGAAATTCTAATGTTTAAATTATTGTTTATTCCCTTCCTTCTTTGGTCTCAACTTTTATTGGCCCAAGAAATACCAGCTCTAACGGGCCCAGTTGTTGATGAAGTAGGAATCTTTTCAAGTTCCTCTAAGTTGCAATTGGAAAATGCTCTTCGCGATGTCAATCGCCAAGGAATCTTGCAATTACAAATCTTAGTTGTAAAAGACTTAGCATCAGAACCCATAGAAAGTTATTCCATTAAGGTTGTCGACAAATGGAAATTGGGAAAAGAAAAAAGCGACAATGGAGTCCTCTTCATTATAGCGCCAAATGATCGCCAAGTTCGAATTGAAGTTGGAACGGGATTAGAAGGCGACCTCACTGACGCCCAATCTGGTCGAATCATTCGTCAAGTCCTTCCCTATTTTAAACAGAATCGTTATCAAGACGGTGTCATTGTCGGAGTGAATGCCATTCTAGCGCAATTTAATAGCGAAACGACTGGCATGACGGCAAGGCCAGCGCGAACAAAACAAACCGCCAACAGTTTCTTTATCATCATTTTCTTTATCCTCTGGTTCACAATGTTTTTTTCTCGTTTTTGGATCGGAAAAGGTGGTCGCTATAGAAGCTCCTCTTACCGAAGCGGAGGCTTTGGCGGTAGTAGTGGAGGTGGCTGGAGTGGCGGCGGAGGCGGCTTTTCTGGCGGTGGCGCAAGTGGGAGATGGTAAATGACATTAGTTAATTTTAAAGAAGAATTAGATAATAAAATTAAAATCATCGAGCAAGATTCAGATGCTGAAGTGATGGTCCTCTTTAATCAATGGAGTGATCGATACCCTGGCGCCCATTTAAGATTGGGACTCTTTTTCTCTTTGTTATTACCGACAATATACTATTTTTCTCCTTGGGAACTACCGGATCTCATTTATCTTATCGTCCTTCAGCTTATTGGTTTTTTTCTTGGACATTATCTCGCCTATCTTCCCCGTTTAAAAAAAATATTAGCGACAAGCAAAGAGTTAAAAGAAGAAGTGCAACAGGCGGCCATTGAGTGTTATCACAACATTGGCATCACCAATCATCCGAAACGCCTCGGAATGATGGTTTATCTCTCTCTCGGAGAAAGACGAATGAATATCATCTGGGATAAAGGCCTAAAAGAGGTTGCCAATTCTGAACTTGAAGCTTGGGCCAAATCGACACGGAAAGAAATGAAGAAATTGGGTTGGGAACAAGGTCTGCTACAGGGTTTAGAAGAACTAAAATCGCTATTAGCTGTTAAAGCACCTCAAACCAGCGATGGCAGTGAAAATCATCTTGGTAATATCGTCACTAAAGAGCAGGAAGCCCCGAAAGCTTAATCTTATTCACAATATCATTACTGACTAATTGAACAGCACCTGACACTGCCTGCGCGAAGAGAGTCGTCACTAGTTTTGGTGAAACGTATCCAGGTATTTGGTTCATTGAATAATAGTGTTCGTATTCAAGACCTTCAATTTTTGAAGGTCGAGATTCAATCTTTATAAAAACCTGAGAATCACAATTGCGACAGGTAAAGGAAAAGCGTCTATATTCACTCTCCCTTTCAAAGTATTGATCGAAAAAAAGATTAAAGTCTTCAAAAGGATATCTGTAGTGAAGTTTCAGTGACTTTTCTTGTTTCCTTAGACTAACCTCTAGCCCCATTGGTTCAACGGTGAGTTCATAACGAGTAACGTTCTTACTGCTAGGGAGTTTTAAAAGTTTAGCCTCCTCAAATGTCCACGGCCTTAGATTTGCGCCTTCGCGAATGACTGTCGTCGTAAAAATGACAGAACCTTTATATTGAAGCTGAACTTGGGCAGTACGAGTTTCACCTCTAACAATCTCTTCGAAGCACCATTCAAGATCAAAGTGACCATTCATACGTTGAAGCTGTAGCTTTAAGCAACGATCCCCTGCCGGAGTGGCCACCGATTGGAAAAAAAGCTGGCGAAAATAGGCCGAGCTATTAATTAAATTTTGCTGAAGAAAATACTGATCATTAGGAACCCACGAAGGAAATTCGTTAGCGATAGCAGAAAAGCAAAAGAAGAATGAAAGAGCTAATAGCTTCACGGTGTGCCCGCTGGTCTGTTGTCTTGAAGTTGACCTTTTTCTGCAGCTAGAATTAATTCCTGGATATAATTACGGACTAAATTAGGCTCGGTATTATTAAGGAGTCTGGTATAATTAAGTCTTAACTCTTCTAATAATCGCTGATTCTGAGTTCCCGTATTAACGACCGCAGTCGGTGGAAATTCATTAATGAGTACACGAACAAAACTTCCGACTCGGGACAAGGTTCTCTCGCGAACATTATAACCAAAGTTAGTGAGGAATGTTCCTTCAGAAACTTGAGTATTGGATGAATCGAAATAAGTCACATAATTTTGTGGCTTTGCAAAAGCGTTGGCAATATTTGTATACGGAGTAAATCCCATCGTCGTGGTCCACTCTGATTGACCGATTTGAATCTTTAGACTGTAAGGAAAGTATTTATAGGTGACACGAGAAACTTCATCTGAATAAGTATAGGTCACTTGATAGGCCAATTGACCACCAATGCGGTATTCGTGAAACTCTCCTGATGGTGTCCTCTCTTGTGACAAGGAAAAGAGCTCCGTTTGATCGCCATAAATCATACGATAAAAACGCTTTTTCTCACCAGCTTTTAAATTGAGAGCGATCTCGCCTTTTCTCATTTGATTAAAAGTGAGAGGTTTTTCATCACCACCAACGACTTGCAAATGCTCTTGGAGGACTAATTTTTCACCACAACCAAAATAGCGCATTGATTGGAAGCGCTCCTCACCATTAATCTTTGAAGTTAATTCCAAGCGTGCCAAGTTTGAACCAGGAGCAAAGGGCCGGTTTTGACAAGTAATCACTTCGTGGGAGCGATAGGATAAGGAACGATCGCCATAAAGAGCATAGTAGTTTTTCTCTAGCTCAAGAAGCTTCACTCGAAAGGAAGCTCTAAACTCTTCCACCATTTCATTGGCCGTAAGAATTGATGATGGCAATACAACAGTGGCTTGTAGGTTCAGAGTAAAAATAAAAAAGAGAAGAGCAATAAGCTTTTTCATTATTCAGTAATAAAACGATTCGTTTCTGGGTTATAAAAAAGTTCTTTCTTTACAGATTCGCGCCCATTGAATTTCTTAAGCGTAATTCGCAATTTAACCACATCCTTCTCAAGAGTCTTTGGATCAAGCGGATTAAACTTCAAACCTGAGAGCATCAAGTTTTCAACTGTTCTGATGGCCTTTTGTTTTAGACCACCGCCGCCGAACTTAACTTCTTTAACTTCGATTTCAATACTCTTCTTAATGTTATTCTCGCGTGCGAGTTTGCGATCGAGGGTGAAACCTAAGACTCTCTCTCCAGAAGGAGTTGAGAATGAATAAGGCTTAATTGTTTTCATAACAGTTTCAAGATCAACTGATGATTCAGGCAGTTTTTCTACTTCTTCATTAGTAAATTCGCGAAAAAGGTCGTACTGACGCAATTTTTTCAAGCTTGCAACATAACTTTCAAAACTCATAGACTCCGCACGAGTGATGACCATAATTTTTGACTGGAGTTTTTCACGACGACGTCCAAAACTTAAGAGTCCTAAGCTTCTTCCTGTTGTTGTCTGGCTGGCAAGTGAGCTCACGAGAATATTACTTAAACCCTTAACCATATAAAGTTGGGGATTTGTGAAATTGAGAATTGAAACGCGATCTTCTCTTCCCTCGACAGGAGGTAAAATAACTCCATAGCGAAATGAAAAATCGGAGAGCAGAACGAGATCAGGATCACTGGCAGAAATGGAAAGATTGCCCGCGAGAGTTAAACCTGCTTTCTCTTCTTTCACAATCCCGGCCGTAGGTGAGACATAAACATTAGTAGAATGGTTATAATCAATTGAAGCGAGGTTTGGTAAAAGTTGAGTGACTGTCGTTACGCGATTGATTTGAGTGCGAACAAGTTTAGAACCAAGGACAGAACTTAAAAGTTTATTTCCTACCTTAAGAGCGAGATCCACAGTCCCTAATGTTCCCATGTTTAGATTCCAATCAGAATCTTCTTCATTACTTCCCACTCCTGATATTTGGGCCTGCATTTCGGCAAGTCCTTCATCACTTAGCGAAAAAATCTCTGTCGTCACTTGAACTAAGGCACTAGCATCAAAATCTTCAAGCACATCGAGAACTGGAATCATGGCGATAAATTTATCGCGAAGGTTTTCATCATTAATCCAAAAGCTCATTTTCTTAAGAGATTCTAAAGCGATGTAACCGTCTGTAGGAGAAAGGACTGTTCCCGGAAAGAGAACAGCATTAATTTTTGCAATCAATTGGCGAGCAACTACATTCTTTGTGATGTATTCACAGCGCTCGAGCTCTTCATTACAGTTGACTGTTCCTGCCGGTTTTTCAAGAACCACGGGACCAGGAGTTTCTTGGGCATAGCTGACCATGGCCACTGAAGAAAGAAGAAGAAGAGCTGAAATGATAAGTGTACGCATTGGAACGTCCTTAGTCGGATTATTGGATAATTTTGAACAGGTTTTAAGTTAAAAAATGTGGTGCGGCAAGAGCCGACTTTTGCCTAAGTAAAAGATACCTTGATCCTGCGACAATAGGCCTCTAAACTATGGTAAAACCGAGAATAGAGAAAAAATGGCTTATTGCAGCATAGTCGTTCCATTAATCAGTGAGTGCCAACGTTTTGAACGTTGGTCACAAGAACTCAAGCCGCTGCTATGCGTCGACGGCAAGCCGATGATTATCCATGCTCGCGATTCCTTTGCCTCAGTTGGCGATTTTCAATGGGTTTTTATTTTAAGGCCCGATCTGGTCAACGAGCTTCGCCCGCCACTGATGGAATGGTTTCCAGACGCGCAAATTATTGTTCAACAAGAACAGACACTGGCCCATACTTTAAGTGAATTATTATTGGGCCCTTTATCTGAAGATGAAGTTTATATCTGTGATGCTGACTGTTCTTTCAAGGCTTCAGCTTTTTTTAATCGCCATGATAATAAGGGTGATGCCTTATTATTGGGAACTCGTTCACAACTTAAGGCCCGTCTCGGAACTAATCTCGAGAGCAAAAAAGTAGCTGCGCTTACTTCACATCCAGAAGAAGGACGACATACAAGTTGTGGCCTTTTTAAAATTTTAAATACAGAACGATTCTTACAATTTTTAGCCTCAGCAAGAGACGAAGACAATGCTGCGGAATTGATAAAAGCTTGGTTCCATTGGGGAGCTAAAATCAATTGGCATGAAGCGGAAGCCCTCTTTAGTTTTATTTCTCGCAATGACATTCTTCAATACAAAGGTCGTTACGGTTCTGGTTTTCATACGCTTTCAGAGTTTTATCCCTATTATCTTTCGGAGCATTTGCAACCTGGTACCAAAATTTTGCATTTTATTGGAACAAGTATTGGTATTATCTGTTTTATTTCGGCACTTCTTTTTTGGAATCCAACATTTTTATTGGCGGGTTTAGTAAGTGGTTATGCTTTCGCTTGGATTAGTCATATGTTGATTGAACACAATCGACCGGCAACGTTTAAGTATCCGCTCTACTCTTTTGCTTGTGACTTTATTATGTTTTGGGAATTGTTAACGGGTAAGCGCTTATTTTCTTCGGCTAAGTAAACTCAACGTCCAAGCAGGACTTTTCTCAGTTGCTTCATACTTTGCTTCTTCCACTTCACTCCATTCATTATTATTGATCTCTGGAAAATAAGCATCGGCTTTGCCATCGTAATCAACACGAGAGAGATAAATCTTATCAGCAAGAGGAAGGGCCTGAGAGTAAATCTGTGCGCCCCCAATGATGAAAAGCTCTGTCTCCCCACGCTCTTTCGCGTAATCAATCGCCACTTGCAAATCATCAAAAATAAAAACACCTTGAGCTTTAAACGAAGGGTCGCGGGAAAGAATAATACTGGTTCGCCCAGGTAGTGGACGGCCAATGGATTCAAAAGTCTTGCGCCCCATGATCATGTGGTGACTCATGGTGCGCGACTTAAAAAGTTTAAAATCTTCGGGAATATGCCAGAGCATTTGGTTCTCGCCACCCAGTTGGTAGCTCTTACCTACCGCTGCAATAAGCGAAATGATCAAATCGCCACCGCAGCTTTGATATGCGGATGACATTCATAACCTTCCAATTTGAAATCATCAAAAGAGAAATCAAAAAGGGACTTGATATCTGGATTCAATGTCATCTGAGGAAGCTTATAAGGAGTACGCTTCAATTGCTCAATCGCTTGGTCGATATGATTTGAATAAAGATGAGCATCGCCCATAGTGTGAACAAATTCACCAGGCTTCAATCCTGTCACTTGAGCAATCATCATCGTAAGTAAAGCATAAGAAGCAATATTAAAAGGAACACCTAAAAAGATGTCCGCAGAACGTTGATACAACTGGCACGAAAGTTTTCCGTCATTGACGTAAAATTGCATGAGAGTGTGACATGGTGGCAAGGCCATTTTTGGAAGGTCAGAAGGATTCCACGCCGAAACAATCAAGCGACGAGAAAAAGGATTCGCTTTGATTTCTTGGACAAGATTTGAGATTTGATCGATACAAAAACCTTCTCGCGATTCCCAACAACGCCATTGCTTTCCGTAAATAGGGCCTAAATTTCCTTTTTCATCGGCCCATTCATCCCAAATCGTCACTTTGTTTTCATTCAGATAACGAGTATTGGTTTCGCCTTTCAAGAACCACAAGAGTTCATGAATAATTGAGCGAACATGTAATTTCTTAGTAGTTACAAGAGGAAAGCCTTCCTCAAGATTATAACGAGCTTGATAACCAAAGACTGATTTGGTTCCAGTTCCTGTGCGATCAGCGCGATCAGCACCGTTGTCTAAGACGTGACGCAATAAATCATGGTATTGTTTCATGAAAGAATTCTCCCGATAAATTTCAGTAGCTTGTGTGTGTGTTTCTACTACAATAATTGTAACGGGAAATTGGCATGAACGTCACGGATAAGTTCTGTCAAAATTTTACAGGAAGAAGCATATGCAAAGAGTCATTACAGGGTTAGAGCAGTTTTCCACAGAAAAAAATATTCAGTCGCGCATCAAGGGCCGCACGGGGCTGCTTTGTCATGCAGCTTCACTGACGCCCGATTTTGAACATGCTGCCATTCATTTTAAAAAAATTCTTGGAAAGAACTTGGTTTCACTCTTTGGCCCTCAACATGGGTTCGTGACCGATGTCCAAGATAATATGATTGAAACCAAACATTTTATTCATCCCTATTTTAAAATCCCTGTTTACTCGCTCTATTCTGAAACCAGAATTCCCACGGATGAAATGTTAGAAGGACTCGATACTCTTGTGATCGATCTCCAAGATGTAGGCACAAGAGTTTATACTTATATTACAACTCTGGGTTTAATCATTGATTCCCTCCATAAAAAAAATATTAAGCTGGTGATTCTCGATCGGCCCAATCCCGTCAGCGGTAATTTTGTTGAAGGCAATGTGCTTGAACCGGAATGGAAATCATTCGTGGGCCATCTTGAAATGCCCATGAGACACGCACTCACAATGGGAGAAGTGGCGAAACTTAAAATGCTGCAAGAGCATCGCGATGTTGAAATCGATATTGTGACCATGAAGAATTGGAAGCGCGACATGTATTTTCAAGATACGGGTCTTCCATGGGTCAACCCCTCACCTAACCTTCCGACCATGGAAGGATCAATCGCCTACTGCGGAACGGTTCTTTTTGAAGGCTGCTCAGTAAGTGAAGGACGCGGAACCACACGCTCACTAGAAATCTTGGGTGCTGCAGGTATTGAACCTTTTGCCTTTGCGGACAAAGTAAAAGAGAAAATGCAAAAATTTGGAATTGAAGGAGCAGTTTGCCGACCTCAAGCTTTTGTTCCTACATTTCATAAATATGCTGGCAAAACTTGCGGAGGTGTTCAAATTCAAATTACTGATCCCACTCGTTTTGAAGCATGGAAACTTGGACAGATTTTATTGCGAACCTTCAAAACAGAATTAGGAAATGATTTTCAATGGAGCGAGAAACCTTACGAATATCAATTTGACCGCTTGGCGATCGACTTCATTAATGGCTCAGAGACATTGCGCCATTGGGTTGATAATGATGGGACACCCGAAGCTCTCAACCAACTCGCCCAACGGGGCATGCCAAAATATCTCGAGCAGAAAAAGAGCTGTGAACTCTATTCATAAATAATTCAACTCCTTTTTACAAGGGGGATGGACACAAATCGAAATTGGGTCCATAAATCGTCCCTATTCAATTAATGAACTCGGGGGAGTTAATGAAAACGAAACTTAGCGTGTTGGCGCTTACATCTCTTTTGATGAGCTCAGCATTTGCCCAAATTATCAATAAAGAATTTGCCAATGGAAATATTGAACGAGTTCATCGCGGAAAGAATCAAATCATTCTAACATTTGATGATGGGCCAACTCCTGGGGTAACGGAAAAAGTATTAAGTGTACTCAAGGCCAATCAGGTCAAAGGCACTTTTTTTATTGTGGCACAAAACGCCAAAAGACATCCCGAAATCATGAACAAAATTAAGGCTGAAGGACATCTTATTGGGAATCATTCTATGAGCCATCCCAAATTAGGCAGCCTCGGATTTTTCTCTTGGAAAAAAGTCGTTAAAGAGGAAGTCCTCGATGCCCATGAAATTATTTTTCCTTATATGCAACCGGGGCAACGCTTTTACTTTAGAGCTCCTCACGCAAGCTGGGATTCTAAAATTTCAAAATACTTAAATAAAACTGACGTGGGCGCTAAATACATCGGACCCGTTCTTTGGGATATCGGTGGTGATATGGAAGTTGAAGGTGATCATTACTCTAAGACTGCTGATTGGGCCTGTTGGAGTAAGAAGCTCACTGTTGATGAGTGTCTTGAGGGCTATTTGAGAGAGACTGATGAAGTCAAAGGTGGAGTGATCTTGATGCACGATTTGGTTAGCAAATCTGCTGAAATGCTCGCCAAGCTGATTCCAGAACTCAAGCTCCGAGGGTACACTTTTGCGACTCTTGAAGACGCACAATTTGAATAAGATCCTTTTCATAGTATTGCTTTTCTCTGTTTCAACAGTTCACGCTGAGATGATGCCTCCCACTGTTGGTACTTGTGGATTCTACCTGCAACTGGAACAGGAAAAGCAATGTGGGCCTCAGGGATATTTAAAATCATACGGATTCAAATATTGCCGGAAATTTCTCTATGAAATGAATCATGAGTTCTCTGCTAAAGGTAAAGTTTTTGTTCAAAAAGCGGGCCAGTGTTTGCAAAGTGCGCTTTGGAATAAAAGTGATATAAACTGCTTAGAAATCAAAAATCAAGCGATAAGCTCTCATGGCCCCTGTTATTATCATTCTGGATTTTGTCAGCTCTCTTTCCACGATAAAATGGTGATTTTCTCCACTATTAAGAAAGAGCTATTCCAAAGCGATTTTCGCAAGCAGGCCTTAAAAATGCTCAAAATCTGTCAGCACCTTAAGTAATTCTTGGCCAAACTCCCCTTTTCCCCTATCATTTATCTATGAAAATTATATTAGTCGTTTTTCTTGCCGTTTTATCACTAAGCTCTTGTAGTTTTCTTTCGAAATTTAATTCAGTTGAAGGAAAGCTCCTTAATGAAGAAAATTACGCCACGATCAACGACAAGGACTATGCCTCAGGCGAATCTCAGTCTTACGGTATTTCCGTTACCAATAAACAAAAAGCTGTTTCTAATGATCTCTTTAGTCTCGACTTTTCTCTCTATCCGGATGCCTCTTTTGAAATTTCAAGACTTCTTCCTAATGATCGAACACTTCAAACTTTAAAGGTAAGAAGAGTTTCAGGATTTGCTTCAGGAAAAGGAGTTCTCCACACACCAATTGGAGCCTTTGAAATTAGTGCAGGAGTTGGACTGTCCTATTTAGATGCCTTTAATGACACAATTGATACTTCAAAAGTTGAACCGACCTTTCGCTATGAAGGAACTTATACAGCATTTTTAATTCAAAATTTTTACGGTGCCGTCTCTTTTACTTTTCAAGAATCGCCTCATAGCACCTATAGCGAGTACTATGCCTTGGTTTACAAAATCGGCTATGTTTTTGGCAAGTTTTGACGAGCAAAGAATGTACGAGAAGCTCCATACAAGCTAATCACAACCCAAATGGATTCAATCAGAAAGCCTGAGAAATTAAACTCATGGGCCAGTGAATAGAGAATCATTCCTGAGCCAAAAGCATTGGCAAATGAGAATTTCAATTCATGACTCTCCCATTTACCAGCATGCAAAAGAAAATAGGCAACTAAGGTTAAAGTCACACCAGTCGTTCCAACAAAATCGTGAAATTGATAATTCTGCATGAAGTTTATTGACATAAATGGTCCTTAGGATAAAAGAGAACTTAATTTTTTATTATGCTTTATATATCGGCTGAGGCTTTTATGAAATGGTTTCTTTTATTATCCCTCTCCTTTACCACATCTGCTTATGCTTTATCTTTTCAAATAAGCTATAAAGGAAATGTTCTTTTTTCCCAAAATCATTACGACATAGATCTCCAAGAACACTTAGGAATTCCTACTTTAGAGCTTTTAAATCAATCAGGATTAGACTTTGAGGGTGGAAGCTATGGGGTAAAATCCATATCAGGATTGGGTAATAAAATAGAGAGTGTCTCGTCTACTGAAATGAAGGCCTACGGCTGGTGCTTCTCTATTGACTCCCAAGTTCCTGAAACTATGATCGATGAGACCTTTGCTTCAACCCAGGATTCTCAATTGCGCTGGTTCTATGCCTATGCCCATTTTAAAAATGGACAGTGGATCGCTCAGTGCCAAGAAGATCTCTAGTAATTTTTTCAATGTGAAAGCTGAAAATTCAAAAATTTGATACATAAGCCCCATTCTTTGGGGGATTACGTTATGCTGCATACATTAGCTTTGGCCATATTTCTCGCGATTCCAGATACTCAAGCGATTGAAAAATTCACCTCTGATGCAGCAACTGAAGCCCAGCTTACATTTGAAGGACGCATTGAACTCGCTAAAGGTGAGAAAAGCCGCGACTTGATTGATGAACAATTACAACACTTGATTGGCCATTTTAGCTCAGCTTCATTTGTTAAAGCGTTTGGTCAACCAGCAGTCTTGAGCGATCAATACGAATTCACTATCACGAACACCAAAACTCTAAGCAACGGCAGAAGATTGGTAACCTATCAATTTGATGGTAAGGCCGCTCTTCATAAAAAATCATTTGGAACGAAGTCATTCATTGAAGTTCCTCTACGACTCCCTTTGGCCCTTGATAAGATTTATGATTTAGGCTTAGTTCGCGGAAAAAATAAATGTACTGACGAACATTACAATGAGCCAGGGGATTTCTTTTATTTCTGGGATGTCGATCAAAAAGGCTGTCCCCTCAAGGGCAATGACACTGATGTTGTCAGGGTTGTTGCTCAAGCAAAAAGATTACCAAACACAAAGAAGAGTTATCCCGAATATGATCGTCTGTATAAAAAAGCAGAGTTAAAGGCCAGCGTCTTTATTGGTTATATAGAAGATGAGCCAGGTCGCAGAAATGACGATGGAACTCTACTCTATCAGGATTTAAAAACGGAATTGAAAGATCGTGGTTTTAAACTTGTTGAAGAAAAGAAAAAAGGCATCACTCACCTCTCTACTTTTCAAAAAGAACGTAAAACGAGTCTCAAAGGTTCTCAATTAGTCACTGTCGAAGTTCTTTTATCGGACACTGATTACGGTTCTAACGATGAGACTTTTAGAAGTGCTTATCTGAAAGCATTAAAGCAATCGGATATCGTGGTTTATGACGGACACTCAGGATTGGGCGCCAATATTGGAGCCGAATATATTGAAAATTTTGCTATCGGTAATCTCTATCAGGTGCTCTTTCTAAATGGTTGTAGCAGCTATCCCTATTATAATGGACAGTATTTTTCTGCTAAAAAAGGTGGAAGTAAGAATATGGAGATCATCACGTCAGGACTCTCTACTTACACAACAACCGCGTTAGGAAATATGCTGGCCTTTCTTGATCCCTTCTTAAAGGGTCGAGTCATCAGTTATCAAACACTTTTGCGAAATATCGAAAAGTCTAATGATGATGTGGGAACTTACCTCACTGGCGTCAACGGCGATGAGGACAATAAATTCCTGCCTAAAACGCGCTAATTGCGAGCTCTGCAATTATTTCACGATTTAACATGACAGTCTGAAAACATGCTACAACCACCCCAAATTCATTATTTTCGGGGGAAAATACTATGCGCAACATAGTCCTACTAGCGATGCTAGCGTCTTCTTTCAGCTTACAGGCAGCCGTTTGGGAAAATACCAATCAATGGGATCAAACTTGGGAAGAGAAATATTCTAACTGGGTTGAAAACGAATATAACGAAGAAGTTTATATGAAAGGCAAGTATGAAGGTATTGCCACGGATTGTGCTGATGCGGTTTACGGCGCACGCGCCATCTTCTCATTTGAGAATGGATTGCCCTTTGCCATTCGAGATACCACAGGTGGACCAGCGATGATTTCAAACTCGATGAGTCGCTATGATAAAATTGAAGATCCCATTGCAAGATTGAAAAAGTTTTTGTGGTATATTTTCGATATAGCGGGAACGAAATCTCTACCTCAAGACACTTATCCAGTTCTGGTTAATCGCGAATTTGTAGCAGCAGGTGGTGCATGGATACGTCCGAGAATCACTACTCGCCGCTTTTTCACAGGAGCAGAAGAAACCGCGCAACCTGGCCACGCAGCTTTGATTAAAAAAGTTGAAGATACTGGCGTTGTCTTTATGATTGAATCAACAGTTCCTGCGGCAGTGAGAAAGCTACATTCGACTTCAGGTCTCGTTTTTTTACCTGAAAATACGTATGGTGGTTTAAGAAAATTCTATCGTCCTGACAATTATAAAGTCCCAAAGAATGAATTGCCTGGATATTCACTAGAACAATTCGAAATGGGTTTAGATGGCAGAAAAAGAAAACTCAAAGCATGGCGCAAAGAAGTCTATGCACGTTTGGCCACGAGAGAAGAATCAAAAGAAGAAACCCTTCAACGATATGCCAATAACTTTTGCAGCATGATGCAATCGCGAATTGAAGTCATCCAAAAAGGTGAAAAGAAAAGATTGGCCCTTGGTCAATGTATGAATGAGAAAGAATTTGATCTTTACTCGACTCCTTCACGCGATGGAAAAGCGCGCGATGCTCTAAAAGAATTTGTAGAAGTAGAATTTGATTCTCAAAAAGTGACCGAAAAAAGATTAGAGAAACTCTCTGGCTATTTAGCTAGCTGCGGAGATTTAAATGTAAATGCACAAGTGAAGATGACAATGTTGGAAGCTGCTATTAAAATGGCAAAAGAAGATATGTCTTCTGATCCCAACCAGACTTTTGCGGCCCGCTGGGGATTAGAAAAAGAGAAACGTACGGGTTGTAAGCAGTATTATTAATGAATAAAAAAGTTCTATTTTCATTTGTCATAATGGCCGCTGTGATAGCGGCCATTTTCTTTTGGCTCAGACCAGTAGAGAACGTCACCATTCAAGAGGATGAGCAGGGACAGGACTGGACGCAAGATCCTACTGTGATGAAACCGCAAGTTCTCCCCACGGCCACTCCGACAATCACACAAGAAATCAAGCAAGACGATACTGAAACCAGCGAAAAAAAAATGAGTCTTGCTCAATATTGCCAATCAGAGCCTATGGCCTTTGTTAAACAACGTCTCGATAATCTTATGCAAGAATTTGGTGATCAAATTCAAGATCAACTCGAAACTTATAATTTAGAATTTGTAAAAGATAGCATGCCTTTTAGAATACAAATGTCGATGGACGAGGATACCCAAGGACGGAGCATTCAGCAGATTAATTTTTTTAGTTTAGATCGTGAAGGTTTACCTGTCCGTGAAGATTTACCGATACAGTTTCAAGATCGTCCTTGGGAAGATGTGCTTGATCAAATTAAGCGTCAATATCAAATCAATTGGCAAGAAGAGCAGCATCTGATGATAACCCCAAACGGAGAAATCATCAGGGCCATCATTCGCGATGGAAAAATAACCTCGTATGAAGACAAGCAAGTTATTTGTCGAGATGAGCAATGCTCATGCGAAAATCTTTAATCTTTTGCCCAAGCTTTAATCTTTTCAATTTCCTCTGGGCAGAGCGAATGGCTGGGAGTGATGAAATGTTCTTTTTTAAGGTAGGTTTCAATATCTATCCAATTTCCATCGTTTAGTTTGACTTTTTTAGTTACGGCACAAATTGTAATAAGACTGAATCTTTTTAAAAGTATTGATTTTAAAAGAAAGAAATAAAGCACTCTCTGCACGCAAAGGGCGATGGCCAAGACAAAAATAATATTGTTAATCAAATGACTCTCAAACAAATGTTTAAAGCTCGACAAATAAAAAGCGTATTGAGCAATTAAAAGAATCCAAAAAATCCAGAAGATGACGATGATGTTTCGCGACCATTTGTCAGCAATGACAAGTCGATGTGTTACTAATTTTTGACAACTAAAAATGATATAAACGAAATAAAGAAAGAAAAAGGTCATTGTTGGCAGACTCATACCAATTAAAGGAGTGCTGAAGACCCCATATAAACTGGGAATCTTGGAAATATACCCAATCAAAGAAAGTTCAAGCGGCAAAAGCGCTAAAAAGAAAAAGATATCTAAGCTTAGATGTGGCTGAGAAAATTTAATGCGATAGATTTCGTAAAACCAAATAAAACTAAATGTTATTAAGGTGGGGATTGAAGGAACAACAAATCCTAAAATCTTGTCCTCAAAAAAGGGAGAAAGATCAAAGATAACAAAAAACAAAGTTATCACGAGCAAAGTACCGGCCACACAATAACGCAGGATTTTATTTGTTTGAAAAACTTTCAAAATCTGGATGAGATAAAGGCTTGCGACTAAAAGGGCGGTGTAGATGGAAAAAACGGGAATTGCAATCTGCGTATTTGAACTAAAATTAAAGGTTGGACAAAAAAGAATATACACGATGCTCAATCCATAAAAGATTGCCAAAGGAATGATGTCTCGCTTTGAAAAATTCTGGCGAGCAGAAACGGGAAAGAAGGTTTGATTCACTAGATATCCAAAATTAGGAATTATGAGTATTTTCTCTAAGCTCGGAGGAAATGGCAAAGTAAAAATATTTAAATTGGCACCACGGGTCAATGAAGTGCATCGAGTCATTCAACATAACTCCTTTACATCACAAAGATGGCCTTCCATAATAATCAGGAAATTTTTTTTATCGTTCACTGTTATCAAGGAGTTGATTGTGACTAATTTTAAACGAGGCTTGGCCCTCGCTTTAACCCTAACTGCGCTCATTTTTTCTGGATGTAACAAGCAAAAAGAAGAATCTGCTACTGCAGCCGCTGCACCTGTTACGAACCTTGATGAGATCGTCATCGGCGCTGTTTTTCCAATGACTGGGCCCATTGCAACTTATGGTCAAGAATCAGTTAATGGCATCAACCTCGCCCTTAAAAGCCTCAATGAAACTGGTGTTAAAGGTAAAAAAATCCGCATAGTGGTTCAAGACAACAAAGGCGAACCTGTTGAAAGTGCCAACGCCGTTCGCAAGCTCATCGAAGTGGACAAAGTCCAAGCGATTATTGGGTCAGTCGCCTCTTCAAACACATTGGCCGGAGCTCCAATCGCTCAACAATCTGGTGTTCCCCTCATGACTCCTGCTTCAACGAACGAAACAGTCACTCAAACAGGCGATTATATTTCTCGCTCATGTTTTACAGATGCTTTTCAAGGCGTTGTGATGGCGAAGTTTGCTTATGAAACTCTCGGTAAAAAGAAGGCCGTTATCATTATCGATAATAGTTCCGATTACTCTAGAGGTTTAGCCTCTGTTTTCAGAGCAAAATTTACCGAAATGGGTGGTCAAGTTGTATCAAATGATAACGACACAACTTACACTCAAAAAGATACGGACTTTAGATCTCTTCTCCAAAAAGTTAAAAGAGCAGACCCTGATGTTATTTTCCTTCCAGGTTATTACACAGAAGTAGGTTTGATGATTAAGCAAGCTCGCAGCATGGGTATGAATATGCCATTCCTTGGTGGTGATGGATGGGATTCTCCTAAATTGCAAGAATTGGCCGGAGAGGCTATTAACGGAAACTACATCAGCTCACACTTCTCAAGTGAAGATTCTGATCCTCGCGTTCAACAATTTGTGAGTGAATATGAAAAGGCTTACGGTCAAAAGCCAGGGGCAATGGCCGCTTTAGGTTATGACGGTATCTTAGTGATGGCCGATGCCATCATGAGAGCAAATTCTTTTTCTCATGCAGATATTCGTGATGCTATCAATTCAACTAAAAACTATATTGGTATTACAGGTAACATCACTATTGATGAAAATCGTAACGCTAAGAAAAGTGCCGTTGTGTTAGAAACAACAGTATCTGGTATGAAATTTAAGCAAAAAGTTAATCCATAGTTTTAGACTTTTGATGGGGCTCATGGTTTGAGCCCCATTATTTTCAGGGAGGAATATGGATTCACACGTTAGCTACTTTTTTTGGGATCTCCTCAATTATCTCATCAACGGACTCACTCAGGGTTCAATCTACGCGCTAGTGGCCCTTGGTTACACCATGGTGTTCGGGATTATCAAACTCATCAATTTCGCTCACGGCGAATTTTTTATGATCGGAGCCTTCATTGGTTACTATTGCATCCTTTCTGGTATGCCTTTCGCCCTTGCTATGCCTGTGGCGATGATTGGTTCAGGAATAGTTGCGGTCATTATTGAAAGAATTGTTTATCGTCCTATTCGACACGCAGGCCGAATTCCTGCATTGATTACGGCGCTTGGAATCTCTTTATTTTTTCAATATGCCGGACAAATGATCATTGGTGCTGATCCAAAAGCCTTTCCTTCTTCAATCGAAAATAAAACATATCAGTTGGGAGAGGTCTATTTTTCAACTTCACAAATTCTCATCGTAACTTCTTCACTTATCTTGATGCTCTTTCTGTATTGGTTGGTGAATTTTACAAAAATGGGTAAAGCAATGCGTGCGACTTCATATAATATGAAAGCCGCAGAACTAATGGGAATCGATACAAATAAGATTATCTCATTTACTTTCTTTGTCGGCGCTGCTTTTGCTGGAGCCGCTGGCGTTTTAGTTGGACTTCATTACGGAACGGTTGACCCAATGATGGGCATGATTCCTGGACTCAAGGCTTTTGTCGCGGCCGTTCTTGGCGGTATTGGAATTATTCCTGGGGCCGTTTTAGGTGGATTGGTTTTAGGTGTTGCTGAAAATTTAGTCGTCGGATTTTGGATGGCAACTTATCGAGATGCTATCGCCTTCACTATACTCATTATTATTTTACTTTTTAAGCCTTCAGGGCTTTTAGGGGTTAACAGAAGGGAGAAAGTGTAATGGACTATTTTCTCTATCTCACACAAATGTGTGGCATTTTTATCATTCTCGCCGTTGGACTCAACCTCATCAACGGAATGTGCGGACAATTCTCTTTAGGTCATGCTGGCTTTTGGGCAATAGGCGCCTATACTTCAGCGGCCTTTACTGTTTTTGTCGCTCCTCCTTTGCCAGGTTTTATCGTGCTCTTTATCGGCTGTATTATTGGTTTCATCACAGCTGGTATCGCTGGACTCATCATTGGTGTTCCTTGTTTGAGACTCAAAGGTGATTACCTCGCCATCGCAACATTAGGCTTTGGTGAAATTATCCGAATCGTCATCATGAATATGAACTCTGTAGGAGGTCCACGCGGTTTTACCGGAATTCCTCAACTCTCCAATCTTTTTTGGGTTTATTTATGGGTTGTCATTACAATTGTGGTGATCGCCAATATTGTCAGAGGAACTCATGGGCGTGCCATCATCTCCATTCGTGAAGATGAAATTGCAGCTGAGAGTATGGGGATTAATACTTTTCGTTATAAGACTCTCGCCTTTTGCGTAGGAGCAGGTTTCGCCGGCGTTGCGGGAGCCCTCTTTTCCCATACCACTCAATTTATTTCTCCTACCAATTTTACCTTCATGTGGTCAGTCATTATTTTGCTTATGATTATTCTAGGAGGAATGGGGTCAATTACAGGTGCTGTCGTTGGAGCCATTATCCTCACCATCTTGCCAGAGCTTTTGCGTTTCTTTGGAGACACTGTCAGTCAATGGCGCATGGTTATTTACTCCGTCATTCTGATTCTCTTAATGATGATTCGTCCCACTGGATTATTTGGAAAACATGAATTCAATCCCCTCAAATTTTTAAAGTTGGGAGGTAAATCATGAATCCCATCATGGAGACCCAGGCCATTACCATGCGCTTTGGCGGTCTGGTGGCCGTTAATGAATTCTCAATGAAGATTGGAGCGAATGATCTGATTGGTCTCATCGGGCCAAACGGTGCAGGGAAAACCACTATTTTCAATATGATCACCGGACACTATTTACCCAGTGAAGGAAAAATTCTTTTTAACGGTGAAAGCATCAGTGGCAAAGAGCCGGCCGTTATTACTCAAGGTGGAATTGCTCGAACATTTCAAAATATTCGTCTATTCAAAGACCTCTCAGTCCTCGACAATATTCGCATCGCTGGGCACTCACGTTTAAGTTATGGTCTCGCCAGTTCTATTTTTAGAACCAAGGCATTTCATGAAGAAGAGAACAAACTGAGAGCTGAAGCTTTTGAGTTGCTCAAGATCATGAAGCTCGAACATAGAGTTGATTCTCTCGCAAAAAATCTTCCGTACGGCGAACAGCGCAGACTCGAAATTGCTCGTGCTCTCGCGACTCATCCAAAGCTATTGCTTCTAGATGAACCAGCGGCCGGTATGAACCCCAATGAGACGAAAGAATTAACAGGTCTCATACGTTGGGTGAGAGATCATTTTAAAATTGCTGTTCTCTTGATTGAGCATGATATGAAACTTGTCATGGAAGTTTGTGAAAGTATTTATGTCGTTGATCATGGCGAACTGATTGCTCATGGTGGCCCAAAAGATATTCAGAATAACCCTAAAGTGATCGAGGCTTACCTCGGCACAACAGAGGTGTGATAAAAATGAGTGATCCCTTACTATCGATTAAAAATATGCATGTGCACTACGGTGCGATTCACGCCATTCATGGAATTAATCTCGATGTCTATGAAGGCGAAATCGTCACTCTTCTTGGAAGTAATGGTGCTGGAAAAACCACCACCCTCCATTCCATTTCAGGTCTTATTCCCCTCAGCAGTGGCGAAATTCTCTATGATGGAAAAATAATCAATGGGACTCCTGCACATAAAATAGTGGGAATGGGGATTGCCCAGTCTCCAGAAGGGCGACTCGTTTTTCCCGATTTAACAGTTAAAGAAAATTTAGAGATGGGAAGCTTTCTGCGCAAAGACGATAGAATTGGAGCCGATCTTCAAGAAATGATCCAGCTTTTCCCAAAGCTCAAAGAAAGATCAAAGCAATTAGCGGGAACTCTCTCTGGTGGCGAACAGCAAATGCTTGCTATCGCCCGTGCCTATATGGCGAAACCAAAAGTTCTCTTACTAGATGAACCTTCGCTAGGGATTGCGCCCATTTTAGTTCAGGCCATTTTTGAAGCCATTGTTCAGCTTAATAAAAAAGGAATGACCATTCTTCTCGTTGAACAAAATGCTTACGCTGCGCTTAAAATTGCTCATCGCGGATATGTGCTCACTACTGGTGAGATTGCTATGCAAGGTCCTGCATCCGAGCTATTATCCAACCCTGAAATTCAAAAAGCCTATCTAGGACATTAAAAATGACTAAAGTAAAAACATTTGAAGATGCTGTTCAATTTCTGCGTTCTGCTGTTAAGTTTTCAAACATTAAAAATCAGAAGCATATTGATCCTGCCCTTGTAAACGCTGAAGACCTTGGTGATTATCAGAAGGCCATGGTTCTCGTGCGACACGAAGTTGATAGTGGAAAAATTTCTCAAGATGATCTTAAAAATAAACTAGGATTGGATTAAATGGCGAAATGTAAGTATTGCGGTGATGAAATTTTCTGGACAAAAGAAGGGCGTAAAAACGTTCCCTGTAATATGGACGGCGGTCAGCATAAGTGCGATGAAATGCAGAAAGGTATTGATTCACTAAAGAAGTTTGATCGCAACAATCTATCCCAAGATGAAATTGCAAAATACGAACAGGCGATTAATGAGAAGGCGAAAAAGTGAAGTGGTTGCTTCTTTTTCTTTTCTCAAGTTCTTCAGCTTTTGCTCAACTTGATTACAGTGCAGAAACTCTTTTCCGCCACCATCCCCTTGCCGTCTTTCTCAAAGGGCAAGTTGGTTATGGTGTAAAAATTTGGGACAAATCTGGCCCTCAAAAAGAATTCCTTTATGGTTATACTCGCGCCGCTCTTATGGCCCAAACTTCAGGCACTCTCCAAAGCTACAATCTTGAATTTCACTTAGCTCCGATAAGTATTTTTGATCTCTATGTGGGAACTGGTTCGGTGATTAGAATGAGCAATTCTTTGCCCACTTTCGACTGTGATCAAGTCGTGTGTAAGGATAGTAATCTTTCTCGTCAGTACATTGGCGTTAGAAATGCCATGGCCTTTGGCCCCTACTATTTAATGAACGATTGGAGAATGACTTATCAAGATCCTTCAAAAAATGATCGCGTCTTTGCGGATGAACTCTCATCACTTCTTGGAAGTGCTGGCAGAGATATCTTGACCCAAGATACGGCCCTAATTGGATATAAGTTTGACCCCGAATATTCTGTGGGCGTACTCAATCAATACAATGTGATGAAAAACTTCGCCAATTCAACCAATATGGCGGTTCTTTTTGCTCGCAGAGAATGGAAAGAGTGGTCTGCTCTCCTAGGACCTGGAATGCATCACGATCGCAATAACCATACTCATCCGACCTTTCTTTTCAATCTTAAATGGACCGGAAATAAAGGTGTTACGCTCTTTTAAATCGAGTAATTATTTCAAACTCTGATGGCCATAATGAAGCCTTCAACGTAAATATCTGCCATGAAATTCCGTCAAGTCATTGCTTTATTTATGCTCTTTTCTTTTGCATCTGCTTGCGGAAAATCAGAATCCATTACGCCATTTGCCCAAGCCAAAAAAACAGCTCAACAGCAAGGACAAGATTCTGAATACATTGTCTTCTCGGCAAAATATCGATTTGATGATGTCGATGTTCAACGACCAAATACTGTACCTTTGCCTATCTTGGGCCCTGTCTTAAATGAAGTTGGGAATATTTTTGCAGGATTTTTTCTCGTTCTTTCTCAGAACTGGGAAGTTGACCAGGAGGCACCTGAAATTGAACTTCCTTTTATGGATCTTGATGTTGTTCACTCAATTGAGATTAAACGTGTGCGATTGACAATTATTCCAGGAAGTATAAAAGAATCGAACAATCCCTTAGTGAAACTCTATCAGTGGCTCACTTTTAAAAAGGCCAAGCTCGACTTTATCAAGAGCATCGACATTCTCATTTCCAATGACGATCTTTTGAATTCAAATGACGTCAAATTGCGTTTAGGAAAATTTGATTCCACGAAACAAAGCCTTGATTGCGAAAAGAAATGCATGGAGCTTCAAATGCATCGAGATTCCGACCAAAATAAATTCCTCAACCTTGTTCCTTTAATGAAGGGTCAAAGAAAGCTCTATCTCTTTCCAAAAGTTGAAGTAAAAGCAATACCTAAGCGTACTTTCAAAGTTGCAGTTGAAATGGACTTTGAAATAAAACTCCACCTACCGTTCTAGTCAGATAAGATCAAATTTGCCTGTGTCTGCAGCGTTTACAACAGAGCGTTACAATAAATTTATATCACATTCTAGGAAGGAATATGAAGAGAATCATTGTTTTGCTTTCGCTCACCGCTTTATTTGTGTCCTGTGGAAATCCTCATATTTCAGAAGAACCTCCTATTGGCAATTCGACTTCAGGAAACACTCCGGTAGAACCTGTCCCTCAAGACCCCAATTGGCCGCCGACAGACCCGAGTCAACCTCCTCAACATGTCTTGATCGAAGTTCCGGCCCATGCAGTCTCCAGCGATGAGGCCAAACAGATGAATCTTATCTACAAAAAAATTGTCAAGACGATAGAGCTTGGTGGCACTGTCAAAAGTAAATCCTGTCCAGATGGGCACGATCATCACTGTGTGAAAGATCGCCAAGTGGTTTTTCAATTTGACCTAACCAAAGTTGATCTTCCCAACAATCAGTACAAAATTCAAGATGCTGAATTGGTGGCCGATTATTATTCAATTGGCAAAAACTACAGAACAGAATTGCTATGCCTCTTAAATTCCAATGTTTGTTCTGGAAAAGGAATTCTGAAAATACCTCGAATAGGTTTAAGTTTCTTAGTCAAAATGCTTTGGTGGAATAGTGCCTTTTGGGTCAATGACTACAATCAAATGGTACCAACGACTCTCTTCCAAGATACACTCGACTCAGGCTGGGATAATAATGAAAATATCTTTGTTCGTGAAAATCAAGCCTTCTCTCTCAAGGATCTCTTTGCCTGGCCAGTTGAGAATTTGGACCATCTTCTAGATCGTCATAAAAAATGGAATTTTTCAATTAGTGATGACACATTTGTTGATCGTCCTATACTCAAATTAAGATTTCAAAAGGTAAGATAAGATGAAAAAAGTCGTATTCTCTCTCCTCATTTTCTCAAGTCAAGCTTTTGCGGTGAATGTAAATCTCATGCAGCATTCCCACTCTCCTATCTACATGCAAACAGAAGATACTCTGACTAATCGCTCGCTTCCCAATGAAACGCTCATCTTCTCAGCCTATTATAATTATGTCCAAGACCCTTTAGTCATTACCACTCCTGATCGTTCAGAGCGGATTGGAACTGTTGTCCAAGGAATAAATGCGCTTCATTTTGGCGTTGGCTATCAAGCTTCAAACAGATTTCTTTTGGGATTGAGTAGTTTTGCAGCGAATGTTTATACTCCAAATCATGATGCACAATATGCCATGGGTGATACCAAAATCATCGGCAAGTATCGTCTGACGGGAGACAGAGTAAAGGATTCTTTTGCTCTTATACCAGAAATAGAAATGGCCACTGGAAATAAAGATCTTTTCGTCAGTAATGGCGGTGTGGGTACAGGACTAAAACTAGCTTACGAACGTGACCTTGGTTTTATGAGACTCACGCTCAACACTGGCTATATGTATAACTCTCAAGCTAAATATAAAGACCTTGATTACCGCAATCGCATTAACCTAGCTGCTGGAGCTCATGTTCCCCTTAATGATCAGTGGGGAGTTATCGCAGAAGGAACTACATCTCGCACATTCAAACGTTATCAGAATCCTGGTGAATTTTATTTGGGAGCTCGTTATGAGTTTTCTCCAAATTTGGCGTTAAATGCAGGTTCTTCAATTGGAAATATTGGTGGAACTGGATCAAGTGAACTTAGAGTTCTGGCCGGTCTCAAATATGTTCCGCACATGAATCAGAGTTATCATTTCAAAACATTGATGTCGATGCTGACTGAACGTGAAAAAAGATTGATCAAAAGAATTGCTGAAATTCGAGAAGAAATTAAATTTGATCACGACTCCCACGAGCTCAATGAAACATCTCAAAAAGCTCTCGATCATATCGCTCAGTTGTTGCGAGATGAAAGTCACGATTTTCAACGAATCATCATAGAAGGTCATGCCAATCGAGTTGGTGATGAAGAGTACAATTTGACCTTATCCAAAGCACGTGCCCGAGTGGTCAGAGATTATCTCATCACGAAGGGAATTGAACAAAACATGCTCGATGTCAAAGGCTATGGCGAAAGTCGCCCGAAACCAATAGAAGAATGGGCCCAGGCGAAAGTTGAAAATCGACGAGTCGAATTTCATGTTGAAAAGTAATATTGCGAGCGCCATAAAACTAAAAGACGGCTTCGTTGGACTTTTCTTTTTTTTTATTTCACTTTATTTAATTAAGCACTTTAATTTTAGACGTCCTCTCAATGCCTCAATTTTTTCATTGGCCGTGACAGCTTTGCCAATGATTATAATGAGCTTCGTGAGCTCAAAAGTTCACATGCTGCCAGACTATTGCTTTCAATTTTCAAATCCACATAGAATCGATTTTAAAAGAGTCTTAAAAAAGTCACTTGCCCTTTATTTAATTTGGACAATCTTTATCACTCTTTATCTTTTAATCCCTGAATATCAAAAAGAAATGTATCTTCCATTCGGAAGACTTCTTTACCGAATCATTCCTCTTATGATGATTGCAGCAGCACCCTATTTTGCCATTTGTGAGCGCTATCGTAAAAATGATGAAGAAACCGACGCCTATTTGCATTTAGCGCAGGTTATAACTCTCAATGAAAAACCGCAGTGGCAACTGCTTTCTCAATTGATATTAGGCTGGACTGTAAAAGCCTTTTTCTTTCCCTTAATGTTCACTTCGTTAGTTGCAAAAATGGATACCTTCATACTTAATGGAATTTCGTTTTCGCTTAAACCAAGATTTTTATATGAATTTTGTTATCAACTTTTTTTTGCTATCGATGTCGTTTTTGTGACCATCGGCTATGCCATGACATTCAAAATCTTTCACTCTCATATTCGATCGACTGAAAGAACTCTCATTGGTTGGGTAATTGCACTCATTTGTTATATTCCGTTCTGGCCTATCTTAGATCGCTTTTATTTTCATTATTATATGGAAGGTCCCCCCTGGTGGTTTTGGCTGAAGAACTCCTTTCTCGAAATACCTTGGGTTCTGATGATCATTGTTTGTTTGGGAACTTATACTTTTGCTACTATTTCATTTGGAATTCGTTTTTCCAATTTGACCAACCGGGGAATCATCACCCATGGTCCCTATCGTTGGATGAAACATCCCGCCTACGTCAGTAAATGCTTGGCCTGGTTGCTCATCAGCGTCCCCTTTATTACCCATCCTCAAGCTGCGCACCCTTTCATTCGAACTTCGGCCCTCATTGTTTTATGGGGCATTTATTTTGTGCGAGCAAAAACAGAAGAGCGCCACCTTAAAAGTGATCCGCATTACCAATTCTATTGTGAGGGTTTTAAGAAATAAGCTTGAGTGCAGATTTAGGAAAATTCATGGCCATAGCAAGACTGCTTTCACCAGCTGATTTAACAATTGTATCTCTCGCTAATTTGGCCGAACTCTCTGCCACATCAAGATCGACAATGACTGATCTCATTTGTTCATGATTAATCACGGAAGAATCGAGATTACTAACAGCATATTGAAGGCGCGATTGCAAAGCACCGAGCGAAGCCCTCTGACCTGAAATATTATCAATGGCCTCATCGATTGATTCAATTGAATCAAGCGCATCTACTTTGTCTGAAATTCCCGTACCAATAACTCCAATAGTCGCAGTGTCTGCGTATGTACCATCAGTATCGAATGTAATAGCGTTCTCTTCGCCTTTAAAAGAACCGATTTGAAAGCGTAGTTCGCCTTTGCCGTCACCATTAATAACATTGGTTCCATTAAATGATGTTGATTCAGCAATGCGATCAATTTCTGTTAAGAGGGCCTGATATTCTTTGTCTAAGAATCCTCGTTCAGTTTCACCAACCGTGTCTGAACCCGATTCAATTGTGAGTTCACGCATTCTGGTTAAAATATTTGAGATTTCATTAAGGCCGCCTTCAGCGGTTTGAACAAAGGAAATACCATCATTGCCATTTCTTATAGCTTGTCTTTGAGAACGAACAAAGGCTTCGATTTTTGTTCCCATAGAAATGCCAGCAGCATCATCGGCCGCTTTTTCAACGCGCTTGCCAGATGAGAGCCTTCCCAATTCTTGTGATTGAGATTCAGAGGCCTTTCGAAGATTGGCCATAATAGTCTGAACTGAGCTTTGATTTCCAATACGCATACTCATGCTGAGCATATCGGTCAGGTATTATAAAAACTTAAATATTTTGGGAATTTTTTAGGCAGCCGCCAATCCTTTGCCTTTATTTCCAAAGCGTTCTCGGGCCTTATCACAAGCTCGAACCAGATGGGTTTCCAACTTTTTCTTGTCTAAGAAGCAATGGGAATAATGGCCAATATTAACGTCAAATGAACCAGACTCGTCTTCTTTAGCAACTACGACCACTGGCATTTTAAGATATGCTTTTTTAGAGAGCTCTAGACCGTTACTCATAGGTAGAAAGAGATCTGTCACCAGCAAGTCACAATGACCGAGTTCGAGATGCTTCAAGGCTTCCTCGCCATTGCTAGCGGTCTGGACCATCAAGCCGTGGTTTTTCAAGATTGAGTGCATAAGGTTGAGGTAATGAGGATCGTCATCCACTAGTAAAATATCAAATCGCTGATTCATGATCCAATCTCCTAATTTTCTGCCAACGTGCTACGAGGCGTGATTGGTGGTACTCGAAGATTATCTCAGGGGATTACAATAGAATTCAGTGAATTCGAAAAAAAACGACATTTCAGAGACTTGTATAACCAAATGTAAAGATTGAGCTGCCTACGACTAGAGCTTAAAACTCAATTTATGGGCAATTACTGATCGCGCTCAGAAACAACACGGAATTCAGCTTCGTAAACGCCAGCATTATTCTTAGTCGAAGTTTGAGCTGTATGGGCCCCAGCGCCACCGGTCTGGGCAGCCTTCTTAAAGCCCTCAATTGTCTTATAACTGCGCCAAACGGCCTTAAAAAAGGTGTAAGCAAGATAGATAAAGAGTGCTCTAATGAGCAATTGGAAAATCATGGTCTCTCCATTGATTAACGATGGCGTCATGCTACCGCAAGAAAAAGGCGTGGTCCAGTTCGACATAACCCAATAATTTTGTTAGGGTATTCCCCTAATTGAGCCAACAAAGGACCATTTTAATGTCACAAGAAGAAGCTATCCACTGGGCCGATATGACTGCAGAGCGAATCATCAAGCAATGTGGTGATAAAGAGCTCTATACTCTGGCAAGTGGAATTACTCCTTCAGGAGTTGTTCACTTCGGAAACTTTCGCGAAGTGATGACTGTTGATATTGTGGCCCGCGGCCTTCGCAAAAAAGGTAAAAAAGTTCGCTTCATCTTTTCATGGGATGATTACGATACTTTTAGAAAAGTACCGCTCAATTTACCAAAGCAAGAAGAACTTAAAAAATATATGTTTCAGCCCATCGTTGATACGCCAGATCCTTATGGTGAGCATGGATCGTACGCTGAACACCATGAGCATAATTTTGAACAGCAATTGGCCAAAATGGGAATTGAGGTTGAACCTCTTTATCAGGCGAAAAAATATCGCGCAGGAACTTATAAAACTTCGATTAAGCGTGCTCTCGATCGTCGTGATGAGATCGCTGCTATTTTAAACAAGTATCGTTCCGAGCCACTCTCTGCAGATTGGCTTCCGACCTCCGTTTATTGTGAGAAATGTAATCGCGATTCTGAAATCAAAGACGAAAAGTGGGATGGTCAATTCCTCTCCTACTCTTGTGGCTGCGGCCATTCTGGAAAAGAAGATATCAATACAACTTCAAGAATCAAGCTTGGTTGGCGCGTTGACTGGCCAATGAGATGGGCCTTTGAAAAAGTAGATTTTGAGCCAGGCGGGAAAGACCATTCTTCGCAAGGTGGATCTTATACGACGGCAAAAGAAATCGTTGAAATTTTCGATTGGAAAACTCCTGTTTATCTTCAGTACGACTTCGTGTCTTTCAAAGGCATGGGGGGAAAGATGAGCTCTTCAAAGGGAAATCTCGTCACTGTTAATGATGTACTAAATGTTTATGAACCGGAAATGGTTCGTTGGATTTTCGCTTCTTATAAATCAAACACTGACTTTGCCGTCAGCTTTGATCTTGATGTGATTAAAGTTTACGAAGATTTTGATCGCATGGAGAGACAAGCCTTTGGTGTAGAAGAAGCTCCAGAGAAAAAAGCGGCCATGGCGAAAAGAGTTTACGACCTCGCTGCGATTGGTGCCGTTCCAACCACAATGCCCTTTCAACCTTCATTTCGTCACTTGACCAATATTTTGCAAATTCACGACGGTGATATCGTTAAGGCCCGTTCTTTTTATGAATCAGAAATAAAGAATGAACGCGACGAGCGTCGCTTCCGCGAACGTTCACAGTGTGCTCTCTTTTGGTTAAAAGAGTATGCTCCAGAAGATTTTAAATTTGCGCTTAATAGGACAGCTCCTCAAATCGAGCTTAATGATAAGAATCGTGCATTCCTCCAGCAATTGGTAGGACTTCTAGAAAGCGCCGAAGCCAAGTCTCTTGATGATACGGGCCTTCACGAAAAGATGTACGAGTTTATGAATGCCGCTGAAATTAAACCTGGTGAACTCTTCCCTGTTGTTTATGAAATTCTTATTTCTAAGCAACGAGGTCCAAAACTAGCTGGTTTTATCTTAACCATTGGGCTTGAGAAGACGGCTACATTATTAAAGAGCATACTTTAATGCCTGAAAAAAAACTCGCTAAACAATTGGCCCATGATGTGCTTAATGCATTGACAGTCTTGCAAGCTAAGCAAGAAGCCATATTAAAAAAAGAAGATCTAAGCGCAATCTATGAAATCGCACTAAGCTCAATTGTGAAAATCAAAAATTTGATAGCCTACTGCAAATCACAATTAGATGGTCCAAATAAAAGCTCGTTCAATATTGGTGATCTTTTACAAAAGACTCTAAAAGACATTCAAAGTGAATATTCTGATTTTAACATTAAAATTCAAAATCATTATGACTTGATTTTGGAAATAGATTATTCGGAATTTCTTAATGCAGTTGAAAATATTATCAAGAACGCCTATGAATCTAGCGCCAATGAAATCACGATATCAGTCGAAAAGAACGGCATCTTCTTTACCGATAATGGCACAGGAATGACGAAAGAAAATCTGCAACATATTAAAAATTTCCAATCAACAAAGAGAGAAGGTCATGGGATTGGCCTATTAAGCATTGCTCATTTTTGTCGCAACAACGGATTGACCATGAAATTTAAAAACAATAAAGCGACAGATATCTATCCTAAGGGCTTTTGTGTTTATTTTTCTTTAGAAGAATAATTCTTTATCCAAACTCACCTTTGTGAATTAAGTCTTGCGTGTACTCAGGAGTTTTCTAATAAGCCTGCACGATTATCTGTAGAGTTTTCATTGATAATATCCGATTCCTTACCATCATAAATCTTCAACATTACGCTCGAAACTTCTTTCATTCGTTGAATACTCGCGAGCGACTTAAAAGCATATTCATGAGCGCGATCAATCTCTTTGGTCTTGGTTATTTTTTTGGTGAAGTTCATAGCAATAAACATAGGATTATTTAGTAAGTGGCACAACTCACCCATTAATTTTTGCATTTTCTGTTTTGCTTCCATCGATCTTTGAACACTAATCAATCGAACATTATTTTCAAACATTTTATTAAAACGATTAATCGCCAAAAACTTTAGTCCCATAAAACTCAAGAGATTAGTAACTTGTTTGATGAGTAATGCATGATCGAAATCTATATTCCATGTGTTTACGATGAAAAAAATCACATTTGCAACGAGATCAAGAGCGATTGTCGTGACCAGGCCGAAGGGGAAGAAAATAAATTGTAGGAATGAAACAATGACCATTCCAAAATAATAATCAGAAGTGATGCCACCAATATGATAACTGGCAATAGAAACTCCCAAATAAATGGAGAAAAGACTTAAGAGCGAAAGGAAATGAATATTCTTTAAATGATATTTTTTTGAATAAAAATAAACAAAGAGCATTGGGAGACCAAAGAGCAAACGGATGCCAAAAAACTTTGGCCATTGATCGCCAACTAAGCTGTTATCGACAATTGATAATAAGACAAAAACAAAAACACCCCAAGGCGCTACTTGCTTAATGCTCTCTTGTTTGTATTCTCTGAAGCCCTGATCCACATTCATAAATTATCTAATGCCTTGATATTTCAAATAATCATTATGGAGGTACTGACTAGCAATTGACCAGAATATACGTTAAAAGACTTCTTAACATGGTGTATCATTCGTTAATAGGGAGCCTATTCTGTTGAATTTATAAAGAGATTTGTACAAATCTTAGCTCTCATGAGTTCTCTCCTATTCACCAAAGAGAAAATGACAAATTGAAGTAAGCTTAATTAAATCCTGGCATGACTCGAAAGCTCAAGTCTGGAGGTGGAATCATGTATTGGGCCTTGTATTGAACTCTACGTCCGCCTTTTTTGGGGTCTAAATCTAAGAGGACCGACTCATCATCTAAATCTAAGTCGAGATCATCGTCGCCGGCCGTGGTAGTAGAACTACCCTTTACTTCACATTTTTCTTTTAGCTCTTTATCTTTTATTTTAACGATGAGTTCAGCGGCAAATGAAGAATCAGTTGCTTCACATACTAAGCCTGTGCAAGATGCTGCTTGTTCAGATTTCCAATCACTTGAACCCAGCCATTCTGGAATTTTGTCATTAATTTGAAAAACACCTTGCTCACCAAGTTTAACCAGAACAGTCCCCGTACACTTGGCGCCTTTCTCCGTCTTTTCCGCTTTCATAACCAATTTAGCATCGGCCCATTTGGGTTCATCAAAAGAACAAGTAGCTTCTGCTTTCAGCACTTGATAACTTGCCAAAACTTTATGAATTCCACCGAATTTGCCCTCTTCACTGATACAATCTGGAAATTCGCACTTTACCTTGAAACCATCAACCTCGGTATAGGCAATAGATTGCAAGATGGCCTTGTGAGCTTCATCAGTACTGTCTTTGGTAACTTCTTGATCTTTATACTTCAAAACTAAGCGACAAACTTCTTCGCCCTTTGCATTGAAGACAGTCTTTGTCGTTAAAGTAAGTTCTTTTGGAGCTAAATCACTGACTTCAATTTGATGATGAGCTTGATCAAGATAAGTAGCGGCCAATTTTATTTTTGCTTGTTCCGATTTAAATTCAATAGAGGACCCGCTTCCTGATGCCTCAGCATCTGACTGCCATTTGATTTTATCTAACTCGGCCTTATCAGTGACCTCTGTTCCTTTTTGCATGAGCTTAACAACACCTTTGATTTCCTCACCTTTTTTTTCAGCGTTAATTTCGATGGTCCAATCAGTGTTGGCCTCAGCAAAACTTTTAATAAAGTCGAGGAAAGCTTTGTTAGGCAAATTGGGAATGCTACCTTCACATGGGGCTATTTTTTCGAACAAACTCGATTCAGTGGCCTCGTCACATAGAATTTTTAAGCGCCAACCATTTCCCGCCTTGGTTCCAAATTCGGCCATCACTTTTTCTACTTCAGGAAGAAGACCCTTATTTGAATCTGAACGTAGATTAGGCAAGTGAGCATAAACAGATTTTTGCCCTTTTGAAAAAGTGACACTAAATTTACCGTTGAGTTTTGTATCGATATCTCTTTTAAGTTTAGTCAGATCAGCTTCACTGCAAGCAAAGACATGTTCATTGGCAAACGCTAAAAGCAGCGCAAAGACAAAAATAAATCGATTTATGATTCCCCAACCCATCTCTAAGTTATCGGAAATTCGCTAAAATTTCTTTAGGCTTCATTTTCTTCAAATCGTGGGGCTAAAAGCTTGTAATTCTTACCAACTGAACAAAGAATCTTACTATGCTCTCCCAAAATCATGGTAGTTGTCTGGCGCACTAGAAACTTTATCGAGGAGAGAACGATGAAATCATTTATTTTACTCGCAGCTTTGGCCTTTTCAGGCGTTGCTGCTGCAGAATCTTGTCGTGCCGGAATTGAAGGCCGTTCAGGAATTGAGGCCGTATTTGACGGACGCGGGTATGACTACAACTCAGCTTGTATGGATGCTCAAAGACAATGTAAGCAAGAGCTTGCTATGCGCCAGCGCGGAGGTCGTTCACCTCATTTGAGCTGCCGTATTCTTTCAATTCAACCAACGCCTCCACGTCCAGTTCCACCAAGACCAATTCCAGTTCCTCCCCGTGGAGAAAACTGTGTTGCTAACATGAAGGCACGTGATGGCCGTATCATCGATACCTTTATGGGAGTTTCAATGACTCGTGGACTAGCTTGTGATGAAGCTACTCGCAAGTGTGAGCGCGATCTTTTCGAAAGACAAAGAAGTGGAAGAAATCCTTATGCTTACTGTGAAATCGAGCGTGGATACAATCCAAACCCTTTCCCTACTTTTTATGGTTCATGTAACTTTGAAAAAGTAGATCGTTTTGGCTATATCAATCAAAGATTTTATGCATCAGCTACTGGATATTCTCAATACGAAGCTACCGAAACAGCTTGTCGTGATGCAGAAAGACAGTGTCAAGTGACTGTATTTGGCCGTAGTGAGTACTGTAGAAAAGCTTTCTAATTCTATTCTTTAACTTATGATAGATAACGCCTCTCGTAAATCGAGGGGCGTTTTTCTTTTTAAGCCTATACAGTTACAATCTCCCCAACATTTAAATCAATGAATTTGGAGATTCTCTATGAAAAAAGAAGCCTTATTAGCCCTCGCCGTACTAGGACTTTCAACTTCACCATCATTCGCTTCTGATGCAAAAGAGAAGTGTTATGGAGTGGTTAAAAAAGGAATGAATGAGTGTGGTAACAAAACTCATGGCTGTCATGCCGGAGCCACTGTTGATGCGGGCGCCGATGAGTTTATCACCTTAAACGAAGGTCTTTGTAAGCAACTTGGGGATACTCCTAAGGCCAATTGTTTAAAGCATAGCTCTGACAAGAAAGTATGTGAGTCCTTAGTCGAATCTAAAAAAGCCACAGCACCGGCCAAGAAGATGTAATGCAAATAGAAACGGAACATAAAGCTCGTCGCAAGAACTTGGCCGATAAACTTGCAGGAGGCGTGGCCGTCCTTCATGGTAGCGGTATTCAAACGCGAAGTTTCGATACCACATTCCCCCATCGCCAAGACAGCAACTTCAAGTATCTCACAGGACTTGACGAGCCTGAGGCATTTCTCATTATTACCAGTGACCCTTTTCAAAGCATCTTATTTGTCCGACCTAAAAATGATTTCGAAGAAATGTGGGGCGGTCTTCGTATGGGAGTTGAAAAGGCGCAGCAGATCTTAGATTTCGATGAGGTTCATCCGATAGAAGATTTCTCTAAAGTCATTATCGAAAAACTTAAAGGGAGCAGAAAAGTTTTCATCGATTTTAGCAATAGAAAATTTGTGACAAAAATGCTGGATCACATGGACGAGCTGGCGCGTTTTCGAAAACTCAAAGTGCATAAGCCCTCAGGACTTGAAGACATCACTCCCCTCGTCGGAAGCTTGCGTTTAATTAAGTCTGCTCCCGAAATAGAGAGTATGAGACGTGCCGCCGAGATTACCAATATTGCTCATCGTGCGGCCATGGCCATGTCGAAGCCTGGAGTTAATGAAAGCGAAATCGAAGCATTATTAGAGTATATTTATAAAAAGAATGGAGCTCGCCACCCTGCTTATGAGTCTATAGTCGCAGGTGGAGACAATGCACTCATCCTTCATTACATTGAAAATAATCGTGAACTCAAATCAGGTCAGATGCTCTTAATCGACGCCGGAAGCGAGTTCAATACTTATGCTTCCGATGTGACACGTACGACTCCTGTTGATGATAAATTCGATCCCCTTCACCAAGAGCTTTATGAAATAGTCTTAGAGGCACAAAAAAGTGGTCTCTCTCGTGCGAGTGTAGGACATACGATTGGCGATGTTCATGAAAGCGCTACAAGAATTCTCATTCGCGGCTTGCTCGATCACAAGATCTTAACCGGAACGGTTGATGAAATTTGGGAAAAAGGCTTGCACAAACCTTATTACCCTCACGGAACTTCGCATTGGTTGGGACTTGATGTTCACGATAACAGTCCTTATCTTGATGATGAGTTGAATGATCTTAAATTTGTTCCTGGAATGGTCTTTACCATAGAGCCAGGACTTTATTTTCAATACAACAATGAATGTCCTGAACGCTATAAGGGCATCGGTATTCGAATTGAGGACGATGTCTTAATTACAGACTCAGATCATGACAATTTAACAAGCATGATTCCCAAGACCGTGCACGAAATCGAGGAGATGAAAAAATGCGACTATCGAGACTTTTTGCTCTAAGCTTCGCTTTCCTTTCTTTCTCTCTATTAGCGCAACAAGACGCTTTTGTTTATAAAGACCGTACCTGTAAAGTATGGGTTAAATCCAAAATGGATGACGATTTCAAATTTCATAAAGAAGTCATCAAAGTCATTGAAAAAAAAGGTTATGTCCCTCAAGTGATGGTCGAGGATCGTCGCCTATTTGAAGGCGACATTTACTTTACTGTCAAAAAAGAAATTCTCAAGGAACGTGAAGTAAGAGAAACAACAGTAGTGGATGGGCAACAAAAAGTGACTTCAACTCGCCAAGCGAAACTTCTCTACAAAGATTGTCAGGTCAACTTTGCTTTGAAAAAGGCCAAAGATCGCATAGTTCATGAAAATGACAAAGTTCTCTACACTGGAACCTCTATTCGTTCCCATCCAAGAATTACACTAAAAGGAAATGAAAGATGCATTCGCGCCCTTTGGGATGCTTCTGTCGATATTCCACCTTGTAAAAATTAGTCTTGCTTTTTACAATTTTGGGCCCTTGCTAGCTCAATTTCATGCTGTCGTTGTTTGTTTAATTTAATCGTTTCTAAAGCTTCAGAACTGGGCTTAACATCCATATCAGCAATAATGGGGATCATTCTTCGAATATTGGCCCCAGTATCCTGTAAAATGATATTTCCGCCAGTATTAGGACCCAATACTCTGCCATAACGGCTTAAAAAGGGTCTCAGTGATTTAGTAATTTCTATTGAAGCCTCGGGTGCTTTTAAAGCGACAGAAGCCATAATGAAGTCGTGATTATCAGGAATACTTGAGACATCATAATTGACGACTTGAAAATGAGGATTTGCCTGATAGCGAATATCTCGTGCACTGATGATTTTATATTCCTTAGTTCCTATAGGTATTCTTGCATATCCATTTTCGTAGAGATAAAGAGAGAGAATCGTATCAGCATTCTCTTTGTTGAGTTGAACATTATTTGAGCTTTGAGTTAAACCCTTAAATTTTTCTGTATAAAAATATTTTGTACCTGTTAATTTTCCAACGGTATCAATACATTCGCTTAAATTTTGACAACCTTTAGGTGCAGAAAATGCGTCCAATGTAATTAAAATAAGGGGCAAGATAAACCATTTGAAACGAGACATGGAACCTCCGTGATTTATGGTTCCACTAGATTAGCTAATCAATGAATTATAAGTATCAGTTTAATGTCAATTTTTAGTCAAAACTGTTCTCACCATACTGGCAAAACGCTTGCACTCCTTCCTCAAATCATCTCCATGTCGAGTTAACAAATATAAAGTTCTTTGTTGAACTTTTGGCATTTTAACAGATGTGCAAACCTTAAGCTCATCAATCTTTCCTCCAACAAACTCTGGTAGGTAAATCGCTGAGCTACTGTGACAGGTCAACTTGATTGCGGTATGAAGGCCATCAACTCTAAATTTAATTTTTCTAGGCAATATATGATCCGGCCAACCATCTTGACCTCTTTCAAAAGTAGGCATTTTTCCTAAAGGAACAGTTGGAACAATAAATTCAAGTTCTTCATGTTGTTTTAATTGATGCTTCTTCGAAACATAGATATTCATAGGAATTTTTGCCAAAGAATGAATAGCTATTCCCTCGTGAGCTTGCGGTTCAAATGTAAGGGCCCAATCAATCTGCTTGGCCGCAATGGCCCTTTCAACATCTCCACTTTCTAATTGATAGAGTGATACTTGAAAAGTATCAAAATACTTTGATAAGTGGGAAGCAATCAGAAATGTCCCCGTACTTTCACCGACGGCAATCTTTAAAACTGGTGAGACTTCATTCTTACTTTTTAGTTGAGAAATTTGATTAATAATATCTAGTGCTTTTGGATACAAGAGATGAGCAAAATCGGTTGGTACAATTCCTCTTCCTTCTGCAACAAAAAGGATTTCTCCAAGTTCTTTTTCGAGCGTCTTAATGGATTTTGAGATTGTCCCTGCTGAAAGATGCAAAACATCAGAACTTTTTCTTATCGAACAATGTTCATAGACTCTACAAAAATGATTCAATCTCATTGTTTCCATATTCGAAACATATATTTCAAATTGTTTCCTTTTTCAAGAGAAAAGAATTCATTACTATGCCTAAACCAGGAGGAATTATGAAATTCATCATACTTATGTTTATGTTTTCAAGTGCTCGGGCAGAAATGGTTTATAGAGCGACAACGGAAATCGGAAATCACCAATTTCAAGATATCATCATTATAAACGAATTGCCTTTTCAAGGGGGAGGTCTTACAGGAAGTCTCACTGTTCCCGGTATATTCTCAACCAACTTTTTAGAATCATCCGATCTGAGAGTTTATCTGTGGTCTGATCATTATCAAATGAATCTTGATGTTAATGTAAATGAAAATAATAAAACATCACTTCTTCATTATCGTCTTAAATCTAAGAATACTGGATACAAAGAAATGGAAGGACAATTACTTAATGAAGCTAATGAAGCTGTTGGAATAGTAAAAGAAATGAGGTTGATCTATGAATCCCGTCCTTAAACAAATGGAACAGCACAGATCCATTAGAAAATATAAGAATCAAGATGTTGAAGATCACGTTATTCAACAGATACTCGAGTGTGCAATCAATGCATCTTCTTCAGGAAACATGCAAGCCTACTCGGTGATCGTGACGAAAAAGAAGGAAATCCGAGAAGCCCTCTCTCCTCTCCACTTTGATCAAAATATGGCTTTAGAAGCACCCGTATTTGTCACATTCTGTGCTGACTTTAACCGAACACGTAAATGGTTAGAAACAAGGAACGCACCTTTAAACTTTGATAACCCAATGAGTTTTATGATCGGGGCAATAGATGCCATTCTCGTTTCGCAAAACTTTTCTTTAGCAGCTGAATCGTTGGGATTAGGTATTTGCTATCTTGGAACAACACTTGCTAATTGCCACAAAATAGCAAAAATTTTGAATTGCCCTCATCAGGTTGTGCCTGTGGTTGGGATGAGCTTGGGCCATCCTGCAGAAGGCCCTCTTAAACGAAATAGACTTCCTTCAAAATTTCTTTTTCACAAAGACCGCTATCAAGACTATAGCGAAGATGATTTGCGAGATTGTTACATAGAGAGAGAAAAGGAATCGATGCAAAGACTAGGATTTGCTAAATTAGATGAGTACGCACATTTTCTCACAACTAAGAAGTATACTAAGGAAAGTCATCTTTTGTATTCTCAGAATATTATACAGTGTCTGAGAGATCAGAATTATTTAACACAGTAGTAATAAAAAGTTCGATCATTGACTTCCCACTGCTCTCTCACAGGAGATGGATTGCGTAGGTCGGGATGAAAAACTTTAAGAGATCCACCACGTACCGGCTCTACAACCCATACAGAATGGCCGACGCCAACACCACCGTTCCAATCGCCATAAGCGCTGATCAAATCAAGTTCAGTCGGGGTTGGAAGACGAGCATCTTGAGACTCACAGGCCATACGGGCCATTTCTAGGCTTTGCACGGTATCTACTGAACCATTGAGTCCACCAATCAAAGTCAATTGGCGCTGACCCAAACGAAGAGTTGTTGGAAAACGAGTTCTTTGAAATCGTTCAAACATCTTAGAGGCAATTTGGCTCATGACAACCGAAGGTTTACCAGTCCCCAAAAAAGTTTCAGTTTCACCACGACGGCCAACCAAAGTTACTGTCACTTGAATGTTCCCTTTGCAATCTGGAGCAAAGGCATAACTACCGTAAGCCACAAAATCTAAATACTCAAAAGTATTCTCTGGAAGATGACCAATGCGCTGACCATTTCGAGCAGCAGCTACAATATCTTGGATTCGATTAATATGTGAAAATGTCATTTTTTTAGTTCGTGGATTGAGATCGCGATAATATTGATCAACATAACCTTTCAGCGTATTTTCAAGGGTCACATCGAGATATTGATAACGTGTCGCAAGCGCAACGTTTTTGGCATAAAGGGCATCAAAAGTAATGAGAAGATCGAGGGCTTCACTTCCATAGGCTCCAGATTGCATGAGATCTTGAGCGAGTCCACTCATCTCACGCATATATTCAGAACGCGTTTGAGAATAAGCTTGTTGATAGGCACACAAATCAGCGCCCCGAATAAAAGGTATCGTTGGCCAAATATGAACCACGCCATCAGACTGAGCATGTCCCAGTGATGTGAATAGAAATAGGATCGCTCCAATTATACTTTTCATGAAAAACCCCTCAATAATGAGTCTTCATATAGCATTTTTGGTGGATGAGGTCTAAAGGGTTGAAAATCTTACTTAGTGGTCGCGATCGATGATGAGTTTCATAATGAAATAAAGAGGTGCTAAGTGGGCCATTTTTGATTCGAGAGATTCTTCAGGCCATAAAAAATAGGCCAATTGATCGAGAATCAAGTGAGCTGACTCCATTTTGGCATTGGCCTGAGCGCGTACAGATTGAACGGCTTTTGAGAGATCAGCATTTTCAAGTACCGATGCTAGATTTTGTCCTTCTTGATAAGCCTTCCATTTCTCAGGATGATCTTTCAAGAATTCTAAGGCAACAGCATTCACTTGATTATTTTCGACATCGAGATTTTGATCTTTTTGAGAAGCCTGCGAACCATCAAGGGCATCATCCATTAATTGAAAAGCGATCCCTAAGTGATCACCAAAAGATCTTAACAACTCAACAGTTTTAATATTTGTATGTTTAAAAAGTGCTGGCGCTAAACAACACCAACTCATAACCGATGCCGTTTTACAGCGAAAGATTTGTTCAAGAATTTCCGAAGAATAAGAACGCTTTTCAATCGCGTCCATTTGCAACCATTCTCCAAGAGAAAGGGCCGAGATGACGTCACTCATTTCTTTAACCAGATTAAGATTTCCTGTACGAGTGAGATTAACGATAACGTCGGCCAATAAATAATCGCCTGCCAATACGGCCCGTTTATTTGAAGCTTGAACATTGATGGAGTCTTGTCCTCGTCTTTGAGTCGCATTATCGACAACATCATCATGGGCCAGTGAAGCGGCATGAACCTGCTCGATGGCGCGTGCTAGAGGAACAATATCATTGAGTTTGAGGCCAAGAACATGACCCACTACTAAAGTAAGCATTGGCCGTAAACGCTTTCCGCCATCGAGAACTGTGCGATTGAGAAGTTCTGTAAGTGCTGGGCGGGCCGAATCGATATCCACTCGGAAATCTATTTCCCCTAAGGTTTCAAGGACCTGAGGTGGTAGTGCGTCCCAGATGGGCACTGAATGTCCAATTTGTGCAGAATTCAACAACATATAGAGTTGTTATCTAGCACTGAATTGCTGCAATCGCCAATGGAAAAGGTCTTTGACACGGAGCCGTTGTAACTTTGTCAAACTTGCCGGAACTTGAGGCGAATGCTAAGGTGCGTTCCAAGACAAGCCTTCAATACTATTGGAAAAACAATGGAACAATTCGGAAACTCTCGCAAGCTTGAGTCATTCAAAATTTTTGATCAAATTGCTCCAACCTACGACAAGCTCAATAGAATATTGTCGGTTGGAATCGATATTTATTGGCGTCGCGTTTTACGCTCCCATCTTCCACAAAAACATGAACTCAATGTTCTCGATCTTGCCACAGGAACAGGAGACGTCGCGCTAACTTTGGTTCGTGATCAAAAAGTCGCCCATATCACTGGTATGGATTTATCTGAAGGCATGATGAAAGTGGGCCGTGAAAAGGTGTTGAAACTTGGACTTCAGGATAAAATTGAATTTAAAAATGGTGACGGAGTGACAATCCCCGCTCCTGATCAAAGTTATGATGTTGTTACCGTTTCTTTTGGAATTCGCAATTTCCCAGATTACCAAGAATCATTGAATAATATGAAAAGAGTTCTCAAACCCGGTGGTCGCGCACTTATTCTTGAACTTTCAATGCCCCACTTTTTTATAGTGAAGTGGGTATATCAATTCTATTTTCGTTACGTTTTACCCTTTATTGGCAATCGCATGAGTCAGCATGGTGATGCCTATACTTATCTCAATAAAACAGTTGAAAATTTCCCTTGTGGAGAAAAATTTGCAAAAGCGATGAGACAAGCCGGTCTCAAAAATGTACGTTTCACTGAACTCACATTTGGAATAGCGACCCTCTATCAAGGAGATTGCGAGTGAGTTTATCATTTAGCGAAATCAAAGAAACAATTATGGAAGAAGTTCGTCTCTCTCTCACGGAGCGAATTCATCCGAGCAATGAAGAAACCATTACTCTCGAGTGGACTGTCTCTCCTTTTGATACTTTAAACATTATCAATGAACTTTCAACATCACCTTTTTTCTATTTTAAAGACAAAGAAGGCGAAAATGAATACTTAGGCCTCGGCAAATATCGGAGTTTCACTTCGATGCTTGAGCTCGATGAAATCGAAAAATTATCACTTAAGAATCCGCGCTGGTTTTTCTCATTTACACAGCATTTCGATCAACAAAATAAAGACGATACAATCTGGACTGATTTTTCCCCCTTTAAAGTCACACTTCATACTGTAACCTTAGTTCGAAACAAAGATCGTTACTCTGTGATTGTGCTTATACCAAATAGTGATTCCGAAATTGATCGCAAGATGGCCGAAAATGAAATGGACAACCTCCTTAATATTGTCGGCCCTGGAAAAGGTACGCTTAACAAAATATCTGAAACCCTTTTTCCAGAACAAGCAGAGTGGAATGCGATTATCAACAAGGCCAAGGATTCTATTGAAGAAGGCGAGTTCGAAAAAGTTGTTCTCGCGAGAAAAAAAATAACCAAGTACAACCGTGCTATCCATGCTCGAGATCTCATGCCTGTTATAGAAAATAAGGGAGTTGGTTGTTTTCATATCCTTTATCGGCCAGACCCAAATGCGCTTTTTATGTCGCTGACACCTGAAAGACTTTTTTCTCTCAAAAATAAAACAATACAAATTGATGCTATCGCTGGAACACGTAAACGTGGAATGGATAGTGCCAGTGACAAGATGCTCGAAGAAGAAATGCTTAATAGCTCCAAAGAATTACATGAGCATAGATTAGTATCAGATCAAGTTGAAGATTTTTTAAAAGAATGGGGACGCTCTATAAAAATCGAGAAAGAAATGGTTCTCAAACTTCCCTTTCTTCAACATCTCCATACTCGCTTTAAGGCAGAAATCAAGAGTGGGATAACATTGACCTCCATCATCTCTCAGCTTCATCCTACAGCGGCGATTGGAGGCTTTCCAAAGTCAGAAGCTCTCGATTTTATCCAAGAGCATGAGCCTTTTGTCAGAGGGCTTTATGCTTCTCCGATTGGTTATATTCAAGGCGTAAATGTTGATATAGCAGTGGCCATTCGTTCAACGCTTTGGAAAGGAGTGGAGTCTCATTCATTTGGAGGCGCTGGAATCGTCGCCGATTCAATTGATGTCAAAGAGTGGGAAGAAACTGGGAAGAAACTTGATTCTTTTGAGGTCAGCCATTGAGAGATCATTTTAAAATAAATCTTAATCGCCTTTGGTGTGCTCATATTATTGATGAGCTGATCAAAAATGATATTGTCGATTTCTTCTTATGTCCTGGAATGAGAAATGCCCCTCTCATTTCGGCAGTTTTAGAGAATGAAAAAATAAATGTCCATCGTGGAATGGATGAAAGGGCCCAAGCTTATCAAGCTCTAGGAACGAGTAAGATTACAGGCCGTGCGAGTGTTCTCATTTGCACTTCGGGAACTGCTGTTGCCAATTTTTATCCAGCAATCATAGAAGCTTCGTTAACCGGAACACCTTTGCTTGTCATCAGTGCCGATCGCCCTATTGAATTGGTTAAATCAGGAGCGAATCAGGCAATTGAGCAAAGAGGAATTCTAACTCCCTATGTTGCCAATGAACTTCATTTACCACCTCCAGAAGAAAAACTAGCACCAAGAGCATTACGTAAAATGATCGCCCATCTCATTGGTGAAGGGCATAT
>PCTW01000092.1 GCA_002786715.1 Bdellovibrio sp. CG22_combo_CG10-13_8_21_14_all_39_27
CTCATTTTGGTTCTTTATTTCATTTCTGAGATGATGAATAGACAGGACCGTGTTTATCACCAAAAAGAGAGTATCAGTTTTGAAGGAGGTAGAGTTATTGGCAACAATAAGGAAATCTATGCCATGAAGGAAATGGTCATAACAAGACGAATGAGTAACCTCGAAAAAGCAGTCAAGGCGATTAGTGAGTCTCTACAAAAACTCAATGAAAAAATGACAGAACAACAAAGTGAAGCCAAAGCAGAAACGGCCCCGAGCACACAAGATTCAAAACCTTCAAGTGAGAACACGCAGACAAAACCAATACAAGATGATGTTACTTTTACTGATTCACCAAATAATTTTCAAGTCAGTGGAGCTGCTGCCTACATTGAAGATAATTACAATCCCTCTGCAACTACGAAAAGGAGAGCTTTTTCTAAAAAATCCTCTGCTGGTCCTGCCATTATTTCCTTTCCAGTTCAATCCACGGCCACAGCAAAGGGAATGACCGTGAAAGTTCCGGCCGGCTCATATCTTAAGGCAAAACTATTAACAGGTGTTGAGGCCAGTGAATCTCGTCCTGTTCCAGTATTGCTTCAAGCTGATTTTTTCTTTGTTGGGCCGAACAAATCAAAGATTGATCTCTCGGGCTGCTTTATCATTGCGAAGTCTCAGGGAAATCTCTCAATTGAACGTGTCGAAATGCAGGCCAATAAAATTTCTTGTGTCTCAAAATCTGGAAAAATGTTTGAAAGAGAACTCAATGGCTTTGTCGCTGATGGGAAAGATTCAAGTTTTGGTGTCACAGGGCTAGTCAATTCAAAACAATCCCGCGTTGCTTCAATGGCGTTTCTTAGCTCAGTTGTTCAAGGTATCGGTAGTGCAATTCAACAAGCACAAACAAGTACCCAAACTAATGCACTTGGTGGCTCAAGCTCTGTTGTTTCAGGAGATCAGGCCAAATACATGGCGGCCGGAGGTGTAGGAAATGCTGCGTCTCTTGTCACAAACTGGTATCTTCAACATGCTCAAAATCTTTTACCGACTATCAATATCGGTTCGGGCCAAGACGTATGGATTATTGTGCAAGACACTGTTGAATTGCCAAATTGGTACTTCTCTCGTCCAAAAGGTTCCGAATCCTTTGGTAGCTTTTCCTACCTCAGCCGTTTAACCGAATAACAACTACTCACAATCAACAAATCATACGGAGAACTCTTATGAAAAAGCTTTCAATGCTTACTACAATTTCTTTTGCCTTATTTCTTACGGCCTGCTCAACAACAAGGGCACCAAGTGTTAATTTTCTTGAAATTCGCTCTGACTATAATGGAGCTTCAAACTTAAAAGATGTAAACGATACATCTTCACTTTTTGTTCCTAATCGCACCAAACCTAAACAAGTTGATATTTACATTCACCCCCACGAAACAGTCCACGGAGACTATTTTCGCGGTGGTTATATTCGCTCCATCGTTCAAGGTGGCCAGTGGGAATTAACTGAAACTCAACCGCCTGTG
>PCTW01000037.1:0-29641 GCA_002786715.1 Bdellovibrio sp. CG22_combo_CG10-13_8_21_14_all_39_27
GGTGTACGACCAAAGATCCTCAAATGCTTAAGAATCATCTCGACATCTATATTTCATATCACAATAATTATTTAATCTAATTTTTTTCTCTTTCATTCTAGAGATTCTTTATAGAAGTAAACACCACGATTGTAGTCCAGTTTAAAATATTCTCCCAATCATAGGACGTTTGCTCTTACTGCTCATGAAATCTCGAATGAGAAATTCAGCAAGTAATCGATCCTGTTGGACCTGATCCAGTTCCGATTTCAATCCACGATCTATCATCAGTTTTCCTAAAATGATTGAAGCCGCAACGGAAACGTTGAAACTTTGAGATAGGCCAACTGTGGGAATAATACAATGAACATCGGCATTTTCTTCGGCATAAGTTGAGATGCCGTCGTGTTCACAGCCTAGGACAATGACAGATGGTTTCGTAAAATCGACTTCAGTAAAGGGAATGGCCTTTTCCGAAAGAGTTGTCGCGACTATCTGGTAGTTCTTACTTTTAAGATAAGTGAAAGCATCGTGTGTCGTTTTCCATCGATGCTGATCAATCCATTTCTCTGCGCCTTTAGTGGTTCTTTGAGAGATATGAGTTTGCGTCGCCTCGACAATGTGAAATGATTGAATACCTAAATTCTCAGCGGTCCTCATGACTGCATTTATATTTCCAGTATCGTAAAAATATTCTGTTAAAACTGAAACATGATAGGTGCGATGGGCAGCCACCCGACGCAACTTTTCTATGCGATCAGGTAAAAAATGGGGAGAGATCCTCTCCAATACATCTTGTACACTCCAAGTACGTCCTTCGATTGTAAGGTCGCGAGCGTAGGGGAATAAATCAGAACTCATGCTGCCATCATAACCCGATCAACTCGACGTTGGAAGAAGTGAGCAATAGAAAAAAGACCCATTCTTCGATAGATATTACTAAGCATGGCATTGATTTGTGGATTATTTTGTATTTTGGCAGCTTTTGAGAGGCTGTTGGTGGCCAGCTCAATATTTCCTTCTGCGGCATAGCAAAGGGCCATATACATCAGTGCAAGTTCTTTAAGATCCTTTGAATTAAGTTGTAGTAGGCCGAGACTTTTTCGGGCCAGTCGAATCCAAGAAATTCGATCATGCCCAGAACGAACGGCTTCTCTAAAAAGGGTGATGGCCTCAGCAAATTTGGCGTACTCAGTGAGTTCTGCGTTCTCATCATTCCAAATAGCATCATTCATATAAAGCATGGCCTTTTCAGGATCATTAAAAGCGAGTGCCATTCCTACCATTAAGCAATCTTTTTGGGATAACCAGTGCTGAGGAGCTTTTGGCCATTTTTTAAGATCAATTGAACGATATTTTTCACATTCTTCCTCAAGCGGGAGTTGACCTTTAAAATGGTAGATATCTTTCTTAATGAATCTTTGCATTCCTGAAAGAAATAGATGGCGAGAAAGTGACATCAAACCTCCCTGAGATAGTTTATTATGCAGAGTCTCAAAATGAGGGCAAGTGATGAAAAATTTAAGATTATTTCGTTCATATTTCGAGGACTTCTAGGCTTAGTGCCACACCGATTTGTCACAACTAGCACTATACGAGAGAAGCCCGGTTTGTTAGGATGCGAAAAATTAATATACTGAGAGAAAGACATGCCCCAACGCCTGCCCGCTCCAAAAATTCCAGCTCCTTGGCAAAAATGGATAACGCCACTTATTTGGTTATTCATTTTTCTTTCATTTATGGTCGTTCCCAAATTTTTAGCTGAAGAAACAAGTGTTTCTTATTCTGAATTTAAAAATCTACTACAAAACGGTTCTGTGTCCAAAGTAGAAATCCAAGGGACTCACCTCACTTATACCTTAAAAGATAACAAACAATATAAAACAACCCTTTTGCCGGTTGATGATCGAGAGCTCGTGACTCAAATGGAAAAGAATGGAGTTGAATTCAAGGCCATTGATGATGAGCCTGGTTTGTTTACAGCAATCTTGGTTAATTTACTCCCTTGGGTTTTAGTTTTTGGATTTTTCTATTGGTCCTCCAGAAGGCTTACTGGAGCAGGCGGCAAAGGTGGAATGGGATCAATGATTCCGGGAATGGGAAAGGGGCGTGAGATAAAACCTGCTCAATCTGAGACAAAATTTTCAGATGTTGCTGGACTTGAAGGCGCAAAAACTGATCTTCTCGAAATAGTAGATTATTTGAAGCATCCAGAAAACTATTCAGCTCTAGGGGCAAAGCTTCCAAAGGGAGTTCTGTTGATGGGTCCTCCTGGAACGGGCAAGACCTTAATCGCAAAAGCTGTTGCCGGAGAAGCGGAAGTTGCTTTCTTTTCTATGTCGGGATCAGAATTTATTGAGCTTTTTGTAGGCATGGGAGCTTCACGCGTTCGCCAACTTTTTGAACAGGCGAGAGCTTCAGCTCCAGCGATTATCTTCATTGATGAAATTGACTCCATTGGGCGAACCAGAGGTACTGGACTTGGAGGTGGACATGATGAAAGGGAGCAAACCCTCAATCAAATATTGGCGGAAATGGATGGCTTTAGTTCAGGAGTTCCGGTGGTGGTGATGGCCGCGACCAATCGTCCCGATGTTTTAGATCCAGCGCTTATTCGGCCAGGACGTTTTGATAGGCAAGTGATGGTTGATCTTCCTTTAATGGATGCTCGTCAAAAAATTCTAACATTGCATTGTCGAAAAGTTCCCCTCGACACTGATGTTGATCTCCAACAAATAGCACAAATTACAATTGGCTTCTCTGGTGCCGATTTAGCGAACTTGGTCAATGAAGCAGCTCTCTTTTGTGCGCGTCGAAAAGGACTAAAAGTCATAGCTCAAGATTTTTCTAATGCCAGAGACAAAGTCCTTATGGGTAACCCAAGAGAAACAAAACTTTCTGAAAAAGATAAAAAAATTGTGGCCTACCATGAAGCAGGTCATGCATTAGTTGCCATGTTGTTACCTAATGCAGATCCCGTTCAAAAAATAACCATTCTTCCTAGAGGCAGAGCACTCGGTTTCACTGAGCAGAGACCAAATGAAGATCGAGTTAATATGAGCCGTAGTGCTATTATCGACAATATTAAAATTCTTTTTGGCGGTCGCTTCAGTGAAAAACTCATTTTCGGCGACATCACAACTGGTGCTGAGGATGATCTGAAACGTGCGACTAAGCTCGCCCGCAAAATGGTCGTTAATTGGGGAATGAGCGATGAACTTGGCTGCGTTGCTTACGAATCAGGTGAAGAGCATCCATTTCTAGGAATGGAAATGACGAAGTCGAAAGATTTTTCTGAAAAAACGGCAGAACTGATCGATCATGAAATTCAAAAAATCCTTAAAGAGCAAAGAGTTTTTGTAGAGAAATTATTAGCTGAACATCGTCCCTTACTTGATCAACTTGCTACTAAACTCATCGAAAATGAAACTTTAGAAAAGACAGATCTAGACAATATTTTAAAGGGAATCCATTGAGCACCACAAAAAAGAAAGCCGTCAAAAAAGATTTTGCCTCAGTCGCAAGAGAAGCGATGAAAGCGGTAGTTCAAGTCTATGTTGAAGGAATAAACGCTCTCGATCCTCAATCCATCTTAGACCCACGCTATAACGTACCTTCTAATTGGACAGGTTCTGGATTTTTTATTCACGCCATCAAAGGAAGATTGCATATTTTAACCAACGCTCATGTGGTGAGAAATGCTCGTACCATAAAAATCTATTCCTATCTCACCAGTGAAGAGGCATTTAGAGTGCGAATCGTTGGTGAAGTGGCAAGCATGGATCCTGATGTGGCCTTGTTAGAATTTGAAGAGGGAGAAGAAGAACGTTTTAAAAAAATGGCGGGTCGTACCCCTCAATTGAAATTTGCTGACCCAACAACGATTCGCAGAGGAATGGAAGTTAAGGCCATTGGATATCCTCTTGGTATGGATGAACCCCATATATCTGGTGGTGAGATTAGTAATTTCATGGCCGGAGGAATCAATTTTACGGAGCGTTTAGTCACAGATGCATCAATTAATCCTGGAAACTCAGGTGGACCGGCCATTATATCAAGTGGTGAAGTGATTGGAATCAACACGGCCATCATTTATGGTGCGAATAATATTGGTTTTATTACTCCAGTTAATTTTGTGTCAATTCTGCTAACCAATCTCATTGAAAAGGGATCTGGTGCCTTAACAGAACTTGGTGGAAGACTACAAAAAAACTCCAATGCAAATGCTAAGTTTTTAAAACTCAAAGAAACGAGAGGTGTGATTGTTACACGTGTTCAAAAAACGGGTTTATTAGCAGAGGCCGAAGCAAAACCAAGAGATGTTCTTATTTCTATTAATAAGTATCAATTTGATCGCCATGGGCTTGTCTTAAATGAAGAGCATTTTCGTCATCGCAATCTCTATGACATTGTAAGATTGATTCCTTTGGGTTCTAAAGTAAAATTGAAATTTCTTCGCAACGGCAAACCACGAGAAATAACAGTCGAGGCCAAAGTTCGAACGGAGCTGACCGTTGCAGAATCTTCTGCACAACCCTTAACCAATAAGAGAAATTTTATTAATTTCCAAGGCATGATCGTCCAAAAAATTCATTTGCATGTCTTATCTGTTCTTTCCGAATTATCACCTGAATCCTATGAGCGTTTTTTCGATCGTTCTCAAGGTAAAATTAGTTCTGGAGTAATGATTACTTTTATCCAACTGGAAGGTCAGGCCTTTGATCTCGCTTTGGAAGTAGGGGATGTTGTTCATATCGTCGATGGCGTACGAGTCAAATCATTAGATGGTCTTGAACGAGTTATCAATCGTGCTTTAAAAGCAAATAAAAAGAACCTGTTATTTGAAATGGAAAGTGGGGCGATTGCTTGTTTTGATTTAACTCTTCAAAATCAACCCGTTAAAGTTGAAGATCCGTTTGACCATTTAGAATATTAATCTTTCAAAGAACTGACCTAGATCAGAGTTTTTGGCATCATCATATTGGACAATACTATTGACATTAGATTTGAGGAGTATTTATGAAAAGTGTATATGACAGCATCGTAGTTGAAGTTGGAATTGATAAAGATTCAATTCATAATCTCGAGTTTTTAAAAGATTCCCCAGTTTTAAATAATGCCAAAAAAGTTACTTTTCTTCATGTCTATAATGAGAAAAGTGACATCCATCTTCCGCTGGATATGAAAGATCGTGCCAATAAAGCTGAAGTTGAAAAAATTGTAAAAGCTAAGCTAAATGATTTGAAGAAAGTCTTATCACCTGAAAAAAGCATGGATAATTGGTTCACTCAGGTGATCTATCACTCAGATGCAAAGCTTGAAACTCTGCAATTCTTAAAACAGGTTTCAGCTGATCTTGTTGTCGTCGCGACAAGAGGTAAGCACGGAGCTTCTGGATTATTTCGCGATTCTTTTAGCTCTTACTTGGTGGAATACTCACCATGTGATGTCTACGTTATACGACCTATTCATTAATAGATTTCTATGCGCTTGATACCCACTAAGAGATTTGCTAATTTTCGGGCAATCAAGCGCATTTCTGTAAACTTAATATTATTGTTTGACTGTAATTCCCAAGTCTTTTCCATTCGGACTAGCTTGGCCTGAAACTCGCCAAAATTTGCCACTGCTAAATTGCTTGGATATTTGATTTCAAGATCACATCCTGATTTTGGCTTAAATTCAACACATCTCAAAGTAATCAATTCCATTCCAATCGCTTTTACGAGAACAATTTTTTTATTAAGAACATCAAGTCCATACTCTTTAACACTATTCTTTCCAACATGACGGGTTTTGATTTTTTGGACTTCGTTTTTTTGATCAACTTCAAGTTCGAGGTCGTATTTAGTGTCGTTATAATCACTCGTAATAACCGCTAAACGAATGGTTTTTGGAGCTGCCCTAAGCTCTTCGCTAGAGGCGATATTTGCCCATATGAGGAGGAGGAAGAGGAGTCCATATCTCATGTTAAATCCTTCACTTAGAGTAGAATTCAAGCATTATACAAGGCTTAAAGCATTGTTCTCAAGCGCCAAATGAAGTTCATGCTATAATTTATTTGAGGGTGGTTTTTAAGATTACCTGGGACGAGAATATGGCCAAGATTTCACTTATAGGCCTACTAATAATAGGGATCATCATTCCCGAGGTTTCATTTGCTTTTAGATCCCCAGCCTCAGAAGGACATTCAGAGTTTTTAGAACGTTGCCAACAAGGTTTAAAGTTTCATCCCCAAATGTCGATGGCTCCCCGAAAAGTTCTTCTTGATAGTGCGCCCTTTTGCTTATGTGCTCAAAGAAATTTCAATCAGGAAAAGGGCGATATGAATTGGCCAAATTTTAATCGTTCCCTTTTGCTTAAGAGTTTTGATGCTTGCCTTGGCAATCTTTATATCGATCATCAAGAGAGTTATCAGTGGATCGGAAGTGTTTTGTTTGATCTTTGGATAGGTCGAGATTTGGAGCAGCGTCTTCTTGAAAGAGAGCCTGCTGGTATTGGTCATTTCATTTCTCTAGATCAATTGATTGATGAGCGGCAATGTGTGAGAGATAGCTTGGTTAAAAAGTGTTTCGATGGTAGTCTCGCTCATTCACATGAATGTGTTTTGAATCAAGTCTCAGACCCCGATAAAATGAACGCTTGGTCATTCAAATGTAAACCAAGTAAAGTCGCGATTGAAAGATCAATGCTTTGATCATAGGCAAATGGCAGTAAAAACTCCCTTGCATTCGGCTGAAGATTTGCCATCAGGAGAGTTCGTACTAAAAGTATTATAATTTCCCAATTTTGCATAACAACTATGCCATTGCGATTTACCTGCTCCCATTTCAACACCCTGAAGTTTTAAATTGTATGAACTAGAGCAAACAAAGCCAATTCCGCTGTCGCCTGTACTTCTTGAAAGGTAATTATTAGAAATGACAGCGACGCACTTGTGTCCCAACTTTGAACAAGCTTCATCACCAGTTAAATTATAAAGTAAGCTGTTAACGTTTGGATCAGCAATAACTAGCGTTTGACCAATGCCTCCGTTGCTCCCTGAAACGACATTTGAAGAGGTACACGAAACAATTTTATTAACTTCAGAATCTAAAACAATTTTGAGTAGAATCGATTTTCTAATAATGGCACCGCCTAATGCTAATTTTCCTTTGTCAAAATAGACATTGAGATAAAGACTTCCGGTACGAGTTGATTCATTAATTCCTACTTCAGGGTCATTATTATTAGATAATTCGTATTTTTGAATTTGAACGAGATTATTTCCATATTTTCTATCTGGTTGAGACGCCATCGTATGGAATCGATCTTTCGTTACAAATTTATTGTCTTGAATATCAACGACTTCTGAAAGAAAACTTGGCGCAGTATCTGAACCATTATTGTCAACTTTGACTTCCGCAAGGGAGGCTTGGCAAGAGAGGCTATCACCAAGCAAGCTCCTGATCTGTCCTAGGACATCTTGGACTTCAAATCGAACTTGGATATCCCGGGCCTGCTTGTTTTGTTGTTCGAAAAGCATCATTCCCATATAAGAAAGTGCTCCCATGAGCCCTGCAGCAATCATGACTTCGATTAAGGACATTCCTCGTTGAGATAGGCATTTCTTAAGTAACATTTGTTTCCTTTCGAATCAGGTTAAGTTTATAATAGTTAAAGATTAAAACAGGAGTTCGATTATGTCATTAATGGCGATTTGGTTCGTTTTAGCTTCGGTTCTTTGCATCTTTGGATTTGGATTTCTAACAGTGTTATCAATCTGTGATGAATGTCATTCAGAAACTTAAAAAGAGTTAGTCATTAATAGAACATGAGGTTCACTTTTGGGATTTTTAAAAAATTCAATTGCGACTAAATTTGCTTTTTTGATTGTTGCCCTCGTCTTTGTAACTGTGGTTTTGACAGGTGTTGTGTTTGTTGGTCAAAACGTTAGCCATACAAGTAATATAGAAAGAGAAGCTGTTCTTACCGATTTAAAAGTTGCCGCACTTAAACTTACACACGATTTTGAACCTCTACCTAAAACAATTTCATCTTTTGAAAAAACTCCTATCATTCAAAAATATTTTGCAGGAGAAGCTTTTACAGAGATTGAAATGTCTCGGCTTCAACACTTTATTGGTGAGTTCTTGTCCTCATGGACTAATCTTGGAAGTCTCTGTCTTAAGCGAGAGCTGGATCAATCCTTTAAATGTTTTAGTCAAGCTGGTCCTCTCGATGAATTGAATTCTCCCTATTTTGAAGACTTGTCTTCTTCATTCGCAAATAATGACAATTTTTCCCAACCAGTTTTAAAACGAATTGCTGGAAAAATGGTTCAGCCATTGACCAGTGTTCTCTATTATCGAAGAGCTGTCACGTCAGATGTTGATAACGTCCATGAAGGAAATATTATTGTAGAGTATTTATTCGAGCAAAATATTCAAAAAGCACTACTTGAATTAAAACACTTGGCGCAAATGATTATTTTCAACGCAAATGGGGAGTATCTCTACCATCCCAGTGGTTATAAAAATTGGGGAATTACTCTTGGTGCGGGATATAATGCTTTCGAAGAATATCCACAATTTAAATCGGAACCGGTTGTGTTCGGTAAAAGTAATCAATCTGAGATTCTGACTGGAATAAAAGTAGATCATCTGTCCGAGGATGAAGCTTACGGATTTGGAAAAGTCATACTCGATCGAGAGTCAAAAATCTTTCTTAATTTGGCCATAATTAAAAACACTGCTCAACAATTACATGCGAACGATTTTATTAACAAAGCAGGTTTTATATCTCTACTGGTAATTGTTGGAATGGGAACCATGATTGGTTGGTTTTTCTCACGCTATTTAACCCGTTATTTGAACGAGATCACTGATGTGGCCCGTAAATTTGCGAAAGGGGAAACAGACGTCAGTGTTGAGGTTAAGACCAGTGATGAAATTGGTGTATTGGCAACTGCTTTTCAAGGAATGGTTCGTCAGGTTAACGAGAGAACAAGAATCTTGAGAAAAAATGAAAGAGAGATTCGAGAAGCTAGAGATCAAGCCGAACAGGCCCTCAAATCAAAAAGTGATCTTTTTGAAGATTTAAAAATTCAAAAAAATGAAATTGAAAAAATTTCTAAAGATAAAGATGATCTTTTAGCGATTGTGAGTCACGATTTAAAAAATCCACTCGCAGTGATTGAAACCAGTCTTGATATTATGATGGAAGATCAAGACTCAAAAATTTCGCAAACGGCTCAAGATTTAATTCGAAGAAGTAAAAACTCCGCTAAGTTTGCCCTGAATTTGATTACTGACCTTTTGGATTTGGCGAGACTTGAGGGCGGGATAAAGCTCGACTTTGAAAAATTTAACGTCTCGGAAATGATGAGAAATGTGCTCGATGGCTTTTATATAAAATCGAGTGAGAAGAATATTCAGGTTAATTTTAATACTGTAGGTGATTACGAGATTTATGCTGATTACGGTCGAGTGGTTCAAGTTATCCATAATATTCTAGGGAACTCGCTTAAATTTACGCCTAAAAATGGAAGGGTTGATATTGATGTAACAGTTGAAAATGCAACATCAGAAGGACAAGAAAAAAACCTGATTATTAAAATTAGCGATAATGGGCCAGGTATTCCTTCTGATAAGATTGACAAAATTTTTAACAAGTTTGAACAAGCAAGAACCAGTGATCGTGCCATAGGTACAGGTCTGGGACTCGCCATTTGTAAGAATATTGTTCAAATGCATAATGGGCAAATTTTAGTAGAATCTGAAGAAGGCGCTGGCTCGACATTCACTATCAGTCTTCCTCGAGTGGTTGGAGAAAGCGCGATTGTGACTAAAGCTCATAATCCAAATATCTTGGTAGTGGCCCAGGACCATGTCGCGCAAGAGAGAATGGTTAAACAACTTGAGCAGAGTCATTTTGAAGTCACTGTCATTCATCAAATGAATGATCTCTTGCCTCTACTGAAAAGACCTGATTTGGAATTTGATATATTTCTCGTCCAACATGACTTGATGTTTAAAGAAGATCAGAGTCTTCTCGATTGGATTACGAAGCAGCCTCTTCTTAATAAAATTCCCCTTATCGCTCTGAGCGATCAAGTTAATGCAGAAATTATTGATGGTATTCGTGGTCTGGCCAGTGATTTTTATGGCATCAGCTTTCCTTATCAAGAATTGGAAGGAAAGATTTTGCGTATTCTCAATCGTGTTGATGAAATTTATGAAAAGAAAATTAGACAAGATCGCAAAACGATTATGGTGGTTGAAGACGAGGAAGGAATTAGAGATATCATTGCCGAAAAAATTCAAACAATGGATATTAATGCCATTAAAGCGAAGAACGGTGTCGAGGCCTTGTTCTTGATGAAAAAGTATCCAGTGGATCTCGTTTTAACCGATATTCGCATGCCTGAATTGGATGGATTGAGTCTTACTAGGCTGGTTAGAAAATCTTACCCAAACGTAGATATCGTTTTAATGTCTTCGACCACTGTTGAAATACCGGAAGAACTAATGAAGAGGATGGGTGTTAAGGCGCTCCTGGCAAAACCTTTTGATATCGATTTTTTGGATGAGCTTTTTCAACCCTATTTAGTAAGCAATATTAATCCCTCTGAACAAAATGTTGGTTCACCGCCGATTCAGACTCAAAATGAATTGCAAAAGATTCTGCTTGTTGATGATTCAGAAGATATGCATCTGCTTTTTGATGTTTTGTTGAAAGGTTTATCAATAGAGATTAAGCATTGTTTTAATGGCTTAGAAGGTCTGCAGAATTTTGAAAATAACCATTACGACGCTATTTTTATGGACGTCAATATGCCTGTTATGGATGGTCTTGAAGCTATTCGCAAAATGCGTGAAGTTGAAATGAAAGACGGGCGTTCTCAAACCAAAGTAGTTGTGATATCTGCAAATAATTCCAGTGAAGATATTAAAAAATATCTCGAAACAGGATTCAATCTGGCCGTTGCAAAACCAGTTTCAAAACAAAAAATTCTAGACGCTTTAAAGAGAGATCATTCATGAAGCAAAATGAGGCTTTAGACCTCCTTTCGAGTTCCAAAAAAGTTATCTATTTTATTGATAGAGATATTGAACTTTTAAAGAGAATCGGAAAACAATTGGAAGAACATTTTCCAGATTATGAAATTGTTGGAATGATTAAACTTGATGATGTCGCAGATGAGTTGAAGAAGAATCCTCCTTCTGTAATGATAATTGATGTTGAAGTTTCAGATGAAAGAACAATGCAGCTTTTTTTTGAAAAATTAAGAGATCAGGAAGTTTATAAAAGACTTCCCGTTATCATCACCGGTTCTCGCCAAGTTTTAGAGCAAGTCTCTGTTTTAGTTGAGCGTTTTGAACTCGAAATGGTTCCAAAAAGTATTCGCGTTCCTTACTTACTTGCCATGGTTTCTGCCGGCTTAAAACAGGCCAGTTCGGTACAAAGTCGCTTGATAGAATTAAAGGCTGGAGATTTTCTATTTCAAGAGGGAGATTCTGGTAACTCAGTTTATGTACTCAGAGAAGGAAGTTTGGACGTCTTGAAAAAGAGTGATGGAGAACTGATTGTTATTGGCCATATTAAAGACCAACAAATGATTGGTGAAATGGCCTATCTCGAAAAAAAATTACGTACGGCCTCAGTTCGAGCAGTTTCTCCATCAAAAGTTTTAGAATTGCAATTGGGCGATGTCGATAAGTTTTTAGGTCAACAACCTTTTTGGCTTAATATGTTACTGACGACATTAATTCAAAGATTAAGAGATACTAACGAACATGTCATTGATCTAGAGAAGAAGCTCCATCCATAATCGCATTAACTCGATTCAAAAGTTCTTGTTTTGTGAATGGCTTTTTTAGAGCATCAAAAGCTCCAAAGCTAACCGCTTTATCCAGAACTATTGAAGCAACAATTTCGCGTGCATCGCTCGTACCCCCTTCAGAGCATACTAATATTTTCTGAGTAGGGTATTTGGCTTGAATGAGACGAGTGAGTTCAATACCGTTGAGTTGAGGCATAAGAATATCTGTAATGATTAGAGAATAATCATTATGGTCTATCATATCCATGGCCATGAGGGGATTTGATAATGTGTGAACGGAATGACCTGCATTTCCTAGAAAAAAGCGATACAAATTCAGCATGTCTATGTCGTCATCTATGACTAAAATTGAATACAAAACAACCCCTTTCTAAAATTATACCGGTAGCGAGAAGGGGCTTCAACTAGGATAGTGCAATTTGCCGTAATTTGTTCAAAAAAGACTCGTCGGCCCGGTAAAGTTTTTTTTGTTGGTAATCAAAAAAGTTCATGCCCGTTTTTATTCTTGCAACTTCGCGTTGATCTTCGAGCGATGAAATTCCGTAGATAAAATCAAATCCATATTCTTGGATGTCCTTAATCATAAGAGTGATTTTAAGTTTTTCTCCCCATTTGACTTCAGAACGGTACATCACGGCTGCATCTGACATAATGAGGGCGCTTCCAAAAAGCGATAATTCGCTCAGATTATGAGAGGCAAAGAAGCGCATGCGGGCTTCATGGGCCATCGCAAGGAAAGAGTCATTACCCATATGATTTCCATAATTGATTTGAGAAATGGTGACATCCCAATCCGTCGTAAAAATGGGTGAGTCGCATTTTTCAAGCTTAATCCGGGCCATAAATTCTCCTTTGCCGACCATCATAGACAACGTGTATGATATCAGCATGAGTTTTAAAATTGGAGTCTTTGATAGCGGTATTGGTGGATTTTCTATCCTGTCCAAACTCATTCAATATTACCCAGAAGGCGAGTATTTCTATATTTCTGACGCTCCTCATGCACCCTATGGCCCGAAAGAACCACAATTTATCGTTGAGCGCAGTCGTGATATCGCTCAACAATTGATCGATCTGGATTGCGACTTGATTGTGGTTGCCTGTAATACTGCAACAAGTCTGGCGATTGAACTTTTGAGGGAGGAGTTTAAAATCCCCTTCATTGGAGTTGAACCTTACCTTAACTCTAAGCACCATCTGAATCTTGAAGGAAAAAAAATGGTTGGGCTTATGACTAAGGCCACATCAAGTTCCGAAAAGTTTAAAAAGTTAAAACAAAAAATTGATCCGGAAGAACATATTACAATTCATGTCTGCTTACAGTTAGCAAGCTTAGTTGAGATGGCCTTTGCACGGGAGTGTCTCACTGATGACTTGGTCCAGGAGATTCATAAAGAATTGGCACCTCTTAAAAACGGCCAATTTACCCATGCTATTCTTGGTTGCACCCATTATTCATTGGTCGATAGCGTTATACGCTCCTACTTAAATGTCGAAACACTTTCGCCTTCAGAAGGAGTAGGGAAGCGATTGATTCAACTATTGGGCTTGCCTAAAACTGAAATTAAGCCGTTGGAACATTGGCGCGATGTCACATTTCATTTTCGTTTATCAAATCATAGTGAATGGCAACAAAGACCTCTCTCAACAACCATTCTTTCACTGGCCCAATGATTAAGCTCTGATTATACTCTTGCCCAACTGAGATTTTTCTATCAACAGGAGTCAAAACCATGGCCAATATAACTCGCGTTCATGCTCGTCAAATTCTCGATTCTCGTGGAAACCCAACAGTCGAAGTTGATGTCACTCTAGAAAATGGCATGGTAGGTAGAGCGGCGGTTCCAAGTGGTGCCTCTACAGGAACGAAAGAGGCTCTTGAATTACGTGATGGCGATAAATCTTATTACCTAGGCAAGTCAGTCCGCAAAGCGGTTGAAAACGTCAATTCGACAATTGCAAAACTTGTTACGGGAAAAAATGTGCTTGATCAAAAGGCCATTGACCTAGCGATGTTAGAGGCTGATGGGACTGAATACAAATCAAAATTAGGTGCAAATGCCATTTTAGGTGTTTCTATGGCAGCGGCGAGAGCGGGAAGCCTTGTGGCAAATAAACCCCTCTATAAATATCTTCGTGAAGATCTTAAAGCTCCAACGACGACTCAAGATTATGTTCTACCCGCACCCTTAATGAATATTATCAATGGCGGTGCCCACGCTTCGAACAATCTCGATATTCAAGAATTTATGATTGTTCCTAATCTTAAAAAATCTTTTGGAGAAAACCTTCGCGCTGGAGTTGAAGTTTTCCACGCTCTAAAGAAAGTACTCTCAGATAAAAATTATTCAACTAACGTTGGTGATGAGGGCGGATTTGCTCCCAACTTAGGGAGCCATGACGAAGCTCTTGAATGTATCCAAGAAGCTGTTTCAAAAGCAGGATATAAAATTGGTCAAGATATTTTGCTGTCTCTGGATTGTGCTTCCAGCGAGTTCTATAAAAATGGCAAATATGAAATGCAAGGAAAAACCTACGATATTGATCAAATGATAAAGTATTACTCAGATTTTTGCTCAAAATATCCGATCTATTCCATTGAAGATGGACTGGCCGAAGATGATCAACAGGGTTGGGTTGAATTGACTCGTGCTCTTGGTGCAAAAACAGTTCTGGTTGGCGATGATTTGTTCGTAACCAACAAGAAAATTTTTGAAGCTGGGATTAAAGCAGGTCAAGCAAACGCAATTCTCGTTAAGGTGAATCAAATTGGTTCTTTAACGGAAACTTTTGAGACAATCGCAATGGCCTACAAGAACGGATACAAGGCAATCATAAGCCACCGTTCAGGTGAAACGTCAGACAGCTTCATTGCTGATCTCGCAGTAGCGACTAGTGCAGGACATATTAAAACTGGATCTGCATCGCGCTCGGATCGCATCGAAAAATACAACCAGCTTCTTCGCATAGAAGAAGAACTTGGGGCGAAGGCCGTTTATCATCCTGTAAAGGGATAGAACGCTTCTCCCTAAAGATAGGGAGAAGAATGACAGCTACCGAGACTAATGAAAAACGCTTGTATTTAGAGTTTTGGCAAATGATGAGTGCCATTACTATTGCGTTGATTGTGATGTTCACGGCCTCTGCTGACAAAGAGTTTTGGTCCCATTCATTTGCCTTAGGTTCGCTCGTTCTTTTGCGATGGTATCGTTGGCGTGAAGATCAGCTAATTCAATTTAGTGAAGATCGGGATGATCTCTATCACCACTTATGGTTGCTGGATGCTTTTCTTTTGGCCCTGGCCGCAGTCGAAACTTCAACTATCAATTTGCTTTTCTTTTCTGCCTTAAGTGTCACTTTTTCTCCTCTGATAAAAGAGTTGATTGATGATCATCAACAAAAGAAACGCAATCTCTCTCGTGCCATGGCCACCACTGTTTCACTCGCCGTACTAACCCTTTTTTGGGAGAGTCACCAGGTTAGTCTATCACCAGTGCGTGAAGGACTCATTCTGCTCGCGGGTATGGGGACTCTTTGGATTAATATTCAAATGATTGAAGATAAACACTGGGATAAAGAAACTAAAACTTCTCTCGTCGTAACAGAAAAATTATTCTTTCATGATCTGATTAACCACACTCATGGACTTCTATTATCACTCGAATCTCGTAGAGATCAGACGACTGATCAAGAAGCAAGTGAACAGTTTGGGCATTTCGCCTACGAAATTGAAAAACTGCAATTACTAGTTCAGGATCACTACAAGTACCATCATAAAAATTTAAAAGGCTTAAAGCCTTACTTGAAAGTTTCAGAACTTGAAGCAGAGGCTCATCGTATTTTTGAAAACTACCTGCCTGCACCAGAGTGGAATATTCACTGGCATGGAGATGTGAGTTTTGATGGAGAGTTACCTGCGGCGACTTTCGTTAGGATTATTACTAATCTTGCAAAAAATATGGCCGAGAGTCATGCCATGGAGGGGGAAGTCCACCTTTCGACGACACCTGATCAATTGGTTATTAAAACCAGAAATCGCATTTCTAAAGAGTATCGACCTGATCCTAGCGCTCCGTGGAAGCATCATGCTTTAAACGATCAGTTTCGAGAGCTAGGAAGTGGCTTAAAAAGTATTCACCGCCAATGCCAATCACTTAAAGGACAGTTCTTATTTGTCGTAGAGGGTGAGTATTGGGTCAATAAACTGACAATTCCTCTTAAATTTAACTCTATATCAAAACTTGATAAAAAGGCTGCCTAAGGCGATAATAAAGTATTCCATGGAGTGGGGATGCAATATTTTATCGGGCTTACTTTTCAAAGTCGCTATCTACAATTTCAAAAGCTCGATTCATTTCGTTCACGTTATGATTCCAAATACAACAGAAGCAACACGACTTATCTCACATTAGTTCCTCCCTTTGAGCTGCCGTCCATGAATAAAAATCAATTTCATCAATGGATTGAAGAACTTCAAGAAGAAATAGATGGTCAGTTGCATGGACTTAGTGATGTCGGTCAAACTACTTTTGAGGGAATTGATTTTCAAGATGGTGAACGTCACCTTCTTTTTTTGAAACCAAAAATCAGCATTGATATGAATTTTGTTTTAGAGCTTTTAGAATCGTCTGTAAAAGTTATTGGTGGAATTCAAAAATCAAAACTTAAGCGCGACGAATCGGATCATCTCTATTTTCCGATCGGACGTTTCGATAATTTTTTAGATTTGCATACAGCTTTGGAAGAAGCCAAATGCGAATTTTCAATTCCTTTTCAGCTTCATAATAAAGATATTGTTCTTTTTGAACGTGGCCCAAAACAATGGCTGGCCACACACCATCTCTTCTCATATGCAAGTGAGCAAGATAAAGATTGGGGTTCAGATTTTCATCGTTTTTCACAAGGAGAGCCTCGTAAGTGAAAACTTTTATTGGAATTTTGAGTCTTATTTTTGTTAATCAATTATTAGCAGCTCCTAAAGTTCATCTCTATCGTCCGACCTCTCAAATCGCGCCCTATCGCTCTTATGAAATTGAACTTGGAGGCAAAATTTTTCAAACCTCAGGACACTTTGACGTCAATGGACAAGCCGTTTCATTAACGGAGGGTGAAGCTTACCGCATGATGGAAGAGCAGGTTACTTTAAGATATGCTTATGGCCTGCAATTAGAATTGAGAGGAGGTTTACGTTTTCGCCAAAATGCTTCTCAAGACAGTATCGGAACAGTTTCTACTTCGGGTTTAGAATCTTATTTTGCAGGCGCACGCTATTCACTTCGGGCCATGCAAAAAATGATGTATGCCTTTGATCTGGAATATTTACAAACGAGTTATAACAATACTGAATACACCACAGGTCAAACGGTAGATCCGAATGAGTTAGTGCTTGGAGATAGCGGTCACGATCTGACTTTGGGTTTTCATGTGGCCTATTATCGAACAAGGGATCACATTTTATCAGGCTCTCTTTCTTATCGTTCTCCAGCAAATAGTTTGAGCTCTGAGGCTCCTTATCATCTTGAGAGCGCTTGGCTATGGGATTCTTGGGCCTTTATCCTTGGTGGTCGAGGTATTTATTCCCTCAAAAATGACGAGTTCGGGGATTTACCGGATAGAAAGCCTCGCCAAGCAACAGGTTCATCTTATTTATACAATTCGATTAATCGTCAATGGTTTGAACCCTATGTTGGTCTAAACTATGCCGGCAAGTCATGGCGAATAGGTCTTGAGGCTGGTCAGCGAATGAACGGTGTTTCCACTGATGGTGGATTATACGCAGCTGCCAATCTCGTCTTTCAAAGTGGTGGAAAATCTCGCGATGATTTGAAACGCGAAAAGTTTAAGGAATATTCGATTGAAGGAACTGTGACGAAGGTGTCAGCGAGAGCTACTTTTGTTCAGATCGACCAGGGGCTTTCAAGTGATGTTGAAAAAGGTATGAAGTTTGATATTTATAAGGCCGATTACTTCGGAAACAATGAATTGGTTGCGGGTGCTATTTGTTATGAACTCAACTCAGGAACGGCCATCTTAAAGATAACCAAGCGATACACTCAGACTCCTCTCGAAAAAGGCATGGTTGCTCGAGGCTATTAATTACTAGGCAAGAAATCAATAACTTTGATGTTACTCATGAAATCATTTACACTATTTAAAACGACTTCAAGGAAGAGAATCATGATTCGAAAGACATTTCTAGCGTTAGTGCTAATGGGTTTGACAATGTCAGCTCACGCCAAACGTTTTACTTCAGCTTTTTGTGAATTCGAACTGCCACCAGGTTGGGATTGCGCACTCGAAGGAACAGAGTGGGTTTGTCAGAGTGAAAATGCCGATCGTAAGAAAGAAGCAATTATCATTCTTGCGGCCAAGCTGCGTGGTGAACAAGATTCACTCGATCAATATCAAAGTTATTTAAAGCAAACTAAAACTTTCTCACTCCCTGGGGGAAAGACTCAAGTCTCTGAGCCCAAAGTAACTGAAGTAAAAAGAATTAATGATCATCCATGGGTAGATTCACTCCACATGGCTTCAGAAGTTCCAGGTTTTTATACTCGCTACCTTGCTACTGTTAAAGAAAAGCTAGGCGTTGCCGTGACTTTCTCTGTTTCAAAAGACCATTATCAAGCCTATCAGGGGCTTTTTGAGAAAGTGGTTCAAACTCTTAAAGTATTTGCAGTCAAAGAAACTGATGCCGCTGAGTACGTCGCCAAAGGCGATAAACCGCTCATTGACGAAGGTGGCTGGATTCCAGATTCAAATGAAGCTGTTGATATTGGAACTGGTCAAAATAAAGGCAGAGCAGGCTCTGGTGGTTCTTCTTCAGACATGTTGATCTACTTAGTGATTGCAGGAGCTGCGGGATTTTTGATCATGAAAATGCGCAAGAAAAAGCCGGCCAAAAAGAAAAAGAAATCTGAGTAAAAAAAGAAGGGCCTCGTGTGAGGCCCTTTTTTTTCATTTAAAATTCTTCTTTTCGTTGCACAAAGAATCGAGGATAAGCCGATTTCAAGTAGCGTGTATGAATCAATTTAAAGATATCTTCATGCGAGGGGGCGATATCTCCACCCGAAGTCGTATCGTACTCATCTAAACTAACTCCAGCGACATTTTCGCCGTTAATCATTGAGTCTTCAATTGGAGGAAGCTCTTCGCCTTTTTCATCAAGGTCAAATTTGAAATCCATGCTACTCGGTGTACCCGCACTGGCCAACGAATCTCCTTTTCCTACTCTTCCGGTCATTGGACCTTCATCTTTGAATTCAACAGGCTTGGCCTCTGCAACAGTTTGACCATTTTCAGTTCCCAAGCTAGGGGCAAAGTTTGCTAATTGAGATCTTTGAGAGTCATTCATGTCATTAAAGGCTTTGTTAACTCCATTGATCATGTCTTGCTGTGCTTTCTTTTCCATTCCGGCAAAATCAAATGGCTTATTACCACTATCAACTTGCTTTTTGTTGATGTAATCTTGTAACGATTTTTTTAGCCTGTTTACTCTGGCCGCCATATTACCGGCCTTGCCTGCAGTCGTAACCGCTTTAGAAAGCTGACCTTTATTTAGGTAATTTGATGTTTGACCCAAGAGACCCGCTGTATTTGAAATCAGACCAGCACCACTGAATGTCTTGTGATCTACTTTTGGAACTTCGGAAACTTTACAAGTATTAGTGGCACGACAGCTACAACTTGCATCTAGATTGAGAGTTCCATCGCCACCTGTAAAACAAGCGATTCCATCTTTTGATGTATCGACAGATTCTACTCCACCAACTGGTGCAGAAGTAATTCTTTGTTGTGAGGCTCGATTGGCCAGTTCTCCAGAGTCGGCGAATTTAGAATTCATGGTTGTGGCAAGTTTTCGATACTCTGCTGCTCTTTGATTCATTTTTTGTGCAGCCCCTGCAATTTGAACACCTGCTCCAACTGCCATTGCACCAGCTGCGATAAATCCGGCACCTCTTATGTAACCATTTTTAAATTGCTTAAATGCCTGCTCTTCAGTTTTTGACATGGCCAAGTAACCAGCTAGGGCACCACCACCACCGGCAGCAATAATTGTCTTAATTTGATCTTGAGCATAAGCATTAGAGATTATCATCTCTCCAGCATTCTCATAGAATTCGACAAGCATTTCTTTTAAGCTAAATTCTTTATTTACATTTTCTGATTTAAAGTTTTTAGAGAGGGCTTCAAACTCAAGATAGCTAGGAGATTGAACTCCACCGTTGTAGAACGATTCCATTTCTTTTGCGATGAGAAAAGCACTTGTATCATTCTTGGCGGTTTTAATCTGATCAGAAATATTTCTCATGTTTGCGTAGTAGGGAACAGGAAAATAACCATCGTTAAAGCTAAATGCACTTCCTGCACAATAGTCAGATGCCATATAGGGAGCTTGTGTACATGCTTTGGCCGCGGCACATTCAGCTGTCGCCCTATAACCTTCATATAATGCCATTGCTCCTGCCGCCATCATGCCTGCACCAGCAACTTTTGCTAGCATTGCTCTCGTATTGGCAGCCTTAGCTGCTTCTTCAGTTTGTTTTGCTGCAGCCTCAAGCGCTTTCACCTGAGAATCGTGATCTTGGTTTTTGTAATAGGCGAGTTCTCTTTTTGACGCTTCTTTGTAGCTAACCCAATTCAGTACTTCCATTGTTGCAAATAATACTGTGGCAGCAACAAAGATCTTTGATGAAGTTTGATTCCAACACGATAAAGTAATCGCAACTGAACCAGCAACAGTGGCAAACAATGTAAGGTTGGTCATCGTTAAGCTTCGATATCCAAAGAGGCCGCCTTCTCCTTTTTTCTCGGAACTAACTTTGGTGTTGGAATCGCTGGTGTAGCGTGATCCAACGTTGACTTCGGGGGCCGCTTGTTGCTCTTCAGCGGCATACGCTACAGGAATTCCAACTTGGGAAAACCATAACGTGAGGGTCATGAGAGCAGACATAAAAGTCTTCATAAAAGCTCCAGTGTTTCGACGACAGTTCAATTTTAATTAGTTACTTATCGTCAAATCTCTAATTACCTTCATTATAAATCACTTCTATGGAAGCTTATTGATAGGAAGGTCGTGGAAACCTATTAAGCTATTTAATTACAATAGGTTAAGTTGCCTTGAGGCTCGATTTTGGCAGTTTGGAGGTGCCCATTTTTTGTGCTTTTAAGGGGTTAACTAGGCAATAAATATATTCTGAGCTCAAAGTGAAAACAGACTCTATAATAGCTTTTCTTGATCATATTCAGTGGAGTCGAATTTCATGAAGTTTAGAAAATTAGAAAAAGATTTGCTCGTAGTTGGAGCAAGACTGCCTTTTACCATCTACATTCAATTAAATGCTACGAAGTGCCTCCCTTTGATTAATAAAGAAGAGATGGTTTGCGAGGACGATCTCGATCGTGTGGCAAAGTATCCCGAAAGCCTGTTGTTGATTGAGACAACTGATTATATCAATTTTATCGAAGGCAAGGTCCTTTGTGATTTAATCTGTGAATTTCAAGCTGGTGGAACCATCAATCATAATGATGGTGTAAAGGTTGTTAACATGGTCTTGGAGAAAGAAGAGGGAATTTCACAAAGTGAATATTTCACGAATGTGATGAAAAAATCGAGTGAAGTTGTGATGAGATTTTTTGAATCAGAAGAGAGTAAAAAGGATCCGAAATCCGTTTATTCCTTTTTTAAGAACCTTCAAGATTCAAAGCGCCCAATTGAATCTCACAGTATGCAATTGTCATCTTTGGGTTGTCTCTTTCTTCTTGGAATTGAGGGATGTGTGGCAGAGAATTTACGTGAATTTACGAATATGGCCAGTCTTCACGGATATGGTATGGATTTTGTGAATGGTTTTAAAGAAAAAACAGCATTTTCAACTTTAATTGGGCCAATGAACTTAAAAGTCGATATTGCTCGCGACCAAGCTCTGTCTCAAAAAATTTGTGAGAATCATATTCATGGCGGAGAGTTGCGCAATCTCGATGAAGCTTCCATTTATTTGAAACATCTTTATGTGGCAGAAAAGGCCTTAGAGAGTTCAAAGAATGCAAAAGAATCAGGTATGAAAAAAGCATTAAAAGACTTTAAAGCATTGAACACTCCAAAAGAGTTGCAAGTAAATAATGATCATACCAATCCTTATATTGTTTCAAAAGTTTTTTACATTATCGACAATCTTGTGTGTGAACTGAATACTCAGTTAAAGAAGAATCCTGATGCAACAGAGGGGAATCTTTTTATGAATGGATTGCAATCTCTTAAGAATAAAAAAACTTATGATGGTCATGCTTACAATTTTGATGAAAGTCTAATTGATGCTATGATTGCTCAAGTTTTTTAATCAGCTCTAAATATTCTATTGGTCTTTCCAAATGAACATTATGATATGAATCTAGAGTGTGATGTTTCCAACCAATAGATTTTAATTCGTTTCCAATATTAAAATATTTGTGGTCCTGAGCACCGCTTATAAAGTGACATGAAATATTTTTCAAATGTTTGAGCTCATTCCATAGACTGGGACGAAGACCTGGTGAGAAAACGGCCATGGCCCTCTCCAAACGGTGAAGTTCATGTTCCATCAATTTTTCAGAAACATGATAGTTAAGCTTTGGATTAAAGAGACATTGCAAATACCAATCATTTAAAAAATCAGCAAAGCTTCTTTCTTGAAAACCGAGAAGATCTTTATTGTATCGGGCCTCTCTTTCGTTTTGATCTCTTATTCCAGGATTTGCAGATTCAAGAATAAGGGCTTCTATACTACTCAGATTCCTTAAGGCGAACTCTAATAAAAGGCGTCCACCCATAGAGTAGCCAAGGAGGGAAAAAGATTTAAAGGCAGTTGCATATTCAGCCAGAGATTCAAAAAATTCTTCGATATTAGAATCAATGGGAGCTTCTTGATGTCCAGGTAAAGTGAGCAAATGAAAAGTGTACTTATCTTTCAAATTCTCAATTAAAAAATCCCATTCAGAGGGGAGACCTAGAAAACCATGGGCAAGAATCATATGACGGAGTCCATGGCCTTTTTTACTAATAATGGCCTTCATAATAATCCATTGAGATGCAATATCTCTTCAATTTGACTTTTTGATCTTTTAAAAGAACTTCCAAAGTCTGGAAGTTCGATAAAATGTGAGGGAAATTCATAACGGTTTAGTTTTTTCTTCAACTTCATTTTATCTTTTTCTTTAAGATTAGTTTTGCGCTTATAGAGAAGGCAAATCAAATGTCCCCACTTTTCATGAGGGAGAGGATAGATGTAAGCTTCTTCTAGTTTCAGCTCATCTTTTATCTTTAAAAGAAGTTGATCAGGATCTATAAAATGTCCAGCTGATTTAAACAAGCGGTCATTGCGACCTAAAATTTTTATCCCTTGAAGACCGTCAAATTGTATTCTGTCTTGAAGTAGCACTTCTTCAAATAAAGGAGTTACTTTTGAATCTTGAATGATGGCGTTGGCGAGTCCTGGACCTGATACTAGAGTTGAGTTCTCGAGCTGATGAATCTTAATGGGGGCCATGGGAAAACCGCTACTTTTTAAATTGAGAGGACTTCCTGGAGAGTGGGCACAAATTTGTCCGCCTGTTTCACTTGCTCCATAGCTTACCGAAATTTTAAGATTTAGAGAGAGGGCTTTTCTAATTAAGCTGTGAGCAGGTGCTTCTCCTCCAATAATGATGAGCTTAAGTTTTTGCGCACGAGCGAGAGCCAGAGGAGTTTCTATTATTCTTGCGAGTTGCGCGGGAACCAGTGAAATCACATCTCCCTCAGTTTTAGGTAAAAGCTCTTGCACTCGACTGGGCTCAAGCCATACAAAGCTGGAATCTAAAAGATGTGAGCGGATAAAACTCATGAGCCCGCCAACATGATGAAGAGGAAGGGCCCCTATAATATTGTCGTTCGAATGGAGATGATAGAAGTCGATTGTTCTTTGGGCCGCTTGCAATAGGTTTTGATAGGAAAAATAAATGAGTTTTGGATTTCCTGTACTTCCCGATGTTCGAAAGAGAAGACCTGGCATTGGAAGATCAAGATTGAGATCAATGGATTCGGGTTGATCTGTAATGGCCAAGATTTTAAATTGGTTAAAAGAATCTTTGAGAATCTCAAGCAGCTTGAGATCAGGCGCTACGACTTCGATAGGTAGAGGTAGTATCGAATTGTTCAAGTTCCTCCAAAATCCGTGGGTCAAATAATGACAATTGTTCTGGACCTTGAACTTCGCTTTGAAAACGAATGCCCATTCCTAAGAGACGCACCGGACGATTGCCTCGATTGTAGGCCATCTTCAACAGATCGGAAAGTTGAGCAACCAAAAATTCGTCTAATTTGTGAGATTGATTTAAGGCATTGAACACTTCTGGGGCAAATGTTTTCTGAACGCTGACATTAATAAAGTCGTGAAATTTGAGCTTTAAGAACAAAGTGTGGGGAGGATAAGACCAATCAGGCTCTTTTTGTTTGAATTTTGCCCATCTCCGCTCAAATTCTTCAATCACAGAATGTAAGGCTTGGCCTTCCAGCTCTGAATATTCTAGATCCTTGGAAAAAGTTTCTTCAGTGCTCAAGCTTTTGCGTTCATATTCAGTGCAAATTTCTCGATCACTGCGACCAAAAGATCTTTCGCGTAAAGACTTCGCCCACTTTCCAAAATGCAGTTGGAGTTCAAACAAAGGAATTTTCTGGAGATCGCGACAGGTCTTAATGCCTAAAGTATGAAGCTTTTGTTGGCTGACTTTTCCTACTCCAGGAATTTTACCAACCGGTAAGTCGAGAATAAAAGCATCGATATCTTGAGGACGTATCACAAACTGGCCATTGGGTTTATTCCAATCGCTTGCCACTTTGGCCAAAAACATATTGGGTGCAACACCGGCAGAAGCAGTGAGCTTTGTTGTCTCAAAAATTCGCTTTCGTATATCTTGGGCAATTAAAGTAGCAGAGCCATGAAAAAGAGGGCAGTCAGTGACGTCGAGATAGGCTTCATCCATTCCGGCAATTTCCACTAAATCAGTATATTCATAAAAAATTTCATGAATGATTTGCGCATCTTTCTTATAATTTTGAAAACTGTGATGAACAATGGTGAGGTGAGGGCACAATCGCATGGCCGCTGCTGAACTGATGCCTGATTTTACGCCGTACTTTCGTGCAGGATAATTACTGGTAGAGATGACTCCGCGACCTTGAGGTGAGCCTCCAACGGCCATGGGGACACTGCGAAGGGCCGGGTTTTCGCGCATTTCAACTGCTGCAAAAAAACAATCCATGTCTATATGAATAAATTTGCGTGTCATTTCATTCGTAGAGGCGAAACAACCCTACCACTTTTCCTACCACTCTAAAGTCACTAGAGGGATCAACGGGAATAGGTTTTAAACGAGCGTTGGCAGGATGCAATTCAATCTGCTTACCTTTGGTCACATATTTTTTAACAGTTGCCTCACCATCAATGACGGCCACTACTCGTTCACCCATGCGGGCCGTTTGCTGGACCTTACAGATGATAATATCATCTTCAAAAATGCCATCTTCAATCATCGAATCTCCCTGAACTTTCAAAGCGAAATGACGTTCATGTCCTTTAATAAAAGAAACAGGTATAGAGATAGTATCTAAAGGATTTTCAATGGCTTCAATCGGATTACCGGCTGCAACCAAACCAAGGAGTGGAAGTTCAATGGTATTTTCAGAAGAACTTTCCTCGAAATGCTCATTGGCACTTCGAGGGGTCCAATCTTTAACTTGAAGGCCCCGACGTGCATTCCAGTCACTCTCAAGAAGCCCCGCATCCGTGAGGTATTTCAAGTAACGCTGAACTGAGCCAAAGGACTTCAAATCAAAATGCTCCTTAATTTCTTTTTGGGTAGGAGCGATCCCATGTGTGTGTGTGTAGGAGCGGATGTATTCGTAGACGTCTTTTTGTTTTTTAGTAATTCCCATAAAAGAATTATATGCGTAATTATTGCGTAAGTAAAGTGATAATTACGCATAATTTACGCTTTTCTTTGTCACCATTTATTTTGTAACATTTTGATAACATGAGAATATTAGCTTTTCTTATTGAAAAGATTAGCTTTGGCTTAAAAGTGAGACATTTTAACTTGACGCTTACGGTTGTATTTTTGTAGCGTGTTCGCAATTCACTTATTCTCTTGGGGGGAATCATGAAATTAGCGTTAACTGCCTTATTGTTAGTATCTTCACTTACTACTTCACTAATGGCTTCAGAAACACGTTTCTTAAGTTTTACTCAAACCGACAGACAACTCGAATCTTCAAAAGTTTTTTCTGAAGAAGATCAAAAGTATTACACAATTGCTTCAGTTGAAGTGACTCCTCTCGAAATGCAAAACGAATCTGTTACAACGGCAAAAGTTGATGGACAAAAAGATTTAGGCACAATGATTGCTGCTGCTGAAAAGCTTTTAGCTTTCGGACAAAAAATTTGGAAAATTATTCAAGACGGAAAACCAGTTGTGACAACTAATTTTGTTCCAGCTGTAAGTGTGATTCCAAACGTTGATGGGACATCAGCTCCCTTTGGTGAAATGGAAAATTGGTCAGCACCAGCTTTTCAAAAATTCAAAGTTGAATACAAGAACCTCTTTGGTATGACAGTGATTGGGTTCACATACACTGTTGCTTATCAATACAACGGATCATTCGAGGGCAAAGGCAAGTACTTAACGGGTGTTACTGTTTTCGCTAGTGATATCTCTGTATCTTGGGGATTCTCATTTGATGCTGCTTCTAGTTTAGTTAATATTGCGAACCGTGGAACTCGTGCACAACCAATGGCCTCAGCTAATATGAAAATTGATTACGTAGCGAAAAGTCCTCTTAAAGAAATTCGCTCAAGCGAAGTTTTCCACGTTGTTGGAAACGGACAAATTGTTAAGTATTAATTAAAAAAAATCTAACGGTTAATTTAAAGGCCTCAGCAATGAGGCCTTTTTTAAACTGGCCCACTTCATTGGTGCTAGATCTGCGTTAAGAATTGGAATCTAAAATGTATTGGGATCGTTCTGCTCTGGCTGCCTAATCAACAACTTAAGAAGTCGTTGAATCTAAAAGAATTAAATTAAATCTAACACCATTACTATGGTCCAGTTTGAAAGATTTTACGGCTAAGGCAGTGGCCATTGAAGAAAGAAGGGGCATTGTATCTGTGGCAATTCCGGTAGATTCTTTTTTTTATTCACAATTTTGTTGTGCTTGCGGACTGCAATTGTAGAGCTGTTGTAGGCTTGGTCGCGAGAGATAGATTGAATTGAAATCCATTTCCTTGTTGGTGAGCGAATTTTTGTATTTACCTTCGAAATTGAGAGGGGAGCTAAGAGTCATTATTGAAAGTTTTTCAAGTGAATTCGTTGGTGGCTGCTCTTGAATGAATTGAGCAAGAGCTTGCGCTCCTCCAATTTGAGCTCCAAGCTCTTTGAAATTCGATCCAGAGCAAACATCTTTTCTCGCAAGAGGAATTTCCTTATAATTTTTTGGAAAGTTTTGATGCAAACATTGGGCAATTTGAGTATAGGGATGGTCTTTAAAAGGTATTCCTGGATCAATTTCTCTTATGATTCCTCTTTGAGTTAAATTTTCAAAATGTTGGATTTGTTTATCACCAAAACCTTCTAAGGGGGAAATAATTCCCCTCTTTGAATCGGAATTAAAAAAAACAGAAACACTATGTTTATACATTTTTAATTCTTCTGCATCCAATCCCGTATTATCAAAAAAATGAGTGGACAATTCTTGACCTTCGACTTTGCCATAGCAAGTATGTCTTGAATTACAAAAATCAAAACTGTGAGACATTTCATGGGATAAAAGAGCTATAAGAGAGTATTTAGGCAGTTTTAAGGCCGTTTCACAAAGCGAGATCGTTTGTGACATCGTTTGATTAGAGGCCCAGGCTGAGCGGCATTGATTCGAATCTATTTTTAAAATAGTACCTTTAATCCTATTAATGATAATTCTTTCTGTTTGACTTAATTCATTCTCGCTTCTTCCTTTCGTGATTGTTTTTATAAAAATATTTCGAATATTTTCAAAATCTTGAAAAACATCAGCTTGCTTGCGACCTCTCACATTTTTCATCATTCTTGCTATTCTTTCTCTTTCTCCTTCTCCGGCCAGCTTAGGAGTTGCAACACCTGAGAAAAGAGGGTTCATCATTGCTGTATGATCTGGAAGAATGATCATTTCTTCATTCGAAGGCAACGAATGAGAATTTTCGAGGAATATATCTCTTAAAAGGCATTTTGTTTTAGGTTGGTCTAGAACTGTGCAGCTTATCAGCTGTTCTTCGAAGCGCGGACCGCCACTCGAAAATTGTAGTTCTTCCATTTGTCTTACGATATTTTGAGTAAGGATATTTTCCTTTGTTAATTCAGAGCAAAATGAATTTGCAGAAATAAGACTTATAAGAATAAGAATTTTACGAATATTCATAAAATGGCTTTACTGCTTACCAGCCTTTACATTTCTCGTAGTCTTCGAAATACGAATGGTACTCAGTTGATGGACGGTTTTCGCATTTACTGGCCACATCGCGAGATTGCTCGGGAGTAGAAGAACAGCTGGCCATAAGACAAACAACTGCTGCAAAAAAGATAATGGATAGTTTCATTGGTTTCCTCCAAGGAAGACTGCTCAGTTCATTGTATCACTTTTTGGGTGATCGATGTCAGGGAGCAAAATGTTTCGAGTTAGACAGTCTTTAGAATGATCTTATCGGCAGATAAAATTATTTTTTGACTAGGAGGAAGAGTTGAAATGGTGTCGAATCCAGGCGCCATTTCACTCAGCTGGGCCAAGTGAAATAAGGGACTAAGCCCCACTGTGGTTTCATAAGTTGAGGAAAGTATGATCCTTTTAGGAAATTGTTGAAGAAATTGGTGTGTCTTTACAATGCCAAAATGCAGAGTAGGCTTTATCACACAATAATTATTCTCTTCCGCAATATTAGTCTCGTTTAGTGACTCATCCCGAGCAATGGGAATTTCTTCAAAAGACTTAAATTGAGCATTGGGCTCTTCAAAAAATTGAACCACTTTTTTGACCGACTTCAAAGCCTCCCACCATTTCTCAAGTTGATCATAAGTTAAACTTAAATTGGCATCAAGGCGCCATTTGAGAAGAGGGTATTTACGAATACAAGTGAGGACTTGCTCAATTTCTTGATCAATCGGAAGGCGATTTATTTTTAGCTTAATAAAACTAGCTTGAGAGAGATCGCTAATTGTTGAGAGTGCCTTTGTATTGGTTACCAGTCGAGTTCTTTTCACTGATAATTCTTTATCGGTAGCAATTAATGAAAAGAGTGCACTTTCAATCGCGAAGAGAGCTTGAGTCGAAGATGGTTTTTGAATGTCGTGACCCCAGAAAGGCCTCTTCCAATCCCAATCTTGATTTAATTTGAAAGGTTGAGAAAGTGTTTCTTGGATTTGATTCTCAACTTGATCTAAGTCGAGGGGAAGAAAGCCTGGCAGGCAGGGAACTTCGCCTTTTATCATTTGCCCATCATCATTTTGCAAAAGCAGGTAGCTTCCTCTCTTATGAGTGAGCGTTTGTTGCAGAATTTTTTGCGGCTCTAAAAAGGGCAGGGTAAAGCGTTCAAAGGAGTGAAATCTCCATGTTGTCATAAAAAGAGCAATCCTAAAGACATGGCCAGTGAAGCGAGAAAAAGCCCCTTGCCTGTCATTGCGAGATGAAGATTTAAACGTTGATCAATTTTTTCTTTAAGTACAAACATCATGCTTGGTCTTAGAGTAATGAGAGCAATAAAGGTTAAGGCATAAGCACGATCAAAGCGAACGGAGAGAACTAGG
>PCTW01000037.1:29662-31580 GCA_002786715.1 Bdellovibrio sp. CG22_combo_CG10-13_8_21_14_all_39_27
GTGGTCTTTTTGGTCTGAGCATCGGAGTCACGATCGCGTAGATTGTTAATGCTCATAATGGCAGCTGAGAAGAAACCTGGAATCATACCGACATACGCTGGAAGCATGTCCATCTGTTTAGTTTGTAAATAAGTGGTACCCCAAACTGCGACGGGGCCAAAAAAAATGAAAGCTGCGACTTCACCTAAGGCCATATGGGATAACGGAAAAGGTCCGCCTGTGTAAAGGTAGGCACCAAGTAATGATGAAATTCCAATGATGATAATGGGAGTTCCACCTGTCTTCATCAGAAATATTCCTAGAACAAAGGCCAAACTCATCGTGAAAAGAAACGCTTTTTTCATCTGCGATGGGGTGACCAATCCTGCAGAAGTGGCACGAACAGGACCAAGTCTTTGTTGATGATCAACGCCACTTTTGAAATCAAAATAATCATTAATAAAATTTGAAGAGATTTGAAGAAGAAGAGCACATAAAAGCGTGATGACACCAACTGCAATATCAAAATGTTGGGTTTGGTTCCAGGCCAAAGCCAGACCTAGAATGACAGGAGAGACAGAAGCTGGCAAAGTTTTTGGTCTTGCAGCTGAGAGAATATGTTTCATCAGCTGTTGATCAGCTGATACGGATGGTTTTAAGCTTTCGGTAGAGCTCATCATTATCCTCGTTAGAGATAGTTACTTCAATCAACTCAGAATTTGTTACATTTTCCGTGCATATTTTTTGGTATTCTGAAGTGGATGCTATTTTTTTATAAGGAAGCTTAAACATTTCACAGAGAGAGCTAAATTCGTATTGGTGTGGAGTCTCTATCATTTCGAGTGTTTTTTCGTCTTTGGCGATCGGGAGCAATCTAAAAATTCCACCGCCTTGATTATTAAGGACGATAATGCGAACGGGGATTGGTGATGAATTCAAAAGACTTAAAGAATTGAGATCATGAATCAGGCTGACATCACCTAATACAAGAGTCGCCGCTTTTTTTAAAGCCTTGGCCGCACCAATGGTGGTTGCAACGAGTCCTTCAATACCACTGGCTCCACGATTTGAAATAATGGTGAGATCTTTTCGAGTCGTTAGCGATCCGTATGAATCGAATGAGCGAATCGACATGGAATTGCCAATCGCCAAAACGGAATTATTGGGAATGAGATCGATGAGCTTCTTACTGACAAAAGGATTGGTCAGAGGAGAATCATCAATCATCTTTGATTTATCGATGATGAGTTTTTTTGAGCTTTCAAGTAATGTTTTTTTCAGCTCGCCGTTGACGGTAGGGAGCGATTTTATAATATCAAGAGGATCTGCAAAGATGCGCCAATCAACTGAAAAGCTGGGATCATTCATGAGAAATGAATCATGAACATGAATGACTTCTACTTCAGGATGGGTAGCTAAAAATTGATAATAGTGCTTTGAAACAACAGGTCCACCAATATGGAGAATCAGATCGATTTCTTCGTCTTCAATCATACGTAGGACTTCAGGATGATCAAAGCCAGGAAGGGCGCGCTCTCCAACGGGATAGCGGTACTTCAGGCCACTAGTCACATCGAGAAATAAAGGTGACTGGGATTGGTCAATCCATTCTACTAAAGCTGATTTATCTTTTCCCGTTGCTAGGGTCCCAACCACAACAAGAGGATGCTTGGCTTCGGCAATGCGGGAATGCAGGATCGATTGATCTTTTTGAGACAGAGAGAGTTGAGGTAATAAAGTTACAGTCGCCGGTAATTTATTGCTAAAAGCCATTTCTGATTGCTTAAGGTAATCGTCACTCATTTTTTCCGGCGTCAAATCGAGTGGCTCTCGAAGGGGAACATTAAGATGAATAGGACGTTTTTGAATATGCCCTTCACCAATGAGATGGGCGATCATTTTACGTAATGCTCTTGGTGCTAGTTTTTCTTCTGGAGGT
>PCTW01000073.1:0-6615 GCA_002786715.1 Bdellovibrio sp. CG22_combo_CG10-13_8_21_14_all_39_27
TGAATGATTTTTGTTCTGGTGAGAATTTTTTCTCTTTTAATAATTTAAAAATAAAATAGAGTCCGAAGCACCAAGGCAAAGAGTAAGATAGAGAGCGAGAGAGGTAGTAAGGTAGTGAAGAAAAGATGACAGACTTCTCGGGATTTCTCCCAAGGACTTGTATCTGAACATAGCCTTCCCAGAATGATGTTCCTGTAAGATTTTTAAACCAAACTTCATAAAGTCCAGCCGTTGCTAATAGACAGAGAAAGAGAACAAAGAAAATTATAAATTCTTTTTTCTTATCTGCTTGTGATTTCATACTCTGGAGTGCCCAGAATGGAAGGTGAATCAATCCTGCAAATCCTTTAACTAAAAATGTCCACAAATTGGAAAAATAAAAGAGCATCGAGTATCTATTTATTTGCGTAAACTGGGCCTTGCCTATCATTGCGAGGACAAGTCCAAAAAGAAGAGGAAGCTCTTGGTTGGCGCGAAAGACATAATTAAAACTGATGAGACTCAAATGAGAAGAAACGAGTACTAGCAAGGCAGCTTCTTTTGAAAAATACAATTGAAAGAGATAGTAGAAGAAAAGTGGAATCAGAAAGCGATAAAGCTGATTAATGACGTAATGGGAATACTTTGGATTCCAACCTAATTTTGCCATAATAACGGAAGGTATAAATTGGCCGACTAAGTGGTCTCTGACATAGGGATTGGATTCATCGGTGTAAGCTGACATATGTCGCCATTCAAGCGCTGCGAGATGAGAGAGAGGTTTTTCGGAAAGCTGCTCAACGAATATAGTGTATAAACGACTGTCATTTTCTCTCGATTCAAAATGGAATTCGGAGAAGAGAAAAGGAAGTCCAAAGAAAATGATAACTAAGGAGAGATAAATGCTTTTCATAATTTTGAGATTAGCAAAGATGACACGCAATGACGATCCAAAAGTATTTTTCTTGAACAATTTGACACCTAGTTCTATTCTCTATTAATTATGAAAAGTATCACTTTAGTCGTTCCTTGTTACAACGAAGAAAAGCGCCTCAATTTGGATGCTTTTACATCTTATGCTTCTCAAAATACACATGTTCAAATTTTGTTCGTAGATGACGGATCAATTGATCATACATGGCAAATGATTGAGAAATGCTCCAATGAGAATTCTCAAATTCATGCTTTGAAAATGCCAAAAAATAGTGGAAAAGCGGAAGCCGTTAGAAGTGGAATGTTGAAATCTCTGGAAAATAATTCTGATTATATTGGCTTTTGGGATGCGGATTTAGCAACACCATTAGATCAATTAGAGCTTTTTCAAAGTTATATGGACAGACAGGCCCAAGTTATTATGGGTTCTCGAATTAATCTTTTAGGCCGTCATATTGAGCGAACTCATTTAAGACATTATCTTGGAAGACTTTTTGCCACATTTGCTTCTATCGTTTTAAACCTCGGGGTTTATGACACTCAATGTGGAGCTAAACTTTTTAGAAAAGATATTGTTGAGTCAGCTTTTTCAGAAAAATTTCAAAGCTATTGGATTTTTGATGTTGAGATATTGGCGCGACTGCGGTTTTTAAACAAATTAAATGTTGCACAAGTTTTCGAAGTCCCTCTAAATATTTGGAGAGATGTCGGTGGGTCTAAAGTTCGCCCTTTCGATTTTATTAAAGCGCCATTGGAGCTTATGGCCATTTATGTAAAGTATAAAAAAAATGGATCTTAAAGAAATTAATAATATGGATCTCTATCGCGAAAAAGAGCATTGGTGGATTAAAACCAGATTCTTGTATCTCGATAAGGCCATTTCTAAAATAGGTGACCGTCCTTTTTCGTTATTAGAAATTGGTAGTGGAACTGGTCAAAATCTCTCTTACTTAAGTAATGATTCTAAATTTAGAGATCAATTGCAAGTAGCCATTGGCGTCGATATTTCTCTTCCTGATGGTTTTGGTCGTAACGATTTGTCTTCAAAAGTTTCCATGACAAAAGAAATGCCTGATAAGACTAAATTATTTGATGTCCTGGTTGTGATGGATGTTATTGAGCATGTTGATCATCCAAAAGAACTTCTTAAGCAATGGCTTCAGTCTTTAAAGCCCAATGGAATTTTGCTGGTGACAGTTCCTGCCTTTCAATCCCTTTGGTCCAATCATGATGTTCTCCTTGGTCATCGAAGAAGATATACTCGACACTCTCTCGAGGTCGAGCTCGAGGGGTTACCGATTGTTAAGTTGTACAACCGCTATGCTTTCTCATTTGTCTTCCCATTGGTTTGGTTGGCGAGAAAAGTGATTAAGAAGCAATCAAATGAGACAGATCTAAAACTTCCTCCATCTTTGGTGAATGGGATTTTATACTTTTTAGGAAAAGTTGAGCGAATGCTTGGCGGAGACTTTTTATTAGGAACTAGTGTCGTTGGAATTTTTAGGAAAATATGAAAATCAAAAAAATTATCATCTATTCATTAATCCTTCATATTGTTGCTGCCTTTTTTAGTTCTGGTTTTCATAAATTCGACGAGCATTTTCAAATTATTGAGTTTTTGAATTACAAGCTTGGTGGAATTGCAGGCAATGAACTTGCTTGGGAATTTCGCGAGCACATTCGACCTTGGTTTCAAGTTTTTACCTATTGGGTGACGATTCAGCCTTTTAAGTTACTTGGGGTAGAAAATCCTTTTTTCTTGGCTTTCTTTTTGAGGCTGATCTCCTCATTGTTTGGATGGTATTCAACTAATCAGCTATGGCCCTTGATTGATCGTTGGTTTAAGTCTGATAAAAATAAAATCTGGGCCTTTGCTCTTATGCACTTTTGTTGGTTTGCACCTTATATTTTGACTCGCGCCAGTGCTGAAAGTTTCAGCATTTCCTTCTTTGCTTTAGGTCTTTCATGGTTGCTGACGAAGCAGTCTTCACTGTGGATGATCCTCTCTGGCTTGGCCTTTGGGCTAGCTTACCAGTCCCGCTTTCATTCTGCTCTTCCTGTGGCTTGTGTTTGGATTGGCTTGCTGGTAACCAAACAACTTGAAGTGAAAAAACTGGTTTTATGTGCCATTGGTGTGTTGATTGGATTTGGCTCAGGATTTTTATTCGATTATTGGGGATATGGCATTTGGAGTTTTAGTTTGTGGCATTTTTATCGCACAAACTTTCTCGAAGGTATTATGGCCCATGTTCAACATTACCCTTGGTATTATTATTTACGTTGGTCTTTTCTCCGTGGCATTGTGCCTGTTTCACTTCCGCTTATTATCGCGAGTCTGTGGTTTTGGATTAAGAAACCCAAGCATGTCTTAACATGGGCAACTCTTCCTTTATTTATTTTTCATTCGATGGTTGGACACAAAGAACTGCGCTACGTTTTTCCTGTCATTATATTTAGTCCACTGATGTTGATGATGATGATCGAAGCTTATCAAGAAAAAGTTGATCAATGGCTTACTCGTAAATGGGTGAGAGGATTAACTAAAACAATCATTAGTATCAATATCATCGTCCTTCTTTTCGTTAGCTTTAAACCGGCCAATGTTTCCGTGCCTTTTTATCAGTACGTTTGGGGATCAAAGATTACTAAGATGTATGTGCGAGATGAAGATCCTTTTTCGATGCTTGGGCTTCCGATAAAATTTTATCGTCCCAAAAATTTAGAAACGATTATCTTTCGTGATTTTTCAGAAATCCCGATTGGAGTGATGGCCTCAGACCGTTATATTTTTGTTCGCAGTGGTGAAGATATGATCAATCTGGCCAGTGATCAAAATTGCGAGCTGCTTTATAGTACTTACCCGAGGTGGCTTTTGAAGTTTAACTATAGCAATTGGATTAGTCGCTCGCGCGTTTGGTCACTCTTTAATTGCCAAATGTAATGTTCACTCCTTTCTCACTTATTTTATTTCAATAGTTTAAGTAATCTGTTGTCTGGCTTAGGCTTGTAGTTAAGTCTTCGAAATTAATCGAGGAGGATGAAATGCTCAATGCTTTACGCTATACTAGGGTTTTAGAGAATGCCGGCTTCACTGAGGAGCAGGCAAAGGCTGCGGTCGACTGCTGGATGGAGTTTATGAGTGCTGAATTTGCCACTAAGGGCGATTTGAAAGAATTAGAATATACGATGAGATCTTCGATGAAGGATATTGAACTCAAACTTGATAAACGCTGTGATCAGCTTGAACAAAAAATTGATTATTTAGCAAAAGACTTTTCAAGCTTTCAACTTAATGTTGAACAGAAATTTATAGATATAGAATCAAAGCTTACCATAAAACTTGGTGGCATCATGGTTGTTGGCATTGGTTTTTTAGCAGCTCTGATTAAATTATAAAATCGGCGGCATGTGGCAGCTGTGCTCGTGCCCGCCCATCTTCTCACTTAATTCTTTGTTGGGTGTTTTAGTCGTGAGCTTAATCAGCTTGCGCATGATTTGAGTTCCACGCTTCCAAACAAGTTCGACTTCATCTCCGGCGCGATAATACTTAAGTGCGAAAACCAGATCGTAGATATTTTTGATTTCAACATCACCAACTTGAATAACGATGTCGCCATCGATGATGCCAGCGGCTTCAGCCGGGGAGCCGACAGAAGCGCGAGTGCAAGTCACACCGATCACATCATCAGGTTGGCCAAACATGGGAACGCAGCCTAAGTGTGCGCCGTAGCCGCGATTGCGACCTGGATCTTCTCCTTGGAGAGAACCAGGATCAAAAGTAATGACGGCATCATTGGCCACAACTGTTGTTAACCCAACGGCGTGATCAAAGATTTTCGCCATCGCCTTAAAATCAATTTTTTCGAAATCATCACTAGCGCGGTGATAATCGGGATGGGCACCGGTCGTGAAAAAGAGAGCAGGAACTTTAGCTTGAATAAAAGAATAGTGATCACTTGAACCGACAGCAAGTTTCGTCGTCTCGTAAGGAAGACTTGGCGCGCGAGTTTGTGTAGACAGAATATCGGACCATTCAAAAGCGGTGGCCGTTCCCATCAGTGAAACTTTTTTATCAAAGCGTCCCACCATATCAAAGTTTAGCATGGCATAGAGTTGACCGTATTCAGTCTCAAAGCTTGGCCAGTTGGCGACAAATTGTTGTGAACCCAAAAGACCTTCTTCTTCTGCATTAAAGAGAGCAAAAATAATAGTTCTTTTTTGCGGAGTCTTGGATAATTTTTCAGCGAGGGCCAAAACGAGTGAAGTTCCGGAGGCATTATCATCGGCACCATTATGAATTTTAGGCGTGCGATCGGGCTCCATTGAGGACTGTCCACCTAAACCCAGGTGATCAAAATGGGCACCAAGCACGATCACATCATTTTTTAATTGGGGATCAGTTCCAGGAAGAACTCCAAGTACATTGGATACCCGCCCCGTTTCTTTTTTGAGGTGTACGCTCAAATTAACTTTCTGGAGTGGAACTTCAAAAGAAGTTGGGACTTGAGTCGCTGCGATTTTCTTCTGAAGTGAAAGTGTATCCACATTCAACGTCTTCAAAAATTTATTGGTGCTCATGCCTGCAACAACTTGAAAGCGGGCGCCGCCGCCTTCTTGATCATTAAAATAAGGTGCTGATTCATTATTGAGATCAATGATACTCATCGGATCTTGAACCAGAATGACTCCGCGTGCGCCGTGAGCTGCAGCATTAGTGAGTTTATAATTCACGCTTTGATAATTGAGATAGGCGGGATCGCGAAAGAGCGATCCGGTGTTACCAATTCCTGGGTCTCCAGTGAGAACAATAACCACTTTATTTTTGACATCAACATTGGAGTAATCATCGTAGGTGAGTTTGGGATCGTTGGCGGGAATGGAAATTCCAAAGCCAGCAAAAACGAGAGGCGCATCGATGATATCATCCGAGAGAGAAAAAGATATCGGTTCGAAGTTTGCACTCACACCATTAATCACTAAATGATTGGCCCCATTTTTCACCATGCGAGTAAAAATAGTAAATTCTTGAAAATGATTTTGTCCGAGTGGCTTTAAACCTAAATCTTGAAATTTTTGCGCGAGATAATCAGTCGATGCTTGATTCTCCGTAGAACCAGCTCGACGTCCTTTGAGTTGATCGCTCGACAAAAACTTGAGAGCATCTTCCATAGTAGAGGCCATCGCCACAGAGAGAGTTAAAAAAGAGAGGAAAAGAGTAATGACTTGCTTCATTAGTTACTTCTTTGTTTGGATTATTTTGCTTAATATATAGCTAAAAATGAAACACTTTGGCCAACCGCAATACAGGGTTTAAAACATGATTCGTCCCGAGCTCTTTCACCCATTAATTTCCCATTTCCCTATTGGATTATTGGGGAGTTATCCTATTGCGCTTCTTTTGGCCTTTCGGTGGCGCACTCAAATGGTGGCGACTTCTCGTTTTTTACTCTATGCAGGAATTTTGGGAGTTTTTGTAAGTCTTTATCTAGGTGATATGGCTTTGGAGAAAATTCTTCCAAGTCTATGTGATATTCCAAGAGCTTATCGTCACGAAGATCAGGCTTATTACCTCATGTATACGTCAATTCTTTTAGTCTTAATTGATGTCGGCGAAATGGCCCAGAAAATAAAAGAGAAGCTCGCTCATTCCTTGAAATTCCTTTTTGCTTTAGTGCTGGTGTTTTTTCTTTATCGCTCAGGTCA
>PCTW01000073.1:6625-8363 GCA_002786715.1 Bdellovibrio sp. CG22_combo_CG10-13_8_21_14_all_39_27
CTGGTTTATGAATATGGCGCAGCGGTTCAGCCTGTCCAATCATGCGTAAAATAATTCAAAGAGATTTGTTGTTTTATAAGACAATCACAGATTATGATTATTCATCAACTTTTTGCTTATGTAATAAGGATTATTTATTAAGCCCCCCAGCGACATTCAAGTTTCTTTTTTAATTCCTGCCAGAAGTGCTTCTACTTTCTTAGAGCATACAGTTTCAACTGTTCATTATTATTTAAAACAACAATTCGATGACTCGTTTGAAATTGTTGTTATTCCTAATTGCAGTAGTGAATCTCCCGCCTTTATTGAAACGCTTAATCTCTCTCAAGAGTTAAAAAAGAAATACTCTAATATTGTCGTAGCAGTTCACGATCACAACAAACCGGGAAAAGGTGCTGCACTCAAAACGGGCTTTAATGCTAGTCAGGGAGAGTGGATTTATTTCACTGACGCTGATCTTCCTTATAACCTCGATTTTTTTACTCAAGCAGCAATGAAATTAAATTCAGGAATCGATTTCGTGACAGGAAATCGGAGATCTCCAGAGAGCTACTTTCATTTTCCAGTCAGCATTATGCCCTTTGTTTATAGTCGCCACATGTGTGGCATTTATTTCAATCAAGTGGTTCGCTTCTTGTTTGGTTTAGAGTCTCGCGATACTCAAGCTGGTATTAAGGCCATGACTCGAGACTTTGCAAGAACGTCTTACGCTCTTCAAGCTTGCCCTGGTTTTCTCTTTGATATTGAGTTTTTTATGGTGGCCCAGGCAAATGGGTTGAAGCACACGGAAATTCCGGTTCATCTCAATCTCGATCATCAAGTAACGACAATTAAAATCTGTAAAGAACTCGTTGTGAGTTTTTATTGGTTGAGTAAAATTTTCATAAAGAAAATGACAGGGCATTATAAGCAACAAAATGCACTTGATCATCATGAAGAAGATTGCGCACAAGAGTGTCATATTGCGGCTGATGATTGGGGTTTAAGCCCTGCTATTAATCGTGGAATTTTAAAGCTTGCTCAAGGTGGAATTGTAAAACGAGTTTCTGTTATGCCTGAATGCTCTTTTGCCAATTATCTTTTAGATGATTTAAAAAAGATTAAGGATTTAGAAATTGGACTTCACCTCAATTTTACTTATAAGAAAAAAGTAGATTCACCTCTAAAATTTTTATTTTTTATGTTTAATCCTTTAATTAGTCCAAGATTTAAGAAAAGTTATATTCAAGAGCAAATTGATTCTCAATTGAAGGCGATGCAGAATTTAGATTTGCATCCCATGCACATTGATGGTCATCATCACTGTCATATTTTTCCTTATGTCGCACCTCTCGTGGCGCAAACTGCAGAGAAGCTTAAGATTAAACAGACCAGACTTCCAACCGAGAGCTCTCTTTGGCTTTCTAATAAGTTTTTGCTTCCTTTTTTGTCACTTTTTGCGAAGAAATCATTTGAAAAGCATCAACTTAATTACCGACCTTTCTTTTACCCAACATTAAAGCTTTTAAAAGATGATGCAAAATTAAGAAAAGCTTTAAGTCGTAAATCTGGCTTTGAAGTGATTGTTCACCCTGCAGATGAAGCTGATCTTCATCTTAATGATTGCGCTGATCACTATAATCACGAAAGAGTGATTGAGTATAAAAGTCTCACGAATCTTTAAGGACCCTTGAGTTCTTTTAACGTCTCTACTTTTCCACTGTCGTAATTGAGCTGTGATCCCATGGTTGAATGGGGA
>PCTW01000058.1 GCA_002786715.1 Bdellovibrio sp. CG22_combo_CG10-13_8_21_14_all_39_27
AAGAAATACCGATAGGCTTTTAAGTCAAATACAAAGGGGAACAAATGAAAAAGTTAAGAGTTGAAATTCAAGAAAAATTAGAAATGAATAGCTTCAATGCTCAACACTTAGAGCATAAGGGGCGAATCTACAAAGTCAGAACTTGGAATCATAACGCGTTTTTAATTACTGACCTCACCAATGCAGGGAAACGGGGAACAACTTGCAGTGAGCTTTCAGTCAATGCCAACTATGACGCCCCAGATTGTGCCATCTGGAATGAACTTCTAACCGATCACCTGACAGAATTATTTGAGGCCGCAACAAATAAGGCCTTACCCTCAGAATTAGAAAAAGAAAATTTTAAATTTTATTTTAGAGAGGTTGAATCAAAAAGACTTTTGGCGGTTGATCTTTCCACCATAAAACCACTTACAGAAGAACCTAACAAATGGACTCTTCCCCATGTAGTTAGGGCCTTAATAAATGGACAATATGAGGGGCTTCGTTGCAAGTATCGACACCTTGACGACACTTGCCAAGATTGTGGAGCCGGAGAAATCAAAGACCCAGTTAAATTTGTGAAAGGTATTATCGAAGACCCTTCAGGTTGGTGGGTGAACAAGGACGGGCACGGCATTGTTACAGTTTGTTGCCATACGTTTGACTCAAACGAGTTTAGGCCTGTAATTACTCCCATTAGTAAGCGGACAAAGAAAAAGGAAACTCCACAAATTCAAAGAGAGATAACGGACGAAACAAAAAAAGAACTTCCATCATTTGATGCTGAAAATCTAACAATTGAAGAAGCTAAACAAGTTTTAAAAACTGAAGGTGTCTTCATTGAAGAAACAACCACAGCACCAAAGAAGGCCGGAAAAAAGCCGCGTCCAGTGTGGCAAGTTTCAGGGCGTACAAGTGGCCTAGAAGAAGCTTTTTATAATCTCGGTTGTTCTCGCCGTCGTTGGCGCGGAATGTTTTCTTTCTGGGAAGGTGATCCTACCCTAGAAATTGCTCAGGCAATACTAGAGCAAGGCCGCCTCTCCTTTGCTGAACAACAAGAAAGGAAAGAAGAAAGGGCCATCAACCGGGCCGAACGCTATGAACAGTATGCGGACAATGCTGTAAGACGTTCTAACCAACTTTATAAAACTAACAAGGCTTTACTTGACTGCATGGCAGGGACTCCAATTTTAATTGGTCATCATTCAGAAAAACGCCACAGAAGAGATTTAGAAAAAATTGATAACAGAACAAGAAAAAGTATCGAAGAGGATAAAAAAGCAGAACACTATCAACGTCGAATTTCTCATATCAACTGGAAAGTAGAAAAACAAAAACACAATCCTACCTATCTAAATAACCGCATTGAGGAAAACGAAGCAAGACTAAGAAAGATCGAAAAAAATAAAAAGTGGTTATCGGATTATGAATCAAGAAAGCAAGAAGTCACCGACAAGCTAGATTATTTTAAAGGTCTTTTAAATGAAGTCATGCAAGAGAGGGTCGAGAATGGGAAAGTAATACCTTCCCCCTCTACAATCTCAAAAGGCGATCTGGTTAAGTACAGAGGCACTTGGTATCCAGTCGTTAGAGTAAATCAAAAAACTGTCACTTTAAAAAATTGGATTTGGGAAAGTGGGCAATGGAAAGCTGCATACGCTGATATTACAGACATAAAAAAGCCAACAGCAAAGGCGGTGGCCTGAAATGAAAACAACTAAAAAAGTCTTCAACAATTTACAGACAATGGATAAAGCCCTGGCCAATGTCCAAGGTGGTATCTTTAAAGTCATAGCGGCAAGGGAACAAAACAAAAATTCGCTTGATGATGATATGTCAGAAACGTGGGCCAATTTTCGGACGCAAATGCAAGAGCTTCAAGAGGAAGTAAAGAAGGTCATGGTCTGCATTACCTCTGAGGATGGCAACCAATGAAACGGGTCTATCATTGTAGTCAATGTGACCACGCAGGGGAGGCCAAGAAGAAGCCAAAAACACTAGAAAAGTGGCTCTGTTTCTTCGGCTTCTTTCCTCTGCTCTTTTTTCCTCTATGGTTCATCTTTTGGCTACCATTTGCCATTTGGTGCCTCTTCAAAAAATCAAGTCCAATCTGTTCCAATTGTGGCTGGACTCATCCCGTGCCTGTTTCATGTTTAAGGCCGGAGTCTCTCAAATATACAAATGCGCCTCTACATCAATACTTAGACAAATAAACAACCACTAACCCATGGAGGAAACCATGCTTAAATGGACTAACACATCAAAAGACGATCAAAAAAGACTTAAGGCCATCACCATACTACTAGACAATGATGAAAGGCTTGTTCGTTTTCTCTTTCATTCAACAAAGTCACAACTTTCAACAACTCCCGAAATATTGAAAGCAAAAATGAAATGTTTTAGTTCTGGTGAGCAAGTTCTACTTCTGATTGCGATGGATATTTGGGGCACTTATGGGGGGATACACTTTGATGACCTTTACACAAATTTAAGTCCTAACTCATTTAAAAATTGTATAACTGCTCTTGCTTTCATTAAAAACAATCTTTATCGCTAACTCTTTTTCAATCTAATTCACTCTAATTTTCGGATAGATCAGCCTCTCCATTTCCTAATCATCTAAATACTAAGGACATTCAAATGAAATATTTCACCATCTCAGACGAGTTGTGGATTCGTCTTGCTCGTTACTTACCCAATTATCAACCATCAACAAAAGGAGGTCGTCCAAGACTTGATCTTAAAAAAGTTTTTGAAGGTATTTTATATGTCAAAGGCAACAGAATCCCTTGGCGCGAAATTCCACAAGAATATGGCTCCAAGACCGCACTCAATGACTACTATTGCGAATGGAAAAAAACTGATGTTTTAAAAACATGGCAACAAGAAGGCCTACTCTCAACACCTGAACTAATCGCTATCAATCTCGCCTAGCCCCCACCTCTCTTCCACCTAATTCCTCTTCAATCAAAACGACCCAAAGGACATTCACATGAAATCGAAAAAAAAACATTCAAGTAATGGAGAAGTAAACCTATTGCATGGAGACTGCAAAAAACTCCTAAAAGCAATTAAATCTAACAGCATTGATCTTGTTGTGACTTCTCCACCTTATGACAATTTGAGGACATATAACGATCAAAAACCTTTCACTTTTGAAGATTTCAAAGAAATCGCTAACGAACTTAAAAGAATTCTCAAGGATGGTGGCACTATTGTTTGGATTGTTGGTGATGCTGTCTTAAAAGGAAGTGAAAGCGGCACAAGTTTTCGTCAAGCTCTCTACTTCAAGGAAGTAGGCCTTAATATCCACGATACGATGATTTATCAAAAGAGTGGTTTTCAATTTCCAATGACAAATCGTTATCAGCAAGTTTTTGAATATATGTTTGTTCTCACCAAAGGAAAACCAAAAACATTCAACCCGATCAAAGACAAAGAAAATAAATGTGCGGGAGAGAAGGTAAAGGGTACAGAAAGACAGCGTGACGGTTCTCTGACTTTGAAACGAGTTAAGAATGTTGGCAAGTTTGGAATGCGGACAAATATCTGGCAAATCAATAACGGTTATATGAAAACGACTACAGATAAATTTGCATACGAACACCCGGCCATGTTCCCTGAGCAACTTGCAGAAGATCATATTCTCTCATGGTCAAATCCAAACGATACAGTTCTTGATCCTTTTATGGGAGCTGGAACAACTGGCAAGGCCTGTAAAAAATTAAATAGAAACTTTATCGGCATCGAGCTTGATTCTTCTTACTTCCAGCTTGCTGAAAAGCGAGTCAGTTAATTCTACAAAAAATAAAAAACAATCAGGAGGTTCCAATTATGGAGCAAGAAAAAACTACACCTCAAACGACCAAAAAAGTGCAACTCAATACTGTGCCAATTAGAGTTCATAAAACGACCGCAAAGGCCCTTAAATCAATTCTCACCAAGCTGAATAGAAAACCACTTGGAAGAAAAGTTAAGCATGATGACGTTATTCAAAAATCACTCTCACTTTTAAATGATGAGCATATTGAAGAGATCAAACATGCAACGCTTTCAAATTCCGACCGGCTAGAAATTGCGTATCAGGAGTATTGTAAGGCCAACGGACAAGTTACTAAGGATGAATATTTTGGGCTTCTTTTAATGCAAAATTCTCTCTCTCAGGGCCAATTGTAAAAATAGTCATTTTCACCTCTGTAAGCTCTTAATTTCACACCCCTTTCACCCTCAATTTTTTTCACCCGAGGTCATTTTCCGACCTCTCAAGCCCTAAAGGAACTGATATGATAAATGTAGAAAATACTTCTTCATTTTTAGAATATGAAAATGAAGAAGATTCGCTCTTTAACAATTTGAATAATAGTGAACAGCTAGAAGACGAGAAAGAAACAAAGAAAAAACTATCGAGTGTATTTGATAGGATTTTCAATCGAGTTGAAAGAATACTTGTTATTTTGCAACATGAGTATCTTAGTGAAGTAGAGGCCGCTAGTTATCTAAGGCTCTCCGATCCTGAAGGTGAAGGGAAAAATACAATTAGAAACTATGCCTTACGCGCAAAAATTCTCGCGTTTGCAAAGATTGGTAGAAACGGACTCATTTTCACAAAAACTGACCTCGACAATTTCCTTCGTTCAAAACGAGTTATTAGTCACAGGGATGTTTAATGGAGTTCGTTTATGCACAAAATAGAAATACCGATTGATTATAAACCTAAGTTTGAAGTTTCCTACCGTTCTGGCCGTGGGCGATATTTTTTAACTTACTTTCTTCCAAAGTGTACTTCAAAAGTTTCCATCACTTTACCTCCTGAGATTCAAACGCGAGAGGATGCCGAAAAATTTAAAGATCGTAAAAATACTGATCTTTTAAAAGGGATTCTTAATGATCGAGAGTACGAAAAGTACAAAGCATCTCATGGAAATAAGATTATTACTTTTGAAGAGGCCTTTAAAATTTATCTTACTATTGATACTCATATCAAAGGTAAAAAAACTCAGGAGGCCGATAGCTACTGTGTTCGCAAATCATTAAAGTGGTTTGAAGAACTCAAAGACAGCAAAGGTAAAAACAAGGTTAAAAATCTCACTGATATTGAACAAGATCATATCATCAAGTATAGAAGTTTTTTGTTGTCCGAAGCAGAGCTTAGAAAAAGCGCAGAAGAAAGCTTTAAAAGAAAGTCTGCAAACATTAAGGATGCTGACGCTTTCGATGAAATGAAAAAACTTTCAAGATCAGTAGGACTTTCCTACGCAACGGCAGAAACAAAACTTAGGCGTTTATTTACTTTCTTTAACAAGTTAAAAGAAAACAAATTTTTGACTTACAATCCTTGTGATGAAGTCAAAAAGATTACTCCCAAAAAATCAGACCGCGTTCGCTCCTCTTCACCAACAACCAGAGAAATCGGACAAATTCTGGATGCTCGCTACACTCACCGTTATGGTTTTCCTATCCAAAGGTTGATTATCTTTTTGGCCGAAACTGGGGCCAGATGGGGCGAAACCTTGCATCTTGAATTTACTGATATTGAAAATGGTATTTGGAAAATCCGAGAAAAGCCGATGTGCCCGACAAAGTACGGCATGGGTTGGATTCCTAAATGTGATGGTGAACGTGACGTGGCCCTAACGCCAAAAGCGCTGGCGATTGTGGAAGAAATCAAAGCGGAAGTCGGAGGTAAAAAGATCGTGGGCTATATCAAGGGAGAAATGACCCCTTATGAGGCCCAATTTGTTTTCACCATTAACGACTATGGACGCTATAACGATGGCGGCAGACGCAGAGTTGATAGTGCTAAGAAAGCGTGGAAATCTCTTTTAAAAGCGGCGGATGTTCGCTCCTATAGTTTTGAAGGAATCAATTTTCATGACTTTCGGCGTTATCGCAACGAAATGAACGACAAAATTCGTGGGCTTTCGGCCAAAGAAAGAGGGCGTGAAATTGGCAATAGCGAGAGTGTCAACAAGATGCATTATACAGGGCAATTGGATGACGAACTATTGCAAATGGCGGCCGAAATCAGGGGCCTGAAGCAGGAAATTATCGAGCTTAAAGAAGAGAATCAAGCTTTAAAAATGGCCACTCAGGTGGCCTAAAGCTCCTGAAAGTTTCGGACATTTTGCCGTACATGCTGATTTTTAAGAATTTTTGGGAATTTTTTGAACCGTAAGTCATTGAAAAGAATGGTGGGCGTTGACGGGATCGAACCGCCGACATCTACCTTGTAAGGGTAGCGCTCTCCCAGCTGAGCTAAACGCCCATTCTTAAAAAATGTCTTCTGACTGTTTCGTACTTTTTACGGGACAAGGAAATAACAGTCAAAAAATTTCCCTGTTTGCCACTGCTTCTACTACCGACCATCACC
>PCTW01000016.1:0-35941 GCA_002786715.1 Bdellovibrio sp. CG22_combo_CG10-13_8_21_14_all_39_27
CTTTAGCACTTGGAGTGATTACATGAGTACCTCCTTCAGAACATTGAGAAGAATCAGGAGTTAATGTCGAAGTTGGTGTTACAGTTAATACTGGTGTCGGCCAGTCACAGGTTCCATCGCCTCGAAGTGTTCCGGTAGGACAAGTTACACAATGCTGTCCCTGCTCATACCAAATTTGACCAGTTGAACATGTTACACACGAGCTGTTAACCCAATGATTGTTTGGATTATTGAGATCACAGGAGAAGCAGCCTTTTAACGGTTCATACCAAAACAGGTTAACCTCGTCGCAAGTAATACATCGATCATCAGCTTTCAAATAGTGACTCTTGGGATCATTTAAATCACAATTGATACACTTGGCGCTATCTGGATTCCAAACTCGCTTGTCTGATTCTTTGCAAGATTCATATTTGATTGTTCCTAAAAAGGCGTTTCCACCAATAATTTCATTAGGTGAGCTTTCATAATATGCTTTTATACTTGTTTGAATCGGCGTTTCAATATTATTTTCATCAAAAATGAAGAGACTATTTAGTGCTTGAAGAATAGCATTTTGATCATTTAAATCTACCTCTGTATTCAAACCTTGATTTTCACTTTGAAGTCTTATTGAAAGCTTTAAATCAGGGCTTTTTAGGCCATACATTTGATACTCACTGTTAAATGTTCCCACATCAAAAGGTCCTGTGTAATTTTCGGTATAAAGACCGGGGATGTTTAATCTGTCGAGATCAAATGCATTTACAGAAAGATTGCTCCCTTCATAATAGTACCCGGAATCTAGCGCTACAAATCGATTTAGCGTATAGTAAAAAGTAGGTTCATTTCGCGGGAAGATGTAACCTGAGGAGAACTGGTCACTTTCAAAACAAAGATTCCCATTCATTCTAATTAACTTGAATACAACTTTATCTTTGTCCCATTTTACACCGCGATTAATAAAAACGTTGTCTCCACTATAATATAAGTCATCGCCTTCAGTACGACTCACGAGTGTCCATTTATATTCATCATTAGGAATTGAAAGATCAATTTTATGATAATAAAGCTTGTCTGATAACTGCATGCCAACAACTTGGTAAGCTTGATAGAGTTTCCTAGGACTTTGATCAGATAAAACATCAGCAGGAACAGCAGGCATCATTTCAATTTTTGGCTTAACATAACCATCATGAGTGACTATAAAACTTGAATTGTTTAAATAATTATCGGGATTGAAGTCTGGTTTTGTTTTTTCATTTCTGCCTCCCCAGAAGGAGATGTGATGATGATCCTTGTGACTTTGATCATTAATAGCAACATTTCGAAGAAATCTGCCATCTTTTGAACAAGAAGAATCAACAAAATTGAAAAATGGACTGTTTTCCTCACTAAATAATAAGTAAGCACGTAATTGATTTGGAAATTGGTCAATAATTCTTTTAACTAATATAGCTGAAGATTCACTTTTTTCTGGTGGAGCAGGAGAAATCGGAATGGCAGCAGCTGTTCCATTTACTTCAATATCAATATCAGTTCCAAAGATATGCCCCTTACGAGTTCCACTTGCCAACAACTGACTGCCATTGATTCCGCCAAAATCTCCAAATTTTACATTTCCACTATTTATGAGACTGTAAATATTCAATCTATACTTATAGGCGGCCCAATTGTCATAACCAATACCAGCATTAATATCAGTTACATACTTAATACTTGCGACTGTCGTAGGATTTAAAAGTTGGTCACCCATAGCGATAATTGTTGGAAATTCGTATTTGGTAATAACGGGAATTTCATCCTTGATGTATCGACTTTCTAGAAATATCTCTTCAATTGGGATGGTAAAGTCTGGTGAAATTACACGAATTGATAATCGATAGAAATCTTGATCAGGATTGTACCAACCAGAAGGAATTTTTACATCGAAATCGTTTCCAAAAAGTCTTTTTTCTAACGGGAGTATTGCTAAAAGTTGATTACTTGTAGACAGAAGTGCAAGTTCGTACTTGTATGAATTATAAAGTTCTTGGGTCATTCCATTTATCTTAATTGTTAATGGGTTTTGGAACTGGCCTTGAATAGTCGTACTTTCATATATCTTGCCAACTCCGGGATACAATGAAGGATAAGTTCCTAATGAAATACCGACGAGTTCTGTCTTGGTCCCTCTGTTAAAAATCTTCGCTTGCCCTAAGGAATTCCGAATTGGAGGTTTCGCTGTTGTTCCTGAACCCGATCCCGCAGCAAATGCTCGGCTTATAAAATAATCAACGGGGTTTACCGACTGGTTTTTAACTGTTACAAAATCTGTTCCAAAAAATTGTGAATACACTACAAAGATACGGTCTGAATGATCTGGACTCTCTATTAAAATGTTGGCAGGAGTTTCAACGAGATTGCCTGTTGTATAGTCACCTCCTACTTGATTCATATTAAATGAAATTTCTCCTGTGTTAGGGTTTTTGATGATTCCAAGTAAAAAGGAATCTGGACTTGATGAAATAATATTCATTGGGTAAGCAACATTGAAGACATCTTGGTTAAATGAGAATCTTGTCGCAACAAGCGAGATACCGCTTAAGTCAGGTGAAAAATTCGCATCCATTGCCGAGTCTGGATATTGTACAAATGAAGTTGAATTCTCATGAAGTAGTGTTTCTCCAAGACCTCTAATCATTTGCCAATTATCAAAACCATTTTCAAATTCGTAATCTGAATGAGCAACTAATGAATTTAGAGGACTTGATACAATATCTAGAACAGTTGGGGTATCAGTTGCTTCAACTGAGTTAACACCGATGAAATTGTTTTCATCAGAAATAAAAATGATGCGCCCTTTAGGAATATTTAAGATTGGTGTGGAGTTAAAGCTAAAAGTTCTATTCGAAAAATTGGTATGGATGGCATGAATTTTAGTAAGAGAGATCGGACTTCCACTGTTGTCAGTTAAGTTTACGTCAACTCTTCCTGAACCAGAAATAAATTCCCATTCTTTTCTAAATTCTCGGCCCTCAAAATCTTTAAAGGAAAGAGTTACGTAGTTTGTTCCTTCTTCTAAAACAACAGGAGCTAGAACTCGTCCTTGCTCAATGAGAACAGTTTCTACGGGGATCGTTAAATCATTAACAATGAGAGAGAAGAAATCAGGAAGTCCATTTTGTGCGATGAGAACTTCACTATTTGCTATAAGAAATTCAAACTCATTCAATAGTGGATTAAATGTACTCTCGTCAATGCCTGTAAGTACTACTTCGGCCAATGATTTTCCTACGCCCGTCCCTTGATCAATTAAAGAAAAATTGCTCGAAGAGTTTGAAGCGAGTCCAGTTGATGAAGTCACTTCAAGAGAAATAATGGCTTCAATTGAGGATTCAAACTGAATTTCAATATTCTCTGTACTATAAATAATACCATTTACAATCCAACTATAAGTTTGCGCCAATCCAAAATCATCTACAAACTGTGGACTACAAGAGAGACGAAGGTTTGCCGATTCAAAGCATGAAATTGATAAGGCAGGAGCTGGGGGAGGAATTATTGAATAGCTATTTGTACTTATGCCTTGATCATTGAAATTATCAGTTACGATTAGAGAGATATTTGCAATTGATGTGCCTGAAGAAAACTTATGAGTGAACTCATTTCCTGTATATAAGCTTGCTCCGTCGATTTGCCAATTAAGGGAAGTAATTTCACCATCATAATCAAGAGAACCCGAGTTCGCGCAAGAAATTTCTAAAGGTTTAGTTGTTTGACATTCAAAATTTGCTACAGGGAGCTGATTTTGAATAACTTCCACATTTTGAGATGCAGAAGCTGTAGCTCCTTCGTTGTCAGTAGCAACTAGGACTATTTGATGAAGACCACCGGAGGAAAAGACCTTTGACACAATATCATTTTCATCAATAGCGACAATTGTAGTCTCGTCATCAAATTGATATTCAATTTTTACGATCGAGCCATCTGAATCGAAGCTACCCACGGCCTGACATTGAACAGTGTTAATAGAGTTTGAACTGCATGATAGAAACACTATTGGTGCTCGATTGATTTTTTCTATTGCATTCACAAGTATTTCAGTCTGCGTACTTGCACCAAGTTGGTCAGTGACAATCGCACGGACGATATAAGTTCCACCTTGTTGATAAGAATGATTAACGAAATTATCAAAATAACTTGTTCCGTCGCCCATTTGAATTTCTGTTGAAACAATCAACCCATCTGGATCATAGGAAAAAGAAGAATCACACGTGACTTGAAGAAAATTTGAGGAACAGTAAATATTGGCCACAGGTGGAATATTGCCTGTTCCATTTCCTTCAGTTGTTATTTGTGAAGATGCGGTGGCCTGCATACCGCTAAAGGTAATAGCACTTACCGTGACATCATAAGTACCAGCACTTTGATAATTATGTCCGATAGCATCAAAAATTTGCCATTCATTGTTAGCAACTGGGTATGAGTCAATGTTGCCATCACCCCAATTAATTTCTACTCGATCGAGTTCTTTGTCTTTGTTCGCTACAAAAAAATCGCACTCACCGTATAAACCAAAAGCATTACATTGATCAATCTTGCTAATAATGGCAGGGCCACTATTAGTGATCAGGATTTGTTGGACTTGTGAGGCACGAACCCCCATGGAGTCTGTGATAGTCAAGCGCGCCAGATAAAGGCCCGCTTCATAAAAGTGAATAGACTCCTCACCATAGCCCACTTGTCCATCTCCGTACTGCCAAAAGTATGACAAAATTTCTCCATTGGGGCTTGCTGAATATTGAGAGAGAAGTCTTACGTGTTTAATCGTCTCATCTTGCAAAACCATAAAATTAGCGACTGGATTAAGGGCCTCTGGTGTCGAGTTCGTGACCGTGATCTCACGAGTAAGAGAGCTTGTGAGGTTTTGAGCATTTTCAAGAGTTAAAGTAACTGAATAGACCCCAGCATTTTGATAATTGTGGCTTGCAAAGTGGCTTGAAAGAGTTTCTTCGGGAGTTTGATCACCCCAATTTATTTTCATACTGGTTGTCGAATTTAAGAGATCAAAACTGTAGAGCGCATTTAAAAAGACCTGATTGATGTTTGATTGGGCAATGGTAAATTGGGGAACTGGAGCTTGTTGGGTTTCATCCATAATAACAGAGATCGTCTCTTCTGAAGTTTGGTTTTGTTCATCGGTGACAATTTGTTTAATGTCATAGCGAAGTCCGCCTTCTGCTTGAAAAGAAGCTTCTGAATAAGCGTAGATCGCTGAAGAAAGTGAGACTTGATTGTTTACGAGATAGCTCACAGAAGTAATATTTGAACTTCCTGCGATCGCTTGGTTCTTTAATCTGACTAATCCAGTACTCGAGTCGGCTTCAATCTGAAACCACGCGATTGGTGGCGTTTTAATCTCAGGAGCAGTCACGGTAATTTCAACCATTGCCTCAGAGACAAGATTTTCCCCATCATAAATTTGAATTTTTGCGGGGAAAACGCCCGGCTCATTATAGGTATAGCTAACAGTGCTTCCTGCGTTTAGAGCAAACACGTTAGGAGCAAATTGATAATCTCTTTTTATAATGGAGACATCATCGCTTGATGCTGATGAATCAAACGTAACCGTTAAAGGAGCCTCTCCTGAAATTTTATCCGCTGATAAAAGAGCAATCGGAGGCGCATTGACTGAAATACTCATCGTTTTTGAATCACTCAATCCAAAAGAATCGGCGACAGTGAAAATAAAATCAAAATTTCCAGGCTGACTAATCACGATATCGAAAATACCTGTTGTGTTGGTTTGATTAATTCCTAAAGTAGTACTTGAGAGAGAAAAAGAGATTATATTGTTTTCAGCATCAGTAGAAGTTGATCCATCAAACTTAAAGCTCGATCCAGGGTTAGCTCGAACCTGATCAACTAACAAGCTTGCGATCGGCGCGGTGTTGGGAGTATTCACTTCAATAGAGACAGATTTTGAACTTGATAAATTCTCTTGATCGAAAACTTCGACGGATGCTGAGAAATTTCCACTTTGCTGATACAGGTGAGAAACCACGGCATCAGTTGTAGTAAGGCTCTGACCATCGCCGAAGAGGTAAATTCGGTTAACAATTTCTTTATCATCGCTCGAAGCTGATGAGTCAAAAGTAACTAAAAGTGGCGCATCTCCTAAAATTGGAGTGGCCGACAAGCTTGCGATTGGTGCTTGATTAACAGGAGGAGCAGAGACACTCACAGAAGCGCTTATTGAACTCTCTAGGCCTTCTTGGTCTTTAACCACTACCTGAGGACTAAAAACATTTACGGATGAATAGACAACGTTTAAAATGGGTTCTGTGGTTGAAATGATCTCGCCGTTTCCAACGATGAAGGTATAAAGGACGATTCCTTTGTCATCGCTTGAGCCAGATGCATCGAGTGTCACTTGCAATGGTGCAATGCCTGAAATTGGATTAAGAACTAACTTCGCGACAGGTGCTTGATTGACTGGCACTGTATCCGTTTGCGCAATGATGCGAACTTTTTCTCGATCTGGTTTGGATTTTTTATTATTACTGTCGATGACGAAAACTTTGGGATGAAATTCTTTGATGTTCTTTTTGTGCTTATGTTTTTTAGAAAGAGTTTCTTTAATAAAAGAGTATTCGTATGTGACGATGGGATTACTCGATTCAAATAACGGTGATCCATCATCATAATCAAAAACATATTTAACAATAGTGGCACCTTTATGGGCACGAGACTTTGAAGCATCAAGCGTTGCTGTACAAGGAGATTGGCAAGGTTTTGAATCGACTCTTAAATGCGCCTGTGGTGGGACAAGGTGCTTGTTACGTTGGTTGTGGTGGTCATCTTTGCGATCTTCTTTCTCTTGATGAGATTTATCGCTGTCTTCTTTATCCTTGTCTTTGGCAAAAGAAAAAGAGGAGCTACTGACAAGAAAGAGAGTGATGATAAGAAGTTTCAGCTTACGTTCCACAAACTATCCTTCGGTTATAAAGAAAACTTTAAATTTATGCTTGGATTATTATTCGACAGGAATGTTTGATCGCTTCAGTTGGATTTTCATGATCTTTTGTTTATTCTCATTAAATTAGTAAGTTACATGATAAGGAGATCACCTAAGTGCTTGATAGTTTCTACTTCACTTTTTCAAACTGCTGTTTTCAACACGATAGATAGGCCTAGACACGTATTAAAAACAAACTATTAAGCATTTAGAAAATTTAAGAAATTCTGTAAAATTGCCCATTTTGTTTGTCACTAAGTGAAATGCCAATTGAAGCAAGCTTCCTTTGGAGGCTTAAAGAATGTTGATTGAAGCTTCTCGATTGAAGTTCCATTAATTGCTTGAGCCGATCTTTTGAAACTTCATTATGGTCAAGGATGAGTTCAAGCATTCTGCGCTCTTTTTCAGTTAAACCCACTTGCTTACTAACTCGATTGATAGTCAAATCAGTGGAGAAGTTTTGAAGCTTTTCAAAATGACCCTCAAGAACTTTTAAAAAGAGCTTCTTTTGAATATCCAGTATTTTGCTCCATCCAGCATAGTTAAGTTTCTTAACTTCAACGGAGTTAAAATTCTTTGTAATAACCAGAGAGTGCTCTTTTTCAATTCTTAGAATATCTATTTTTGTTAAGTCTCTATATGAGATTCCAACGAAAATGTTCAGGTGCTTTGGTTTTAGAATAACCGTCTTGGGAAGTCTTAGAAATTCTACCTCTGAGTATTTTTCAGAGATAAGCTTATGAGAATACCAATATTCTTGGGCCTCATCCTGATTCGAGCAGACGATCGTAATCTTTTGCATTAATCCCTCATTGCAAAAAGTTATTCAATAGCCCTGATCGGTTGGATGATGGGGAAGGATAGTAAAGAAAAATTAAACGTGGTTAGATTTAGAGTTAAATTTTTTAACTATTTCATTGAAGAATGTCTATTCTGCTTGTTTAAGAACTACTTTTGACTTTATTTCAGAGCATTCTGAGCACCAACTCTCTTTTGCTTTAAGATAAGTTGTACGCCATTGATGCCCATGCGAACATTCCCACAGCAATAGAGAATAGGTACTCTTGGCGACCTCCGCTAAGCACTGACCACCTTTCTCGCGTGCTAAATTATGAGCATCAGAGATTGTAATGTTTTGAAAAAGACATTCGTTACACCACTTTTGATTGTTTATAATGTCTTTTGCACATCGCTTGAATTTGTGTCCATTTTTACAACGCCAAAGTAATGATTTATCACTTGAGATATACTCTACGCTTAAGCATTCTCCCCCTTTCGATTTGGCCAGCTCGTGCATTTCTTCAATAGTCTTTTTTATTTTTGAAATATGGCATTTGGGACACCAAGATTTCTTACTTATAATACTCGAAGGTATAGCTTTCCATATATGATCGTTCTTGCACTTAAATCTAATATAAGAACTGCCTTTATTGTACTCGTCAATTGTCGAGAGACATTCTCCATCTTTCGCTTGTGCTGCCTTTTGAGCTTTCTCCAATGTTTCTAATCTCTGCTTTAATGCCCTAACTTCAATGGCACATTTTGGACACCAATTTCCTTGTCTGATTGAACTGGCAACCGCACTCCATTGATGTTTCTTACTACATTCCCAATCGTATTTTTTATCATTGCCTCTGTACGTGCTTGAAAGACATTTTCCGTTGCGAGACTTTGCCAAGTCTTTTAAATCATCAATGGTTTGATTTTTGCCAACACAATAAGGACACCAACATCCTCCATGCACAATTGTTGAAGGTTGTGCTTCCCATTGATGACCCAATTGACACTCCCATGAAAGTTTGGAGTGATGATTTACAAATTGCTCCGTTAAGCATTTACCCCCTCTGGAGATTGCTATAGCCTGCATTCGCTCAATATTATCAAAACGTCCAAGACGCACACATTCAGGACACCAAGTTCCATCATAGATCACATGTGAGGCACGAGCTTGCCATTCATGACCCTTGCTGCATCGCCAATGGAGTTTGTTTTTATAAGCGGTACAGGAATTCAATTTGGAGAGACATTCCCCTCCATGATCTCGGGCCGTTTGAATAGCATTATTAAAAATGATCTTTTTCACTCTCAAAGTATCGACATTTACCAAGAAATGCTTGAATGCTTTAGGATTGTCTTGCTTTCATTTCAAGGAGTTAGAGTTTAGATACAATTTAATTAGGATAAAGTTGATTAACTTTTTTCGATTTTTCTCAGGATGAATTCATTTTTTAGAAAGTCTCTAATGAAGGCCGTTGCTGTTGAATGTGTATTTTTCTTCAGTTCATCTGATCGGGTTAAATCGATTATAGGTAGTAACTCTGAAATGATATGAGCAGGAGATCGATCGGCCCTAGCGATCAGCTTAATAATGGACAAAAAAAAAGAAACATTACTTTGAGCTTTCAGATCAAATTGAAGCCAGTCATTTAAAAGGAGATGAATTCGAGGGGGAAGGTGATTTTCAAATTCTTGAATTCCGGTTTCTATTAGTAGAGTGAATTTCGTCGAATCTATTTTGTCATTATTTGTCATGGGTATATTATAATGTAATTATATTAAAATGTGCAATCCTCTAAAATGGAGAAATGGCACATGAAGCAAAGTTAAAAATTAAAAGCGTTCTGAAAAAGTATGAAGTTAGCCAATATGAGCTGGCGAAGAGACTTGATATTCCGACCAATCACATCACTAATATGATTAAAAGTGATTATAATCCCACTTTTAAAACTCTAAAAAAACTCGCTAAGGCCGTAGGATGCAAAGTTTGTGAGTTCATCGAAGAGTAATTGGCGCAATCTTTTTTAAGTTTAGATAAACCTAACATGATTAGTGCCAAGTTCAGCAATCATTTATTTTCAGCCACACTTAGCCACACTTTGCGATGAGAAATGCTGAAACATGATGAGAAATGATGAAGTAAAGAAAGGCAAGTCCTTGAAATCATAGTCCAACTACCTAGAAATACTTATGGGTTAAGCCTTTGCAGGGGGCCCCTTTTTTCTTTCTACTCTTCAAAATATTTCTCATCTCTTAAAACTAAACGCATGTCTACTTTAACTTAACTTCTTTAGTGTATTTTAAATCATTTTGAAACATTGCTTGCGTATATTTGGAAAATTGAGGACTAATAACCACTGCTACAGATTCAGAGTGATTATGAAAACTAGAATTACTTATATTATAAGAACCAATAATACTTAGAACACCATCGACTTCCATTCCTTTAGAATGAAATGCGCCACTACTGAGTTGTTTTCCATCTTTAATAATTTTTGCTTGCCACTCAAAAATTCGAATTTTTCCCTTACTACTCGAAAGTATACTCTCGTAGCTAATTTTGTTTCTACGATAAGTAAAAATTCCTTTATCGCCTAGGGTTTTAGAAGTTTCTTTCGAATTAGTAATGATATGAATTTTAACACCTCTTTTTGATGCATCTAAAAGGGCATTTAATATTTGATCATCAGGGCCTAAGGAAAAACTTCCCCAAAGAATTTGTTTTTTAGCATTATTAATTACATTTAAATAATAGTTTGAAATGTAAGTATTTGGACTTGATTCATTTATCAATAATTTCTTAGCACGTGCAATTTTGATGAGCTTCTTATCTTTTTCTCTGTTCATATACAAAAATGGTCTTTGGGCCATATAGCGTATCTGATAGGATGGACCAGTTGGACTTACATCTTCAGGATCTGGTAACCATACGGGATTACCTTCATACTGCTCGCGAAACTCACGCTCTACATTTTCTATAATAGGTTCTTGAACATATTGGAATCGATATAGTTTCCTTTTCATGCTCATTCTTATTGCAAGAAAATCTTTAATTAATCTTTCTTGAATATTGAGCACCACAGGCCCATGGAGTAATATGTCCGTATCCCTCCAACCTTTATGATTAAACTGTCCCCATCCGTGATTTGGTGGATAGACTTCATTTAATTTTAAAGCCTGTGACAGGGGAGAGTTTAGAAATTCTATAAAGCTATAATCAGAAGCATTGTATGAGTTACCTTCAGCATAGACTTTTCCCCAATTAATTCCACCGATAATTGCATAGCGTGAATCGACGAGAATCGTTTTATCATGCCATCTGTTTAGAATAAGACTTTGTTTTTTTAAATTTGAGAAGAAAAAGATTTTTCTTAATACATTTAAAATGTCCAGAGGATAAAATCCCAAGAAATCACTATTCTGACTAATATAAGGATTGTACTTAATGACTTCAATCTTTTCAGATCTTAGCTGGTCAATGACTTTTTGAGATTTTCTCATGAATGAGGATATTCCATCATAAATGACAAAGACTTTGACACCTCTTTGGCGGGCTTTAATCAAACTATCTACCAGTCTCTTCGTGTGTAAATCTCGAATTTCAGGACTAAATCGGGAGCCGCTTTTGTGAATTGAAAGTAAGCTGATGATGATGCTTTTTTTTGCCTTTTCGATCAACTGATATCTTACCTTAAAAGACATCATCCCATTTATGAGAAGCATTGCCTTATTATCATTATCCACTTGTGAATTTGTAATTTCATTAAGGCTATTTTGAAATTCCTTATTTACCAGTGGCCCAGTTCCATTTTGCCATTGGTTTTCCCTTTCATGATCATTCATCACGACCCTGAAGGTTTGAAAATCCACTGTATGAAAAGATTTTGACTCGGCACTTGTCATTAAAATGATAAGTATAACAACTGCGACTACTATTTTTAGAATCATGTTCACCTCCTTGTGATAGAAATAAATTACTTTGCAACTCATTTTTTGGGTATGCGAATGGGCATTCTTAATTTTGATAAGAAACAATGAACCTTTTGGGATATGCTATGACGCACATGACGTGAATTATTTAATAGAATTACGGAAACTTATTTTCTATCATGAACTATGATGACTTTAATAATTTCTCTTTTTCTGCATTTTTCTTTTGCAACTGAAATACCCTTTACTATTTACCACACAAACGATCTTCATTCACATTTTGATGGTGTAAAGTATCCAAATCCAGTTGAGGGGAAAAATGTCTCTATAATCAAAGGTGGGTTTTCTCGAATCGCCACAGTGGTACAGGAATTAAAAAAGGAGAAGGCTAGGCAAAATGAAATAATTTTTGGAGTTGATGCAGGGGATTTTTTCGCGGGAACAATTTTTTCTGCAATTGGTCCTTCTTCTCAAATTGAAGATTTTCCAGAGTTTGAATTTTTGAATTCTATTAATATAGATCTTATCACTTTGGGAAATCACGAATTTGATCCTGGAAATTCAGGATTAGAAACGATGCTGAGTAAGATTAAGAAGATCAATCCCCAAGCTTCTCTCGTTGCAACAAATCTCTTTATCAAAAATCCTCAATCTACACTAAATGCTTTTGTTGGCGATGAAGCCTTAATTAAAAGCCATGTTGTTAAGACCTACAAAAGCGGAGAGACTCAATTAAAAGTGGGCTTTTTAGGAATATTGGGACCTGATGGTTGTTTAGTTAGTCGGTCGACACGTGAAGATGTGAAGTTTATCGGATTCGATGATGAAGGTTCTCGTGTCAGATGGAAAGAGCTCCTTCTGCTTTTGCGTAAAAAAGTACATATGCTCAAAAAAGAGCAGGGAGTTGATATTGTTATTCTTTCTATGCACGGAGGCGGCATGGAGAGTGACCATATTGCCAAGGAAGTTGCCGGTATTAATGTCATTATTGCTGGACATACCCATCAAGAAGAATTTCGAACAATCAATAATGTCATCATTTCCCAAACTGGATCCTATGGTGAATCACTTGGTCTGCTAAATCTAAAGTTCGATACTGTTTTAAAGCGAGTGCTTTTGCAAAATGAATCTGAAAAACGTCTCATCTCTATTGATCAAAATATTCCTAGGGACTCTAATTGGGAGAAGAGAATTGGTGATTATCGACGATTTGCCTATGAACTCATGGGACATGGAGCAGATCAAGCGCTTAAACCTGTTTTTAAGCCAATTAAAGATTATATTCGAGCAAGAGAGTTGTTCAATCCCATGGGAGAGTTAGTAACTCGCGCCCTTCGAGATCAAATCAATTTAGGCTTAAGTGATAAAAAGATAGATGCTTATTTTACTTCAATGGGTTTGGTTCGCACTTCATTTTTAAAAGGTGTTGATTACAATGAATCTGATATTTTTGAAGCAGTTTCAATTGGATTTGATGAATTAAAGCGTCCAGGAACGGATATCGTTAGCTTTTATTTGAGCACAGAAGAATTTGTTCGCTTAATTAACTTTCTTGAACTTTATTCTCATTTTTCAAACTCTTTTGCACCAGCAATTTCTCCCAATATTGATTATAAAGTTCGTTGGTGGGGGATTCCGTTTCTGAATAGAATTCACAACATTACTGTTAACGGTACTGATATCTCCGACAGGAAAGGCCTTATTCACGTCGCAACTAATCGCTTTGTGTATCAGAATATTTCGACAGTTGAGAGCTTGAGCTATGGTCTGGTGAAAATGGCACCAAAGGATGAAAATGGTGCATCACTTGTTAATCCACCAACTCATCAAAAAGAGTATCTTCATTTGATTCAGTATTTAAGGGCCAACTCAGGGAAGCTTTAATTGCTCTTTAGTCACACCTTCAGCAAGGTCGATGATTTCAAATGCTTTTCCATTCGGGCGAAAGAGTCCCATTTCTGTTACAACTAAATCGACTACTTTGTAACCCGTCAGTGGCAACGTGCATTTCTTAACTAATTTACTTTCACCATCTTTACTAAAATGAGTCATCATGATGATAACTTGTTTGGCGCCATTAACGAGATCCATGGCCCCACCCATTCCTGTAATTTTTTTGCCTGGTATCGCCCAGTTTGCAAGACTTTGCTCGCAATCAACTTCCATACCTCCTAAAACGCAATAGTCGATATGTCCGCCTCTGATCATCCCGAAGCTCATAGATGAATCAAAGAAACTCGCGCCTTTATTAATGGAAATGGTTTCTTTGCCGGCATTAATTAAGGTAGGAGAGACAGTTTCTTTAGTCGGTCGTCCTTTAACTCCAAGCACGCCATTTTCAGAATGGATCATAAAATCACTTTGAGGGGGAATTCTTTCGGCAACTGCAGTTGGCATGCCAATTCCGAGATTAATGCTTGAGCCAGGCTTAAAAAGTGAAATCACTTTGTCGGCCATTTGTTCTTTTGTCCAACTCATGATTGATCCTCTAACAATAAAAATTCAATATCATTTTTATAATCTTTTCCTTGGAATATTCTTTGGACAAATAAGCCTGGAAGATGAATGTCCTCAGGTGCGATCTCTCCAAGCTCAACGAGTTCTTCGACTTCGACGATTGTGGTTTTTGCTGCCATCGCCATGAGAGGTGAAAAGTTTCTAGCGGTTTCCTTAAACCAAAGATTTCCGTATGGATCACCCTTTTGAGCTTTAATAATAGCGAAGTCTGCGTGAAGGGCCGTTTCTAATATGCAAGGTCGATCAAAATTTTTGACGTCTTTACCTTCGGCGACAGGAGTCGCGAAACCTGTTGGCGTATAAAAAGCACGAATTCCCATTCCCGCAGCGCGAATTCTTTCAGCAAATGTTCCCTGAGGAACAAGTTCGACTTCGATTGTTTTCGCCATCATCTGCTTCTCAAGATCAGGATTTCCGCCGACGTAGCTACAAAAAGCTTTCTTGATTTTATTTTGGACTAAGATTTTGACCAAGCCACGTCCCGAATTTCCAATATTATTAGAAATGACTGTGAGATCTTTGACGTCCATTTGTGTTAAAGCATCAATGCAATTTTCAGCAATACCACAAAGGCCAAAGCCACCACTCATTAATGTTGAGCCTGATTTAAAATCAAAGAGAGCTGATTGAGCATCTTTAAAAACTTTAGAACTCATAATCACTCCAGTAGTTTGTGAATCTTAGCGAAACCTTCAGATATGAGCTCTGGTGGCATGTTAATCGCTGGTGAAATAATGAGGCGATTATTTTGGTTTATCAGATAGATTCCGACATTGATGAGATCTTGAATAAAGTATGTAGAATTCTTTAAATCTATCGCAGCTAACATTCCAACTTGTCGAGTTGTTTCAACTTTTGGATGTCTTGCCAGTTTTTCTAATTCTTGAAGCATGAGCGTTTCTATTTTTTGGTAATTTTCAATAAAGGGTTTTGATTCTATAAAATCGAGCACGGCCTCAAGAGCGGCCAATCCCATGGGATGGGCATAATTGGTAAGCCCGCAATTCAGAAGAATATCATTAAAGTAAGTGGCTATTTTTTCAGAAGTCCAAACGGCACCAAAGGGTATCACTCCACCAGAAATGGCCTTGGCCATACAAACAAAGTCGGGTTTTAAAAAAGGAAAATGATGAAAACCAAATGGCTTACCTGTTCTTCCAAAGCCGCAAATGACTTCATCAAGGATGAGAGAAATATTGAACTCGTTACAAATTGCTTGAATTCCTCTCCACCAGTCTTCGGTTGCTTTTATGATTCCATTGCTACCTGTAACTGTTTCTAGGCAAATGGCGGCAATCTTATTGGGACCGATCATTTCAATTATTTTTCGAGTAAATTCTAGTTTAGGATCTTCGTCTGGCTCAGGTATACGAATGGTTCCTTCTTCCAACTTATAGGAAATATCATTGCGCCAATCTCCAGAAACTGAAACGGCACCAAGGCTTGCTCCGTGATAGGACTTTTTTCTACTCAAAACTATTTTTCGTCCTGAGTATTGGCGTACCATTTTGAGGGCATTTTCAATAGCCTCAGAACCTGAAACTGTATAAAAGATCTTTCCTTCTTCTAAGTTGATGAGGTCGAGTAAGCGTTGGCTCGCATCCATCTTTATTCCAAATTTCGCTTTTGGTGAAGCGACAGGAAGTGTATCAAGTTGTTGCTTAATTCGATCGATAATGAATTGAGGTTTTAAACCAAATGAGCATTGATAGCTTATAGAGCTGAAGTCCAAAACTTCTTGACCATCTGTTTTGACAAAATGAAAGGGTTTGTTGTGAGAAACTTCAAACGAGTGAACACCCTTTTGTTTTGTCCAAGTATAATAATAAGGCATGATTTGGCTCATTTTAGAGAACCTTTATAAAGTGCGAACCATCTCGCTTAAATTTGTAGCTAATATAATTATTGTCGTGAATTGGGCACCCTCTCCAAAGATAAACGTCACCATCAGTGATGTCATAGACACCGCCGCCACAAGTTGAAGAAGGATCTTGTGTTCCACTTTCAAAGTGAGAGCAAAGTGATTTTGGCTCACCTTCGTGATCTTGTAGGAGTTTTATCATTGAATGAAAATCAGTCACAGTTCCTGATTTTTTAGTTAAAAGATCATATCGTTCCAATGTCGTTGAGCTTAGGCTTTTCCTATCTTCAATTTTTTGAATCGATTCTCCAATGCAGTGATTTGTGTGAAAAATTGAACCGTTTTGATGAGTTTGTATTTTACCTACTTGCTCAGAAATATGAGGAGTGACCTCCCAATGTTCACCTTCATTGTCATCAGATAAAAGATAATTATGACCGCTTGTGACAGGGGCTTCAAGCAGCATCGATCTCATCGAGGGGAGATTCTGTTGTGTAAGTAGTTTTCTAATGAGAACTGGCCAAATGAGCCCAGCTTTTGCATTCTTGGTATTGATATTATTTACGCCGGCCAAACAACCATATGTATTCATCCCCATGAGTGCACTACAACCAACAAGAGAAAGAAAGAGTTGCTCTGGTTTACCTCCCTGACTTTTGACGTGGATAACGCTTAAAAAACGCTTAGCGCTTCTGTGCATATCCCAAGTCTGACCAGAGATCACTTTTTTGTTATGACTTGTATGAATGGTTGAACAACCTTCTTCAGGAAGTTCAATATCTCTAAAATCAGTATAATTATTTAAGATAACCAAGTCAGGTATGGACAGGTTCGCTGCTTCAGCAATGCCTTCAAGTTCTTCACAGAGATGAGTGGAGAAACGCTTTGTGACATACCATTGTTCCATTGCGAGCGGTATGAGGTTCTTACTTAACGACGGGTTTTTCGCTAACATTAACTGTGTTCGTATCTCTACCAACTCATTGATTGCCGCTTTATGCATTTCTCCTTGAAGGAGACCATGTTGTCTTGGAGTTTGATTGGCCTCAAGAGTAATTAAAGGGAACTGACAATCCATTACGCTATTCCTTCTGTTTCGATGAAGTCCCTCATGGCATCATATGATGGATCGATTAAATAATAATCCTCATAATGTGAAAATAGAGATGCGAGGTGTGAGGGGAGATCGGCTTTGAAGCGTCCCTTTCCTTGGAAGACTTCCCAATTATTCAAAGAATAAGGTGATAACATTGATTTTAACTTAGCTTCAAATTTCTCAATAGTTTGAGCAAAAGCCTTTTGATCTTTATGAATACTATTTACTTGGCGTAAGTATGAAGCGAATGAAAACTCATCACCATCCCAAGTACTAATGAGCATTAAAGGCTTGCTGATAAATTTTTCGCTTTTGGCGTAAACAATTCCCGCTTGTCCACCTAAGAAGATCATTCCCATATCAGGCGAGATATCAGCTTGGTTGGCCAAACAGTAATCTTGAGCAGAGTAGCTATATCGTGAAGATGAAGTCTCATTATAAACTAAATTGGTCCCCAATTTGGTTGAAAGTTCCTTTAGTTGCTTTAGGAATTCACGCGGAACTCTTTGCATTGTTTGTTGTTGGATGGGTTCTAGCCAAATGCCGAGATATTTTTCTTTTTTGAGATGATTTTCAACTTCAGTTAAAACTTCTTTCCAATTATTTTCATTTGGATTTTCCAAGTGATCTACAGGAAAAAAAGCATGTTGTTTAGAAGATAAAGATCTTGAAAGAAATGATCCATTTCCAAAATAATGACCTTTGAAAGTCAGCATTCTATAAGTTTGTTTACTTGAAACATACCAAAGTGATTTCGCAATCTTGTCGACACATTCTGATTGTCCTGAGCAGACATAGCCGTGGCGAAGTTCAGGAGTTATAGAACTAAAAAGTCCAGTGACTTGCTCCATAAAACGCGCGCTTACAAAATTAGAAAGGCAAATCTTATTAACCATGTAAGGGAGTTGCTCATTGATATATTGTGAATCAAGTGAACGCTCAGTAATGGGTGAGGTTTTGGCCTGTGATAAGTTCAGCTTTGTCTTATTCCATTTGAGTGGAGAGGTATAATAAAAAACGTCTCTATAGTCTTCGTTGTCAGGATAATCCTCATGAATATAAAAGAGCTCATGCCCACCTAGTGATAAATTGATTGACAACATTGGTGCTGCTAGACGATCTCTATTGCGTCCATGAATTCTTTTAAGTCCCCGTGATTGGGCCATAAGAGAAGTCGCGTACTTGATTTGTCTTCCTAGACCATGGCCTTGTCCTTCTTTATTAACTGTTACATCAAGCATGTAAAGCACACCTTCATCGTTAAAATAGGGATCTCTTTTAACACCTCTTTCTGTAGGGTTGATTTTAAGTGGTGAAGCAAAGGACATAGCTTCAATTTCATCGTTTTTAATGAGGGCCAAGCAGATTGATGACGGATTAAGAGCTGCATCTTCGAATTTCTCAATCTTTGTCTGTCTCGCAGGCTCATAGTTGAGTTGTTGCATACGAACTATTTTTTCACGAAACTTTTCAAAGTTGTTTTTGTCGATAAAAACCAGCTCTGATGAACTACTTTCTCCAAAAAGTTTGCTCATTTGCTTCATCAGTTCTGCTTCAGGGAGTATTTCTCCTTGGAGATCAGAGAGCTTTGATTTCAAAATGAGCTCTTGCCAAGCATAGACGTTGTCACTGCTTCTTTCGGCCGTTTCTACGTGTGTAGGAAGTTTCTCGGAAGCATTATTGAAAAGTTCATTGGTAATATGATCGAGTTCGGCAAATAAGAATTCGAGGTCCTGTTGGTTATAGGCGGTATTTAAGCGGAAGCGTAGAGTTTTATCACCGGCAGGATAATAGAGCATTCCATGTTGAAATCTCTTATCTACATATTGATTGAGTTTAGTTTTATCTAGTACGTCAAAAGCAAAACAGAGGCCCATTCCCCTTGGTCTAGCTAAATGTTTTGAATGTTTCAGCACCAGTTGTTGGAGAAGTTTATCCCAGTGCTTTTCGAGGGATAATATTTTTTGTTGTGCTTGATCAAGTGCAATTGCATGAATGTATCCGCGAGCTAGAGAAGCCACTTGATATTCTTCTTGTCTTTCAAAAGCATCTTTGTAGAGATGATTAGGGGAGAGGACAAGACCTATTTGGGCCTTTTTTGCACATGTCACAAAGTCAGGCAATAAAGGGGAACCATCAACATTCTTTAATTGAAATTGTGTATGCCAAAAAAATTCACGACCTAAATGAAAACCAGTTTGAACCTCATCAAAAATAACGGGCACACCAAATGTTTTGGCCATCAAAAGAAGGGCATTTTGAAAACGGTTTGAACTATAACAATCGCCACCTTCACATTGCATTGGTTCAACAATAATGGCAAAAAGTGTTTTGCTCAGAAGGGCTTCTCGCACTTTTTCGAGCGATTTTACCTCGAGACTTAACATTGGATCATTGTGATAACTTTCAGGAATGCTGAAGTCTGAACGAGTAGAATCGCGCCAGAGCTCACGCCATCCTTGAGGATTTGAAAGCATGATTTGCGAGTCCGGAAGTTCTGGGTAAGGAATATAAGTGATTTCATGTCCCGGCCACTCAAATGGCTCTCTTTTACTTTTGTTCCAGGTGGCGGCCAATGTGACCATCATTCGTCCATGAAAGCTGCCTTCGAAGGCCAATACTTTGTTTGCCGATTTATGCTTGCGTCTTTTATAACAATAGCCTAATGCCGTTTCATTGGCCTCTGCTCCTGAATTGACGAAAGTCATTTCAACATGATTCCAATTTGTTTTTCTTTTAACAAATGTTTCTAAACCATCGGTTAAAGCCTTTGTCGCTTCACCTTGAGTATTGTTGAGCCACGATTCAAGATAATGAGCGGTTCCCATAAATGCCGAAGGTGAAAAACCCAAGCCTAATGTGGCAATCTGTGAAGCTGCATCCATCATATATTTGGTTTCGCCCTTGGCTCCTTTAAGAGCTAAGTAGGGACCTTGAGATTCACGTAAGAGCGTCAGGTACTCTTTTTTTTCGGGAGGAATGAGATCTCCCGTATAATATTTTTGAAGAGCTTCCTTTGAGGCCATTTGATCTTGAGAATCGATAATAGGTAATTTCATAATTGAACCTTATGCTTTGAGATAAGAATGAATTCTATCTGTTAAAAAATCTTGATATTTAAGCCCGTTGTTTTCCATCATGAGGGGAAAGAGCGAGATCGCTGTATGTCCTGGAAAAGTATTGATCTCGTTGAGGTAGACTGATCCTTCATGATCGAGAAAAAAATCAATTCTAGAGAGATCTTTTAGTCTTAAACCCGCAAATGCCCTTTTCGCATAGGATTTCATTTCTTCTTTAATTACTGAAGATAATCCCTGAGCTTCTGTTTTGGTTTCAGTTTTAGATTCGCTATTATACTTTTCTTCAAAAGTATAAAACTTATCTGGGCAAACAATTTCTCCTGGATTCGTAGCAAAAAGTTGGCCATTGTATTGATAAGTGGCAATTTCCAGTTCTCGCCCCTTAATTGTTTTTTCAACAAGGACAAAAGGTGAGAGAGCGAATGCTTCTTTTAATCTTGTTTCTAACTGCGATTTTTCTGTAACATGGTAGCATCCTACTGAGCTGCCTTGTTCACTTGCTTTTATAAAGACGTCTTTATGAATTTCAAAAAAGTTTTTAACTTCTTGCAAAGATTCATCGTTAAAATCGGAAAGAAATACAAATGGAGTTACAGGAATGTGTAAAGCTTGAAGCCAAAGCTTCGTGGATATTTTATTAAAACAGAGGATACTGGCCTCATGGCCGCAACCTAAAAAAGGGAGACCCATCATTTCAAAGACGGCCTGGATATGTCCTGATTCTCCAGGAGGTCCGTGGATACAAGGAATTGCAAAATCAAGCTTAATCGTTTGATCTTCCAAAACGAGCAGTCCATCTTTGCGAAGCTCACAAGCTCGCCCTTTGCTGTCTCTTCTCGTTTGATCTTTGCCGATTTCAACGAAATAAACCTCGAGATCAGCAACTGAGTTTAATTTTTCTTGCAGATATTTTGCTGACCGCAAAGAGATATCATGCTCTGAACCTCCGCCACCGCAAATTAACAGAACATTTTTGGCCATAACCTCTCCGAGCGCTTAGTCGCGCAATGGGGCAGGCATTTTCTCTAGATCAAGTTCGAGAAACTTTTTCTCAACATCATCAACACTGAGTGTTTCTGAGTTGGCCTGTCCGTAGCCTCTTACACTTAAAGTATTTGTTTCCATTTCGCGGTCACCGATGACGAGCATAAAAGGAATCTTTCCCTTTTGAATTTGACGAGTTTTGTAACCCATACTTTCATTGCGATCATCAATATGAATTCTTAAGCCTAGCTTATCAAAGCGTGCTTTAATTTTTTGAGCAAAAGCTAAATGGAGGTCGTTATTTACCGGAACAATAGTCGCTTGATTGGGGGCCAACCAAAAAGGAAAAGCGCCGCCAACATGTTCTAGATAAACACCAAAAAATCTTTCGAGCGATCCCAGTAAAGCACGGTGAATGACGACTGGACGCTCTTCACTGCCTTCTGCCGTTGTGTAAGTGAGATCGAATCTTTCGGGTAGTTGGAAATCCAATTGAATCGTGCCCAATTGGTGGTAGCGATTAAGGGCATCGGCAATTTCAATGTCGATCTTTGGTCCGTAAAACGCTCCATCGCCTTCTTTGATATGATACTCATGTCCACTCTGATCGAGCGCTCCTTTTAGTGCTGATTCTGCTTTATCCCAGGTGGCATCATCACCTGATTTTTTCTCTGGGCGAGTTGAAAGATTAACTTTCACTTTGTTAAATCCAAAATGGGCGTAACAAATAAAGAACATATTCATCAAATCTTTAATTTCTGCTTGAATTTTATCCATTGGCAGAAAGATATGAGCGTCATCTTGGCAAAAAGTACGGACGCGAGTGAGCCCTGCCACGGCCCCGGCTTTTTCGTAGCGATGGAGACGACCGAAATCGGCGTAGCGAAGTGGGAGGTCACGATAGCTATAGCGATAATGCTTGAACATCAACATATGACATGGGCAGTTCATTGGCTTTACGGCATATTCTTTTTCATCAATATTTGAAAAGTACATATTATCTTTGTAATGCTCGTAATGACCTGAAGTATGCCACAGATCAGAGTCTAAAATTTGTGGAGTGATGACTTCTGAATAATCAAATTTCTTATAGATTCTGCGCATGAATTCGATCATCGAATTATAAACAAAGGCCCCTTTAGGCATAAAGAAAGGAGAAGCAGGGGCGACACCTTCAAAGTGGAAGAGTTCAAGCTCTTTTCCAAGCTTTCGATGGTCGCGTTTTTTGGCTTCTTCTAAAAAGTGCAGATGCTCTTTCAAATCTTCTTTATTCAAGAAGCAAGCGGCATAGACTCTTTGGAGCATTTGACGATTTGAATCTCCACGCCAATAAGCCCCGGCCGTATGAAGAATTTTAAAATAGAATGTGAGTTCACTGGTATTTTCAACATGGGGACCGCGGCAAAGGTCGATAAATTCACCTTGTTGGTAACAAGAAATTTCTTCGTTTTCTGGAATCGCCGATATCAATTCAACTTTTAAGGCCTGACCTTTCTTTTTAAAGAATTCAATCGCCTCGTTGCGTTTCATGACAACTCTTTCAACTGGAAGCTTTTCTTTAATGATCTCTTTCATTTTCGTTTCAATTTTTTTGAGATCTTCTTCAGTTAAGCGATAATCCATCTCAACATCATAATAGAAACCATTTTCAATTGTGGGACCAACTCCGAATTGAACGTGGGATTCTGGCCAAAGTCTTTCAATGGCCTGGGCCATGAGATGGGCCGAAGAATGGCGGATAGTTTCGAGGTCTTGATGGGCCATGATTTGTGCTCCAAATAACTGAAATATTATGAATTTCCGGCTCCAACTCTATCAAGCCCCTTAAGAGAAATCAACGACTCAGCCCACTAATTTTTACATGTTTCTTACATCGTTTTGACTTGTGGCAAGAACGGATGGTATGAATATGGCCTAATTGGGGACTTCGGGACCTGGTTATCTGGGGGTTAGAAAATGAATGATACGCAAACCATTATGGAATCTGACAGTGGTATTTTGGCCTACATCTCTGACGAAGAGCTCAATGTAGACCCAAAAATGCTAACGAAGTATGAAATTGGTCGCTCTCACTATCAATTGGCCAAGCTTTACTACGACAAATCAGACCTTTCCAAAGCAGAATTTCATTTTGCTCAGGCCATTAAAGGCACTGAAAGACCGAAAGATAATTACTCAACACTTAAAATTTTAGGCTTTTTGATCAGAATTGCTTCTGAGAAGTTGGAAGATGATAAGGCCCAACGTTATATAGCATTGGCAGAGGAATTGGCCGATGAGTTAAGCCGTGAGTTAGGCAGCTTAAGTGCTGAATACTTCTATAATGCAGGTATTGTTTCAAATTACCGCGGTGATTTTGAAAATGCCCGTACGCAGTTTGAGCTTTGCTATAAAAAGTCGAAAGAAGAAAACGAGCCTGAACTTCTTTCTAAATGCCTTTTGGCCTTGGCCGTGAACTGTTTTAACCGTCGTGAATTCCAAGGTGCTCTCGATTTCTTACATCAACTTGATCAACTTTTAAAAATTATCAAGAAAAACTACCTTCTTGGCGCCATGTATATGTCTTACGCTAAAGTTTATAGCGAACTCGATATCCAGGACCGTGCGCTTGAATATTATTCGTTGGCCAACATGACTCTTCAAAGTAAGAAGTGCTGGAACCTTTATGGATACGTTCTTTTAGGAAAAGGTGCAATTTTTAAGCGTTTAGGCGATTTTGAATCAGCGCTTAAGTTTTTCGAACTTGCTAAGGAAACGGCCGATACTCAAACTTTTAAGCGATTGATGACTTTGATTAAGTCTGAAATAGAAGATGTTAATGATTCAAGCGTTGATATTTATCTTGATCGTACCAACCGCAAGATCAAAGAGCGCAATCTAGGGACAATTGATTTTAAACATCGTTTTGTTTTACTTGAGATTCTTTTCCTTTTGGCCAAGAATCCGGGGTCATATTATGATAAAGAACAATTAGCGAAAATGATTTGGCGCGATGAGTATAATCCACTCATTCACGATAAACTCATTTATACGAGCGTTTCACGCCTGAGAAAATTGATTGAGCCTAAGAATGAGAAAAACGATAAGAGAAAATATATTATCCGTGGCAAAGATGGTTATACCTTCAATCCACACGTTAAAATTCGTTTCCACATGGAAGGGAAGTCTGAAGGTCAAAAGACCATCGGTAACGTCGATTTGGGCTCGCCAGTCTAAAGCGGTAGTATTAGCTCTTAGCTTTTGTTTTTCACCGGTCCATGCGGTACAATCCGCACGTCCTATGAAAGACAAAGCTTTAGTTCGTATCGACAGTCTGGTTTATTTCACCAGCGATTTTAAAATCCTTAAAAATTCACTCCAATGGATGATTTGCCAAAATAATGGAAAGGCATCGAAAGAAATAAGCTCATTGTGGAAGTCGCTTCAATTGCCGGAGAATTGGTGGAAAACGGATATTGATTTAACCAAGTCAATTCCCCAGTCGCACCCTCATATGATGAGTTTGGTAAATTTTCTTAAAATTGTGCATTTTTATCGCCTCCAAGGTCGCTTGGCCCGGCCAAATGTTGAAAAATCAAAAAGCAAATGCCGCAATCTTTGGAGTGACGATTATCGTCAATGGGTTTCCGAATTAAACAATTTAGAAATTCTTTTGGGTCAACTTAAAGAGGGGGAAAAGGGGAGCGAGCTCAACCTTGGTCTCCAACTTGATCGCATTCTTGGAAATCTTCAGTATGAATTTTTCAATTGAAACCTTTGGTCTCGATTCATCCTTAATAGTTGATTCATCTCTATCTGATCAATGGGAAGCCTTAGACGAGTACTTTCCTTATCCATGGACTGCTGAGGGCTGGCGTGACCTTTATCAACAGTGGGATCGTCATCTCGTTCTTCATATTTTGGAGTCTCAAAAAATAATAGGGTTAGTGCTCTATGGATTTAATAGTGATGAGACGGCCCATCTCTACAAGATTGTAGTCAATCCTCTTTATCGAAAGAGGGGATATGCTGGCATGCTTTTAGAGCGATCTATTGAATATTTAAAAAGTAAAAGCTGCAAAAGTGTTTTTCTTGAAGTTGAAGACACTAATGTTGCGGCGCATAAACTATATCTAAAATACCATTTTGAAAATCTTCATTTCGCTCGCCATTTTTACGGTCAAAACCGCCATGCTTACAAAATGATGCTAAGCATTTCTTGAAATTCTATATACTTGATTTATTGCCTGAACTTCGTTATAAATACCTGCCTTAAAACATTTTAGGTTTTTTGAATTAGGGCGGTTTCTCTGAATCCGCCCTTTTTTTTTAGGTAATGATTAAAAAATGAGCGTCCTCAAAAATTTTGAGTCTGGTGTTACTAAGCAATATTGGGATTTAGTTAACCCTGTCGTTCAAGAGTTAGGATACGAAGTTTACGATCTTGATTATTTAAGTGGAAGTACGACTTTACGTCTCTATATTAGAAATCAAGAAACTAAACAGACCGATATTGAAGATTGCGTGAAGGTCGACCATGCCTTGACCACGCCCATTCAAGAGGCTGAGTGGATTCCAGATACTTTCACTCTCGAAGTTTCTTCCCCAGGAATTTATCGGAATCTCATCAAGGCTGATCATTTTATTGAGTCAGTTGGCGAGCGAGTTGAAGTCGTGGGAATGAAAAAATGGGGAGAACTACTCCCAGATATTAAATGGCCGACAGAATTGAAAACAGTAAAAAAACTCATTGGTGTCATTAAAGGTGCGAATGAGAATGAAATTGAAATGGAAATTGAGAAATATAAAAATATTATTAAACTGAACTACGCTCAAATTTCAAAAGCTCATTTAGAGCCAAGTTTTGAGCAGTTGATGTCAAAAAGTGAAAGGATGGATGCATGAACTTTACTGAATTGAGTCGCATGATAGAAGCTCTTGGAAAAGATCGCGGAATTGAAAAGCAGATCGTGGTTAAGGCGATTGAACAAGCCTTTTTGGTAACTGCACGTAAGAAATTCGGAATCCAAGGAGAATACGAAACTCGCTATAATGCAGATGATGGTGAAATTGAAATTTTTCAATATAAGAACGTTGTTGATCAAGTTCGAGATCCTATTGTTGAAATCGTATTAAAAGAAGCTAAAGACCTCGATGAAGAAATCGAAGTTGGCGATCAAATTGGTATAAAGATTGAAAACCCACGATTTACTCGCGTTGACGTGCAAACTGCTAAGCAAATTATTTTCCAAAAAGTTCGTGATGCTGAAAGAGAAATCTTGTTTGCAGAATACAAGCACAAAGAGAAGACTCTTGTGACTGGTATTGCTCGTCGTTATGAAAAAGGAAATATCATTGTAGACCTTGGTAAAGCAGATGCTATTCTTCCTAAACGTGAAGTTATTCCTTCTGAAAACTTTAAGACAGGTGATCGCATTCAAGCTTATTTATCTGAAGTGGTTATGACTAATCGTGGACCAGAAATCAGATTGTCTCGTACTTCGCCAATGTTCTTAGTTAAGTTATTTGAAGTTGAAGTACCAGAAATTCAAGACGGCACGATCGAAATTAAATCAGCAGCCAGAGAGCCTGGCTTTAGAGCTAAAATCGCAGTGAAATCTGTTGATAAAGATATTGATCCTGTAGGAGCTTGTGTTGGTATGAAAGGTTCACGTGTTCAAAACGTGGTTAACGAGCTTCAAGGCGAAAAAATTGATATCGTTAAGTATTCTGAGGACATTGAAACTTTCTCCCGTGCAGCTCTAGCTCCAGCTGATATTGTTAATATTCAAATGGACTATGAAGAAAAAAGTATGGATGTGGTTGTTGATGATGATCAATTGTCGCTTGCTATCGGTCGCCGCGGACAAAACGTCCGTCTTGCAGCGATGTTAACAGGCTTTAGAATTAACATTATTTCTAAAACGAAATTGCAAGAAAGAATTAAGAAAGCGGTTGAGAATCTTGTTCAAATTGATGGTGTTAATGAAGCTCGTGCTCAGGTTCTTGTCCACTCAGGGATTATGTCTGTTGGAGAACTTGCTGCTATTGGCGCACGCGAACTCGCATCAATGCTTGAAACGAATGAAGAAGACGCTGAAACTATTTTGAAAACTACACATGCTGCTATCGAAGCTGCATCTGTTCAATTGGAGCCGACTGAGGAAGAAGAATTTGTATCAGCATCTGCTGTACCTTCTTATACTGGTCTTATCGATAATGGCGCTCCTAAATCAGAAAACGATAAAGATCGTTTCTCTGATGTTGAACGTAGATTGCGTGAAGAATTAGCTGCATTTAAATTGAAGTAAATTGTATTTGTCTCGTAGAGGAGAGTTTTAATGAAAATCTTTGAACTTGCTAAGGAACTCAACGTTGGGGCGCTAGACCTCGTCGAAGAGCTCAAGAGCAAAGGTTATTCTGTTCGTAACCACATGACAGCTTTGACTGATGATGAGGTTGCACAAGTTAAAGAGATGTATCAAGCATCTGCAAAAGCTGAAGCTCCTGCTTCAAAGTCTGCAAAGACTAAGAAAAAAGTTGTGAAGAAAGCAGCGAGCTCCACTGAAACGACGAAAGAGAAAGCGGCACCCAAGAAAGCCGATGAAGCTGGCAAACCAGTTCGTAAAAAGCCAAAGAAGATTATCGTTCGAAAAAGTAATGATAGTAACGAAGAAATTGCTGAGCATGAAGAAGCTCCTGCCACTCTTTCAGATATGATGGCCCAATTTGATCAGAAGAAAGCTGATGATCAAGAATCATATCAAAAAGAAGAGGCTCCAAAATCTTCTGGTGGTTTAAGAGTTGTTGCTCAACCAGAAAAGAAAGAAGAAAAGAAAGTTGCTTCAAAAGCAGAAGAGACTGAAGTTCAAGAGAGTGAAGATGCTGATGAAGAAAAAGTCGTCATTTATCGCGAGAAAATGCATCGTTTTACTCCTGTTTTCATTCCTCCAGCTGAGGAAGTAGAGGCAAAGGCCAAGGCTGCTGCCAAAGCAAAGGCTGCAGCTGCCGAAGGCGCTGCTAAGCCAAAATCTTTAGAGCCAGAATTGGTTGATGATGATGATAAAAAAGGCGACGCAGCCACTAGAAAAAGAATGGGTGGCCTTGCTTCTTTAATGTCAGGCAAGAAAGTGGTCGCTTCGCGTTCACAAGCTATCCTCGAAGAGAAAACAGTTGATGAGCTTCGTACCTACGGTGTTTTAGGTGGCGTTGGTCGTCCGATCTATACAACTATTAAGAAAAAGCGCTCTTATGCAGGCCCTACTCAATCAACTCAAATTACAGAAGTAAAAGAGTCGAAGAGAGTCATTTACGTCAATGAAGGGACATCTATTCTCGATCTCGCCAAAAAATTAAAAGTTAAAATGAAAGATTTAATAGATCATTGTCTTGATTTGAATCTTCTCGTAAAAGCGGAAGATTATGTCGGCATTCAATTAGCTTCTGATATCGCTTCTATTTACGATTACCGAGTCGAAGATGTGGCTTTCCAAGAAGACGATCTGCTTTCAAAATCTGATCTCAGTGATGAAGAAAAATCTAAACTTCCAGTCCGTGCTCCGATCGTTACGATCATGGGTCACGTCGATCATGGGAAAACAACATTACTTGATTATATTCGTAAAGCGAAAGTCGCTTCAGGTGAAGCTGGTGGTATTACTCAGCACATTGGCGCCTATTCAGTTGATGTAAATGGTAAATCAATCACCTTCTTGGATACTCCAGGTCACGCCGCTTTCGCTAACATGAGACAGCGTGGTGCCAACGTTACAGATATTGTTATCTTAGTGGTGGCCGCAGATGATGGGGTTATGCCACAAACGAAAGAATCAGTGCGCTTTATTCAAAACGCTGGCGTTCCAATGATCGTCGCAGTTAATAAAATGGATAAAGAAGGCGTAAACCCTGATCGTATTAAGCAAGAATTAATGGAATTCCAAATCACTCCTGAAGAATGGGGTGGGGATACTATGTTTGTTCCTATTTCAGGGCAAACCGGTCTTGGAGTAGATTCACTTCTTGAATCTATTTTGCTCTTAGCTGAAGTTCAAGATTTGAGAGCTGATCCAAAAGCACCTTGCGAAGGGATCGTCATCGAATCGAAGATTGAACCTGGTCGTGGCCCTGTTGCCACTATTCTTGTTCAAAACGGAACGTTAAACAAAGGAGATGCAGTAGTTGTAGGCGAGACTTGTGGACGCGCTAGAACTCTCACAGATCATCTTGGTCAACAGATTAAGGATGCTGGTCCTTCTACTCCTGTTCAGATTTTAGGTTTAGAAAGTGCTCCTAATCCAGGTGACGAAATTAACGTTGCTAAGAATGAAAGAGAAGCGAAGAAAATTGTTCAGAACAGAATTGATCAACGCAAATTGCTTGAAAATATCCCTGCTCAAAAACGTGTATCTCTTGAAGACTTTTTTGCGAACGGACAGAATGACGGAGTTGAACGCAAGAGCTTGCTTCTTATCATTCGTGCCGACGTTCAAGGTTCATACGAAGCGATCAAAAATTCTCTTGAGCCTCTTTCAACTAAAGAAGTTGAAGTTAAAGTTATCGGCGGTGGCGTAGGTCCAATTACCGATACTGATATTCAACTTGCTTCGAGTGCAGGAGCCATTGTTATTGGTTTCAATATGCGACCAGTGACCTCTGCTAGAAAGTTAGCGGAAGAGCGCGGAATTGATGTTCGTACATATTCGATTATCTATGAACTTATCAATGAAGTTAAACTTGCCGTTGAAGGGATGCTTGCTCCAGAAACAATCGAACAATATGTTGGTCGTGCTGAAGTTAAAGAAACATTTACAGTGCCTAAAGCAGGCTTAATTGCTGGTTCAACTGTGGTTGAAGGCAGTATTAAAGTCGGCGCCCATATCCGTCTTCTCCGCAATGGTAAAATTGTCCATGACGGTGAAATTTCTTCACTTAAGCGTTTCAAAGACGATGTTAAGGAAGTTAAAAATGGCGTTGAATGTGGTATTGGACTCAAAGACTTTAACGATATTAAAGTTGGCGATATATTCGAATGTTACACAATCGAAGAAAAGAAGCGTTCATTGGATGACATCTTCAAAGCTGAGATCAAGGAAGGAATTCGTACTGAGACCATGCTTTAAGGTGATATAAATGGCAAAGAAGGCCTTCGGGAAAGTTAAATTAACTGAGCGTATGCAAAATATTATCAATGGATATTTGCGCACAGGACTTTCAGACTCCAGGCTTCAATTCGTTTCAATCACTCGTGTTGAACTTAATCGTGATTCATCTGTTGCCTCTGTTTATTGGGATACTTTTGATGCCAATAAACGAGGCGATGTTAAAAAGGCCATTGATTCTGCTGGGCCCAAAATAAGATCTCATTTAGCGACTCTTTTAGAGAGAAGAAGCGTTCCTCATTTGCAATTTTTCTACGACTCGCAATTTGACGATGAAAATAAGATCGATCAACTCCTTCGAGAAGAACAAGATGATGGAAGTGACGAGTGATCCATTGAATGGACTCTTGTTCATTAATAAGCCTAAATCTCTTTCAAGTTCAGATGCTCTTTATCCTATAAAGAAATTATTAAGACAGATCGGACAGAAGAAAACCAAAATAGGTCATTTTGGCACACTTGATCCCTTTGCTGATGGATTACTCATTATCGCGCTTGGGCACTGTACTCGTTTGGCCGATTATGTTCACGAGTATTGTCCAAAAACTTATATCGCAAAAGGTCTATTTGGAACCCAAACTGATACTGGCGATTTAACAGGGCAAAGTTACAAAGAATGTAACCTGGCCGACATTTCAGCTCGCTCAATTGTTGAAAAAAAGTATCTCGGGAAATACTCGCAGCGGCCTCCCTTTTTTTCTGCAACCAAACATCAGGGAAAGCCACTTTATGAATGGGCAAGAGAAGGAATTGAGATCGTTAAAGACCCAGTAGAGCGAATGATTTATCAATTCGAAATAAATAAACTTGATGAAAATGAAATCATTTTTTCAGCTAGTGTAAGTTCTGGAACCTATATTCGGGTTTTAATGGAAGATATTGCATATGATTTTAAGAGCTGTGGACATTTGGTTGAATTGACACGTACTAAAATTGGTAATGCCGAGAAAGATCAAGCAACTGAGCTTGCTTTATTTAAAGAACTCCAATCTTATGCTGAGCTCTCTCAAAAATTAATAGAACCTGAAGTTGTTTTGCCTTTTTTAAAAGTTGAACTGGACTCCGAAAGAGAATGTGAAGCTTTTCGCCATGGTCAAACAATTGAAACAATCTTTTCCTGTGAACAGCCTGTCTGGGTTTATCATGAGGGGAAGCGATTGGGTTTGGCCAAGATACGTGAAGGGAAGCTTCAAGTATTAATTAATATGATGGCCCAACTATAGACGTTGACTAGATTATGTCGCACCTGGTTAATTTCACTGTGCTAAAAGTCGTTCACACTTGAGCATTTTCGACCTATAATTTTATCTAAATATTGAGTTTTATGAGGAGTTTAGTGTGAGCATTACGATGATTGCTATGGGCGTGGCCCTCCTTTTGGCAGTAGGTTTGATCGTTAATTTAGCGGTTGTAAGTTTACTCTCTGGTGGGTTTCACTTTTTGTTTGCTCGTCCTCGCATTTCAATTTTGAAGTCACATTTAGGTGAAAGAGGATTTGCTTTCTCAATGAAATGGAATAGTTCACGTGAGCCAGCATCATTTAACAAAATAAGAATTAGATTATTTAATCCGTTTGGTTCACCAACTCAAATGGATGTTTCACATGAATATGAGAACGTTGATTCGAGTTTTGCCCGTGACGTTGATATGGGACCTGCCTTTTTAGAGTTAATGAGTGCCAAGGGACTAGAGCAAGCTTCCATTTTGATTGAAGTCGTCTCTGATCGCGATGGAATCTCTTATCAAAAAGAAATGCGGGCCCTTGAGTTCTTAAAGGCCAGAAGGGAAGCGACATTGGATGCATTTACATTCAATGATGAGAATAAAATTGTTAAAGCAAAAAAACTTTATCATACGGTAGAGAGAAGTTTTATCTCGGAGCCTCTTCCAACTTCTAATAAAGCACTTAAGATTGCTACCAACCCAGAGTTTGCTGGTCAATTTGCTGGTGCAGGAGCTCCTGCAGGTGAGGCCGTTGCGAACTTCTCTGTTAGCAAGGTTTGGATTGAGCCAGGTTGTATTGTTTGTAATGCCTGCGAAGGTATTTATCCTGAGGTTTTCCATGTGACTGATGATTCATGTATCATCCATCCAGGAGCACCTTTAAACGATGGTCTAAAGATTTTAGAAGCTGCCGAAGCTTGTCCAGTAGAGGTTATTAAATTCACCAAAGTTAGCTAGAATCAAAAATAAGGGAGATTGAGTTTTTAATCCAATCTCCCGTTTTTCTCTTAGATTGTTAAAAGAATTTCAGTTAAAAGATCAATTTGGGCTTCGTATTCTTCAAGGTTTGCTTGAAACTTTTGTACGTTTTGAATTTTCTTTTCGTTTTCATTGACAAAAGTTTTTGCTCTTTCTTCCTTGCCACTATCATTAAGTTCAGATGTCTTAATATTTAAGAACTTTTCAACAAAGTTCGTAACTGGTTCTGCAAGCATTTCCTTGATTTGTTCAGCATTTTCCGAGATCGCCTGAGCAAGGTTTATTTCCAAACCAAAGTAGTTCTTTAACATTGCAGCTACTGGAGAGTCACTTGGAATTCTGCCAATAAAAGTCGTTAATGTTTCAAGATGTGCAATGTAGTCTTGCAATGTCATTTTATCAAAATCTTCAGAGCTAAGGCTTGGTACTTTTGTGAGGAGGTCGAGCATTTGTTCCAAATTAATTTGGATCATTTTTGTTCCAATTGCTTTCTTCATTTCAATTAATTCTTGTCTTTTTTGAACGAGTTTGAATGTTTCTTTATTCTTAGGAGTCGCAATGATCCTAGTGTTAACAAATCGAGTTTCAATCGCCCCCTGAGGAAGTTCAATACTTGGATCATTTGTTTTGAATAAAGCATACGGAGCTTTTCTTGCGATTGAGCTCTCAATTTTGCCAGGAATCATAATCCCATCTGCAAGCATCTCAAAAGCGAAAGAGAGAATGTCTTTTTCTGATTCGTACATTGGAATGGTTGTCTCCGTCTCTGAGATTCCATCAACAATACGGCTTGTAAGATACTTTGTAATTTCATTCTTATAAATTGGATTATCGAAAAAGTTTGGCTCGAACTGGTCAACAGCATGTTGCTTGAATGTTGTTGTTCTAAGACCTAAAACGATGGCCGCAAATCTTCTAAGCATTTTTAAACCAACGACTTCCGTTTTCTCATAATCAGAGTCAGTGATGTCGAGTGATAACTTTTGACTATTAACAAAGTTACCAATTGTTTTAATGTAGTCATATCCAGAATCTTTCATGGAACTAATTGCGAGAGGGTCATTACAGTCTTTGATCGTTGTTTGCGTACTTTTAAACAGATCTCCTCTAAGCTTTTCGAAGTCGATATAATCGATTTGAACAGCATTTTCTGTCGACTTGACGACACAAAAACGTGCAGGTGTTTCAAGGAGATTTCTCAAAAACTCATAAGCTTTAACATTGGCTTCATAATAGAGTTTGTAGTTCTTACCGTGAACGCCAGTATCATTCTTCATTTGCTCAAGTACTTCTTTAAATGTCGCTTCATCAAATGATTCGAGGTAGCGGTTTCTCTTTGTTACGAATTCGGCCAAGTGGTATCTCCACTGATCATGAATCGCTTTAAGGGGAAGGAGAGTTCTTTGAAAGTGAGCAAATGTAAACGCCAATTCACTTGGTCCAAAGGCGCGATCATTTCTATGTCCACTCATTTCATAAGAAGCATTAAAGTTATTGATGATGCTGGTTACAACCTCTAGCGGATCAGTGCCGTAATCCCAACGTTGGCACATTGGATCGAATTCTCCAATATTCTCATCAGTACAGAATTTAAAAGGATGTCTTTCTAAACCTTTTTCGCTCAATTGTTGAGAAATTGATTTCGATGTATCAAGTTTGAGAATTGAACCATCTTTTAAAGTTACCGAGTTCCCATAAGCAAATCGAATAACTTCTTCATCATATTTAGCTGGTTTTAAAAGCTCTCGAACTGCTCCATTTGAGTAGTCCATCGTCGAACTCGTTGCAGCTAAATAATTTCCATCTTTATCTTGGATGAAGTTCTCTTTGTCTGTTGAGGCCATAAAATTATGTCTCATTCCAAAATTATGTCCCATTTCATGAACGAGTGTTGCAACCACGTTGTCTTCAACTAATTTCTCTGCGCATCCTTCGATAACGGCCAACTCATTTTCATTATGTGTAACTCCAAGGCGCTGAAGTTCTTCAATATAAGTATTAATTTCTTCCTTGCAAACACTTTCGATTCTGTCAATAGTGTCTGAGTTGCTCGTCTGGTAGCTGCATTTTTGACCATAGTGAGTTTGTTCAATTGTCTTCACTTGGGCAGTGGCTTTAAGATTAATGGTCTTTAACTCGCTTAATGTTTTTGAAATGGTGCTTGATTTTAAGGCATCATTTTCTTTGGTTTTGGCATCAAACTTACTCATTTGGGTGCTCAATACTGAATTGAGCTTTTCAACTGAAGCAGAGTCGATAGTTATTTTTTGAGAATCAATAGTTGAAATTTGATTACTTTTAAAATATCCAAGTTTGAACTTAATGTAATTTCTGATGTTGCCAATGAGTCCCTCTCTGAATGGGTTAGCATAAATATTTGTTGTCGCTGAAATGATTTCTCCAGACTCAGAGTCAACAATACTTGGCCCATATCCTAGAAGTCCTGAGCCATCCTTTGTATCAATGATATTGATGATGTTGTAACGAAGATCTCCAAGTGATACTGTTTTACTTTCATCAAGAATGACTTCGATATCAGTGCCAGCATTTTTAAAAGTTTCATTCCAAGCTTGGATGGCCCTTTTTCCGGCAGTTTTCATATTCTCAGGTGTATTTGATGAGAAGTAGTAGCGAATTTCTTTGGTTCCCGTAGTTGGGTTTACTTCTGGGATAAAGCGATTCATAAGAACTTGTTTTTCAAAATCTTCATCTCTATGGAATCTGTGGTTGTCAATGAAGTGCTTTGTTGTTGTAAAGAGTCCCAAGGATTTTCTATCTTCTTTTCTATAAACTCTTCCTTCTTTTGCTTTATGAGCTTTTCTAAGTGCATATTTAATTTTAATTTGTTGATCAGTGTAATGAACTGTAAAGCTTAAGTAGTTGTCTGAAAGCTCTACGTTTTCAAGCATTGCTGAACGAGATTCCGTCAAAATCGATTTAACGTTCGCAAAGTCGACCTCTGCATACTTTCTCTGGGTCCAATTCTTTGAATCTTTATTTGAATCATCTAACATTTCTTCTCGTAGATCGTAATTACGACCCTCTTTCTTAACTCTAAAATCAACCCACTTAACTGGTATTTCTACCGCCGTTTGAAGATTCATTGTATCATTTTGATCAATATTCGAGTCTATGTTGGTATTGACTGCTCTTACCGAGTTTGCGGTTGGAATAAATTTGATTCTAGAAACTGATTCAGATTCAAAATCTACTGAAATATCGCGTCCAATTGATGTAGCATTTTTTAAACTCGCACTGACGATAGTTGCAGCATAGAACCATTCGCCATCAAAGATATTGGCAGGAAAAATTTCATTTTTCTTAATAGCATCAAAGGTAACTCTATTAAAATGATCGATTTTAAAATGTGTGGCCTCT
>PCTW01000016.1:35975-122935 GCA_002786715.1 Bdellovibrio sp. CG22_combo_CG10-13_8_21_14_all_39_27
CATCGAGAACATTCTCTACTCTGACCAGTGAAATTGGATATCCGACCATCGGAACAGAATAAAGATTTTCAGAGATTTTTGTAGCATACGTCATCTCTTGAAACGGAATGAATTCCTTTGGAGCTACTTTATTTAAGATGAGGTACTTGTCAGTAAGTTCATATTTAAAAGTGTACTTGTTATGAGCACGGCCTCTGAAAGGTACGTCTGTAAGAAGGGGGGAAGTTGATTCGTATTTTACAAGTCTCATGTTATCGAGAGAATTTGGAATTTTTGAATCATTTAGCTCAAGTGCTGATGTCACTTGGGTTTTACTCAACTCCTCAGTTGTCATTACATCAAAAGCTTGTCCTTGATATTCGGCAATAGAGAGGAGGTCTGAGCCTTGGCCTTGCCCGAATTCCTCAGGACGTTGCTTTGTACAGCTCGCAATGAGAGCTGTCATGAGAATGGTCTTGAGAACGATGTTGGTTTTTTTCATCTTCATCCCTTTTTAAAAATTAATGCTCAGAGAGGTATAGATTGTCGATTCTTTCGAATTAAAAAATTCAATGTTATTTGTTACGCCATCATCTTTAAATGTTTTGCCGCCCAATGTGTGTCCCAAACTCATTTCGATATCTTGGGTAATGGCATAGCTAATGGACTGACCTGCTTCAAAGACATCAGGTTTTCTATTATTGTAATAACTAAAGTATTGCGAGTTTGTGACGTAGGTTGAAAAACTCAAATCCTTTGTCAATTGCAAATTTAAGCCTAAGTATTCACTTAGAGAATATTGAGTATTTACTGATCCTGATCGTGACGTTTCAAACTCGTGAATATTTCTATATCCAGAAATTTTTAAAGTCAGAGAACTTGATTCTATATAGGGTATCGCCAAATTTGAATTTGTTGATAATCCCAAGTAGATTCTGGTTTTTAATGATTCATCCTTAATTGAATCTTCATTAAGTGGAATATAGCCACGAATATCACTTGATACTGAAGTATCAGAATTCATATTAAAGAGTTTTTGAGTATGCCCTATAAAGGCATTTGATAAACTCTGCTCACGAGATCCTTGAAGTTCTTTGGATGCAGCGAGGTAAGCGCGAACTTTTGAATTATTTTGAAATTTATATGCAGGCATGAGTTCAAGGCTCATTTCGAGAACATTTCGTGCTTGGTCAAATGTTTCTAAACTTGATCTCGTCTCTACAGATGAGTAAAGTGACCAATTCTTTGACGGCCGCCCAGCAAATGCCAGTGGCGGGATCATCAAAAGTAGCATAAGTGCCCGTATTTTCATTAAAAATGTTCCTTTTTCAAGCGTCTTTAACTTAGATAATGCAGAAAGAATGCCAAAGCCAAAGCCTTGTCAGGAGTCTTTAAAAGGATTAATTTTCAACTCTATATGAGGAGTTTATTATGAAAAATTATCTATTTAGCGTTGAAGGAATGACCTGTGGTGGTTGTGCTTCGAAAGTCGAAAAAGCTTTAAAGGCCCAAAGCTCTACTTGTTCTGTCTCTGTTGATTTGGCCCAAAAATTGGTTGAAATAAAAGACATTGATAAAACGGCCATGGAGATTAAATCTGCAATTGAAAATTCGGGCTTTAAAGTCACGAGCTTCAAAGGATTATAATTGTCGCTTAAAAAAACAGTTGGCATCAAGGGAATGACTTGTGCTGCCTGCGCCAACATTATTGAATCTCAATTAAGTAAGATTGATCACGTTGAACAAGTTAATGTCAGTTTTGCTACTGAGCAAGCAACTATACAATCTGATCTTGAAATGAGCGACGCTCAGATTAATGAGCATCTCAATAAGCTGGGTTATTCAATTCGTCCGATCGGAAGTGCATCCCGTGAAGATTTGAGTTTTCTCAATCAGCATAAATTAATATTGGCCCTTTTTGTTTCTCTTTTTCTTATGATTTTTCATATGTCACCGCTCGGTCATTACATTGGGCACAAGAGCAATCAATGGGTCCAAATGATTTTGGCCTCAGTCGTGATGGCTTTTTCTGGGAGAACATTTATTAAGGGTTTTTGGCAGTTTTTATTAACTGGTAAATCGACCATGAATACTCTAGTCGGCCTTGGCATTATATCGGCTTATATTCATGGCTTCATTGTGATTTTGAGCAATTCAAATGACCCCATATATTTTGAAGCAGCTGCAATGATTGTTGCACTTATTCTGTTCGGGAAATGGTTAGAAGAAAAGGCCAAGCGAAATGTGAATAGTGAACTTCAAGCTCTCATGGACATAAGTGCGAGCACTGCAATGCTTTTCAATCAAGAAAATGAACTGATAGAGGTTGATGCTCGAAGTATTGAAGTCGGTCAGAAGGTTCAAGTGCGTACAGGTGAGAGAGCTTCTGTTGACGGTACCATCGTTAAGGGGCAAGTCTTAGTTGATTCATCAGCAATCAATGGTGAGGCCATGCCTACAAGTTTAAAAGAAGGCGACCAATTGCTAGCAGGAATGCTTGTTTTAGAAGGCATAGCTGTTTCAGTTGCAACAAAAGATGGTAAATCGAGTGAGCTTCAAAAGGCCTTAGATATAATTCTGAGTTCACAGTCAAGTAGACCGAAAATTCAAGTCCTCTGTGATCAAATTTCAAACGTATTCGTCCCTATCGTTATTGTTATTTCCTCATTAACTTTTATTTATTGGTTTTTCGTCTCTGATATAGGCAGCCTTAGTCTCGCAGTTAATAATGCAATATCAGTATTAGTTATAGCTTGCCCTTGTGCGCTTGGATTAGCGACTCCAACGGCAGTCATGGTTGGGAGTTCTGTGCTCGCGCAGAGAGGTTTGTGGTGTACTGATACCTCGGCAATGGAGCGTGCAGAAAAAATTACGGATGTTGTTTTTGATAAAACGGGTACTTTGTCACAAGGTAAACCACAGGTTTCTATTTATAAAAAATTAGCAAATAATCACTCGACCGACGCCATGGCCTATTCAATGGCAAGTTTTTCAAATCATCCTCTATCAATTTCGATTGCCAAATCTTTTACTCAGTCAAAGCTTTCATTCCTAGACCTCGAAAGTTTTGAAGAGATATCTGGAAAGGGGATAATTGCTACCTATGAAGGCGAAAAATGGTATTTAGGATCACTTAAGTTTATGCAAGATAATGGATTCGATATTTCAATGGTACCAGATTCTGAATCCACAATTGTCGCTATTGCTTCCAAAAATGTTATCGAAGGTCTATTTACGATAGAGGATCCGATCAAAGAAAATGCAAAAGAACTTATATCTTATCTTCATTCTAAAGGTAAGACTCTTCATCTCGTTTCTGGTGATCGTCAAATAGTGGTAGATCGCTTTGCAGATCGTTTAAATATTTCTCATCGATCAGGAGATGTTCTTCCTACAGACAAGGCCCGCTATATTCAAGATCTGGAAAAAAAGGGAAAGAAAGTTTTAATGATAGGTGATGGATTGAACGATGCGGCCGCTATGTCGCAAGCCACTTTAAGTATGGCAATGGATGAGGGAATTGATGCTGCGAAGGCCGTAGGGCACGTCATTATTAAAGGTGCTGATCTTCATCGTATTGTTCTTTTCTTTGAAATGGCGAAAAAAATTATGAGTGGAATTCGCTCGAATCTCTTTTTATCTTTTATCTTCAATGTCGTTGGTATACCGCTTGCCGCAGGACTTTTTTATCATTGGTTAAAGTTCTTCCTTCCTCCTAATTATGCCAGCATTGCGATGGGGAGTAGTTCTCTCTCTGTACTTTTGAACGCATTACGTTTAAAGCACAGCTTAAAGCAGATTCATTAATTTTTTGTGAAGTAGCTTTGCCTCTCTATAGGTATTGCAATGGGCAGTGATCGTATCTTCAATCGGATCGCTATACCCACCACCAAGCGCAATCGCAATTGGGGTTCTTGATTGATAGGCAAAGTTAAATACTTTTCGGTCTCGTAATCTTAGACCTTCAAGGCTTAGGTCGAGTTTTCCAAAACGGTCATTTTTGAGAGGGTCAACTCCTGCTTGATAGAGAATAAGATCAAATTTCATTTTTGCGACTTGATTCAATGTTTCATCTAAGGAGTGATGATAGATTTCATCATTACAATGATCAGGTAGGTCCACATCTAAATGGCCTGATATCTTTCGAAAGGGATAATTATTTTTTCCATGCATGCTGCAAATAAAAATATCTTTTGATTGATTCAAGATGGAAGAATTGCCGTTTCCTTGATGAACGTCGAGATCCAATATCAAAGCCGATTTGATTTTTCTTTGATGAATGAGCCAAGTTGAAGCAATGGCAAAATCGTTAAAAACACAAAAGCCTTCCCCTTTATCACGATGGGCATGGTGTGTTCCACCTGATAAATTACCAGAGACTCCATGATTCAATGCTTCAGAACATGCTGCAATGAACCCCCCGACGCTTGCTCGTGAACGTAAAATAATTCGCTCAGACCAAGGGAAGCCAATTTCTTTCATGGCCTTTGCTTCAATTGATCCGTTCTCGATGGAGTCGTAATATTGTTCTGAATGGACTAACAGTATTTGCTCTCGAGAAGCAAGCGGGGCAGGAAAAAGTTCTTCTGCAGAAATGATGTTTTGCTCTAGTAATTTTAAACGGAGGTTGCGATATTTCTCCATAGGGAATCGATGTTGGTTCGGCAAGAATAATGAAAATTGATCAGAATAATAGACTTTCAAATTCGATTTAATAGAGTCTTGATAATTTATCACTACTCATCAAGGCTTTGAGCGCTTTTTCATTTTCTTCCCAAATTTCTTTCAGAGTTAAATCTTCTGTCAAGACAGGGAATTCCAGTGTTAAGACTGGGCATTTGTATTTTTCTGGCGCGTAGTCGCCCAATGAGCCAGGGGTTGGATGCCCTTTAATATCATCGATAATAGGATAATTATTGTGTTCAAACATGATTTCTGCAAACTCTCTGCAGTCACCATTGATATTGAGCATCGGCTTCCATGAGTGAAAGCTAACAATGAAGCTTGGATTGTATTTCTGAAAGAGTTTTTCGAGATAAAGATTTTCTGGTTCAGAAAAAGGTTTAGTGCCTGGAAAGTATTTTGCTTCTCTCGCTTCAGACGTCCAAGATTTTGCGCCTAAATTGCGATTTAGATCGACACCGTGAGAATTGGTTCTGGTTCCTGCGCGATAGCCATCAATGTTAAGAATAGGAACCACGACTAATGGTAACTGTGCTAGGTCATCATCTTTCTTCAACCAATCAAATAATTGTTGTAAGCAAAAAACGCCTTCGACTTCATCACCGTGAACGCCAGCAAGTAAATATATCCAATTGTTTGATTTAGATTCGCTTCTAAAGGCTGCAATCTCTGATCCCTCAACTGTTGTTCCATGCTTTATTTCAATGAAGTTCATAATTTTTCCTATTCAATCCAGACTGAGGCACATTGTCCTGGAGTCTCTTCAATTGTCACTTTTAATTTCTTAAAACAATAATTGAATTTATTTTTAATTCTTAATTTTAGTTCAGTTCCGAAATATATGGCCAGTCGTTCAACGGAGGTGTTTAGAACAGGAAGAAGATAGACATCACCTTGAGGGAATGACATTGTCGAGCCGTCAGGTATTTGAAGAAATACCTGAGAGTCTTTTGTCTCAATTTTCAGTTGAGGATGAAGCTTCGGAATGAGAAGATGGTGATCTAGCTCTTGGCAGATTTCTCTAATCACTGGTTTAATATCTAAAAAATCAAAGACCATATCATTGTTTAAATTTGAGTTTTCGCCTTCGATTTCAACGCGATAGTTATGACCATGGAGTGTTTCTCGTGTTCCGTTTTCAAACAACATGAAATGAGCGCAAGCAAAATTAAAATTTTGTTTGTAAACGTGAATTGAGTATGGCGCAAGATCCAAGACTAAGCTCCTCATCTTTGAAGACGCATTTTTTAACACGATCCATCCCCTGTGAAAAGAATTTGTGAGAGACTTGGTTGAGTGTTTAGGTGATAATAGGTATTATGCCCAAATCATTGAAATCGGCCCATTGAGGAAATTATGCAAGACTCCATTCAACAAACTTTAAATGAGTTAAGAAAGAAATACGACGATAAGGTGGTCGGAGAAGCCCATATTCAGTTTGAACAACTACGATTTGGAGTGAGTGAAATCACCCCAGATGTTGAACTTCTTCAAATGCTTGCGTATTCAATCCACAATAAAAAACCTTTAAGAGTCAAATGTGGAATTGATCCAACGGGCTCGGATATTCATCTTGGTCATCTTGTTCCTTTTAGGAAGATGCGTCAATTTCAAGATCTTGGTCATATTGGTGTGGTTATCATTGGTGACTATACCGCTTCAATTGGAGATCCCACTGGTTTAAATGAGGCCCGACAAGCGCTAGATCCTGAAACGATCAAACTTAATGCAAGAACTTATATGGATCAAGTCTATACAGTGGTAGATCGCGATCGTACTGAAGTTTGTTTTCAATCTGAATGGTTTAATGATGTCACATTGAGAGATGTTATCCAATGGGCCGGTCAAACGACAGTCGCGAAGCTTCTTTCTCATGATACTTTTATGAAGCGAATTGAGAGTGGGAATACGCTGTCTCTCCATGAACTTTTCTATCCTATTTTGCAAGGTATAGATTCCGTTTACATAAAGGCTGATGTTGAACTCGGGGGCAGTGATCAAAAGTTTAATGTCCTTATGGGGCGCGATTATCAACGTCATCGCAATATGCGTCCGCAGGTTGCAGTTCTGTTGCCAATTGTAACTGGAACTTGCGGAACGAAAAAAATGAGCAAGTCTCTTGGAAATTATATCGCTATTAATGATCAGCCTTTTGATAAGTTTGGAAAAATCATGAGTATTCCAGATCGACTTATGGGAGAGTATTTTCAATATTTAACAGATATTACTCCTGCCGAGTTTGAACAAATTACCGCTGGTCTTGATAAAGGTGTACTGCATCCCAATGAAACCAAAAAAGATCTTGCCCAAAGAATCGTGACATTCTTTCATGGAGAAGATGTTGGCCGTGAAATGCGTACACAGTTTGAAAATGTTTTTAAAAAGGGTGAGGTTCCTGAGGATACCCCAACTTATTCTTGTGCATCTGAAGACTCTTTAATTAATGTTTTGGTAAGCTTAGGTCTTATTGATTCTAAGAAAGAAGTGAGAAGATTACTTCAGCAAAATGCTATTGGATTTGTTGATGGAGATAAGATTACAGATGAATCTTTCGTGATAAATTCTTCAAGTGCTGGCAAAGTTATTAAGATTGGAAAACGTAAATTTTTGCGGATTGAATAATGACTAAAAAGAGATTGGAAAATGCTTTTAAATTATTGAGATCTCTCTTAAGAGACGATAGTGATGCTTTAAATTTGATTGATCAAGTTGAAGAACGCGCTCAAAATGTTGAGTTTAAAACCAATGAAACTGAGTCAAGTGCCGGTGGCCATTATCCTGTGCCCCATGAAATTGTCAAAAATGAACTGGCCGTTGCTATTTTTAGTGATGGCGCTTGTCGGGGAAATCCTGGAGTTGGTGCCTGGGCCTGTATGGCGCAAAATGCAGCAGGAGAAATCCTCTTTGAGTCTTCTGGTGTCGATGCTAATACCACCAATAATAGAATGGAGCTTGAGGGCGTTATCAGTGGATTAAAATATTTAATTGATGAACGTGGCGGAATTTCTCAAACAGGCAAATTAGAAGTTCACGTCTATACAGATTCACGATATATCGTCGATGGCATGAATCAGTGGCTTCAGGGCTGGAAGCAACGAGGCTGGCGCAAGGCCGATAACAAAGTTCCAGAAAATTTAGAATATTGGAAACGGCTAGATGAGATTACATCTTTCTATTGGTCTGTCGGATTTCACTGGGTGAGAGGTCATAGTGGTCATCCTCAAAATGAGCATTGTGATCGTTTATGCAATCAGGCCATTGATGAGGCGAGACTGTGAAGTTAACTTTTGTTTTTTTTCTCATTTTCTTGTTTTCTTGCAGTCATCAGACTGTAAAATTCAACTATGTTCCTCCTCAAAAAAATCAAGTACAAAGGGAAATCAAGCGCGACTTCATGGAGATTGAAGACTCGTTAAAAATTGCTCAATTAAAATTGAAACAATTTTCAAAGCATCACAACAGCAATACCAAGTATGTTGTTATATCTCTTAATGATTTAGTTTGGAGTGAGAACAGTGAAATTTGGTCGATTCGTCCTGAGTTTCAGTCTTTCATCAAACAGGTAATTAAAAATAAAAATTTAAAGCTAGTTATTTTAAAAGATCATTCGAAAAAAGATTCTCGCTTGATTATTAAAAACTTATTCTTAGAATATGGCATCAGCTCCAATGATGTAGAGTTTTTAAGTGAACGAGAAATTGCAAAAAGTTCGGAGATTACTATGTCGAGTATGTTGATGTTCCTGGGAAGTCAGCGAAATGCGATGGCCTCTTTCGAAAGTCTCAGCGATTCACCGCTGCTAGTTTACCAACTCAAAAACATTCATATTTTGTTACCAGAATTGAATACAGCTGTGACACAAACCGCAAAAAACGACTAAATTTGTTATTTGAAGTTGTCAAAATTTCTAAGCTAACGTAACCTCTTAATTAATTATACTTTTCATTACTTCAAAGGATGAATCATGAAAAAAATTCTTAACGGGGTTTTGGCCCTCACACTTGTTACAGCATTCTCTTGTAAACCTAAAGAAGCAGAAATTAAAACAGAAGAGGATAAGACTCTCTATACTGTTGGTACAATGTTTGGAGAAAGACTTTCAGCAATGAAGCTCTCTGAAGCTCAGATTGCTGCTATCGCAACAGGTCTTGTTGAATCAGCATCTGGCAAACAGCCAAGAGTTAATGCTCAAGAATATGCTCCTAAAGTTCGTGATTTCTTCAATGAAAGAATGAAGTCTATGTCTGAGGACAATAAGAAAACTGGTGTTGATTTCTTGGAAAAATTTGTAAAAAGCGAAGGTGCAACTAAGACTGAGTCAGGATTAGCTTTTAAAGTCATTCAAGAAGGTACTGGCGCTTATCCAAAAGCTGAAGATACGGTTCGTGTTCATTACCACGGTACTTTAATTGATGGGACTGTTTTTGATAGTTCTGTTGAGCGTGGACAACCAGTCAACTTTCCTCTAAATCGCGTTATCCGTGGTTGGACAGAAGGTCTTCAGAAAGTTAAAGCCGGTGGTAAAGTTAAGCTCGTTATTCCTCCAGACCTAGCTTATGGCGACGCTGGTGCACCTCCTAAAATTCCAGGTGGCGCAACATTAGTTTTTGAAGTTGAACTGCTAGAGATCGTTAAGAACGAAACTCCAGCCGCTGAAGCTCCTAAAAAGCCAGCTAAGAAAAAATAATTTTAAATAGCTTATTTATTTTAGGGCCCTCTATTGAGGGCCTTTTTTTATTCAATTTTATCCAAATAGTCACCTTGATTAGCAGCTAGTTTCTCTTTTAAGCCTGGAGAAATCTCTAGCCAACGGTAGTTAAAGATCAGATTCTCATCTTCTCCATGGCCACTTACTGAGTGGGTCCATTGCTCTGCCGCTTTTTGTCTTAAGTTGATCTGATAAACGAAACGTTGATGGATTTCGTGGCGATCAAATCTTTCCCATTGGAAAATGCCTAAGAGTTTAAAGGTCTCATGTTCAATTGCGAGACCTGATTCCTCAAAGACCTCTCTCATCAAAGTTTCTTCAGGTTTCTCGCCTGAATCTACCGTACCAGCAGGAACTTGGACTCCTGCTTCGGGATAATCTCTATGTGTAAAAGTAAGTAACTCTTGGGCTGAATTCGTGGTGCGAATGATGTAGGCGACAATTTTTTGTTTTCGATGTTTCATAGTAACTATTAAACAAAAAAAAAGGCCGCTTTAAAAGCGGCCTTCCTTAATAATCTTTTTTAAAGACTACGGCTTGTACCAGCAAAGTGGTCTTACACCTGATGTGTAACCATCAGCGCGTACACAGTAACCAGTTACAGCGTCTGTATCTGATGGATCAGTGTAGGCATCTTTGTCACAAAGAGCGCCGTTGAAATATGTATCAAGACGACATTGTGAATCTGGATGATTGTCGTTAGTAGCAGTTACAACTTTTGTATCTGGAGTATCAAACTTCAGAGGAGTTGTGCTGTTTCTTAAAGCTTTGAAAAGGTCTGCAAGGCTTAATCCGGCCATTGCACCACGCTGACACATAGCAATGTCTGAAGCGTTAGTGAAAGACTCTTGACATGCTTTAGTAGCAACATCAGGAACATTCAATGAAGCAACGATAGCGATGTTGTCATCTTTTTCCATATATTTTCTTAAACACTTCGAGTTACCGAAATAATCAGCTTGACCTTCGTTTGAAGCCCATGATGATCCCCACCAGCTCTTCTTCTTTGGTTGACCGCCAAGGTGGTGACCTAATTCGTGACAAACAACGAGTGCAAACGCGTCATCAGTTACAACTTGGTGACGTGCAAGACCGCCAAACATAGAAACTTTCCAAACGTTTCCTACTTGTTGAGCGTAAGCATTAACAGTTCCGTCATCCCACTTTCTTTCGATTTCAAGTTGCTTACCGCGAGTTGAAATGATTGGAGAGTAGATAGCTTCAACGTTATTAATGATTTCGTTAAAGCGAGCTTCAGTCATGTTGTTGGCCGCTTTGTCTGAAGTTGAAATCCAAAGATCGTTTTGTTCAACGATTCCAGATGTACCATGCATGTCGCATGCTTGAGTGGCGCCAATCCATCCTGATGCAAGTAGTGCCGCTACTAGAATTCCTTTTCTCATTTAAGTCCTCCTTGAGACTGTTGATTATTTTAATAATCAAACTTTGTCAGATTTGTGTTAAAATTTTCCCTCTTTTTTTAAGAGAATGTCTAATGCTTGTTGGCCTGATTTTAAATGTGTAAGATTTTATTAGAACTTGCGAATTTATATTTTTTCAGAGGTTTAGATGTTTCAGATAGTCGTTTTTGTAAATGTTGATAAAAGTAATCAGGTAAAAGAGGCGATGTTTACATCTGGTGCTGGGGCGATTGGTGAGTATGAAAATTGCTGTTTTGAAAGCTTGGGAACGGGACAATTTAGACCTTTAGAAAAGGCCAACCCTTATCTAGGAAAGTCAGGCGAAATTGAGAAGGTTTCTGAAGTTAGATTAGAGATGGTTTGCGCAAAAGAAAATTTAAAATCAACGATAGAAGCTATGCTAAAGGCCCATCCCTACGAGACTCCCGCTTACTACGTTATTCCTCATTATGATTGGAATAAGATCCAATGAAAATTTACAGCTTGAATCAGCAAGCAATCACCAACCACATCTTTTAAGTTGTTTGCTTCGCGGATTGAGGCAGGATTTCCATCGCCTGCCGATGATTTGATGCCTGAGAATAAGAAGTTTAAACCCTATCGGATCAATGATGAAGACGATGTCCTGATATGGGGAGTAGTGACAAATGTTATTCATAAAATTGACTAATTCACTTCTCGCTGGCCAATTTTCTTTTGTTCTCTCAATATAGAACTCTCTGGAGGCTTCATGCTTAAAATATTTCTACTTTCAATTTTTCTAACTTGTTCTTCATTTGCTGCAACGATTGGTAAACCAGCACCAGATTTCAAATTGAAATCTCATATGGGTAAAACTGTTTCATTGTCTGAATTCAAAGGTAAGACAGTTGTGCTTGAATGGTATAATTATGGTTGTCCCTTTGTGCGCAAACACTATGATTCAAAAAATATGCAATCATTGCAAAAGAAATACAAAAATGATGTGATTTGGTTGGCCATCGCTTCAAGTGCTAAAGGTAAACAAGGTTATCTTGCAGGTTCGGGAGAAGCTGTATTGAAATATCAAGATGAAGGAATGGCCGCTCATTCATTGTTACTAGATACAGATGGAACAGTCGGCAGACTCTATGGCGCGAAAGTGACTCCCCATATGTTTATTGTTGATGCTCAAGGAACACTCGTTTATGAAGGTGGCATTGATGATATCTTATCAGCTGATCCGAAGGATGTTGCCAAGGCCCACAATTATATCGCTCAAAGTATTGATGAGTTGAAGTCCGGCAAAAAATTAAGCCACACAAAAACTGATGCCTACGGTTGTGCGGTTAAATACTAAATGCAATTTGATTTTCCTGCTTCTTGGAATAACTACTTAGGCGCTGAAATGAGTGCGCCTTATATGAAAGAGCTTGAAGCTTTTCTTGATGCTGAAATCAAGGCCGGGCGTGAGTTTTACCCCGAAGCTAAAAATATTTTTCAAGCTTACAAGTACGCACCAATAGACAAAGTTAAAGTTGTTATTGTGGGCCAAGATCCTTATCACGGCAAAGGTCAGGCCCATGGGCTTTCTTTTTCTGTCCGACCCGGAGTCGCAACTCCGCCTTCATTGCAAAACATTTTTAAGGAATTAAAAGGTGATCTAGGCATCGCTATATCTCCTCATGGATTCTTAGAAGCCTGGGCGAAGCAAGGAGTTTTGCTGTTGAATGCTGTTCTAACAGTTGAAGCTGATAAGGCTGCCTCTCATGCCAAAAAGGGCTGGGAGAAGTTCACTGATGCCACCATAGAAGTCTTAAATAAAGAGTGTGATCATTTGGTCTTCTTTCTCTGGGGTGCTTATGCTCAAAAGAAAGGGGCATCAATTGATCGAACTCGGCATCTGGTGATTGAATCAGTGCATCCTTCTCCTTTGTCAGCTCATCGCGGTTTTTTTGGGACAAAACCTTTTTCTCAAACCAATGATTTTTTAAAGAAACACCATAAAAGTCCCATCGACTGGAAGTTGCCGCCTCTTGCGTAAGTGTATACTGCCTTATGCTAACTTCTTCGTGCCAGGGATGAAAGTGATGGACCGGATTAATCACAGAGAGGGAAGAGATACCATCTCAAGTCTTGCTTGTGGCATCCAACAATTATGGGAATTGCGCTCAGAATATAAATCAAAGCATTTTACCACTCGCTGGAGCGATCTGCTTAAAATTCATTAAAATATGAAACCTTGCCATGTCCTTTTGTATTGATTAACCAATGAGACAAAGGACGTTTATGAGGATCACTTTCAAGAATAACATCATATTTGTTTTTCATTTTGTTTAAAGATTTGTTCTCAGAATCACAGGCCTTTTGATCAATCGCACGAGACTTGTTCGCCTCTTCAACTGTTGCGACAAATTTTTTGAGACCTGAGCGGCTAGCGAATTTTGAACAGTTTACGCTTTCATCCATCGACTCATCAAAATAGTTTTTAAAATCAATTTCATTCTCAAGCACCCATTGATTATTCTTGCATGAGATATAGGGACCGACGTTGTATTCCTTTCCTAAGATATCATCATTCTTCTGAAGCATATGATTCCAAAAACGCATTCCATTAAAATTGGCCGAAAGATCGGCGTACGAAAACACACCAGTTGCTAAAATATTTCCACCAAGAGCGGTTTTTTCTTTAAAAATTCCATTTTTTAAAACTGAAACCATATCTTTCTTTTTAAGATAATGACCTTTAAAGTAGTTAAAACCCATACCGAACATGTGCTCTACTTTATCAGTACCGATGACAACATCTCCAACCTTGATAATAGGACCTAATGCCAGAGCTGAAGTGCGCGCTTTTTGTCGACCTAACAGAAAGCCATTCCAAACGCTCCACTTTTTATAAACGGAATTATCAAGGGGAATCACTTGACGTGGAATTGAATCATCGTGAAGAAGGTCGATCGTTAATTGCCCCTTGGTATGATTAGCAAAATACTTTTTCAATTCTGTGTAAAGGATATCTTCATTACATTGGGACTTTGCATTGCTGGAAATAACGGCCTGTTTAAGATATGTGTTGGCGCGAGTATTGAGAATATCTCCTATGTCGACGATCTTTTCATAGGCCAGCGTATAGTGATCCACTTCTGATGCCATAAGTGGATTAGACAAAATAAGGGCAGAAAGTAATAGTGTTTTCATAGTCTTTAGAATGCCACTTTTATGGGAAAGTTGCTCTTGGGGAGAAAGGATTACAGAGGGTGACTAAGAATTGATCAGCTTACGGCCTTTTCTAATGCTTCAATACACTTACGGTATTGACCTTTATCGTACTTGAGACTCATATCGTGCAAAATGGCCTTCTTATCAGGTTTTTCACTGGCCAAGATTCTATGAACAAAGTCTTCTGTAACTAAAAAAACAATGGCCAGCGGACTTAAGCGGTTATCTAAATGATCATCAGAAAAACCAATTCCATTGAGAGTTCCGTGATGTTGAAGAATGACACTATCAGTTCCCATAGGAAGGTCAGGGTACTTAGATAATAATTCTGAAGTCAAAAAAGCATGTCTTGCGACTTTTATCTTTTGTTCGTCAGGCAGGGATGATTCTTTAAGAGATTGTGTGGAATGAATACAAGTCATTCTATCATCGGCTATCATGACGTCGTGAAAAAAAGCCGCCAGACCGATGATCTTTTGTTGTTCAGTGTTCCCCCATTGGAGTTTGCTAATAAGATGATGTCCAAAAATAGAAATCATCAATGAATGTTTATAAGTATAAGAATTTGTATTTTTGCTTAAGACATCGAGTAAGTCATCAAGTCCAGGAGAGAGTAGTGCCATTTTAAAAAAAGATTCAACGGCAGTACGAGTGGTTTGTATGGCCTTTTTATCCATTCCAAATTGCTCAATCAGATAGCAGCTACTATCCATCGCTGCTTGGGTAACGGCCACTCGGTTTTGAAAAGTTAAATTGGGATCGCTCAGGAGTTGGTAGAGTTCAGTGCTTAAGAAATTCACAAACTCAAGACGATGATAGCGACTAACATAGAATGTTTGAAGACCATCAAAGATAAGAGACTCAACTTTCTCGCGGTCAATCGATGATTCGGCCAACAACCAGGTATTCATTCCGTCTTCTTCATCGAGGTAAAGATCAACCGGCACTTTTGTCATCGTTAAGAGACAGGCCATTTGAAATGGGTAATATTCCGGGACGCTAAATTCCATCATGACTTCTGAAGTGACTTCTAGAAGTTTTGCAGCTTCTTTAACTAATCCTCGCCAATTTTCACGGTCAATAAGAATCGCTTTTCCTTCAAGCTTAGGGTTTTGCCCCATCACGATCACTGGAATTTCGAGTTGCTGGGCATTGACGAAATAGACGACCTTTAGCGAAGTGTATTCTCCGTCGACCATGTCCTCTGTTACAATGAGATTGGCACTTTCTCCTGACTTAAAATACTCACTCAATTCCTCAGAATTTTTCATACAGATGACTTCTGATCCAGTGTAAAGCTCAAGATTATTGGCAATCAATTTTCGCATGGCCGAACTTGATTCGACGAAGAGGATTTTTCTTTGGAACTGAATCTCATTTTCATCAGACATATGTTTATTTTAGCATGATTTTAATATGTTAAAAGAGGTGCGTGTCACGTAAAGGGGTGATATTATTAGGCAATAATCGCTGTTTAGGTGGGTCTTTATGAATCTTAAAAATCAAAAATGTGTTCTGGCGACCTCTCAAGATATTTCTTTGAGTATCGACAAATGTCTTGAACTCAAAAAAGAACTCCGAGAAGATTGGATTTTAGATCAAGAAAATATGGTACTTACTAAAACTCTGACTTTTAAAAATTTTAGAGAACCACTGCAAGTTCTGCTGAAAATTTCAAAAATGGCCGAAGAACAAAATCATCACCCCGTTTTAAAACTTGCCTATGGGCTTCTTGAAATTTCAATTTGGACTCATAAAGTGAATGGATTACTTAAAAATGACTTTATCTTTGCAGCAAAGGTAGATGAAATATGCGAACACTGATTATCTTCTTTTTATTTTTAACTTTTCCTACGAGCTATGCTCAAAATAATTCTCAAGGAAGCGATGACTTTTTTAAAGCTCTAAAAGAGCAAATGAAAGGTGACCGCCAAGAAATGGAGAAATATTTTCAAGGCGATTTTATCGATAAAATGGATGAAATGGTAGAGAAGATGCATAGCGATTTTTTCAAGCAATGGGAACAATTGATGCAAGATGATCAAGTCGGTGACTATTTTCGCCAAATGGAATTGGGACAAGCTGATATACCAATGGAGTGGAAGAAGACAGATAAAGGTCAGAGTCTCATTGTTCAATTGAAACCGATAAAAGATGCTCCCCTTGAAATAAAAATTGATAATCACCAGATTATTTTAAAAGGGACAGTTGAAAAGACTCAAGAGTTTGGGACCGGGAAGTCCAAAGTTGTCACAAAGCGTATTTATACTTTCAACAAGTCGATTCAAATTCCAGATGAGCTTGATCCACAATCGGCCGACATTCACCAAGCGAAAGATGTTATTGAAATACGTTTTAAATTGGCAAAAAACAAAAAAAGGGGAGTGATCAAAAAACAAACTCCCTCTCAAGTTCCAGGTGTTCAGCCCTTAGTTCCTCAAGAGGGAGATATTAACCTTTAATGTCTTTTTGACTGAAGAAAGGATTTAAGATTGTCTAAGAAAAAGCTGATGTCTTCGCTATTGAGTTCACCAATATTTGAAATTCTAAATGATTTTTCCTTGGCATTCTTACCTGGATAAATGGTGATTCCTTTAAGATAGAGATAGTCATGCATTTCTTCGAAAGTAAAATTACTACTCTCAGGCCATCTGAAGGCCGTGAGTATTTTTGCCTGGAGATGCTCAGGAACCAGACATTCAAATCCTAACTCGAGCATGCCACTTTTCATTTGAAGATAAAGCTCTTCATAACGACTAGCTCTGGCCGTTGTTCCGCCAGCTTCAAAAAATTCATCGAACGCTTCATTGAGAGCGTAGAGAATTTGAACTGGGGGAGTGAAGGCAAATTGATTATTTTTTTCTTGAGAACTGTAATTGTTTGAAAGATCCAAGTAGAAACTTCTTTTTGGGTATTGAGAAATTTCGTTAAGTACTTGCTCCTTAACAATACAGATTCCTAAGCCGGCCATACCTTGAATACACTTATTAGAGGATGACACTAAATAGTCGACGTCATCTTTTGACAGATCTATTTCTATACCTGCATAGGAAGACATGGCATCAACTAATGTTTTTAATTTATATTGCTTGGCCAATCGATGAAGTGAGCTTAAGTCGTTTAAGATTCCAACCGTAGTTTCATGATGGATGAAGGCCATGACATGATACTTTTGAGCATTTTGCTCCAAATGAGTTTTAAGAGCTTGTTGATCAATGGGATCTCCCCAATTCGCTTTAATAACATCTGCAGGAATCTTGAGAGCATCACAGATCTTTTTCATGCGTTCGCCATAAGCTCCATTTTCTAAAATGAGCACGGCCTTTTCGTTAGTGCATGAACTTAAGCAAGCTTCGATTGCAGCTGTTCCAGAACCACCAATAAGCACAGCTTTATAACGAGAATCTGCGCTTACAACTTGAAGTGCTTTATTTTTAACCACACCTAACAAATCGCCAAACTCTTGCTCTCTGGGACAAATATCGGGAACTATCAATGCTGATTTTACACGGGCCGAAGTTGTTGCTGGTCCGGGATTTAAAAGGATATTGCGATCAATTGTCTTTTCAATATTCTGTTTAAACATTAATGAGCTCCAGTCATAAAATCTTTAAGTCTCTCTGAAACTTGAGGAGGAGTAACCGTAGGTCTTCCCAATTTTTCAGGTGAACCTTTTTTAATAAAGAAACGAATAAAAGTTAAAGAAGGTGCTTTTTTGTATTCTTCTATGGCCCCGGCCAAACCTTCAGCAGTGTTTGTTTCAATCACTCTTTTGTAGCCACAAGCTGAAGCGATAGAGCAAAAGTCGATCGTCTCAGATAATGTAGATTGACCACCTGTCGAATCGTGAACGGCATTGTCGAGCAGAATATGGAGCATATTGTTTAAGTTCATTTGACCCGCAAGCGCCATATTTCCCATTCTCATCAATAAAGCACCGTCACCATCAATAACGGTCACCGTTTTATTTGGAACAGCGTAAGCAAGACCTGCACCCATTGCAGCTGCGCAGCCCATCGATCCCACCATGTAGAATTGATTTTCCGTATCGCCTAATTCAAAGAGTTCGCGTCCCGTTTTGCCTGTTGTCGCTAGAAGGGCAGTTTGTGGGCCAGTTGTGTCACGTATAACTTTAAGGGCATCAGTACGAGTGAGATTGTTCTCTCCTGAAACTGATTTCTGAGTTTTCACTTCAGAAGTGAAACTGGCACTTTTGTTACCTTTCTTTTGTAGCTCATAGCTATTAACACTTCCTTCTTTCATGACCAGAAAGAAAGGCAATCTCGTTTCTTGCATCGAAGCCATGGCCCGATCAAGAGTTGGAGTTACTTCCTCTTCGGTTTGAGGAAAGAAGCTCCAAGGAATCTGCATAATGTCGAGCATTTGAGTTGTGATTTGCCCCATCAGTTCATGCTGTGGTTCATCTTTTTTGCCACCTGGTTCACCTCTCCACGTTGTAATTCCAAGAAAAGGAATTCTCGAAGAGTAGCTCAACGAAGTAAGTGGATTTACGGCATTTCCAAGGCCAGAGTTTTGAAACATCACTACTGCTGTTTTGCCACCAACCCAAGTTCCTGAAGCTAAGGCGACTGCATCACCTTCATTAGGAGTTCCAATGAATTCAAGTTCATTATCATCAATAACAAAATTGATGAATGGCTTCAGATAAGAACATGGTGTCCCTGTGAAGGTTGTTAAGTTATTTTTTTTACATTCGCTTAGAAAGCGGCTTGATTCAATCATATTATTCCTCACTAAAAAACTTGTACTTTTTCAAAATCTTTAAAGTTATCGACATCCATCCATTGACCTTCGATATAGCAAACGCCGATGTTTACATCTCGCTCAATCATGAAATTAAAGAGATCACCCATTTTCATCTCATGAAAGTGCGGAGTCTTTGACAATTCATCCAGTGAGTTTTTAAGAATAGTAGAGCCTTTGGCATTGGCCTTGAGCATACCTATCCACTCGCCATGGACTTCAAATTCAGCCTGATTTTTAGTCGCAAGTTTCGTCTTTAAAAGGCGAGAGTTTTCTTCAACGAAAGATTTGTTGTATTTATTAGAAGTCGTTACATAATCGCCTGTGTATTGATCATCTCTTCTTGTTGTATTGGCATCAACGACGATTGTAATGTCAGAAGTCGATTCATTCAGGAGGTTTAAGATATGGCCACGGAAAGCGATATCTCCATAAGCGATAAGAGTTTCGCCATCTATTTTGTTCTTTGCGAGGTAAAGAGAAGAGAGTTCTCCTGTTTTTTCATATTGATCATTATCAATATACTCACATCCTAATTGAGGAAAGCTGTCCTTTTTGTAGCCGCGAATAACACTGATATCATTCATGCCATGGTCTTTAATTTTATCAATGGCCTGCTTAAGAAGTGGTTTTCCATTAACTTCCAAAAGTGCTTTTGGTTTATTAAGTGTGAGTTCTCCCAGTTCCTTTCCGCGGCTTGCAGCAAGAATGATTGCGTGAACATTATTATTGCTTTGGAAGTATTTCTTCTCAGCTTCTTCCAATTCTTGATCGTTTTGAAGTCTAAAGACTTCTTTCACAGAAGCAACCTTATCTTCAACATTTATTAAACTCTTATCTTCAAAAATTGTTTTTGCCGTTTGTTGCATGGCCGTAACAGCGCTTCTCATAAGGTGGTTGGCCCAGATTACTGTTGAAACTCCGTGATCAGCAAATTCTTGTGTTGGCGTGGCGTAATATTTTGTTGGAACGATAACAACTGGACAACGATCTCCCCACTCCTTCATGAAAGCGAAAATTTCGTCGGCACGGCTAATTTTACTATGCATAAGAATGGCAGTTGCTCCGGCTTTTCTATAGGCTTCAGCACGCTTGAGTGCTTCTTGCAGTCCCCATCCCGCAATTAAAGCTTCAACGCGAGCAACGATACAAAAATCGTCATCGCTACGAGCGTCAAGGCCTGCTTTAATTTTTCCGCAGAACTCATCCATGTCAGCGAGAGGTTGAGCTTCTCCACGAAGGAAACTATTTGTCTTTGGAAAGATTTTATCTTCGATACAAACTCCAGCAACTTCTCTTTGCTCGAGTTTCTTAACGAGACGTCTCATATTGTTAAAGTTACCGTAACCTGTGTCGCCATCCAAAAGAATAGGGATTTGAGTGGCATCTGACATATATTCAACGACGTCTAAAACTTGAGTCCAAGAAGCTTCATTATTATCTCTCACTCCAAGAGAAGCAGAGATTGAAAGACCAGAACCCCAGATTCCTTCAAAGCCGGCTTCTTCAGCGATTTTTGCTGATAAACCATTGTGGGCTTCCATCAGGAAGGCCAAATCTTTTCTTTGAATCATGCTTTTGAGTTTTGTCGTTTTTTTCATCATAGTGTCCTTTGAATTGTTGGAAAAATTAATTTCGTTAACATAAATAGTGAGAGAATAATCATTAGTGAACCGCTGACGCGATTAAAAGTGAGAAGGTATTTGTTGCGGATAGCTTCTTTAAATTTATTAGTAATTTTTGACAGGAAAACAAACCATAGGAATGAACCAGCCCCCAACCCTAATGAATGAATGATAATATTTGTTTGAGTCATTGGAAAAAGGGTAAGACTTTTTATAAAGGCACCAAGTCCAGTCATGGTTAAAATCAAGGTCGGATTTGAAGTGTATATCACAACACCTAAAAGAAGGTAGCCTAGTAGACCTGCTTTTTTAGTTTTAATCTCTTCATTCTCATTGGGCACAATTGGCTTGGCCATGAGATCTTTAATCCCTAAGAAAAAAATCAAAGCAATTCCAACTGATTTTAAAATGATGGTTATGTTTTCACTAAAATCAAACATTGAAAGGCCTGATAGAATAATCATGAAATAAACAACATCCATCAAAGAACCACCAAGTGCTATGGCCAAAGCATTTTGCGAGCTACTCTTTATCTGAGTATTAATAACCATGACGTTGATTGGCCCAACCGGAATACACATCAGAAAACCAATAAAAGTTCCAAGCAGAAGTGCAATCACAAGACTTTCTCTTTTAGTAGAATACTTGAATTCACATTGGATTGAATAAAATAGACTAACAAAAGCCAAAGGTTTGAAACAACTAAGGCGAAGTACAAATATATAGGCATTTCATTAAGCATTAGGGCCAAACTTAAAAAAGTTAAGTGAGACGATCCAGCCACAAAGGCCCAAAGAGGAAGTATCGAAATATTAACTTTTGTGTACTTTTCGGCATCGTAGAGGGGAACGGAGTCATCGCTTTTTTGAGCATTTGAAAACTTTAAAAACATAAAAAGAAGAAACTTTTCAAAGTATTGCCCCTTTTGTTTCTTAAGTTGATCGTACTCTCTTCTCCAAGCATTCAGTTCTCTGATGCGACCATCAGGATTGCCACTTGAGTAATGCTGAAATTGCTTTTTGTAATAATGATAAATACTCGCATGGATTAAAATGCATATAGCACATAAAAATGAAAAGTATTCAATAGGGAAGTCGTGATTCTGTTTTTTAAGTCCAATGAACAGAGTTGAATAAATGGCAATGTTAGAAATAAGGTCGACGAACATATCAATTTGAGTTCCCCATTTTGAACCATTCTTTTTCATTCGAGCAATCATGCCGTCGCAGCAATCAAAAACACTGAAAAGGATAATGCATACTCCACCTATGGCGAAATCCAATTTTTCACCTTGAGCAATAAAATATGAACCGACTAAGGCCCAAATAAGAGCAACAAAAGAATAGTGGTTGGGATTGAGTGGCATTTTGTAGGTAAGTTTGACTATCAAGTAGGCCAGAGGTCTATAGATGAGAAAATCGAAAGGTTCCTCTAAGCGAAACTCTTTAGTGTTGTTCTGATATTCAAGTTTTGATAGTAGGGCCATCATTTATTTCCCAAAAATTTCGACAGCTCTTTTAAAATCTTCAGGATTGTCGATTTCAATTGAACGTCCACGAGTTAATTTGTAAATTCCAACATCTTCTTCTAAAAGAAATTGATTGAGCATATGTTCCCAATTGAGGTTGAGGTTTTTTGGATGAGACAGAAATTCTTCTGTTTTTTTGCAAAGCTTTACAGTGTCTTCTTTGGAAAACTTTAAAATCCCAATTGCTTCTCCAGCAAAGTCATATTTTGCGAGTTCTTCACTGGTAACGGCCCTTTTGTCGACCGTCATGCGGGCAAAGCCTTTTTGATCTATTAAAGTCTTAGCGCACTCAATATCCTCTAGGCTTGATGGCCCAATAAGAATTTGAGAGTTTGTTCCTTGATTCATAAAATCTTCAAGGACTTCTTTATCGTAAATAAGATCGGCATCAAAGATTAAGCAAGGTTGTGCTAGTTCTTTGACTCCTAACAAAAGAGAGAAGGTGTTGCCTTGTTTTTCAAAGTCTTCGTTGAGTTGATATCTAATATTGAAATCATCCTTATATTTTTCAGCGACATTTCGAATCATTGATTCTTTGTATCCAAGAACCAAAGTGACGTCTTTTATTCCCAGCTCTTTCCAAAGACGAAAGCTTCGTTCAAGTAAAGACTCTGAATTAATTTGAAGGAGACATTTCGGATCATTCGTAAGTTTACTAATGCGCGATCCGTAACCTGCCGCTAAATAAACTGCATGAAATTTATTTACTTGATCCATAATCTCTCCATAGTGCGCTTTAAGATGGCGCCTTTGCCTTGAATATAGTCATCATAAGTTACGGCTTCGATGGCGTCAGAAAAACAGGTTCTACCATGCAACACTTGAGCATCTCTTGTAATGAGAATGTCGCCCTTTCTCATGCGATAACGCATTTGATACTCTGAGCTGTTTGTCACGGCATCTAGAACGTCAATAGCGTAGAGTTGTTCAAAAGATAGGGGCTTGTTGGCCTTAACGTGAGCAGACTCCATATAAGGACGTAAGTGGCGAAAGAGCGGAAGACCATTTTCATCATAAGTAATGATTGGGGCTTCATATAAAGAATCAGAAACTCCTCTCATTTCCCAAGTAAAGTTGTCCTCAAGTACGGCCAAGGCCTTTGGATACTTCTCTTTTAGTGTTTTATGGACGGCAACGCCGTCGACTAAAATATTTTCCCCTCCCACTTGAGCTGGTTCGATACAGCTTAAAAAGAGGTAATTCCAAATTTCTGGGATGTTTACGTTATCTGTATGAATGCTCCCGCCTTCACGGGTTTGATGATAACGAGCACCTTGATACATAGATCCCAAGCGATCACGATCGTAGACCATGATGACTTTGTCGCCTTTTTCGTTTTGAACTAAGAGCTCTCCAAAGAAGCTGCTTATAAGTTCAGGAGCATTAACCAACTCCTGATGACTAAAAGTATTGGCCGCTTCATCTTCGAGATGAAGAATAACTCCTCGATATTTGGTATCTAAGTCTTCCTTTATAGCGGAGAAGAAAGGGGCAAGTTCACTTAAGTTCTTATCCTTAATTCCTTTACCTAAAGCTACTTGCTTCGCTGCGTCCATGGTGATTTCTTTCATAAATGATGATTGCAAAATAGACTCCTTGAAATTAGTGCTAATGTAATAACTAACCGAAACTACTTTTTCTATGTGACAAAAGTATCAATGTGAAGTAATAAAGTCAGCTATGACAAATGTCACATCACCCTTTTATAAAGAAAAAGTAACGATCACATATTTTTTGATCGGCATTTTTCTTATTGTCACATTCGATATTTCTTACGATGTGCTCGACGGGATGGGGCTTCACGTTCTCTTTCGCAGTGCAATTGTTGGAGTTACTATTCTCTATACCGTATTTAGAATGGTGCGCTATGTGTGGAGTTCGTTTCAATTTGAACTTGAAGAATCAAAAAAAACCGCAGGCCAATATGAGCGAAAAATTAAGGATTTTATTGGCGAATTTAAAAAGTATATCGAAGATGAATTTGAAAAGTGGCAATTTAGCCAAAGTGAAAAAGAGATCGCTTATCTTTTGTTAAAAGGTTTAAGCTCCAAAGATATGGCGGCCAAGAGATTTACTTCAGAGCGCACAATTCGCAATCAATGTGCCACCATTTATCAAAAGTCTGGTCTCCAGGGCAAAACTGATTTTTGTGCTTATTTTCTTCAAGAATTCTTAACAGAGTAAGTTTTTAGAGAAATTGGGCCGTGACTCCCCAGATGGTTCTAAACTCAGTATCCTTTCTCACAAGAGGTGAGGCCGAAACATTTTTGCCGTACCATTTTTCACCTACCGCCATAACCCATTTATAGCGCCCCATTTTTAAATATCCCTTGATCATTATTTCCATGTTTTGAGTTGCTTTAGCGTTATACTCACGTCCAACAACATTCACTTCATTGGGAGCCACTCCGTAATAGTAGTTCATATATTCATCGTCCCACCATTGGACGAACATATGGGGGGCAAGAGTGAAATAGCGATTGAGATTGTATTCATGCTCAAGTTGAATTTTAAAAATTTCACCATGTGAGATTCCTTGAATATCTTTAAACCAAAAAAAAGTGAGATCCCAAGTTTTTAAAATCCAGCCTGAAAAAAGTGATCGCTCCCTCTCACTTAGTCCATCAGCATCATAGGGCTCACCATCAATGATAGTGGTAAAGAGAAGGGCGTAGTTTTTAAGAGGTAAAAGGACAATTCCTGCTCCATCTTTATTGATGAAAAGGGGGCCATAGCGAATGAGGAAAAGGGGAAGGGGTTCGTGAACAGTAAGACCCTGGCGAAAAGTGGTCTTATCTTTTAAGTGATTACGAGGACGAATATTTTCAGAAAGATTAAATCCAATTCCCACATGGGCTTCGTAAAAAGGAATGTATCCTTCCGCATTGTAGTAGGGGATCTCAATAAATTGGGGAACTGATTGTTGGTCGACAACTTTTACTAAGACATTTTTGAGAGTCGGGAAGGCCAAATAGTTGTGATAGTTTACAGTAATCTCTTCCAATTTATAACGTTGGTTATTGTATTCGAGATATTTATCAATTTGACAGTTGGTGATTTCAAAATGAAATCTGAGATTTTTAACTGCCGAAATTTGAAAATCGAGAAATTCATCGACAGAGAATAAAGTTTCTACGTTGTAGTAGATACTCTCAATAAAGGAAGGTTCTGATTCATTGCCGGTCGCGTGATCGTAAATGTCGACAGTCATTTCTGAAACATCTTTGAACTTACAATCGCGAATCTTGGCCCGATAACGAACTTTTTTGTTTGAATTGCTATGGGACACTTCAAGAAGTGTCACGAGTTGATCTTCGGCCAGAACAATATGAGGCAGAAGTACTAATAAGAGTATTAAAGTCTTAAACATGGGGCCACACTCTAGCCCATTAGATATGGATATTCCATGATTTCTGAGCTTCTTCCTTTTATTTTCTTAAATTATTTCAAGAGCTTATAATCCCGCGTTCTTCACTTAAGTAAAATCCCGACTTTACCGATAGGATATTGAAGTGGAGGGCCATATGAGGCTGAAAATATTTTGGACGTTTCAATTTTTACTGTGCTTAGGTTTGACCATTAATGGGGTTAAGGCCTTAGATCAGGAGGAAATCATGAAGCCACAGAAGTACGATCATCCGATCAGAGAGGTCTCCGTTATCGCTTCTGATGAAGGTTTTTATCCGGAACGAATTACTGGCTATGTTGGCGAAAAGATGAGGTTTTTCATTACTTCTTCCACCCAGCAGCCAAGTTGTTTCTTTCTTCAAGATAAGAAGATTTTTTTAAGTGCCGAAAAGGGTCAAGTTCATAGCGCTGAAGCCTATTTTGAAAAAGAGGGCATCTATGAATTTTATTGTCCGACAGGAAAAATTAAAGGTCGTCTTTCAGTGATTGAGCGACCTGACGATAAGAAGAAGAGAGAAATCGCTTCAGAACAAGCGAGAAGCAAGGTGCGCGTGTGGCGACCTCGTGATGAGTAAGCTAAGGAGCTTTTAAAAGTGTCGATATTTTCAGATGCCATTGAGTCCCTCTTAAGTCCGATCGGTGATCTACTGAGAGATCCGTCCGTGACAGAAGTCATGATCAACGGGCCATCGGAAATCTTTGTCGAAAGAAAAGGTCTCGTTTACAAAACAGAAAATAAGTTTCCCAGTGATGATGCTTTATTATCAGCAATGAGAGCGATTGCTCAATCAGTTGGTCGTGTGATTGATAACGATAATCCTCGCCTGGATGCTCGTCTTCCTGACGGTTCTCGTATTCACGTTGTGCTTCCTCCTATGGCGAAGAATGGAACAACGGTGGCCATCAGAAAATTCTCAAAAGAAAAGTTAACTTTAAATGATATGATTGGTTTTGGATCAATTTCAAAAACCGCTGCGCGTTTTCTCGATATTTGTATTTTCCTCGGCAAGAATCTTATTGTCTCAGGTGGTACAGGTTCAGGAAAGACGACGATGTTGAACGTTTTAGGTTCTCGAATTCCCAAAACTCAGCGCTTGATCATCATCGAAGATGCTTCGGAACTTCAAGTAAAAGCAGAGCACGTAGTGCAATTTGAAACGCGAAAAGCTGACCCCACCAGAGGCACAACTGAAGTGACGATTCGCGATCTGGTGATTTCTTCGATGAGATTGCGTCCCGATCGTATTATCGTAGGGGAAGTGAGAGGGGAAGAAGCACTCGACCTTATTCAAGTGATGAACACCGGTCACGACGGTTCGATGGGAACTGTTCACGCCAACAATCCAGTGGATGCCTGTACTCGTTTAGAGACATTATGCTTGATGGGAGATACTAAAATTCCACCCGATGCTGTTCGAAAGATGGTGGGCTCAGCGATGCAAATTGTCGTTCAATGCTCTCGTTATCATGACGGGGGGAGAAGAACTTCGCATATTTCAGAAATTATCGGACTCGACGTTCATGGCAATTATGTTGCTCGTGATATTTTTCGTTGGGTGCAAACAGGCAAAGACCCAGAAACAGGGAAGTACATTGGTGAAATGATTCCTTGTGGCTATGTTCCCACATTCTTTGAGGATATAATGGTTAACAAGCTGCCTTTTCCCAAGTCTCAATTCATACCACCTGAGTGGTATATCAAAATGAAGAAAGAGGCCGCTTAATCAGGAGCGGTTGTGATCGAATTTGAGAATGATAAGAAAAAACAATTGTACAAAAGATGGGTTCCGATAGTTGTAGCCTGTATTCTTTTTGCCATTTTTTATTACGTGAGTGACCAGCAATTAAGTTTGCCCAAATAAGTAAGATTTTTCTGCATTTAGATCGACTACACGTTCAAGTTCAGAGCGGTTCAATTCATTAATAAACCTTTTTACACTATATAAATTTTTGAACGTGAGATTTCTGTCAGTATGCTTAAGCATTAAAGTCGCACAAGTAATATCGCCAATCCTGAAGCTTAAGGCGCGCATTTTTGACTCCAAAATCTCAGGAGATGATTGAGTATGGGCTGTGGCGAACTCTACTGTTTGTTTTAAAAGTGACATAATTTCTGTCGTCATATCTTTTAATTCAGAAGATTTTATTTCTTGGAGAGAGCGGGTTATATCCTGTGCCCAAGGAGAAAAGGCATTTTCTTTGCTCATCGCTCTAAGAACATCAAGAGATAGCACATTGGTCGTTCCTTCCCAAATTGTAAAAACTTGGGCGTCTCTCAACCACATGGGAAGTCCGGTGTCTTCTATATATCCCGCTCCTCCAAAAGATTCGATCATTTCAGAACAATGTCCCATGAAATTTTTGGCAGTGTAGAGTTTTGCAATTGGAGTGAGTAGTCTAAGAATTGAGGAAGCATTCTCTCTTATCTTTTGCTCTTTTGAGCATTCTTCTTGTCCTAAAAGTGAGGCTACGAAACTCACGAGATGGAAACTGGCTTCAAAGTGAATTCGGGATTTGGTGAGAATTTGTAAGTGCAGGGGATGGTCTTTTAAATGCTTTTTAAAGGCCATTCGCTTTGTCGAATAATCGAGAGACAGATCGAGCAGCCTCTTCCAAGCTCCGACTGTTGTTGTGGCATTATAAATACGAGTGATATTGAAAAGAGTTGCGATTGTTTTTACACCAGCTCCAATTTCTCCAATTAAAGTTGCTTTAGTATTCTTGAGTTGGAGCTCTGCAGTTGGTAGCGCCTTTGTTCCCAATTTATCTTTGAGTCTTAAAATTTCAATCCCATTAAGTTTTTCATTGTCATCTCTAAGCTCTAAATAAAAAAGCGAAAGTCCTCTTGAACCAGCTACTGAATTTCCGCTATCGTCAATTATTCGGGCCAGAGTCATCGCCATTTGCGATGTTGTGGCTGAAGTGAACCACTTTACTCCATTGAGAAGGTAATGATCTCCCTTTTTTAGTGCAGTGGTTTCTGTGTTTGAAATATCTGAACCGCCACTTCTTTCTGTCATCCATTGACCTGACGTCCAGAATTTTTTGGGATCACGAGAGATAATATTTTGGTAGGCTTGGGACTTTTGTTCCTTGGAACCAAAGTTCTCAAGTAGTTTGGCAGCTCCATCAGTCATCGCTAAGGGACAGGTATAATAAGCGCTACTTGGATGATAAAGATAGAGTTTGGCGAATTGATAAAGTCGAGAGAGCTCTCCAAACTTTCTTTCATATCCAATAGCGACGATTCCTTCTTCACTGCTCACTTTATCAAGTTGTTTCCAGCCTGGGGCCACTTCTATTTCATCAATTCGATTCCCCCAGGCATCAAATGGAATTAAACGAGGTGGATGTTGATGACAGTCTTGGGCATAACTTTCAATTTCATTTTCTATGCGCGATTCAAATTTTTTGAGATCTTCATCGATTATCGAAAATTGTTCTTGCGAGAAACGACTCTTTAAAATTTCTTTTAAGAGAGTGTCCGTTGAGTAAGCTCGCGATGTTTTTGGTGGGGTTTGAATGAATCCGTTCATGTCCCTTCCTTGTCGAGTGGTGACTAAATGACACTATATTAGCATTATTTTATGCGTGCGCACTGCGATAATTAAAGCAAATAGAATCTTCACTTTACGATCACTGTTACATTCTGATACCGAGAGTCAACTTCTTAGGAGATATTATGCGCACTTTCTTAGTATTCGCCATTTTGGCATTCTCTTTTTCTTTTAATGCATTCGCTTTAAATGCTGAAGTAAAAGGGTTTCTTGCTCTTGATCTCCTGAGAGTTTCAAAAGTAAAAAATCGTTCACAATCTGTCGAAACAGGTATTGGTGTTCTTGATCTTAAAATTTATGGGAATCAAGATAATATTTTTGCTCGTTTCAAATTGGATCTTGATGATTCAAAATTAGGTGAGCCCTATAATATCTTTGAAGAAGCGACGGCCACATATCGTTTCCGCGACAATATGATGATTACCGCAGGTAAAGGCGTCGTTCCTTTTCATCGTCTTCATTGGGGAGTGATTGAAAACACTTATATCGATGGTGGGTCAGTGATTGGTACAGAAAACTCTTGGCGCGATGTTGATCAGAAAATCATTTTATCATTTCGCCTTGGTGAGTTTAAATCGGGCTGGATTAACCACACAACATTTTGGGGAGAGTCAAAAGCCGTTTCTCGTGATCGCGATGGCGCCCTAACATATGACTCAAATGATGCGCTCACATTTACCAATGCTAAAACTTTTAAAACCGATGAAGAACGTGGATTTGCTAATAAGTTAGAATTCTTTCCTAACAACGCCCTTTCGCTTTCAGTGGGGGCCATTTATTACAAGGCCGATATTGCTCCTGATCAAAGTTATGCTTTCGATACCGGTGCTAAATATCGAACTTCAGAATGGGAATTGTGGACTGAATATATGTATGGTGTAAAAACCACAAACGCTTCTGATAAGTATGCGACGAGAGAAAAAGCTGAACATTTTTTACAGTTCGGAGCCGAGAAAACAGTAAATCAATTAATCAATGTTTTGGTTGATATTGAAGGAATAATGGTTAAGGATCTTCGACACTCTGATCGTGGACCGACAGGTAAGTTGCGCTTCAATGACGGGAAAACTTATAAAACCAATAACGCCAAAATTGAATCAGGTGTTAAGTTTAAAATAAGCAAGGCCGCTTTTGTAACGGTTGGTGCACTATTTGAAAAACAATGGCAAAAGATTGATGAGGTCGATAGCTCTAAAAGCCCACTTCATGCTTATGAGTTTGCAACAAAGCTATCTTTTTGGTTTTAGTTGCGCTCAACAACCCAGTCGAAGGCTTCTCCGCCTTGCATACGATCGTAGCCATCTTTGTTGATTTCGATCATATTGTCATAACGTGAAAGGTCTTGTTCGCGATATTTCTTGATTCCTTTTTCGATCTCTTTTTGCTTCAAATGACTATCTATTTTCTTTTGGCATTCATAAGTTTTTAGATCACAAACCTTTGCTGAGACGATCGCTTTTTCAGTTAGGCCAATCTTCATGACTTCAAACTTTAATACGGCAGAGGAGAGATCTTCTAAAGAAGACTCAAGAGAATTAAAAGCTTCGCTTTTTTGTGACTTAAATGATCTTACGATAAGATCTTGAACAAGATACTGCTGCTCTTTTTCACCTTTGTAGTATTCTTCCTGAGTTACTTCATTGGCGGCATCTGAAATTCTCTTATCTAATTCTGATAGAAATGAGTTCACTTGATTTTTGTCTGAAGTGTCTTTTAGTTTCAATGCAAGATCATAGATTTTGGATAAAACGAGGTCAGTATAATCACCACTGCTTCTAAGATAATTTTCTCGAGCTTCTTTGGCCTTTTCTTTTAGTTGATCATCTGTGTACTTTGTTACAAATTGCTGAGCAATTTGAGTATAGCGAGTAATGTTAGCTGTAAGAGTCTGCTTGTTAGTGCTTAACGTTTGTTCAATTTTGTCGGCCAATTGATGAGCTTCGTCCGCGTTGATTTTAGCGATCTCACTCAGAGACATATCGGAAATTGATAGTGAGTCTAAGGATTCCAACGTTACTCTTAGCTCTGGATTATCTTGAATAATTTTAAGCAATGAAGCTTTATCCATTCTCTTATTGTTGAGTTTTTGATTGACCAAAGCTTCATTAGACTTTCCAAAGTCCCACATGTCGGTCGGTCTAACATAGACTTCATATCCTCTTGTTGCTTTGAAAAATTCATGTTTCTGTATTTCCTTGATTCTCATGCTTTCTTTGAGGCGAGCTTTTTGAGCATTGAACCAACTAAAATAGACGTCAGTATTAGATTCCGAGGCTTTATGAGGATAACCATTCTTTTTAAGTTCTGCTCCGAAGAGATCGCGGGCCTTAACTATACCTAATCTCTGATCGAGATACTTGCGACAAGCATCGGTTTCAATTTTTTGAGTAGCATCAAAGTAAGCTGTTTCCGTGATTCTGAATGCTGGTGTTTTTCCAGATGATTTACGGTCGCGAATTGCATCTTTTTCTACTATCTTAAAGTAGGTCCATTGACGTAAGCCAGAATCAAACATTGGAGATAGGGCTTGTTTGCGTAGCTCTTGATACTTATCAAAGTCTTTTCCAGCTTTTTCAAACAGAGCTACTTTTTGAGAGTCTGTCATTCGCGTTGTTTCTAGAAAATCATAGATGTCGATATTTGTTGCGATACTATCAATTACTTTTGAACTGACCCAAACGATTGGACCTGCGGCCATCACTGAGCTTGAAAGTAAAACCGACGATAATGCAATTTTTAATATTTTCATCTACAAACCTTTCTTATTTTTTGTCATCGAAGAGATAGTTTTCGTTACGATTGCTTCCAGATGTTCCAAAAGCATAAGTCACGTTGACACCAAAAACGATATCGTCCTTTCTTTCAACATAATTGTTGTAGCGAACTTCTGCGCCGACAGTAATATTAGAAGTAAGGGCAGTCTTCACACCAAGTGCAATTTGGGAAACTTCTTTTTCAACCCATGTGTACTCAACGATGACATCAGTTGTTTCATGTACTCTAATTGAGCCACCAACAGTGATGCCAAAATTTGAGTTTGGATATTCTGGATTGTTTGAGAAGTACATACCTTCAACCCAACCAACAAGCATCCCATCTTGAGTTTCGCCGATTAGGCCAATAGACGTTCTTCTTTCGTGACCCGATTCTAAATGGGAGTTGCCCATTTCTGCATGAGATAGAGTCAATAGCCATTGATCAGTTAACATTTTACTTAAACGAACTGAAACACCATCAAGTCTACCAATTTCAAGATCTCCGCCTTTCGTTTCAAATGCTGAAACTTCGGCCATATCAAAAATTCCAAAGAGACCTTCAGAGAGTTCTACAGTCACTCCCATGACCTCGCTGATTTCTTGCATGCTTGATAATGGGTTATTTTTAAAGATAGGCATGGTTTGTACATTTTGTCCGAAGGCCATCGGTTGTTTACCAACGATGATCGCAACTGGTGCTCCACCAACTTGCCTGATTTCAATATAGGCTTCCTTAATAAAAGCTCCGAGATCGAAATCATCAGTTAATTCAACTTTATTATCTTTGAAAATTTGCGCCAAATTGGCCGTGATGACGGCGCGAATTTTATCTTTAAAAGTTCCTGATAAAGTAACGTAAGAATCTCTAAGTGTTGCCACCTTTCCAGAATCTGTTCCGTACATGCCTGAGGTATTGATTTCTCCATCAACTGATACTTTAAAATCTCCGCCGAGAAGACCACGATCTTCTTGCGAAAAAGCAGGAAGACTGATTAAAGTCGACAGCAAAAGGGCAATTGGTAGTACGGTTTTCACGATAAACTCCTTCAAATAAGGGGGTGCATATTTGGCTTATTCTATCGGGTTTATTTATTCTTTTGGGTGAGCTTGGTAATTTTTATGGGGGTGTTGTTTTTTAGACAAACATCTAAGTGCTTGAAATTAATGGTTGCCAAGGGCGTTTTTCTTTATCATTATGTCATCATGAAAACCATTGTCCCTCAAATGACCAAGAAAGAGCGTGCTCAATTCATTTCGAAACGTCTTGAAGAACTCTACCCTGAAACCCCCATTCCTTTAGATCATAAGGATGCCTATACATTATTAATCGCCGTACTTTTGTCGGCCCAATGTACTGATGAAAGGGTTAATAAAATTACCCCAGGCTTGTTTCAATTGGCCGATAATCCCTTTGATATGGCGCTTGTATCAGTTGATGAAATAGCGGCCATTATCAAGCCATGCGGGCTATCTCCGCGAAAATCAAAAGCTATTTCAGAGCTTTCTAAAATTTTGGTGAATGACTATAAGGGTGAAGTTCCACAAAGCTTTGAAGCTCTTGAGGCACTACCGGGTGTAGGGCATAAAACGGCTTCAGTGGTTATGTCGCAAGCTTTTGGTGTACCGGCCTTTCCTGTCGACACACATATTCATCGACTTGCTCAACGCTGGGAACTCACTAATGGTAAAAATGTAGAGCAAACTGAAGTCGACTTAAAGAAACTTTTTCCAGAGGATCAATGGAACAAGCTTCATTTGAGAATTATATTCTATGGTAGGGAATTTTGTTCTGCACGTGGTTGCGATGGAACCATATGTGAGATCTGTAACTGTCTATTTCCCAATCGAGTGAAAGGTATAGTCACTAAAAAGTAGAGCCTCCCACTCAGGTAAAAGCTACTCTTTTGAGTAGAAGTTTGAGATTTTCTCTAATTGTGCGAATCTGTTATAAGTGAAACTTTTATTTAAATTCATTCTTATACTTTTGTTTTCGGCCACATCGGCGATGGCCGCGTTTAATATCGAACTGTTTGGAAATTATACTTCTGACTCTGATAATGTTGACAATGAATCTTATTCGAAGAGCTATTACGGTCTCTTCTTAGGCGCTTCTCTTGATGGTAAGCAGGCAGTCTACTTCGGTCAGAGTGTCATGCTGCATAGTCGATCTCTCAAAGGCTCAGGAAGCTCAACGGCAGGTACTTTGAGTGTTACTGAATTGGGTCCACGATTTACACTTTTCTTTGGAGAGTCTCAAGGCTGGGCCCTGACTACAGTTTGGAATCCTTATGCTAAAGGCAAGAGACAACGTGCTGGTGCTTCTGAAGACATTAGCGGTTGGAGCTATATGGCATCATTTGGATATCAATTAAGACTGACGAAAGGATTTACTTTGGGGGCTAATATTTCTTACCATTCACTTAGTATTTCTAAATCAACTGACTCTAGCAACATAGAGACTCAAGTGAGTCATAAGTATACTTCGATCATTCCTATGATTACTATCGCTCTTCGTTTTAGATGAGTTTCTTTAAGACACTTCGAAATTATTTTGATGCTTTTGTCCCTGACTATAAAGAATTTATGGATTTGGGGTATCGTGCTACCACATTTAATGGTGATTTTATCCTTGAGAAATCGATTTCTCACTGTCATATTCGAATTCATCAAAGTATTGAACCTTTCAATCCCGTTTTAAGCTCACTGATTGATTTTGATTTAAATGATAATGCCTGTGTCGTCATAGATGTTTCGGCCCTGAATCATGATCTGAGAAATTCGTTGTATCAAGGGATAAAGGAAATGTTTGATTTTTCTCACTTAAGAGATTCTTATATTTTTCTCTATGATAAAAAAATGGAATTAAAATCAGTTCGTTTGCCAAAAAAATTGGAAAGCATCGAAGAAGTTTTTAAACAGGTTGTCTAAGGATCCATTGGCGAGCTTGCAAAGAAATTTCGGGCTTGGTCGCATCAAATTCACAAAAAGCATAAAATAATTTGAGATCAGTATTAAATGAAGTTTCATCCACCATGAGCGATATTTCATCCATATTGAGTATCTCTTTGAGAGCGGAGCTTTTTAAATTAATTAGCGTCCCTTTAGATATCAAATGAGGAGAAGATAGTGTGATTCCATATTCAGAAATTTGATTTAAATGAAGGTGGAAAGAAAGATGGCATTCTTGTTTAACTTCAGAAATGGAATAGAATGTGAGCTCATTCTTTTTTCCTTCAAGTTGCAAATGCTGTTTAATCTTACTTATCAGAAGAGGAGGATCTAGGGGTTTTGTCAAAGCATCATTTGCCCCGACTTCTAGCGCCAACGAAATATCTTTTGTGCTATTTCTTCTCGAGATGACAATTATGGGAATGTCATGGCCTTTTGTTAATCGGATGGCTTGAATTAACTTATAGCCGGCTCCCATGGCAATATCTAGGTTGAGATCAATGATGCAAAGATCCGGAGTGCTTGATCTCATAAGGGCCGTGAATTGATCTACTGTTGTACAAATTTTTAAATCAAGATCAAGTGGTTTCAGAGTTAACTTTAAAAAATTATTAAAATCGACATCATCATCAATGGTAAAAACAATAGGTTTTTTCATTTCTTTTTAATTTTTCTTATGTTTTGGGCCATGAGTTCAGTCATTCCTCTAAAAGTTACCTCTGTATTATAAGTTCCGTCACTTGCAGGTTTTGATTGATCAACTGTTCTCATTTTGATTTCATTTAAGCGAATTTCATTTAAAAAATCACTTTGTATTTTGATATCAGTTTTTTCAGAAAACTTAACAGGAGCGACAACCACGAGTGAGATTTCGTTTATTTTTACATGCTTTGCATAAAGTGAACATTCGATGCTTGGGGGGTGAGGAATATTGTAACTAGCTGCTTCGGTGGCGCGGAGGTTTTTCTTGAGCTTTTGAACCAAGGCCGCTGCATTTAACGGCTTAGCGAGCAGTTCATCAACACCTAAGGCTTTAGCTTTGAGTATATTTCCCCGGCTCATATCCGAACTACTTATGAAGATCTTTGTTGTTTGAAAGTGAGACTGTTCACGAATCCAAGGAATGAGAGACCAGCTCAAATCAGTTCCTAGATTAATATCAAGAATGATGGCGTGTGGAATATGCTGGTTGAGATAACTTTTAGCTGAATTAAGGTCTTTTTCAATATGAACTCTGAATCCACTACCAGATATTTGCTTATTGAGGAGATTGGTTAAATCTTCATCATCATCAACCAGTAAAATGTCGAATATTTTTGCTATATTCATTTATAAACTATTTCTAGCTTTTCCATATAGTTTTTGTATTCAATGAGAAGTGATTTAATTGAAATTAGGTCTTGCTTTATTGCGGCCATTTCTAAATTGACGCCAATTTGACCAAGGTCAGGAAGACCATAGCTACCTGCATTTCCTGCCAATTTATGACCTATGACCTGAATTGTCTTGATGTCGTTTGTTTTTATAGCTTCTAAAATAGAAGAGAGATCTTTTATCCTGTTACTTAAGAACGTAGGCATGATGTCTTTGAGGTCTGCATCTATCGTGATTCGAATTTTACCTGAGTCTGCCATTAAACAATCTCTCTATCAAAATTACTTTAAATTTATCTATTTAATGCTACCATAATTCTACTTAAGGTGGTTTATGAATAAAAAAATATCACTATTAATCATAGATGATGACTCGGACATTCATCTTCTTCTAAAGCGGACTCTTGAAGTCAACTTTAGCTTATCCTTTGCAATTGATTTGGCTTCTGCACGTGAATATGTTTCAAATAGTCGCCCAGATATTATTGTCCTTGATGAAGGACTGCCAGATGGTTCAGGATCTGAATTTTGCCATTATCTGAAGAATAATTTGTCTATGAAAGATGTTCCCATCATTATGCTTACCTCACGAAAGGAGCTTCAAGATAAGCTATCTGCTTTCAATTCTGGCGCCGATGACTATGTGGTAAAGCCATTTGAACCCCTTGAGCTGGCGGCCAGAATTCAGGCACGTTTTAGGGTCAATCATGAAGGACAAGACAATTATCATCTAGATGATTTATTGTTCAATCTTTCAACTCAAAAATTATCAATCGAATCTGGTGATGGTGCTGTCGAAATAGATTTGACTCCTCTCGAGTTCAAAATTCTTTATCATCTGTCACGTGAGGTAGGATCTATTCATCCGCGCGATGAACTCCTTCATGCAGTCTGGGGTGAGAAAGTGAATGTCGTTAGCAGAACTGTAGATCAACATATTAGCAAAGTTCGTAAAAAGATTTCCTCATCTTCGTTCACTGTAAAATCGGCACACGGAAAAGGTTATTTTTTAATTAAAAAGAATATAAAAAGATGATGAAAGTTGTTCTTTATTCAGATAATGAAGTCATTAATGATCTCTATGTTATCAACCTTCAAATTTTTGTTGATGCTCAAGTTCTTGTCGTTTCAAATGTTGATTCCTTAAAAGAAGCTCTCACTTCTGAGGTGGAGCTTATAATCACTCTTTCTCAAGTTGAAGGGCGTGATGCAGGAGCTGAAGTTCAGACAATAATGAAGGATGGTAGTCTTCAGACTCCCTTACTGTTAATTGGAGAGAAAAGTTCGATTGCGCATACTCATGGGGTAGAAACGCTTCCTGGAAATTTGAATTTGCAATTGTTAATCAGAACGATAGCTAAAATGTTCAACATTACGGCCAAGGATATGGCCTTTAAAGATTTACCAGATTTTTATCCTATTCCTATTAAGATTCTTTCCAATATCGATACAGCTCCATGTGATATCTACTTAAAGATGACTCGGACTAAAGAGGAATATGCAAAAATTGTAGATGTTGGTCGCTCTCTCTCTGTCAAAGTTAAAATGTATCTTCAAAGAGGTGTCGAAACTCTCTATATCCCTAAGGATCAAAGGGCGGTTGTCGCCAACCTTGCAAGTCAGCGCTTAAATGAAAAATTACAAGAAAAGATGACTCCCGATATGGCCATCGACGTTGTCGAGCAAGGGTTTGAACTCATTGCGGAAGAATTAAGTCAAAATCCACAAGCCAATGAAGAGATGGTTAAAATTTCTAAGAGTTGTGTATCGGCAGTAAGTTCAGTCATCAATTCTGTGCCCAAAATCAAATCGCTACTTCAGTCATTGCTCGAGAATAAATCTCGCTTTATTTATATGCATTCAGTAATGACTACCTACATTTCAAATCACATCATTAAAAATATTTCCTGGGGTTCCGAAGAACATGCAGAGAAAGTGGCTTTTGTCTTATTTTTTCACGATATGTTTCTTATTCCTGTATACAATAAATATCCTGAATTTAAATACGAAGAAGATTTAATTTTTAATCAAGTTCTAGATGATAAGGAAAAAGAAATCGTCTTATCCCACGCTCGTATGGCCAGCGAGATGATTCGCAATTTTCCAAGAATGCCAATGGGTGCTGATGCTATTTTACAACAACATCATGGAATGAACGGTGGTGTTGGTTTTGCACTTGAGTATCAAGATGATATTTCACCATTGGCCAAAGTTATAATCGTTGCAGAAGAGTTTGTTAACATTGCATTAAAATCAAAAGATGAAGGGACCGCTATTACAAAAGATCAGGTTGTCTCTCAATTAAGAACGAGATTTACTCGACATACTTATAAGAAAATCATTGATACTCTCGACAATCTTCAATTCTAACCAAGATCTTTCACGGCCTTTTTAAGAATTTTTAAAGGTTCTTTAAAATGCCCAACGTTATAGTGATTGTTCATGGCGCCTAAGACAGAAGTCATCGTTAGCTTGCTAGGTCCATGAATGGCCAATTGAGTTACGAAATTTGAAGTAAGAACAAAAACTGAAGAGATCGCAGTTAGTTTAGAAGCATTGTAGCGTCTAGGAAAGCCTGAACCATCAGGCAGTTCATGATGTTCTTCAATAATAAAATCAGCCTCAGAGATTCCTGAAAACTGCTTTGCAATATCTGCGGCCTTTCGCATGTGATTGGTGAATTCTTCTCTTTCTTTTTCAGAGTAACCCTCTAGTTCGGGATGTTCGAGGTGAGTAATGCGAATCATCTTTTCATCTGGAAGATAGACATCGTGGAGATAGCTGGCCAAAGTTAATTTCGAGCGAGTCATTTCTGAGCTCCAGCCCATACCTCTCATTAAGCCTTCGCTAATGAGGGCCTTGAGCACTGCCTGTTCAGCTAGGTCGAGGTGTTCATATGGAAAGTTTTTTAAAATATCAGTAAGAGTTGAGGTTGTCTCGTAAAGCTTGGCACTCGCATCCATAATGACGTTTATAAATTGAGTAAGTTTTTCTGTTACTCCCACACTTTTTAAATATTGATGTATTACGAGTACTCCAGCTATTTCTGTCTGGAGAATGAGCTTTGTTTGCATTCCTTTTTTAGATAAGACGTTTGATATCTTATCAATCGAATTTTCTAAAAATTTCAATTGCTCATCTTTGTGCAGATAAAGAACACGTATGCCTCTTTTTCCAATGTCCTGAATTTGAGATTGCGTATAGGGCTTGTCTTTGCTTAATGCCTTGATATATTTTGTTTTAGTGAGTTCAATATAGGCATCAAAGGGACTGGTTCTAAAAAGATAAAAGTTGCGCAATTTTAATGGAACAAACTCATCTCGATTGAGTTCAATCACAGAATTCACAAAATCTTCTTTTTGGGCCCATTCTAATGAAACTTGAATAATCTCTTTAAATTTATTTACCTCGTATGGCTTTTTATAGATTTGAGCAGAATCTGAAGTTTCAATGAGATCATTATCAACTCTGTCCTTGAGCATCACTTCTGTTCCGATGAAGATAATGGGACGTTCTCCAATACTTTCATAAACTTCTCTGGCCAGCTCTGAAGGATTATCAGTTTTGATTCCGCATTCAATCATGATCATTGTGAAAGGGCCTTGGAAGTTGAGTGCTTCAATGGCATCGGAACCTTTAATGGCACAAACTAATTCTACTTTTGAGAAATGCGCTCGAAAGATATTTCGTAGATAATTCCACTCTTCTTTTTCGTCACAAATGAATAGGGCCTTCAAAAATATACATCCTCAATTTTATTAATTAAGTCATTATAACTCTGTTTAAGGAAGAACCCAAAGATGAGGAAAATTAAGCATTTTCCGATAGTTCAGGGGCGAAACAAGCTGTAATGGGAACATCTTTTACTTCAATCCACTCAGGAACAGAGACTGAACTGGCCAATCTCATCCCATAGGTCGAGGAGAGGTTAACAGAAGTAATCTTGCTTGAAAGCCAATGAACATTATTGAAAACATGATGAAAACTGTCATTTACTCTAATATTGTAGAGATGATCTTGAACTTTACCTTCACTTATCAAGTAAGTACCAAAGCGTGAAGTTGCAGTGAATTCGCCTTTTGCGACGTTGGTGAAATTCATATAATGAAGAGTATTAATATAAAGAGTTGGTTCCTTCGTTTGTTGGACTAGCTCTGTCCAAGTCGCCGGTCCTGTTCCTGGTAGTAATTCAAAAGAGGCCGTTGCAAAATCGTTATCGACAACGATTCCATACCGATCACAAATATCTTTTGATGAGTAGATGAGATTTTTTAAAATCCCTTTGTTGATTATGGTGTGAGCTGGTCTGAGAATTCCATTAAGACCCACTCTTCTTTTAAATAAAGAGTGCTTAGATGTTGGGTCATTGGTAATGGTTATATTATCACCAAAAACTTTACTTCCAATATCATGCTGTCCTTTTTTAAACATTCCTGTTTGCATCAGATACGATTCACCTGAAAAGCCCACCCAACTTGTATAGGCCAAAATTTCGGCCACTGCTTCAGGTCCAAAGATGACATTGTATTTTCCAATGGGGACGCTCTTTCGATGCGTAGTTGTCTTAACTAAAAAATGGCGATCAAGTTCTTCTATCATTGCATCAGCGTTAATCTCTGCTAATGAAGCACCTACTTGCGAGGATTTAATCTCTTTGTTGTTATGCTCTTTGAGCTGAAGCACGACATCGACATTATAATCTGAACCACGATAGGAGATAGGTTGCTCGACATTGGTATTGATAATGCTATAAGCATAGGTTCCGAGTGAAAAAGCGCCAGAGACTTCACAACCTTTATCTGCAAATTTATTCACAGCTTTGGCATAGACGTCAACCATAAGAGAAGTGTCCATGTTAATCATGTCCATATCTGAATGGTCATCGTTGTAATCGCCTTGGGCCAGATTTAAGAGGTCTCCAAGATGATCAATTTCAGGTAATAAAGGAAGTGTCGCTTGAAGCTCTTTGATTTCGTGAATGAGTTCTTCTGTTGTATTATTTTTAAGAACAAATTCGCCCTTGCTTTGCTTTTTGCCTAATTGAATTTGTACGAAAAAGCGTGCGGCTTCTTCAGAGGTATTAAGAGAAACCTGATTCCGTCCTGCACGAACCAAATGAGATCTTTCACTTCGAAAAACGATCTGACCTTTAATACCCTGATCTTTGAGATATTGATTGGCATTAATTAAGAGTTGATGATCAACTTTCATGATTCACTCCCTACTTGAACATTTTCAAAAACGCAGACTGGAACTCCATGTCCAAGTCTCATGATTTGATTAGGCTGACCTTTGCCACAATTGTAAACTTGCTCTAACCGCCAAGTACTTTTGTCCCCAACATATTTTAACGAATTCCAAAAAGGAATAGAGGCTCCACCATAAGTGGGGTTGCGAACGATGTGGCTAATTTTTCCATCTTTAATTTTCCATCCAATTTCACAAGCAAAATGAAAGTTTTCACGGTTGCTTCCAATAGACCAGCTTCTTGGTGATTCAACCATCAATCCATTTTTAACTTTTGAAATCAATTCTTCGAGCTCACCATCGTTGCCTGGATCTAGATTGATATTGTTCATACGTTCTATGGGCATATGGCGATAGCTTTCAGCGCGGTTGGCACCGCCTGACTGATCGAAGATTTTTCTTTTTGCTAGGGTGTTGGCTTCATTTATTGTTGAACGAGAGGTGAGCGCATTTTTGAGGATGCCGTTGTCGATCAAAACGACATTTCGTCCAGGAACTCCATCGTCGTCAAACCCTGTTGTACCAGGAGAGTTTGGTGTTGTTCCATCTGCGCGAGCATTTAATTTCTTTGAACCAAAAACCTTATGATCAAAGTCGTCAAGATTGACATGTGATCCACCGGCATAACTTAATTCATATCCCAAAATTCTATCCAGCTCCAAAGCGTGTCCGATTGTTTCGTGAACTTGGAGTGCCATCATGCTATTTAAAATAACGAGGTCACAAGTTTCTTGCTCACATTGAGGGGCTTTTAAGATTTCTTTCAATTGGTCGACAAGTTGCGAAGCTTTTACATTAAGATCTTGGTCAATGATATTTTCCCAACCTACAGATTTGTTGATATCTTGATAAATTTCGAAACTTCTTTTTTGGCGAAGGCCATCGATATCTATGCCAGAGCAATCAAGAGAAGCGGCCACGTCATTTATCTTGCGCCATATTTTGGATCCTTCTGTATCAGCGTAATAAATTGAGCGATGGTAAAATTCAAAACTAACAGACCATAGATCGACCTCAGGAGCTCGAAGTAATTGATCTAACTCAAATAATCTTTTCATCTTGTCTTCAAGTGAAACGGTTCTTGGATCAATGAGAGTATGTGTCTGAAACTCAGAAATAAGTGTTTCTTTAGGGGAGAGTTCAATTTTAAACTGACGTAATTGAGCAGCTGAACGGGCCTGCTCTAATGCTGCCTTTGCAGTGTCGGCCAATGTATTCATATTTTCGGTAGATGAAAATCCCCAAGCCCCATCACATAATACTCGTATCCCTGCTCCTTGGCGCTTTCTTGTCGAATTTTGGTGGAGTATTCCTTTCAACGTTGAAAGAGATTGCAACCAATCATCTTGGTGCCACCGTATATCGGCGTAACTGGCCCCCATAGCTAATAATGAGTCGAGAATGTCAGCGATTTTTTTTTGCATAAATGGCCTTGGATTTGAAGTTGTTATTGTCTATCAAAGAACTTTTGATTTAAGAAGTCTCTCGTTACTAAACTCTCATTGAGCTGACACGAAATCAGTTACTTAGGAAAAGAAAAACTTGAAAAGTTTTCTTCTTGGTCTTGCTCTTTTTTAAGCACAGGGTAAAAGGAGCTATGGGTAAATCTTTGATCGCAATATTCTTTCTCTTTAATTTCTTTGCTCGGCCAGTTTTTGCTTCATATTCCTATGTTCAGCTAGAGCTCACAGATCACTCAATCGTCAATGGAGAGTTGATCGAGAGTTATGAGGACCGTTGGTTTTGGGAGAAGAATAGTGAGTTTATAGAAAAATATAAGCTTCTTTTTTCGCTCGAATGGGGTGAGCCTAAATGGCAAATGATCAATGAGAAAAATATCATTAAATCTACTGTTCAATTGAAGAAGAGGTCATTGTATCGACGTTATTTACAAAGAAAGGGAATAGTCTTTCAAAATACATTAGTGGAGAACGCTTACGTTCTTACAGGTAATGAAGGTCATCATAAGTTTGAAAGAATGTTTGGAAACTTTGCTTGGGATATAGGAGTTGTAGACTCAAATGGTAAAACTCATTCTGAAGAGGGATTGGAACTCTCTGACTATTATATTTTCAATCGTGATGTGAAAGCTCCTCTGAAAGGAATTGTCGTTGGTCTTGTGAGTAATCAAGAAGACAATAAACCTTCTCCTCTATTCCTGGGAGATCTTTCTCAAAAAGAAAATAATTATTTAACTCTAAAAATCGATGGACCTTTTTATTTGTCGATCGTCCATTTTAAGCAGAATTCAATCACTGTTAATATTGGTGATGAAGTTAAGATTGGTCAGGTTCTCGGCCAAGTCGGAAACTCAGGCGTCTCTTATGTGCCTCATCTTCACTATACTTTGTATGCTTATATCCCTGAACTTGAGAGATTTATTTCAGTTCCCGCTAACTAACGAGCTTTTGTGGCCCAACCCAATGCCACCATTCAATCGGATCATCCTCTTTAATTCTTAACACGAGGTGAGGGGACCAGCGCGGTCGTCCTGGTCGTTTGATAAGTTTCATTTGAGCTTCATGGGGAAGGCGACAGCCTTTGCGATGATTACAACCCGGACAGCAGGTTACGACGTTTTCCCAATTCGTTTTTCCCTGGCGAGATATGGGGATGACATGATCAAAAGTGAGCTGGTGACCGGGCATTTTTATAGCGCAATATTGGCATTGAAAATTATCGCGCACAAAAACGTTGGTCCGAGTAAATCTGACTTTGAGCTCACCTTTATGGCGACCAAAGAGACGTAAAATTTTAGGAAGTTTAAAGTGATTATTTACTGAGCGAATGGTTATTTCTTGATATTCGTTAACGACTTCGGCTTTGCCCGTAAGAAAGAGTATCATGGCCTTTTCCCATGAAACGATTCGCACCGGACGATATGTACTATCTAAGATCAATGTCCGCATAGTTCAATCTCCGACCCCTACCTTGGGTCTGGACCTCCTTTCTCTATTTTAACACGGCCACGATTAAAGTGTTCCCATGGGGAAGGAAAGTGTAAGAAAGTATTTGAATGATGTTATTTCAATGGGTTAGCTTGAAGACTTTTTAAACTCTCTGTAAGACGGCCAAGTAATGAATCCCAAGCTACATTGCCCATGGTTTTACTATCAATCATTAAATGATGAATGGTTTTTTGATTTTGAGCTATTGGATCATAAGTCCACCAGTGTTGCTCAGATAGTCTCCCCCAAGATTTTGTCTCCGCTACATTTAAGAGTTCATCTTTATCACTCACAATAATGTTCATTCTATTGAGTAATTCTTGATTTGGAGTTGTCTCTTGTGAGGCCAAGTAGAGAGTTCTATAGGCAGAGAGAGTCGTGCTGTCATGGACGCGGTAATCTTCGAGGTTAGCGCTGGGGATTTTAAAAGAAGGAAACCAGTTCGCAAGCCAGGATAAAACACCCAAAGGATATTTGGGAATAAAGGCCGGAGCAAAAAAGTAAAACTGAAGGGGAGCTGGGGAGAGCTTTTGTTGGGCCATCCAATATAGCATAACTGCGCCCGTTGATTGACCAACTCCATACCAAGGTTGATGACAGTTCTTCAGCCATTTCCCAAGCTCGGTCATTTCTCTTTTCCAAGAATCAATTTTGAGATGACTCCATTGATTCTCATTATTTGCCCCATGACCCGCAAGCGCAATATTGGCAATACTATAATGTTGAGCGAGAAAAAAATCGGCGAGCTGATTCATTTTTTCAGGTCGTAAATTAAGTCCATGGGCCAGAACGACTAATCCGTTTGATGCCTGCTTTGGAAGTTCATAGCGAATGACTGAAGGAGGAATTGACCCTGAGCATTGACTATAAACATTCGAGATAAATATGAAATTTGCTGACATGAGAAAAAAAATTGTTTTGTAGGTTTTCATACTGATTATCTTAAGGCATGATGCGGCTTCACAACATAAAAATTTTGGAGTTCCTCATGCGCTTAATTGCAGTTGTCGCGACTTTATTACTTTCTTTTTCTCTCCATGCGGCTTCGCTTAAACATAATGTTCTGAGTGGAAAGTATCACACAGGCGGAACGATTACGGTTTCAGATGTTAAGCAAAGTGCGACTGAAGAAGTTAAGTTACTCGTTAATTATCACATTATTACACGCTTTTTTCTCCCTAATAAGACTGGTTCTTTGGATGTAATTGTTCCGAGTCGCTATTTAGAAGAACAAGGTTATAGAGATCTTCAAGTTGCTAAGAGCCTTAACTTTCGCGATGCTCGTTTTACTTTTTTAAATAGAGTTAACGTTGCTGGATATTATGATGCTTATCGCGTGAGAATTGATCCTAAGTCGCGCAAATGGACTGCCGTAATTATTTATCACCCAGACATTCCAGGTGTTGGTTGGTATTCTTCAGAGATTACAATTCTTTCGAACAACTATGTTCTAAGCACATTGTTGGCCAATTAAAAAATAAATTAATGAATTGTTGGCTGATCTGGTTCTTCTGAATATCTGAAAAAGAAGAGTGGGATTGTTACCCACGACTTTTCGCCTTCATCATCTTGCATTTCAAATTTTCCTCTCATATTCCCAGTAGGAGTATTGAGTGGGCAAAAGCTCGTATAGCGAAAGCTTTTACCTGGAGTAAGTCGAGGTCTTTGTCCAACAACCCCGTCGCCATAGACTTTTCTCTCATGGCCCTTGCCGTCTTTAATAATCCAATAACGATTAATTAAAGTGAGAGTCGTATTTGTATTGTTGGTAATATTGATTTGATAGGCAAAAAAGTAATAATTGTTAGCGAGGTCGGATTTTTCTTTGACGAAGAAAGGCTTAGCTTCAATAACAACGCCATCACTTTCTTCGAGATATGAGTAAGACTGTAAGGACATGAAGCTCCCCGATAGGCCGATCAAGCCTAAACCCAAATTGGTTGATTAAGAGACTCATTGTCTACCTAATCTAGAATTAAGCTTCAAGCTCAAAAGAGTAATCGCACACTCTTTTCATGGTGTTTTAATATTAGGATGACCTAATAATTGATATTATGTTGATCTTAAAAAAGAGTAGACCTAACGTCTTAAAAATCATATGATTCCCCATAGTAACCTGTCAGCCTAAGTAGAGGTCGTATGTGTGGTGTCATTGGTCTTATTGGACCTCAAGAAATAGCTTCTTCAGAAGATTACTGGGCCGCCTATGATGCCTATAGAGGATTGTTGACCCTACAGCATCGCGGGCAAGATGCTGCCGGAGTACTCACTTACGATACGATGAAGAAAAAGTATTATGGCGACAAGGATCTAGGTCTGGTTGCTCAAGTCTTTCAACAAAAAAATCTCGAAACTCTTAGAGGCAATTTGGCCATTGGACACACTCGCTATGCGACTATTGGTAGCGATGGTAAAAACGACCTACAACCTATGGTGATGGGATTTCCGATCGGCATGGGAATGGTTCATAACGGGAATATCGTCAATTATTTTTCATTAGCAAAAGAGATGGCCGATAAATTTGGCCTTCACTTACTCACAAATAATGATCTCGAATTAATGATGCATGTTTTTTGCCAAGGTTTACTTACGAATAAATCAATTGATTCAACACAGGTTAATCTTGATGACATGAAAAGGGCGGCAAAAGATTTATTAGTTAAGGCCATAGGCGCATATGCGCTTGTTGGAACGGTTGCGGGAATTGGGCTGTTTGGTTTAAGAGATCCAAAAGGTATTCGACCATTGGTTCTCGGCAAAAAAACGAAAAATGGAAAAGATATTTGGTGCCTGACCTCTGAAACTTGCGCTTTGAATTTTTTAGGGATGGAGTTTGTCAGAGATGTGGCTCCTGGCGAACTTGTCATCATCGATGAGAATCTGCAATTGCATTCATTTCAAATTATCGAAGAAAAAAAGAAAGCTCGCTGTATGTTTGAGTGGATTTACTTTGCTGGGGCAGAGTCGAGCCTTGAAGGTCGTTCAGTCTATGGTGCTCGATTAGGCTTAGGTCAGGTTTTGGCCAAGAAAGCAAAACTCTTAATCGAAGACAAAACAATTATTCCAGATATTGTCTGTCCCGTACCAGACACTTCGAGAACGGCCTCTATTGCCTTGGCCGAAAGTTTAGGACTTCCTTACCGAGAAGGATTAATTAAAAATCGTTATACTCAACGAAGCTTTATTTTAAATACGCAAGACAAGCGTGAAAAAGCAGTTGAGCTTAAACTCTCTCCCGTTCGCAGTGAAATAGAAGGAAAAAATATCTTATTAGTTGATGATTCTGTTGTTCGCGGAACAACTTCTCGCCAAATCATAAGTCTTTTAAAGAAACATGGAGCGAAACAAGTGACCCTTGCGATTACTTGTCCACCTTTGAGACATGGCTGTTTTTACGGAATAGATTTTCCAAGTGATAAAGATCTTATTGCTAATGGAAAAGATGTTCCTGAAATCGCAAAATGGGTTGGAGCTGACCATGTTATTTATATTGATGAGCAAGATTTGCAAGACGCTATTGGCCTAGATGGTCTCTGTATGGCCTGTGTGACAGGTGAATATCCCACTTCAGTGACTGAAGCTTTGGAATTCACCCAAAGAAGAAATGAATTTAAAGGATAATCGAGAGTGAAAGCTATATATCATGGTTCTGTAAAGGATCTCTATCGCACAGATGATGAGAAAATGATTTTTCTCTTCTCTGATCGTTATTCTGTTTTTGACTGGGGAGAAATGCCGGATCATCTCAAGCTTAAAGGTCAATCACTTACACGCATCGCCCATCTTTTTTTTAAAATGTTAAGTGATTCTCATTTCTGGAGAACATTGGATAACGGACTCATTACAAGCGATAGTTTATTATTTGAGAGATTTTGTGTCCATGGATTGCCTCATCATTATATTGGACCCGTCACGAGCGATGGGATTCTTGGAAATATTGAAGACGCTGTTTCTGGACTGAAAGTTGAAGAGGTTCAAGTTTTAAGGCCACAATATATCAAAGAAAAACATAGTTATGATTATTCCACTTATTCCGAGAGGCCAACAAAGACTCTCGTTCCGCTTGAAATGATTTTTAGATTTGGACTAACTGAAGGATCATCTCTTTTTGAGCGGGTTTCTGATCAAGCTTATTTGGCGCAGTTGGGGTTAGATGCCTCAGACTTAGTCCCAGGTGTATTGTTTCAAAGGCCAGTTATTGAATTTTCGACTAAGCTCGAAGAACGCGACCGCTACTTGAGTTACCAGCAAGCTCAAGAGATCTCTGGAATGTCAGATGAGGAATGGGCGGAGCTGCTAGAGACCGTTTCATTAATTGCGCTTGCGATTAAAAAAATATGGAGTGATACCAATATTATTTGTCTTGATGGCAAAGTTGAAATGGCCTTTATTGAAGGCGAGAATCATCGACAATTTATGTTGGTTGACAGTATTGGACCAGATGAATTGAGGCTTAGTCATAATGGGGTCGAATTATCTAAAGAATGTTTAAGAAAGTTTTATCGCAAGGATCAAGCCTGGTTTACGTCGCTTAAGACGGCTAAGCAAAAGGCAGATGCATTAGGTGTTCAAGATTGGAAAAGCATGGCCCTCGAACTTCATCCAACAGGGCCTGCTCCATTACCTGCAAATATCAAAACACCTATTGAAATGCTTTATCGGACGTTGACTCAAGAATTATACCGAACTCATATGAGTTTGACGATTGACTCAAGTGCTTGGTCGCTTGAAAAATTATCTCATACGCTTAGAGGTCTTTTATGAAGATTCTCGTCATAGGAAGTGGTGGTCGAGAGCATGCCTTATGCTTGGCGCTTTCCCAGTCTCCAAGCTGTGAATCGCTCTTCGTTCTACCTGGAAATCCTGGCATGAAGGCCGTATCGAAGCTCGAATTTATTCCGGGCAAGGTAACCGATTTAGAGTATATTCTAAAAACTTCTCAGGAACTGGCCATCGATCTTGTGGTCGTTGGTCCTGAAGATCCGCTCTCATTGGGCTTGGCCGATCTGTTGCGATCTCATGGTATTTCAGTTTATGGACCGGGAAAGTTTGCAGCGCAACTTGAGTCATCCAAAGCCTTCTCTAAAGAATTCATGAAGAAATATAATATCCCGACAGCAAATTATAAGACTGTTGAAAATTTTGAAGATGCAAAATACGTTATTAAGCATTGGCCTGAAGAATCAGGAATTGTCGTTAAGGCATCTGCTCTAGCTCAGGGAAAGGGTGTTGTTGTCGCTCAAGACAAAGATGAAGCGATCAAAGCTTGTTTTGATTTTTTTGAAAATGATGAGTGTTCTATAACTACAGACAAAATTGTTTTAGAAGAACGATTAATTGGTGAAGAGCTTTCTTCTTTTGCCATTTGTGATGGACACGATTATTTCTATCTGGGACATGCTTGCGATTACAAACGAGTTCACGACAATGATTTAGGTCCGAATACTGGCGGTATGGGGGGGTATACTCCTAATCGTTGGCCAGGTCCAAAAGCGATTGAACAGATTCATGACATTGTTAAAAAAACTATTAATGGAATGAAAGAAGAGGGCTTCCTTTTTATCGGAACGCTCTTTATCGGATTAATGATTAATGGCGATGAGGTAAAGGTTATCGAGTTTAATGTTCGTCTTGGCGATCCAGAAACTCAGATGCTTTTGCCACGTGTTCAAGGTGATTTAGCTTCTTTGCTCTTTAAAGCTTCTACTGAAAGCTTAAAGGATCAGCATGACGTCAAGCTTGATGATAATGAATGTGTTCATATCGTTTTAACGAGTGGAGGTTATCCTTCTGTAGATAAGACGCCTCTCCTTCTCAATCAAGAAATTCATGGCTTTGAAACCATAAATGATCCAGATCTTTTTCTCTATTTTGCCGGCGTCAAAACGAATCCAGAGGGAAAATTGGTTAATTCCGGGGGACGAGTTTTAGGAGTGACAGCGAAAGCAGAGACAATAGAGCAAGCCCGAAAAATGGCCTATGAAGCTATTCAAAAAATTAATTTTTCAGGTTCACACTACAGGAGAGACATTGCCAAAATTCAACGTGGCCATCTTCGCTAGCGGGGAAGGTTCGAATGCTCAAAATTTGTGGAGAGTGGCAAGTAAAGCAGGGCACCCTGTACGTGGTTTGATTTGTGATCGTCAAGATGCAGGAGTTATAAAACTTGCTGAGCAAGAAAATATTCCTCACATTGTAATTAATAAAAAAGACTATCTTAAAAAACAATCAGATTTTGAAGCCGCTATTCTAAATCAATTAATTGAGTGGGATGTTAATTGGATATTTTTGGCAGGATTTATGACTATCTTAAGTTCTCATTTTTTAAAGATGTATTTCAATTCGATAACTCAGAAGTTTCAAGTGATTAATATTCATCCCTCGTTACTTCCTCAATATCCAGGAACAAAATCTTATCAACAGGCCTATGCAGATAAAGTAAATACACATGGTGTGACAGTTCACTATGTTGACGAGGGTGTAGATACAGGCCCAATTATTGAGCAACAAATATTTACAAGAGATATTGCTTGGAGTTTTGAGGAATTTGTCGCTTTTGGGAAAAGTATTGAACATAAATTATATGAAAAAGTTTTCCTTAATTTTTTAAATGAACATTTGGAATAAGTAATGACAACTAAAAGAATTGAAATTGATGAAATTCATCGAGCACCAGATCATGTTTTGGCGGCTCAGTTAAAAGAATTGTTTAGCGGTATAGATGCCAGGGTTTTTAAACGTCGCTTTTATCTGATTGAAGGTAAAATTTCCGATTGGAATCTGGTTTACTCTCTTTTCTTTGATCCTTTACTTGAACAAATTATTTTGGATGAATCCGAACATCTTCACCCTTGTGATTGGGTTATTGAAGTTAGCTACTTGCCTGGTGTGACAGACAACCCTGGTCGTTCGGCCAAAATGGCCTTAGAAGAATGTCATATTCAAGCGGAGGTTTCGTCTGGTCAGATTTACTTCATTGAAGGAAAAACAAGTGAAGGCCCACTTTTGGCCTGGGCCCAAGAGCATTTAGGAAATCCGCTTATCCAACGTGTTTCACTTTTAACTTATCATAAGTGGTCATCCTCTAAGCGCTTTACAGAACCACACTTACCCAAAGTTCAAATCGATCATGATCATCATGTCCAGACAATCAATATAGATATGACTGATGAAGAAGCTGAATCTTTGATCGTTGATCGTTGCCTTGCTCTTTCATTAGGAGAGTGGAACCATCTCAAAAACTATTTTAAATCTGATACTGTCCAGGAACAGAGACTTGATTTAGGTATGCCCAAATTGCCAACGGATGTTGAAATTGAAATCATAGCACAGTCTTGGTCGGAACATTGTAAACACAAAATCTTTTCTGCCAATATCGAATATTCAGAATGCGATGATCATGGTGGCGTTAAGCTAGAATCTAGTACCGTGAAATCGCTTTATAAGAGTTTAATCAAGAAAGCGACTTTTGATGCCAAGGAAAAGCATAATATTGATTGGCTTATTTCGGTGTTTAGCGATAATGCTGGAATTGTTCGTTTTGATTCTGAAGTTGATCTTTGTATAAAAGTTGAAACTCATAATTCTCCTTCGGCACTTGATCCTTATGGTGGTTCATTAACAGGTATTCTTGGTGTTAATCGTGATATTATGGGAACGGGAATGGGCGCTCGTCCCATCGCTAACACGGATGTTTTTTGTTTCGGTTCTCCTCGTCTTCCAGCTAAAGATAATAAAGAATTAATGCCTGCAGGAGTTAAGTCACCACGAAATATTTTTCGTGGTGTTCATAAAGGCATCGAAGATGGTGGTAATAAAAGTGGTATCCCTACCGTCAATGGTTCATTCTTTTTTGATAATAGCTATTGTGGTAAGCCGTTAGTCTTTTGTGGAACAGTCGGAGTATTACCTCAGCAATTGCCTGATGGTCGCCAAGCTTCTGGTAAGCATGCCAAAGCTGGGGACGCTATTATCGTTATCGGAGGAGCTGTTGGAGCTGATGGTATTCATGGCGCAACATTTAGTTCTTTAGAACTAAACGAAAGCTCTCCTGCGACTGCGGTACAAATAGGTGATCCTTTAACTCAAAGAAGATGTTTAGATTTTTTAATTGAAGCACGCGATTTGGGGTATTTTTCTTCAATTACTGATAATGGAGCTGGCGGTATTAGTTCAAGTCTCGGTGAGATGGCCCGCGAAACGGGTGGGGCACAAATTGATCTCTCTCAATGTACTTTGAAATATCCAGGGCTTTCTCCTTGGGAAATTATGATTTCAGAAAGTCAGGAACGTATGTCCTTAGCTGTTCCTCAAAAATATGTTACTGCATTTTGCAGCTTGGCCCAAAAACGTGGTGTCGATGCTCAAGTTCTAGGTTCTTTTACTGATTCTGGATTTTTTGAAATTTTTCATGCACAACAAAGAGTTGCCTATCTCTCACTAGAGTGGTTGCACGAGTCTTTGCCTCCGATGCAACTAAAAGCACATTGGGACGGCCCTCGACCTTTTACTTCTTGGTTGAGTGAATCAACTAATAAAAAAACTATTGCTGAAACAACATGGGATGAAGTGTTACTTAAAATTCTTGGGAGTGATAATGTTGCTTCCAAAGAGCGTTGGGTTCGACGTTATGATCATGAAGTGCAAGGGGCCACTCATCTTAAACCCTACATTTCTCTCAAGCAGACATCTCCTTCTAATGCAGGTGCTATTTGGTTGAAGCCTCATGGAGGGTCAGAAAAAGCCACTGTCTATATCGGTCATGGCCTAGCTCCTCGCTATTCTCCTTATGATCCTTACTTCATGGCGCAAGCAGCAGTTGACGAGTCCGTTCGCAATATTGTGGTTCAAGGTGCAAACCCAGAACAAATTTGTCTCCTTGATAACTTTTGTTGGCCAGATCCAGTAGCGTCTCTTAAGAATCCTGATGGCGAATATAAACTTGGTCAGCTCGTAAGAACTTGTTATGGACTTTACGATATCGCTGTCCATTATGGTCATCCCTTTGTCTCAGGCAAAGATTCTATGAAAAATGATTTCAGAGGGAAAAATAAAAGAGGCGAATCACTTCAAATTAGTATTTTGCCTACGCTATTAGTTACGGCCATGGGCAGTGGAAGTTTAGCAACAAGTACTCGCTGCTATTTCCCTCGCGCCGGCCTGAAGATAGGACTTCTCGGTAAACCAAGTGGTGGGTTAATGGCCAGTGAATTTGAGCAATTTGTTCTGCTCAATTTAGAACACAAATGCTTGCCTGAGATTTCTATTGATCAAAATAAAAAACGTTATTCTCTATTTCATCAAGCCTGTGTTGAGCAATTAATTGAGAGTGCCACTGATATTTCTGATGGAGGACTTTTGGTTGCACTTTCAGAATTGAGTTTTGCAGAGAGATTGGGAATTCGCTTTACTGATGACGTTGTCGGCGACTGGATTTATCTTTTTAATGAGTCGCCAGGACAATTGGTCATTGCTTTCGACCATGAGAATGAAGCCCGCTTAAATCAAATCTTCCAAGAAGACTTAGTCGTGATAGGTGAAACTATTTCTGAACCCATTATTGAAATTCCTAAATACGGAAAGCAAGTGTTTGATCTCAACCGTGGATATCAGGCGTGGAACAAAAGTTGGAGTGAGGTAGACTCATGAAAAAACCATTAGTTTTAATTCTCTCTGGTGACGGGATTAATTGCCAAAATGAAACAGCTTGGGCCTTTAATCTTGCAGGAGCAGTATCTCATTGTGTTCACGTCAATGATCTTCTTGAAAATCCTGACATGCTTTTGAGCTATCATGGAATGGCCTTTCCTGGTGGCTTTTCATTTGGTGATGAGTTGGGATCTGGACAATTGCTTGCCATTAAAATGAAAAATCGCTTGAAAGCGGTTCTTGATGAAGCGGTAAAAAGAAAAATGCCCATGATAGGAATATGTAATGGTCTGCAAGTTTTGACGAAGTTGGGTCTTTTACCAGATTGGAATCAAGAGAGAACTGTGGCCATGGCCCATAATCGCCAAGGTCATTTTATAGATCAATGGGTTGAGATGAAGGCGCTTAAAAGCCGCTGTATTTGGACTCAGGGAATTGAAGATCAAACTGTGTCTGTTCCTGTTCGCCATGGAGAAGGTAGGTTTACCTTTACTCCTGGATCAGAAGAAAAGGTTTATCAACAGCTCAAAGATAACGGTCAAATTGTTTTTCGTTATAACGAAGACATTAATGGTAGCTATGATCAAATCGCTGGGATTTGTGATCCTACAGGAATGATCCTTGGGCTGATGCCGCACCCTGAAGCGGTCTTGTATCAAGCGACACTGCCTGCAAAGTCTTTGTCTCCTCTTGATACAACATGGGCAATGAAGATTTTTGAGAATGCAGTAACGACAATGACAAAGCAAATGGAGAAGCTATGACTACAAAAATTAAATGTGCTCTCTTAAGTGTTTCGGATAAAACAGGAATTTTAGAAATTGCTCGAGAGTTAAAAAAGAATAATGTTGAGATTATCTCATCGGGTGGAACGGGGACATTTTTGGCCCAAAATGATATTGCTTTTACAAATATTGAAGATGTTACAGGTAATCCTGAAGCTTTCGGTGGTCGAATGAAAACCATCAGCTTTCAAGTCGGTTCAGGACTTCTTTTTAGAAGAGATCATCAAGAGGATGTTGAAACAGCTCAAAAGCTTGGAATAAAGGCGATTGATTTAGTTGTTTGTAATCTTTATCCTTTCTCACAAGTTGCCAAAGCTCAGGGCGATTGGGCGGAGCTGATTGAAAATATCGATATTGGTGGTCCGACCATGATTAGGGCAGCAGCTAAAAATCATAATCATGTCGTCGTTTTGGTTAACCCTTCCCAATATCAAACTTTCCTCGAACATTATGCCAGCAATGATGGTGAGACCCAACTTGATTTTCGAAAAGAAGTTGCTTTGCAGGCGTATGAGCATATGGCGCTCTATGATAGTACTGTGGCCATGGAGCTAGCTCGTCGTATGAATAAAAAGGTAACGACTCATGTGATTTCACCGCTGAATGCTCAAACTTTGCGCTATGGAGAGAACCCTCATCAAGCTGGAGTTGTTGTCTCCCATCCATTAGATCAAGGAATTGCCTCAATCGTTCCCATTCAAGGAAAAGAGTTAAGTTATAATAATCTTCTTGATGCTGACTCTGCTTGGAGAAGTGTCGTTGATCTTAATCGTTTAACCGGCCCACAAAAGAAATTTGCAGTTTCTGTGGTTAAACATTCAACTCCTTGTGGGTTAAGCATTGCCGATAATCAGATGATGGCCCTAGAGAAAGCTTGGGCCGGAGATAGTATATCCGCTTTCGGTGGAATTATCGCCTTTAATTCGTTGCTAGAAAAAAGTGCAGCTCAATTTTTAAGTGAGAAGTTTATTGAGGTCGTTGTTGCCCCAGATTTTTCTCCTGAGGCATTAGAGCTTTTTAGTAAAAAGAAGAATGTTCGTTTACTGAAAGTTCCCATGGTTGATCGACTTCCTGGTCCTATGATTCGTTCCATTTTTGGTGGTTATGTAGTCCAAGAAGAAGATAATGGCAGAGAGGGAAGTCTTGAATGTGTTACAAAGAGTAAATTGAGTGATTCATCTTATCCGTTAGTCGAATTTGGTATTCTTTGTTGTAAGCACTTAAAGTCAAATGCGATTGCACTTGTTATGGAAGAATCAAATTGTTTTTCGATGATAGGCGCAGGGATGGGGAATCCAAATCGCCTGGTTAGCGTTACACAGGCCGTGGATAAGGCTCATGAAAATGGGCATCGCGACTTATCACATGCGTTTTTAATCTCTGATGCCTTTTTCCCATTTGCGGATACAGTTGAAGCTGCTCATGCCAAAGGGATTAATCTTTTTATCCAACCAGGTGGCAGCATTAAAGATCAAGAAGTTGTTGCTTGTGCCAATAAGATGGGGGCCACAATGGTAATGACGGGAATGAGACATTTTAGACATTAAAGGAAATGATATGAGTAAGAAAATTAGTTATAAAGATGCTGGCGTTGACCGTGATCTCGGCGATCAATTTGTTGAAAATATAAAAGCAAAAGTCATGTCGACCTATAATGCAGATGTCTTGCACGGAGTTGGGGGATTTGCTTCTCTATATAAGTGTGGAGATCGTCTACTCGCTGCTGGGACAGATGGTGTAGGAACTAAACTGAAATTGGCCCAGCATTTAAATATTCATGATTCAATTGGAATTGATCTCGTCGCAATGTGTGCCAATGATATTCTTTGCACCGGAGCGCGACCTATGTTTTTTCTCGATTATTTTGCGACAGGAAAATTGGAGCTTTCTGTTTCTGAAGCCATTATCAAAGGTATTGTTCAAGGTTGTCTGGAAAGTGAACTTGCGCTTATTGGCGGAGAGACGGCAGAGATGCCTGGTCTCTATGCTCATGGTGAATATGATCTCGCTGGTTTTGCTGTCGGCGAATTGATGCCCGAAGAATTACTTGATGGAAGTCATTTTGAAGATGGTGATCATTTGATCTCTCTTGCGAGTTCTGGATTTCATTCAAATGGATATTCTTTAGTTCGCAAGTTATTACAAGAGACTGAAACGGACTTACTTAAGCAGGCCTTAACTCCGACGCGGCTTTATTGGAAATTGATTAAACAATTAAAAAGCGAAGGCTTTATCAAAGGCTTGGCCCATATTACTGGCTCTGGCGTTCTCAATATTCCAAGAATGAATGGAAATTTTGATTACTTTCTTGAAAATGTACCCGCCCTTTCAAGCCTTCCCAAAGTTGTTCAAACTGTATGTGAAAGAAGTCAGCTAGAAGCCGACGAACTTTATCAAACTTTCAATATGGGAATGGGGATGGTTCTTGTAACAGATAAACCCTTGGAAATTGAAAGCTATCTTATGGCCAAGCAGGAGAGCTATGAGTGGCTAGGAACTATTAAAAAGGGTTCAGGTCAAGTTCAGCTTAAAAACAACGGCAATTGGCTCAAATTTTAGTATTCTCACTCAGGAATTCTGCCTTATCAGACGATAAGAAAGAGAGGGCAGGTCTATGCACATTTTACATGTGGGCAAATATTATTATCCCTATCGCGGAGGCATGGAAAGTGTTGTTCGTGATATTTGCCAAGGGCTCGAATCTTCTGGTGAACAAGTCGAAGTTGTTTGTTCTAACACAAAATTAGAAACTGAATCAGAAATTCTTCATGGAGTAAAAATCCATCGCCTCGGAAGCTTTGGTCATTTTTATGGTCAATGCATGAATCTCTCACTTCTTTGGAAATTGCCAAAGATGGCGAAAGATTTTGATGTTGTTCATGTTCATAGTCCAAATCCATTGGCCGAATTGGCAGCACTTCTCATTCCTAAAAATGTTCCGATTGTTTGCACTCACCATAGTGATGTCGTTCGACAAAAATGGCTTTTGCCATTGTATGGTAAACTTTTTCATAAGTTCCTCTCTCGAGTCTCAAAAATTTTCGTTCCTACTCAGAACCATATTAAATTTTCTCATTTCTTGCCCGGGTACAAAGAAAAATGTGTTGAATTACCTTTCTCAATCAACACAGCTGCTTTTCATCTTAATTCTGAAGTTGAAAAAGAAATTCATGAATTAAAGCAAACCTATGGTCAGTATGCTCTCTTTGTAGGTCGGTTAGTTGGTTACAAAGGAATTGATGTTTTGATTGAAGCGATGAAAGAAGTTGATCATCAAGTTTTAATTGTCGGAGAAGGTCCTCTTGACCATATTCTCAAAAATAAAGTACGCGAATTAAACCTTGAATCAAAAGTTCATTTTATTGGTAGAGTCCAGGACCGTGCTTTATTTAGCGCTCTCTATCATGCATGTCATTTTGTTGTTCTTCCATCGGTGTCTTCAAATGAAAATTTCGGAGTCGTGCAGTTGGAGGCTATGTTCTGTGAAAAGGCAGTTGTTACAACTGATTTGGAGTCTGGAGTTCCTGTCGTTGGTCAAAAAGGAGAAACCTGTCTCATTGTACCACCATCAAATAGTGGTCGCTTAGCGATGGCAATGAGTATGCTTTTTCATAATCCTGAACTCGCTTCTTCAATGGGAAGAAAGGGAAAAATTCGTTTTCTTGAAAAATTCACAACTCAGATGATGATTGAAGGGCATTTGCATGAATATGAGCAAACCTCTGAAGTCTCAAAAGCTAGAACTAGAGTTCTAAAAGACGCCGCTTAGTTCAATAGAAATTTCATAATTAATCTTACTGCTGAAACCAACATTGCTGCCTTGAAAAGGATTCGAAACGGTTTTTCAGGAAGTCTGCGTAATAAATAGACTCCCCATTTGGTGCCAATCAAAGCGCAGAGGGACATGAAAATGATGGTTGGCCAATAATTCAAAAAATTAAATCCTACTGCTAAAAAGGCAGGGATTTTCATTATGTGGCCGATGACTTGAATACTTGCTTGTGTTGAGATGATTTCTTCTTTAGAGAGATCATCGCGAATCATAAAGGGGCCAAGTAATGGGCCAGTTGCTCCAATAAAAGGACCTAAAATACCAATCGTCATACCTAAAAAGAAGTAACCCCATAAAGGGAGCTTAAGAGACGGCATTTTCTTCGGTTTAAAAACACTATAAATAATAAGAGTCACAACTCCTAGAATGATCGCTTTCTCTCCGGACAAATGCTTAAGCCCAAGGACAGCAATGACTGTCCCAAAAGGAATACCTAATGAGGTTGTCCAAAAAAGCGGTTTTGAGATTTTTTCTTTTAGAAAAAGGACGCGCGAGCCATTGCTTAAAAGTTGGACCACTCCATGAATGGGTATAATGACACTCATTGGATAAAAAAATGTCATTAATGAAAGCAGCAGAATTCCACCGGCAATGCCGATTGTTGCTGAAATGATAGAGGTTAAAATAGTTGCAGAACAAAGTGTCAGTAGTATGACAGCTTCATTCATACTTTACGCCTTATATGATAGGCGTGATGAATCTTTTGGTCTCGAAAATCATTGGGAATTGTTTTTGGACCAATGTCAGTAATTTTAAATCGGGCCGTTAGTGATTCATCTAACTTAAATGAGCGTAGATTGCAGGAAAAAAGGATATCTCCATCGATCTGTAAGTATTCTATGGCCCTTTCAATGAGTTTAATGTGATCTTCCTGAATATCAAAAACGTCGTCCATTCTTTTGCTATTGGAAAAAGTGGGTGGATCGATAAATATAAGGTCAAATTTACGTTCTGGTGGAAACGTTTCTTGACTCCATTTTAAACAATCCATTCTCTTGAGTTCATGTCGATCTAGATCCATGTCATTCAATCTAAAATTTCGTTCGGACCACTCAAGATATGTAGCTGATAAATCCATGCTGACACTCTCGCGAGCTCCACCCATAAAAGCATGGACTGTTGCCGTTGAAGTGTAGCTGAAAAGATTGAGAAAGGATTTTCCTTTGGCCATTTTGCGAATCATGTAGCGCATGGGACGGTGATCTAGGAATAGGCCAGTGTCGAGATAATCGCTGAGATTAACTTCAAACAGAGCATCCTTTTCGTGAACGTTGATGATTGAGTATTTTCGACCGAGCTTTTCGTATTGATTTGTTCCTTTTTGAGCTGCTCTTATTTTGACAAAAATATTAATAGGGAGAATCTCGAGAACTTCTTCGATGGCCTTTAGGGTCAAATCAAAATTGGCCCGTTTTTCCGGTTCTTCATCAATAGGTGAGTAGAAGTGTGAAACGACTGCATACTTACTGTAGATGTCGATGGAATAAGGGAATTCAGGAATATCTTGATCATAGATTCGATAGCAATTGGTTTCTAATTGCTTAACATAAGGCTTTAGGCGCTTAAGATTTTTTTGAAGACGATTGGCTATGCTCACTTGCGTATACTATCGCTTTTGGCCTCAAGTGAGTAGCAAAAAAAGACGGATTTACAGCTGTTTAACCATTGTACGGTGACCAAATTTAATGGCATCAACTTACCCTTAGTGTTCAAGTTAACTCCTCGAAATGACGATAAATGGGTGTTCCTTCAAGCCTAGTGCTTTGGGGGGACTTATAATGATTTATTGATTCTTTAAATGGAGCACTCCATGAAACTTCTTATTTTTTCTTTTTCTCTACTTCTCTCAATCAATCTCTTCGCTAGTGAAGCAGCAACAGTTATTGCTCTCAAGGGCAAGGTGCTTAAGTATAGTTCTGATAAGGGAGATTCTAAGATTGCCGTCGGTGACATCATTTCTGTGGGAGAGAGAATTAAAACGGAAAGTGGTTCTTTTGTTAAATTGAAATTTATTGATGAATCGCAAACGACATTAGGGCCCTCCAGTGAGCTATTGGTTGAAGCTTTTTCCTCTGACAAACCGGGGATTCTCAATCTTATGCGCGGTAGTCTTAAGTCAAAAGTGACTAAAGATTATATGAATATCAAAAAGGACAGTTCTAAGCTTTTTATTAAATCTCACTCTGCTTCAATGGGTGTAAGAGGGACTGAATTTATTTGGTCCTATGAAGATGAGCAAACGGGACTTGTCACTTTAGAAGGCGTTGTTCGATTTGTGAGTCTAAGAGATGCAAAAGAGCGAGGTAGTCTTGATCCTGAGTATTTAGATTCGTTGTTAAATTCAAAGAGAGCAGTCACAGTTTCAAGAGGTGAGACTTCTATGCTTTTTAAATCGGCCAAAGAAGTTCACAAAACTGAAAAACTTCCAGAAGAATCGTTAAAAGAACTTAAAAAGTTAAATTTTGAAGTCAGTGGCGCAGGCGCACCTAAGAAGATGAGTAAGTTTTTTGCTCAAAATAAGCAAAATCTAAAAAATGAAAATCTCGACACCACAGATGATCTCTTTGGGGATAGTCCCGTTGAAGAAGAGGTTGTCGCTGAATCGAAAGATAAAGAAGATAAAAGAAAAATTGATCATGAACGTGATGTAACGAAACAAAAAAAGGACAATGGCGAGAACAGTGTCGCAGCTGATCTCGAACAAGCTTCAACAAATGCACCTGAAACATTTGCTTTCCCTCTTGCAGAAGAGCTCGTCACTGATAAGCCCGAAACTGAAAGAGAGTTGAAACCTCATGATAGTCGAAAGGCGCTCAACGGAGAAGTAGATGAAAAAATGGCCAAGCTTGAAGAGATTAAGGCCAAACTCGCTGAAAAAGAAAAACTTGATGCCGAGAAATTGGTGAAAATTGGAGAAAGAGAAAAGTTGAAGAAGGCGAAATCAGAAGCGATTAAAAAACTCATGGCCAAGAAGGCAAAAGAGAAGGACGGCATATTAGGTCGTAACGAGAAAACAATGATGAATAAGGGGCTTGGCGCTAATAACCTTATCCGTAAAGAAGTTAATGTTGATGATTCACTAATCAAGAAACTTGGAACTTCTACTTTTAAGGCCAGTTTAAATGGTGAAGTAAGTCCAGATATGTTTCAGGCCGATACAAAAACACTCATTGATAAGAATAATGCCATCATCGATTCCGCTCTCAAAACGGAGAGTACGTTAATTAAGTCAGTTGACACGGCCCTGGTCACTCAGCCTGAGGTTGAACAGCCCGAGGTTGATGAAAATCCTACCTCTACGACAACGACTTCAACGTCGAGTGACAGTTCTTCAGGTACTAGCTCAACTGGTTTGGTTACTAAAATTGTAACTGGTATCGTTAAAACTGTATCAGGCACTTCGTCGACTGGTACTCGAGACCCTGCCTCAGACTCTGGTGCTGATGGAGTTAGTAAAGAAGATGCAGATGCTGCTCAAGCTGCCTACGATAAATGTATAACTGATTATAAAGCTAAGCATAAACTGGCCCTCGATGCTCCCGTTTCTGCTTTTATGGCGAGACAAAAGGATGCAGTTGCTTATTGTACTGAACAACAAGCAGCATCTTCGACGAAATAATTAACGGTAGTCTGAGTTTTTATAGAAAACAACGTCCGGGTTTTTCTCGATGACAAGTTTAAGGTCCCATTCTGAGCGAACGGCGAAACAAACACGACCTTTGTGATCATAACAAATATTTGAACTATTATCTGAGATGAAACTATCTTTCTTTTTCTCATCTGGAAAACGCAACCATCTCATTCCGACAAAAGGATACGATTGATAATCGCCTCGTACAGAATACTCATCTTCAAGTCGATATTTCACCACTTCAAATTGGAGTTGTCCTACGGCCCCTAGGATGAGCTCTTTGAAGGCATGCCTGATAAATAACTGAACAGTTCCTTCTTCGGAGAGTTGCTTCAATCCTTTTTCAAGTTGTTTGCCTTTCATGGGGTCTTTTAAAATGACTTTGTTAAAAATCTCTGGGGCAAAACTAGGAATACCTGTGAATTGAATCTTTTCGCCTTCACTGAACGTATCGCCTATCTGCAATTTTCCGGTATCGTGGATACCGATAATGTCGCCGGGAAAAGCCTCCTCAGTGATTTCTCTGTCTTGTGCTAAAAACATGAGAGGAGAGGCGATTTTCATTTCTCTTTCATCTCTCACTAAATAAACTTTCTGATTGCGGACAAATTTACCTGAGCAGACGCGAAGGAAGGCGATTCTATCGCGATGTTTTTTATCCATATTGGCCTGAATTTTAAAAATGAAACCCGTAAATTTTTCTTCGTGAGGGTCCACTTCTCTTGTCGCAGAGTTTTCATCGTATGGTGGAAGTCTTACTTCTCGCACCATCGGTCCGGGTCCCACTTCTGCGATCATATCGAGTGTTTCTTTGACTCCAAAGTTATTAAGAGCAGAACCAAAAAAGACGGGAGTTTGAATGCCGGCCAAAAAATCAGCTTGGTTAAATTCAGGTATCAATTCCGTTACCATTTCTAGATCAGCTTTAAGCTTTTCCAATAAAGCAGGTCCGATATAGGCGACAACGGCTGGAGAATCTAAATCGCTGGCATCAATAATTTTGGGATGATTAGGATCTTTCGTTTCTTTAAAGTTGAGAATTGTTTTCTGACGGCGATCATAAACTCCTTTAAAGTTGACTCCATCTCCAATCGGCCATGTCATGGGGATACACTGGATCTGTTGAATTGTTTCGATATTATCCAAGAGCTCAAACGGGTCCATGGCATCGCGATCGAATTTATTCATGAAAGTGATGATTGGGGTATCGCGCATACGACAAACTTCCATCAACTTTATTGTTCTTTCTTCGACACCTTTGGCGGAGTCAATCATCATTAAAACTGACTCTACTGCAGTCAGCGTTCTGTAGGTGTCTTCGGAGAAGTCTTTGTGTCCAGGAGTATCAAGAAGATGCATGATCCGTTCTTTATAAGGAAAAGACATAACAGAGGAAGCAACTGAGATCCCTCTCTCTTTTTCAATTTCCATCCAGTCCGATTTTGCGTAATTTCCCGATTTAGATTTAACCATCCCTGTTTCGCGTATGACCTCACCAAACCATAACAATTTTTCAGTCATCGTTGTTTTACCCGCATCCGGGTGAGAAATAATGGCAAAGGTGCATCGTTGGTCGGATTCTCGCATTTCAAATTATCCTTGGACTTTATGAGCTTCAATGATTTTCATGCAAATATCACCAACCGCCATGGTTTTAAGTGGACCAGGGTCGATTCTGTTGGGAATGACCTCAGGTAATCTTGTTATTTTTTCTGATAAGATAAGGTTCTTGTTGGCCTCGACTTCATCTACTTTATCAATAGGGGTGAAGTGTGGGGCCGTCATTAAAACCTCTGGATGATCGATTAAAATTTTCTTAATAGCAGTAATGATATCAATAAAACGGTCCAGTTCAGCTTTGCTGTAAGACTCCGTTGGTTCAATCATCAATCCAAATTGCTCAGGAAATGCAACTGTTGGTGCGTGCAAACCAAAGTCCAAAAAGAGTTTCCCAATTTTAGCAATCGATTGGACCTTTGGAGTACCAGACTTTTCAATGCCATCAAACATTTCTTTTTCAAGAGTTATAATGAATTCATGCATGCGGGGACTTTCTGATCCACCTGCAGGTAGTGAAGGAAATGTTCCTTTAAGCTTTTGATAAAGATAAACAGCAGAGAGAACGGCAATACTACTCATGGTTTTAACGCCTTCGTCTCCGAGGGCCTTAATATAGGTATAGCAACGTACTTTGTGAGCAAAGTTGCCCCAATGGCGATGGAAACTTCCTATCGTATGCTTTGCTCTTACTACTGAGTAAGTATCGTCTTTGAGTTCAACTTGATGACCAGGGAGGAAATCAACGAGTTTGTGACTTACGGCCACAATAGCATCACCCGGGCCGCCGCCTCCATGAGGAATTGTCCACGTTTTATGAAGATTATTATGAACGGCATCGACTCCGAGTTTATCGAGGTTCACGATACCTGCAATGGCATTCATATTGGCGCCATCCATATAAACGAGTCCATCCACAGAATGAATAAGATCGGCCATTTCTTTAAACTTGGTTTCGAATATTCCTGATGTGTTAGGGTTTGTAACCATCATTCCAGCAATATTCTTGCCATACTTTTCTATCAACGTTTTGAATTGATCAAAATTAATTTCGCCATTTGGTAGGGCATCGATGCTAACAATACCAATCGCCTGTCCATTGACCATTTTGGTTTCAAAACCGGCCATGCTTGCAGTTGCCGGATTGGTTCCATGAGCAGAACGTGGAATAAGAACCACATTCTTTACTTCTGAATTTCCATTATGACGGTGATAAGCTTGAAAGAGTTTAAGGCCAACGAGTTCTCCTTGGGCCCCGGCAACCGGCTGAGTGGTAACTGCAGCTAGACCAGTAATCTTTTTAAACATTTCTTGAGTTTCATACAGAACATGAAGGCAGCCTTGTGCATCTTCAAGGGGTGCTTGAGGATGAATATCAGTGAAACCTTCAAGCGAAGCCGCCCAATCGTTTATATGAGGATTGAACTTCATTGTGCATGAACCGAGGGGATAGATATTGTCATCAGGTGAAACGTTTTGATCAGCAAGTTTTTGATAGAATTCCTTGAGTTCTGCTTCATTAAATTGAGGAAATTGAGTTGGTGTTGAACGCAAGAGATTGGTCGATGGTAATGGAATTGTTTTAGAACTTCCTTTACTAAATTGATCTTTGAAAAAGGCAACAAGATCATCAACGTCTTGATCAGTTTGCCAATCTGTAAAAGATATTTTTAAAACGTTAGATTTTTGTGCTCGATTACTTATATCGTGACCAATCCACATATTCTTTTCACGACCAAGCTGTAACAGCTTTTGAATATCGGTATTGATGGCAAAAGAGATTTCGTTCCAAAATGGTGTTTCACTATGGAGAAGTTGTATACCATCTAGTTCGAGTAATTCCTTTGCGACCTTGAGGGCGCGCTGTCTACCAAGTGAAACTGATTCTTTTAAACCAGATTCTCCACGAGCTAAAATTCCAGCACCAGCTAAAGTTGCAACAAAACTTTGGTTGGAGCAAATATTTGATGTCGCCTTCTCTCTTCTGATATGTTGCTCTCTCGTTGAAAGCACCATACAAAGAGCTTCGCGGCCTTTCCGATCGAGTGTTTTTCCAACAAATCTGCCGGCAGTACTACGAATGTCATTCTTGTTGTCATTATTAAATCGAATACCAAAGATTCCCAAGCCTGGACCGCCAAAGTTAGGTCCAATCGCAAAGTGTTGGCCTTCGCCGACGATCATGTTCACGCCTTGTTTGCCCCATTGAGAAGGAGGAGTGAGTCCACCCGTCGCAAGCAACATTGGGTCGATAATACCTATGGTTTGAACATTGTGATCTTTTCCCCAGTCCGTTAGGGTATGAACGTCTTCCATTAATCCTAATGAGTTTATTTGAGGAATAACGAGGGCCGCGACAGTTGCATTATATTTTTCGTGAATCTTTTTAAGCTCTTCGAATGAAATGGTTCCTGTTTTTGAATCAGTAGGAACGGTAATCAATTGAAGTTCAGTTTCTTTTGCTAAAGTTACTAGAACTTCGAGATCTTGCGGGAAAATGCCTTCAGGAATAAGGGCTACAGTTGTATTTTTAACGAGTCTTTGTGCCGTTTTGATCGCTTCGAAAAGTGCAGTTGAACGGTCGTAGAGAGAAGCGTTGATAGCTTCAAAACCAGTGAGCATAGAAAGGGTATTGGCATAAATCCATAAGGTTTGAAGCGTACCTTGTGATCTTTCTGGCTGGTAAGGTGTGTAGGCAGTTGTTAGTCCTCTAAGTTCACAAAGATAAGGAATGATACTTGGAACTTTGTAAGCAGGCAGTGCATCTCCGAGAAAAGATTTGCGAATATTATTCTTTAAAGAGACTGCAAGCATATGATCGGCCAATTCTTGATACTCAAGTGGATGACCGAGTCCCATATTTTCTTTAATGAGTGTCGAAGGTGGAATATGGGAGAAGAGTTCATCCCTCTTTTTTTTACCAATTGCGGCCAGCATTTGCTCTTGGTCTTCTTTCGTCGAAGAAATATAAAAACGGGTATTTTCACGGGCAATTTTCTGAGGATTGTAGGGAAGATGGGCCTTGGTCTGTACCATGACGAACTCCTAAAAAGAGTGGGTTTGAAATGAAGGCAATTTAGCATGATTTTCAACACTTCTTCTACTATAATACAGAGCGTGAACATCAATCTTTTTTGCCATTCATCATCAATTTTGCCTCTGTATTTAACAGAAGCGCTGAAACAATTATCAGACATAGCTATCTGCGAAGTGGATGTCTCGGATTTAGCACATATACCTCAATCGGGCGGCTTGGTTTGGGATGGTCAAAAATTAGTTTTTATTTGGCCAGAAAAGGCAGTGAGACCCATATATTTTGATTTTGATGAGTGGGTAAAAGTGCTCCAGCGTACAGGTTATAAAAATTCTCATCTTCTTCGTGCAGTAGGCAAAAAAGCTGAACTCGTGATTGATAGCACTACCGGAACGGCCAGGGATAGTCTGACCTTACTTCTAGGAGGTCACTGCGTTCAAAGTTGGGAGCGAGATCCTATTGTCTACTTATTGCTGATAGATGCTTTTTATCAAATGATAAATGAATCAATTAACAAAGACTTGTGGGAAATCAAGTTTGGCGATGTATTTAAAACGAATACACAAGCGGCAGTCCTCTATTATGATCCTATGTTTGATCGCACAGGTAAAACGGCCCTTGCGCGTAAAGAAATGATGTTGTTTCATCAAATTTTAAAGTCGAATGGTGAAGAAAATGAATCTCAATTGGCCGATTGGATGCGCACCCATGTGAAGAGATTAATCGTAAAACGCCCTCTCAAAGGTGAGGTCTTTCCACTCTCTGTAACTGCACAATTTAAAGGCAAAAGTGTTCGGTTCGATCTCCACCAATTGGGTTGAAACTAAGCGGCAAATCTCATACGTTCCTGTCTCTTGCTGACTTTGCTTAATTCTTTTACCAGTTTTCTCATCGCAAGATCTTCCCAAAGATTGTTGAATTTGAAACGCACACCAATTCCGTGTTCTCTATCAAAACTATGAGAACCGACTTTGACCGCTGTCACTTCGATGGCAGTATCCCCCCAGAGGAGTTTTAAATGTAATTGGGTATCGTTTTCAATCACACCTTTATAATTGATGAAGGCACCAGTTCTTGAAATATTCAGTATCTCGCAGTCGTGAAGATGTTCAGGGTTTTCAATTGAAATGGAACAAGGGATTCTCATGATGATACGTGAAGGTGTTTCCCACCAACGAAGATTTTTGTCAAAAAATGGTCTACGCACATCTGGCAGAGCAAAATAGATAACGATACACATATTCACAAAGAGGAGAAAAAGTGACCCAAAAAAGGGAACTTCTGAGACGTAGGGCCATGTGAATTTTTGATAGGTGAGATGGCTCCAAATTGAATACATTTGAACTCCGACAAATACGGGATAACTCCAGCGCTTTACTCCAAGCAAGGCAATGCCACCAATGGGAAAGAGAAACCAGAATTCAAAAAACTCTTTAGGTGTTGAAATATGAGCTATATTGTCGAGGATCTGTGACAGAGGAAAGGGCGTAGTGACTTTAAAATAACTTATTTTGATCAAAGGCTCGCAAATATGCCAAAAAGCGATAAGAATAAAGAGAAGTGGCTTGTTCTTCATGAGGGATTCCTTCGATTCAAATAGTTGACATCATTATGCCACAACATCGTCCAGATACGTATTTACAACCACTTAAGCTCTACAGTTGTCTATTCATTCGTTCCTTTTCTGACTTATCGGTTGGGCAGCCCTCGGGGTTGAGGTTTTCAGAAAATATTGGCCAGAATTTCATGATCCGCTTAAGCTTCGGTCTATGATGAAATTCACAACTCTTTTTATATGGCACTTACTTGCTCTCACTCATGCCGAAACTAAGCCTTTGTGGGGCGATACCATCGAATTTGTCGTTAAAAGGCCAATGACCATTTTCTACAATCAGGTCAAAAAGCAAGAGGGAATGAGGTCACTCTATTTTCAAAATGGTGACACGCACACTGCTGATATGCCCTTGAAATGGAAACTCGCTTGGTGTGGTCTTCAGGTAGGGTTGAAAATGGACGAAAATATCGACCTTGCCGTTGGAACCATTTTTACTCCTGGCTCTTATCAAGTTGATTCCAATCAAAAAGATATCCAAGTTCATACCTGGAGTTTTGTCGCAACAAGACCAGGATTCAAGGAGAGGCATTATCCAAAGTTTTCGCCATTTGTTTTTCAATGCTCCCTACAAAATGGTCTTCCTATGAATCAAGCAGTGCTTGAAACGATCGTAGGAAAATTTCTTTCTACTCAAAGTCTGCCTCAACCTGAACTCGTGGCACCCAAAAAATGAGTGTTCGGCGAATAGAAGAAAGTGAACGATGTCCTCGCTGTTATATCAAAAAGATGTGGTGTTACTGTGATCAATTAGAACTTCTTGATTCAAACCATTCAGTCACCATTGTCATGCATAAACGCGAATATTTTTTAACAAGCAATACCGCTCATATTATTCCTCTTGTTTTGCATAAAGGTAAAACCGTTTTGAAAGAGCGCGAGTCCGGGATCTTGAATGAAGACGATTTGTTTCTTCCTGATCGCGAAATTTACATGCTCTATCCGGACGAAAAGGCAGTTCCCATTGAAGAGCTCAATCCCAAGTCTCCGATTCAATTAATAGTTCCAGATGGAACGTGGGTACAAGCGAGAAAGATGGGAAGAAGAGAACCTCTGCTTAAAAATCTTCGAACTGTTTCCATTGCTCCTACAGAAAAAAGTCGCTATTTTTTGCGAAAGCAGGGACGCGAACATGGAGTTTGCACATATGAGGCCATTGCCTATGCGATGAAGCATCTTGAGGGCGAAGAGTTGTATCAAAAAATGATGAATCAATTTGAAAAAGTTTTAAAGCGCTTGCATGAGTCTCGTCAAGGCGTTACCAAACGTGATGAAGCTTGGAAGCCAAAAGATAATTTAGAATAAATTGTTGCAGTGGACCTTATAGTGCCACGACCGTCTTCGTATAATACGGATTCCGCCTCATAGTTAAGTTGGATATAACGGGGCTTTCCTAAAGCTCTGTCACAGGTTCGATTCCTGTTGAGGCGGCCACTTTTATTTCTTAGAAGCGGCTTTCTTTTTAGCAGCAACTTTTTTCTTTGCGGGTGCTTTTTTAGCGGCCGTTGCTTTCTTTGCGACTACTTTTTTTGCAGTCTTCTTAGCAGCAGGTGCTTTCTTGGCAGGAGCTTTTTTAGCTGCAGCTTTCTTTTTAGTTGTTGCAGTAGCAGTCGTTACTTTTTTAGCAACTTTATTCACTTCTTTTTTGATGTCGGTGGCCACTTTATTGGCCTCTTTCTGAACTTCTTTTACCGTCTTTTTGATATCTTTTTCAGCTTGTTTCACGGCTTTTTCAACTTTGTGAATGGCCTTAACCGCTTCTTTTACTGGTGAACGATTAACGACTTTCTTAGTGGTTTTTTGAACTTGAATACCAGCATTGTCACGAAGTCGCTTAAGCTCTTCGACGAGGTGACCGTAGAAGCCAATTATTTTTTTCTTTTGAATGTTTACTTTGTCATATTGAGAGTGAAAAACCTTATTAAGCTCATTAAACTTGTCTTCGTTAAGCGCCTTGATTTCTTCAAGAATTTCTAGAATTTTGGCCCTGAAATCATTCTTTACGTTACCGCCTTCTGAGTTTTTGTCTTCTTTCTTTTTGAGAAAATCTTGTAAGCCCATTTCAGTACTCCCTAAAAATTGATTAATCAGTCTCATTCATTATAAGTGAATAAATACTTTTGAAAAGAAGGAAACATGGACAATCATAAAATATTTCTTTGCGTCAAAAATGATAATTTCAAGCTTCTCCATATGACATAAAGTAAGCTTTCAACTACAATGCTGACTCATAATAAGGAAAGGATGATTCAATGAAAAAATATGATGTCTATGGGATTGGAAATGCTCTCGTTGATATGGAGATTGAGGTTCACCCAGATTACTTGAGTAAAATGGATGTTCAAAAAGGACTAATGACCTTGGTCGATCAAGATCGCCAAAACTTACTTCTTTCAAAATTAGATAATCATCAGCATCGTCGAACTTGTGGCGGTTCGGCTGCCAATACCATCATTGCTGTCGCCCAACTTGGTGGTAAGTCGTTTTATTCTTGTAAAGTGGCCAATGACGAGGCCGGCGATTTTTACGCAAAGGATTTAAAAAGCAATGGTGTTCATACCAATTTAGGCGAAGTAAGGCCGGATGGAGTTACAGGTAAATGTATGGTCTTTGTTACTCCAGATGCCGATAGAACGATGAATTCCTATCTTGGAATAACTGAAACTTTTAGTGTTGCTGAGCTTCGCAAAGAAGAGATTGAACAATCGGATTATCTCTATATGGAAGGTTATTTAGTAACTTCCGAAACAGGAAAGGCCGCTGCTATTTCAGCGCGTGAAATGGCCAAGTCTGCAGGAGTAAAAGTCGCTCTCACTTTCTCTGATCCTGGAGTCGTGACATATTTCCGTGCCGGATTCCACGAAATGCTTGGCGCTGGCGTCGATCTGCTTTTTTGCAATGAAGCTGAAGCTAAAAGTTTTGCTGAAACGGAAAGTTTTGACCAAGCTGTCGACGTTTTAAAAAAGCATGCGAAAGCTTTTGCCATTACTCGTGGACCACGTGGAGCTTACTTATTTGATGGAGAAAGAGAAATCGTCATTATTACTCGCAAGGTTGATGCTATAGATACCAACGGTGCCGGCGATCTCTTCGCGGGAGCTTTTCTTTATGCCCTTACTCAGAATAAAACATTTGCTGAAGCTGGTGAACTTGCCTGTCGAGCTTCTTCGGAATTAGTCACTCGATTCGGGGCGCGTTTAGACAAAGAAACATTAGTTAAAATTAAACAAGAGCTTTTTTAATATTGAGGAATATATGCAATCTCGAAAGTTAATCGTTGATGTCCTTGCCCAAAAAGAAATTGGTTCAACTGTAGAAGTTAAGGGTTGGATTAGAAGTGTTCGTAACTCTAAGGCCTTTGCTTTTTTCGTTTTAAATGATGGCTCTTGTCAAAAAACTCTTCAGATCGTCATCGATGCGGACCTTCCTAATTTTACTGAAGTGACCAAGCTTTTAATTGGCTCAGCGGTCAGAGTTATTGGAAAGATCGTTGAGAGTCAGGGCAAAGGACAAGATGTTGAAATGCAAGCTTCAACGATTGAGATTGTTTCTGCTACTCCAGAGGACTATCCACTTCAAAAGAAGGCCACAAGTCTTGAGTTTTTGAGAGAACAGTCACACTTAAGAGTAAGGACAAACCTTTTTGGTGCCATATTTAGAGTTCGTCACCAATTAGCAATGGCCACACATGAATTTTTCTCTTCTAAGAAATTTTTCTATCTCAATTCTCCCATTTTGACGACGGTTGATGCTGAAGGAGCTGGGGAGATGTTCACTGTAACTTCATTGAAGCCACACGAGTTAAAAGCAGGTCCAGATTTTACAAAAGATTATTTTGGTAAGCAAACACATCTAACAGTTACAGGTCAATTGGCGGGGGAGTGTTTTGCTCATGGACTTGGTGCCGTTTATACTTTTGGCCCAACTTTTCGTGCTGAAAATTCAAATACCGCGAGACATTTGTCTGAATTTTGGATGATAGAGCCAGAGAAGGCTTTTATGGATCTTGAAGAGGACGCTATTCTTGCTTCGGATTATGTAAAATATCTTATCAATTCAGCTTTTAAGCACTGTTCTGATGAGCTTGAGGCACTTCGTGGCTATCATGAATTTCAGGCCAAACAGGAAAAACAACCTTTTACAAATCATTTGGAAGTATTAGATGCTGTTCGCAACTCTGAATTTCTCCAAGTCAGTTATACAGAGGCCATGCAGATATTATCTAAAAGTGGTCATAAATTCGAGTTCCCAACAAATTGGGGAGATGAAATGCAAACCGAACATGAACGCTATTTGACTGAAGTTCATTTCAAACAACCCGTGATAGTTAAAGATTATCCAAAGCACTGCAAAGCCTTCTATATGAAGCAAAACGAAGATGGTAAGTCTGTTCGCGCTATGGATGTTTTAGTTCCAGGAGTTGGTGAAATCATCGGTGGTTCTCAAAGAGAGGATGATCTTGATCGTCTTATCCAAAGAACCCGAGAGCTTCAGATGAATGAAACTCACCTGCAGTGGTATTTTGATTTAAGACGATTTGGTGGAACACCCCATGCAGGATTTGGTTTAGGCTTTGAACGGGCCATTATGTATATTACAGGAATGAAAAATATTCGAGATGTTATACCCTTTCCTAGAACGCCTAATTCTTGTGAATTCTAAACTCGGAATGACCCAATTGATTTTTAGATAATTCAATATTGATTGGTATTCTTGAAGTTAAGGATTTGACGTGGCTAATAAGTCCAATGGTTTTGCCCCGCATTTGTACATTGAATAAAATCTCGAGTACTTCTTCGATACTGTCGGGGTCTAGGGCCCCAAAACCTTCATCTATAAAGAAGGAATCAATTTCAGTTTTTCCTCTCATCATTTCTGAAAGAGCAAGCGCAAGACCAAGAGAAACCATAAAGGTTTCACCCCCAGAGAGAGTTGAGATCTTTCGTGCTTCTCCGCCGTGTAGAGAGTCAAGAATCATAAAATCGACTTGTGATTTACTACTATCTTTTTGTTGAATGAGACGATATCTCCCCCCACATAAAAGATCGAGCTCATGATTGGCCAGTGTAACAAGGGACTCTTCTATAAAACTTAAAGCAAAACCACGGAAGTCGCCTTTTACCATGAGAGAATAGAGTTCTTCGAAAATGTCCTTTTGAGAATTTATCTTTGCAAATTTTTCATTAAGCTCTCGATGGTATTTCTCGAATTTCTGAAATTCCTCTATTTTAGATTTCAGCATTCCTCTTTTCTCGGCCAATTGCTCATACTCACGACGAAGTTGCTCCATGAAGGGAATCAGTTTTAGTTGATAGATTTCTTGAATAATTGAAGCATTCCAGTCGGATTCTGGAGATAACAATTTTACAAGATCAATTGTTTCATTGTTGATTGTTAAGAGGGGAGAAACCTCTTTTAGAATTTTTGAAATTTTTGTTTTACTATTGATGACATCTATTTGGCAGGTCTTTAGGTCGTTACCTAAAATTGATAGAGTATTGGCCTCCATGTCCCTTTTTTGGGTGAGCTCCCTCCAGATTTTTTCTTTTGCAGTATTTTCCTGGAGTGACTTTGCGAGAGAGGTCTCAAGATCGTTTTGGCAATCTCTTATTGGCCTTCCCTTAGATATTGCATACAACTCTTGGGTTAAACTATCAATTTGATTCTTTAAGTCTGAAATTTCTACTTCAAAGACTTTGAGCTGTTCATTAGATGAATCTTGTTGCAGTTTAATTTGTTCGACATTGTTTTCGACTTGCAACAGTTCAATTTTTAGAGATTGTCTTTTTTGTTCAATACTTTGCCAGTCTTCCCATTGATTGAACAATATTTCAGTATTCTCAATGCTGATTACATTCTGTAAATCCTTAAAGAGAGTAATTATCTTTTCATTTGTTTGTGCCTGTTTATTTTTATTCTCTTTACTGTCATTGATTGCTTTTTCAATCTGTTCCTTTTGAAGGGGAATCAACGACTGGAGTGGGATAATTGTTCGATCTATTTCCTCGATTTGACTTATTTGCTGTTTAAGTTTTAAAAGGGAAGCATCATCACTAATGTCCAGAGAGTGAAGTCGAATTTCTAATGTATTCAATTCGTTTTGAAGATGGGAGATCTTTTCTTTCTTAGTTAAAACTTGAACTTCACAATTGCGTAATACTTGCTCATTAAATACTTCAGCTTCGCTCTCAACCCAATTTTCAATTGATTGATGAGAGTGGGGAAGTTTGTCATGACCGCAGAGTAAGCAATGGCCAGCTTCAACTGATGCTTCAAAGCAAATTTTTAGTGCATGCTCTAGTTGCGATTTTTTGCTCTGGGTATTAAATTGTTCGAATTCATGAGTAAGCTTTTCGAATTCATTTAATAACTTTTGTTGTAGCCTTTTTTCATTAGTGAGTTTCTCTCTCTTTTCTTTGATAAGCAAGGAGACTTGCTTGGACTCAACTGTTGCTGAGTTTTTATGGTGTAAAAGATCTCTTAATGAATTCAATGATTGCCCGTTCGGATTTATTTCAACAATGACTTTTGAAAGTTCTTGTAATTTGTTTTGTGAAAACTTAAGCGTTTCCTCTGATTTTCTTTTTTGCTCATTTATTTTTTTAGATAGTTCGTCTAAATATAATAGTTCTTGTTTGTTTTCTTTCATCTGATTAAACAAAAGTGATGCTTTTGTTTTGTCGTGATCAGAGAGAGTTGAAAGTGGTGAACTTAAAATTTCTAAATTTTGTTTAATGCTTATGAGTTGTTCATTCTTTTTTGAAAGATTTTCAATTAAATGTTTTAAGTTTAGCTGTAATTTTTTTGTCTTATCTTGTGCAATAGAAAGATTCTGATTTTTTATATTAAGATTATTCTCAATGATTAACCCTCTCTCGAATAATGGTCGCAGTTGATTTGCTTTATCTACTAAAAGAGAGTGATCAATTTGCGATTGGTCATAGTTTTTACGACTTTCTGTGATCTGAGGATGTATCGCTTTGAGTATTTCTTCTTGCTTACATATTTTTTGAGAGATCTTTTCACTCGCAATTGAAAATTCATTATAACTTTTTATTGCGTTATTGAGTTTTTCATTTTCAGATTGTTGTTTTTCATTTAGCTGAATAAGATTTTCATTTTCAACCTGGGCCTTAATTAGTTCTTCATTATTGGTAAATTGATTTTTGGGGAGCGATTCTATCTGATTATAAATCAATTCCCATTCTTGATTGACTATTTGACGTTTTTTCTTTAATTCATCAATGAGCGAAGATAGCTCGTGGATTCCTGATAGATGCTCAAGTATTTCCTTTCTCTCCGTAAAACTGCTTGTTAAAAAACGCGAGAATTCTCCTTGGTTCAAAATAATTGTTTTTGAAAATTGATCAAAGTTAAGTCCAATAAGTTCTTCAATCGCAGTTTTGGGACGTGAGACCGCTTTATCATCTATCCAAACGCTCCTTTTTGGCGTTTTACCTTTTTGGATTGTCCACTGGGCGCGAATGCACTTGCCTCGAATCGTTGAAATAAGTTCGACGCTGGCCTCTTCTTGCCCCATCGATATGTAATCTTGAGCGTCAAGTCCTTTTGGCCCTCGGCCATAGAGAGCGAGAGACAAACTGAGGAGAATTGTGGATTTTCCAGAACCGGTCGGGCCTGTGATAGCAAACAGATCTTCACCTTTTAAAATTTCTTGAAAGTCGAAAAAATGCTTACCATTCCAAGAATTGATGTTTTGAATGGTTAGTTTTTCAAATCTCATAAATCTTGAATCTCATTTTTTCGAACTTCGTCTAACAAGAGATGAAGTTCAGATTTAAGATCGAGTGGAAGTTCAGTTCCTGGATATTTGTTTTGATAAAAGGTTTCAAATAGTTTTTCTGTGTTTTGCAATTGATTAATGACTTGTAGATGATCGATACTTCCATTTTCTGTTTCGGGTAATAAAGTGAAAAAAGATAAAACCTCAGCGCCTGAATCATGAATTGCTTGTCTTATGATGTCGTGCAGGCCTGCCTCTGGTTTTACGAGGTGCAAATGGACTTCATAATAAGGATTTAATTGACATGCATTTTCAAAATTTTCTAAATGACTCAACCACTGCTTGTTCCATTTATCTGATTGGAGTTCAAGTTTAACTAATTTTCTAATCATGGGAAGAGCGTGCTTTTCATGTCGAACGCCCTCTTTATCAATCGTTATCAATTCCATCGATTTTTCGTTTGATTCGGAAAATCTAAAAGGAAGAGGAGACCCGCAGTAAACGATTGAACTTTTCTCTACTTCAAATGATTGTCTTTTGTGGATATGCCCTAGGGCCGCGTAATTAAAATATTGGGAAGTCATTTTAAGTGGAATACTGGCCAAGGTCCCAAGGCTTATTCCTTGCTCTGAACCTGAAATTTGAAAAGGGCCAAAAAGATGATGGGCGACAAGTATATTGGTATCTGCTTCACTTGAGGTTAATTTTTTAAAAAGGAGTTCTATCAATTTTAGGTAATCTTCCTCATTTTCAAGTTGTAGCTGTTCTTGTTGGGCCAAAACTTCCATTTCCCAGTTTCTAAAATAAGGAAGAAGCGAAAGATGAATTTTGCTTTGATGAATTTCTAAATCTAATGTTAATTTTCCTAGATCGAGTTGATGTTCTGAGTTGATTAGTTGTCCGCATACGTGAACATTAAGCTCTTTTAATAATGGAGAGGGCGAGTCAATGAAGACTGCAGAGTCGTGATTACCTGCGATGATAACTGTCGTTACTCCCAAATCGCTCAATCTTTTTAATGTCGAAAAAAATAGGGAAATTGCTTCGTGAGGTGGCTGGGGAGTATCGAAGATATCTCCAGCAATAATCACCAAATTAATATCTTCCGATTGAATTGTTTTTAAAAAATATTCGATGAAAATTTTTTGTTCAGGCAGACGACTAAGCTTAAAAAGCTTCTTTCCTAGATGCCAGTCACTTGTATGGAGAATTTTAACAGACTTCATCTTTTATTGAGGTTTTTTTGATTTATTTCTGTTTCTATTGCGGTTTCTATTTCTGTTTTTATTATTTTGATTCTGGCCTTGACCGTTAGGTTTTTTGTCTTGATCCATGTCGCGAGGATCGCTTCTTTGAGGCTGATTGGCCTTTTGGTCTTGTTCAGTGGCCTTGTAGTGCATACTGTTGTTATCGTCTTCACTTTCTTGTTCAGAATCATGAGAGTCATCATTGTTATCATGTTCGTCATCATTATCTGATTCTGAATCAAAATCATTTTGATCGTAGTGTTCTTCATCATCCATGTCTTCGATAAATTGATCGCTACGAACTTTGAGCTCTTCACTCAGTCCAATGACTTTATCAAGTTCAGTAGTGATTGAATCAAAATCTTGCGGGAATCGATATCCCTCTGGTAGCTGGCGGTCTGGATCGAATTGTGAAGAACTATAACGTCTGATGATTCCACGTTCAGTAAGCATATCAAATCTTTCGGCCAAGATATGAAGTCTTGTGACTTTTCCTATGTCTCCATTGGCCGCAAGAACTATGCTATTTTCACGAGGTATTTTTTTTCTTTTTTCAGAATAGACATCATCTTCATACTTGATACAGCATTTGATTTGCCCGCAAACACCATTGATCTTACTTGGGATAAGGGCCAAGTTTTGGTTTTTGGCCATTTTGATACTGACGGAACCATAGTTTTTTAAAAAACTCGAACAACAAGTCATTTGTCCGCAAGGTCCAATAGAGCCAAGGGCCGCAGCTCTATCTCTTACTGAGATTTGTCGTAGCTCAATTCTTGTTTTTAATTTTCCAACTAAGTCTTTAACCAGTTCTCGAAAATCAACTCGTGCAGGAGCAGTGAAGTAAAAAACCATTTTCTTGCCGAATTGAATAATCTCAACGTGTGTAATATTCATATCGAGATTCAATTTAGCGACAACTTCATTTCCAGAGTTCCATGCCTCTTTTGATTTTACGCTACTTGCTTTTTGTTCATCAAAATCTTCTTGTGAAGCAATTTTTGAAATACTTCGAATGGGTAACATCGATTTGTCGAACTTGATTTGGTAGGGAAAAGAGTTGATATAACCAACATCCATTCCACGATCTGACATCGCCACAACTTTTTGTCCGTAAGAAAAAGTTCTCTTGCCTAAAATGAAGGGAAAGGAACGTGCGTTGCCTGGAAAACGAACGCGAACCATGGTGAGTTCTTCGCCTTCCTTGTAACGACTCTCGCGATCAGCTTCGAGGTCTTGGTCATTCAGTTGATTATTTGGCCCTACTGTTTGATCATGATCGTTAATTTCTTTGTTCTCTATTTGGGACTCTGACATATAAAACCTTAAAATTGTGGGACTTTATCCTCTCAATTTTCCATGTTCCCGTCTATTGGCAATGCGCAAGGTAAAAGCGTTGCGTGGAGCAGGCGATGAAGTCTATTCTGGAAGGAGTTGTGATAGATCTCTTCTTCCGTTGAAAGCTCTAATATTCTGGATAATTGGAGAAAATCCTTGCCACTGTAAAGATGTTCTTGACCAAGTGCGATATCAATCAGGTTAGACCATAATTGTGCTTGAAGAGGCTTTTTACTTTTGATTTTATCCCATGCCGCTGAAACTCCGACAATTGTTTCGCCCTGAGCTTCAATGCCGAAGTCTTCTTTAAGTTTATTGATGAGCTCAAGAGTCGTTTGTTGCCCTCGCCAATTATCTCTTAACAGGGGACGTAAGCAGATAGCTCGTGACATAACTGTTGGAAGTAATTTCTTCTCGTCACCATAGAGAAAGAAAAGTGAAATTTTCTCACCTGGTTCTTCGAGAATTTTTAACAATTTATTATAGTAGCGCTCGCTGATCATATGAGCATCGTTAACAACAACAATTCTCCAAGGGAGTTCGATACTTCGCCACTGGACAAATTGAACCATTTCACCCAGATCATTCTCAGTTACGGAATAATCTTTAGTAAGATCTCTGCGATTTATCCAAAGGAAATCTGCCACGCCCAGTTCTATTTTACTTTGCGCCTTCTCATAAGGAACATTTAACCATTGGGCCAGCATGAGGGCCAAAGTATCCTTCATCCATTTTTCAAGGTCTTCAATGCGATTGCTTAAAATAAGATAAAATGGTGCAAGTTGATTTTTTGCAGCTAGTTTTAAGAGACGATCTTGAATTTTGTCGCTCATCTAGCGAACTCTTTCTATGAGATGGTGGACCGCTCTTTTGATTTCTTCGAAGACAAAACTTTCGTCTTTCTCGCCATCAATTTTGAAGACTCTTTCTGGAAAAAGCTCATGGGATTTTTCATAGCCATCAATGAGCTTTTGATAAAAATCATTTCCTTGGCGTTCAAAGTAGTCTTTTGGGATTTGTCTTTTGTTCTGTCTTAGATGAGAAGTGTTTAATCCAATAGCGATATAAAGGGTGAGATGAGGAACAAGCGTTAGAGGAAAGCTTTGATGGGTTTTTAAAACGGCCTCAATTCCTAAACCTCGTCCCATGCCTTGATAGGCAATTGTGCTATCGATATAGCGATCGTAAATAATGATCGTTCCAGGAACAGCTAACTCTTTAAGTGTCACTTCATGTAGTAATTGGGCACGTGAGCTAGCAAAAAGATGCATTTCGGCCACTGGATGAATAGGAGAGTTAGACTCAAGAATCGCTTTTCTCAGCTTTTCACCAAAACTGGTTCCACCTGGCTCTCTTAGCACCAAGACTCTAAAGTTGAGACTCTCTAAATAGCGCTGGGTTTGAATGATTTGGGTTGATTTCCCCGCCCCTTCAATTCCTTCAAATGAAATGAAGTAGGAACCCGGAAATGCCGGAGGTCGAAAATTGGCAATTAATTGATCGATTTCTTTGGTCATGGGCCATTTTATCTGGCCCGCAAGAACTTGTCATTTAAAAGTCGATAGCTTCGGCTTCTTCTATTTCTTGGCTTGGACTTTCTTCTGCGGCAGGCCATGGAGTTATATCACTTGCTGGTGCGCGGTCAAGATCGTCAATATTTTCGTTGTCATTCATGCGATCCATCGTTTCTTTTGAAACCTTCGAACGAACTGGATCATACTCATACGGATCGGAATCTTCAACATCAGCTGTATTTTCGTTTTCTTCTCTCATATGTTCACCAAGTCGTTGCTGACTTTCCTTAAATGCATCTGATTCGGTGAAGCTTTTTGTTCTTGAGGGACGTGAAGTTGTAGGAGGTCTTCTTTCAAAGGCACGCTTATTTTTTATATTTTTCACTGGTTCTTTTTCAATAGTTTTTGCTGGAGCTTCATTATTTTCTTTGGCCGTTTGTATTGCTTTTGAAGCAGGTGATCTTTCAGATATCTTATCAGGTCCAGAGAAGATAAAGATGAGTCCTACAACAAGAATGAGAGAAGCAATAGCGCCCCATTTCTTCGAATTCAAGTGAAAGGGAATTGCATTTTCATTTGTAGAAGCTTTATTAATATCATTTTTATGAATCAACTGAGTCATTATTGAAAGATCTTCATCTACTTCTCTTTCATATCGATTTTCATGAGCATCAATTTCAGACTGGTCAAATATTTCGAGTTTCGGCAAATGAGGGAGGTCCTCTGAGTTTTGATCGCGACGATCAAATCTTTCGAGCTGGTAGAGGTAAACCCAAGACTGGCCATTATCGAGACTAATATAATCGGTGTAATTAATTTCTTTAGCGGCCATCATTGCTTCGAGTGCTTGAAACTTATAAGGGCCGTGTTTGACACCATTTTTTAAATGATAGAATTCATTGCTATCAAGAATCGTTTTCGATGTTGCTCCAAGGCCTTGACGACGATTAAAAGTAGGATGCTCAGCTAAAAGGCTCCAGGGTAATTCGCTGTCTTCTCGAAAGAGTACTAGGCTCAACGAGCTTGGTTCAAAAGTTGAAAGTTCAGTAAGATCTTGAGAATTTAAAGGCCCATATTGATGATCATTAACCAAGACCACCACATGATTCTCTTTAATCGTAGTTGACTTCGACAATTTGTGTTTTTGCGAAAGCCACTGCTCAATACGCGCTAACAGTTCTTGCGTCTTTTGATCAACCATTGTTCCTCCAGAACTCAGGGGAGTTCATGGAGCCTTTCGGTTTCTAAAAGTGGCTATTAAAATGGGGGAGATTGTTTAGTGAATGAACGGCAATTATTGCCAAAAAAAAAGGCCACCCGAAGGTGGCCTTTCATATTTTAAACACAAATTGGGATGCTTAGAATACGCTCATAGACAATTGGAAAGTATAGTCTAGGTCTGCAAGTGGATTGGCCTTGATCTTACGATCAGCTACACCCTGCATTCCACCGTTGAAATTAACAAGCTCAGCTTGACCAATGTTGAGAGCAAGACCAAGTTGATCAGTTACTTGATATCCGCCTTCGATAGCTGCACTCAAATTGTTTGAAAGTGAATCAGTTGTTTCAGTAGCAAATTGTCTAAAATACTCTGGAAGGAAAGCAACATAGCCTTTCTCGCCAAGAGTAAGTGAAACGTTTGCTGGAATATAAAAGTAAGTATCTGCAGTTGTCGCATCAGCAACTTCAGAGTTTTGGTGATACTTAGCAAAGAGTACATCAGCAGAACCTGATACTTTGCCGATAGTCTTGTAAAACTTAGCACCAACTCTTGAATAACCACTTGTTGCTTTGTTGTTTTGGATAGCGTCCATGAAGAAACGTTGACGAGCAACAAAGTTCATACCAATTCCGTTTGAATCTTCAGTCAAGATGTTCTTGAAAGAATAATCAAAAGTAAGGTTTGACCATGCTGTTGTGTAAGCTCTTTCTGGATCAGACTTTGAAGTTGACCATTGACCGTAAGCTGCGAGGCTGTTGCGATCATTCAACTTGTAAGAGAAATAAGGAGTAATCGTGTTTGACCATGTATCTGTAGTCAAATCGTTATTCTCATTTCTTCCAGGTGCGAATTCTTCAATGAAAGTAAATTTCAATGGAGAAGCCTTAAGTGAACCGTAAAAATCAGATAATGCATTAGTACTCGTAGTGTTTGCCGAACTAGTAGTAGCTTGTGCAAATGCGCCGGTAGTTAAAAGTAACCCAGCAAATGTCAGAATTGTCTTTTTCATCATAAACTCCCAATTAAATGACTCAACAACTGTAATAGGCCTTAGACAATATAGTGATAGGTGGTTAAAATGCAATCAGTTGTTAAAACTCGATAGTTTTTATACGGATAAAGTAAGGCATTGTAAGAATATTAAGGTGTTCGACAAAGGTAATACATAGATGTGCAGTGCGTCATTGGGAAAAGTAGTCAAGTTGACACCAAAAATAGGACAAGCTTAATGACCTTTTTCACGATTACCCAAGAATTCATTTTATGGCTTCGCCATTACCTTGCTCCCTTAATTGATTTATTGTCCCACTTCGTTCCAAGCCTTCAAAAGCGTAAAATTTTCGAAGAGTTAAATCATTTTGCTCGCTCATCAGAAAGTTTTAAAAAGAGGCAAGTTGTGGCCGATCTTTGCTTTGAAGTTTCTTCAGAAGGAGAGTGGGAACAGGTCGCTGTTTTGGCCAATGAAGAAATTTCTCGCGGCAAGTGCGTTGAAATTATCTATTCTTCTCCCTCTTTAGAAAAAAAAATGGGCCTTCTTTTTGAACAATTCCCTCAGCAAGTTCGCTGTTTAAGGCTGCCTTTTTTAAATCCAACTACACTATTTGATTGGGTAACGGCCTCGACATTGATTTTATGTCGTTATGACTTTTTCCCGGAGCTTTTAGCGCTAAAATGGCAAAAGCAAATGAGACTCATACTGATGAGTGCTACTTTAAAAGGAAAAAATCTCGAACGCTTTTACACTCGCTATTATTTAAGATCTTTATATCGCCAGTTTGATTTGATTTACACATCGACGGAAAAGGATTGTCAGCTTTTTCTTCAGTTGGGACTTGATTCAACTAAGGTAAAGAAATTTGAGCTTCGAGATCGTCAAATTATTCACAGACAGGAGTCGTCAACAGAAACATTCAAACTAAAAGGATTAATGTCTTTTGCTTCTTTTTTAAATTCATATCCTCGCGAAAGAAGAATAGTCCTAGGTAGTTGTTGGCCAAATGAAATGGACATCTTTAGGAATGAGCGACTTCAACAGCAGATTCTTTCTTCAGAGGTATTAGTGGTCTTATCCCCTCATAAGTTAGGGCAAGATTTCTTACTTGAAATGATAAAAAATCTTAGAAGAGCTGCACCTCAGATTCCTATTCAACGAATCGATTCAAAAACTGAAAGTTTCGACAAGGGGAGTATTCTCATTAGCGAAATTCCTGGCGTCCTGTGCGAAACCTATAGCTTGTTTGGTTCTAGCTACGTTGGTGGCGGCTTTGGCCGCTCAATCCATTCAGTATCTGAACCCTTTTGGAGTGGTTGCCGAATAGTCGTGGGTCCGAAGACTCATCGCTCCACAGAATATGACTTTGTTTATGAAAACTGTCGCGAAGATATTTCAGTCGTGTCACAATTAAGTGAAGTTTCTCAACGATTATTACAAGACGACAGTGATTATCTGGCGCAGCGATTGCGCAAGAGAGATGAATTAAAAAGAAGGGCAATCGAGCAAAGCATGCAAATTATGGCCCATTTGCGCCATTGTTTGGAGGATATTTGTTAAAAAAAGATTTTCACACGGCCATTGTTGGAAGCAATTATTTATCTCTCATTTTGGCCATTGATCTGATTAAAAATGGAAAAGATGTTTTGGTCTTAGATGATGACCGGATGGATCTTGGTGAGCTTTTTGGTACGGACCTCGGTTTGCTTGAACTCATGTTTTTAAAGTCATGGGGGCAGGAACGACATATAGATGCTTTGATTAATATAGAAGACTTAATCTCAGAACGGCCCTACACAATCCTTGGTGATAATTCATGGCTCAGTCTTGGTCATCGCCCAAGTGAAAATGTTTATGAATTTTCACGTCGTTTTGCTCTTCCTTTGAGCTCTCTTGACGATGACTTCGATCAGAATTGGATTCAGTTTGTTTCAAAGGTATCTCAAGCTTATTTTCGTTATGGTGGTTTTCAACAAATTACACCTGACAAGTTAATGGTTTATGCTCCTCCTTCTATAAAGGAATTGTACGAACAGTTTAAAATATTTATTGCGACTCCTAGAGATTGGTCTTCTGAATCCTTGCTTAGTACTTTAATGAGTTATTATTCAAAGCGGATTGATGTCCTTTCTGATGAAGGGGATATCTTTTTCTTTTTTGTCGCCCTTTTTTCACCTCGTTATCTTTTGAAGCAAGATGTACTGGTGGAACAACTTTTAACGGCCTACAAAGAACTCGATGGTTATTTTAAGCAAACCCGAATGAGAGAGTGGTTGTTTCATAAGCAAAAGCCTTGGAGTATCGAGCTCGCTAGTTATGAAGGCATTATCCATCCCAAGCAACTTACTTTTATAGGCGCTTTTCCAACAGGTATGCCCTTAGGCTTAAATCCGCTCGTTGATCACTATGTGATCTTAGAGGCGACTAGTCCGGTTGAAGCTCAGTACACTTCTTTAAAGAGTTACGGTTTAATGATTGTGACTTCAGAAAAAAGTATAGGTACTGAATCACCATTTTGGTTCATTGAATATCAAGACAATAAAATTGTGGTTCGCTTGCTTTACCCAGCCTCTAAAGGGATGAAGCTTGAATTCTTAAAAGCTGAATCTTTAAGAAGATTAAGCAAAAAGCTTCCCTTGATTGACCCGCGCTTGCAAGATGAGGTCTTTGACTGGAGTTTGAATTTAACCTCTGAAGTTTTTGTTCATGTTAAGTCAGTGAAGTCTTCAACTGTAAATACACATTCGATGTTAAAGCTTGGACTCTTTGATTCATCTTCGCCAGGAATTACACAAAAACTTAAAAATGTTGATTATTTTGGACCTTTTAGGGCCCCCAAGATGGGACTTTTTTCGTCTATGGTAGACTTAACTATTGAAACCCAGTTTAAGTAGGAACTCATTTTGAAAAATCAAGAAGGCCAAACTGCAGTTGAATACATTTTGCTCCTTATGGTTATGTCATTTTTGATTTTTAGCGTCTTGGGGATAGTTCGAGATCGCTTTATGGGGGACCCTAATAACTGCGAAGGTCAGGCAAAACCCAGTATTATTTGTATTATGGCGGGTAAGTTTACCAATTCAAATTGGAAGTATTTCCCTCTTTCTCGATAAGATTTCATATACTTAGAGTCTCCAAAAAACGCAAACTCAGTAAAAATTTCATCAATGAAAAAAAAGGCTGTTTGGCGCGACATGTTGTTGTATAAGAAAGTGCTTTATTGTTTAGCGTTATGTAAATCACTCTTAAGTCTTATTCGGGTTTGGCTTGTGAGTTTAGAAGGAGACAATTTATGAAAACGAAAGAGGCCCTCTTAACGACATTCGTTTTGGCCCTTCAAATGGCCCATGTTCCAATGGTCATGGCCCAAGATGATCTTCTAGATGACACTTCTTCAGTTTTAGAATCGGAAGAAATTGATATTGAAGGTCAATTTAATCGTCCTAGTCCTGCTGATCGCATCGAGAAAATGCGCAAGAAGCTCGAGAAACAAAACGAGCAGATGGTGCAGAAAAAAATTGAAGAGAAGCGTATCAATAGTGAAATGGAATTGATGAAAGATCTTCAAAAGAAGTTCAGAAATCAAGCTGCTGATGACGGTGATCAAGTTTCAGTTAGACAAGCATCTACTCAAGTTGTTGTCGCTGCCCCACCAGCTCCTGCCAAAGAAGAGAAGAAGAATCGTATCACTCCGTATGCTGGTTTGACTCGATTTAACGAAGCTTGTCTTGATGGTTGTGAGTCGAAAATTCATGCAGGTTTAGCTTTTGATACCATGGTATCAGATCGCTTTTCTGTAGGAATTGGTTTGGGCTTGACGACGATGAGTATCATCGATACGGCCAATACCTTTGGTCAAAATTATTACAATACTGGCTTTAACGTTAGTACAACTGGTGATGAAATTGATTATACGAGAGTTGGTCTTGACTTGAATTCAAAGTTTTTCTTCACAGTAGAAACTAAACTTCGTCCATTCGTAGGAGTTGGCGTAGGTTATGAAAGAGCAAGCGTTAAGTATACGAAGAAGTCGAGCCAGTTTCAAAACAACTTTGGAACCAACTCAAACCTTGGTGATGACTCTGTAACTGGATCATCAGTAAGTGCTTCTGGTATTCTTGGTGCTGAATTATTGCTTTCAGATTCAATTGGTGTTCAATTGGATTTCAGATACAAGAAAAACCTGACAAACGGTTTTGGAAAAGATTCTCAGACTACTAACAACAGTACTTACTTAAACTTCAATGAGATTGTGTTAAGCAATCTAGGTACAGAGATTCAAGATTCTTCAGAAGCCCAAGTGAACCTTGGTTTGACAATCGGTTTCTAGTTTTTAAATGACATGATTATTATCAAGGCCCCTTTTCATAGGGGCCTTTTTTATTTCCGATCAAAACAGGTTACTAAAAAGAAATTCGATTCCTAACTTTATTATGTTTCGATAAGCGATTAGAATACTCTAGTCTTAATATTATTCATTTTTCCAAGGAGCAGGAGACATGGGACTTCGACCCGTCTATTTAGTTGATGCCAAAAGATCACCTCAGTCAAAGGCAGGACTTGATCTTAAAGATGTGCAAGCGCCATATCTTGGAGATTACCTGGTTCGTAATTTGATGGATAAATCAAACATTCCTGTAGATGAAGTTGATGAAGTTATCTTTGGTAACGTAGGTAAC
>PCTW01000016.1:122948-155325 GCA_002786715.1 Bdellovibrio sp. CG22_combo_CG10-13_8_21_14_all_39_27
ATCTGGATACACTGTTCACCGCAATTGTGCTTCAGGAATGGAAGCCGTTTCGCAAGCCTTTTTGAAAGTTGCGAGCGGAAGAAGCGAAGTGATTATTGCTGGTGGTGTTGAATCAATGTCTCAAATGCCTCTTCTTTATAATAAAGAGATGACTGAATTTTTTGCGATGATGATGAAGGCCAAAACGTTGGCCGATAAAGTAAAAGTTATTTCAACTTTTAGACCTCCCTATTTATCTCCCGTGATTGCTATTGAGCAAGGACTCACAGATCCTTTCTGTGGATTGAACATGGGGCAAACGGCAGAATTGCTTGCAAGAGAATTGGGTTTTACTCGTGAGCAACAAGATGAGTTTGCCAACAAAAGTCATCACAAAGCTGTAGCTGCTCAAAAAGCAGGTCGTTTTGTGGATGAAATTGTTCCCATTGTTTTCGGTGCTAAGCTAGACAAGCTTTTGGATATCGATGTTGGTCCAAGAGAGAGTTCGACCGTTGAAGGTTTAGCGAAATTAAAGCCTTACTTTGATCGCAAATCTGGAACTGTGACTGTGGCCAATAGTTGTCCTATTACTGATGGTGGCTCAGCTCTGCTTATTGTTTCTGAAGATGCTCTTAAAAAATATAATTTAAAACCAATGGCCAGAATTATAGATTATCATTTCACAGGTCTTGAGCCTGAGAGAATGGGAATGGGACCTCTCTGTGCTATCGATGGCCTTTTAAAGCGAACAAATATGACTCTCGAACAAATGGACCTCGTAGAAATCAATGAAGCATTTGCCGCTCAAGTCATGGCAGTTCGTCGCGGTCTAACTGATGGGGAAGTTGCTCGTCGCTTTAGAGTTGATAAAGTTCACGGTGATATTCCTGATGAGAAGCTCAATGTTAATGGCGGAGCCATTGCACTCGGACATCCCGTTGGTTCGACGGGGTCACGTCTCATTGTAACTCTTGCTCATGAGTTAAAACGCAGAAAGGCTAAATATGGTCTTGCTTCGTTATGCATCGGGGGTGGTCAAGGTGGGGCCACAATGATCGAAAACTTAATGGTTTAAGGAGCACTTTTATATGGCCAATCAAAAAATTAGTTTCGAAGTTAAAAACAATATTGCTTATGTAGGCTTTGGTTTCAACAGTGACAAGTCGATGACGGTTCTAGATGAAGATACATTGCGAGAGCTTAATGATCTTGTTGATGATCTTCATACTCGTTCGAAAGAGCTGAAAGGAGTTATTTTTCACACTCATAAAGACCGTTGTTTTCTTGCTGGTGCCGATATTAGCTTAATCGCAGGAATGAAAACAGAAAGCGAAGGTGCTTATGGTGCTGAACAAGGTCAAAATATTTACAATAAAATTGAAGACCTCTCAATTCCAACTGTTGCATGTATTCACGGCATCTGTCTTGGAGGCGGAACTGAATTTGCTCTAAGTTGTAAGAGCATCATCGCCTCTGATGATTCTTCAACTCAAATGGGTTTGCCTGAAGTTAAACTCGGGCTGATTCCTGGTTTTGGAGGAACTTATAGAATGCCAAAACGAGTTGGTTTACCCAATGCTCTTGATCTTATTCTTTCAGGAAAAACAGTTCGTGGAAATAAGTTAAAGCGCATCGGTCTTGCTGATGAAGTTTATCCAAAAGAGCGGCTTCTCGACATGGCATTACGTCATATGGGGAAGAAATCTTCTAAAAATGGTTTGGTAAGTCGCCTTGAGAAAATGGCATCAGACAATTTTGTTTCTCATAAAATTATTTTTCAAAAGGCACGCGAGTCTGTCCTTAAGAAAACAAAAGGCTTTTACCAAGCTCCTTTAAAAATCCTTGATGTGATGGAATCGGGCTTAATGAAAGGGCGACAAGCCTATCTCACGAGCGAAGCTGAAGCTTTTGGAGAGTTATGCGTTGGTGAGCAAAGTAAAAATCTTCAACATATTTATTTTTTAACTGAAGAAGTTAAAAAATATCCAGGGCCAAAGGCAACTAAAGAATTACCTGTTCTCTCTCGTGGAGCAGCTCTTGGAGCAGGTACGATGGGTGGCGGTATTGCATGGTTAATGGCCGATAATGACATGGCCCCCATTATGAAAGACTTAACCAAGCCAGCACTTGAGCTTGGACTTAAGCAAGCTTCGCAAAACTTTTCAGGAGCTCTTAAACGTAAACGTCTTACTAAAGATGAATATGAAAGAAAAATGAGGTCGATTAGTGCGCAAACGTCGTTTGATGGCATTCAAAAAACAGACCTCGTAATCGAAGCGATTGTTGAAGATCTCGAAATTAAGAAAAAGGTTTTTGCTGATCTTGAAAAATATGTAAGACCTGATTGTGTGGTGACTTCAAACACATCTTCGCTTTCTGTTCAGTCAATGAGTGAAGCTTTCGAACATTCGGAACGTTTTGCAGGCCTACACTTCTTTAACCCTGTTCACATGATGCCCTTGGTAGAGATTATTTCTCACGATAAGACTTCACCAGAGACTTTAGAAGCTCTTTATAAATGGGTATTAAAGGTTAAGAAAACTCCAGTCATCGTGAAAGACGGGCCAGGGTTTCTCGTTAATAGAATCCTAATGCCTTATTTAAATGAAGCTGGCTTTCTTCTCGAAGAAGGTGTTCCGATGAAAGACATCGATGAAGCTTGTTTGAATTTTGGAATGCCAATGGGCCCATGCCGTCTTCTTGATGAGGTTGGCATCGATGTTGGCGTCAAAGTGGCCAAAATTCTCCATAAGGGGCTCGGCGATCGCGCTCGTAGTTCAGCGCTATCCGCGAAACTTTCTGAAAAAGGTTTCTTGGGTAAAAAGAGTAAATCTGGTTTCTATCTCTATGATGACGCCGGAAAAGTCATTGGCGAAAATGAGGAAGTGAAGTCATTACTTCCAAAAAGTAAAAAAACAATGGAAGAAGTCGATATTCAAATGCGAGTCTTTTTGCCAATGATCAATGAAGCTTCGACTATTTTAAGTGAGAAGCTGGTTGAAAGACCTGGTCAAGTTGATTTGGGTCTTATTTTTGGAATTGGATTTCCTCCTTTCCGAGGTGGACTGCTCCGTTATGCCGATGGTGAAGGAATTGAACGCATCGTTGAAAAGCTCAAAGAATTGGCCATTTCTGTAGATAAAGATCGCTATACTCCTTCTGCTCGATTATTAGAAATGATCGAAAAGAAGATGAAGTTTTACGACTATAAATGACATCGCCGACTTCCTACTTCTTTCATTACATCATGCACGCAAAGACTCGCCAGAAGCTTTTGTTTCTGGCGATTTTTGGTTTGGTATTATCCAGTTTTGCTCTTATTTTTATGCAATCAACCATGGGTGGGCTTCAAGATAAGCTCATGGGACGCTCAAAGCGTATGCTCGGAGATGCTGTCGTTTCAATTGATCAGGTCGACGTCAAGCCTTATCTTGATCTGGCCCATAAGCATGGCCTGAAGGCGCAAGCTGAATATGAAATTGAACTTTTGATTCGTCATAAAAGTCTTATTAGACCAGTTATCGTTCACGGAGTTGATACTGAAAATCCTGATCTGCCTGAAGTTATTCGACATTACAACTTCAAAGAATTACTACTGGCCCGAGATTTGGCCCATCAAATTGATGTTGGAGAAGGCAGTCAAGTACAACTCATCTCGCCTTCGCATGTCGATAGTTTTCTAGGAGATGTTCCGCGCTTTACATCCCTGTATGTAGATACTCTTTTTGTTTCAGATGTTCCTGAAGTTGATATGGCCCATGTATGGGTTCGACATCGCTCTGTGGCCAATTTGGTACGAGTTTTGAAGTTTAATCGCGTTCGCTTGTGGGGAGATGTGAAGCCATCTTTTATCGAAGCTTTAATTTCATTAGACAGTTCAGCTCAGTTGAAAACTTGGGAACAACTTAATCAAACCCTTCATTGGGCCTTAAGACTTGAATCGGGAATGATGATTTTTCTTTTCTCATCTATGACTCTTTTAGTTTCCCTAAGTATCACTACTGGTTTGCTTATCTTTTTTAATAAAGTGAAAGGCGATTTAGCGGCCATGTGGATTTTGGGGCGATCAGAATCTGATATGGTACTAGGAGCTAGAAGATTTCTTATTCTTTTGAATGTATTAGCGAGCATTGCAGGTTTATTTTTTGGATTAGGTGCGCTCTATCTTTTAAAAAGATATGGTACAGAGATTATGCCTGATGTTTTTGTTGATCGAAAAATACCAGTGCTTATAACGCCACAAGGAATTCTTATTTCTCTTTTTGTACCTATTTTTATCGGTACCCTTTTTTCTTGGTGGTCATTGCGTCAATTCAAACGTGAAGTAAATTTCCTATCTTACGTACGCGGATTTTAATTTTCTTCTTCATTATTCAATGATATTTAAATTTTAGAGAGGTAACATTTTTTAAAAGGAGATTCTGATGAAGAAGCTTGCTTTCCTGTGCCTCTTTCTCACATCAGCAGTATTTGCTGACACTTCAACTCATGTCGCTTTTGTACGCGCTGACTCAATGGAGTCATTACAGGTTGCTATTCAAGATGCCATTCCCGAGATTATTAGAGGTCGCTATCGTCGAATGAATGACAATTGCAACTCTGGAACGCGCAAGGTTTATGCTGTTGAAGTCAACGGTCTTAGATATCGTGTTGATCGTCATGGGAATCTAGAAGCTTATTATTCAGCTGCGATTAAATACAGCTGTAACGATTAATCTTCTTGGTGCGTGATATTTTTTTTATAGGTCGCATGCCCATAAAAAGGTATCACGCACCTTTTAGAGTTTTTCTTTGCGAATACCAAATTTGTAGAGCGCAACATTTGTTGCGGTATGAACAAATGCGCCTATGGTGACTCCTAAAAGAATTAACGGAGCATCAGGAGTTACAAAGAAATAGTAAAAAAGTGATACACCTAGTCCACTGTCAATGTGGTCTAGAACAAAGAATAATTTTTTATTTTTTTCACTGGTTTTACCAGGTTCAACTCCCAATCTTCTTTTAATAAAAGAATTAGGAAGTTCAAATAAGACATAGGAAAAACCGAGCCCGAGACCAAAAAGAACCCAGTGCTCATAAATTCCAATTCGTTGTACCTGTGAGATCAGGTTGTCTAAAAGTGCGACAGGGAAAATACCTAATAAAGTCCCTAAAGGCATAATAATAAATCCTCTCCATGTCTTATTCTTGCCAAAAGTCCACTTGTGAATTGGAATTTTTAAAAAGGAAAGCCAATCTTTTTTTACCGCAATCATGTGAATGATTCCACCAATCATGAGTGGGAAACTTAAGAGATAGGCTTTCCAAAAAGTTAATAGCATTAAGTTGTCTTCTTTTTAAGGATGACTGTTTGCATGGATAGATTTAACCAGCGATGGAGCATATCTAACGGCCAAAAGAGTGCCGTAAAAATGGCATATCCCCAAAAATGGTTTTCAAGAATAATTCCTCTTCCTTTGTTAAATAAAAAGAGAAAACCAAAATAAAGATAAAAAAGTGGTGGAAAGGCTCCCCAAGGAAGGTATTCAACAATCTCAAAACCACTGTCTTGAACCATATTTAAAAAATGTTTTTTATCAAAAATGGTTAAATGTTGAGGAGCTTGCACTCCTGGCCAACGTTTTCCTTGGAGCGGGTAAGTGAGACAGTCAAGTCGAGGTACTTCAATGACAAGATGTCCATCATCTTTAAGGAGTTCTCTTGCCGTTGCTAATGATTTTTTTGGTTGGTAGCAATGTTCGAGAAAGTGCCACATCGTTATAACATCGAACTTTTGACCTTTAAAATCTTGATCATAAAAAAAACCTAGATAACTATTGATTGGAGCGGCTTCAGGATAGTTTGAGAGATCTTTAAAGTCGACGCCCGATACCTTTGTTCCATACTTATGATGCATATGAAGAAGGTAAGTTCCAATCGCACATCCAACATCTAGAATGTGTGAATTTGAATCTATCTTTTTATGACGAGTCACGATTTTATCTTTCATTTTATCGTGTTGTGCAATTCCGCGTTTAAATCCCCAGTCTCTTAGCTTACCTTTGCTTCTTCTATCATGGGCAATGTAATCATCATCGTAAAAGATTTTTATATTATCGCTGTGTACTCTTGGGTTCAGGTAAACAAATTGGCAATTGTTACAAGTGACGTAACGGAAATTGCCAGTTTTTCCTGTGAGGTCATCTTGTCCAACAAGCAAGGGAGTAAAGTCATCAGTTCCACATTGATAGCAAGGAACATATTCAAACTTAAGATCGCTGGGATTATCAAGCTGTTTAAAATTGTCCAATGATTCTTTACTTTGAGATTGCATTATATTTTTTCTCCGGTTTGTGTACTGTCTTTGAATAAGAGCTCAAGGGCATCCATTTGTTTCACCTTGAGGGCCCAAGGAAGAATGTCGTAGGTTTGGGGAAAGTTAAAATCATACTGAGGAAAATAATAGGCAGGTAGTGAAGGAAAACAATGATGAAGTTCGTGGCGATTAAAATAAAAGAGAACATAGGCTTCGAGCCAATGAGGACAACGAAGTGAACGCGTGTACTGGACTTGTTCATAATTCGTATGAGGTTTAAATTTACCATGACTTATTGGCATTGGAATATGATTGTGTTGAGAAAGCAAAACGATATCCATAAAGGCCAAAGATAAATACAGGCCTAGTCCAAAAGTTAGCAGGAGAGCTGCTCCGAAATAATAAAAAATGAAGCCATAAAAAACGATGAGGAAAATGATATTAAGTACAATTCTTTTCCTGAAGTAAGGGTCTTCTATTGTTTGAAAAACGGCCTTGATATTCCAGTAGGTTCCTGCTCGATACATAATGGAAAATAGTGGAATCCATAATCTCCAGCACCAGCGATTAAGAAACTTTTGAAAAATATTGAGATTGTGAACTCTCGGATCGACTTGTATTTTTGTCGTTGGATCTTCATTCTTCCAACCTGCAAGTCGGTGATGTTGTCGGTGAATGGCTTGCCAGCTATAAAAAGGCAGAATGGCGAAAAGGGAAGAGAGATGCCCAAAAAAAACATTGAGTTTCGTGTCTGGGAGTAACGTATTATGACCGCATTCATGAAGAATGACAAAGTGTTGCACAAAAGCTGTGGCCAAAAGAATTTGACCGATAAAATAAAATCCGTCTGAACGAAGTGTTAAGTAAAGACCAGAGAATGTGGTGAGGTAAGTAATAATGAGCCAACGAAATCCTAAGCTTTCGCTAGCGGTAAAGCTTTCAATTCGCTCTCTGGCATTTTGATATTCTTGCCGATTCATTGATTTCCAATATTTTTGTTATACTTTTATTCTAAAGCTCACTGATTTATCATCATAGGGGAAAATTGTGCTGATTCGTCTGATATTATTTTTTTGCCTCTCAAATCATCTTCTCGCATCCTCCGTTGATCCTATGCTTGAACCTCTGAATCAAGAACTGGTGTCCATTGATGATCCACTGAAATATAACGATTTTTTCAATCGTGTTCAGAAATTGTCACTCGAAAACCCAGAGCATGAAGGCTTACTGCTTTATTCAAGTGTCGCTCGATTATTACAGAGTATTGAGGGGATTACGTGGCTTGAGGAAGGTTTTTATCGCCAATCTGACTTCCTGTACTCAATTTTTGTCTCGTTTATGAGGTCGACTTATTCACCAGATTACGTGATTGGAACCCATGTTCGAAAGTATGGACGATATTTTACAGAGCCTCATATGAAAATGGGCCAGTTTGCGAATCTTTCTGATTTGCAAGATCACTTGATCAAAGTCATCATGCCAGCACTTGATCATTTGATCAGTGTTCTGGATCGTCTTTCACGCAAAGAAAAAATTGAACTTGTACTTGATCAGCATGTTTTGGTCGGATTCGTCGCTAAAGAGAGAACAACTAACAAAGAAGATTGGTTTTTTATTCCTGAAGATGAGCGCTTTAGAATATTGAGGGCTCCTCATTTTGCTTTGATGAAATCTCAAATGGAGCTTTTAGCTGGAGTTGTTAGTTATTTTAGTGCTTACAATTTAGACCTCTTTCCCAAATATATCGATTATCTAATTCAGACTGTAACATGGCGATCTTTAAAGAAGATTCTTCTCTTTAGAAAATATGTTGAACCATTAACTACCCAAGATAAAGTTGAAGCGCTAAAAAAAGATAAATTTAAAAATTTTCTTACTTTAACAAAACCTTTAATGACTTTAAAGGCGCTTGAGTATTGGCGCAACTCCACTCTCTCTCGTAGATTAGCGCTTGAAAAATTTCAGAAGATGAACAGGTCGAGTTCTCAAGATCTTTGGGATGTTGATGAGTTTAAGTGGCGTGCCAAAACTGAACTGCCCATGCTTCGTTTAAGAGAGGAATTTTTAAATGCTGCCGTTCATGGGGAAGATTATAAAATAACTGTTCCAGCGACTCGCTATACATTTAAATTGCGACCAAAGCAGCTATTTATGATCACAGATTATAAATCCCTGTTGGCAAAAACGTTTTATGGGGAAGCTCAAAGAAAAACCTGGGAAATCGATCATAAGGTCGCTCCTCATCCCCTTTATGGAGAGTTTACTGTGTGGGACTTTAATTACGGAAAACCTGTGACCTATCTAGACCCCACATTTAATTTCTTTTTACCTGAGGCCAATGATGAGAATTATTTAGAGCTTATTAAGAGCTTAAGACTTTATCCGGCCATTGCACCTTTTGTTAACCTTCTGCCTCTACATTAAATGAATGGCCAGCGAAACAGCTACGAGATAGATGAAAGAAGTGTATTTTTTAAAAGGCGTAGCTATGATGAATACACAAGCGATGGCCACAACAAAGGCCATCAGTTCTAATTTCAACATCGCCAGTAAACCTAGTAATCCTAAAAGCACAGAAGAAAATTGAGCAAATACCGGGTAGTGTAAATTCTTATCATCATAGAGATCAAAAACAAGCATCGCTAGATAAATCATCAAGCCCGGCAGCAAGGCACCGGTCCCATGAACGATCATTAAAAAAACGGGGTACTTAATAAGACCAACTAGAGATCGTAAAAGTCTCTTATCATGGGGAAGGAACCGCATAATGAGCAACCAAAGGGCAGTAAAGAGAGCTAGAACGAGTATTTGTTGTAAAGACATTGTGAAGAAAAAAACTGAAATCCAACAAAAGATAAGAGCTACGAAAGAAGTGAAATTTCTAGTTTGAGTCAGTATTCTTTCTGGATGATGAATCCTGTCCCACTTCAAATCGCATAAGTCGTCAAACAATCTAAAAAGATAAATCAAGCAAAAGAGAGTAAGATGCTGTTGGTAACTTGATAGTGGATGAGTGAGCGCAACCACTGCTACTAGTGCCAAAATTTTATTTCCATAACGTTGTGAAAAGTATTTAAGCAGATCAGTCATGCAGTTCGACCACTCCCGTATCTCCATGAACAGTTATCTCTTGTCCATCTGTGATAAGCTGGCACGCGCCTTGGACTCCAACAATCGCAGGAATACCAAATTCACGGGCCACAATGGCGCCGTGACTTAACATTCCTCCGCGTTCAATGACTAAAGCTGAAATCAGAGGAAAGACTGGCGCCCATCCAGGATCTGTTTGCTTAGTAATGAGAATATCGCCAGGTTGAAGTTTTTTTGCTTCCAATGCCGAATTTAAAATTCTTGCGCGACCCCTTTTGGTTCCTCCGCAGGCAGGTAGACCTTTTAAGTTTTGTTCAGAGTCAAATTGGTCCGATGCTTTTAATTTAAAAGCACAATTTGGGGTAAAACTCTGTCCTTCAGGTAGTAAAAAGGAATCTGGTGGATTATAGGTTGAGACTTTTTTAAATTGATCTCGACGTAGTGTGATCAGATCTCGCAGTCCTTCTTGAAACATTGAAGCACCCGTTAAAAGTTCCGAGACTTCGCGATAGGTAAGGTAAAAAATATCTTGATCCTGGGTAAAGAGTCCTTCCTCTTTGTAGAACTTATTTAATTCCAAGAGTGTCTTACGAAAGGTTCCATAGAGCATCGTTTGTTTTAAGCGAACTCTTTCTCGATAGCGAATTCCTTGTGCGGTTGCTGCAACTAAAAATTGAAAGATAACGACTTTAAATGGCCATAGAATAAGATCCCATGGCTTTTTAAATAGAGTAAAGCTCACTTTCCAGATAAGTAGCCGACGTTCTACCGACTTATGAGCAATTTGTTTTTTGGGTGATTCAATTTCTATTTGCAAATAACCTTGGAGTATTTCAATGAAGCCTTCTGGCCTTTCTTGAAAATTAGGTTCAGTAAGCATCAGCTCTCCTGAACAGCGATGGCCCCAATGGATCAGGAACTGATTAAAATTTTGATAAAAATCACTAAAGCTTTTGTTGTGAGATATTTCATGCCAAATAGCGTCTGGCTCCTTTTTAAAAAGATCTCTGAGCTCATTAGATGATTTTATTTGTTGTGATAATTCCCAAATCTTTTGTGGGGGGATCGAGCTCACCACATTTGGTATTCCTTGGAGTAAGGTATTTTTGAGTTCGTCAGAATTTTTAAAGTAGCGCTTTAAAAAAGAGCCTAAGAGACCATAGCTCATCATGGCCGTGGTATCGGCCAGCGAAGCTTTTTTCCAGCTAAGAAAGCGAATGAATAAGAATTGATGAAAGAGCTCTTTAAAGTGTTGCCAACGTTCATCGATGGTAGGAAATTTGCGAGAGCTTTCGAGGTGTTCATCAATTTCTCTCTCGAGAGATGCAACTTTTGTAGGAATAGATAGAATGGTTAATAGTGACACTGTTTTGATGCGCCACAATTCATAAAGTTGGATCAAGAATGAGCGTTTTTCCGATTTATCTATGACTGAAGTTTCAGTGTCCTTCGGATCACCTACAAAATTATTAAAATAACTGGAGAGTTTATTGCCAAAAGGAAGAGCATGGAGACAAGTATGAATGGATGTCATGTTGTAATACATACGCGCACCGTGACAGCCGATAATATTTTTTAATTCCCATTCATATTTAAGAAGTCGATTTTCGCGCAGACCGACACTTTTACCCATATCTCTAAAATAATGATAAAACGATTGAAGTGCGATTGAATAAAGCATTGGAGTTATGGGACGTGGATAGTTCTCATTTACATTTACATTTGACCAGTAAATCCATTTTTGCTGAGGTTGTGCGGTTGTTGTAATGGGACGAGATTGAACCAAATACAATCGATCTTGAGAATCTACCGCCCACTCAATGTCACATGGGCCCATTTGAGATTCCAATTTTAAGGCCAATTTTTTTAATTCATTGATCCACATTTCCTGGCCACTCAGTCCTATTACTTGATCTTTGTATTCAGGTTGCTCTGGGTCATGGAGAAGAATTGCTGTTGAAGTGTGACGAGGTATTTTAAATGCTCCTGGATTAATTTCTCCAGCAACTAGGCGCTCTGCATGGCCATAACAATATTCGACCATCATTTCATCTTTGTTCTGATTCAATGGATTGAGTGTAAATAAGACGCCAGCATATTGCGGACGGATCATATATTGAACTACGACACCCATACCCTTAAGAGAAATACTTTTTGATTTTTGATAAAAGAGAACGCGATCTGACCAATATGAAGCCCAGCATTTTTTAAGTGAATCAATCAATTCTTCGTCTGTGCCTTCAGTTTGATAACTTTCCAACTGTCCTGCAAATGATGATTCTACGCCATCTTCTCCGCAAGCACTTGAACGAACCATGTAGGGTCCCTCCGGAAGTCGTGCTCTTTGAAAAAGGAGGTCTTCTACGATTGGGGTAGGCACGTGGCCGGAAGTGATAAGTTCTTCAATTTGGAGAGAGGTTTCTTTCAACGATTCGGGATCGAGGTGATTAGAGATAGCTACTAATTCAGTGATTTTTTCTTTCAAATGATTGTGATCAAGGAAGTAGTCAAAAGCCTTTTTTGTGACAACAACTCCTGGAGGAATTGGTAATCTGTCTGCAATCATTTGGGAGAGATTAAAAGCTTTCTCGCCACATTCGGTAACATCGATTTCATCCGATAATCTGTGTATCCATAAACTATTTGGTTTTTTCATGTCAATTTCCTACGGGTCAAAATCAAGGGGACGCCACCTTCAGGTCTTAAACTCACTTGAAATGCAGGTTGAACCGTGTGTCCTTGAGGTAGTTCAATCTTAAAATGTTGAATTAGAGTTGGGATAATAATCATCATTTCCATTCTTGCGAGCATCTCTCCTGTGCAGGCCCGTGGTCCTGAGCCGAATGGGATATAGGCCATGGGATGAGCAGGGCGATCGCGATCAGGATTAAATACTTCTGGATCAATCCAGTGTTTTGGGTCGTGATGAATCAGATAAGGCGAAATGATAAACACATCGCCTTTTTCAATCGGATGACCAAGAAGATCAGTATCATTTTCACAAATGCGTCCGAGACTCCAACTAGGAGGATAGAGTCTCATGCTTTCATTAAAGACTTTAGTAAGCTCAGGCATTAAATCCATACTTTCAAGACTAGGAGCTTTAGTGCCGAGAACATTTTTAATTTCATTTTCAACAATTGCTAACCATTCTGGATTCTTGGCCAGTAGATAAAGCGTCCAAGATAAAACGGAAGAGGTTGTTTCATGACCGGCAAAGACCATGGTTTTAACTTGATCGCGCAAGAATACTTCATCCACTTCATAGGGTGCTTGCATAAAAGCATGAACCATATTGTGTTCAGGATCATTTGGGGCGCGCTTTGCTCTTGCAATTAAATCATCAATGAGAAAATCGAGAGTTTCAATTGACTGATAGAACTGTTTAAAGATTTTCTTTTTCTTTGGTCCTGGAAAGGCCAGAGCATTGGCCATGCGCTCGTTTGTTATTTCAACCAGACGAGACAGCTCTCTTTCAACAGTGTCTATCATATGACCAAGATCTTCATTGAAAACTGTTCAGCCCAAAACAGAGAGAGCGACTTGAGTCATATAGTGGGAGAGTAGCATCGGCTGGTTGGGCTTGAGTTCACGTGAGAGTTGTTCCACTAAATTTTGCGAACATTCTTGAATGATCTGATTCCAATGGCCGTGATGGGCCTTGCTAAAAAAGGGTTGAACAACTTTTCGAATCTTCAACCATTGATCACCGTTTTCTGTAAAGACGCCATTGCCTGTGACTTCAGCAACCAAACGAAAACCTGGAGTATTCTTGGAATAATTACGCGCATCTTTTTTTAAGATGAGTTCAACGGCGTCGAGGTCGGTTAATTGATATGTTCGATTTGATCCCAATTGAAGCTGAACAAAGTCACCATAAGTTTCTTTCATGCGAATCATAAAGGGGTAACGACCTTTGGCGAATTGCCTAAGATGCCCGGTTAAAAAACCAGTCCATTTATCTTTTGGTGGCACCACAGGCTTCAAAGCTTGAGGCATATTTTGTCCTTGTTTGAAATGAGATGTGTTTAAGCGATAATTTTATCAGATAACTGCAAATTGCTCTAAGGGGAAAATATCGTGAAGGTAACTGCGAAAGACCGTATTCTAAATTTTATTTGTAAACCGACCTTACCTTTTTTTCCTTTTTCACTGCTCATTCTCGTCGGGTATTTCCTCTACCATTTTATCGAAACAAAAAACTATCTGTGCTTGGGCATGGCGATTTTAACCCCGTATCTCGTACCATTGCTTACTTTTCGTTTTCTCCAGTTGATTGCACCGATCAAAGAAGGGCCAAGTTTTTTCGGTGAAGAGAAATTTTCACCTTGGATTAGTAGTTTTCGTCTGCAGCAAATCTATGTCATGTTTCCAATACTTGAGCGAATGCTTTTCTTTATTCCGAATCTCTATAATCTTTGGCTTCGCGCATGGGGCTCAAAAATTGGTAAGCGGGTCTATTTTTTACCTGGAGTTGAGGTCGTGGATCGTGCCCATCTGGAAATTGGCGACAACGTCATGATTGGCAACAAATGCTATTTCTCACCCCATGTGGTTCAAGTCCGTAAGGGCCGTTTCTTTTTGTATTACAAAAGAGTCAAGATTGGTTCAAATTGTTTCATCGGAGCTTTTTCAACTTTTGGACCAGGCACCACTGTGCCCGACAATTCTTCTATTCCTTCTGGATCGTATTATACAGTTAATAAATCTGAACCAAGATGCTTGATGCCGGATTATTAAGTTAATGATGATAAAATTATTAAGAACCTGGATCAAATCGTTTAAACCATGCATAAACGATTTGATCCAGGAGACTTATTTGTTATTTAAGTTTGAGATTTTTAAGTCCAGCAAAAGCATTATTCTTAAGACTTGCGGCCGCAGGAATTTTTACTTCTTGCTGCGGTCTTCCTCCTCTTTGAGGACGTGGCCCAGTGCTCGCTTCAGTTCTCGGTCCGCGCGCAACACTTTCACCTTTTTTGAGAGACAATGAAATACGATCACGACTTGGATCAACTTCAATCACACGAGCTAATACCTCTTGACCTACTTTTAAAACTTCGAGCGCATTATCGACAAAACGATCGGCCATCTCTGAGACGTGAACCAATCCATTCACTTTAATGCCGATATCAACAAAGGCCCCAAACGCCGTAATATTAGTTACTATTCCAGGGTACCATTCACCGGGATTGAGGTCAGTGAGTTTACTAATACCTTTTCTAAATTCAGTCGATTTGAATTGAGTGCGAGGATCCTGGCCAGGCGCTTTAAAAGCTTTGACCACGTCGACAAAAGTGAATTCCCCAATTTCATTTTTGAGGGCATTGTCTTTTTCTAGTGTTGCAATCATGTCTTTTTCGCCAACCAGTTTGGCCAAAGGTATTTTCTTATCGCTACACCATTTTTCAATCACTGGATATTTTTCAGGGTGAATTGATGTTTCATCGAGTGGATTTTCACCTTTGTAGATGCGCAAGAATCCTGCCGCTTGTTCAAAGATTTTTTGAGAAAAACGAGGAATTTTTAAAAGTTTTTGACGATTAACGATAATACCTTTCTCTTCTCTAAACTTTACAATGTTTTCAGCAAGAGTTGGGCCGATTCCAGAAATGTGGGAGAGTAGTGGAGCAGAAGCAGTGTTGACGTCAACTCCAACAAAGTTCACACAGTCTTCCACCACGCCTTCCAAGCCTTGCTTAAGTTTTGTTTGGTTCACGTCGTGTTGGTATTGACCAACGCCAATAGACTTAGGATCGATTTTTACTAACTCAGCTAGTGGGTCTTGAAATCGTCGGGCGATAGAGATTGATCCGCGCACCGTTGCGTCTTTGTCTGGGAATTCTTTAGCTGCAATTTCACTTGCTGAGTAAATAGAAGCTCCGGCTTCATTTACTAAGGTTGCATGACATTTATCTGCTTTGACTTGATCAACGTAAGTTTGAACAAATTCTAATGTCTCGCGACCAAAAGTTCCGTTGCCGATGGCAATATGTTCAATTTTAAAATGATCAATCAAGCGTTCAAGAACTTTGCGAGAAGCTTCAATTTCTCTTTGAGGCTCATGGGGATAGATGACGGTATCAAAGTGAAATTTTCCTGTTTCATCGACGACGACAATTTTACAACCAGTGCGGATACCAGGGTCAATTCCAAGGACGGCCTTAGTTCCTAGATAGGGCTGAAGAAGCAAGTTTTTAAGGTTTACTTTGAAAATTTCAATCGCTGCTTCATCTGCCAATTTTTTTAAATCGGTTTTAATTTCAAGATCGAGTGAGGAGTGAATGGCGCCAACAAATGCTTTACGGGCCAGGTTTTTTAAATTTTCATAAGTTTTGGCCGTCGGAGAAAAATATTTTGCTTCGATTGCTGCGATACCGGCCTCTTCTGGATAAGAGACATCGACTTTTAGAATTTTAAGAGTCATTCCGCGGCGAAGGGCGAGCACTCTATGTCCAATCTTCGGATCTTTTAAGTCCTTAATCGCCTGAGAGAATTCAAAGTAATCTTTAAATTTGATGGAGTCTTTGATTTCGTCGGCTTCTTTGCGTTTGCTTGAGGTCAGAGTTGCTTCTCTCCAATAGTCTTTACGAATTTTCTCTTTAAGTTCGATATCGTGAGAAAAGCGTTCGATAAGAATATGACCTGCACCTTCCATTGCTTCTTGGGCGTTGGTGACTTTGTGCTCTGGATTTAAGAAATCCCCTGCTCGGGCGATCATCTCTTCGATTGATTTTGCTCCGGCCAAAAGTTCTTCTGCCAGAGGGAGAAGTCCAGCATCTTCTGCCATTTGCCCTTTGGTTTTTTTCTTGGACTTATAAGGTGCGTAGATATCTTCGAGTTGATTGATAGTTTGCGCGCGCATGATTTGCTTTTCAAGTTCAGGCGTGAGTTTATCCATTTCCTTAATTGTCTTTAAAATATATTCACGACGTTTTTCACGCTCTAAGAATTCATCGTAGCTATCCTTAATCTGGCGAATCTGTTCTTCGTTAAGTCCGCCCGTACGTTCTTTACGATAGCGAGTGATGAAAGGAACGGTACATTCCTCGACCAACATAAGAGTTAGAACCTGTCCGACTTGGACAGCAGAAATTCCAGTTTGTTCTGAAGCAAAGACACCAGCTTGTGGGTCGATCGTGGCCGCCATGATCATCATCTCCTTGATACATTGCAGAATATTTGGCAAATTGAACGGATACCTATTGAACAGAATTCGCCATGCTTTTTCAATAAAAAGTGGCACAATAAAAGTAATGAAAAAATTTGATTTAGTGATAGTAGGCGAGGGAATTAGTGGATTATATGCTGCTTATCTTGCCTTTCGACGTTTTCCCCAGTGGAATATCGCTCTTATCGCAGATTCCAGCAGGCTTGCGCCTTGCAGTTATCGAACAACAGCAGTGGTTTCACAATCTGGAATTCATCTCGGAGTCTCACCCCTGGGGGATTTACTTTTTAATGGATTCCAAGCTTTTTGTGAACATGTCGCGAATGATAGACCTGATGGAATTTATTCAGGGACACGCTTTCATTTAAGTAGCGATGGTTGTGATGCCTTTAAAAAACGCTGGCCCAATGGCCGTCTCCAGCAATTGGCAACACTTAAAAAAGAACTTTTTGTAGAGCAAGAAGAAACCTTTCTTGTTGATCCTCACGAATACTTAGCTTGGCTAAAGTCACAGATGACAGTTCATTTTTTCACAGGGCTGGTCACTTCTGTTGAGTCGGGGCGGGTCATTAGTGATCATCTCGATATACTTGGAGATCGCATCTTTTTGGCGAATGGGGCTTATGCTCGTCATACACCCATACAATTAAAATCTCATGCTCCGACAAAGAATTATCTCGATGGCAGTCGTGTTGTTCCAGGAAAGTTTGCGCTCTTTCAATTGTGTGATTGGGGAGAGGAGAGTTTTGTCTTATCTCATGGTCACGCCAACCTTATTTATCGAGCTTGGTCTGGAGAGGTTTTGATTGGAGGCACGACAAATAAAAATGAGTCTCTCGATGATCAAGGTGAACTGCAAAAGCAGATTAATTTTTTTGCTGAATTAGTAAATTTTGATCTTCCGAAAGCAGTTCATGTGGATACTGGTCTTCGTCATAAAGGAATGCAGCGAAAACCGGCGTTGCTCGAGTTGTCTACTAATGTTTGGGCGTTATGGGGAACATATAAAAATGGATGGTCTCTGCCTCATTTCATGTTGAAAGATTGGATTGAGAAGATTTGATTTTTTGAGCTTCGCTTTTTTGAGCTTCGCTTTTTTGAGCTTCGCTTTTTAAACTGGCTGATCGGGTTCGTCCCTCGGCGCTTACGCTTCTCGTGACTCACCCATTTCTCTGCACAAAAAATGTCCCCCGGACATTTTTTTTGCAGGAAATGGTGGCTGAAGGCGGAGTTGAACCGCCGACCTACGGGTTATGAATCCGTCGCTCTCACCAACTGAGCTACCCAGCCACATTTGCCTATAATCAAGAATTGGCATAATAATAGGGAGAATCGGCCTCGTCAACGGCCAGTTGAGGAAAAATGACAGCTAAGTCTTCAAAAGATCAGTCTTTTTATCATCAAAAACGCCTCACATTAGGTGTTGATCAATTTTTGCGCCAACATGACATCGAGAACAGAGGTAAAAGAGTTGTGGTTGCGGTAAGTGGCGGGCGCGATTCTATGCTCCTCTTGTGGTTGGCCAACCAATTCAAAAATCTTGGGTTTTGTGCCGAAGTCTTAGCGGCGCACGTTCATCATGGAGTTAGGGCCAATTCTGAACATGAATGGCTTTTAGTAAAAGCATTTTGTACTGAGAATAAAATCCCCTTTTTAGGGCATCGAATTCAAGGACTTGATTATTCCACCAAGAATTTTGAAAATGTGGCCCGTAACCAACGTCGCTCATGGTTAAAGTCTTTGCTTAAAGGCGATGATCATTTGTGGATGGGGCACCATCTCGATGATTCTTTTGAGTGGAGTTTGCTCAATCAACTTCGTTCGGGTGAATTAAAAGCACAAATCGGGATACCTTTAAGAAATGGTCCCATCGTTCGACCTTTGATGACTTTATCTCGCAAACAAGTTGAAGGTTGGGTTGATTATCTGCATCTGCCATTTACTGAAGACGAAAGTAATTTAGATCTGCGGTTTGAACGCAATTTTTTACGCCAAAGAATTGTCTCCACAATAAAAGAGAGGCATCCACAATATTTAAAACATTATGTGCATTCGCATCGTCAATTGGCCCATAAGTTTAATCTTCTTTTGGCCACAGCTTCAGATAAAAAAGTAAGGATCTATGATGATCTTATCGGTGGAACATGGATTGAAGTATCTGAGCTTCAAGATTGGAATTCTCAAGAGCAAAATTTAGCTGAGATCATTTTTCGTTATTCAAATAAATTTCGCGGAAATATTCGCTTGGAATTAACAAAGTTGATTCAGGCTTTGCAGGCATCAAAACGCGGGCCTCATTTATTTTCGGGCAATGTTCGCGTGTTTATGTTTCATGATCGCGCTTTAGTTGTTGGTGAAAGGCAATATTTGCAGTGGCAAATGCACGATCAGCTTCTCTGTCAAAATTATTCCCTAGATAAAAACTCTCGGGTACCAGACTCACTTCTTTTTTGGGATTCGAAATTCGCCCAGAGTTCTGACTTTGCTAAAGTCGCGCAAATAAAGAAATCGCTGTCTCTCTTGCCTAAATTCTCCGAACTTCTTTTGCGTCGCGGCTTCATTGTTTGGTCTGGTCCACGTCTTCAATTTGAACAAAAACGTCAAAAAGTGGGTCAAATCCCTCTGTCTTTAAAAAGTCTTGGCAATCAATTCACCGAAATGACTAACATTCCTTGATTCTTTGGGGTCCCCCTCTCTATAATAGAAGGACGCTTCCGGGACGGAAGCCCTATTTAACGATAAGGAAATTTGATGAAATCTCAGCAAAAAACACTCGCTCTTTGGTTAGTCGTCATTTTGATGATGGCCTTTGTCGCCAAGGTCGCAACCGAAGGTCGGCAAACTTATAAGAACACAACATATCCCGAATTTATTCGTGCAGTTGAAGAAAAGAAAATTACAGAAGTTACTTTTCGAGGCAAGAACAGAATTATTGGCAAGTATGCTGATGGTGTTGAAGGCGGTCAGCGTTTTCAATTGATCGGCGATACTGGTGACATGACTTTTAAAATCTTGCGCGATAACGGCCTTACTCCAGAATATGATGAAGAAGAAAAGCAAACTCTGTTTGCCTCATTGCTCATCAACTGGGGCCCCATGATTTTCTTAATCGTTATTTTTTACTTTTTCCTTCGACAAATTCAGGCCGGCGGTGGCAAGGCCATGAGCTTTGGTAAGTCAAAAGCTCGCATGCTTTCTCCCAATGAGAAGAAGGTGACGTTCTCAGATGTTTCAGGTGTCGAAGAAGCGAAAGAAGAACTCAAAGAAATTGTCGATTTTTTAAAAGATCCAAAAAAGTATACTAAGCTTGGTGGTAAAATTCCAAAAGGCGTGATGCTGGTAGGTCCTCCTGGTACAGGGAAGACTTTGTTGGCAAGGGCCGTTGCTGGTGAGGCCGATGTACCTTTCTTTTCAATTTCAGGTTCTGATTTTGTGGAAATGTTTGTAGGTGTTGGTGCTTCACGTGTTCGCGATCTTTTTGATCAAGGCAAGAAGCATGCTCCTTGTATTATCTTTATCGACGAAATCGATGCTGTCGGTCGCCATCGTGGTGCCGGTCTTGGTGGTGGTCACGATGAGCGCGAGCAAACATTGAACCAACTTCTCGTTGAGATGGATGGCTTTGAATCTAATGAAGGCGTCATCATCATAGCTGCTACTAACAGAATGGATGTTCTCGATCCGGCGCTTTTGCGTCCAGGACGTTTTGATCGTCGCGTGATTGTGGGTGTGCCAGATGTTCGCGGACGTCTTGGGATTTTAAAAGTTCATGCTGGTAAATCTCCCATTGATGAAGGCGTTGATCTTGAAGTTATTGCTAAAGGAACTCCCGGTTTTACTGGAGCCGATCTCGCAAACTTAGTAAACGAAGCAGCTCTCAATGCTGCTCGCAATAATAAGAAAAAGTTGGCACTTGAAGATTTTGAGCTCGCCAAAGATAAAGTACTGATGGGACCAGAGAGAAAGTCGATGGTTATTTCTGAAAAAGAAAAGTTGGTGACGGCCTATCATGAAGCAGGTCACACTTTAGTTGGTATGAATCTTCCTCATACAGATCCTATCCATAAAGTTTCGATTATGCCTCGTGGTCAAGCTTTGGGCGTCACTCAAACGCTACCAAATGAAGATATGTTGAATCTTACAAATGACCGTGCTCAAAATTTCATATCCTTTTTAATGGGTGGTCGTTGTGCTGAAGAAATCGTTTTCGGCTCAATCACGTCAGGAGCTTCAAACGATATTCAAAGAGCGACTTCACTTGCTCGTAACATGGTTTGCGTTTGGGGTATGAGTGAAAAAATGGGGCCAATCAATTACCATAAAACGGCCATGCAGCCTTTTGGTAATTCAGATGTTACCGCAGATTACAGTGAGAAAACTTCCCAAGAAATTGATGAAGAAATTCATTCTGTCATTGATAAGAACTATAAAATTGCGACTGAAATATTGAAAACCAATCGCGAAGCTCTCGAACGCGTGGCCCAAGGCTTGATGGTTTGGGAGACTCTCGACATTAAACAAGTCCAAGATCTTGTTGATGGAAAAGATATTGGTGCTCCTTTAAAAGACAAGCCTACGGGCGGTGATTCAGGTGGAACTCCTAGTCCCGTTTCTGCTGACGCTAAAAAAGATCCTGTAGGTTCTGGTGGCACAGGCAGCGATCCCGTTCTTGCTTAATTGATCTATGTATAATTCGAATTGGCATATTATGGGGGTTATGAATTTAACCCCCAATTCATTTTCAGATGGCAACTGCTTATCGACAGACGCCGCCATTCAAGAGCGCTTTCAGCATTTGTTTAATAATCAGGTCGAAGCTGTTGATTTGGGTTTTGAATCAACTGCCCCCATGAATGCATCTTTATCTCTTGAGCAAGAGCTGGAGAGAGTTCATTCTTTTCTCGACTTAGATTTAAGCTTGCTCTTAAAGTTCAAAATTATTTCCATCGACACCTACAGACTTCAAGTCGTTGAAACAATTCTTTTAGCTCTCTTAAAGCAAAATTTTTCAGGTCGTTTGTTATGGAATGATATTTCTGGGCAGTTAGATGGAGAGGCGTTATTGCTTTTGCAAAAGTATTCCAATCTTGATTATGTTTTTTGCCACAATCTTTCTAACTCAAGAGAGACTGGCTCTGCCCATATGACCTACAAATCAAATGGCCCGCTAGATCTCAAAGCCTATTTTCTCAAGGCCCTCGACCATTTCAAAACGATCGACAGTGATCGCGTTTGGTTTGATCCCTGTTTTGGCTTTTCCAAAGATCAAGGCCAAAACATAGAATTGTTGAAGGAGCTTCCTCATCTTATCGCTTCTTTTGGAGATTCCAGACCCTGGGTGGTTGGGCTCTCACGAAAAAGTTTTATGCGATCCTTTATCGAAGAAATTGATGGGAATCTTACACGTGAAGAGTTGCTTTCTTACTCTGAGTACTTTCATATACTTGCGATATCTCACTTTCGAAATGTTTCTAACCCTTTGTATTTTCGTGTCCATAATCCTTTAGTCGTGACAGTTTCTGATAAATTCTTACATTTGTTCTAAAAGTTATCTTTTTGCCAGTAATTATTACTTACGCTAGGTGTCATCTCTTTCTTATTCAATAACTGGGTTTTATAACACCCATGTTCAAACGAGGGGGAACAGATGAAATTGAAGTTAGCAGTAGGGATCGTTTTAGTTGCGCAATTGAGTGCACCATTAATGGCCAAAGAGAAAGTAGTCTATGGTGATGACAATAGAGTAAATGCCAATGAATCAACTAATGACCTTTTTAAGACATTAGCAAAATCAACGGCCGCAATGATTCCCGTAAGTGCTGTTGAGAAATCAATGGAGGGTATTCTTTCCAAAATTTCAGGTAAAACATTAAAAGAATCAAATCGTCTCTGTGATGGAGAGAGATTTGAAGCTCAGCAAACAGCGGCGATGTGTTCTGGCTTTCTCGTAGGTCCAGATCTTTTAGTTACCGCCGGTCACTGTATGCGTGGTGGTCCTGACCTCGCTGATGCAACTGAGTCAAAAAATTTAAATTGCTTAAATAATTACTGGGTGTTTGATTATAGACAAGATCTGATTGGAGATAATCCAGGTGAAGTTTATGTTAATTCAAAGAGCGTTTATAAGTGTGCCAAAGTGATCAGCCAGGTTCTTGATCAATCAACTAAAAATGACTTTGCTCTAATTAAGCTTGAAAGAGTCGTTGAAGATCGTGATCCTTTGAAATTCAGAACTGAAGGTAAAATTGAAGACGCGACTGAAATCGTTGTGATTGGCCACCCATCTGGATTGCCAACAATTATTTCTGATGGTGCACAAGTAAGAACAAATACTAATCCTTATTTCTTCGTAGCAAACCTCGATACTTTTGGTGGAAACTCTGGATCAGCTGTTTTTGATTCAGAAACAGGTCTTGTTGAAGGAATCCTCGTTCGTGGTGAAAATGATTACAAATATAATCCAGAAAGAGGATGTACAGAGGTTTTTACGTGTGAAAATGATAAGTGTCGCGGAGAAGATGTTACACGTATTACAATGATTCCTGAGCTCGCTCCAGGTCAACAACCAGTAGCTCCGGTAGTTGTAACTCCAGTTACTCCGTCTGTTCTTGATTTTCCTTTTTTCATGGGTTCAATTAATTTCGAGGATCTTGAGTAAATCTAAGATTCTCAAAAAATATCTCTATACGAAGGCCCCTTGCGAAAATGCGACGGGCCTTTGTCTTTTTAGCTCTCTCCAATTAAGATAAGGTGTTCATTATTTTGAGGAGAGTTTCCATTGCAATTACGCCGTTTGCGATTATTTAGTCGGAAGCCAATCGAACTGGCCCAGTTTTTGGCCGAGGTATTTGATTACACTATTCAACCTGCTGGTCAGAATGGTTCTATTGAAGTTTCAGGCGAGGATTGGTCATTTTTAATTGATACGGCCAGAGCTGAACACCTTTTTTCCATAGATGGAGAAAGAGATGTTGAATACGAATTTTTATTGAATTCAGTCGATGACCTCGAAGACTTAGGTCATAAAATAGAATTTCATTTTTATCGCTCTAAAGGCTTAAGTCCAGGTAAGGATTTAGTTTGGGAGCGCACATCGGATGAGTCTTGTTTTTGGCTGAGAGATCCTGAAGGACGTCGTTGGCGCTTTAGTAGTACGGTGAACGAGCAATGATTAAAAGCATACAAGGAACATTCGCAACTTCTAAAGGAGTAGCGAAACTTAGAGTCTCTTTTGATGATTCTTCTGAGGTCATTACCGAAGTGATTCAAGGTCATCTTCCTCAAGATCAAGTTGATCATCATTTTGATGATAATCATCTGATTTTTTCAAGCATTGGTGATATTCATATTCATGCTCGCGAAGACGTATCAGGCAAGCATCTTTACAAAGAAGATTTCACTACCGCATCTCTTGCAGCTATTAATGGTGGAGTGACTCATGTTTGTGATATGCCTAATAACCCTGTGGCCCCGATTGATGATCAAAGCTATTTAAATAAATTAACACTTGCTTCAACTCATCTTATTCCGATTTTTCTCTATGCCGGGATTGGCCCAGAAACTAAGCCTCTTTCGTACAAAGTTCCTTATAAAGCTTATATGGGTCCAAGTGTGGGCGATCTTTTTTTTAAGTCACTTGACGATTTAGAAAAAAGATTAGAACTCTACAAAGGTCAATGGGTCTCTTTTCACTGCGAAGATCCGGAAACTCTTGATCGTGCTCAGTTTGGGAGTGACCATAATCTACGTCGTCCGGTTGATGCTGAAGTAATAGCGACAAAAGCCGCTTTAAAATTCATTGAAAAATTTGATCTCAATGGAAAACTTTGTCATTATTCCGCGGGCGAGGGTTTACCACTTATTCTTGAAGCTAAAAAAAGAGGGGTAAAAGTAACTGCTGAAGTGACTCCTCAACATCTCTATTTCAATCAAGAGACAATTCCAACTCATCTTAAAAATTATTTTCAAATGAACCCACCGATTCGTGGTGAAAGTGATCAACAAATGTTGCTGAATGCTTTAAAGCGAGGAGAATTGGACTACCTCGCGACGGATCATGCTCCTCATTCTATGGAAGAAAAAAATAAGGGAACTTCAGGATTAACTGGTTTGGACACTTACGGTGGATTTATGACTTGGCTTCTTTTGGAGCAAAAGGTCTCTCCAGAGATTTTGTCCAAGGTTTGTTCTGAAAATCCCGGACATTTTGTAAAAGAGTTTCTCAATACTTTTAGAAATCTTAGGCCAAGCTATCATCGCTTAGGATCTGGGCCAGGCCTGATTGAGGTTGGTGCTTGGGCCTCATTTTCCGTTCTCAACCTGAAAAGGCCAATAAAGATCAGTAAAAGTGCTCTAAAAACTAAATGTGGCCATTCTCCTTTTGAAAATATGACCTTTCCCGGTTCTGTTGAAGCCGTATTTATTGGTGGTAGGAAGTTTTAACGCGTCGCAAGTGTAATAATGACAGACTTTTTAAGTTGTCTATTCTTTGTCGCAATGAAAAAACAGCACACCTCTAATCGGCAATTGAAAGGGAGTTTCTATGAAAGCATTTATAATTCTGACTGTTTCTTTGGTAATGAATACCTCGTTCGCCATGGATAAAGTAATTTACGGAGATGATAATCGTCGCGATATCTATGATACGACGAATTCACTCTATCTCGAATTGGCCCAATCAACTGCGGCCATGATTGCGCACTCAAAACTGACTGACAAAGGCACTATTACTGAAATCTCAGGAAACACTCTTGAATCTCGTGGAATGTGTTCAACAATTCGCTTCTCTCAACAAATCACAGCAGCTAACTGCTCTGGCTTCCTCGTAGGTCCAGATCTTTTAGTTACCGCTGGTCACTGTATTCAATCAATGAGCGACTGTGAAGGTTCTGCTTGGGTTTTCGGTTTCGCCGTTAATAACGACGGAGAGAAGGCAACTGAAGTAGCTTCTAAAGACGTTTATAAGTGTGTTGAAATTCTCGAGCGCAAACTTGATCGTCCAACACAAGATGACTTTGCTCTCATTCGTCTCGATCGCGTTGCTGCTGATCGCACGCCATTAACATTTCGCAAGACTGGTAAAATTGCTGATACACAATCAATCGTTGTTATCGGTCACCCAACTGGTCTTCCAACAAAAGTTTCTGACGGCGCCAACGTACGTAAAAACACAAACGATTATTTCTTTGTGGCCAATCTTGATACTTTTGGTGGCAACTCTGGTTCTGCAGTATTTAACGCTGAGACAGGTGAAGTTGAAGGAATCTTGGTTCGTGGTGAGAACGACTATGTTTGGAGTGACGAGAATGGATCACGTTGTCGTGTACCTCAACAATGTACAAACGATGCTTGTCGCGGAGAAGACGTCACAAGAATCACGAATATTAAAACGCTTATGAATATGTAATAGAAAAGGCACTTCGGTGCCTTTTTTGTTTTCTGTCGTATGACAAAAAAGACCCCAGGGATGGGGTCTTTTTGTTTCTGGACTCCAAAACTCAGTGACTAATCGACCCCAGCTAACTGCCTGATATAAAGTCTCAGTGGACCTTTTGTCCGTCTGGCCGATGGCATGGTCTGTGCAGGATAATAAGGTACCGGAACAGACTCATGGACGAGTCTGGTGGTGAGGAGTCAAGGATGACTTGTACCAAAAAAGGCGCCTTTTTTTTCTTGTGCCTATCTGCCATTTTCAGTTTCAATGTCGAGGCCAAACGCTATATTGTTCGTTATAAAAATAATGAAAGTGGCGGTCGCGTTTCTGCATTAAGCAAGCGTGCTCAGCGTTCTATCGTTCATCTTACAAAAAAATCTGAAGTCGATGCTATAAAAAAACAAAGTGATGTGGCCTATATCGAAGAGGATATTTATCTTCACGCCAATTATGAGCCAGGTGATAGCAACGGAACTGTTGATCCTCGATATGATGAACAATGGCATTATGGAAATGTAAATGGCCTTAACCTGCCTCTCGCTTGGGATCTCTCTACAGGCTTAACTTCTCAAGTTGTGGCCGTTGTCGATACGGGTTTTACCGATCACTCTGAACTCTCTGGTCGAATTGCTTCAAGTGCCGATATGATTGATGATGCAACTTTAGGTCGCGATGGAAATGGGCGAGATAATGATGGCCATGATCCAGGCGATTACAATACTGGTTTTGAATCTTGCAGTGGTGGCTCTATGAAAAATAGTAGCTGGCACGGAACCCACGTTCTTGGAACAATTGGGGCCAATGCCGAAAATGGAGTAGGCGTTGTTGGTGTTAATTGGAAAGCAAAGCTAGTGGCCGTCAGAGTGTTGGGACCTTGTGGAGGCTGGCTTTCAGATATCGCCGATGGTATTCGCTGGGCAGCTGGAGGAACTGTTGCTGGTGTCTCAAACAATCCTTATCCTGCAAAAGTTATTAATCTCTCGCTCGGTGGCCCTGGTGCTTGTTCAAACACACTTCAAGAGGCCATTGATTATGCTCGCTCTCAAAAGTCTGTCGTTGTTGTAGCGGCCGGAAACGATGGCAATAATATGGATTATTATCCTTATCAACCTTCAACTTGTCGTGGGGTCATAACCGTTGGCGCCACTGATTCAGGTGGAGTGAAGGCCTATTATAGTAATTATGGGAAAGCTGTTGATGTTTGGGCCCCAGGGGGAACAAGTTTTCAAGGTGTGCTTTCCCTTGGAAATTCTGGTTCACAAGGACCGATGACTGAAATTTATAAAACAATGGCCGGTACAAGTATGGCCTCTCCTCATGTTTCTGGAGTTGCTTCTTTAATTCTTGCGGTTAATCCCGATCTCTATCCTAATCAAGTCGAAGGGGCTCTTCGTGAATCGAGTCTTGCCAATGGAGTACTCGATGCAAGAGATGCTATAGATATCGCCATGAGCATGACTCCCGATCCTAATTATACGGTTCCTGAATTTAGTACGGGAACAACTCCAGTTTCAACTGCGCCAACTCCCATCTTTACTTCTGATGATAATGGCGGTGCTTGCGGTTCAGTGATTGATGTTTCTGGTGGTTCTTCAGGCGGTGGGCCTGGTCAATTCATGGTGACTTTGGCGATCGGCCTTATGTTAATTGTGATACCTAAAAAATCTTTTAAAAAGAATTAGAATTCTGTACACATAACAAAAATGAATTGATGATTAAAATCAGAACCGGGAACTCCTTCCGGGTATTCTTGTCCTTCAATTTTTGCAGTCAAAATTTCAAAGCCTTCATTTTTCTGTAATGATTTAAGGACAATTTTTTCACCACTTGTTTTATTTTTCAAAATCTTTGATGTCTCCGTCATTTCAAAAGAATAAAATTCATCAGCTACAGACTGGCCTGCTTTGATTGTTTCCTTTTCACCAAGTTGTACGCTTTCGCCTTTAAGTAGATGTCCTAAGCCAGCAGCATAGGTTGCGCCACAGTTAAGGGGAGTGTTGGCGAAAGTTAAAGTCGAGATAAAAAAAGTTGCCAAACAAATGATTGTCTTCATAAATTTCTCCTCTACTTGTGAAAATAGGACTTTTTGAGTTGGCAGGCAATGGCCTATGTAAAAAGGATATTAAGAAACTGGGGTTAAAGGTTTTAAGTCTTTGGCGATCCTTTCTAAATTGTCGAAGCAGAGCTGGGCCATTTGTGCCCTGGCTTCTCTGGTCGCTGAACCAATATGAGGAGTGATGAGAACTCGCTCGATTGAATTAAGGGGAGAGTTTTGAGGTAGAGGTTCAGGTGTCGTGACATCAAGTCCTACGGCGAAGAGATGATCTTTTTTCAAAACATCAATTAAATCTTCTTGATTCATAATTTCACCGCGAGAAGTATTAATCAGGATGGCATCTTTCTTCATCAGCAGAAGTTCTTTTTGATTGATCAGGGAACGAGTTTCTGGGGTTAAAGGAGTCATCAGGACAATGACATCACTTTCCTTTAAAAGTTCATGGAGGCTTAAGAGTGTTGCTTGATTCTTTTTTTCAAAGTCGAGATGGGCCTTTCTATTGTGATAAAGAATTTGCATGTCAAAAGCCCCACGGGCCATCTCAGCAATTCGCTGACCAATACGACCAGCTCCAACAATTCCCAGCTTTTTATTCTTTAAAGCAATTCCCAAATGACCCATCGGTTCCCAGCCAATCCATTTGCCAGTTGATACGTCAGGAGCGGCCCTGTGGATCTGACGAGCACAGTTAAGCATTAGGGCAAAGGTGAGTTCTGCTGTTGCTTCAGTTAAGACGTCAGGTGTGTTGGTGACGATGATATTATGGGCGCGACAATAGTCGAGATCGATATTGTTGGTGCCAACAGCGAATTGAGCGATGGCCTTTAAGTTTGGAAGTTCTTTAAGTAATTCTTGATTGATTTTATCTTCTAATGTCGTCACTAGGGCCCATGCTTCTTTTGCGGTATTGAGAATTTCCGAATGTGTGGGAGCACGCCCAAATTCGAGAGTTTCCAACTGAAAAGGTTGGTTGCTATAGGGTAACTGACGGGTTGAGACGACTTTTTTCATAATATCCATTGTGCCTTTTTTTTTATGACAGGAAAAGTCAGTAGACTGAAACCTATTGTAGATAAAAAATGATATGTACTAAAAATTTTATATTAATACTCAAGGATGAGTCTCTTATTTTGTTTCAAGGAGGAATTATGAAAAAAGTTCTATTGGCCGCAACACTTGCTGTGATTGCATCGGCCCAAGCTGCAACAGTGGCAATTATCGATTCTGGCACTGATATGCAACACAAGGAAATTGTTCCTCACGCATGGATCAACCCAATCGAAATTCCAGGTAATGATCGCGATGAAGATCATAATGGTTATCAAGATGATATTTACGGTTGGAACTTTGCCGAAGGCAATAATCAAGTTATCGATTATAGCTATCTTGGTTTACTAACGGAAGACATCAGAAAGTTTTTTGAAATTCAAACAAAGTATTTCTACGGAACTGCCACGGCAGAAGAAATTCAGTGGATGCGTGATCAAGTAAAAGATCAGTCATTCATCAAGCGCATCAGTGCTTATGGAAACTTCATGCACGGTACTCACGTAACAGGCATCGCCATTAAGAATACAACTTCAAAAGCTTTGGCGATTAAGTTGATTCCTACTGAAGTGAAGCTTCCTGGACAAAGCCTCTATGAAGGTAAGGGCAATGGTCTCAAACTTAAAATCTTAAAAGGTTTAATGACAACATTGGCGAAGCAACAAATCGTCATGATGTCTGAAATTGGTGCCTATGTTAATTTTCATAAGGCCGATATCGCCAACGGATCTTTCGGAACAGGTTTTGGTCAAGCTAAAATGATTGTTCAAACAATTGCCAAAGTTGTGATGAAAGACATTACACCTGAGCAAGTTGAGGATATGGCCCGCGTCTTTATGAATACTCTTTTGCTAGAGGGACAAAAATTTGTAAATGCCGCTCCTAAGACTCTTTTTGTTTTTGCCGCAGGTAATGATGGTTCGAACAATGATCTCTATCCCACTTTTCCAACCAACCTCGATGCTCCAAACGTCATCAGTGTGGCTGCGACGATGGAAGATATGACAATTGCCCCATTTTCAAATTATGGAATTAAAGAAGTTGATATTGCAGCTCCAGGCGTAGGGATTTTATCAAGCGCTCCTGGGAATAATTATCTCACTGTGTCAGGAACCAGTCAGGCAGCACCTTTTGTTGCCAACATTGCTGCTAGAGTTAAAGAGGCCAATCCTGGTTTGACTCCGGCACAAGTGAAGCAAATTCTCCTAAATACAGTGGATAAACGCGATTTCTTGGTCGGTAAAGTAACTTCAGAAGGTATGGTTAACGCTGAGCGCGCTATTCGTGCGGGAGAGTTATCTAATGACCTAAGTTTGGAAATGTCAGTTGATATTTCCCGTCAAGAAATTGTAGACTCAGGAAGTTATATTACGTTTGGACCTAAGTCTGTTGCCTCAAAAGGGTTTGTATTGCCGCTGCCTAGCAACTTCGTTATTACACAGTAACGAACTTAGATTTTTGGTCACAAAGGGGGAGGTTGGTCAGAGCCTCCCTTTTTTTATTCAATCAGATAACAAACATTTTGAACTTGTTGAATTCCGGCTTCTACAAATTTTGGACTTATGGCAGTGATCGTCTCACGATAAATTTCTTGCACCTTAAAATCTTTATACAATAGTTCAACCTCATCCTTATTAACAGAGAATGGCGGTCCTGGAACTTTTTCTTGCGGGTATTCAAAAGTAACCAATAAAATCTTTGCGCCCAGATTTAAAAACTCACAAAGTTTTTCCGCATAGTGCTTACGCAGATCAAAAGGTAGGGCCACCATGGCGGCACGATCAAAGACGTAATGAATAGGACTGGTGATATCACTATGAAATTCAAAAAAATCACCGTTCCAAATTTCAAGCTTCTCGTTTTGATAAACAGTGAAATTGCCTTTCTTGGTTTGTTTGTACTCACGAGGATGTTCTGCTTGAAATTGTTCGATCGCCAGTTCACTGATTTCAATTCCAGTGACCTTAAGATTTAAATCCTGAAGATAGAGGAGATCTAAGCTTTTTCCACAAAGAGGCAAAAGAACATGATCATTTTCATTTATATTAAGCAAAGGAAGGTGTCTTACTAGGTGGGGGGAAGTCTGTCCTTGGTGAAAGGCCGTTCGACCATCTCTCCAAGCTTGTTTCCAAAATTCTAAATCCATAAATACCCTTTGTTCTAAGTCATCTGGTCAAATATTACCTAGTCGCAGATTAACGAATTGATAATTTGAGCGCAAGTTCGTTGTTATATTTTAATTAATTCAAAACGTTGGCTTGTGTTTTTTGATATATTCATAAAAATGATCAATTATATAAAATAATATTAAAAAATACCCGATATTATTGTAGGATTAATTGATTTTGGTGCCGAGGTGGGCATCAACTCGCAAGGAGATAGTACATGTGTGGAATTTTGGCCGTTTACTCTTGTCGTGATGTTCAAGAAGCTTTGACTCAGAGTCGAAAGCTGTCTCATCGTGGGCCTGATGAATCTGATTGGTATGTAAGCTCAGCCGGGCATATCCTTGTGCACGAGAGATTGAGTATTGTCGATTTAGCTTCAGGTAAACAACCTATTCAAGGAACAACTGAAGCACATGTTATTCATAATGGAGAAATTTATAATCATCAGGCCCTTTATCAAACATTAAAAACAAAAGTGACACCACGAACTCATTCTGACAGTGAAATCATTGTTCATCTTTATGAGCAAGAGGGTGTGTCCTTTGTTGATAAATTAGATGGTATTTTTGCTTTCGTCGTCGTTGACGGTGATAAATTTTTTGCGGCCAGAGACGCTATTGGTGTTAAGCCTCTTTTTTGGGGACGCGATGATCACGATGCAATTTGGTTTGCTTCCGAGTACAAAGCGCTTCAAGAAGTTTGTTGGGAAATTGATGAATTTCCACCAGGGCACTACTTCACTCCAGAGACAGGTTTCGTGCAATGGTATCAACCTTCTTGGATGACGGCAGAGCCAACTCAAGATGCGACGGGATTGCGTGAGGCTTTAGTGTCTGCAGTTCAAAAACGTCTTATGAGTGATGTAGAGATTGGTGTCCTTTTATCTGGTGGACTTGATTCTTCATTGATCTCTAGCATTGTCGCACGAGAGATGAAGGCCCGTGGAAAAAAGCTGAAGTCATTTTCCGTAGGATTCAGTAGTGATTCGCCAGATCTTAAAAAAGCGCGCGAAGTGGCAACCTTTTTAGATACTGAACACCATGAAGTGGTAGTGACTATTGAGCAAGGGATTCGCCATCTTGAAAAAATTATTTATCATCTCGAAAGTTATGATGTCACAACAATACGTGCATCAACT
>PCTW01000016.1:155370-199371 GCA_002786715.1 Bdellovibrio sp. CG22_combo_CG10-13_8_21_14_all_39_27
AAGTAAAGAAGACTTTCATGCTGAATGTATCACGCGTATTCAGCGTCTCTATACCTCGGATGTACTGCGAGTAGATCGTTCCACTATGGCCCATGCGATTGAGGCCAGAGTTCCTTTTCTGGATAAGGCCTTTTTAAAGAAAGCTATGGAAATGGAGCCCACTTTAAAACTAGTTAGCAAAGAGCGTTTAGAAAAATATGTTCTTCGCAAGGCCTTTGATACGCCTGAGCAACCTTATCTTCCTGACTCTATTCTATGGAGACAAAAAGAACAGTTCTCTGATGGCGTAGGTTACTCGTGGATCGATACTTTAAAGCTTTATGCTGAGACCATAATAAGCGACACTGACTTTGCTCAAGCCGATGTTTTATATCCTCACAATACGCCGACTACGAAAGAAGCATTTCTCTATCGTCAGATTTACAGCAAGATGTTTAAGCATCCGGACGCCCCTCGCTTGGTTGCGAAGTGGATTCCAAAATGGCAGGCGAATACTGACCCGTCTGGTCGAGCGAATAAAGATCACGTTGATGCCTACCAAGCGGCCACCCCTGATCTTGAAATGCTAAAAACATTGTCAAAAGCAATTTAAATCATGTTTTTTGAAGTCTAAATTGTTATTCTAGCATTCGATCAGCAATTGAGAGAATGCTATGAATACAATGAATTCCATTATCGACGACGTTTTGATTAAAACTGAGCGAAAGGTTGTCCTTGCTCTACCTTTGGCGCTAGGAAAAGCTTTGCATTTTGCCAACGCTCTTTATCAAAGAGCATGTGAAGATCAAAGCATCGATCTCACTATTGTTTCAGCACTGACTCTCTCCCGTCCTATCGGTAAAAGCTTAATTGAAAAAAGATTTTTTGATCCTTTTAATGAACGCCATTTTGGCAATTTTCCCGATCCTTTTTATGAGCGAGATCGTCTCAAAGGATGTCTTCCGAATAACATCAGAGTGTGTGAGTTTTATTATCCGCCAGGGAAATATTTAGGAAATGAGCACGCTCAACGCAATTATATCTCAAGTAACTATACCCATGCTGCTCGCGATATCGTTGACCGTGGAGTTAATGTGATTGCACAAATTATTGCCCCGGGAGAAGGGGAACAGGATGGTTTTATGAGCTTGTCTTGTAATTCTGACTTGACTCTCGATGTGGTGAAAGGCGCTCGCCAAAAAGGTCGTGAAATTATCGTCATAGGACAAGTCAATCGTGAATTGCCTTTTATGTTTGGCGACGCACGCGTGAAAAAAGATTTTTTTGATTACATCTTAGATGCTCCAGAATACGAGCATCGCCTTTTTGCTCCTCCAAAGCTTTCAATCTCAGAACAAGATTACATGATCGCTCTCTATGTCTCGACTTTAATTAAAGACGGGGGAGAGTTGCAAATAGGCATTGGCTCATTGGGAGATGCTATTGTATCAATTCTGCTCACTCGTCATCAAAACAATGCTGACTATCTTGAAATACTCAAAGACTTTCAAGTGTTTGAGAAATATCGAGAATTGATCTCTGAATGGGGCGATACTGCCATTTTTAAAGAGGGACTTTTTGGAGCGAGTGAGATGATGGTTGATGGCTTTATTCAATTGATTGAAGCTGGAATCGTTAAGCGCGAAGTTTTTGATAATCCTATTTTTCAAAAACTTTTAAACGATCATAAATCACAATTATCTCAAGATTATCTTGCGAACCATCAATCAGAATCTGGAGTTACACAAGGGGCTTTGGTTCATGCTGCCTTTTTTCTGGGGGCCCATTCTTTTTATCAAAAATTACGCGAAATGCCTGAAGAGCAACGAAAGAAAATTCGCATGCGTTCCGTTCTTCGAGTTAATGAGCTCTTTGGCCATGAGGAAATTGATCGCCTTCATCGTCAGCATGGACGTTTTATCAACACTTGTATGATGACGACTCTGACTGGTGGTTCTTGTTCTGATATTCTTGAAGATGGACAAGTTATTAGTGGTGTAGGCGGGCAGTATAACTTCGTCGCACAAGCTCACGCTCTTCATGATGCTCGAAGTATTCTTATGATGAGGGCCACTGGATCTCACCGCGGGCCTGATAGTTCAAATATTCTATCTGACTACGGACATATTACTATTCCAAAGCATTTGCGCGACATTGTTGTTACGGAATATGGCATTGCAAATCTGCGTGGTAAAACCGACGAAGAAATAGTTATTGAGCTCATACAGATTACTGATAGTCGCTTTCAACAAGAGTTGATTGACTGGGCAAAAAAGCATCAAAAGTTATCCAAGAATTTTGAACTCGATGAGCGTTACCGTCATAACACCGTCGCTAATTTAAAGCTCAAAATCTCTAAATTTAAAAAGCTCGGATTGTTTCAGCCATTTCCTTTAGGCTGTGACTTTACTCCGGTAGAACTGAAAATTGGTAAGGCCTTGAAGTATATTAAAAGGGCCAAAAATCATGGAGCACCCATTTTGGTTTTATTGTTAAAGGCGATTTTTTTGACAAGCAATAAGATGAGAATGACATACCGAACAGAACTTGAGCGAATGAATTTTGTCAGGATTAGTTCATTTGAAGAATGGTTAATGAGTCGATTATTGGTTCAAGCACTAGAGGCTTCGCAGAATTAGATTTTTACTGTTAAAATAGTTTTATGATTATCTCTCTATTCTTTTCATTGCTTGCTCAAGTGATGGCCTCTACGCCGATCTCTGACGCTTGGGTTTCATTGGCCCTAGAAGCTGCTCATAATGCTGTTGATATGCCCGAGAGTTCAGATGAAATTAAAGAGCTTCCCGGCTATCGTTTTGAAAAGCGCTACGTTGATTCTTATACTGGTTTCCAAGCTTTTCACTACAAATGTGTCGAGGTATGTGAGTTTCAAGAACTCTACACAATCTCTGGTACTCAAAGCACTACTGGTGTTTTTGATTGGCGTGATTGGGCAACTAATATGAGCTTTGGTCTCTTTCAGTATGACACCAATGCGGCCCAAGAATTTAAACTCGATTTTTTTCGTTCAAGCCAAGTGGCTTCAGTTCTTCTCACCGGCCATTCCTTAGGCGGAATGCTTGCTCAGGCCATGTTGTATGAACTTATATTAACTAAAACTACAGAGATTCCTGTCGTCTCAATCTTTTTTGCAGCTCCCGGAGCTTTTCAGTTAATAGAAAGAATTCATCAGCGTGATTATCCAGATTACACTTTTAATCCAATCGATGTTCTCACTTTGCCGACAATGAATTTAGCTTTTAAAAAAGATGCTGTGCCTAGAATTGGAACGCAGGTGGGAGAAACTTGGCTCTTTCCTGATAGATATACCAAAGCAGTTAAGAACCACCATTGGATGCATTATATTCCGTGGGTTGGATCAGTGATTAAGGCCCATCTCTATCCCGCTTTTAAGGCAGCAATAGCAGATCAAGGACTTTTAAAACTTAGTCCTTATTCCAACAGACCAATCGTTCCACCGTCTCGTCTTCGCCGAATTGGTGAAAAATGGGGCTCTTGGTGGTTGCGCATGATTTCTCGTTCGAGAGATTAATCAACTTTCCAGTTGAATGGCGTTAATCAATAAGAAGGCACAGGCCAATTGAGTGGCCATCAAATTTTTATGGTGTGATTCTTCTTTACGAGGAACTTCACAGATAAAAACAAGTCCCTTTTTTGCAAATTGAGCAAAAGTTGATTTGTGAATATCATTTATAGCGAACATATCTAGAAAACCTTGACCCATTTTAGCGTCGGCGATATCAGGAGAAATATCCAGACCGTAATGTTTAATGATGGTCGAAATTTCTTGGCAGATATGATCAGGAAGTTCGTGGCTGACTGGGAAATAGCATGGCAAGACTTCTTCACAGTGAAATTCATCATGCATTGGAAAAGTGAAAACTGGATTTAAGAGATCATTGAGATTAAGAAGAGCTGAAGTTTCTGGTCGCGGTTGTTCAATCATCCAATCAACTTCTTGATGCTGTTCTTTTTGTACCAGTTCAAGCGTTAGTCCGTCATTGGGTTGGTCATCTATATTTAGGCAAGGGATAAAGTTCCACCGTACATTCATTTGGTGAATCAAATGATGGGGGTCTTTAAGTGCTCGCAAGAGACCGAGTAATCCTGATGCTCCAACGGCCTCACCTGGATCGGGCAATCCATAAAGAAGGACCTGTGGGGCATTCGCTTGCCCGTAGCTATAGAGTTTTATGGGATGGCCTTTTGCCGATTTTCCAATGGTATTTATCATGCAAACATCTTGTGCTTCATGGTCGAATATTTTAAATAATTCAGCTGGAGGATAAATTTTCTCAGCAAGATTTGCACATGAATTAGCTAAATCAATAAATGTTTTTATGACTCCTCCTCAAGAATTTCAATGAGCCCTGTTTCACCATTCATTCTAATTTTCATTCCAGTTTTCAATTTTTTAATCAGTCCTTTAACACTAACGATTGCAGGTAAACCCATTTCTCTGGCAACAATGGCCGAATGAGAGAGTAGACCGCCTCTTTCAACAATTAATGCGCTAGCACTAGGATAGAGTGGAATCCAACCTGGGTCAGTTCTGTACGTCACCAAGATTTCACCATTGAGCTCCATATTGTCCTTTGGATCAAGGATCACTTTCACTACACCTTCAACGATACCTGGACAGCAAGGAATTCCCTTAAGCTGATTGGGCCCAAGGCTGCTCTCATCAATCTCCACCTTTTCTTCTATCGGAAAATGACGGTTCTGCCAGTAGACCAAGCCACGAGTATGAAAGCGGGGGGCAGGTTCTTCGCCTTGGGCATAAATTGCGTACTCTTCTTTTCGAAGCTGAACGACTTTTTGAAGATTTTGGATTGAATTTGTACCTTCGAGCGAGCCTTTGAGTTCATCTAGGGATAAATAAAAAATATCTTCTGGAACCATAATTATTTTTCTTTGAGCAAAATCTCGTCCCATTCCAAAAAACATGCTGCGTACGATTCCATAAATACGTGTCCGACAGAATCGGGTATTCTCACGATTGCGAACGGCCTTTCTTGCGTGGAAGAGTGACCAGTTGTAAAACCATTTTTTGGGGCCAGAAAGATTTTGCTTGAGTAGGTTCTCGGCGTTGTCACGAATCTGACGTTCTCTTTCTTCATAAGTATGAAGATTCGTTTGTCCACTATTGATAAGATTTTTTAAGAAAACAAAGAGCAGCGATGGATCTTGATGCAAGTCTTTTTGTTCAAGCTTCATTTCACTCATGCAGCGAAAACCAAAGCGATCGATATAGCTTAAAACCATGCCATAGAATTCTTTATAAGATGAATGGGTAAGTGCTTCAAGGCAATGATCGCTTGAAGTTTTAAGGATGAGTTCTTTGAGTTCAGGGTGCTGGGTAACGTATCCGGCCATTTGTATGAGAACTTTTGTTGGCTCAGCGCTTTCAAGGTTGCCATTGCCGGCCATAAGATCGTTTTGAAAACTGCCACCGAGGTGACCTAGCCATTTTTCAGTTATTTTTTTAAACATTCCAAAATGGACCATGCATAGAAAGTCGTTAATGATGGGAGCATGCCATCGCCAAAGAAGTTTCCTTTCGAGTTCCAAGTAGTCTTCATAAATAAGATCGGATGGCATTTGAGAATAATCTTTTTTTCGAAATTGATTATAAACAGAATGGAAATAGGTCAGAAAATCATCAACTACTTTTTGAATATTAAGGTGATAATAGAAAAATTTAATACCTGTGCGAAATTTTCGCCACTTGCCTGAATTTGAATCTTGAAAGGCCGGAGGGCGAACTCTCTCTGCTATTTCGTCCTGAAGGCTCTCATTAGTTCCCATCATGGTTTCCATGAATTTCCGATTATATTTATAACCAGGTAGGATATTCGTTAACTTGTACCAATTAAGCAGATTGTAATAAACCCTTCCATAAAAAAGGCCTAACATATTTTTTAAAAAGTAATCCATTTCACGAATATGTTTATTGGGAACCTGAAGTATCTCACAAAACTGAACATAGACCTGATGGTAAACATAATGGGCAAAGCCAAAAGTTAAAGGCATCGTTATGCCACCGTAACTTTCGACGATATTTGAGTTATCCCAAATAAAAAGTTGTCCCTCTTTGTTGATGACTTGAGAGGTCACGGGACGTGATTGAAGAATATAGACTTTACCCTGATGAATGGCCCATTCAACATCTTGGGGAAAACGATAAGAATCTTCAATCACTTTTCCTAAGCGTAAAATCATGGATAATTCACCATCACTTAAGCTTGATTGATTAATCATTGATTCAGATACGGGCATTTCTTTGGTTGTTTCATTTTCAAAATCTTGAAGGAACTGGCTTTTTTTCTCGACAATTTCTCGTTGAAGAACCATTCCATTTTCTTTGCTTAAAATAAAGGTATCAGCATCAAGAGCACCACTTACTAAACCTTCACCAACTCCAAAGACCGAATTGATGGTCATTTGGTTGGGGTCTTCCGTAATAGGGTTGCAGGTAAAAAGAACACCTGATTTTTCAGCAGGGATCATTTCTTGGAGGATAACGGCCACTTTAATATTTTGAGTTGGAAGTCCATTCTGTTGGCGATAGATGAGAGATCGTTCTGAGTACAGCGAGGCCCAGCATTCTTTTACTGCCTCAAGCATTTTATCCACGCTCTTGATATATAAGAATGAACTCAATTGTCCCGCAAAGGAATGGGCAGCGGAATCTTCATCAAGCGCTGAAGACCGAACGGCGATTAGGGGACTATGGAGTTGGTTCCAAGCCTCGACGATGAATTCTCTCACATCCGATTGAAAAGGAGATGAAGTAATGAGGTGATGAATATCGGTTGCCTTCTGTTCTGCTCCCGTATGGACGTCATCGATAATAAATTGAATTTTATCTTTTATTTTCGCGGATTCGAGAAAACGAACAAATACACTTGGCCCAATGATATTCCATTTGGGTACTGGTAGATTATTTTGAGTTAAGAGATAAAGATTAAGTCCTTTGCCACCAGCTTCAAGTTGAGCAAAGTGACGTGTACTCTCTTTTGTTACTAACAACATAAATTAATTCCATTGCCTTTCTATATAGTTGAAAAGTATTCCGCCATAAACGATAACGATATAAAGTGAAGAATACATTCTTATGAGTTTTCCTGAACGAGGTTTTGTGTCGAAAAAAAAGATCAAGCCTATAGCTAAAAGAAGTAAAAGATTAATTCCCAAAAATGTTTGCATAAGGAAGAAATTTATCGTGCTGATGTAGAGGCAAGCTAGTGATAACAAAATAGCGTGACCAAAGACTAAGGCGAGAGCACCACCTTTACCCCAGATACTCGAATAAGTATCAACACCAGGTCTCTCTTCAATTGGTTGATAGACCTTTCTACCAAGTTCAAAAATATTGAATAATAACCAGCTCATTAAGGCAAAATAGTAGAAATCTGCATCAAGGTTCCAGAAATAAAATCTGCCCATGGCCGAAAAAATGGCAAGGCTTAAAAGAAAAGTCACAACCGTGTGAGATGTTGCATAGGTTGTTAAATGTGGGCGGATCAATTCACCAATAAAAAATTCTTTATACATAAGTAGTGAATAGCCAATAGCAATGAGAATTCCTACCAGACCTGGAAGTCCACAACTGGCAAAAAAGATAATTTCCAATATGATACAGTTCTCAATTGCACGCTTGAGATCAAAATGTTGAATAAGTCCCCTCGGAAGTGGACGATTTGGATTTTTTGCGAGATCGACTTCGTAATCCTTAATTTCATCATAACAACGAAGCTTAAAAAAGAAACACGTCGTTCCGAGAGTAACCCAAAGAATTTGGATAGGCTCAAGAATTATGGTACGAGAGGATTGGGCAACAAAAAAATGGGCCGCCACAAACATGACAATCATGATGAGATGACTTAAGGGTTCAAAGCGTTCATGAAAAAAGTCCATCCAGCGCTGGATTTGTTCTTTTCTTAAATCCTTGTAATTATCCATTCCTAGTGGTTGATTCAATTTTTCTCCTTGACCAATTGATCGCGTAAAACATTGTATTCAACTTTGCTATGATGTCGGGGATCCATGGGGATTTCGTTGTGAAAGATAATTTTATCGGCAACGATATTATTCTTTTGCAGGATGCGCTTTATTTCTTTTGAGTAGAGCTGTTTTTGCTCATCACTGGGTTCCTCTTTGCAATTATAAACCGCCCAGGTGCTTTCTCCCAATTTTGGATCAGGCATGCCTAGAAAAGCACAGTGGTGGATAAAAGGGAGTTTTGCCATGATGACTTCTGCGCGAACTGGAAAAAGATATGTACCATCTCTATTGATGGCATTGTGAACTCGTCCGACAAGCCAAAGATTTCCTTCTTCATCGATTCTTCCGAGATCTCCAGTTCGATGCCAGACGACACCGTTTTCATCACGAATCTTTGCTCTGAAAAAGGCTTCTTTATTATTATAATATCCTTGGCAAACATGCTCGCCGGCCACAATGATTTCACCGACTGAACCCTCTGGAACCAAAAGGTCTGTCCAATCTTCTTCTGAATTGATCAGGATATTATCTTTATTAATTTTTAGGTAACGAACACTTAGACCTTCATCAAATTTTCCTACGTTCACACCTTCATCTACCCATTCAGGATCTTGCTGATTGCGCTCTTTAAGCATTTCTTTTGCTTCAATATGAGTCATCGGTTCTACTTCTGTTGAGCCGTAGAGAACGAGGATTTCTGCTTTGGGTGCAACTTTTTTCATTTGGGCAACATCGTCATTTGAGACGGGAGCTCCACCAGTGATTATTCTTCGTAGATCATTCAAAACGATATCTTCTTGGAGGCAGTAACGATAAAGGCTTCTGAGGAGGGAAGGGGAAAGGGTAGTGCATGTTGTTTTAGTTTGCTTTATTTGAGCGATTAAAATGAGTGCATCTTTGTCATTAGGAGTTCCAACATCAATCGCCGGTATAACTGTTGTGACACCAGCCGCAAGGTTATTGAGCGAAAAAATGGGAAAGACGGGAAGATCAACATCACCTTGATCATAGGGAAGGTGACGATTGAGAGCGTAATGTTGTGCCGCCAAGAATCGATGACCTCGGTCAGCTCCTTTTGGTGTCCCGGAAGAACCGGTCGTAAAGGTGATAAGCGCTGTATGATTGCGATCGACAGCAGTGACAGGTGCCGATGCGGGGGTCTTCATGAGATTTTCAAGTGTCGCTGAATAGCTTTGTTCGTGTGGACCAACTACAATTTTAAGGGGAATTGTCGCTATTGAATTTTCTTGGCCTAAATAAAGAAAGGCCTTCTCAAGAGAGATCATGATCTTGGCCTCAACCGCATGAGCAGCCTTTCCCATTTGATCTCTTCTGGCCCAAGAATCTAAAAACACTGCTATGGCTCCAATTTTTTGAAGAGCAAACATCGCTGCGTATAATTGAAGCGACATAGGGATAAAAACAATGGCCCGATCTCCTTTTTGTATTCCTAATTTTACAAAACCTGCAGCAATACGATCAACGAGACCATCGAGTTCTTTCACTGTTACTGAATCATGAGGAAGTGGATCTTTAAGGTCAAAGCTCCATTGGGCCAAGTTCTGGGGAGAGACCCAGGTAAGTATGGGACGATTCGGAATATTTTCTAAATGTTTTTCTAAGAAGGAATAAACATTATTTTTAACATGGGATTCAGGATAATAACCCAGAGGATATTCAGATTCTGGGTTCTGATTAATAATTGTTCTGAGAATATTTGCTAATTCAAGTGAATGAGTCCACGGTATCGCGTGACCTGCATCGCGAATAATTTGATCATCAAATTGAATATATTTCTTCAATTGCGAGATTTGTTGATCCCCTTCAGAAGTTTGGTCACGATCTCCACGTATAACAATAATTCGAATCTTCTTTTCCTTAATCTTAGAAAGAGCTTGCTCAAAAGCAGTTTTATTATAATTTTTTTCAAAGAGTGCTGACTTGATGACTTGAGGTTTAACCAATTCTCTTTTTATACTTGCGTAATGGCTTGGTATTTCCAAAGGGTAAGACGATTCTTCAAGCATTTTATCAATCGCTTTAGGGGCCATTTTGCTTAAGATCATATCTCCAATAAGGGGTGAGCCCAGGACTATTTTTGCCAGTGGAGAAATAGCTTTTTTGGGAAAGAGGTAGGGCGCTATCAGGATAACAGCGTTGGTTTCACTTTCTGCCGCATCCATTAAAGCTGCCATACAACCAAAAGAGTAGCCCATTATAATTTGAAAATTTTTCTTCTGATGAGTTTTGCTTTTTCGATAACGATCAACGGTCAACCAATTTAACTCTGGCAATTGCTTAATCAAAAGATCAAAATCGTGTATTGTTCCAGGAGAGCCATGGTGGGCAAGTATGGTCGTGGTCTTCATAAAATAAAACCCTGATTTAAAAATTTTTTAATTTGTGAGCGCGTTGGATTTTTTGTATAGAGAGGTTTTGCGCAATGATTCGATTGACCTTCGGGAAGTTGTCCATGTTTTTTAATTTCTGCAATCAATTGACTTAACACTTCACCTTCTTTTTTTGCTGCCATATCAAGATACAAAGGATAATCCTTCATATCGCGAGAAACACTCACTCTCTTGTAAACTACACCTGCATCAATTTTACTCGTCATATGATGAATGGAAAAGCCTGCATCACGTTGCTCAGTTAGGGCATAAAGGTCACATAGCGTACCTCTGTACTCTGGTAAAAGACCGTGGTGAATATTGAGGCAACCCCATTTTGGTGCTTTTAGAATTTCATTTTTATAAATGCAACGAGTGCGAGCATTAATGACGAGGTCTATCTGTTGATCTTTGATAAATTGAATGGCCTCTGGATCATTCATGCTTTCAAAAGACTTAACCCAACGGCCATTTTTGAGAAAGAGTTTTTCATTTTGGGCCTTTGGAATACTTAGTAAATTTTGAACGAGATGCTTAGTGATCATTTTGGCGCCAATTAAGCTTAAGCCTAGTAGGGATTTCAATATCTGAAAGTTGACATTTTTGAGTAAAATGAGTCCAACGACATCATGATCAGAGTCATGTTCAAGCAGAGTTCTGTAAAAAGAACGATAATTATCTGGAACGTAAGTCAGTTGACTACTAACAATAACCACTTTCATGCTTTTTATTATCTCGTTAAAGGCTGGATAATTATAGGGATTTTAAGTGGTTAAAGGACCTTTTTTTGGATTTTTTTGTTGAAAAACTGGTCACTCTGCAAAATCTACAGACTTGGGCCACAAATCCCAGCGTCTTCTGACCAAAACGGTATAATAATGACAACTTATCACTTTAGAAAGGAACTCAATGGAAACCATCAGCGTTTACATGAACCACAGAGCTAGTAATACTGGACTCAACTATTGGAAGAATCGAATTGGTTCTTCACTTTTTCGAAGTGAGATAAATTTTAGAAATCCTACCAGTCTAGAGGATTTAAAAATTCAGTTAGAGAAAGATATCGCCAATAAAGTCGACACCATTGTTTCCGTTGGTGGTGATGGTACCGTTAACACTCTTATTCAACATTTGGCCCATACAGATATTGGCCTTTTGGTTATACCTGGTGGTACCGCAAATGATTTAGCGAACGAATTGGGTTTAGAGAAAAATTCAAGAAAGGTCATTCAATACGTAAGACAGAAAAATGTTAAAAGCATTGATTTAATCAAGGTTAATGACAGACTTTTCGCCACTAATGGTGGATTTGGTTTAGGTGGAGATGTTGCTAAGAAAATTAACGAGATGAGAAAGAAGTATCCTCGCTTTAAGGATCTGATGAAAATTACGGGCAAGAAGATCTATTCTCTCTTCGTTGCTCAAGAAATGTTATCACTTAAGAGCAAAATGTATCATCTCAATATCAATTCAAAAGAATTGAGCGGTCAATATCGTTGTCACGCACTATTGATTAATAACCAACCCGTAATTGCGGGTACTTTTCACGTTGCTCCTCAAACGCGAAACGCTGATGGCAAATTTAATGTAACAATATTGACTCATACCAATCGTTTTGACTTAGTTCGCACTTTGATTCAAGTTTCTCAAGGGATTGCGATCGAGGGCGACCCTCACTTTATTAGTTTTGAAACTGACTCACTAGAAGTTGAAAACCTTGAGCCGCAGCGTAAGATCTCATTCTTTGGAGATGGAGAAGTCTTCCAAGAGAATGAACAAAAATGGAAAATCTCTGTTGTTCCACAGTCTCTCAAAGTATATTCTAAGGATACTGCGGTCGATATGGTCGATCTGGTTAATGAGGTTTCCTTGTCATGAAAATTTTAGTGACTGGCTGTACTGGTTTTTTAGGGCCAGAATTGCTAGAACATTTCAAACTTCAAACGCATCATCATTTCTATCTTGTTACTCGCCAGCCGGAAAAGAATTATATTTCTCTCGCGATTAAAGATTTTCCTCATATTGAATTGGTATCTGGCGATATCACTAGACCCGATGTTCTTATTGATTCCGAGCTTATGAATAAGCTCATTGATGAAGTCGAGATAATTCTTCATGCAGCAGCTTATTATGATCTTGCTGGTTCATACTCCTCTTGTTTTATGTACAACGTGGTTGGAACACAGAACATGATATTTCTCGCTAAGCGAATGAAGAAATTAAAGTACTTTCATTATGTCAGTACTGTTGCAGTGGCAGGGGACTATTCTGAAACGATGCCAGAGAAATTTCTTGAACTTGGTCAAAAATACAGCAACCATTACGCAAAAACTAAGGCCGATGCTGAAAAAATGGTGAGAGAGGCGATTGCCTATTTGCCACAAATTCGCATTTATCGTCTCGGTATCTTAATTGGTAATTCTGTTGATGGGGAAATGGCCAAGTTGGATGGACCTTATTATTTTACTCATGCTATTTCTCAACTGCTGCAAGATATGCCTTTGATCAAGAGATTACCTGTTTTAATAATGCCTTTTCATGCCAATTCGTTATTGCCAATCATTCCTGTCGACTATGCTGCTAAATTCATTACTCACGCAATGGAGCACCCAAGTGAAGATGAAAAGTGTGTCACTTATCATGTTATCAGTGATCAATGCCCTAATTTAGAAGGCTTGCTTCAGGACATTTTGCAGGCCTTTGGTCTAAAAATGAAAGTCATTGGTTTCCCAAGACATCAGATGATAGGACCAGTCTTTAAAGCGATGAAGTTACCACCTGAATTAATTGATTACATGTATGCGACTACGACTTATGATATACGTAATAGAAATCAGGATTATTCGGATATTCCTCTCGGTCGTTATCACGACTACAAAGAAGCCTTTATTAAAGGGGCCTTAGAAAGAGAGAAATCGCTAGAGGCTAAATGAAACACATCCTCTCTATCGTCTATTCACAAGACCAAGTTCATTTTGATGACATCATTTTTTTTAATGGTGAGAATATTCGTCTTACACAATATGGTGTGAATTTTAATCAAGATGCAGCGCTTGGGCTTATTGATCGCTACGATGGTGAAGTTGATGTGATTGCTTTTTCAGGCTTACCGCCGGCAATTCGCTATAAAGGCGGACTTTTTATTCATCCGACTGTCGAAAAACTAAAAGGGCGAGCGAAGCATTCCATGATTGTCGATGGGCAAACTTTAAAGAATGTTTACATTCCTTGGACGCTTCGTCGTTTTCACCAAGAAGTGCCTCATTTTTTCTCACGCAAAAAAGTATCTTTCTATTCTGGAGCTTTGAACAAACCTCTTCTTGAAGTCTTGAGCGAGTTTGATGTTAAATTTTGCTTAAGTGATCCTTATTTTTTTGCAAAATTACCTTTCAATTTAAAAAGTGCTGAACAATTGGATTATTTCATCAAGTTTTCTGCTCCCTTTTTTAAAAATGTCGATCTTAAAAAAACCTATCTTTCAGATTTTGATAATAGGCGAGTACCATTGCCACGAAATTTAGCAGAATTCTTTGAGGGCGACATCTTTGTCTCTAATGAAACGACACTTCGCTTATTAGACCTTGAGCACTTGCAAGGTAAATCACTTCTCCTTGATTTTTGCAGTCCTGATCTTATGGCAAGACTCAAAAAAGTACAGGTACGCGATGTTCTCGTGTGTATGCCGCAACTAATTGACCACCCTGGAATTAATTTTGGTGTACTCGAAGCTGTGTTACAGCTTTTTAGAAAAGATCAACAACGCCTTACTGAAAATGATGTGATCAAATGGATTGATGATTTTGATATTAAAACGCAATTTAATCGCATTGAGGCCAATCCTGGATCTATGCAATCTAAATTTGCCTTCATTGTACATCCTCTTGGGGCCAGTCATATTTTCAAGCATCCCATGCTTAAATTTCTAAAACCCTTTTCAAAACCGATTGAGCCATTGGCCGAAGATTTAGTTTCACGAACGCCTGGTTTTTTCTATGGAACCATTAAAGGCATACGATCTGAAAAGAATGGTAAGGAAGTTGAAGGGCTTATTTACACTGTTACTGAAACTCCACGAAAATTGTTAGAAAAAAATCCAGCAACTATTTACAATAAGCTCATTGGCCTATGTCGTAAGGCCTCTGATGCCGGAGCAGGCATTATTGGTCTTGGGGCCTATACTAAAATCGTTGGTGATGCCGGCATTACGGTTGCTAATCAATCACCGATTCCTGTAACAACTGGAAATTCACTCTCGGCTTGCGCTACATTGTGGGCGGCCAAGTTTGCTTTAGATAAAATAGGTTTTGTTAAACGTGACGAAAATAAAATGTATAAAGGGAAATGCATGGTTATTGGAGCCACGGGGTCTATCGGTGCTGTGAGCGCTAAGGTCTTGGCCCAGCAATGGGATCATCTCGTTTTGGTAGCTCCACGAGCTTACAAACTTCTTGAACTTCGAGAAGAAATTCGTGCGCTTGCTCCACACTGTATTGTCGATGTTGCGACGACTCCTGAAGGTCATGCTATTGATTGTGATTTGATTATTACAACGACATCCTCACGTGGCGAAAAGATTCTTGATATCATGAGCGTTCGTCCAGGTTGTGTTATTTGCGATGTTTCCCGCCCTTTTGATATAAAGGAAGAAGACGCCATTAAGCGTCCAGACGTCATGGTTATTGCGAGTGGAGAAGTTCAATTGCCAGGTCATGTTCAAATGAATGTTGATTTAGGACTTGAAGGTAAGATTGTCTATGCTTGCTTGGCCGAGACTGCACTACTTGCGATGGAAGGGCGTCTCGAATGCTTTACACTTGGTCGAAATATCTCATTTGAAAAAGTGCTAGAAATTGATCGTATGGCCCGTGAGCATGGTGTTAGACTTTCCTGTATAATGGGTCATAATGGATTTATAACAGATGAAGAGTTTGAGCTCTGCAAGGAACATGCAGTGAAATCGCTTAAGACGTGGAATCCTGGAGATTAGTCCATGACAAAAAAGTATTTCCAAGCACTCAATTATACTTTAGGAAATGAAGATACTCGCTTCGAAGTGGAGCTTCTCAAACGTGTAAATAAGAAGCATCTTTTATCTATTGCAGGATGTGGCTCGCGAGTTCTTCCACTCCTTGCAACTTATCCAAAAACTGTCACGATACTAGATATTTCAGAACCTCAATTATTGTTGACTCGATTGAGACTTGAAACAATTCGCCAATTTGAACATGAAGATTTCTTATGTTTTTGGGGATTTCCTCCTTATGCAGCCTATGATTTTGCTGAGAAAAGAAAGAAACTATTTTTCGAAATGGATCTTGACCGTGAGATACGCGATTTCTTTTTTCAAATATTAAGTGAAGTTCATTGGGAGAGTTTACTTTATCTAGGAGGCTGGGAGAGGACTTTTGTTGCTTTGAGTAAAGTGGTCCAAGCTCTCTTGGGAAGTCACGGACAGAAGCTTTTCTCGTTCACACAAATTCACGAACAACGACAATATGTCGAGAATCACTTTCCTCATCATCGCTGGAAGGCCATTATCTTTGGTCTTGGCAATCGCGCCGTCTTTAATGCACTTCTTTATAAGGGCGACTTTATCAAAAAGAACGTGAGTGAATCCCATTTTGAATATTATTTTCAGGGACTCGAACGACTAATGACAACTCAGCTGGCCCGTGAAAGCTTTTTTCTTAATCTTTGCTTTTTTGGGAAGATCATTCACCCCGATGGAAATACAATTGAAGCTGAAAAAGAAAATTTTAATCTCTGTAAAGAGGCTTTGCTCGAATCGCCTCAAATATCTTTTTTGCAACACGATCTTCATAGTGCAATTAATACTCTAGGTGATGAGCAGATTGATTTTGCGTCTTTGTCAGATGTTCCTTCCTATTTTTCTGGAGATGAAGAGCGAAATTTTTTGCAGCATTTAAGACCGAAAATGATGAATGATGGGATAGTGGTTTTGCGCTATTATCTACGTGAAGCCATTGCCGACGAAAGTGGTTTTGTTGATATCACTCCACAGTTCTCAGATCTAATTGCTCAAGAAAGAGTGCAGATGTACCGAATCAAAGTCCTTCAAAAGCAAAATTAACCCATGTCCTTTTGTTGATTGCTTTGGCATAATATTCTCATGCTTAGAATCCTACTCGTTGACGATAATGAAGACCTTCTTGAGGTTTTAACTGTGCTTCTTTCACTAGAAGCAAAGTTTGATATTGTTGCCTGTTCAAATGTCAGTGAGGCCATGAATCACTTGAAAGAGCGTAGTGATATCGATGCTATTATTTCAGATTATAATCTTCAAGATGGTAACGGAGCTGAGCTCTATGCTTACAATCAAACTCAAAATAAATTACCCTTCGCCCTTTTTTCTGCCTACTTGGCCGAGGATTGTGAAGGGCTCGATACTTTAACCTCTGACAACCCACTTAATCGTTTTATTCGTAAAAGTGTTGAAGAGAAAAAATTATTCGAATTTATTCTAGACATAGAACGTTCTAAAATTTCCAATGCCAAAAATGATGATTCTTCAGATCAAAAATATCATCGCTTACCGGTTTCTTTCTTAAAGAAGTTTGAATTTAAAAGCATTGATTACTTTGTAAAACTTAAAGAAGATCATTTCGTGAAGATCTCGAACGCTGGCGAGGGAATTTCTTCTCAGTTAGATTCTTACGAGAGTAAAAATGTTCATTTTCTTTTTGTTAAAATTGAAGATCTTGGAGCATTGTTTTCTGAAGTTGGAAGAATATTACAACTTTCTAAAAATGAAAGCGCAACGCTTGAAGAAGAAGTTGTTACAATTTCAAATATTCATTTTGAAATCTCTCTTGTGGCACTAAAGCATCTTGGCTTAAGAAGAGAGCACATTGAATTTATTAATAAATCCCTTGCAACTTCTATTGAAAAATTAAGTAAGAATACTGAGTTTAAGGGAATTCTGGAGAGATTAAATCAAAATGAGAGTTTGTTTAAAAACCATTCTTTACTCACTCTTTATTTAGCAACCCCGATGATCTATGCCTTAGGTTGGAATTCACCATCCACAATTGAGAGACTTGTTCATGCCGCTCTTTTTCACGATATGGGTTTAGCTCATCCTCATCTTTGTGAATTTGAGAATCAAGAATTCACAAATGGATTGCTTAGTACCGAAGACGAGAAAGAACTTAAATCTCATCCTGTTATTGCGGCCGAGTTATTAAAGAAATTTGACTTTATTCATCTCGAAACGATAAAAATTGTACAAGAACATCATGAGAAGCCTGATGGTAAGGGTTATCCTTCTGGGCTTAGTGCTCAGCATGTCTCAGCTTTGGGTGCAGCTTTTATCATTGCTCATGATTTTGCTCATTCACTTTTAAAATCAAGATATGATTTGAAAGCTTTTAAATTTTATCTAGCTGAGAAAAAAGGTTTTTATCAAATAGGACAATACAAACGTTGCATTGAAGCCTTTTTGCAAATTTCCAGTCAGATTAAATAATATTCAATTTTTTAAGAACAGTTGAGAACATATCTCGTGCTGAATTAGGTGATGGTTTGGCCGCATTTTCTACCAATATATCTTGAATTCTTTCATTCTCTTTGATGACTTTATTAGCTTGATACGAAGTCGTTCCAACGACTTTATTCATGCGACGATTGCTTTCAAGAGTTTGGTCTGGAAAAGAAGGCTTATAGTTTTGATCTATTTTCATAGAAAACTGGTCGGTTAATTAAAGAAAAATCTTGAGTATTTAAAAAAAGGGTCTGTAAAAACAGACCCTTAGGTGGAGGACTCTTTATGCTGTCAATCAGCCGCTACACATTTCACAGCCCTCTGGATTGTCCAGTGAGCACAGCATAGCTTCGCGATTCTCTTCAGCTGATTTCGATTCATTGATAGAATTTTGATCAACAGTAAATTTAACAGCATTAACCGCCGATCTTGTTCTTAAATAGTAAAGACCCGTTTTAAGTCCTGCTTTCCAAGCATAAAAGTGCATTGACGAAAGCTTTCCAAAATTGGCCGCTTCCATATGAATATTCATACTCATGCCTTGATCAATGAATGGTGACCTAATGGCCGCATGATCAATGATCGATCTTTGCTTGATTTCCCAAACCGTTTTATAGAGTTCTTTGATTTCTTCAGGAATGCGATTGATTGAAGCGACAGAACCGTTATTTGAAATGATTTCTTGTCTCATGCGATCGTCCCAAATTCCTAGTTCAATTAAATCATTTACAAGGTATTTATTAACAACAGCAAACTCGCCAGATAGGACACGTCTGACATAAATGTTTGAAGTAATAGGTTCAAAGCATTCATTGTTTCCAAGAATTTGAGAAGTTGAAGCCGTCGGCATAGGAGCAACGAGAAGTGAATTGCGAACTCCGTGTTTAGCGATTTTTGCACGTAGAGCATCCCAATCCCAGAGCTTACTAACTGGCTTTGCACCCCAAAGATCAAAGCTTAACTTGCCCTGAGAGATAGGTGAACCTTGATAAGACTCATAATGGCCATGTTTTTGAGCAAGCTCATTTGAGGCGCTGAGACCTGCAAAGTAAATTGTTTCAAATATTTCACGATCTAAATTGAGGGCTTCTTGAGATTCAAAAGGAAGTCTCATAAGGAAAAAAGTATCGGCCAAGCCTTGGATTCCAAGACCGATCGGACGATGGCGCATATTTGAATTGCGGGCTTCTGGTACTGGATAGTAATTGATATCGATGATTCTATTGAGATTCAAAGTCATGCGATAAACAACGTCATATAATTTTTTGAAATCATATGTTTTTGTCTTTAAATCAACAAAGCGATTGAGTGCTACGCTGGCCAAGTTACAAACGGCAACTTCATCAGGTGAAGTGTACTCCATGATTTCGGTACAAAGGTTTGAGCTCTTAATTGTTCCCAAATTCTTTTGATTGCTCTTTTCGTTAATTGAATCCTTATAAAGCATGTAAGGAGAGCCTGATTCAATTTGAGTTTCGAGCACGTGGAACCAAAGGTCTTGAGCGCGTATAGTTTTCTTAGCGCGACCTTCAGCTTCATATTGGGTGTAGAGTCTTTCAAACTCAGCACCGTAACAATCAGCAAGTCCGGGAGCTTCGTGTGGACAAAAAAGTGACCAATGAGAATCGGCTTCAACACGCTTCATGAAAAGATCTGGAATCCAAAGAGCGTAGAAAAGATCGCGAGCGCGAGACTCATCCTTTCCCGTATTCTTTTTCATATCGAGGAAGTCGAAAACATCAGCATGCCATGGCTCAAGATAGATGGCGAAAGCACCTTTTCTCTTGCCGCCACCTTGATCAACGTAGCGAGCTGTATCGTTAAAAACTTTAAGCATTGGCACGATACCGTTACTGGTGCCATTCGTCCCTTTGATGAAAGAGCCCTTGGCGCGAATGTTGTGAATTGAGAGTCCAATGCCGCCAGCACTTTGAGAAATAAGTGCTGTTTGAGTGAGGGTAGAGTAAATTCCTTCGATTGAATCATCTTTCATGGCCAATAAAAAACAGCTTGATAGTTGTGGCTTATTGGTACCAGAGTTGAAAAGAGTTGGAGATGCGTGAGTAAAGAGTTTTTTACTCATGAGATCGTAGGTTTCGATGGCAGCTTCGATATCGTTCATATGAATACCACAAGCCACTCTCATGAGCATTTGTCCTGGGCGTTCAACAATTTTTCCATCCATCTTTAAAAGGTATGAGCGCTCCAGCGTTTTAAAGCCAAAGTAATCGTAATCGAAATCGCGCTTATCAACGATTGCTTGATCTAATCTTTCAGCGTTTTCCATTACGAACTCATAAAGTTCTTTTGAAATGAGGGGAGAAGCTTCTCCAGTCATTTCATTTGAGAAATTGAACATCGCTTTAATGTTTTCTGAGAAACAGCCACGCGTTTCTTTATGCAGATTTGAAACGGCCAGTTTTCCCGCCAATTTCGAATAGTCAGGATGTTGAGTCGACAAATAGGCAGCCGTTTCAGCTGCTAGATTGTCGAGTTCTCTGGTTGTTATTCCATCATAAATACCTTCAATTACTTTTTTTGCAATAATTGTGGCATCGATCATTTCAGGAGTGAGGTCATTGGCCAAAAGCTCAATGCGCTCAGTGATCTTATCAAATTTTACTGGTTCTCTTTCGCCGCTTCTCGTGATGATGTACATAATTAAAACTCCGCATCTAATGTAAAGACGTTTTCCTTGCGATCATTGAGGACACCTGATTTTTGGTACTCTGATACGCGTTTTTCAAAAAAGTTAGTTTTCCCCTCAAGTGAAATAAGCTCCATCCACTCAAATGGGTTTGTAGTGTTGTAAACCTTGTCACAACCTAAAAAGCTCAACCAATGATCGGCCACAAATTCGATGTACTGAGACATCATGGCTGCATTCATTCCGATAAGAGATACTGGGAGCGCATCGCTGATAAATTCTTTTTCAATAGAAACAGCTTCAGTGATGATCGCTGTAATCGTTTTCTTATCTGCTTTTTCATCTTCTGCAAGGAGTGAATGCATAAGGCAAGCAAACTCGCAGTGAAGACCTTCGTCGCGCGAAATAAATTCGTTTGATGTACATAGGCCTGGCATCATCCCGCGTTTTTTGAGCCAGTAAATGGCACAGAATGATCCAGAAAAGAAAATGCCTTCAATGGCAGCAAAGGCGACTAAACGCTCAGCAAATTTCTTTGATGATTTAATCCATCTCATGGCCCAGTCTGCTTTCTTTGCGACTGGAGGAAGATTTTGAACAGCTTGAAAAAGCTTATCTCTTTCGCCTGGATCTTTAATATAAGTATCGATTAAAAGTGAATAAGTTTCAGAATGGATATTTTCCATGGCTATTTGAAAGCCGTAGAAGCAACGAGCTTCTGGCAATTGAACATCGTTATAGAATCGAAGTGCTAAATTTTCATTAACGATGCCGTCAGAGGCAGCAAAAAATGCGAGAACGTGAGTAATGAAATGTTTTTCATTGGCGTTTAGTTTTTCCCAGTCGCTCATATCTTGGTAAAGATCAATTTCTTCAGCAGTCCAAAAGACGGCCATATGCTTTTTGTACATTTCCCAAACTTGCATGTTTTTTAGTGGGAATAAGACAAAACGATCTTCGTTAGGGGTTAGAATAGAACTCACAATTTCCTCCGCTCAAGTGTTGGACCGCTGGTTCGGTCTAGGTATCTTCGCGAGAGGTCGTGGAATAGGTGTCCGGTGACGTTTTTAGGTGTGATAAGTCGATCGACAATGCCTTCGCATTGCCTGTAAGCAATCAAAAATATGCACAAATTCCTAGCACTTAAAGGGTTTTTTGTGTGTGTGTGCCCTTTTAGTGTCGTCCCCAGGTGACCGTCTTCAATGAGGTCTCTCGTTATTTTTAATGGTAGAGAAAAGTTGAGGAAATTTCCATCATAAAACTGATACTCGCATCGCGTCTTTCATCAAAAATTTTCTTACAATCGCAAAATGACATGATGAACATCGAAAATAAAAAAAATGAAGGGGTTGACTTCGAATTATTAAATAAAAAAGGGCCGAGTAAAACTCGGCCCGATACGTGATGAACTTTATTAGCTGGAACTTATCTCTCTAAAAAAACTCTGATACTTGTAATCATTAGATCGCCTCTGATAGCAAGAGTAGATGAGTTGATATCCGCTCCTGCAAGTGAAAGAACAACAGTGCTTCTTCCGTCTTGTAATCTTTCAGTATTGCTACAGCCAAGAGTTCCAAGGGCACGATCACACAATCTCATTTGTCCTCTCATTCCGCGATTTTCAACTTGTACTTCCATTCTCATCATACGGCCAAAAGCACGTGTTCCGATGAGTGAAGCAACTGAAACATCTTCGTCACCAAACACTCTGCGCATTGGACGAGCATCGAGAACTCTTGGCCCAGGGATGGGACCAGGTCCATTTCCGCGAACCAATTCAGCAGAAAGAGTAGTTACATAAACAGGCCCATCAAAGAGAACTTCGATTCTTGACGCCGGTCCTATTGCTCTTACGTCAAAGCGAACTTTTCTAGAAAAACGATCGATGTATTGTGCTTGGCCTGAAGGACGTCCGTTGATCAGAAGTTCTGCACGAACTAAACTTTGACCGTGACGTGGTCCACGTCCGCCACCTAGAACTTCAGCATCGAGTTCGATTGTTCTAACTGCTTGGCCGCGTCTCATATCAAGTGACAATTCTCTCATGACATCAAGAGATCTAAATTGATCAAATGAAGTCATGATTCTTCTTTCTACTTGATCGATTCCGAAACCTCCGCCACCGCCGTGTTGGTCGCGATCGACGAGAACTGCTACAACTCTGTCGATTGTGATATTGCCACGCAATTGAAGCTGGAGAGTTTTTAATTCCTGTCCGATAGTAGTGCCTGGTCGAACTTCGAAAACGGCACGAGTTCCAAAGGTATCTAAAATTTCAGTCTGACCTTCTTGTCTACCATTGATAAGTAAAGTTGCTTGACCATGACCAGCGGCACTTGTTCCGAAAACAACAACACGCTTGATGTCGTAGCCTCTATATTGACCATCTATATCTAAGATTCTTCTCAAAGGAAGAATATTTTCTCCTCTAAAAGTTTGATAGACATCCTCTTCTAAACGAATGCGTTCATCATCATTCCAATCACCACGCCGATCATCCCTCCGGTCATCCCGTCGATCAAAACGTGGATCGTTGTGTCGGTCGTTAAAATCAAACTGAGCGTGAGCAGCATTGCCCAATAGTGAAAGTCCCAGTCCCAGTCCCAGTGCAAGTAAATAGTTCGCCTTTAACATTTTCATGTTTCTCTCCTCTCGTTGGCCTCTTCATCATGAACAGGGTCGTAATAAAAACACTAAAGCAATTGCTGTGCCGAAATTTTGGTGACCTTTTAGGACTGTTTTAGGCAACTTTACAAATATTTAGGGGCAAAATGACCCTGTTTTCAACGTGTTGCGATGCGTAAGCGGTGTCTTTTTTCCAATCTATTCAGCGTTTTGCCTCATGTTATGATCTTTATATGAGAACGCATCTTTTTATCCTTTTTATACTTCTACCTCACTCTCTAATGGCCAGTTGTTTAAGTGAAACGCCACCAGAGCTGCGAGCGCTTTTGAGTGATCTTTATAAAGATTTGCGTGCCAAGGGACTTGCCCCTACAGAGCTCAATCAAAAAATGAGTAAACTAACAGGAATGATTATTAAGGAATCGAGCGCTAACACTTGTTCGGTGAGTGATATGAATGGAAGTGGCTCTTCAACTTCTTATCATTCCTTTTTTAAACATAATCATTCAAAGGGAATTATGTCCCGTTCACATAAAGTCGATCTCGCACTTTGTGGCGATTTATTTGCGATGAAAGGTGTGAATATTACTAAGCAAACTAATTATGGATTGGCCCAAATTTCGGCGGACCGTTGGGTGATGAATAAAAGAGGAGGAGAACTTCTCGTTAATTTCAAAAAAGAATTAACACGCCTGACAGACAAGCAATTAGTTGAGCGTTGTCATGCACGAACTCTTTTTAGTGATTCAATGGAATCTCTTAGCAATGAAGCAAGTGTCTGGAAGAAATGTAATCCGGGAATTGGACAGCAAACTGAAATTAAGTGCCTTGGAAAGTGGCTAACTCTTTGTCCTGCGCTTAACATTGAAGTCGCATTAGAGCAGCCTCTGAGTTATTTTGAAACGCGAAGTGCTTCATCCCTTTGTAGTGATCTTTATAATAAGGCCGAAGTCGAGTATCTCAATCAAAACCTGAAAGATGCTACAAATAGCGATAAGCAATTAGCTCCACCAAAATTAAAATGTTGTGACGATTAATAGCGAAGTTTAAGAACTGGCGAATCTTGAAGTTTCTTGCGACGCTTATCATACTCTTGAGTGGTTACTACTGAAGAGTGATTGACCTCGCGAGCGACCGCATAGATGTCGACTCCTGCATCGAGGAGTTCTGTGATAAAAGAAGCTCGTGCCGAGTGGGGGCAAATGCGAAAGTTTAATTGCATTTTCTTAGCATAATATTCGAGGATCTCATTAATAGTTCGAGGATTAAGCGGTTTGTTGAGAATTTTTTGACTAGGATTTTTAGTGGGTTGAAAAAGCCAATCTTGATTCTCATGGCCTCGCTCATTCTTCTTCATCCAATCTAAATAATCATCGATTGCTTTTACACATTGAGGATGAACTACTTTTTGGCCAATCTTTCCGCCCTTTCCTTTAAACTCTAAAACTTTAAGTTCATTGATATCGCGATAATCGCGGTAGCGAAGGTTTAAGACTTCAGATTTTCTAAGTCCCGTCGTAAAAAAGGTTGTGAGCAACGCTAAATGCATGAAGCGTGCTTCTGAAGTTGAATTGATAATGGTTGCAAAGAGGCTCGTGACCTGTTCTTTATTTAAAGCATTTGTCGGTGTGACGACATCTCGACGAGGACGTTTGACTGAAGTGACTGGGTTATAGAGCATGACATTGCGTTCAACTAGAAAATGAAAATAAGAGCTGAGCGAAGCTAGTTTGCGGGCCAATGTTTTGGGAGCGGCTGCTGCACCATCGCGACCACCAGATTCGGCAAGCCAATTGCGATACTTCACAATATCAATTCGCTCTACTTTGTCCCATTCTATTTTGCGGCCAAGGACATCGTGATAAAAAGTATGGAATGTTGCTAAGTCAATGGAGTAATTAAGTCGAGTATGCTCACTCGTAAAGTTACCGAGGTATTCCTCACGCATGAGAAAATCTATTGCCGCATGGCCAATTTTTGGGACTGCTGTCATGATTAGATTATAAGTTGAACTAGAACAGGAATCTAATATGCGAACTTTCTTCCTCTCAGGCCTTATTTTGCTCTTTTCGTCTTCTGTATTTGCACAAGCAGTGACTTTTAAAGTCAGTGCGCTTCGAGGAAAAGTTCAATATCAGAACAGAAAATTAAAAAGCGGAGAGGTCGTCAACGATTCGGGCATTATTTCAACCAATAAGGCCTCTTTTGTAAAACTCACTTTTGGCAATGACTCAGGAACATTAACTTTAGGGCCAAACTCAGAGTTGGATTTAAAGTCGGTTGATCTCAATAAAAAAGAAAGCTCACTTGCTGTGACACTTCGAAAAGGCGCAGTGAGATGGGTTGGGCAACACAAAGAATTGGGTCGTTTAAAAGGTATTCTCACGCCTCAAGCTTCGCTTGGAGTACGGGGAACAGACTTCGTTCTTAAGACTTCAGAGCTCTTTGATGAATCAGAGATTGTAGTTCTCGATGGCCTGGTTAATTTTGAAAATCTCGCCAATCCTAACGATCGTGCTCAAGTCAAAAAAGGACAATGGGGTGGCATCGGCGGACGATTTGGAGAGGTGAGTGGCAAAATCATCAATCTCCCCAAAAAAATCCTCGAACATTTCGATTCTTCTCTCAAACTCTAAAAGTATCACGTAGCTAAGTTCACCTAAGTTTGGGTAAATTTAATTTAACTATCTCTAAAAATTATTGAAGTTTATGATAAAATAAAACCTAAAATATTTATTTTGGAGTCTTATGGATAGCGATCGATCTGAACAGATTATAAAGCCTCGTCGAAAGGTTATCATATCAAGTGACTCTGAAATTGATAAGAGCGCCACTGTTTTAAGGAGAGGCATGGCCATGTTTTTAGATGAGATGGTCTTTTTATCTGTACCCCTTGTTTTGATCTATTTGTACATTCCTAGTCTCTTTAAAAGTCTTGCACAGTTATTTTCTTTAATACCGAGTCAATATAAATTTTTTATTATCCCGACTATTTGGAGGCTCTTTTTTGCAATAATTTATTCGCCATTGATTTATTTTAAGGGTTGTTCTCCTGGCAAAATGATTATGTCGATTGCGATAGTTAATAAAGACAATGAAAGAATGTCACTCCTCCAAATTTTCTGCAGAGAATTTATTAGTAAGTTGTTATCATTTCAATTTTTTGCAATTGGTTATCTCATAGGAGTTTTTAGAAAAGATAGAAGAGCTTTGCATGATTATTTGTCCAATACTTTGGTCGTCAACAGTGATGGTTATGTAAGAGGTCAAAACGATGCCGTTTATCCTATTAAGAAAACGGTCGCTTCCATTTTTACACTTCTAATTATTTTCAAAGTTGAAAGTGATTTAAGAGCTAAGTTTAACAATAATGATATGGAGCTTTCGGTCCTTCGTAATCAAAGAGACCTATCCTTGATGCAAAAAAAGTTAGATGCGCAAGCAATGTTAGTAAATAAGGTAAAAACTAATGAGATTGAGCACCAAAATCAGATTAACTTGGGCATTGTCATTAAGGCTCAGCGAAAACTAGATAAATATAAAAGAGGAGAGACTGAAGACTTTCTTAGTGAAGAAGAGTTAAAAATCAAAGACGTTCAAAAAGAAGTTTTTGAAAAATATCCAGGTTTTATATGGCTTATTCCGAGCACAGTTATTATTGAACCTGAATTGCTTAATGCTTTCTTTGAAAATCAATACGACGCTACTTTTTATTTACCTAAGCACATGACCAGCAGTTCGTTAGTGAAGGAGCTGGGTGCTAAATATAAGGAGAGAGATAATTTAGAATTTGAAATTTTAAAGAATAAGAAACTTGATGAGTTAGCCTCAAATAGAGGCATGGGGTATCGAAATTCGAAATATCTTATTCATCCAAAATTCTTAGAAGATATTCGGATTGTAGATAGTTTTGGAAAAAGTTTATTTTCTATGAAATGCAATGGTCTCCTTCATTCTATCTCTTGGGAACTAAGAGATGGTATGAGTGATGAAATTATTGAAAAATTCATGAAGTCCTTTATACAGTTCGCAAATGAAGCAAATGCTGATTGTTTGCCAAGAACAATTTTGAAAGACCCGGTTAAAATGTTAAGATTGGTGACGGAAAATCCACAAATCAACATGATGTCTTATTCAGTGCTTAATCAAAAATATCCAGATGTCTTTAATGCATTAGTTGAATATTATATTCAAAGATATTCTGATAATATGTTGATAAATAATCCACTTTTTAGAAGTGTAAAAGCTCAGGAGATTTTCTTTAAATCATATCCAGAAAATTTCAAGTTTTGGGATGGAACCAATGAGGCAGATGAAACTTTAACGTATGATTTTTTAACAACTAGATATGATCCAGATTGGTATTTATCTGCAGTTTTTAAAAATTCTAAAGCGTACAAAAAAGCAAAAGAACGGTTGGCCAAAGTTGATTTTAAGTCAAAAGATAAATTAACAGTGGATACTTCTCACGCAGTGAAATCATTTAATAAAATTCAATGTTGCGGGACATCTTTTGACACTGGTTTGAATAGATTTGTATCTTTCACTCATCCCGATATTTTAAAGAGTGTTTCATTTATTTCTCAGATTAATCCAAGGTCTATTTCTTTTTATTTTAAACATCTGAATTCTGATTTCCAATATACAGATGAGATTAAAAGTTATCTTATTGAAAATGCCGGCAAAATTGTAATATTTAGAGACGACTTTCCCCATGAACTAAAAAATGATCCTGAATTCATGAAGAAATTCGAAGCCGGAAGATTAATGAGAAGAAGATAAGCATTGCAATCTAGAGTTTAAAAAACTTCTCGAGCGCGTAGAAGAACTCTCCTCCTTGAGCAATGCTCGCTGATGTATTGTGATTGACTATTAAAAGCTCTTGCGGAGCTTTGTAGCTGATGACAGCTTGTTCAAGGTTTTCACCATCAGTTAAGTCTTGAAAGCATAGGAATCGGGCGATTTCAGTGCCTGCATCGACCACTTGACCAGGAGTCATGCGATAGTCGACGAGTCCTCCGCGTGGTGAAGTATAGCATTTATAATCTTTTAAAAAGCCGGCATGACCCTGATGCTTTTTCTCATAAGAAAACTCATCGATGACTCCGCGATACTTGAGATAATTTAAAATCCGAGCGGCATCATCAATGGCACGATCGAATTCAATCACTTCTTCACTGCCTAATTCAACTGTGAATGCTTCAAACTCGAGAGGTATTTCGCGATCTATTTCTTTAAAAGCTTGGTGAAGCTTAACCCACGGAACAAAGGTTGCTTCATCCATGGCGCCTGCAAATTCAGGAGGTATGAGTAGAGTCACTTCGGCATCGAGATGAGCTGCTGAAGTTCGCATATAATCGGCAGCATAAAGATAGCGACAGGCCACAGGTCCGGTGTGAAGATCGAGAACAATGTCACTGGTAGAAGCAATCTTTTGCAAAAGAAGATTCAGGTGTCCATTTTCATTTGGCCCTCTCTGATAAAGACTGGCTTCAAGATTTTTATAAGTTTCAAATAGCAATTTCTTAAAGGCCTTTTTAATATCGGCCCATTCTAGATCTTTATTATCTTGGGCGAATTTATTCAGATCGAGCTTTGATAAATCTTGGTTGATCTGACAAATGTCGTGATAATTGCGATTCCAATTGTTGCCAGTGACCGGATTGAAGCGTCCATAGGTCCATGTACCAAGTTTTTGATTGAGAGCAGATGGATTCGCATTGGGAATAAAAGTGACACTGCCTTTAAAAGGATGATGAAGAAAGTATTTCATCAATTCATAAATGACCACACCCCCTTGGTGCTCGGCCCCATGAACAGAGGATTGAATATGAATATGGGGCCCAGGTTGATCGCCCACGATTCGAAAAAGATTAATATTGAGTTTATCACCGTTGGGTAGTTCTTTTACTGCATGAGTGATTCTTTCAAAAGTATTCAGTGTCTCTTCGCTCATAAATAGGAAACTCCAAAAATTAAACTAACCAATCAATGCTTGGGCGCGGCCAGCGCGGAATCATTAAATCATCATTATAAAGAATAACCTCTGCAGGTAGACTGTGACAGAGGAAAAAAGGCATCGATTCAGTAAAACCATAGGCACCACATTGATGAAAAATCATCCAATCTCCTGGGGCGATGTCATTAGGCAATTGATAATCACCTAGCTTATCCAATGCCGTACACAAGGGGCCGTGTACTTGAAAAGTTGAGAGGGGGGCGCTGCTTTGGCGGTAGAGTTCACCAGGGAAGGGTTGTTTGGTGATCGCTGGTCGAACCATATGATTGATTCCGCCTTCGAGAACGAGTAGCTCTTTGCCGCGAACAGTTTTTCTATCAATCACGCGAGTTAAGTAATGGCCGTAGGGGCCAATTGCAAATCGGCCCAGCTCCATATAGATATTTTCCAATTGGAACTTTTTTTTCAATTGAAAAAGTTCTTTGGCAACATCATAAAAAGAAATAGGTTTTTGATTGGCCTCATAGGGAATTCCAAGTCCGCCGCCTAGATCTAAAAGCTTGAGTGGTAATTGCATATCGTTTGCTAACTGAACGCAACGCGAGGCCATTTCGTTCCACAGGGATTTAAGCTGAGGGAGATCGAGAATATTTCCCCACTGAAAGACGTGAATGCCCAAAATATCCAGATGCTCTAGCTCTTGCCAGTTAAAGTTGCGCCAAGTTGATTCATCTTCGCCAAAGGGCGTGATATCTTTACCACCAAGTACACTTTCGCCTTCAGTCCATTCAAGCTGCACTCGAATCAGAGCTTTGATTTTTTTACCGGCCTCTTTAGCTGCTTGGTTTAACCATTTTGCTTGAGAAGTAGACTCGAGAATAATCATGCCGACTTCATTGTCGATCATAGACTTTAAGTACTCTTTCGACTTGGCCGGACCTGTGGCGAGGATGTTTTCTGGTTTTACTCCAGAAGCCATGGCCTGATCGAGCTCTCCGAGACTGGCCACGTCGATTCCAAATCCGTGATTTCGAAAAACCTTTAAGACTGCTGACAAAGGATTGGCCTTGCAGGCATACCAAAGAGTGATGTCATCGGGCAGTATTTTTTGCCAATTGTTGAGCTGGTGCTTAAGAAGGTCGAGATCATAAAAATAAAAAGAATGATTAACTTTCTTAATCGCTCGATCGATGAAGTCTCGTTTGAAAGAGGGATTTTCCATTAGCGCAAGTACTCTTCTAGCACCAATGAAGCATCAGATTTTTCATCGCGATATTTAATAATGATGGCACATCCTAATTGAAGTCCATTTTTATTGGCCCATTTTAGGTCGGGACTTATGGGGCGAGATCCGGGAACAACCACTGCACCTTCTGGAATTTCGCTGCCACGAGGAAGAACTTTTTCAGAGACGGCGTCATAGACTGGAACGGCCTTACTTAAAATAACACCGGGAGCGATGACAGCGCGGCGTCTGACCACAATGCCTTCGACAATAACAGAGCCGGCACCAACGAAGACATCGTCTTCAATAATGACTGGTGCGAGTCCAACGGGTTCGAGCACTCCACCAATTTGAACACCGGCCGAAAGATGAACACGCTTACCAATTTGAGCGCAACTTCCAACGAGAGCATGGCTATCAATCATAGTTCCTTCATCAACGTAGGCGCCGATATTGATATAGGCGGGAGGCATGACGATCACGCCCTTAGCTACGAAACTGCCACGACGAATACTTGTTCCACCTGGAACCACACGAACTCCGCGAGAAACATCAAATTGTTGTGGCATCAGATTATGTTTATCTACAAAACCATTAAATTCTTTTAACTCTCCCGCTTTAAAAGCAGCAAGAATGGCCTGTTTGACTTCAACATTGGCCTTCCAAACGCCATTTTCACAATGGGCCGAGCGAAGAGTTCCTTTCTCTAATTCATTTAAAACATTTTCCCAGTTCATAAAAATTCCTTTAATTAATGACTTCTGTACCACTCTTGAATTCTCGCGTGGGCGCTCATCAAAGGAGACAGGTCGGTAAGTTCTTCGGCGATCAAAGGAAGTCGCAACGTTGGTGTTGTGATCATTCCGAGTTGGGCCATCAATAATTTTGCCGGTATTGGATTACTTGCTAAGAAAAGAGCATTTGAACATTCCGCCCAAAGTCTTTCTTCATCAAGGGTTAATGTTTTATCCAGTGATTTTTTGACAAAGAGTTTAGTCTCCTGAGGCCAAACGTTTGAAGCAACAGATACTAAGCCTTGTCCACCAAGACGGCAAAAGGCAGGAGTTAAGGCATCGTCACCGCTCATCATCATCGCCTTTGGAGCTTCAGCACGATACTTTGAAAACTCTGCTTCTGAGCCAGATGCCTCTTTAATCGCCCAAAAGTTCTTATGATTGGCAAGGTCGAGAACGGTATTGTGATCCATTGGCTTACCTGTTCTTGAGGGAACGTTGTAAAGCATACAGGGACGAGTTGAAGCATCGAGGAGATTTTTAAACCAAGCAGTTTGGCCAACTCTACCGGGTTTTGCATAGAGGGGAGTCACCAGAAGGTAAGCATGGGCAGGAAGGGTTTCGATATGGCGAACCCACTCAAGTGTTTCATTCATGTTAATGCCGCCAACTCCCACCATGAGAGGAATCTTTAATCCAAGCTTGAAGGCAAAGTCTAAGATTTGACGACGATCTGACTCATCGAGATTGAGTGCTTCACCCGTGCTTCCTAAGAGAACGACGCCATTTTCCGCTTTTTCTTGCATCCGCAGAAGCTTTTCGAAGTCCTGATAGTTGACGCTTCCGTCTCGGTTCATGGGAGTAATAATGGCAGTCCATAGTATAGTTTGATTAAGATTCATAAAAGCTCCTTGGCGACCAATTGGTCGAATGGAATGAGACCGGTTGTTGTTGTTTTAAGTTGCGTGATCTTGTTGGCTGCCCAGATGGCCCCAGAGGCGAAAATTTTTCGATCGAGGGCCTCGTGGGTTAAGGTGATTTTTTCAAAGGGAAGTTTGAGCTCGAGACTGTGGAGACCGATCACATCACCGGTTCTCTCAGAAGTTATGTTAACTTCATTTTCTCCTAACCATTCTTTCCAGCTCAAAGCGGTTCCACTTGGAGCATCCACTTTTTTGATATGGTGAACTTCGTGAATAGCATAGCTTGAATCAGTGAGCTTTGACGCTTTCTGAAGTTGCTCAAGACACAGTTTGACGACGTTCATTCCGAGCGCAAAATTTGAGCCCCAGACCCAAGTCAGTTTGCGTGCTTTCAATTCTTGATCCAGCTTTTCACGGCCTTCCCATCCGGTCGCGCCAGAGACGACGGCAATACCTGACTCGAGGAGTGTGGGAACCAAGTCAGTAAAAGCTCCCCCGGGGAGAAAACAAATGGCCACATCATGTTTCTTTAGGCGATCAACAGTGGCATGGTGAGTGCTATCAAAAACTTCAATTTTAAAAGCTTTAAGCAACTCTACGACGTGTTGCCCGGTCTTGCCCTTGCCTATGACTGCATAACTCAGTTCACTCATACGCGCGCCTCATAAGCTATGGGTGCGATCGTTATTGGATTCTCTATAAAAGTCTTGTGAAGTCTAGTGATTGATTCATTGGCCTCTTCTTCATTCACTAAGAAACAAAAGTTGTGCTTGCTAGCACCGAGGCAGATCATGCGCACATTGATGTGTCGCTCTTCTGGACTTTCCGGGGCGAGTGATTCGAACACTAAACGTCCCAGACCTGGAGTATGATTGATATTGTTTCCAATGAGACTCACGAGCGTTAAGTTCTCTTCAACTTTGAGATCGGCAAATTGTTTAAGTTCAGCAAAAAGGGCCTTGTTCAAAAGAGTTGAATCATCAACTGTTAATGCAACAGAAATTTCCGAAGTGGTGATGGAGTCGATACTGATCTTGTGATCGTTAAAGATTTTAAAAATGGTAAAGAGAAAGCCGTGCCCGTGGAGCATTTTTGGAGTTGAAAGAGTTAAGAGCGATTGATCTTTTTTGACTGCCATCGCTCTTATCAAGGGAGCACTTTCAGTATGTGAACGAATCCAAGTTCCTTCTTTTTCTGGTTCATATGAACTACCAACAAAGACTTCGATTCCTTGTCTCATGGCCGGTGCCAGAGTGGTAGGGTGAAGAACTTTTGCTCCAAAAACGGCAAGCTCTGCAGCTTCTTTGAAAGTAATTTCACTTATAGGACGAGCTGCTGAGGTTATGCGAGGATCAGTTGTGGCGATACCTGCAACGTCTGTCCAGATCTCAACGACGTTCGCGCGCAAGCCTTCACCTAGAAGAGTTGCTGAATAGTCTGATCCACCTCGGCCCAGAGTCGTCGTTTCTCCAGCTTCTGTTGCGCCAATAAAACCTTGTGTAACGAAAACGGCATTTCCGTATTTTGCGTCGAGAAGAAGTTTTTGACATTGACGATGAATGACATCGATTTGCGGATTAGCACGTCCAAACTGATCATCAGTGATCATGACTTTGCGAACGTCAAAACAAATCACGCGGCGATCTTGACCTTGGGCCGTGTGGCGCATGGCCTCGGCACAAAGCACGGAGCTTGTGCGTTCACCAATACTTAATAAACGATCATAGGCGCGCGGTGAACATTCACGCAAAAGAATCATTCCTTGGGCCATGGTGCGAGCTTCATTCATAAGCGCATCGACTTCCATGAATACTTCTTCTGAAGCTTCAAGATCAAAAGCAATTTGGCGATGACGTTCATTCATTGTTTCAATGAGGTTTTCTACTTTTTTAGCTTCACCTTCGACAGCAAGTTTTGATATTTCAATTAATTGATTTGTTGTACCTGAAGTTGCAGAGACCACGACGACACTGGCCCCGCGATTGAGAGCAATTTGACTTGAGCGTTTCATGGCCACCGCATCGGCCATAGAAGTTCCACCAAATTTGGCGATAATGTTTTTAGACATAAGTCCTCCATAAACACAAAAGTGCTAATAAAAAATTAAGTAAATTGTGGAAGAGAAAGCATGCCAAGACAAGATTTTTGATCTTTTTATTCTTGGTGGAAGCTCTCCGCAAAACGAGTTTGCGACAGTTGCGACGTTTGACCATCAACAACCAGCTTTAGTGCCTCCGAAAGCAATAAAACTTCGGCGATATACACTCAAATCCAATCTCTCAATGGGTTTCGGACCCTCAAGATTGACAAGCGCAAACGCACCTCTTCACCACGGATCAAGCATAACAAGGCCGTCAGTCATTGCCAAACTCTTTTTATTAAAGGCATCATCATCAAAATGATGTTTGGCCGGAGGACAATATGGCGACTTTGAGATTAGGAATCGTTGGTTATCGTGGAATGGTGGGTTCTGTTTTGATTGAACGGATGCTGGCCGAAAAAGATTTTCAACACTTCAACACTTCTCTTTTTTCAACCTCTCAAGCTGGATCCGAGGCACCATCTTATTCTTCAGAATCTAAAGTCTTTGATGCCAATAATCTGATGGAATTGGCAAAAATGGACGTCATTCTGACTTGCCAGGGAGGCGATTATACCAAGGCCATCTATGCTCCTTTAAGGAAATTGGGCTGGAGTGGTTATTGGATCGACGCTGCTTCTGCTCTTAGAATGGATGATGAGGCAGTTCTTGTTTTAGATCCGGTCAATCTCAACGTCATTAAATCTGCTTTAAGAGAAGGAAAAAAAACCTACGTTGGTGCTAATTGCACGGTCAGTTTAATGCTTCTGGCACTTGATGGTCTCTTTAAACGGCAAGCTATTGAGTGGGTGAGTAGTATGACCTATCAAGCAGCTTCAGGGGCCGGGGCCAAGAATATGCGTGAACTGCTCTCTCAGATGCAGAATATAGGCGATAGACTGCGTCCGGAAATTGATAATGTAGCGGGCGATATTTTGGCGCTGGAAAAAAACGCCACTCAATTAATCAGCTCAAATTCTTTTCCAACTGAAAATTTTGGGCATCCTTTAGCTCTTAATTTACTCCCATGGATTGATGTGGCCTTATCCTCGGGTCAATCTAAAGAGGAATGGAAGGCCCAAGTTGAGGCGAATAAAATCATGGCCACTCAGAAAACAATTCCCGTCGACGGAACCTGTGTTCGCGTCAGCGCGCTTCGCTGCCATAGTCAGGGGCTTACGGTTAAGCTCAATCAAAAGATTCCCTTAAATGAAGTTGAGGGGTTGCTTAAGGATTCGCACCAGTGGCTCAAATTTGTCGATAATAATAAAGAGGCCACTCTTAAAGAGCTGTGCCCAAAAGCGATTTCTGGAACCCTTGATATCGGGATTGGTCGAGTTCGAAAGATGACATTAGGTGAAGATTATTTGAATGTTTTTACAGTTGGTGATCAACTTCTTTGGGGTGCCGCTGAACCTCTTCGTAGGATGCTTCATTTAATAAATGAGAATAAATAGTGCGTAGATTCCTGGAGTTTCTTTTCTCATAACTGATTAAAAAAAAGGGGAGTCAGCAACTCCCCCCATTTCTATCAATATTTTTAAACTATTAAAGATTAGATGCGAGATCAAGATAATCGACATTATCTTCCGAATTCATCAATGCCTGATATTCTTGTCCATAAACACTGTCACCATCGACTGTGGCAGGAATTCTGCGAGAGATTTCTTCTCGATAAGCACGAGCCCGTTCAACCGCGGCCATGGTATCGTCTTCTAGCACAGACATTTTAGCTTCATCAGAAACGGATCCATAATTTTCGTCTGCATGGGCAAATGTAAAGAGGGAAGTTGCCAAAATAAAAAGCACGGCAAAATAAGAAGATAAATTCATCTGAACCTCCTGTTCAATCATAATCATCACCAATCCGTGGGACAATTAGCTATTGCTATTATCACCCTTGAACTGCGTTATACTCAAGGGCCATATGCAAAAATTTCCTGACAGCTAGGAAACTTAGCGATTTCATTATGATAAATATAACGATATGATACCGAGCGTATGAATCAACTATTCGATTGGACCCAATATCCTCGACTTTATTGCTTTCCAGATAAGTGCAATTGCGAGCCGATGCGTGCTGGAGTCTTAATTATTCAGCCAACTGCAGTTCTTTCGAGCGTTCCTTTTATATTGATTGGTCTTTGGGCATGGATGAAATCTAAAGATTTCGAGTTTAAACTTTTGGCCGCTTGTTACATCATTTTAGGATTTTCAAGCATCTTCTTGCATAGTTCATACATCTTAGTTTCTCGTTACTTTGATTTTGGGTCTATTTTCGCCATTATGTCCTGGACCTTGGTCTATCTTTATCATAGTCGAACAAATCATTTTAAATTTTTCTTATGGTTTCTTGGTGTGACTTTTTTTATGACTTCCATGCTTAAGATTTTTCCTAAACAGGCGATTGAAGCTTTTGTTGTCTGGGCAATCGTAACCATTATTTTCTCTTTTGCAAGAGTGCAATCTTTTTTGCTCAATCATCAACAAAAGAAAGATCTCTATTTGTCGATTTTCTTTCTTTTCATTGGCTCAGTTTCTTTTAAACTCGATGAACTCCGCTACTTTTGTTTTCCGGAATGGAATCTCTACGGTCACAGCGTTTGGCATTTATTAGTTGGTGTTTCGTTGATCTTTCATTTTCGCTTTTTTCAGCAGATACATCAGCATCGCAAATCAGTGCAATAACGGATGTCTTCTCATGACTTCAAATTGGCCAGGAGTGAATTCAATATCGCCAAAACGATCACTGGTCTTATGCATGACATTTAACTCCTCATTGCTCATATCTGTATCATCAATAGGGTCGCGCAGTTTCCCGAAAGGGTAGTAGTCATCTTCAAGATGAAAGAGTCCAAAGAAATGCCCCATCTCGTGGGCCACAACTTTTGAGAACTTTTTTAAATCGACTTGTTCTTTGTCATGATAGCGAATAGCGAGTGCACAATGTTTATCAATTTTTTGGGGAATAAAGCCGGGCAAACAGCCAGCGAAACCTTGAAAGTCTTTAACAGATTCTCCATGATGGGCGATAAGAGAAATTGAAGGATTAGCTCTTCTTCCCATTTGCAACTGGTCGACAACAGTATCAAGACTTTCAGTGATGGCTTTTTGTGAAAAAGTTTTTTCAATCAAATTAAAGCTCACATTAATCAAACCCTTACGATAAACCGCTTTGACATCTTCAAGAATGGACGCGAGTTGATGGCGCTTGGTAAATATGGGGTCATAGAAAAGATCAAAATTCATCGAAAGAACTTTCTCATTCGAATGTGATGCTTTTGATAAAACATGAACATCTACGATTTTCATTTCATTAGATTTACTGGTAGTCCCTAAACGATATTTCCAAAGACCAGTTTCAATATGGTTTTCACGGGTTGAGTTCGATACTAAAACGGCCCCTAAACCTGCAGAAGAATAGTTGCTGCGAATAAGACTTCTAAAGGCACTATCCACCTCAATTGGAACTCTTGATTCTGAAGGTGCTCCTATATTTGATTTTATCCATGATTTGCCCTGGGGATCTATCAAATCAGCAATAATAACTTTCTCAGAACCTTGATATTCAATATTAAGAATAAAACTTGCGACATCTTTTGAAAGCGAGACTTCTTTCCAGTCGGAAAGACGCCCACTAAAAGTCACTTCCGTGGCCCAAAGCAGGGGAGTAAAGCATAGATAAAGGAGAGCGAGCATTTTCATTCTTAGATTCTAGGGGAGATCTCTCCATAAATCCTCGAAGTTATAATGATTACCAGATTGTCTATTTCTTAAACACCAGTATTGAAAGATCTTCAAGGATCTCCAAAACAATGAAATCTTCATCTAAAATTCATTTATACAATTTTTAACCTCTAATCATGGGAACACTATGAAAATGAAAATCGCGCTATCTCTCTTAGTCTTATCATCAACTGTCTATGGCAAAACTTATATTACGGAAAGGCCAAAGAACATCAAGCAAATGGTTGGAGTTGAGAATCTTCTCGAACTTACTGAAGAACTCGATGGAAGAATCGCAGATGTTAACAACTCGTCTATGATGATTAAAACGTTGAGCGTTTCAAGTAAAACTGATTTTTGCATGAAAGTAGGAGCATTGAGTGCCACAATGAAATCATACAACAAAGCTTTCCATCATTTCATCCCTGAATCTGCACCTTATTTTATGAATAAATCACAATCTGATCTGCATCAAGCGGCCAATGAAATTGACTATAAAATAGCAAATGAAATGAGAAGTCTTGAGAGCTACTGTTCAGGACAATACGGACTTAGCGCTGATGAGCGCACAGAGATCATTAACAGAATAAGAGATGCTTATAGCGATAACTCCTTAAATGTGAATATCGCAGCAGAAAATAATGAAATTCTCGCTCCAATGAAGACTGATGACTTGATTCAACACCAAAATGAAAAAGTAAAAAAAGAAAAAATTAAAAAGTGCATGCTTTTCTAATGTTGTGCTTTAAAAGCCTAGTCAAAGCCGAGTAGAGAAATCCATAGACCCTAACCCCCTATAACTATCATTATAGGGGGTAGTGACAAAAGAGGGTTTAAGCCTTTAAAATCATTCTAGACACTTAATTCTAACCTTAACTATGGACGGTTAACGATGAAAGAAAATCTCGGATTACTGCTATTACGACTCGTTTCTGGGCTTACTATGCTCATGTCCCACGGCTGGCCAAAGCTGATGGATTTTACCGTAAAGAAAGATGTTTTTCCTGATCCTTTGGGCATTAGTTCACCTGTATCATTGGCGCTTGCGGTTTTTGCTGAAGTCGTTTGTTCCTTGCTGCTTGCGGCCGGATTCTTCACCCGCTGGGTGGCAATTCCACTAGTCATCACTATGGCCGTGGCATTCTTTATCGTGCATTCGGCAGATCCCTTTGGTAACAAAGAATTGGCCTGGGTTTATATCGCGATGTTTGGAACATTGGCCCTAACTGGTCCTGGCGGTTGGTCGGTAGATGCTCTTTTGAGACGCAAAAAAGACTAAAAAAGTGCCCATTTTTTGAGGTCTTTTGGACACCCAGGAGACCTCGAATTTTCAAGCTTTTAGGGCCATTTTCAGCCCTAACCTACAATACTTAATAATCCTACTCAACTATCCGATAAGATAGAATGATGAAGCCCTTGATGATTGTCTCTTTATTTCTTGTGAGTTTATCTGCCTACAGCGCAGGCGAAAATTCTAATATTCAGGCCAATAGCGGAGCTCCGGCCAAGCCAAAGTTTGAGGCCAAGTACGGAGCGATTCAAGGTAATGAGCAAGCGGATCGATTGCTCAAAATTCCACAAGTCAAAGCTATATACGAAAAATGTGTGGCCGATAATCAACCAGTCGAAACATGTTTATGGAACGGCGTGAGCGCTGATAGTTCAACTAAAAAACTTGTTGAAGATGAACTAGATAAAATGAATAGCAGAGATGGTGTCCCAAATTCGGATAAGGCCCAGTACGAAGCAAGAAACCTGACAAATATTAGAACAAACAGCGTGGCCAACGATCCGTCAAAGCGATTGGCGGCGAGTGATGACTCCCCTCAAAAGAAGCTAGAGGCTTATCTTTTTAAAAAATTTACAGAAGCCATGTATGGTAAAGATAAAAATGACAAAAAATTTATGATGGACCACAATGTTTTCTATTCTCTCTATCAATCGCAATTGGGGAAAAATTTAATCAGCGCCATTTCTTCTTACGCCATGGATAGTGAAAATGTGTCAGGTGTTTGTTTAGTAGGAACCGACAGCGATTTACCAAATATTAGAAAGACTAATTTAGAAAAATTAAGTCAGCAAACAACAGTCACGGGAAAAAATCCTGACGGGACAGATAAAGCCCCTGAAGAAAGCAGTGCTGCCTATGGACACTGGGGTCGATGCTCTACTCAAATTGAAGCACTATGTACCGGAAGCACGCTCTACAGCAGCTTGCCAAACCCAAACAACGACGATCCTCATCCTATGCAAGCCAGAATTGACGAATCAAAAAAACGCTCATGCGCTGTTTATCGCTATATCAAAGATACACGTCAAGCGCTTAAAGAAATGGAGCAATTGAGTAAGAAAATGGAAGAGAAAGCTCAAGCTGGGTTCAATACCAATCCAACTGAACAAGCGATATACCAACGTGAAAAAATCGACGAAATGATGGCAATCTCATCTCAAGAACTGGTCCAAGATTCAGGAATGCAAGAGGCATTAACTAAAAGACAAGAAGAGCTTAAAAAGTGTGAAACGGAATACGATGCAAATAAAGAAATTTGCGACAAGTACTTATCAGGAAAAAAAGAAGATACGGATAAACTCAAAGCTGAATTTGCACTGAGATCAATGGTTCAAAACGATAAAATGGAAAAAGACTTTGATGCGACAAATAAAGACAGTGATGACAATCTTAGAAAATATCTTCAAGAAGAAGGTCGAACAAAAGAACAGATTGATCAAATTATGGCGCAAACAGAAGATAAATTAATAAAATTAAAAGGTGAAATAAAAGCGAAGTTTAAAAGTGAGAGAGATCAACTCATTAATGGATTAAAAGAAAAACTAAGCAAGACAAGTATTGAGAATAAACCTGAGGATACTCAAGCCCATTTTGCGGAGATTAAGAAAGAATTTGATGCAAGACCGGATTATCTTAAACAGTTGGTTTTCTTTAACAATATTGTTACCGGTTTTATTGAAGTTGGTGGCAGCAATGGCAAGAGTTTTAAAAACACGGCCGCTCTTGAACATGAATTAAAGAAGAGCGCTTTTGCGACTGAAAATAGAACTCCGGCCAGTGGCGCAAGTGCGCCCGCCAGCTCTCTATCAAACATTAATGTCAGCATCGATGACATCAAAAAGATCAAGCCGAAAGAAGGTAACAGCAAAGGTGAAAGCGTCAATTTGGATGTTAAGCAAATTAACGACAATTTTATCAAAGTCGAAGTTAAGCCTTAGTTAAAAATGCCCCGTCTGGTCTAGTCAAAAGTCCCCACAAGCTTCATAATAGAGCTCACTTTTAAACTTCAGCAAAGGAATGTCTGAGTGAACTACTACAGTGATGAAAAAGAATGGAAATGGATGTTCAATAACGCCATCGATTGGGATCAAATCCTGCCCCTATACTACCCTAGTTATCCCACAGAAGATGGGCTCAATAATAAAGAAGAAGTCATCAGCTTTTTAGAAGAGTTGATGGCCAATACCGGCGAATGGTGTGGAACAGCTGTTGCTGATCGTGCAGCCTTACTTGATAAAGTGGGTGCCGGAGAAGTGAAAGATGGTCGCACTTATTTAAGTGAGCCGATGCAACAGTTAGTGAAAGAAGCAACTGAACTTTCTGTTTTTGGACTCCCCCTTCCAAGAAAATATGGCGGACTTGAAACTCCCGTCTCTATTTATTTTCTCTTTCTCAACCAACTCTCCCGAGGCTGCATGTCTTCGACAACGTTGATTGCCTTTTTTACTTCAATTGCAGAAATGATCAATCGCTATTGTGATCATGAAACAGGCGAGAGATTAATTCCAAAAATTATTGCAGGTGAAATCTCTGGATCAATGAATCTCACTGAACCTGGATGTGGCTCTGACCTTTCAATGATCAGAACTTCTGCTACTCCTCAAGAAGATGGCTCTTACCTTTTAAATGGTTCAAAGATCTTTATTACCAATGGCGGAGGTGGTATCGGATTTATTTTGGCCAAAGTGAAAGGCGCTCCTGATGATCTCTCAGGAATTTCCATGTTCTTTGCAGAACAAGATATAACCCTTCCTAATGGAGAGAAGAAACTCAATTGGAAAGTGATGAAAAATGAACACAAGATGGGAATGCATGGTTCATTTACCACTGAGATTTTGTATGAAAACACTAAGGCCTATTTAGTTGGTAAAGAAGGAGAAGGCTTTAAGTACATGTTGCACTTGATGAACGAGGCCCGCATTTGTGTTGGTATTCAAGCGCTCGGTGGAATTGAAAGCTGTCTTTACCACGCTAAAAAATATGCAGAAGAACGCGTTCAATTTGGTCTCAAACTTACTGATCTTCCACTCTATAAGCGCAATCTCGAAGATTATGAAACAGAAAGAGATGCCCTTAGAGCTTTATTGGTTGATACCATGTCTCACTTTGATATTTATCTCAAACTCGAATCAAAAGAATGGCACACTAAAGATTTGAGTAAAGAAGAGAAAGCTCAGCTCAAAGAGGCTTCACTCTGGACTCGTAAACGCACACCACTCGTTAAGTATTACGCTTGTGAAACTTACACTCACCTTTCACAGCGAGCGATTCAGATGCTTGGTGGCTATGGCTATATGGAAGAATATCCGCTTGAGCGCATCCACCGAGATAGCTTTGGGCCACTACTTTACGAAGGAACCAGCCAAATTCAGGCCCTCATGGCCTTAAAAGATATTATTAAGTACGCCATCAGCAACCCAAAAGGATTCTTTACTAGTATTTTTTATAAACATCCTTCGACTTCATTTTTAAATGGAGAAAAGGAGTGGAGCCGCAAGTATAAGAGTGCCCATTATACTTTTAAGAAGAAGATGTTGGGACTACTGTTTGGAACTTTAAAACCTGAAGCTTCAAAAATGTTGGATTTCAAGAATTGGCAAAATCCAGACAATGTTAATTCATTGATGGAGCATGCTGAAACACTCTGTCAGGCATTATGTTATATGGAAACATTACGAGTTCTGTGTGCGCATGCTGATAAAGATGCCGCAAGAGCTGACTTGTTTCATCGCTACCATAGGCTGATCACTCCGCGTATGGAAGCCATCTATACTGATTGGAGCTTAAGAGTTTAAAAAGCCTTGGCCCTAGCTTGAATGAAGGAATAGTAAAAAACAGCGTTCGGATCATTGCGGACAGTTTTAAGCTCTTCCTTCGCCTTGCTTACTGTTTCTTCATCGACATATTTATCTTTAATGAGCTGCTCACTGGCCGAAAGTAAGAGTTCAGTCCAGAATTCGATAAATTCCTTGCGCTTTCCAGGTCGACGATTATCGAGATGCCAGGTCTTAGATTCAACTTTGATATCGCGATAACCCTGTTGCAAGAGAATATTTCCAAGCTTGGCACCGATAAATGGATCGCCCTTCATATCGTATTGATAATCATTGAAGGCCATCCAATATTTCCAAACATGAGGAGAGTAAGGCTCGAGAAAAAAACTAGAATTTAAAACTTCTGTTATATAAACGACGCTACCAGGGCGTAAGACGCGTCGAACTTCGCTCATGACTTTTCCTGGATCAGGTACATGTTCCAAAATCCAACATAAAAAGGCTCCATCAAAAGTTTCCGACTCAAACTCAATATTAGTGGCGTCCATCTCATGCAATTGATATCGACCTTTTGCATAGGCACAAGATTCTAAAGATTTCTTGGCCGCTTCCAATTGATTAGGAGAGCGGTCGATACAAGTAATATCAAGCTTAGGAAAACGTCTCAGTAGAATTTCGGTCTGAGCACCAACACCAGAACCCACCTCTAATAATTTTTTTACATAAGAGAGATTGATATCTTTATAAACGGTATGCTCAGTGAACTCAGCTTGCTTGCGCAATCTCTTTTGCTCGATAGAATCAAAACCATGAAGATAGGGAAACTCTATTTTTGACATAAAAAACTCCTCTTAAACTACCTTCATCCTACCATGATCGATTACTCATCATCGTTAAAAAACTCCTCTAAGTAGTCAATATTTCGTAAAATAAAAGACATGTCCAAAATCAATTTAGGGGTTGAGCAGACATGTCATTAATAAAAGAAAGGGAGCATGATGTTTTTTGAATAAATGAAAAGACGCGATTAAAACGCCTTCATTGAAACAATCACTCGCATCAAACGCGAGACAAATACTTTGGAGGATACCATGAAATTGATCGCACTACTTGCTACTTT
>PCTW01000028.1 GCA_002786715.1 Bdellovibrio sp. CG22_combo_CG10-13_8_21_14_all_39_27
TCAACCTTTACAATTCTCTATGTACAACGCAAATCAAAATGATTGGCGTCAAGCTCTTGAGGCTTCTCCCCATGATCCAGGGATAAAATTGGCCGTTTCTAGTTATAGAAAGTACCCTAACGCTAGCTTTGAACCGAAAGAAAAAATAGATGATATTCGTCATTACCATGCAACTTATGTGAACCCAAATTGGGCCAGTCGCTCTAAATTGATTCCGGTGCAAATTGATGGTGATCGAACGAGAATTCGAAGGCTAAAAGTAAGAGGTGAACGAGTTGACGTTCGTCATGAGTTTTACCAAAATATTGCTTGGTCCTTCGCACCTAATACTTGGAGACCTTAGTCATGAAAAAATTAATTTTAACAGTGATGATAACTTTTGCTTCATTTAACTTATTCGCTACCGAAAAAGTGAGACTAGAGAATCAAAATGATATGCCCGTTCTTATATACAAAAACAAAACTTATGAACTTCAAGTTTCTGGTGGAAAGCCGGAATTTAGAAAGGTTATAGAGAATTTCAAAAAAGGTGTTGATCTGATTATTTATTATTCAGGGACAGCTGGAACTTTTCAACCGGTGGAAGTTGTTAGGGCCATTATTATCGACAGAAAAACCGGTGAATCTCTTGGAGATTTCCCTTATGAGTATAAAATCGATAATGGCAAAGGTTTTCCACAACCGAAATGGAAATCTGATGATAAAAAGATTTCCATAGAAGATGAAACCTTTGATATCAAGAAAGACATTCAGCTTCCGAAATAATTAAGCTCTTACAAAGGGATTCGTTTTTTTTTCTTCAAAGATTCTCGTCATTGGGCCGTGACCGGTGATGACCATCGTTTCTTCTGGTAATTGATATAATTCTTTTTTTATTGAACTAAGAATGAGATCAGAATCACCACCAGGAAGGTCTGTTCTTCCAATACTTCCTCTAAAAAGAGTATCTCCAGACATTAAGAGCGGAGTTTCTAGACCCTCAGTGTAAAAGCAACATGATCCAGGGGTATGTCCCGGAGTATGAAAGCACTTGAGAAATTCTTTGAGGTCAGGGTCGGTCAATGAAAATGTCTGCTGATGTTTAAGCAATCCATCGAGAGGTTTTGGTGCATCTACTTTTTGACCAAAAAATTGTCCTTGAACGGCAAGTGCTTGATATAAAAAGTCATCATCATGATGAAGATAAATAGGAGCTTTGTACTTTTCAGCAGCCTTTGCTGAATGTCCGATATGATCAAAGTGAGCATGGGTATGAAGAAGATATTTGATGATAAGATTTTTAGGTGAAATCCATGCATCTAATGAATCAAAATCATTTCCAGGATCAATAATGATCGCTTCTTTTGATATTGTTGAATAGATCAGAGTCGTATTACAAGCATAACTTCCCATTGGTCTCGTTTCGATGTTCAGTGAATTTTTTTGAAACATATTCTAATCCTTACTCTGTTTGTGTTAATATACTCCAAGAAGAATGAATGATGAATGTTAAAAATTCTAAAACCTTATGTGTTCTGCCTTGGTTGATGCGTTATATTCATAATGACGGACGCTTTTATCTTTGTTGTATTTCGGCATCAGATCCTGACAATGCTTTGAAAGACGATTCGGGAAAGCCACTTTTTGTTCAGAATGTTAAACATTTAAATCTTTTAGATGATTGCCAACGTCTACAAACGATCAAGAAATTGTTATCCCAAAATCAATGGCCTGATGAGTGTCGTAAATGCCGAGAGCATGAAGCGCGTGGAAGTTTATCCCATCGTCTTTTAAAGAATAAAGAATTTGCTAAAAGTATTGATTCAATTGAGTCTGGAACAAGCAATATCGAAATTCTCGATCTAAGATTGGGAAATTTTTGTAATCTTCGTTGCGTGATGTGTGGGCCAGATGCTTCTCATTTATGGGTTGATAAATGGAATCAGCTTCAGCCTAAATCTTTAGAGATGAATAAGTATCAATTGGATTCTTTTAAATTTCAACCCTGGCCTACACAAAATGAAGTTTGGCAAAAAATTAAACAAGATTCACAGCATCTCGTCTCTATTGAACTTGCTGGAGGCGAGCCTCTTTTATCTAATGAAGCTAAATCATTTTTAACTTCACTTATTCAAGACGGTCATGCTCAAAATATTGAGCTTAACATCATTACCAATCTAACAGTTTTAACAGAAGATTGGCTGAAGATCTGGTCACATTTTAAAAGAGTGTCTCTACGAATTTCATTAGATGGAGTAGGTGAGTATCAAGAACTCATGAGACCTGGATTGCGTTGGGAATCGTTTGAAAAAAATATTAAGAAGTTGGATCTGATTTATCTTCAATTTCCCTTTTCTGAGGTAAATATCAATTTTACACTTCAGGCCCTCAACGCCAAACAATTAGTGCCTGTTATGAAATGGCTACAAGAGTTCGAACATATTGCTCCTTTGCCTCATGTTTCAATTTTAAGCGAACCCGAGTATATGGATTCGCGCTGGCTTTCGGAATCAATAAAAACGGATTTAATAAAGTTGTGGAATAGGGAGCTTGATAGCATTGTGAGTGGCCCGCAATTTGATCAAATAAAAAATCAATGGTTGATAGATAGCTTCGAGCGGGCCAGTGGTTGGCTAAAGGGACCTGCTCCTAAAGCGGCTCAAGCACATGCTTGGTCTCAGCGCCTCTTGAAAGATAAAGAGCTTCATTCACAATTAAAGAAATGTGATCTCGAGTTACTTTTATTTTTACTCTCTCTATGATGAAAAAACAGGCACTTAGTTAATTGTTGCTCCCACAAATCTACCGTTTTTTAGACAGTGAGTATAAATTTTATTCACAATCCTTGTTTAGCTAGCGACTGGTCAGCATTTTACCTATTCTTACCTCATGTTGAGAACCTTCAAATTCGCTATCCTTTTAGCTTTTATGTTTAGTTCGACCTTTTTAAAGGCCGAAGGCATAGAGCTCCTTTTTAAATCAGAAAAACCCCATCAAGTTACAATTCTCGAGAGCGGTCTTGCTGCCTTTCAAAAGCGACTTGATTTAATTGAGCAAGCTCAATCGAGTATTGATCTTGAATATTTTATTTATAACGACGATAGAGCAGGTAAAATTTTAAGCCAAGCTTTGGCAAGAGCTGCCAAAAGGGGAGTCAAGGTTCGCTTAATTCTTGATAACTTTATGGTTGCAAGAACCATCTCAGCTTTTTTAGCGCAAGAGTTTGTTGATTTGGGTATGGATGTACGCTTTTACAATACATCGCCTCTGATTATTTTATGGAAATCACAATATCGTAATCATCGAAAAACATTTCTTGTCGATCGCAAAAAAATTATTTTAGGTGGTCGCAATATTGGTGATGAATATTTTGACCTTTCTCATGAATATAATTTCGTTGATAGAGACATGTTAGTTGAAGGAGAAATCGTCAAAGATATAGCAAATACATTTGATATGATTTGGGATTCTCCACTCAGTGAAAATTTAAGACGCCCAAAACGTCCAGAATGGAGTGATTTGAAATATAAAAGAGCAAGTCGAACTCAAAGACAGAAATTATGGAATCAGTTTCAAGACGATAGGAAACGTTGGGATGCAGATCTCGAAAAGGCCAAAAAGTTTATGCAAACTGATGAAAAAATTCAAGATGATACCCTTCAAATTGAGACCATTGCAAGGGCCCATTTGAGCGAGCAAGTTTCAGGGACTTGTCCATCTGTGACTTTTGCAACTGATCATCCTTGGGTGGCTCCATTGAGACATGATGAAACTAGATTTTTAAAACACGAAATTTTTAGAAGAGTCGAAAGGGTTGATAGAGAACTAGAAATTGATTCACCCTATTTTATTCTTTCTGAAGAAACGACACCACTACTGAATCATCTTTTGGAAGATAAGAAAGCTGAAGTTAAATTATTAACAAATGGGCTCTATTCAACTGATGCCATTTATGTTGCGAGCGTTTTTAATGCTCGAATCCCGAAGTGGATTGAAAAGGGGTTGAAGGCTTACGTTTATTCTGGAGATGTTCAAAAGGATTACCCTGTTATTGAAAATGAAATCTCAGAATCTCGGTGGGGAACACATTCGAAGACCTTTGTTTTTGACCAGAAAGACTTTTTTATTGGCAGTTATAATATCGATCCACGCTCAAGCATCTATTCTTTAGAAATGGGTCTTTTCTGTGATGGAAATCCGGAGCTTGCCGGTCAAGTATCAGGGCTCCTTCAAAAGCGCAGGGATAATTCTATTTATCTTAAAACAGTTGAAGATGTGTCCAAGTATGAGTTTTCACGAATAAGCTGGGCCAAAAGGCTTGGTTATTACCTGACTGCGGTGCCAGCATCATTGTTTGATTACCTTTTATAAATTTCAAACAGACCTTTTAATGACTTTATCTGGCCCTCGACCATGATTCTCATTATAATATTCAAGGAATTGAAACTATTTGAGAATTGATTATGCGCCGAGTGCTTTCACTACTTCCAGTCTTCTTATTGGTTCTGTCTTGTCAGAATGTAAAATCATTCTATTCAAACGAAGACCAGGCTAAAGAAAATCAAAAGACTTCTGAAGAGCAGGTTGCGCAAAAATCCATTAAGGAAACAGCAAAAGTTATTCCACAAGAAGTGACTTCTGTTGATCCAGACATCATTAAATTTTGTGCCAAGATTGATGAGAGTTTTAAAAAGTATAATTGGAAATCAAGCGATTGCCTTAAACACAATTGGAGAACCGTTCGTAAATCAGTGAAGGGCGATCCGTTAGTTTGGGAAGTGTTTGGAAATGAAAACCGCATTGGAAAGAAAAATGTCGATGTGACCTTGCTGATGTGTGGTGTTCATGGGGATGAAATTACGCCGGTTAAATTTTGCTTTGATGCTATTGAGCACATTGAAGAATTAACCTTTACCGAAGACATCGACAAAGATGGAGATATTGATGAGAAGGTGATTATTGTTGCTCCCATCGTCAATCCTGATTCTTTTTTCAAAGATCGCCCAACTCGCACTAATGCCAAGGGAGTTGATGTTAATCGAAATTTTCCAACTGGAGATTTCAAAAAACTTGCGATGAAAGAATGGATTAATCGCTACAGCAAAGATCCTCGTCGCTTTCCAGGCAAAGATGCTATGAGCGAACCTGAAGTGGTTTTTCAGATTAATCTGATTAAACGTTATAACCCTAGTAAAATTGTTTCAGTTCATGCTCCACTCACAATGCTTGATTATGATGGGCCAATTGATGAGCACACTGGTGGAATTTTGGGTTCCAGAGCAAATGAACTTTTAATCCAGATGAGCGAACAAGCTCAAGGCTATAGAATTAAGGATTATCCTTTCTTCCCAGGATCACTGGGTAATTACGCAGGTAACGAACTCAATATCCCTACGTACACTTTAGAACTTCCAAGTTCTGACCCCAGACAATCGTCAAAGTATTGGTCTTTGTTCAAGGGCGCGATCCATTCTGCGATCATGCATAACTTGGGAAACGACGTGAACGTGGCGATGGAGCCCGATAAAAAGGCCCATAATAACGCTAACTAGAGTCTTCTTCTCGGGTATTGAGGCGTGCAAAATCTGCTAAGTGCCAACAAAATCTGCCATTTCTGTATTTTCCACTAAATTTTAAAATCTTTTACTCCGAATAGGTTAGTGAACAATTGTTTTTTAACGAGGACATCACTATGTTGGCCAGTTTTTCAGAGTTTAAGTTTTATCAATCTTTTAGAATACCTGTTGAAAAAGCAGATAATCTTCGATTTTTGGTAGAGAAAGAAGATGAAATGGGCAAAGAAGTTTATATAGAGGATGCTGTTCTCGTCGACGTTTCTGTTACTGGGTTGGGATTTAGAACTAAAGAGCGACTTTCGGTGGGAGCGCCGTTAACAATATCGCTACAATTTAAAAAATATCACATGGATATAGCAGGTAAAGTTGTTCGTGCTTTCTGTAATACAGTCGACGATGTCGACATGATTTACGGTGTAGAAATTGAGCACGATGAGAATATCAGAAAATTTCTAGAGCAATTCATTTTAAGTTTTTCTACTGAAAGATTGAAAGATTGTTTGATCGATTCTGCTTTAGTAGAGAGATATACAAAGGCCAGTGATGGTTTTGAAATGTTCTCACTTCTTCTCTCTCTTTTTAAAGACATTACTTTCTTTGGAGATAAAGAAGGATTTCTCGACAATATGCTCGAGGAAGTTGTTCGAATTATGAATGCTCAACGTTCATCTATTTTCCTCATTAATCCAGAAACCAATGAACTTGAAGCCGTTGCTGCTTTGGGTATGGAAAAGAAAGATTTGAAGTTTGATTACAGAGTTGGGATTGCCGGGTCAGTATTTACAACTGGTGTCGCCCTTAATATCGATACCAAATCAGATCGCAGTCGATATAATGATCTCTTTGATAAAAAGTTTAATTTTGAAACACGTTCAATCATTTGTCATCCGATCCACAATCGCGAAGATAAAATTATTGGTGTTATCGAAGTGATTAATAAGCGCAACCAAGATCGCTTCACTGTGGAAGATGAAAAAACGATGAAGGTTTTGGCCTTGGTATTTTCTTCTGTTTTTCATAATTACAATCCACTTTCCGAGTCTTCCCAAATTCGTCGTTTTTCAACACCTTTTGACAGAACTTTTGCCTTAATTGGTAAAACACCGCACTTGGGAAGTTTGAGAAGTTCAATTATTAAATTGAAAGATATTGATTCTCCTGTATTGATTCAAGGTGAGCAGGGCGTAGGTAAAACTCTATACGCTAAGATTCTTCATCACGAAGGACAAAGAGGTTTAAAGCCTTTAGTCGAAATTGATTGTCAGGTTCAAGACAGACAAATTATTGAAAAAGATATTTTTAGTCCTGTCACTTCCGTAATGAATAATACCCAAGGGGGAACGGTCATTTTTAGAGAAGTTCATTGCCTCTCAATTGAAGACCAAAGAAGACTTTGTTTTATTCTTCATGAAGGACGAATCGAAGGTGGGAACGTATCAATCGATGCTCGAATTATAGCCACATCATCAAAGGACTTAGGTCAGGAAGTTGATGAAGGGAAATTTGATCGTTCACTCTATGAGTTTATTAATAAGGCTTATGTTTATATTGAACCACTAAGAAGAAGAATAGAGGATATTGATCTTCTGGTCGATTACTTCCTAAAAATGGAATGTAAAAATCAAGGACTTCTTTTGAAGAGCTTCGCTCCTAAAGTTGTCATGAAGATGAAAGATTATCACTGGCCAGGGAACGTCAAAGAACTTCAAACATGTGTTGAAAGAAGTGTTCTGTACAATCCAAAGAACCATATCATTGCTGATTTGGATTTTGAATCTAGTGCTGCTCCCGTTTATGATCTTGGGGCCAAGCAGAGATTGTTTGGGGATATTCCCTATGTTCATGATCCAAAGATCGCATTAAAAGATAGAATTTTGTTAGTTGAAAGAGAGATCATTCTCTCCGAGATTAAGCGCAATAATGGCAATAAATCTAAAGCAGCAAAAGAAATGGGAATTTCTAGAGAAGCTTTGAGAAAGAAGTTACTCCAAAGCCGCGAAGTCTTAACTCAACTTGAAGGTGTCGATTCTCCAACGCTTAAAGAAGATGCAGTTTGGGAAAACGGCGAAGAGGCAGCTTAATTATCCTTCAATAAATTTAAGCCATATTTGTCTAGATTTTGGATCATCCCTAAATTCGCACAGGAATATTCCCTGCCATTGACCCATTTGTAATTTCCCTTGCTCCACAATCATGGTCAGCGTTGTTTGCAAAAGGATCGATTTCATGTGTGAAGGGGCATCGTCTTCGCCTTCGGTTGTATGAGTGATAAAGGGGGCATTTCGAGGCGCCACACGTTTTAAAAACTCTTGCATATCTTTGACCGCCGAATCTTCAAATGACTCTGTAATAGTTAGAGAACAGCTCGTGTGAGGGCAGTAGAGAAAGAGTATGCCACTAGCATTTTGACTAGATAAAAGATGGGGCAATTCCTTGAGGATCTCAGGAGTAATTGAGTAAAAGCGTTCACCTGTTGTCTTAATGGTCAAAGTTTTCATCTTTCTTAATTTATCAGCACTTAAGTTAAATCGCGAGAGGGATTTTACCGATCTATCTTTTATGCAGATTTTTAGAGCGCTTTTCGAGCATTTGTCTTGGAAAGACTTTTTTGACATCTTCGTTGTGGCCTTCCTTTTTTATCAAGGTCTCTTGATCATTAGAGGCACGAGAGCTCTTCAAGTGCTGACTGGAATCGGTCTTCTCATGATTGTTTATTTATTTGGGGTTACTTTTAAGTTTCATACGCTCACATGGATTCTCGAGCATTTCTTTGGAAGTTTTTTTATTCTTTTGATTATCCTCTTTCAAGATCAAATCAGGCTGGCCCTCGCTGATTTTGGAAAGAGTTGGAACCGCATTGCTTTGATCGGTGGAAAAACTAATCAAGATGTCCATGACTTTGAGGAAGTTGTTCATGCCGCTCAGGCCATGAGCAAGGAAAAAATTGGTGCACTCATTGTCTTTGAAAGAGTTCATGGACTGATGAATTATATTGCTTCAGGAACTCAGCTTAATTCAGAACTTCATTCGGATGTTTTATATGCTCTTTTTCAATCGCGCTCGCCATTGCATGATGGTGCAGTGATTATTGTTAATGGCAAAATTGCAGCTGCTGGATGCTTTTTACCACTATCTGACAATTCTGAAATTGAACGGCATTTAGGAACGCGCCATAGGGCTGCCATGGGCATGACTGAGTTAACAGATGCAGTGGCGGTTGTTGTTAGTGAAGAAACGGGATCAATTTCGGTTTGTGTAAAAGGACATTTCACGGTTTGTGCCGATGGAAGAGAATTGCGAAGAACTTTATCTTTGATTTGGAGAGAAGATCGCATCCTCAATTTGGAGGTAGGACATTAATCTCAAAGTAAACCCAGAGTTATGGTTGCTGAGAATAATTTCTCTACTAGGCGCAATGTCTTTATGGTTTTACGTGGTTAACTCTGAGCCGATCGAAATTGAACATAAGATGCCTCTACGAGTTCAAACCGTAAATGGATTTGCCCAATCCAATATCATTCCAAAAGAAATAAAAGTTCGTTTTCGAGGACCGCGAACTTTTATGAAGAATATTACCCAAACTAAAACTCCTGTAAAAATAAAAGTGACTGACCCAAGTCTGGAAAAAGCTTCTCTCGTAACGATCAATTCTGAGGATATCCCAATTCCATTTGGAGTAGAGATTGTCGATTATAGTCCTCGTGAATTTGAAGTAGATTGGGATCGCGAAATTAAAAAATATGTTCCACTTAAGCCTCAACTCGTTGGGGAATTGGCCCAAGAGCTAAAGCTCTCCTCAACTTTGGCCAGTAAAGAAGTTTTGATATCTGGGGCCCGTTCAGTTTTAAAAGGCATAGGTAAAATGAATTCACGTGCAATTGACATATCTCTGCTTGAAGGAAAGGGCGAATTGCTTTTGACCTATGATGATATTGATCCGCGAATAAAAATCAGCCCGGAAGATGGAGTCGTTATGAAGTACGAGATTCTTCCTAACCGAGCAAATTTTACTCTCAAAAACTTAGCAATTCGCTTTAATACCACAACATCACGATTCTCAGCATCCACTACCAAAGTATCTATGGACGTTCTCATTTTTGGAGAGAAAGGAAATCTGACAGAGGGACAAGTCAAGGTTGTTGCGGATATTCCTGATGGCGCAAAAGGTCGAATCACTGTACCACTTAAAGTTGAACTTCCAGAAGGGGTTCACTTGGTGAATGTGAATCCAGAGAAAATTACCGTCAACATTCGTTGATTTTCACGCGCTCAAAATCAAAAAGAAATGTGACGGCCAGAGGGCTAAGATGATAGCCTATGAGGCGAATTCATTAGCTTTTAGGCAATAAATTAGAGGTGCAAAAATGGCCGATATTCGTAAACTTTTTGGAACTGACGGTATTCGAGGCAAGGCCAATGTTCACCCTATGACAGGTGTGATGGCGTTTGAACTTGGAAGAGCTGTTACCGATTTTTTTCAAAAGCGTAGTCAAAGAAATAAGAAACCCTTGATCATCGTGGGCAAAGATACACGTTTATCGTGTTACATGTTGGAGCAAGCTTTCTCTTCAGGCGTTTGTGCTCAGGGGGGAAGAGTTGTTTTAACTGGCCCTTTGCCAACTGCAGGTGTGGCCTTTGTGACTAAAAGTATGCGCGCGGATGCTGGAGTCATGATTTCAGCCTCTCATAATCCTTACTATGATAACGGTATTAAGATTTTTGATGCTTTCGGATACAAACTTCCAGACGAAATTGAACTTGAAATCGAACACCTCGTTTTAAATCCAAATGAAATGCCAATTCGTACCAACGGAGATTTGGGTTCTGCCAAGAGACTCGATGAGGTTTTTGGACGCTATTTGGTGCACACCAAGGGAGCGCTTGATCAAGATTTTGATATGGAAGGAATGCGCATTGTTCTGGACTGTGCCAATGGTGCTGGCTGGAGAGTTGCACCCATGATGTTTCGCGAATTAGGTGCAGAAGTAATGACATTAGGCGTGGAGCCTAATGGACAAAATATCAATCTCGACTGTGGTTCACTTCATCCCAAAAAAGCGGGAGAGGCTGTCATTACTTATCGTGCGGACATGGGAGTTTGCCTTGACGGAGACGCCGATAGAGTCGTCATTATTGATGAGAAAGGGAAGGTCGTTGATGGAGATCAATTGATCGGTCTTTTTGCAAAGCTTTTGCTCGACCGTGGAGAGTTGAAAAAAGGCGATACTGTGGTTGGCACAATTATGACCAATTTGGGTCTTGAAAATTATTTAACTTCTCTTGGACTGAAGCTTGAGCGCACTCAAGTCGGTGACCGTTATATTATTGAACAAATGAGAAAAGATGGTGCTATTTTAGGAGGGGAACCTTCTGGTCACATCATTTTTGGTCGTTATGCAACGACTGGAGATGGAGCTCTGGCAGCCTTGAAAATGGTTGAATGCTTACGTTTCTATAATAAAAAAGTCAGCGATTTGACTCGAGATGTTTCACTTTATCCTCAATTAACTAAAAATTCCGTTGTTGCCAATAAGCCTCCGCTCGAAGCTATTTCTGGCTATAACGATCTCTTTGAAAAATTAGAGAAAGAGGCAAAAGGCAAGGGACGACTGGTTGTTCGTTATTCGGGAACTGAATCATTAGTTCGAGTCATGGCAGAAGGTGAGGATGCTCAATGGGTGAAGACATCTGTTGATACAATGTTAAGTTTTTTGCAGAAGGAAATTAAGTGAGTGTTGAAAAATTAATTCCCAGACTTGGCGTTAATATCGATCATGTTGCAACACTGAGACAAGCTCGTGGTGAGAATTACCCAAGCATTGTCGAAGCAGCTCAAATTGCTCTCAATCAAGGCGCTGAGCAAATCACTATTCATTTAAGGGAAGACCGAAGACATATTCAAGATACAGACGTTGAAGCGGTTCTTTTGGTGACAAAAAAATTCGGGAAACCTCTCAATTTAGAAATGGGATGCAACGATGAAATTATTGATATCGCGATTGCCACAAATCCTGATTGGATTTGTTTAGTTCCAGAAAATCGTCAAGAAAGAACCACTGAAGGTGGTCTCAATATTATTGATCAGGAACAATTTGAACATGTTCAAAAAACATGCAAAAAACTCAAAGAGAATATTAAGAACGTTAGGATTTCACTGTTTGTTGAAGCAGATTCTGCAACCTTAGAGAAAGCCGCGACATTACCAATTGATGCTGTAGAAATTCATACTGGTGATTTTGCCAAGGCTCATCTCAATGGAGAATCGACGAAGACTCATCTCGAAACCTATGAATTGGCCCACAACATAGTAAAGCGAGCGCGATTAGGTTTTCATGCCGGCCATGGATTAACTGATGAAAGTGTCAAACCTTTGTTAGAGCAAGGTTTGTTTGAAGAATACAATATTGGTCATTGGATTATTTGCCAGGCCGTTTTCGAAGGCTTGGGCAATGTCATTAAAAAATTAGCTGATCAAATGAAGGGTTAAGGAGTTACAGATGAGAGTCGTCGACATCCAAGAAATGAAAGAGATAGAATCAAAAAGTTTTGAGCATTATCATTTCACTGAACCACTCATTATTGAAAATGTTGGTGTCAAAGGCGCAGATCTCATCGAGACCCACATCATTCAGGATCAATCATTTTCTGAAATTGTTGCTTTAATCGGGCCAGGAAATAATGGAGCTGACGCTTTGGCGATTGCTCGTCATTTAAAAAATCTAGGCCATGCCGTTCGGGCCTTCGATCTTTTTCCCAATGAAAGAAAGGGATCAGATATTGAAAATCAGTTGAGAATGGCCCAAAAATTTGGTGTAAAAATCAGTCAAATTTCAGACGTTGACCAAATTGAAAGCTATTTTACTCAAACCCAACAAAATTTTTTAGTCATCGATGGCATATTAGGAACGGGAGTTCGTCTTCCTCTTTCAAATTATCTTTTTGATCTCATTAATGTTGTTAATGATCATTCAACAATAACTGTTGCCATTGATATACCTACTGGAATTACAGGTGATACTGGAGCTAAAAGTGGAAACGCGATTGAAGCTCAAGTGACTTTGGCCATTGGGTTTCCTAAGTTGGGGCATTTTTGTGGTCAGGGACCTGTTCACTGTGGCGAGATCATCACAATTGATGCTGGTTTTCCGCAAGAATTTGCTTTTGGAGGAGATAAGTTTCTTTTAACTAAAGAATCCGTTGTTTCGGTTTACGAGTCTCGCGATAAGTTCGCTCATAAAAATTCATTCGGACATTGTCTGGTTGTCGGAGGTTCGAAAGGACTCACTGGTGCGCTCATGATGGCCGGTAAAGCTGCTCTCAAAGTGGGAACTGGTTTAGTGACGACTTCCACTTGGGAAGAAAATTATTATGAATTATCGACTCGTTCAACTCCAGAAATCATGACAGGAGTCATTCCTACGGAAGAGCAAGGTGAAGAAGAAATCATCCGCAAGTTTGGACGCTATGATTCAATGGTTATTGGACCAGGATTAGGGCGATCTCCTCAGTCTCGCACTACCGTCATGAAGGCCCTACTGCATTTTAATGGACCTATGGTGCTAGATGCTGATGCTTTAAGAGTGGTGACCTTGGAGGATCTGAAAAGTGTTGCCCATACTCGCAAAGGGGCAACTGTTCTCACTCCTCATGCAGGAGAATTCGCGGCCTTAATGGGAATTACCATTCAAGAGGTTCTCGATCGTCCAGTTGAAACTCTACGCAAGGCCGTTGATGAACTTAATTGTTGTATCGTTCTAAAGGGCCCAGGGACCTTTATTGCTTTCCCAAATGGGGAGTTGGCCATCAACTATTATCCAAATGATGGAATGGCCAGTGGTGGCTCTGGGGACGTTCTCGCAGGAATTATTGGTGGGCTACTTGCTCAAAGCGCTGAAGACCCTCATGCTTCAGCTTTATTTGCCAAGAAAAGTCGTACTTATGAAACTCTCTTGCTTGCTATCATGGCCCATACCTTGGCCGGCAAACATGCCGCGGACAAACTTGGGGTAAGAGCAATGACTGCAGTTTCTATCATTGATTATTTAAGTGATGCCTTCTTCGAACTTGATGCTCAAATGGAAGAACAAACTTTATGATTGAAATGCGTCGCTGGAAAAAAGTATACGAACAAGACCTCGATGGCATTTGTATCGAACTCAAGGAGCTATTGGGGCAACCCTGTGTTGTTATCTTGTCTGGAGATTTAGGTGCAGGGAAGACAACGTTTGTTCGTCATTTCTCAAAAGTGATCAATGGGCCAAGCTTTAAAATTAGTTCTCCAAGTTATTCACTCATCAATGAACTTGGTCGTATTGTTCATGCCGATTTCTATCGATTAAAGGACAGTGAAGAGCTCGTTCATTTGGAAATTCCACTCTATGTAGAAGATAAAGATTTTATATTGATAGAGTGGGGGAAGCCTTATATTAAAAATCTTCGACAATTTATTGGAGCTGAATTTCGTCTTTACGAACTTGAAGTTTCGGTGAATCCGGCAACAGATAATTTTCCAGAACCATCTCGCAATTATGATCTTTTCGATCTCAGTGATGAAGTTTGACCAAAAAATTTTGATCAAGTGGGAATTTAATTCCGACTAAACTGGTAAAAGATTCATCGTGGTGACCCTTTGATACCACTTTTTTTGGTTCTCCGTATCTGAGACAAGTGTTTGGAATCTATCAGGAAATAGTCAGTTGTAAGACAAGGTTACACAATTTAAGAAAAAACTTTTTAATTTAGTCTGAATTGAAGTTGACGTGAGAATTTTTTATCAGTCATAATTAACTCAGGCGATTTGGATGTCTGACAAGAGCGCTCAAGACGACATTCAAAAAGTATAGGGCTAGAGAGGAATTCGATGCCCGGAAAAGAGACGGCACACAAAAAAACACAATACCGGCATTAATGGGCATTTGTTGGATTTATGGAGGAAGACCAATGAGACTTACATCAAAAGGACGTTACGCAGTCAGAGCTATGCTAGATCTTACTATGCACTCAAACGGGAATCCCGTTCGCTTGCAAGAGATCTCAACTAGACAAAACATCTCACTACATTACTTAGAGCAGCTTTTCCGCAAGCTACGTAACGGTAACTCCGTTAAGTCAGTACGCGGTCCAGGTGGCGGTTATGTTCTCGCTCGCGCGATGGACGAAATCACTATTAAAGACGTTCTTGATTGTGTTGGTGAAAACATCAACCCAGCTAAGGATATCCTTGGAACTGAGGCTGAATTCGCTAATACAGTTGAATTTCACCTCTCTAAGAATTACTTCCAAAACTTGGGTGTAATCATGAGAGAATATCTCGCAACAACTTCACTTGGTGACCTTGCTCGCAAGGCAACTGAAGCTGAAGCTGCTGTTAAGGAAAACGTTCACAATGTTGGCGTTAATCCAGAGCAAAGACCTGCGACTCCAGCGACAACAATCGGTGGTATGAGCACGTCAATTAGAAGCCCTATCGGTGAAATTAACCAATAATAGGTACTATTTAGACTTAAATGCAACTTCCCCTCTAGCAGATTCTGTTAAAGAATATCTAGCTAGGGGGGAATTTGTTTTTGCCAATCCTTCGAGTGTTCACTCTGAAGGTAAAATTGCTAAGCGTCTGATCATGGATACTAGCGATTATCTTTATGGACTCTTCAATCTCAGTGAAAAAGATTTCAAACTTTTTTATCACTCCGGTGCAACTGAAGCGATCAATTCAATCGCCAAAGGTTTTGCTTTTGCCCACGAAATGGGGAATTTCTTCTACTTTGGAACTGATCATTCTGCAGTTCGAAATCAAAAAGAGCAATTAGAAAAATTAAATTGCATGGTTCATGAACTTCCCGTTCTTTCTGATGGAAGTTTTGATGAATCCATCATCATAGAGAAAATAAACGCGCAAAGTGGTCCAAAGCTTGTGAACTTTACTTGGGTCAATAACGAAACTGGCGCCATCCATTCACTTGAAAGCATATTAAGAGTCAAAAAAGCAACCGGTGCCATCATCCATGTTGATGCGGTTCAGAGTGTGGGCAAGATTAAAGATTGGGAAAAATTGCATTCCGCTCTGGATTCTTACACCTATTCGGGTCACAAATTTGGCTCTCTTAAAAATGTAGGATTTACTTTTTTAAAAGAGGGATTGCCTATTCAATCGATCATTCGCGGAGGAGGACAACAATTTGGTCTTCGCTCTGGAACTGAAAATGCCATGGGCGTCTGTACCCTTATGCTGGCCTTGATTGAAATGAAAGAAATGTTTAATGCGGAAACATTGTTGAAAGCGAAAGAGGCTTTTGAGTTAAAGCTTTGCGAAGCAATTAAAGGCAAAGGGGAAATTGTTGCTGGAACCAATCCCAACAGGGGATTAAACACCATTAACTTCATCCTTTACGATACGAAATCACAAACTCTAGCGACGGCCTTGGATCTGGGGGGAATCGATATTTCCACAGGGTCTGCTTGTGCCTCTGGAGCGGTTAAACCATCACCAGTCTTGATAAGTATGGGCTACTCTGAAATTTTGAGTAAATCTGCCATCCGGCTTTCTTTCCATTATCGTTTTTGTGAGTCGGAAGTGGCCGAGTATTGGTCGGCTTTTTCTCGCATTTTGTCTCGTTTTCTCTAAATTTTGCCTAATTCTTTTACATCAAAGTATTTTCTTCAGAGAACCAGAACATGTTTACCAAATTGTACTTTTCAATAGTGAGTTCTGGTAGCGGAGGCTCCGCCTTAGGAAAAGAGAAAAGTATGAGCGTGATATCGTTGGCTACAAAGATTATTCAATAGGTGATAATAACTGCGTAACAAAGCTCTTTGATGTCATTAGATCGAATCTTAGTTTTCAAATAAAGTCTTGATTTTAGGGTCTGCTTTGTCTAGTTGGCTTGTGGCTAAGTCTTATGTTATAAAAATATATGCCAAAATTTTATTCAACAAAACATTTTATCGGTTACCCTTGCACTCATCGCCAATGGAGAGCAGACAGCCATTGCAAGTTTGTCCATGGTTACAGCCGTTCTTTCTTTTTTGAATTTGCGAGTTCTGAGCAGACTCAAGAGGGTTGGGTTGTTGATTTTGGTGGCTTGAAAGAAGTGAAGGCTTGGTTGGATCATTGGTTCGATCATACGTTTTTAGCTTCGGCTGATGATCCTTTTATGGACAATTTTAAAGAACTTGATCGCCAAGGAGTGATCCAATTACGAGTTTTTGAAAATGTAGGAATGGAAGGAACTGCACAGTTTGTTTATGAGCAAATTAATCCCATGATTAAGAAAATGACAAATGAACGAGCGTGGATCACCAGGGTCGAAGTGAGAGAAAACGAAAAAAATTCAGCTATTTTTATTCCATAAAAAGGGCGAAGCCTAAGCTGCGCCGATCTCAAATGACACTCTTATCTGATTTGTTCGGTTACTGGACTTGGTGAAATTTATTGTAGTCAACAATTAGAGATCCATCAGGTTTGATTTCTATTACGTCGACGAAGTATTTATCATAAATCAAGTCGTCTGGGTAATAGGTATGTTTCCCATAAATCGTCTGTGAATAAGTTCCGTCATGTCCTATCAGTAACGCAGTAAAGGCAATGACTGAAGAGTCCGCTCTCGTATCAATCAAATTATAAAGTGGTGATGTTTCATCTATGATATGAAAAATTGTCCAAGACAATGAAAAAAAAGGGGATCGAGATCTTTCCAGTTTTAGATCCTTCATTCTTCTTAAGTACACACCTTCTTCCGATTTCTCCTCGATTAGAACAGTTATAGTTAAATTAGTATCTACCAGATCATTGGCCCTTGAATTTCCAACTCTAAGGCTTAAAACTCTTTTGCTATTATGATTATTTATGAGAAGAGGTTTCGAAAAAAGGATTCGAGCCTTGGGTCTTGAAAATTTAGCAAATACTATTCCCGTTATCATGGCAGAACTTATGAGTCCGAGGGCCGCCTCAATCGAAACTAAAATATTGGCATAAAAACTAATTGGGGAGATTGTTCCGTAGCCAATTGTCGAAAAGGTTTGGACACTAAAGAAGAAATGATTCCACCAAGATTTATCATTTGTACTTAATGCCAGAGGATCGATAAAGAAGAGCGATCCAAAGATTATATTAATCATAAAAAAACAGGCTAGGATCAGTAAAAAAAGGCGAGGCCAAGTGAGTTCCATGAGAAAAAAATAGAAGTCTCTAGTGGCCGAAAAAGGAATATTGTCTATCTTGATGGGATTTCGTGGTCTATTTTTGGAATCAGAAAATAAATTAGTCACTAAAACTCACTTCTATAAAAGATACTTCATTATACTGAGAAGATATGAGAAATGACAGGGCCTAGACGGCCCTTTCGTGACTCTAACTTTGTTCACTATAATGTTGAAGTTGTAAGATCATTTGAAGAGCTTTTTCAAGTGCTATGTTGATGGGATAAACATTGGCCCCAAGAACGGGATCAAGCGCCATAATTTTACGTGCGTATTCACCAATGACAGGTGCTTCTTCAGGGTTGAGATAGGTTATTTTTTCTAAGTTTTCATTTTTAATCAACTTACAAATACTCAAGGTTTTTTGCCCATACTTATTTTTTACAGCCGCTGCTCCAAAAGAACGACAGACGCTGGGGCGATGCTGATAATTTTGACATGTCCCCTTAGTTCCTTCTTGATTGAAAGCCTTATAAAAAAAGCATCGAGGATATTCCAGTTTTTCTAAAATGGTGAGAACTTCAATTGCCATTTTTCTATCGAGAAGATCGTAGGCCGTTGGGAGCATTTCTAAAACAGTAGCGCTAATTTCTGAACTCAAGCAACAAGCTCCACACCGATCCAAACAGGTGAGACCTGTTTGTTGTTGGTATTGGGAAAATGTAGACTGAGATTCATTAAAGATCTGAGAGACTTCAAAGGATAATTGACGTAAACGCAACATTTCCGAATCCACCAAGAAAAGACCAATGATACTGCTCAATCATAGAAAGCAATCTTTGAGCCTGACAAGCTTTCTTTTAATGCTCTAATTAATTGAAATTGGGAAAGTGGCAAAAACCTCCTTCTTTTTTATTTATCAATGCACTGCAAAAATAGAGACAACCGTTTACCAAGTGAGAACTCATGCGTTTGCTTTCAGCATTTATTCTTTTTATGTCTTTTTCTGTGTCGGCCCGAATTGTTCATCTCGAAAATTCTGAACACTCTTTAGTTATTTTGAATCATGGCCATGCAGCTTTGTTGGCCCGTCTTGAACTTATTCAGTCAGCAAAGAAGAGTATTGAATGGGAGAGTTATGAATTTTGGCCCGGGAAATCGACGAGACTACTCTTGCAAGAGCTGGAACAAAAGGCCAAGCAAGGTGTAATGGTTAGAGTTCAATTGGATAAAATGGCGATGAACAAAGTTCATCTGGCAAATTTAGTCCTCGAGTTTAGAAAACGTAAAATTCAAGTTCATATCTTTAATACCAAGTTTTTCCCGCGTCCCGATTTTAGAACTCATCGAAAAATTCTTGTTGTTGATGACGAAAAAGCAATCGTAGGGGGAAGGAATATTGGGGATAGCTACATGGAGTTAGGGGATGAGTACAATTTTCTTGATCGAGATGTACAGATCTCAGGCCCAATTGTGTCATCCATTCGTCAATCCTTTGATGATTTCTGGACTTCAAGTTGGAGTGATGCCGATCCAAGATTTGTCCGCATGATTGAAAACCCTCGCTATGGTAATGGTCGAACGGGCCAAGACCACTGGCGTGATTGGTGGCGCAGATCGAGAATGCAAAAATACCAAGAACAAGTCATGCATCTTTTTCAGGAAACAAAATCAGATCAACAGTTATGGCAAGATTTGATGAGCTTTAAGGAAACTCATTTTCCACAAGAGTTAAGTGAAAGTTGGTCTCCGGCGGTGGCGATTAAAGGAAGTTGTTCGGATGTTTCATGGGCCTCTAATATCCCGGGACGCAAAATTGGTTATGATCCTAAAAAACTTTTAAATAAGAGGATCAACAATGTAGAGAGTGAATTGTATTTTGATACACCCATTTTTACTCCTTCTAAAGAACAAAAAAAATTGATGAGTTCATTGATTGATAGAGGGGTTGCTCTTTCGACTTATTCTAATGGATTACTGTCTTCTGACCTTGCGTTGATCGCTGCAGGTAATGGCGATATTCGCAAATGGGTCAAGCATGGAGCAAAACTTTTTGTTCACACTGGTGAAGTTTCAGATCATCGACCTCTCATTAATCCGAAATCGAGAGAGGGGATTTTTGGAGTCCATTCTAAAACCTATCTTTTTGATCGTAGTTCCTTTGCTATTACTTCTTATAATTGGGACAACCGCTCTGAAGATATTAATTTAGAAACGGTTTTTATCTGCGAAGATCAGCCCGAGTTACAATCTAAAATTCGTGCTAATATGAATCAGCGATTGGCGGAATCAGTGGAACTTGGGCCTAAAGCACGCGAGTTTTTTCACAATACAAAATGGCTTAAAAAACTCAAATACTATATCTTTCGGAAATTTGCGGTGCTGATTCGCCCTTGGATGTAATTTAATGTGTTAGGTCATTCAAAAGTGCGTACAAAAATGTAGCCTTTTACAATGATTCGATGTCTTTTTTTAAGTCTTTTCCTCCTCTCTGGATGTCTTCCTTTCGGAAAAAGTTCAGAGCTTAAGTTTTCTGAAGGTTCAATTCCAACTTTGGTTACTGTGACCGAAGCGACTTCAGTTAATTATGAAAATTTAAAAAAACATGTTCTCAATCGTCATTGTATTTCTTGTCATAATTCAGTTCGTGCCGAAGATAAAATAGATCTTAGCTCTTATGAAGCGATTACCACTCCTTTAAGCATTCCCCTTTATAAGCCTGGCCTTCCTAAACGCTCACGTTTGTGGAGAAGTGTCTCGAAAGGATCAATGCCGCCTGGACGTCGTCCAAAGCTGAGTGAGCTTGAGATCGCTTTTGTTTGGAAATGGATTGAGAACTGCGCACCAGAAAAAATAAGTGACTATTTAGAATGTCAGATAACCAAATTTCAATTGGAGGATTAATATGAAATTTTTATTTTTCGCGACCTTGCTTACTCTCTCTACTGCTTCATTTGCTGCAGATCTTTTAGAAGATACGACTGAAGCCATTCAAACGGCGGTGAACGAGTTTAAAGACGTTGCTGAAGATGCAGATATCAATGCTTTTGAATCAATTAAAACAACTCCTGCAACAGGGGCAGTCAATGTGACGATTCATTTAAAGAGTCGTTCGGCTTGGACTTTTTCATGCCACCGTCATCATTCAAATGATCCGATGGAATGCCACGAGCTCTAAGCACCAGCAATTTCGATAGCAGCGTCTGAAAGATAAAAACCAGAGACGGCCTTATTCTCGCCACCTTTGTCGGTGTTGAATATGGCCAATGCTGAGTTTTGATTTCCAGTAGAGAGAAGTTCAAGAAAGTTATCTATAGGAAGAGTTCTATAATTTTTTCTTGTGACAATAATTTTGAACTCTGAAGGTCCTTTTTCTACATCTGTTAAGAAATATTTTTGATTGTCGCAAACGAATTCTACCGTACGAGGACCAGCTGCTTGTGTTTTAAGTTCTAATAACTTCGAGCGTACTTCGTTTACAGTCATAAATTCCTCAGTGATGTTAATGTGATTTTACTGTATCAAAACTGTCTTTAAATTTAAACCTTTGACTCTCTGCGTTTAAAGATTTTTGTCAATTCAAGTATAAGCGGCGCTATCAATCCAAATCCACATGTAATGAGAAGTTCATGAGAAGTTAGTGTCACAGCATCCAAAATGCCGGCAAATGGCTGCCAAGTAAAGAGAAGCAAGTGAATAGCTAATTCAAAACCAATCACGGCAAAAAGCCATTTTTGATCTTTTAAAGTTTGTACTGAAAAGAGGGAATGTTCTTGAGATAAAACCAAAGAAAGTCCTAATTGAGCAAAAACTAAAACGCTAAAAGTTATCGTCGAAGCTGCTTCAGTTCGATGCAGAAGCGCCCAATAATAAGCGCCAAGACAAGATAGGGCAGTGATGAGTCCCATGAAAAAAATATTGGTGTAGTCTCTTTTTGTCAGCAAGGGGGATGTAAGAGAACGAGGCTTTTGATTCAAAATATTTTTTTCAGCAGGTCCTTGAGATAAAGCAAGGCCGGGTAAAGAATCAGTCATCAGATTGACCCAAAGAATTTGCAGCGGTGAAAGGGGAGATCCTAGTCCTAAAAGGGGGGTACACAGGACAACTAAAATCTCTGCCGTGTTTCCCATAAAAATAAAGCGAATAAATTTTAAAATATTGGCATAGAGCCTGCGACCTTCAGCGATGGCACTAACAATTGAGGAAAAATTATCATCGAGGAGAACCATATCACTACTTTCACGGGCCGCATCTGTTCCTTTCAGTCCCATGGCCACGCCAATATGAGCACGCTTCAGAGCGGCAGCATCGTTGACACCGTCTCCGGTCATGGCCACGACATGATTATTTTGTAGAAAATGTTCGATTAATAGAATTTTATCTTCTGGGTCTGCACGAGAAATAATGCCTAATTTATCTAGGTCTTCATTCCAGTTAAAGTTTTTGAGATCTTTACCATCGAGAACAAGCGAGTTTTCTTGTAATAAGTTGAGTTGATTACCTATGGCGAGCGCCGTTTGTTTGTGATCGCCAGTAATCATCACGACTCTAATGCCAGCTTGATGGCATTGTTGAATGGCATGAGCAACTTCTTCGCGAAGTGGATCAATTAATCCCATAATTCCCAAAAGCTTGAGGTTTTCCTCTGTTATTGATGTTGCATTTGGATTGAATGCTAAGGCTATTGTTCTCAATCCTTTGTGAGCTAATTCATTTGTTTCTTTTACGAGCCAATCTTTTTCAAGGGTTGATTCTAAACATTGAGCAATACTTTCAGGAGCTCCTTTTGTAAGCTGTAGAGTTTGATGTTGATTTGTTACAATGACACTCATCCGTTTGCTTTCGCTATCAAAAGGCTTCTCATCAATTCGCTTAAAATCAATGTTGGATAAATTTTGCTCGAGTGCCCAAGCCGTCAGGGCGACTTCAGTGGGATCTCCTATCAACTCGTTTTGCTTGTAGTCGACATCCTCGCATAATAAAGAAGCGAGAATAAGATTATTCTGAAGGTCTAGATGATAGAGCTTCACTTGCTCAACTCTCATCTTGTTTTGAGTTAGAGTTCCCGTTTTATCAGTGCAAATGACATCAACAGATCCAAGTGTTTCTACCGCCTTGAGATTTTTAACTAAGGCCGATTTTTTTGAAAGCTGACGAGCACCCATGGCCAGAGTCATTGATACGACTGCAGGCAGAGATTCGGGAATGGCGGCGACAGCAAGTGAGACGGCCAAAAGAAAGACTCCGATCAGTGGTTCACCACGAGAGAGACCCAGGGCAAAAACGATAGCACAAATCGCCAATAACCAAATCGTTAGTTTTTTTGCAAATTGATTGAGCTTCACCGTTAAAGGTGTTTCTGGCAATACAGACTCTCGAGCGAGGGTGGCAATCTTTCCCATTTGAGTTTGATCACCAATCGCAAACACGACACCAATTCCTCGGCCACGAGTAACAGTGACCCCACGATAAAGAGTGTGAAGGTGGTCTCCTAAAGAAGAGTTCTCTTGTACGATGGCGTTTTCATCTTTTAATACAACGGCAGATTCGCCAGTTAAAGAAGCTTCATTACATTCGAGGGTTGCACTCTCAAGCAGTCTTAAATCTGCGGCAACCATTTGGCCGGCTTCGATCTTAACCACATCACCAATGGTCAATTGGACCACATCTTTTTGAACCCATTGACCACTTCGCAAAACCTGAACCCATGAGGTGCTCAGAGCGGATAGAGAGGCGAGCGCATGATGGGCCCGACTTTCTTGAACCGCACCAATGACTGCATTGATGAAGAGGATTGAGGCAATGGCAATGGCATCTGGAATATCACCAAGAAAAAAAGAAATGATCGCCGCCGCAATCAGCACTGCAATCATCATATCTTTGAATTGGCGTATAAAGAGAGTCATCATTTTTGGTGTCCCAACTTGCTTTAGGCAATTGAGACCAAATTGATTTTGGCGCAGCAACGCTTCTGGTTCACTCAAACCTGCAGTACTTTCAACTTGAAGAAGTTTTAAGAGCTCACTTGGTGAAAGTGTGGTTCGATAATCGAATTTTTGCATACTTAGAATAATACTTAATGAAGACCGGAAGGACAAATAACACCACTTCTGGTTCTCTTTGGCTCCGGTGCCAAATCGCTTTAACAGAGCGATTGCGTCAAGTGCATGATCTTTCGAACTTCAACTTTGGCACGACATTAGCATTAAGTATTATGAATGGTTGGTCACCAAAACTGCCTTGAAGCATCGGTAAACGTTGATCCCACATCCCACCAAAGACCAACCTCACTAACAGGACCAGAATTGGCTCCTATCCCACCAAGTCTATAAGAATAAAATCTTATCTTACAACAACCGATGCTCAAGGCCTCTTTTAAAAGAGGCCAATGGTATTTCTAGAAATGAATTTGAATTTATTGATTAATTAAAAAGCTTGGCTTCGTCTTTCTTCTTACCTTTGATATGGTAGCCGAAAGAGAACATGGGAAGAAAGAAATTATCTCCTTCAACGTTGTCGTGAAAAATGCGAACTGAGACTTCAAAGAAGGCATCATTCTTTTCATACCCAATTCCAAATTCAGGAACGATATCTCTAATATCTTCATTCAGATTAAAAGACTTCATGACACGTCCTTTGAAATAAACAGTACGATCACTATTGGGTGTGAGTCTTACTTTTACATAACTTCCAAAATTTGGATTGATGGCCCCATTAGTTCCGGCCGCAATAAAAAGAAGCTCAGCATCGATTCCAAGCTCCAGTGCGCGATTGAGAGCGGTCACTCCAACATTTACTCTGCCACCAATCATCATTACTGTGGCCAAAACCTGACCGTCGATGACGATATTATCAGTTATTTTTGAAGCTAAATTGAAGTCATTATTTAAAGTGGCGCGATCTTCTGAATCCTGAATTTTCTCTTGAGTATCGGAAACTAAAAATATTTGTCCTTTCTCTTCATCCATCAAAAGCATATCGGCGTGAGCGACAGATAAAGATGCTGTCATGGCCAAAAGTACGCTTAAAACAATAGTCTTCATATGTCCCCCGGGAGCGTTTTAATTTTGAAAACAGAGGATGCCAGAGATCGGCATTTGGATCAATGCACCGTGTAATAAATATTATTTCGTTATATTGGGGACTTAAGGGATCTCTTGATAGATCTCTAGCCCCTTAAGATATTGCTGGAGATTCTGGTAATAAATGTTTTTATCAGGAGTCGCTGTTCCTTTTACGATCTCATAACTCTTACCCATATAAATGTAATGAAGATAGTGGATTCGATTTCGGCCAGAGATATCGGGATGAAATTTTTCTTTTGCTTTCAGTTCTTCTAAGGCCTCGGCCAAGAATCCTAGCGTTGCAAGCGCTGCATGTTCAGGTTTAGAGAGAGACTCTTTTGTGACTCCATATTTCTGAGCAATGGGTAAAGGAACTTTTTTAATTTGGGTAGGTCCTCTTGAGTTCGAAGTCGTATTGATATTTCCTGTGAGTAAATCTTTTTCGAGATCGAATCTTTCCCTAATATATTCTTTTAAGGCAGTTCCTAGTCCTTCATTTTGGAGATCGGTATAAGAATTTTTGAGAAGTGTTTTGAGACGTTTAATATAGGCCACGCCAACCGGAACACTTTCTTTTAGATGATAACGCCAATGAGTACCAAATTTACTTTCTTGCCCCATGATCGCAAAGGCAAGTCTGGTGAGCTGATTATATTCATCATTATCGAGCCGATACATTTTCATTAAGTTTGCTTTTTCACTGTCGAGAGTCTTGAGAAAAAGTCGCGCGTCTTTAGTATCAAATTCTTTAATTGTTATCACACTTGTAATAGGCAGTGGAATGATACTCTTTGGAGTAAAGTTATAACGAGAATAGGGCAATCCACGAGTAAAAGTCGTGAAGGCCAATTCACCATTTTTAACAATAAACTCAAGTTGATCATTGTTCGGTATAACAGTGAAGGGAGTGACTCCCGCCTTAATCATTTGAGTGATAGATGACGGAGTTTCTCCATTGCCCTGACTACAGGATTCCGATTCATCACACAGAATCCAATTCTTAATAAGTGCAACAATTAATGGACGTCCTCGCTGATCTAATAAAAGAATCTTCTCCGATTGCCATTTTTCTAGTTGATAGATTCCTGCTCCGCCGGACTGTGCTTCGTCTTCATTTTGTCCTTCAATATCCTGACTGAAGAGAAGGATTTGTTTTTGATAGACGAACAATCTTTTTTTGGACTTATCAATAATCACAAAAGGGTTGGGGCCATGGGATTGATAAAAGACTTTTACTGTCGCTTGATTATTAAGCTCATTGAGTTTTTGTTGTCTTCTCTCAATCTCAGAAAAGGCTTCCGTTTTTGGTGGGCCAGGTTTTGTGTTTGATGTTAATTGCTGCGAATTCTCGGGATCTACATTTTTAAGCTCGAGGTGATCTTTATATCGCAATAACTCATTGTCTAAGAGAGAACTCGTTATTTTAGAGATCTCGGAATTGAGACGAGTGATTGATTTTGGAGATTCAACTTTAATTGAGCAACTTTGAAGGCAAAGAGATTTTTGATTCTCTAAGGAATCAAGTGTTTTTTGATAATTATCATTCCACCATGAAGAGTGAGTTAAATAGGATTTGAGTTTATATATTTGATATTTTTTTTGAGAGGGATCAGTTTCTTCTCGTAGCAACCACCACGCGCTTTCTTCTCTTTTGGTAAAAGTTACTTTGCCAGTGCTCAATCCTTCAGAGTCGAGATTTTCCAAAACCGTGGCCTGATCTCTTAATTTTTGTTTCTGTTGGTAGAAAGTTTCGAGGGCGTTGAATTCACTTTGAGATAAAGGTTTGTCTTGAATTAATTTTTCAATCGCAATTTTATTCTGATTTAAAAATTTTTGAATTTGAGTGAGTTCTTCACAAGAATTTTGAGCAAACGCCTTTCCCATGAAGAGCAAAATTGCTATCACTAATGTCAATCCGCGAACCATGCGTTCCTATCGGAAGAAAGAAGCTAAATGATTAGTTTTTAAGGATAAAAAATAAAAAACTCAAGTATTGTCCTAGAGCTCCCGATAGGAGGTCTATGAGTATTCGTGAAATTCAAAAGCTCTCTGCGCTCAACTACACGTCTAATCTTGTTCTCAACGAAGTTGAACAATTGCGAAATGATGTGAAAAATGGGCTTGAGTCTTTAGAGAAAACGACAAAGTCTCTCGATAAATCCATCAAACCGAAGGAAGACTGGCGTATCGTTCATAATCCAACTGAATCTGAAAAATATCCATTGGTCCAATCCGACGCTGATCAGATTATTAAAAAACTAAATATCATTTAATTGAGACTTGCTTTAAGGATAGGGAGAATTTCTTTCAATCCTTTTGTTATCATTTCAATTGAAGACGCCAAAAGAATAATACCCATGATTCGGGTCATGACATTTAATCCAATTTTGCCAATTTTATTTCCTATGGGGCGAGCGTAGGTGAGAACAATTTTAACTACGAGACCGCAAACGAGAACGACTGCAACAGCTCCTAGCCAATGGGTACTGCTCGTCATTCCTTTTGAGTAAATAATTGAACTCGAAATAGTTCCTGGTCCACTTAACATGGGAATGGCCAGTGGTACGATTCCAATTTCACTAGGGTCAGCAAGCTCTGCAATTTCTTCACTATTAATCTTAACATCAG
>PCTW01000091.1 GCA_002786715.1 Bdellovibrio sp. CG22_combo_CG10-13_8_21_14_all_39_27
ATTGTGCGACGGGTGTGTGCTTTACTCGCGATCCATCGACAGGTGCCAAAAGATTTTTTGGAGAGTACTTAGTCAATGCTCAAGGTGAAGACGTGGTTGCTGGGATTAGAACTCCACAACCAATCAATGATGATTCGAAGAATGATTCCAATAAAAAACTTCCGACACTTGAAGAAGTGATGCCAGCAGCCTTTAAAGAGCTAACTGCGGTTTATCAAAAACTCGAACTCCATTACAAAGACATGCAAGATATCGAGTTCACTATTGAGAAAGATACGCTTTTTATTCTTCAAACCAGAAACGGAAAGAGAACTGCCAATGCTGCGATTAAGATTGCAGTCGATCTAGTAGAAGAAAAAGTACTAAGCAAAGAAGAAGCCTTGATGAGAATCAAGCCAGATGATTTGAACCAACTCTTGCATCCGCGCTTAGACACAAAGGCCGTGAAGAAAGTGATCGCTCAGGGTTTACCAGCTTCACCAGGAGCAGGTACAGGAGAGATTTGTTTTACTTCAGACGATGCCCACGACAAATCAGAAGCAGGAGTTAAAGTTATTTTGGTTCGCCAAGAAACTTCACCTGAAGATATTCATGGAATGGTCGCGGCTGAAGGCATTTTAACTGCCAGAGGGGGAATGACTTCACACGCAGCGGTTGTTGCTCGCGGAATGGGCAAGCCTTGTGTTGCTGGTTGTTCGGCTTTGATCATCAATGCAAGTGCCAAGACCATGACTGTAAATGGAAAAGTTTATCGCGAAGGTGATCATATAACGATTGATGGTGCTAATGGCGAAGTTTACGAGGGAGCTATTCCAACCATCGATGCCAAAATTTCTGATGACTTTGCCGTTTTTATGAAATGGGCCGATGAAGTTCGTAAGTTAGGAGTTCGGGCCAATGCCGATAATCCACATGATTCAGAAGTGGCGATAAAGTTTGGTGCCCACGGAATTGGTCTTTGTCGAACGGAACATATGTTTTTTGAACCGGAAAGAATTCTGGCTGTAAGAGAGATGATTTTTGCCAAAGACAAGCCTAATCGCGAAAAAGCATTGGCGAAACTTTTGCCTTATCAAGTTTCAGACTTCAAAGGCATTTTCAAAGTGATGAACGGGTTGCCAGTGAATATTCGCTTGCTCGATCCTCCTCTTCACGAATTCCTGCCTCATTCAAAAGAAGATAAGCAAGAACTGGCCGATGCCTTAGGTCTTTCGCTTTCTGAAATAGAAGAGCGCGGCGATAAATTGCATGAGTTCAACCCGATGCTCGGTCATCGGGGTTGTCGCTTAGCTATTACTTTCCCTGAAATATACAATATGCAAGCACGAGCAATTGCTACTGCTGCAGTTGAATGTGCGAAAGAGAAAATCGTGGTTAAACCTGAAATTATGATTCCCCTGGTTGCTTTGGGACAAGAGTTAAAAATTATTAAAACTGATGTGATTGCAGAAGTTGAAAAAGTTTTTAAAGAATTGGGGACAACTGTTGAATATAAAGTGGGAACAATGATTGAGCTTCCTCGCGCCGCCATTATGGCCGGAGAGATTGCTAAAGATGCACAGTTCTTTTCTTTTGGTACTAACGATTTGACTCAAACAACTTTTGGCCTCTCTCGCGATGATGCTGGAAAGTTTCTGCCTGAGTATGTTTCAAAAGGAATTATGGCGGGAGATCCATTTGTTTCTCTCGATCAAGACGGTGTCGGCTTTTTAGTGAAGCATGCTGTTGCTGAAGGGAAGAAGAACAATCCTCAAATACATATGGGAATTTGTGGTGAGCACGGAGGAGATCCTAAGTCGATTGATTTCTGTCATCGCGCAGGTCTTGATTACGTCAGTTGTTCACCGTTTAGAGTACCAATCGCTCGTTTGGCCGCAGCTCAAGCAGCGATTAACAACAGATAAATGCAAAGTTTGTTCGAGCACATTCCCAGTCTTATGCAAAATCAGAACTTCGACACATTAGCGGTCGGAGTTCTGGATTTTAAAACTCACGTCGTTGAAACATTTCAATACAATTCAAATAAAGGAGTCTTCACTGACGATCTCTATTTTGATTTGGCCTCAATGACCAAGCCTCTCACCATGGGAGCTGCTTTTCTTCTCCATGAAAAATTGCGAACTCCCTTAATACAAATGCTGATCGAGCATCGTGCGGGATTACCTGCATGGGCAATTCTCTCTCGCGATAATTGGCGCGAACATGTGTTGTCTTTTAATCCGAAAGAATCACCGACTGAGTACTCTGATCTCTCCGCTTTAAGAGTCATGCTCGAGATGGAAAAGGTTTCAGGAGAATCGTTAAAGGAAATGTGCTCATCCTATTGGGATAAAGAGCTACTTCATTGGTTTGACCTCAAATCTGAACATCGTTGTGTCGATACAGGATATAGACAAGGGCATATTGTGAATGGCGAAGTTCACGATCCCAATGCTTTTAATATTCAAAATTTTTGTTCTCATGCTGGCATGTTCGGAACGATTAATGGTGTTTGTAAATCTCTTCTCAATCTTGATCGAGAAGGGAATTTACTTAAAACCATGAATCAAAATCTTAAAAAGAAACCTGCGTCTCAACGCTATTGTTGGGGATGGGATTCGATTCAAGATTCAGCCACAACTTTGGCTGGACCTGGTGCAGGCTCTGATGTTTTTGGACATTTGGGATTTACTGGAACAAGTATGTGGATTGATTCTCTCAAAGCTCGTGGGATTATTATCTTAAGTAATTCAACCCAGCACTATTGGTATCAAAAAGAAGGGATCAATCACATTCGCCGAACCTTAGGATCACAATTTTGGAAACAAAGCTAAAATATAGTCTGATATTCATTGCTATTTTTCTTCTCAATTCTTGTTTTGAGAAAAAGCAAAAAAACCCCGACATGCCAAAGCTGATGGTGCTTGATTCCCTTGAAAAGCCTAACTTCGCTACTGAATCAGATTGGAAATCAAGTGCAGATCGAATCGTTTTTAGGAATGCTCCGACAGGTTTTATTGTACGAGGTGAACTCTGCCTACTTGTCGGTAAAGCACAGCGACTTGAGTCAATTACAACAATTCATCCTTCAGCGAGCGATTATAAAGTGGACACCTATTATGATGCGATCACTGAGCTGACAGCGCAAAATTGTACAAATACCAAGTATGCTTGGCTTGAGCTCAACGACTCCTTTCACTCGAAAGACTTGAATATTGAATTGAAAAAACTTGAAATCGACGCCCCAACTGAGCCGACCGTTCCTTTTTTCGTGCAGATGGAAGTGTATGCTTTTAATAAAGCGATGAATAACGATGTCCACGTTGAAGATTATGAAAGTCCGCTGTCTGCACTAGATCTTCTCTCTAAACATCGCCTGCAACCGATTAAATCTTGGGTGTCAGCGAGTGCTCCAGTTGATACTGGGGATTTTTCATTTTCTAAGTTTGTTATGAATTACGCCACAGGCCCGGCCAATATTCCCGAAGGCTCAATGGCAAACACCTACGCCGATTATGTGAAAGACGCTTGGTTTTATGTAATCGATGAACCACAACCTCACCAGGCCAGAAGCCTGCAGGCCAAGCTTGATGAATTAGAAGCAAAACATCCAGCTGTTCAAAAAATGGTGACGGCCCCAAGCAACTTTCCCGTTAAGGGCATTGATATTTACTGTCCCGTTCTTCAACACATCAAAAAGCGCGATGACTATCCCGACACTTTGTGGAGTTATATCTCTTGCATGTCCCATGGGTGCGGAACCAACCGATCTGTATTATCTGATCCAAATAATTTTGAACACGTCGATCACGATCGAAGTGGTGAACCCGATATCATGATCGATGCTCCAGCGATGGATCTCTATGCACTTTTTCTGATCACGAAAGAGCTCAGCATTCAGGCTTTGCTCTACTTTGATTCCATCACCCAATGGGCGCTCATCAAAAAAGGCATCGACGTGTTTAAAGATATGTACAATTTTGGTGGCAACGGTGATGGTACTCTGATTTATCCTGATCTTAAAAATAAACGGGCCTACCCAAGTCTGCGTCTCAAAATTCTGAGAGAGGCTTCTTATATGAGAGATGCGCTCGAACTCTGCCCGCAAAAACCTGATCTCTCTAACTTCTACCGATCACCGACGGAGTGGAGTTTTCCAACAAATATTAGGAATATCATTTATCGTTGTATTGAAAAATAATATCTAATCGTCACTTACATCAAAATTCTTTTTATAATACGGGTTATCTAAATTAGGCACTGTTTGTTTTCAATTAAAGGAATACATTTTGAAATTTTCGCTTCCGCATGTCTTTTCTAACTTTGGTTTTGGTTCAGTTTTGTAGGACCAGTCAAGCCATGTAAATATAGTCTTAGTAGAGGTATGAAAACACCCGGCTGGTCACATCAATAATTAACGAAAAATTTTACAATTATTTAGATTCTTTCAATTTTACATGATACTCAGTTCCACCGTTTAGGGATGCTTTTAGAATAGTGACTGTATATTTGTTAGATTTGTACAATTCTCCTTTTTTGTAGGTTTGAACTATTTTGAACTTTTCATCTAACAATTTTGGAATATCCTTTAATGCAATACCTTCTTTTTCAACCTCTAGTTCACAATATCTGAAGGGACGAAGTTTATCTTTACAATCTTCAATGATTTTCTTCTTTCCTAAATCAATACTCTTTTGATCGACATACTTCTTATTATTGGCCAATAGATACTGATCACTTTTAACGATATAATTTAAACTAATCATAAATTTCTTCATTTCAACATCAACCTTTGCCCCAAGCATTCCGTATCCAACTTTGCTTTCATTCAATTGATTTTTGTCTTCATCATCAAGATCCATTTTCTTTAACACTTCAACTTCTGGAAAATCTTCACCTAATCCGATAACGTATTCATAATATGACTTTATCTGCCTACCTATAAGATCTTTTTCACCATTCTTAATTTTTTCATTAATCTTCCCTAACATTTCTTCAGAGATTGATTCCTTACAACTTAAAGTTATCGCCAAAGTAATAATCAATAATAATATTTTCATACATACCTCTTCATTTATGTTTAAGCTGCTAGTTTTTCATTTATTTCTTCTTGGGCCATTCTTCTTTCAATTTCATCGGCAACAGCTTGAGATACACATACTTTACCTACGGGATTAAAGTACGTTGATAGAGATTTTGCCATGACTAGTCCTGCTGGTATTCCGATTATAGAAAAAAACAGCCCGATCGTTTGAAAAGCTGCTCCTAAGGCAAACAAAGCACCAAAGGGTAGCCAGAGAATCATAATAATTTTGCTATAAATTCCCCAGTACTTGGAAGTTTCAGTCTTAGTGACTTTGTTTTTGATCATCTGATCACTTGAGACCATTGCTCTACCAAATGGTTTAAGCAGAAACTTTGCATGCTCAATTAAACCTAATCCCAAGGGAGCAGCAATCACCGTTGCGATAAGAACAATACCCATAAGATATGTAATTCCAGCTGTAATAAATCCCATAAATGGAATGTGCCAAAGAATATTTCCTGCAGCTTTCATGAATTCTCCCTTTTTTTATTCGTGGTTAAAATTTTTAACCAAATTATTAATTATTTTGCTAATTGTTTATCGATAAGTTTAATGTCTTACTGAAGTACCGATGAGGTAAAACTTCTTACCATTCAAATATTAGTAAACTGTCCGATAATTAATCCTCAATTTAAAAAGGAGATTCTTGTGAAAAAGTTCATTGGTTTATTATTTTGTTTTTCATTATTTAGCTGTGCCAATTTAATGAGGACTTTATCTGGAGTAGGTATGGAGCGAGATGATGCGGCAGTCAAGATTCGAGGGATGAGACCAGTAGAAGCTAAAAATTTTTTAGGAACACCCGTATTTGAAGGATTATCAATTGTAGAGCATAAAGCAGCTTTTGTACTTATATATACAGATGTAGAGCAATCCCAGGCGGGCTATAATCTAAATAAGGGAAAAAGATGTTTCTCTTTTTTCTTTAATCAAGAAAATGGATACAAATTGAAAGATTACGGAGGCTCACCAACTCACGGACCTCATACAATTAGTAC
>PCTW01000077.1 GCA_002786715.1 Bdellovibrio sp. CG22_combo_CG10-13_8_21_14_all_39_27
GGCTCAGGACATAGTGAACAGTGAGAGAGGTGAAAACCAATGCTGGAGCTGGTTTAGAGTGAAAAGTAGGAAGTGATCGCCATCCGACGTAAAAAATTGTTTAATAGTTTTGCTTAAAAATCAAACAGTTAACAAAGGATGACGACCATGCAAAAATCTACCTCAAAACTTATAAATAAACTACAGTCTATTAAAAAATATTCGAGAGAACCTAATATTCGTATCAAATTAGAGCTATTTATTCTGGCCCTCAGACTTAACAATGTTTCTGAAGCTTGTGCCAGGCGAGGTCTAAGTCGAACCTTTTATTACAAGTGGTGGACGCGTTTTAAACGAGCTGGTTTCAGTATCCTTTCCCTAAGGGAGTTCTCAACTCGCCCGCATAAATCACCCAACAAAACACATAAAAATATTGAATTAAAGGTTCATGCCTTGGCCCGTCAAGGACATGGGGGAAGGATGATTGAAGGAATTTTAGCAAGAGATAACATCAAAATTTCTCGCCCTACTATTGGCCGCATTCTTAATCATAGAAAAAATACTGGGCCTATTAAAAAACGCAAAATTAGAGGTCATAAAAAGCGCTATGAGCTACCTATCCCAGGGATGCGTCTGCAAATGGACGTCAAATATGTACCCGAATTTGTAGCTGACAAGAGGATCTATAACTACGTCATTGTTGATGAATGCACCAGGCTCAGATTTGCTTACGCCTATCCTGAGCTCAATCATCGAATGACTGTTGATTTTCTAGAACGTGCTAAAAATTTTTTTCCATTTCCAATTTCTTGTATTCAGACAGACAATGGGTTTGAATTTACCTATCATTTAAATCCGAATATTAAAAATTTGGCCCATCCAATGGATGAATGGTGCAAAGAAAATGCAATTGAGCACCGCCTGATTCCTCCAGGAGTCAAAGAACTCAATGGTAAGGTCGAGCGCTCGCATCGTATTGATGAACAGTACTTCTATTGGAAGTCGCCAACCAAGTCCCTAGAGGCGTTTAACTTATCATTGGCGCGATGGTTACATAAGTATAATACGAAAAGACCCCATGGTTCTCTTATGTACCAAACACCTCTAGAAAAGCTCTATGAGCGGTTAAACACCTTAGGGGACAGTCCTTTAGATGAAGGGCTTGAGTTTTTAAGGCTAAGATTTTTAAAAGAAACACCGAAACAAATGAAAAAGGCGATCCTGGGGAAAAAACAAATACAAAAGCACAGTATTGAACAGCTCGAAATTGAAATTAGAAAGCTCAATGCAATGCTAAGTGCTTGAGCCCATGTCAGCTATGTCTCGTTA
>PCTW01000008.1 GCA_002786715.1 Bdellovibrio sp. CG22_combo_CG10-13_8_21_14_all_39_27
ACAAGCCATAGCGTTTCTGAAAATTCTCAAAAAACCACAAGGAACTTTATTCTAGGTGGTTTTGACTCAAAAGATGCCAATATCAATGAATCAATAAGCACGAGCAATCATAAAGAGCATCTTGTAACAGGAAAAGAGTTTTCTAAACTAAAGTCATTTGAGGCCTTTGCTCAAGTCTATGATGGTGTTGAAACTAAATTTTATAAATTATTTTTAAAACCATCATTTTTGAAGAAGCGACATACAAAACATAAAAAAGTTTTAAAAATGCTTAAAGAAAAAGAGCCATCCCTGCTTTTTTCCCGAGTTAAGAAACTATTTGTAAAACGAGGGGCAACTGTTGCCAGCATTGCGTTGCTTTTCCTTTCGGTAAATTCTTATGCCTTTCCAAATGTGTGTTCAGTAGTCAATGCAAAGGAGTTCAATTCGTGTCTTAATTTTAGATATACCTTAACAACTTGCGGTAGTTGGCCTTTTGTCAGACCGTGCTACCGATTTACATACATGGTTCCTCAAACATTTATCGAGGTAAGCCCTAATGCTGGAAGCTCTTATTTTTCAACGCTTCCGGGGGCGGCAGTACAATTAGCAAGTGCAAAAGCTCTCCCTCCATTTGGCACTGAGCATGACGATGATACACAATCATATCATGCAAGAACACTTTCAGTGCCATTCGCGCAAATTCCTTTCAATATGCTTCCGTGTGGAGGAACAAGAATGCCCAAACTCTGCTTTGACGGCATGAGTGAGCATGTTGCTGAACATTGGTCTACTGGCATTAGCGATAAGTACCAGCCCAAATTTCTAGCTTGGTCACTTGCTCCAAAGGCCTGTCTTATAAAAGGAGCTGCGACTTCGGCCACTGGTGGAACCGATGTATCATTTGCTTCTGACTCCCCGATGTGCAGTATAAAACTTCCTACGATACCTAGTTTTCCTCCTTCTAATCACTCTGCATGTAATGGTTGGGGAACCTTTTATCCAAGAATGGGTAGCTATAACGGGCCGGCATCTCTTACAGGGGCCTTGATGATCGCTTCAAGGATGAAGTCGATTTCATCAGAAGTGTTTAGAGCAACACCATCAAGCTTTGGAGAACAGTGGCAAATGATTGGCCCCGGCTCTAGCTCATGCTTTAGAGAGGGACAAAACATAGGAATCTTAGACACAGTTAAAAATGTCAGAGAAATCGGAAGGATCACTAGCGGCAAATTTAATGGCCATCTCTTTGTTGTATGGAAACCAGTTTCATGCACAAGAGATATTCCTTATCTAGCTACTTCAAAAGCTGCAATA
>PCTW01000097.1:0-26246 GCA_002786715.1 Bdellovibrio sp. CG22_combo_CG10-13_8_21_14_all_39_27
GAGAGATCAGTCTTAAGTCGCTTGGAATGTTTTTGGGAGAATAGCTTTTCGCAATGTCTTTTATCTTGAAATCTAACAGAAGAGCACTAAATGCTTGTGACAGAATTACTCCTATCATTGCAACGACTATTACTATTAATATCGCAACCTCCGAATTGGAATTACTAACATCAAAGCTTCCAATTGGCTCTCTGTAGTTACCATTGGAGATTTTATGAATAGAAAATTTGAAAAAAAAACCTAACAAAAAAAAATTATTCATAAAAAAATGAAATATAAATGACTTAGCCTTCATGAGATGATTTAGGGACATGATGTAGCTAAAAGCAAATAAAAAACTTAATAAGATATAAAGCAAAATTGAATCTCTGGAGAATTTTGAATTGAGACAAGTTGTAGTTGAAAGCGTCACAATGAAAATTAGGACGAGGGCTGATAAAGAATTAATTTCTACCTTAAGGCAACTTGACAGCTTTAGGTTCTTAGTAAAAAAATTTAATCGAGATTTAATATTGAATGGCATTTGTAATAAAAACCCAGTAGTTTGCTATTGAAATTTCTTATAACTCATACTTAATAATGAAAATTCTTTATCAATTCGCCGTAAAGTGAGATATGCGGCTCAGTTGTATCAAATACATTTGTATTGCAAAATGGATCAACTGTTGAACTTCCTAAGTACATAGGTAGATAATATTTAAAACCAAGTTGCTCTGAGTGACTTGCAAATTTTGAATGGCTCCAGTGTGTAATATGCGACTCTGGTTTGAGTCCATTAAACATATTTGAAATTCCTCTCTCCTTGACAGCCTTTTTCATAAATGAAGAAGCCTCAAAATTAGATTCTAAAACATCTTTAACTATGTCGTCTGGTTTTAATTGCTCGATGTGTCCGAATAAATAATGTGCAGACGAAAGAATAGAAGCCTCTTTTTCATTTTTAGATACATTTTTTTGCTCATAAATTACCTTGCTTAAGAAAAAGTTATTATCCGTACATGGTACTACGATTCTCATTACTCCGTCGGGGCGCAGTATTCTGGCGCACTCGCTCAAAAAGTGTAATGCTTTAGATTCTTCGAGATGTTCCAATGTATGAGAGCAGTATATTAATGAGACTGATTCATTGTTAAATGGTAATACTAAGTTTTCCACACATAAGTCTATTGGAAGAAAATCAATTCCTGGCCGACCAAGGAGCGCCTTGTAGTATTTAGATTGGGCGGGGTAGTCAAAACTTTTCCATCTTGGGTGGTTAAATGCACCAGAACCAAAGTTGCAAAAAATAGATTCTTGATCAAATTGCTTATAGAGTCTTGAGTCACTTTTTGAATTGAAAAAAGTTAAACTGCTGTCATACCTGTTTAGTGCGGCGCCAAAGCCAAACTTGAACATGTATTTGTTTACAAACCGAACAATTCTTGGCACCCAAGTTTTTTTTGATAGTGTAGATAGGCTTAGTTTTATAGCGCCAATGCAGTTTTCCCTAAGAGAGCTTATTTCCAAAGCGTTGGTATGTCTCTTAAGTCTTTCCTGGTCAACATTATTTTTGAACTCATGCTCCTGCATAGCCATCCTTTTAGTTTTTAATTTAATAATCTATTAAATTTACGAAGTGTTTGTCTCTAATTTTTTTTCACCCAAATGGCGTGCGTTGCAACAAGTGGATAGCCTATTATTCTTTTCTATCAGTGCTTGTTGACGAATTATAAGTATTTTACAAAGGAGCTATTCTTAAAACTGAGATTTTTACAGCCTTTTGCTTGACTGAATTATATAATATTCCTTAATGATAAATTTTGATATGAACTAATTTTAAAATTAAGCACTTTCATTGAGGTAATTGTTAAAATGTCCGTAATTATTGGGTTACCTTCAGGTCTTCATTCTCCAGAGCTTGAAATTATGCTTTCTAAATCTCAAGAGATTTTGGACAATGGTGAAGATTTAATACTAGTGAGCTGCTCTGGGGGCTCAGGTTACGCTTGCTCTTTTAATATTTATGGATCTGCAGCAATTTGCTACTCTTGTAAATGCTTAACTCGAAAAGCTGTAAGTACTCTAAAAGGTGAATTTGAATTTGTAAAAACACCTGAAATTAACAATAAACTTAAAGTTAAAGAAATAGAAAATACTATCCAAGGTAGACTTGATTTAAAGAGATTCAAATTTCACAATGTTGATGTTGGTCAAGCTAGTTATTCAAGTTATTTAGGATTAAGCAGAGACCTAGAAATAGATGGTTATTTGTCAACTTATTCGATAAATAAGCTTTTGCGAACCTCGATTTCTTATACACTTTTTCTTGAAAGTATTTTTTATTCCCAAAAGATTACTAAGGTAATTATTTACAATGGCCGGCACAATCAAACGCGTCCTTTCTTAAGATTAGGACAGATAAATAATGTGACTGTTGAAGTAATGGAGTTTTCTGGTCAAGATTCAAGTTGTGTTTATGTATTTCAAAACAATTTGCCTCAAGATATTAAACTTTTAGAACTTAAAATGCAATTCTCTTGGGATTCTTTAAAAGAGAAATTTTCAGAGAGCATTCCATATTACTACAAAATAAAGAGAAATGGAGGTGTTGTAAACGATAAAAAATCCTTTACTGCAAGCCAGGTAACTGGTTTTATTCCATTGTCTTTCAATAATCTTGTTCATAATGTAGTAATTTTTAATAGTTCAGAAGATGAATATGCTTCACTAGGGGAAGAGTATGAAAGTTTAATTTATAAAAATCAAAGCGATGCGATCGAGAGAATTACTTCATCGTTGAGTTCTTTTGAAAATATAAAGATCTGGATTAGAATTCATCCAAATTTAAAAGCGGTTAGATGGAATTTTATCAGAAGAGTTTATAAATTAGAGACTCTATATAAAAATGTTTCTGTGATTTATCCTGATTCAAATGTAAGTACATATACACTTCTCGATTCCTGCAATACGGTTGTTAGTTTTGGATCAACAATCGGAATTGAAGCAAGTTATTGGGGAAAGCCGTCTGTGCTGATCGGTAGATCATCATATGAAAATCTAGGCTCTGTTTATGTCCCAAAATCTCATTCTGAAGTTATTAGCTTGTTGAAAGATGAGAAATTAAAGCCTCTCCCTCGAGATGGGGCTGAAAAGTTCGGCTTACACTGGATAAAAGGAGGAGTATCGATCAAATATTTTGAAGGAGATCGAAATAATGGGTTCACCTTTAATAAATTCAATTTTTCAAAAAACTTAATTGAGTATGTCTTTTTTGCGATTGGTAAGTTGATTGAGATCTATATACTCGGATTTATAAATTATCTTTTTCGCAAAAATAAAATATCATGAAAATACTTATTCTAGAAACCGTTGCGTTAAAGCCTCATCTTGAAACCTCTGGAGAAATTGCTATTTCTTATTCGGAAAATGGACATGATGTCACATGGTCGTGGTTAGGTTACCAACTTCCTTGGACTGATTGGGATATACCATTGATTACGAAGCTTTTCGGTTCGAAGCTAAAGAAAAGAATTATTAATTTTCAATTACTCTTAAAAACAAAAAATATATCTATCGATCAAGCTGATGAAAAGAGCATTAAAATAGATTGTAAAAGTTTTAAGCATTTAAATAGTTTTAGTGGCTCATTGAATGATCTGAAGTGTTTTGAGATTAATGGGGTCCCTATTGGCATAGGGGTTGCGTCTTCTTTGATTTCATATTTCGGAGATTCCAATTTCAATCCTGTTAAGCATAGGAGAATAACTAGAAAAAGCCTTATCTCATCTTACTTAGTTTATTTGAGAGCATTAAGCTTAATTGAAAAGTATAAACCAGATGAAGTAATCACTTTTAATGGACGTTTTGCAACACCAAGGGCAATTGTTCTTGCTGCTCAAAAACACAACATGAAAATTTTACGCCATGAGCGAGGTAGCTCATATATGCGCTATGAAGTGTTTGATGAGAATATCCATGATTTCAATTACATTTCAAGGAGGGTGATTGAATTTTGGGAGAAATCGACAAGTGATCATAGAGAGAGAAGTGGGCATGAGTTTTTTATTCGCAAGCGAAGAGGTGATGGAATAGCTTGGCATTCTTTGGTCTCAGAGCAAAAGAGAGGTTTTTTTCCAGATAAAGTAGTTGGAAAAAAGCGAATTGTTTATTTCTCTTCAAGCGAAGATGAGTTTGCAGCAATTGCAGATATCACTTCATCAGGGGCTTGGAATGATCAAGTTAGGGTCATTAGAACTTTAGCAGATGCTTGTAATCATCTGGGAAACTTCGAATTAATAATAAGAGTCCATCCAAATGTTGCGACTAAGTCAAAGCAGTCACAGTTAAAATGGAATAATTTAGTTGTGCCCAATGCTTTGTTAATTAAGTCTGTAGATACTACTGATTCTTATGCATTGTTAGATTCTTGCGACTTTGTAGCAACTTTTGGTTCAACTATAGGATTAGAGGCTGTGTATTGGGGTAAGCCTCTTTTGCTTTTTGGGCCAGCTCCTTATTCTAATTCAGTTATTGCCTTTGAGCCTAGAACCATTGAAGATATTATTAATTTTTTAAAAACGGATCTCCTTTTGTTTGATTTTAATATGAGGAAAATGCTTTGTCTTCCTTATGGTTATTACTACCTCTGTCATGGTACTTTGTACAAAAATTATTCTCCAAAGTCATTATCGCAGGGGAGGTTTTTGGATCAAGAACTTACTTGGAAATCGGGGGCTATTATTTTTTTTGAAAAGTTAAGATTGAAAAATTTTTATTATAAATTTAAAAAAGCACTTGGACTTCGAAATGGTTTTTGATCAATTTAATAAAATCTATTCAATGTTAGACAAAATTCAAAGAAGAAGGGCATTCTGGCTTTTGTTTCTTATGGTAATAGGAATGATAATAGAAACATTGGGAATTGGAGCTGTCTTACCTGTTATGTATTTATTGTCTCAGCCTGTATTACCTGAAAATATTCCCTTCCTAAATTCTCTGATGAATATCCTTGGAAATCCTTCTCGGGAAGTTTTAGTGATTTGGGCAATGCTGTCATTAGGTGCTCTATTTTTTGTAAAAGGTTTATTCTTAAGCCTATTATCTTTTAAGCAGTCAAGTTTTACATTTGATGTAAAGGAATCTTTAGCAGGAAAGTTGTTTAAAAATTATTTACATCAACCCTATACTTTTTATTTAAATAAAAATTCTGCTCAATTGGTAACCAATATAACTCAAGAGCTTTCTTATTTGACCCTTAATGGAATATTGCCGCTTCTACAAATACTTTCAGAGTTTCTTGTTATTTTAGCAGCAATTACCCTGCTCCTGGTCATAGAGCCAAAGGGGGCACTTGTTGCAGTACTAATTGTTGTAACTAGCACATATTTTTTCAATTTAATTTTTAAAGGGAAAGTTATAGAACTTGGTAAAAAAAGACAATTTCACGATAGGTTTCTCGTTAAGCATTTGCAGCAAGGATTTGGAGGTATTAAAGACATTAAAATCACAGGCTCTGAAAAAGTATTTTGGGACATATTCAATGAGCACAACATTCATCAAGCAAGTGCAGTCAAGCTTCAAAGTTTCATTGGGCAATTGCCTCGTATTTGGATTGAGGTTTTTGTTGTCCTTGGAGTTTCATCACTTGTCTTATTAATGACTTACCTCGATGGTGATTTATCGTCAATTCTTCCAGTGTTGGGCATTTTTGGTGCAACAGCTGTTAGATTTATCCCATCTACCAATCGTATTGTGGGGGGGGTTCAGTCTCTCAAGTATGGAATTCCTGCGATTAACTTAGTTTACAACGAGCTTAAGAATTGCAATGTGACTCAAGATTCAGTTGGTGATGGTAAATTGCTTTCTATAAAAAATGAAATACGCATAAAGAATGTAACTTTTGCTTACCCCAATTCTTCAATAAACGTAATTAATAATATCTCTTTTGTTTTACGAAAAGGAGAAACAATTGGACTTATTGGTCCTAGTGGAGTTGGAAAAAGCACTTTGGTTGATATCATATTGGGACTTTTGTCCCCTAAATCAGGTTCTATTGAAGTTGATGGTAGAGACATACAATTAGACCTGGCTTCGTGGAGAAGGAGCATTGGGTATGTTCAGCAGTCTTTCTATTTATTAGATGACTCCCTTAAGAGAAACATTGCTCTTGGGGTAGTCGATTCCGAAATTGATGATCAGCAAGTAGAAAAAGCAATTTCCGAAGCTCAATTGAAAAGTTTCGTAAGTTCATTGCCACTTGGGGTAGATACGGTCGTTGGAGAGCGCGGAGTTAAAATGTCAGGAGGTCAAAGACAAAGAATAGCTGTTGCTAGAGCATTGTATAAAAACCCTGAAGTTTTAATTTTTGATGAAGCAACGAGTTCTTTAGACAATCAAACTGAAGATGAGTTGGTTAAGGCCATTGATTCACTTAAGGGCTCTAAGACAATTCTTATTATTGCACATAGGCTGAGTAGTTTAAAAATATGTAGTAAAGTTTTTGAATTGGGTAAAAATGGCATTATTGAATCCGCTACTAATTACTAATACGTTTTATGGTGATAATTTCAAGACAAAATAGATTTATTTCAATTTTTAAGTGGTTACTCTTTCTTGACTATGTTGAACATAAAGCATATTTTTTTTAAATGCTGAAAGCACTAATCCTTACTAGCAATTCCGTGCGTCATGAGTACTTTGCCAATATTATTGCGAGCAACTTTAAAGTTGTTGGAATAATTTCTGAACCCAAAAGTAACTATTTCACAAAGCAGATTAATGAAAGTCTTTTGGTTAAAAAGCATTTTGAAGATCTTGCTAAATATGAAAGAGCCTATTTAGGTAGTTTTTCTTCGTTTCCACAAGTTGAAACTTTAAGAATTAATAAAAGTGAAATTAATTCTGCTGAAACTTTAACTTGGGCGAAAAGTAGAAATGCAAATGTTGTTTTCCTCTTCGGGACAGGTATTTTATCTGAAGATTGGCTAAATGCTTTTCCGCAAAAAATAATTAACTTACATCTTGGTTATTCTCCTCGTTACAGAGGTAGTGCTACTTTGTTTTGGCCTTTTTTTAATGATGAAGTCGAATATATTGGTGCAACAATTCATTTAGCTGAAAAGAAAGTGGATGCTGGTGCCATTTTACAAATAATTAAGCCTAAAATTCTTAAAGATGATAATTATTATGATATTAACTTTAAAACGATTAAGGTTTCAATTGACAGTATCGCAAATATTGCAAATTCCTTTTTTATTGGTGACATATTGCCAGTGATTCAATCTCAAGAAGAACAAAAATATCTTTATTTAAAAAGAGACTTTACTGAAGATGCACTGTTGAAAGTTTTGGCTAGATATGGAGAGAAAAAAATTGCGCCTATTAGTCGTTAACTATCATTACATAAGAGAGAATGTGCCATCTCGAGGAATATACCCCTTGACTCCGTCCCAATTTGAAAATAAATTAGATGAGATAAGCAAAAATGGCTTTAAGTTTGTTTCATTGAAGCAAGTGAATGATGCTATTGAATTTAAAGATAAATCTTTCTTAAGTAGCAATTCTTGCTTAATTACTTTTGATGATGGTCTGAAGGAATCATATGAGGTGGGATTGTCAATTCTTGATAAAAAGGGCATTCCGGGCGCCTTTTTTGTTCCAACATTTCCTATTGAAACTCAAAAAACACTTGATGTTCACAAGTTTCACTATGTCCAAAGTCAATTTATTTCTAAAGATATTTTAAAGAGCGCGCCAATGGAATTTTTGAATGTACTAGGCAACATTTCATCTGAGAATCTTTTGGGGCAATATCCATGGGATGATCTCGAAACAGCAAAAATGAAATACCTTGTTAATTTTATTTTAAATGAAGATGATAGAAACAAATTTATTGATCACCTTTTTAATCTTTGTGGAGTTATTGAGAAAGCATTTGTTGATGATTTCTATATGAATAGAAATCAAATAAGAATCTTGGCAGAGAGAGGATATTTAGGTGCACATGGAAGAACGCATTGTCCACTTGCCGCTCTTGATTTGTTCGATTTGCAAAGAGAGTTAGATATGTCTATTCAGACATTGGAAGAATGTGCTTCTCAAAAAATTACCTCCATTAGTTATCCATATGGTGGTCCAACAGCTGTGAGTCCTTTATTGTATCGGGAAGTTAAAGCTAGAAATTTTTGCTCAGGCTTTACCATGGAGCGTGGTCTTAATGACTGGGACGATTTGGAAAAAAGGCCCTTAGCTCTTAAGCGATTCGATACCAATGATGTTTATGGTGGCAAAAGTGAACAGGTTTTAAAGCGATATTTGAATTCTTAAAATGTTTTTCACTAAGCATAATTTTCAAGGAGACAGGTTGAAAGTTGTTATAACTGGTGCATCTGGCTTCATTGGTTCAGAAATGCTTAAAGAGCTTGTTCGACAGAATGATTATGATGTAATACCTGTTTCAAGGCAGAGTCTAGACTTTCAAGGAGCAATCCTTACTTACGACTTTAGTAATCTTCCAGAAGCAGATGTTTTAATTCACTGCGGTGAACCCTCGGTGGCTAGCAGCGTTGGCAAAAAAGAATTTGTGGAAAACATCTATCGAGCTACTTGCATTCTAAAAAAAAAATACTCCAAAATAATATATTTATCATCGTCGGTAGTTTATGGGGATAGGTACCATTTTAATGTTAATGAAGACTGCCCAGTGAATATAAATAGTTGCTACGTAAAATCAAAAATAGAGGTAGAAAAAATCGTAATTGAAAATTCTGGCATTGTTTTAAGACTCGCCAATGTTTATGGAAGAAAAATTAAAAAAGACAGTCTTTTTGAGAATATCTTTGATCAACTTAAAAAACCTGAATCTGTAATATATTTAAAAAATGTGACTTCAGAGAGAGATTATATTTTTATAGATGATGTAGTTAGTTGTGTTATAGGCGTGATAAAGGGACAAGTAAGAAAAGGTATATATAACGTGGGAACTGGGGATTCTTTTTCAGTAAGTAAGGTTGTTAATTTATTTTGCCAAAGCCTTGAAAGGGAGATGCCTATTGTGACTGAAACAGTGCCACTTGATTTTCGCTCAATACTTGTTTTAAATGTCGAAAAAATAAAATCTTCTATAGACTGGATACCTTCGGTCAACTTAGAGGAAGGTATTAATATTTTGGTAAAAGGATATAAGAATTGAAAAGAAGAATTGCTGTTTTTACTGGAAATAGGGCCGAATATGGACTTCAATACCCCATCCTAAAAGCTCTTTCTGATGAGCCAAGCATAGATTGTCGCCTTATAGTTTCGGGGGCGCATCTGGACCCACATTTTGGAAAATCTCTGGAAGAAATTAAGAATGACGGATTCTCAGATTTGATCGAAGTAAAAATAGACCTAGTACAAGATGATCTTGTTTCTACAGCGAGGGCTATTGGCACAGGGATTCTTGCAATAAGCGATGTGTTAGCAAAAATAAAGCCTGATTTATTCATAGTTTATGCAGATCGATTTGAAAGCTTTGCCGCAATAATATCCAGTACTCAGATGAATATACCAACCGCCCATATTGAAGGTGGGGATATTACAGAAGGAGGGGCACTTGATGACTCGGTAAGGCATGCCATGACTAAACTAGCCCATTTGCACTTTACGACCAATGAGCAAGCGTCGCAACGAGTTAGAGCTATGGGTGAAGAAGGTTGGCGTGTGCATACAGTTGGGTTTCCTGCTATAGATTTGATTCAGGCTGGAAATTATGCAGATGAGAAAGAAGTAGTAAAGAAATATGGTCTTTCAAAGCATAGGCCAATAGTTCTATTTACCCAGCATTCCGTAACTACGGAGTTTCAAAGTGCTGGAGAGCAAGTCTTACCTGCGCTAAGGGCCCTGGATATTTTAGCTTCTGAAGATTATCAAATCATAATTACTTATCCAAATAACGATGCTGGTGGGAAAGAGATTATCAATAAAATTGAAACATATAATTTTATTAATAAAAAAAATATTCAAATTCATCGCTCGCTTGGAAGGGCTAATTATCATGGGATTTTAAATTTAGCTAGGATTGAAGGCTATAAAGTCGCATGTGTTGGGAATTCTTCTTCAGGCATTAAGGAAACTCCTGCGTTTCGATGCCCGACTGTCAATATAGGTTCTAGGCAAAGTGGTCGATTAAGGGCTGAGAATGTTCTAGATGCAGATTATTCAGAAAGTGGTTTAATTGAACAAATTAAAAGATGCTTTGAAGACGAATTATTTCTAAAGTCCTGCCTAAATACTTCGAACCCTTACGGAACAGGAGATGCTGGGAAAAAGATTGTTAGTGTTATTAAAAATTTAATTCTTGATAAAAAATTATTGCAAAAAAAGATGACCCTTAAGGATTTCTAACATGAATACTGTTACAATTTCACCTTATGATTCTGTGCTTTTTGCAATCTCTGCGCTTGAGAAATCTCTTAAGACTCTTGTTTCAGTAGTTGATAAAGATGGCGTTTTGCTAGGTGTCGTCTCTGATGGAGACATTAGAAGGGCTTTAATTGCTCATTTCGATGTTAATACAAGTGTTTCTGAAATTATGAATACGTCCCCTTTTTATTTTTCACAAGGACTAACTCGGGCTGAAATGAGGAAGATTCTCAAGAAAAATCGCATAGAGGCTGCTCCAATATTAGACGATAAGCATCAGGTTATTGATATTTTTTACATAGGTGATATTGAAGATGGCAAAGAGAGGGGAGGGCAAAGGAGTCAATTTGGTGCAGCTGTTATTATGGCAGGAGGGGAAGGTAGGCGACTTCGCCCATTAACAGATGAACTGCCTAAGCCAATGTTAAAGGTTGGAGGAATTTCTATCATCGAAAGGCAGGTTCGATCACTCGCAAAGCATGGTATTAAGAATATATTTATAACTATAAACTATTGTGGCGACAAAATTAGTGAATATTTTAAAGATGGTTCTTCTTTTGGAGTTAGTATTAAATATGTTCAAGAGGAAAAAAAATTAGGAACTGCGGGTGCATTATCTTTAATATCTTCAAAGACTTTTGAAGGACCAATCTTGGTTATTAATGGAGATGTAATTACAACAATTGACTTTAATTCTTTTGGTTATTTTCATTTTTCGAATAATGCAAAATTATCGATAGCCGCGATGAAATACATTGTCGATGTTCCTTACGGTGTCGTGCAAAATCATAATGAAAATGTCCTGGGAATAGTTGAAAAGCCTTCGAAACAATATTTATGTAATGCTGGTATTTACGCAATTGAGAAAGATCTAATAACTTCAATTCCACACAATGCCTTTTTTAATATGACAGATCTAGTTCAAAAGGTATTATCTGATAAACAAAAAATAGTAGTATTTCCAATGTTTGAGTATTGGACCGATATTGGTTCAAAGAGTGAACTGGAAAAGGCAAGGCAACAATTTTCCTTAAATATTGGAGATATTCATGAATGAATCAATTGCTGGAAAATTGGTTTCGGTAACAGGCGCAGATGGTTTTATTGGTAGCCACTTAGTTCAACTCCTTGTTGAAAAAGGAGCAAAAGTAAGAGCTCTCGTTTATTATAATTCTTGGAATGAAATTGGCTGGCTCAAGGAGCTTCCCCAAGATATTTTGAAAAAGGTTGAGGTATTTCATGGAGATATTCGAGATCGTTCCAGAGTTGTTGAGTTTGTACAAAATCAGGAATACGTTTTTCATTTATCTAGCTTGATTGCCATACCATACAGTTATGTTGCGGCCGAGTCATATGTTCAGACTAACGTTATTGGTGCTTTAAATATTGCTGAAGCATTGAAAAACTCGAAATCTTTAAAACGTCTTTTGCACGTATCTACTAGTGAGGTATATGGAACTGCTCAATATGTACCAATAGATGAAAAGCATCCCTTAGTCGGCCAATCTCCTTATTCAGCTTCAAAAATTGCAGCTGATAAGATGATTGAAAGTTATCACAGATCTTTTTCATTACCAGTTGTAACTGCTAGGCCCTTTAACACTTTTGGTCCAAGGCAGACAAGTAGAGCTGTTATACCCACAATTGCTACACAATTACTTGCCAAAGTACCGATTTTAAAATTGGGCGCAACGACTCCAACTAGAGATTTTAATTATGTAACAGACACAGCAGATGGTATGTTGAGTTTAGCTCTTTGTGGTGCCGCAGAAGGGCGAACTGTAAATATTGGGACTGGAGAAGAGTGGTCAATTGCGGAAACTGCTAAGTTATTGATGCAAATAACGGGGCATGAGGTTGAAATCGTTTGCGAAAATGAAAGAATCAGACCAGAGAAAAGTGAAGTAAATCGTCTTTTATCTGACAATACCCTAATCACAGACCTCACAAGTTGGAAACGACAAGTAAGTTTTCAAGTTGGGTTGAGAAACACTGTCGATTGGCTAACTACGGTGAAATGTGACAATCTTAATACTTCTTATATGATTTAGAATTGACGATGAAGATATATAACAAAAGATAAATTAATTTTTTTATTTTTTGCAACTTTGCAGGATACGAATGTCTTTAAATGGAATTATTTGCTTAGCCCTTATTCCTGCAAGAGGTGGGTCTAAGGGTGTTCACCGAAAAAATATGAGATTCGTTGGAGGGGTTCCACTTATCAAGTACACGATAGATGCAGCCCTGGGTACTCGTTTTATCGACCAGACTTATGTGTCCTCGGATGATAATGAAATTCTAAATTTTTCTGCAAAAAGTGGTGCATCTACTATTTTCCGAACGCAAGAATGCTCAAATGATTTATCTAATGCCTCGAGCGTTGTAGATCATTTTTTTAACTCACTTGATGTAGAATTAATGAAACAAGATCCATACGTTTTCTATTTACAGCCTACTTCTCCTTTGAGAACCGCTATGCACTTAAATGAATGTTGCCAAACTGTCATAGATTTAAAAGTCAAAACCCTATTAAGTGTAGTCAAGTCTAATCAATCACCTTTTAAATCGTTTATAAAAAATAGTAAAGATGAGTTACAAGCTTTATTTGATGAAAGTATGACAAACAAACGTCGACAAGATCTTCCTGATACTTATTACCCAAATGGAGCAATTTATCTTTTTCGTTCATCTGATTTTTACAATAAAGGCAAAGCTTTTCCATCCAATGGCAGTTTTCCCTACTTGATGCTGCAAAAAGACAGCATTGACATTGATACCGAAGAAGACCTTGAATTGGTAAATCGTTTAATGGAGAAAGAAGATGGCTCAATTTGAAATTATGAAAAGGTTAATTGGCGATGAATATCCTCCACTGATAATTGCAGAAATTGGAATTAATCATGAAGGCAGCCTTAGTACTGCAATAGAGATGGCTAACGCTGCTATTGATGCTGGAGCAGAGGTTATTAAGCATCAAACGCATATTGTTGAAGATGAAATGTCAGAAGAAGCAAAAAATATTGTTCCAGGAAATGCGGATGTCTCAATTTATGAAATCATAGAAAGGTGCTCATTGTCCGAAGCAGAAGAAAGAAAGCTTATGGAGCATGTGCAAAAAAGAGGAAGGATTTTTATTAGCACCCCTTTTTCTAGGGCTGCGGTTGATAGATTAATTAAATTTAATGTTCCTGCATTTAAGATCGGATCAGGGGAATGCAATAACTATCCCTTAATGGAGTATGTTGCAAAGTTTAAAAAACCAGTAATCCTAAGTACTGGGATGAATTCAATTGAATCCATAAGGCCAACTATCGAAATATTTAGAAATGCAAATATTCCTTTTGCAATTTTACATTGCACCAATATTTATCCAACACCTCCGGAATTGGTCAGATTAGGAGCGATGCATGTCTTAAGAGAAGAATTTCCAGATGCAGTAATTGGATTGTCTGATCATACTACTTCAAACAATACTTGCTTGGGAGCGGTTGCCTTAGGAGCATCAATTTTGGAGCGACACTTCACTGACTCCATGTCTAGAACTGGACCCGATATAGCTTGCTCCATGGATCCAAATGAATTGTCAGATCTGATTAAAGGTGCAAATGAAATCTTTAAGGCAAGAGGAGGGGAAAAGAGTGCAATCAAGGAAGAGGCAGGGACAATGGCTTTTGCATTTGCATCAGTGGTGGCAATTGAAGATATTTTTCCTGGTGAATACTTAACGGAGAAAAACATTTGGCTTAAAAGACCTTCTGGCGGAGATTTTTCTGTTCTAGATTACAAAAATATTATTGGTAAAAAGGTGAAAAATCCTATTATGAAAGGCTATCAATTAAAAAAGAAGGATTTGGATTTATCGTAGGTTAAATGAAGCAGAAAAAAATCCTTTTCTATTCTAATGTTCCCACTCCCTATCAAATTGATTTTCTGAGTGAATTAAGCATAAAGAATGACGTTCAAGCTTTTTTTTTATGGGAAAAAGTTGAAAATTTATCTTGGAATTCCTCAGGGGAAAAATTTGTTCGAGTTTTTAAATATGGCGCAACACAAAGGGAAAAAAGGGAAGTCCTAGAAGCAATTAAAGATTTTTCACCAGACTTTATAATAATTGGTGGTTATCGACTTCCATTAGTTCTTAGAATTCTAAAATATTGTAGAAAAAATAGGGTAAGATCTTCATTCTGGCTTGAAAAACCGTTACCTTCAAAATTCATCAAAGGATTTTTTAAAAAAATATACTGGATATTTTTTCTTCCCAGGGTAGATGTGGTTTTTGGTATTGGGAAAGAAGCAGTTATTTGTTACAAAAAATATTGTAAATTAATTTTCAATCTTCCTTATTCTATAAATATTGATAAATATCAATTTCAAAAAATCAATAATAAAACTAATCCAATACATTTTATTTTTGTTGGTCAACTAATTAAGAGAAAGGGCATAGTTGAGTTATTGAAAGCCTTTGCGAATATTCCAAATCACTTAGCCGTTTTGTCAATATTTGGAGAGGGGGAATTGCTTCAATTGGTTAATGACTACTCAATGAAATATTCTAATATTGAATACCACGGTTTCTTACAACCTGAAAAACTAACTGAAGTTTATTCTAAGAATGACGTTTTTATTCTGCCGTCTAAACATGATGGTTGGGCTGTTGTTGTTTGTGAGGCCATGGCATGTGGATTGCCAATAATTGGTTCTCAAAAAACTGGGGCAATAAATGAATTTATAATTGATGGTGAGAATGGATTTATATGTGCTGCAACTGAAGAGTCAATTACAAATTCAATATTGAAATATGTAAATTCTCCAGAGTTGATCCAAGCTCATGGGAAAATGAATAGGCATTCGATAGAGAGGTCCTTGGCCTCTTCTGTCAATGCTGCTAGTTTTGTTAATAAGTTTATATCGAATGTTGAAGATGAATAAGAACTCATTAACCTATCTATTCAACATTGAAAATGGGATACTCTTAAGTGCTTTGACTGGATTTTTTTTCTCCCTTACTCCTACTAAAGAAAATATATCTTCCTTTTTTTGGATTATTGGAATCAGCTTTTTAACTTTCTCTAAAAAACCCGTTTCTATTTTTCGTCGTCTCTACAGTTTAATTTATATTCCTTTGTTTACTCAGATTTGCATTGCGCTCTTTCAAATGATGAAAAAGTTTTTTACTCTTGAGGACTACGATATATATTCAAATTTTAACTTAAGATCTGCTGTTAGCATTGGTCCCAAAAATGCTTCAATTATTTGTGTGTTCTTGCTTTTGATCAAGATTGCTAAAATCGTGAAAGGAGAAAACAAGAAGATAGACAAGGTGTTTTATTTCTTAACTTTTGCTTGCTTTGTCTTGTTGAATTCATTGAACGGTTTTGTTTCATTCTTTTTGGCTTGCCTTTTTATGTTTTACTATTTTAAAAAGAATAGCGGGATTAAAAATTTAGAAAAAAGATTTTATATTTTTTTGAACTTAATTAAAATTAAGGTTTTGATCTTTGTATTCCTTTTCCCTTTCTCCGGAGGATTGGTTCGATTTTACTTCCTGAAAAATAGCATTGCGGAGTCTGTTGCTTCTACTCGTCAGCTTGAGACATCTTATGTAAATGAAAAGTCATTTCTTGACAAGTATTGTCAAGACAAAATTAGAGGGTGTGAAGTTGATGCATCTGTGTATTACCGTTTTAGCTGGTTTCAATTTGGATTTTCTTATATGCTTGAGAACCCAAGTGGAGTTGGAAATGTTGATCACCCATTAGCGGTTGCACTTGAAGCAAAATATGGAAAGAGTGAGGAAAAATTATTCAATGATTTTCATTCTGAAACTTTAAATCTTGGTGTGAAGTTTGGATTATTTACATTTATATTGATTTATATAGTTATTATTTTTTTAATCAAATTCTTATTAATGAAAAATGAATCCTTGAGTGATGGAGGTGATCTAACTTCTATTTGTGCTCTAATCGTTATTACGGAATGGATTTCCTTTGATACAATTGGATTTCAAGGTCTAATGTTTTCATTAATATTTGTTTTAATTATATTTTTTACACATGATTACTTGAGGTTTTCAGAATCGAAGAAATATAATTCATTTTTTTCTTTATGATGTGATCCCAGCTTAGGCTATTTTTTAATAATGAGACATTAACTTTTTGAATCTCTAAAAAGAATTCATTGCCAATCTTTAATTTATTAATCTTATCTACCCCCAGTCTTTTTAACAAATCTCGATGTGCTGGAATGTCTGAGATTATGCACTTCTCTGCAAGCAGTATTGCTTCTAGTAATGAATTGGGAGAATTTTCAACAGAAGAAGCAGATACAAAAAACTTTGTCTGCCTCAATATGGAATAAACTGCGAGTTGTGGAAGATTATCAATAAATTCAATGTCTAGCCCGTAACGATTAAATTTATTTTGACCTAAAGATGGACCGATTATTTTGAACTCAAGTTCACTATAGCTTGAATTCAAGACTTTAAATATTTCAATAACCTTATCTATTCTTTTATAATATTTCGTCCCTATGCTAATTGCATACTGGGCTTTTAAGCAAGGATCGGTATCCGACTCCATTAGGTATTCATCTATTCCATTTTCTAGACAATATTTTTCAGGGATAGTCGTGTCTGCCCAGCTGTCAATTGAAATTTTAATGGAAGATGGTGACTCGGCAGAGAAAATGTCAATCTTAGGCAAAGATCTTTTAATACGATGAGCAAGTAGTTTCATTTTTAATCTTTCGAAAGACGTTTTGCATGTAAGTTCAGTTTTTAGAGGAAGCAGATTTGATAAGTGAAACCAGTTAAGTTTAGCAAGTCTTCTATAAACAGGGAAGCCGTATGCAAAATAGACATCTATGGCATTGTGATTTTTTAATATACGATTCAAGTAATAATCATCGCAAAAGAAACGTGCAAATTTTGAAGGATTAACAGTATAAATAGTAACATTTGGGAACTGTAATTCTAAATATGCAATTCTTTTGTTTATTATAAATATGGACTTGTATTGCAAGTGATTTTCATTGTACCAGTTTAGATATGCCTTAAGGCGCTTGAAACCACCTCCTACATATGAAGAGGAGAAATTGAAAAGAATGGATACTTTTTCGTTAGCCTGCATTTTTGAATTCTTTTGCAGTGAGTAATATTTTTAATAGCAAATAATATTTTGGTACTTAGAAGCCGTTATATATCATAATAATCTCTATTTATATTAATTTGCGAACTTAAAAATAATAAGTATCTAATTTTCAGCTTCTTAAGCCTTTGTATTAAAAATTCAATAAGTATTCGTTCCAGTTGTGCACAGTGTCTATACAAGAGCGTTTAAGCCAATAGTTAAGATAAATAATGAATGTCAGGAAACCCATAGTTTAGTATAAAGAAACTGTAAAAAGATGAAGGAGCGTTGTGTTTAAAGGAAAAAGTATTTTGATTTCCGGAGGTACGGGGTCTTTTGGAAATGCCGTTTTAAAAAAATTCTTAGAATCGGATATTTTTGAGATAAGAATTTTTAGCAGGGATGAGAAGAAGCAAGATGAGATGCGCAGAAAGTATAATAATCCCAAAATTAAGTTTTACATTGGAGATGTTCGAGATTATTCAAGTGTGCTTAATGCAACTCGAGGTGTTGATTATATTTTTCACGCAGCAGCGCTTAAGCAAGTTCCTTCTTGTGAGTTTCATCCAATGGAAGCGGTAAAAACTAATATAATAGGTACGGATAATTTATTAGAGGCTGCTATACAGAATGGCGTTAAGCGTGTTGTTTGTCTTAGCACCGATAAAGCAGCATATCCTGTTAATGCGATGGGTATTTCAAAAGCAATGATGGAAAAAGTAATGGTAGCCAAGTCACGCAACCTGGATAGTTCAAAAACAATTATTTGCGGAACTCGCTATGGTAATGTCATGGCTTCTCGAGGCTCAGTTATTCCATTATTTGTAGAGCAAATTAAATCGAACTTGCCAATTACAATTACTGATCCAGAAATGACTCGTTTTATGATGACTCTCGATGATGCCGTTGGTCTTGTGCTTTATGCTTTTCGAAACGGAAATAACGGAGATCTATTTGTACAAAAGTCTCCATCTTCGACTGTGAAAACTTTGGCCAATGCAATTTTAGATATAATGAAAAAACCAAATCATGAAGTAAAAGTCATAGGAACTCGTCATGGTGAAAAACTTTACGAAACTCTATTGAGCCGAGAAGAAATGGCCTGCTCAGAAGATTTGGGACAATATTTTAGAGTTCCTCCAGACTTACGAGACCTAAATTATAGTAAATTTGTAGAAGTTGGAGAGGAGAAAATTACTCACTATGAAGACTATAACTCACATAATACTGAACGACTTGATCAAGAAAACTTAAAGCAATTGTTATTAAAGCTAGATTTCATAAAAACTGTAGTCGGTGGTGAAAATTTAGAGACTAAAGGTTAAGCATTGAAGTTATTAATAACGGGTGCTGATGGATTTATAGGCAAAAATTTAATTGCTCACTTGAGACAAAGAAAAGACATAGAAATTCTTAAATATACCAAAAATGATGACTTCAAAACATTAAGAGAAAAGTTAAAAGAATGTGACTTTATATTTCACCTTGCTGGCGTTAACCGTCCCCTGAATGAAGAAGAGTTTGATACTGGGAATGTTGACCTTACTCGCATAATTTCCCAAGAGCTTGAAACAAGTGATAAGAGCATTCCAATTGTTTTTACTTCCTCTATCCAAGCAGAACTCGATAATCCCTATGGGAGAAGCAAATTAAAAGCAGAAAATTTGCTAAATAGTCTTAATGGTCCAGTTTATATCTATCGCTTGCCAAATGTTTTCGGTAAATGGAGTAAACCTAATTATAATTCAGCAGTTGCAACATTTTGTCACAATATCATTAATGATTTGCCTGTCACAATCCATGACCCCAATTCCATTATCAACTTAGTTTATGTTGATGATGTCATTGTGAACTTTATCAAATTGATGGATAAGAAAGAGAGTCAGGCAGTTGAGCCTATATATAAAGTTACAGTAGGCGAATTGTACGAAAGTATTAAAGCATTTAAATCTAGTAGAATTTCTTTAGTTAGCGAAGAAGTAGGAACGGGCTTTTTACGTGCTCTCTACTCGACATATGTCTCATTCCTAAAACCGGAACTTTTTTCGTATCCACTAACGAAACATGAAGACCCCCGCGGTATGTTTGTTGAATTTTTAAAAACAAAAAACTCCGGTCAGTTCTCTTTTTTTACGGCAAAGAAAGGTGTCACTCGCGGCGGACACTATCATCATAGTAAAACTGAAAAGTTTCTAGTGGTTAAGGGAAGCGCCCTCTATAAATTTCTAAATATCGAAACTAAAGAAGAATATGAGATATCTTCTACGGGAGACAAACCGCTTGTCGTTGAGACGGTTCCAGGCTGGTCACATAATATAACAAATATTGGTGAAGAAGAAATGATTGTTATGTTGTGGGCCAATGAAGTTTTTGATCAAGAAAAACCTGATACTTTTTCACATAAGGTATGATCTATGAAAAAATTAAAAGTGATGACAGTGCTAGGTACTCGGCCTGAGATTATTAGATTGTCTAGAGTGATGGCTAAGCTTGATCATTATTGTGATCATATTACAGTTCATACCGGTCAAAATTATGACTACGAATTAAATGAAATTTTCTATAAAGATTTACAAGTGAGAATGCCTAATCATTTTTTAAATGCAGCAGGTGCTACAGCTTCGCAAACTATTGGTAAGATCATTATTGCTGTTGATAAAGTTTTTGAAGAAGAAAAACCAGATGCACTTTTAATTCTTGGAGATACAAATAGCTGTTTGGCTGCAATTCCAGCTAAACGTCGCAAAATCCCAATCTTTCATATGGAGGCGGGGAATAGATGTTTTGATCAAAGAGTTCCAGAAGAGACAAATCGCAAGATTGTCGACCATACTGCAGATATCAACCTAACTTATAGTTCAATTGCGAGAGAGTATTTGTTACGAGAGAATCTTCCTCCTGATCGAGTTATTAAGACGGGGAGTCCGATGTTCGAAGTTTTAAATTATTATAAAAAATCTATAGAAGCTTCAAATATATTAACTCGATTAAAACTCACTGAGAAAAAATATTTTATAGTGAGTGCTCATCGTGAGGAAAATGTTGATTCAGAATTAAACTTTTCGAAACTCATGGAGGCATTAAATGCAATAGCAGAGCAATTTAATGAGCCTGTTATTATTTCAACTCACCCTCGAACTCAAAAAATGATTGACACAAGAAATATAAAATTAAGAGGTAATATCTCTTTATTAAAACCTCTCGGATTTATGGATTATGTAAAATTACAGATGTGCGCACATGCCGTGCTTTCAGACAGTGGAACGATTTCAGAAGAGTCATCTGTGCTCAATTTTCCAGCTTTGAATATACGTGAAACACACGAAAGACCAGAAGCTATGGAAGAAGCTTCGGTGATGATGACAGGTCTTGGAACTGAAAGAATTATGCAATGCCTATCAATTCTTGACCAACAAGCAGCTCAAGGTGATCGTCTCTTTAGACAAGTCTCTGATTATTGTATGCCGAATGTTTCAGAAAAAGTGGTTCGTATCATTCTTAGTTACACGGATTATGCAAACAGAAATGTTTGGAGAAAATAAGAAAGTATGAAAATACTTGTTGTTACGCAATATTTTTGGCCTGAAGAGTTTAAGATAAATGACCTTTGCCTTGAATTAGTTTCTCGCGGACACGAGGTTACCGTTTATACAGGTCTTCCAAATTATCCAGAAGGGAAGTTCTTTAAAGGATATTCTTTTGTTGGTCCTTATAATGAATATCTTAATAAAGTAAAAGTTATTCGCGTGCCTTTAATACCTCGTGGTAAAAATAAAAATCTTAAATTGGCATTGAACTATCTATCTTTTTTTATTTCAGCTAGTCTTTTAGCCCCATTTCTTGTGCGTGGAAAATTCGATAAGATTTTTATTTTCGAACCTTCTCCCATTACGGTTGCCATTCCTGCCATATTTTTAAAATATTTGAAAAAAACACCAATTATACTTTGGGTGCAAGATTTGTGGCCAGATAGTTTGGTTGCAACCGGTGTTGTTAAGAATAATTTCTTACTAAAATGTGTTGAAGTTCTAGTAAGGTGGATTTACCAACGTTGTGAAAAAATTTTTATAACATCGAGAGGTTTTTTTCAAAATATAAGTGCCATGGGAGTTCCTCCACAAAAAATTATGTATTGGCCCCAGTGGGCTGAGTCTGTTTTTGGTAATTTAGAGAATCTAGAAAAATTTCATGACGAAAACATTCCACCTGATGGATTTAAGCTGATGTTTGCAGGGAATATTGGCTCATCTCAAGATATTAAAACATTAGTTGAAGCTGCTGTAATTTTAAAAAGTAAGAAAAATATAAAGTTTTTAATTTTAGGCGATGGCTTAATGAAAAAATGGGCCCAAGATGAAGTCCTGAAGAAAAATATTATTGATACGTTTATATTTTTAGGAAAAAAACCGGTCGAAATGATGCCCTATTATTTTTCTAAAGCAGATGTCATGATCGTGAGCCTAACAGATACAAAATTATTTTCTATTACAGTGCCTGCTAAGCTACAAGCTTATCTTGCTAGCGGGAAACCAATTTTGGGTTCATTGAATGGTGAGGGAGCGCATATTATCAATGATTGGAAAGCTGGAATTACATGTCAAGCTTCTAGTCCGCAATTTCTTGCTGAAAAAATTGTACAAATGTCCTTAATGAGTCCTTCAGAGTTAAATGATATGGGCCAAAATGCTAGAAGTTGTTATATTTCAGAGTTTGAACGTGGAAAACTAATCTCAATTTTAGAATCCGAATTTGAAAAATTAAATTATGAATAAAATTTTTATTACTGGAGCCAATGGATTTGTTGGTTCTCATTTAGTGAGAGAACTGCAGAAACGAAATTTAAATTTTGTAGCAGGGACTCGCGCTCTCTATGGCGATATTTGTAGTCAAACAAATTGGGATTCAATCTTAGACGGTTGTGATGTTGTGGTACATCTTGCTGCGCGTGTGCATATAATGCAGGATTCGAGTATCGATTCATTGAAGACTTTTCGGCAACACAATGTCGAAGCTTCATTAAATCTGGCCAAAACTGCAAAAAAAGTTGGAGTAAAAAAATTTATCTATCTAAGTTCTGTAAAAGTGAATGGAGAAGAAACCACTAAGAAACCGTTTTTTGCTAATGATTTACCTGCTCCGGAAGATGCCTATGGGATATCAAAAATGGAAGCGGAGATCGAACTTTTAAAGCTTCATGAAGCTGGTATTTTTGAAATTGTTATTATTCGTCCTCCTCTTGTTTACGGGCCTGGAGTCAAAGCTAATTTTCAAAGATTATTTAAAATAGTATCCAAGCAAGTCCCATTACCATTTGGATTAGTTAAAAATAAAAGAAGTCTGATTTCAGTATATAATTTAGTTGATTTAATAATTACAACAATTAGTCATTTAAACTCTGGAGGCAAGATTTTTTTGGCAAGCGATGACCGTGATTATAGTTTAGTAGATATACTAGAGTTAATGGCTAAGGTTCAGGTGAAAAGTCTAATTTTAATCCCAGTACCATTAAGTTTATTAAATTTTATTGCTCTGATTTTAGGACAAAAAGCATATGCCAATCGTTTACTGGGAGATCTTGTCGTTGATATCAGTGAAGCGAAATCTTTATTAAACTGGAAGCCGCCCTATTCGTTTGAAAATACATATTTATTAAATGGAAAAAACTATGATTAACCTTTCATTAATTGTTCCGTGCTTCAATGAAGAAAAGACTCTAGAGAATTGCATTAAGAGAATTCGAGAAGTTGAAAATAATGATTTAACCATTGAAATAGTTATCGTTGATGATTGTTCAACTGATAGCAGTTTAAAAGTGGCTCATTCTATAATTAAAAATGATCCTAAAGTTAAGTTAGTAGAGCATAAGGTGAATCAAGGTAAGGGCGCAGCCTTACGTTCAGGATTTCTCCATGCAAAAGGGGACTATGTAGGCATTCAGGATGCTGACGAAGAATACAACCCACAGCAATATCACGATCTCGTAAATGCTATGATTCAAAATAATGCTGATGTCGTTTTTGGATCTAGATATTTAAAGCCTGAAACTCGAAGAGTTCTATATTTTTGGCACACTTGGATGAACAAGATGCTGACTTTAATTACTAATATGTTTACCAATTTGGATATAACTGACATGGAGACCTGTTATAAACTTTTCAGAAGAGAAGTTATTCAAGAGATTGCGCCAAAGCTTAAGGAAAATAGATTTGGATTTGAGCCTGAAGTAACGTGTCTCGTTTCAAGAGGTCAATATAAAGTCTATGAATGTGCGATTTCCTATAATCCTCGTAGCTATGAAGAGGGAAAGAAAATAGGCTGGAAAGATGGAGTAAGAGCTCTTTATTGTATTTTGCACTATGGGGCTTCATTTGCTCCTTTACCAATGCAAATTATTCTTTACTTCGTTATTGGAGCAATCTCAGCCGTTGTAAATATTTTGGCTTTTCAATTATTTAGCCATAATGGATTTTTGACCTCACTTTCTATTGTTATTTCATTCATTCTTGCCGCATTAGTTAACTATTTTTTATGTATCTCAATTCTTTTTCAACATCGAGCAAGATGGAATACATTTGGTGAAGTCGCTTCATATCTTATTACTATTTTAGTTATGGGAGGAGTTGACTATGCAACCACTACGATTCTCATTTCTAAGGGGCTAACAGCATTTGTTGCAAAATCCGTAGCAGTATTACTTGGTTTTGTTGGTAATTTTATTTTTCGAAGATTTTTTGTTTTTTAGACTATTTAGGACTAACTATGGTTTCAGTACTTTTTTCAATGGTGCTATTGCTTTTTATCTTTAAAGGGCAAGGTAGGCTTTTTTTAAAATTTACCAAAAGTAAAACGATTACTAATCCTTTTCTTGATGTTTTTCTAGGTATTTTCTTTTCGAGTATTTTAGGAATGCTTTGCTCTCTCTTTATGCCTTTAAATAACTTTGTTTTTGTTTTTTTTATAGCAATTGGTTTTTTTGGAAATATTTTTGATATAGGGAAAATAAATTATAAAGATTTTGATATTTCTTTTTCACTATTTTTCTTTATCGGAATTTCTCTAGTGTCACTCATCTTGGGATACGACCATTATCCATACAATACAGATACTGATTTTTACCACGCTAATGCAGTGAAATGGCTAAGTGAATATGGAACCGTGATAGGTCTCGCAAATTTGAATCAACGTTTAGGAGTAAACACTTCTTGGCATATATTGGGCGGAATACTCGATCATTATTTTTGGAAGGATAGAACTACTTGGATTTTACCTGCTCTTTCGTATACGGCTTCTTTAGGTTTTTTTACATACGAATTTTTTTTCGGGAAAGCTATTTGGAAAAAGTGTTTTAGTTTACTTATACTTGGATGGACTTTTTGCAATATCTTAACTTGGGGATTTCCAAGTTTACATTATGATTTTCTACCTCTGGTTTACAATGCCATTGTTGTTTATTTAGTACTGATTTTTTACTCTGAAAAAAGTGAAAAACCTCTTTCATTCTTTTTGATGTCATTTATTTTTTCAACTGCTTCATTTGTGCTTAAGCCGATGGGAGCCATGTCTATTCTTTTTGTTTTTTATTTTATCATTTTTGAATTGAACAAAATGAAAGTTTTAAACTTAAAGAATTTATTAATTATATGCTCAATACCAATACTTTCCTTTGTTGTTTGGTTATCTCGAAATATTTTAATATCTGGGTGGCCTTTTTATCCGTCACCATATTTTCCATTAGATTTAGATTGGACAGCTCCTTTTGAATTAGCAAATAATACAATTTTAGACGTTGTAAATTGGGCAAGGCGACCTTTACCAGATTATCCAGAAGCTAGTAAGCATGATTTTTTATTTTGGTTTATCCCTTGGGTTAAAATTAACTTTGTTTCTATTCGATTTTGGATAGTTGGAATTATTCCATTCTTATTTGGAAGTTTATTTTGGGCGCTACATTTTTTTAGAACAAAATTTACTAGTGGATTATTTTTCTTTTTATGGTCAATAGCATCGTTTATGTTCTGGTTTATTTTGGCTCCTGACATACGTTTTGGTGACGGATTTTTTATTGTATACATGGCAACTGCCTTATCTTTCGCCTTACCTAACTTTTTGATTTTTTTATCTGAAAAAAAAGTAACTGTATTGTTTTATGGAATTTACTTTTTGTTTACAAGTTCCATTTTTTTTACACTTTACACAGGCAAAAGAGGACCTGTTAATTTTTTACGAATAGGAAAACATGAATCAGGTCCAATCGAATTGACTCCAATATACGAGGATGGGAGAAAGGTTTTAGAACTTTGGACCCCTGTGAGTATTCAAAATTGCAATGATTCGAAAAAACGCCATATTTGTCCAGGAGACAAAGAATTATACAAAGAATTTGCTCTGTGTAGTAATTCTCCCCTGCCTTGCACTGGATACTTTACGGATAAATTAAGACTTAGAGTGGAAGGTGATATGTCTAAGGGTTTTAGAATAATAAAAAATCAGTAAGCATTTTTGCCAGTAAAGCCCTTGAAGATTGTCAAATAGATGATTTTGAAGTCGAGAAAGAGCGACCAGTTTTGAACGTAATAAAGATCATATTCAATTCGCTTTTCCATTTTTTCAATTGTATCGGTTTCACCTCTTAGCCCATTGACTTGAGCCCAACCGGTAATGCCTGGTTTGACTTTATGTCTTTGCATGTAATTATCGACTTTGTCTTTGAAGTCTTCATTCATCGAAATGGCATGG
>PCTW01000097.1:26290-33892 GCA_002786715.1 Bdellovibrio sp. CG22_combo_CG10-13_8_21_14_all_39_27
TGGCCTGTTTAAATTGATCTTCCTTTTCAAAATACATACTGCGAAACTTATAGATCTTAATCGTTTTACCATTCCATCCATGACGATACTGCTTGTAAAGAATAGGACCTTTTGAAGTGAGCTTGATAAGAATGGCGACAACGAGAACAATAGGAGTTATGAGAGTAATGATAATAAGCGATAGCACAATATCTTCAATTCTTTTGATAACATGACTTATCGAACTCATGGGAGTTCCATTGATTTCAATTATAGGAATATTTGCAATTTCAGTTATGGAATGGTTAAGCAGTCTAAAATTAAAAATATCTGGAATATAACGAATAATTGAAGTTTTATGACGAGTGAGATGCAAAATTTCGAGAACTCTCTTCTCTGCCCTTAAGGGGAGGGCAATCCAAAGCTCATGACATTCTTCGATTAAATCCATCAGATTTTCAGCAGGCTTAACTGGAACTTGATCAATAAATTCTCCAATAAGCTTAGGGTCATCATCAACAAAAGCGAAAATATCAAATCCGACTTCGTTATTTTCGAGAAGATTTTTACTAATCTTTCGACCAACAACTCCAGCACCAAAGACTAAAATCTTTTTGCGATTGATTCCTTTAATCCTTAACTTTTCTAATATTCTATCAATGATAAAGCGATAGATTACGAGGTAAAAATACCCTGTAATCCCCCATGAAAAAAACCATATTCTTGAGAAGGCAGCTGAATTTTTCATGGCAAATGTAATGAGGACAAGAATAAATAGCACGGTGAGCCAAGCGTAGCCCACCGAAGAGTTGCGCTGCCATTTGTTTTTTCCTCGCCAAGAAGTATAGAGTCCGAAATAGGGGAAGATGGTGAGAATCAAAAGAGTATTGATGATCATGATCGTTGCATATTCTTTTGGAATTTCAAATTCTTGAAGATAAATACAGTAAATCAGAAGACCCAAACAACTTAGGCCTATACTGTCCAGTGCCTGTGAAATAAGGCTCAGGTTGTCAGTAATTCCAATGTGTTTTTTCTGATTAAGCATGATAAATTTTACTTTAAAATGATGCAACTTGGAAATAATTAATGAAAATCATGTACGTTGACCTCGAGTTTGATTACGGATTGGAGTCGAGAGGAATTAATACAATTGGTCAAATGGGGTTTAAAAGAAGTTTTGAAGAACTGGGCCACACCGTTACTCCTTTCTATTACGACAAATACCTTGCTGGAAATCTCGAACAACTGCAAATAGATATTAAAAATTTTGCCGATGAAGTTAAGCCTGATTTAGTTTTTTTCATCTTGTTTAGAGATCAATTTTCAAAAGAAACGCTTCAGTATTTAAAATCAAAATATAAAACGATTAATTTTTTTGGTGATGATAGCTGGCGTTTTGATAATTTCACCGTTCACTATGCCCCTTTATTTACCTACTGTATGACTTCAGACAAGTTCTCCATTCCTAAATATCATGCGATTGGTGTTCTTGATGTTATTTCTTCACAATGGGCAGCCATTGATGATGATAGAGATATAAAACCTTTGCCTTATAAGTATGATGTTTCTTTTATTGGCGGTTACAATCCTTATCGCGCCTGGTTCGTGAAGCAACTTGGGAAAAAAGGTGTTAAGGTTCATTGTTTTGGTAATGGATGGCCGAATGGACCTTTAAGTAACGATGAAATGGTCAAGCTTTTTGCAAGTTCAAAAATTAATCTAAATTTATCCAATAGTTCAAGTTTGGATATAAGATATCTTCTCGCTCATCCCAAGAATTTTGCTCATACTTTGCATACCAAGAAAAATGCAAGCCAAATTAAAGCAAGAAATTTTGAAATTAATTATTATGCTGGATTTCAACTGGCAGACTATGTAGCAAGTCTTGAGGACTATTATGAAATCGGCAAAGAAATTGCTTGTTATGCTTCACCAGATGAAGCTCAACTTCTTTGTAAGTATTATTTAAATAATGAACAAGAACGAGAAGCGATTCGTGATCGGGGTATGATTAAGGCCAGAGCTCAATACACATATCGATACCAGTTACATAAGGTATTGGAAAAAATTAAATGAGAAAGATTTCATTTGTTGTTGGAAAAGATTATCAAGCAAATAAAATTTTTGATTTAACAAATATGAGCCTCAATCGAGATAATTGCTTGAAACCTTTTTTTCTTTTGAAAGAAGAATTTAAAAAAAAGGGATATGACTTAATCACTTCGGATCTTTTATCAACCGATGACGCTGATCTTGTCCTATACAATGAAATGCCCAAACCTTTTCCTTCTCAAATCGTTAAAGAAAAATCTTATTTAATGCTTTTTGAGACAGAGCTGATCCGTCCCGACAACTGGTTGTTGCCTCAACATCAAAAGTTTAAAAAGATTTTCACATGGCATGACAAGTTCGTTGATGAAAAGACATATTTTAAATTTAATTTTCCCAATGATATTCAAACAACGCCACCCGGCAAGTTTCTTCGAAATAAGCTTTTAACTTCGATCTCTGGCAATAAAACGAGCCATCATCCCCTTGAGCTTTATTCTAAAAGACTTGAAACTATAAAATGGCTTGAAAAATTTCATCCTGAGAGTTTTGATTATTTCGGAATGGGTTGGAATTATCGCTTTGATCTATGGTGGCAAAAAGTTTTTCGAAAATTAAGAGTGCTAAAATTTTTCCCAGTGAATAGATCTATTTCCTACAAAGGAATAGTCAACGAAAAGTTGACTGTACTTAGAAACTATAAATTTGCACTATGCTATGAAAATGGAAGAGATATTGATGGTTATATCACAGAGAAAATTTGGGACTGCTTTTTTGCAGGCACTATTCCTATCTATTGGGGGGCGGGAAATATAAGTAAATACATTCCGGAGAATTGTTATATTGATAGAACCAAGTTTAAAAATCATGAGGAGCTCTATCAGTATTTAATCTTAATGACGGATCAAGAAATTTTTGAATATCAAACTCGTATAGAGGACTTTTTAAAAAGTGGCAGAGCCAACCCTTTTTCCAATGAATTTTTTGCAAGTACAATCGTTAACGGATTGATTCATGAATAAACATCTTGCCATCATATCAACGGGCCGATTTTTACAGATGGTGATTATGTTTCTGACCTATAGGGTTTTAAGCACGGTTCTCTCCGTCTCAGATATGGGAGTTTATTATTTTCTTCTCTCGATTGCAGGAGCCTTTGGGCTTATTTTTGCAAATCCTATTGGGATGTATGCAAATCGCATGCTTCACTCCTGGAGAGATCATGGGACACTTATTAAAAATTTCAAAACAATTATATTGGTATTTTTAATAGGTAGCTTGTTGACGATTCCCTTTCTGTACATTTTTAAAAGCAAGATTTCATTGGAATCTGGACAATGGCTTCTTGTCGTTATGACATTAGTTCTTTATGTCTTTTCCACTTCAATTAATGGAACTCTTGTTCCGAGTTTGAACTTATTGGGATTCACCAATCAATTTGTTTTATGGACTTTAATGACGAATCTCGTTGGATTGATCATTTCTTATCTAATGGTAAAGCTGATCAATCCTCAGCCTTTGTACTGGCTAATTGGACAAGGAATTTCTTTCATCTTTTTTGGAGTTTTATCTTACTTTATTTTATCATTCAAATTTTCTCATGAAATTACAGTGAAACTTAAAGACATTGGTGCTCGGATAAAGAAAGTGGTTTATTTCGGATTGCCCATCGCTGTAACAAATATTGCAGTTTGGGGACTAGCACAATCTTTCCGTTTTTTTTACAAAGAGAATATTGATCCCATTATTTTAGGTGAACTCACATTTGGTCTAGGGTTGGCAACCTCATTATGTGTGGCCGTCGAATATTTGTTTCAACAGCTTTATTTTCCTTCTTTCTATTCACATATCAATAAACCAAATGAAGATAAAGAGGACGCTTGGAATTTACTACTCAATCGTTTAATGCCCTCTTATATTTATCTCCTTTTTTTTCTTATTGGGCTTGCTCCGTTTGTCTTGAGAGTTTTGGCCGACACAAAATTCAAGAATTCGAGTCAGTTCTTAGCCTTGGGGGCTTTTGTTGAAATTGTTCGAATGGTTGGCAATATTTTTACCATGGCGACTCAATCAGAATTAAAGACTCACAAAGCGATGGGACCTTATCTCCTTGGAGGTTCGATCACAATCATTAGTATCTTGTTTATTTCTCATCATCCAGAGTTCGTGAGTTATACTCCTTATTGCTTGATGTGTGGTTATTTAGGCGCACTTATTTATCTTTATATTAATGTTTCTCATTTAATTAAAGTGAAAATACCTCTGGTTGGACTTTTAAAAAACTTCATGGTGAGCACTCTCTTTTTGACGGCGATGGCCTTTAATACATTGAGTTCAAGTTTTTTCTATTCTGTACTGATCTGCTTATTCTATGGTCTCTTTTTTCTCTATTTGCTTTATCATTCCTATCAAAATCAAATGTTAAGAGAGGTCGTAGACGCATGATAAAAAACATTTGCGTATGCATTCCCGTTTACAATGCCGAATCGACCATTTCAGAGACTCTGAAATCATTGGTCGAGCAAGATTATGAAATCAAGAAAATTAAAATATTTGATAACCAGTCGACAGATAAAACGACTCAGATCATCCAGCAGTTTAAGCTTAAATACCCAATAATTGAGCTCATTGTAAATGAGGTCAATGTTGGCGGTGAAGGGAATTTTACTAAATGCCTCGAAGCCAGCGAAGGTGACTATACTTTGATTGCTCATTCGGATGATGTATATGAAAAGGAGTTTATTTCGACTTCTGTCAAAGCTCTTGAAGCCCATCCTGAGAGTGTCGCGACATTTTGTCGCGCAAGTGAAATAGACTCTCAAGGATCAACTATTGGATTACGATATTTTCCTCAGGAACTTGACCTTGCTGAAGTCACCAGCATCAACCAATCAGTTTTCATGAAACTTGTTTTTCAATATGCTAATTTCATCACCTGTCCATCTGTTGTGGCCAGATCTTCGATTTATCGAGATCAAATAAAAGTTTGGAAAGGGGGAGAGTTTAAAACTTCAGCCGATCTCGACGTGTGGCTGAGGTTGTCTCAACGAGGTTCTCTGCTTGCCATTAAAAAACCACTGATTCGTTATCGAGTCGCCGATGCAAGCTATAGCTATCGAATTGCAAAAAAGAGAATCACAAAACACGATATTTTTTTAGTTCTCGAAAAATATAAAACGCCAGAACTGGAAGAGTGTTATCAATTTCTTATGATGAAAGATCAGGCCATGCGCTCTATTAATATCATGAGGAATTTTCTTTTTTCAGAAAAATTTCCCAACGAAATAAAAATTTCTTACTCTCTTGCCATGAGGAAAATGTTTGATTCCTTTTGGCATTTTAAAGTCGCTTCGGCCATTATTTTGACAGGATTGCTTATCTCTGTGTTGAATTTATTGGGGTGGAAACGCGATGTCTAAGGTAATCGTTCAAATATTAAGAGCTCCTGCCGGTGGCATTCGTAAACATGTTTATGATATTTTGGAGCATCTTTCTCATCAAAATGATGTGACTCAAATTTTTATAACTAACATACATGATACCGATAGTCCTGTTCCGGTGTATTCCAATTTAAAAGTGTTTGATCTTCCTATCGTTGATCAACCGGGTTTCTCTGATTTTAAGAATCTCTTTCGCATCTTTAACATTTTAAAAAATGAAAATGTAACTGTGATTCATGGACATGGTGCCAAAGGGGGAATTTATTGTCGCTTGATTTCATCTCTTTTGAGCGCAAAATCAATTTATACTCCCCATGGAGGGAGTCTTCATCGCGTATATGGTGCTCTTAAAAATAGATTGTATTCATTAATTGAGTTTTTATTGATACCATTTACAGACCTCTTTATTTTCGAATCTCATTATTCATATGAAACCTTTTGTTCGAATGTTTGTAAAATCAATGATAGCTTTTTAATTAATTATAATGGTGTAGATATTCCTCCTTTTCAAGCAACACATCACTATCAAAAAGGGCAACCATTAAAGCTTGCGAGTTTTGGGCTCTTGAGACATTTGAAAGGCCACGATATTATCATCGAAGCTTGTGCCATGTTGAAAATGAATGGGATCCCTTTTGAGTATTCAATCTATGGTTCTGGGGAGCAATTGGATTTTCTTTCAAGTTTAATTACGGAAGAACAATTGCAAAATCATATTTTTTTTAAAAATTATAGTGAATCTGTTGAAAGGGAAATGCTTAAATTTGATTTCATTGTTCACCCTTCTCGCTTTGAATCCTTTGGCTATGTGCCCGTTGAGGCCATGTCGGTAAAAGTTCCGGTGATTACTTCCTTTGAAGGTGGACTTAAAGAAGTTGTCGATGAGACCTGCGGCTTTATCGCAAAAGATAATAAGGCTTCAACTTATTTTGAAATTCTCAAAAACCTCTATAATAACTCTGCATCTCTTGAACCGATGATAGAGAGTGCGTATCTCAAGGTGAAGACCAAGTTCTCAAAGAGTGTCATGACAAAAAAATTGGAAAAAATTTATCTTCAGTGATGTACATCTGCTCGTTTTAAAACTTGGATAACTGTTCTTGCGAGAATTTTCATATCGAAGATAAATGATCTTTTGTCTAGATACTCTTTATCCAGTTTCACTTTATCGGGAATAGACAACTCATCCCTTCCGTTAATTTGAGCCCAGCCTGTAATGCCAGGAGTGAGTGTATGGATATTCAATAGGGTTCTTTGCTCAATTAAATCATCTTGATTATAGAGTGCTGGGCGAGGTCCAACAAAATTCATATCTCCTTTTATGATCGCTAGTATTTGTGGAATTTCGTCCAAACTAGACTTCCTCAGGAATGGGCCAATCGGCGTGAGGTAATTTTGGTTGTCAGAGAGGAGATGTGTGGCCAATTGAGGAGTATTTATTTTCATGGACCTAAATTTAGGCATGAGAAAGGGTTGATTGTTTTTCCCAATGCGCTTTGACCAATGAAGAGCGGGGCCATTGCTGGTTAATTTGACCAAGAGAGTGATGATGATCCCTGGAATTAGTAAAATGGCACCTAAGATCAAGCACATAACAATATTGAAGATGCGGGTGGTCATAGTATTCTCTCATGACATCGTAAAAGGGAGATTATAGGATACACTTTTGCAGAATACTAAAATCTATTCAAGAGGAAAAATGGCCAATCTCTTTTCCAGCTTTCGAAACCCACGCGTCATAATCGCTTTTGCCTACGACATGTTGGTATCAATTTTTTCTTTCTGGGGTGCTCTCTATTTAAGATTTGATTCCTTAAGCATTCCGCATATTAGCGATCTCAACTTTAATCGTTTCTTTTTTGTTTCTATGTTTATCCATGCAGCGAGCTTTGTTTTGAATGGCCTGTACAAAGGTGTTTGGCGCTTTAGTAGTATGCATGACTTAATTCGCGTCATGAAAGCATCGGGAATGGCAATCTTCGTTTCACTTATTGTCTGCTTCTTTATGACAAGACTTGAAGGAGTTCCACGATCGATGTTCTTAATTGAGTTCTTGCTGCTGGTTATAGGTCTCGGTGGCGGGCGCTTTGTTTATCGTTTTTTAAAAGACCAAACAGCTCTTCAATCCGTT
>PCTW01000097.1:33944-34201 GCA_002786715.1 Bdellovibrio sp. CG22_combo_CG10-13_8_21_14_all_39_27
CGTCTTGATTGTTGGAGCCGGGAGAGCTGGAGAAAAGTTGGTCAGAGATATTAATGCGACCCCTGAATTAAAATTAAAGGTTGTGGGTTTTGTTGATGATGATAAATTTAAGAAGAATGCTCTAATCCACAATATAAGAATTTATGGTAGCATCGAGCTCATTCCTGAATTGGCAGAAAAACTCGATGTGGATAAAATTTTTATCGCCATTCCTTCGGCGAACAGTGACTCAGTTAAAAAGATTGTTGAATATTGCA